>NZ_JACYFR010000002.1 GCF_014837175.1 Cellulomonas sp. JH27-2 | reverse complement strand
AACCCGGAAGCTAAGCCCCTCAGCGCCGATGGTACTGCACTCGCCAGGGTGTGGGAGAGTAGGACGCCGCCGGACATCATTCAGAAAGAGCCACCCCTACGGGGGTGGCTCTTTCTGTTTCCCGGGATTGTCCTGAGGCGCCGACGCGGCTCATCAGGACCGTGCGGCGCCCGGTACCGGTCCGCGTCGCGTCTCGCTGTGTTCCGCGAGTTTGGCCGGTGCTGCGTGCTGGGCGCGTTCGCAGTCGCGTGCCGCCTCAGGTGGTGAGCCACTCCGCACCGGGGTCGTTGTGGGGTACCGATCAGGGCCGGCGGCGCGCTCCCGGTGATGGCGCGCGTTCCCGCGCCGGTGTGGGTGTGGTCACTGACAGGCTGTCGAGTATCCGAGCGGAGCCGCCGGGTGGGATGATGGCTGCTGAATCGTGCGAGGAGAGTACACAGATGAACAGCGATCACCGGTCGGGACGGTTCCCGGACGACAAGAACAGGTCCAGCGACGACCGCCGGGACGGCGGAAGGTCGGCTGGCGGCGCAGGGTCGTCCTACGGTGGTCGCGCCGGCGGCGCGTCGCGCGGTTCTTCGAGCTACGGCTCCCGCGGTTCGGATCGCGGTGACCAGGGCGGTCGTGGCGATGCGGCTGGCCGTTCGCGTGACGACCGCGGCGGGCGTCCGTCGTACGGCGATCGTGGGCGCCAGGGTTCGGGTGCGTCCTACGGTGATCGCGCGCGGGACGGTCGCGGCGGGTCCGAGGGGCGCGGTGCGGGTTCCGGCGCCGGCGGCGGCCGTCAGTCGTCCGAGGCGCGCGGTGGGTCGAGCTCGCGTTCGTCCTATGGAGAGCGGTCGGGTTCGGGTTCGCGTTCGTCGTATGGTGACCGCCCGGGTTCGGGCCAGCGTTCGTCGTATGGTGACCGCCCGGGTTCGGGCCAGCGTTCGTCCTCTGGCGAGCGGTTTGGCTCGGGTGAGCGTTCGTCCTATCAGGAACGACCGCCCGGGCAGCGCTCGTCATATGGTGACCGGCCTCGTTCGGGTGAGCGTTCTTCTTCCGGTGAGCGGCCCGGTTCGGGCCAGCGTTCGTCCTACGGCGACCGCTCAGGCGCCGGCGATCGCGGCGGACAGCGTGACCGGCGTCCTTCCGGCGACCGCTCGCGGGACGACCGCGGGGGTCGGCAGCCCTACGGTCAGCGGGACGGTTCGGGCTCCACGAGCGGCCGCGCTGCCTATGGCGACCGCGACCGAGATGAGCGCGCGCGCCCGTCTTACGGCGACCGGGACCGAGATGATCGCGCTCGCCCGTCTTACGGGGACCGGGTCCGTGATGATCGAGGACGCGAAGGGCGTCCCGTGAACGGGCAGCGCAACTCGCGTCCGTCCTCCGGCGGACGCTACGTGCCCGGCGATCGTCCGCGTGGCGAAGCGTCCGAGCTGCCCCGCGACGACCGCGGTGGGCGGCCCGGCTACGGTCAGCGCGACGGGCGCAGATACGAGGAGAGGGGTCCGTCGCGGCCGTCGTCGAGCGATCGTCGGCCGATCGCGGGGGAGCGTCGGGGCCCGCAGGACCGCCCGGAGCGCAGCTCGTCCGCGCCGGACTCTCGTGCCGGTCGACACGGTGGCGCAGCGCGCAGCGACGTCGGCCGTGGTCCCGATCGGGGCGGCTACGAGCGGGGTGACGGTGGTCGTGGCGGGAGCCGTGGCGACTTCGAGCGCGGTCCTCGCGCCGTCGGTGGACGTCCGTCGAGCGATCGTGACGCTGGGCGGGGCGAGCGCGACTCGCGTCCGCCGCAGGACCAGCGGCGGCCCGGTCCGTTCATCCCGGACGACGTCACGTTCAGCGATCTCGACCGGGGCGCGCGTGCGCCCCTGCGCACCCTGAGCAAGGACAACGCGGAGCGCGTCGGTCGCCACCTCGTGATGGTGGGCCGCCTGCTCGACGAGGACCCCGAGCTCGCCTACGAGCACGCCCAGGCCGCGGTCCAGCGTGCCGGTCGTGTCGACGTCGTGCGCGAGGCCGCCGGCCTCGCCGCGTACCGGACGGGTCGTTTCGCCGAGGCGCTGCGCGAGCTGCGCACGGTACGGCGGTTGAACGGCTCGTCGGAGCACCTGCCGATCATGGCCGACTGCGAGCGTGGGCTCGGGCGACCCGAGCGTGCCATCGCGCTGTCCCAGGAGCCGGAGGCGGAGACGCTGGACGCGGCCGGTCGGCTCGAGCTGGCGATCGTCGTCAGCGGTGCGCGCGTCGACCTCGGCGAGTTCGATGCCGCGCTCGCGACGCTGGCGACCCCGGCGGTACGGGGCGCCAAGGGCGTCGCGGCCGCGCGTGTCGCGCAGGCGCGGTCCGCCGCGTTCGAGGCAGCCGGTCGGACCGAGGAGGCTGCTGCCGAGCTGGCCCCCTACAGCGCTGCGCAGCTCGCGGAGGCGGACGGCGGTGTCGCCGACGACGAGGACGACGTCGTGGTGTACGACCTCGTCGAGGACGAGTCCGGCGACGAGTCCGGCGACGAGGCCGGCGACGAGGTCGAGGGCGGCGTCGACGAGGTGCTGCCCGGTTCGACGGACGGTGTCGAGGCGGACGTCGCGGGGGCCGCCGACGCGTCCGCGTCAGCAGCTGCCAGTGACGGTGACGGTGACGGTGCCGAGGGTGCCGGCGACGAGGAGCGCGCATGAGCGCGGGGCTGATCGGGTCGAGCACACCGCTCGCCGAGCACTACGACCTGGCCCTCGTCGACCTCGATGGTGTCGCGTACAAGGGGCACGAGCCGATCGACCACGCCGCGGACGGGCTGACGTCGGCGCGGGGCAACGGGATGCGCCTGGTCTTCGTGACCAACAACGCGTCGCGCGAGCCCGAGTCCGTGGCCGCCCAGCTCACGGAGCTGGGGATCGCGACGCGAGCCGACGAGGTCATGACGGCCGCCCAGGCCGCCGCGCAGCTGCTGCGCACGCGGCTCCCGGAGGGGTCGCGCGTGCTGGTCGTCGGCGGCGCCGGCCTGGTCACGGCCGTGCGAGAAGCCGGGTACCAGGTCGTCGACTCGGCCGACGACGAGCCCGAGGCGGTCGCGCAGGGTTTTGCGCCCGAGGTCGGGTGGGCCCAGCTCGCTGAAGCCGCCTACGCGATCGAGCGCGGGGCGTGGCACGTCGCGTCCAACCTGGACCTGAGCCTGCCCACCGCGCGCGGTTTCGCACCGGGGAACGGGTCGCTCGTCGGCGCGGTCCGTGCCGCCACCGGCGTCGTGCCGGACAGTGCGGGCAAGCCCTCGTCCACGATGTACGACATGGCCGTCGAGCGTGTCGGTGCGCGGCAGGTCCTCGTGATCGGCGACCGGCTCGACACGGATCTGGCGGGGGCGCGCTCTGGGGGGTACGACGGGCTGCACGTCCTGACCGGGGTGAGCTCGGCGCGCGACGACATCCTGGCGGTCCCCGGTGAGCGTCCGCACTTCATCGGGGCCGATCTGCGCGCGCTCCTCGAGCCGCACCCGGCGCCGGGACGCTCGGACGACGGCTGGTGGGTGTGCCGCGAGGCGTCCGCCCGCGTCACCGATGGTGCGCTCGAGCTCGGGCGCGGCGACGCGGACGCGATCGACCTGGTCCGGGCCGCGTGCGCCGCCGCGTGGGCCGCGGTCGACGCGGGCGACGACCTCGACCCCGGCACCGTCCCGGAGCTCGCCCGCTCCTGACCGGACGCCCACACCCTGGGGATGTCTCGCGCTCGTGTCGGTCGCGCCGGGTAGCGTGGGCGCGGGTCCGGACAGCGAGGAGGAACGGTGAGCGAGGCGATCGAGGTGGTCCCCACGGGCGACGACGGCGTCGACGAGGCGCTGCGCAGTCTCGACGGCATCGCCGAGCAACCGCTGCGCGCGCACGTCGCGGCGTTCGACGCCGTCCACGGTGCGCTCCAGGACCGGCTCGCCTCCGCCGAGGCGTGACCGCCCTGACTGCGTCGGCGGTGCGGTGCCGTGCCGCATCGGCGCCCGACGGGCCCGTCCCGATCCGACCGTCGGCCGGGCAGCACACCCACGACCGCACTCGTGAGCGCACTCCCGACCGCACCCGCACCCGTGACCGCACCGGAAGGAGCGCCCCGATGGACGACGACCTGACCGTCAGGCTGGACGTCGCGCTCGTGCGGCGTGGGCTGGCCAGGTCGAGGGGCGAGGCGACGACCCTCGCGTCGGCCGGGCGGGTACGCGTCGACGGAGCTGTGACGCGACGGCCTGCGACGCAGGTCGGACCTGCGGCAGCGCTCACGGTGGACCGCGACGACGACCCCGGTTATGCGTCGCGCGGCGCCCACAAGCTCGTCGGCGCGCTCGACGCGACGGGGATCGTCGTCGACGGTCGGGACTGCCTCGACGCGGGTGCGAGCACCGGCGGGTTCACGGACGTGCTGCTGCGGCGTGGGGCGCGTCGGGTGGTTGCCGTCGACGTCGGGCACGGACAGATCATCGACCGCCTGCGCGACGACCCTCGGGTCGAGGTCCGTGAGGGCGTCAACGTGCGCGAGCTCGACGCTGCGTCGGTCGAACCCGAGCCGTCGCTGGTGGTCGCCGACCTGTCGTTCATCTCCCTGGCGCTGGTGCTTCCCGCGCTGGCCGGTGTCGCAGCTTCGGACGCGGACCTCCTGGTCATGGTGAAGCCGCAGTTCGAGGTGGGGCGCGAGCGGCTCGGGTCGGGCGGGGTCGTGCGCGATCCGGCGCTGCGTGCGCGGGCCGTCCTGGAGGTCGCAGCCGCGGCGAGCGGCCTCGGGCTCGGCGTGGTGGACGTGGTCCGCAGCCCGTTGCCCGGGCCCAGCGGGAACGTGGAGTACTTCCTGTGGCTGCGCCGTGGTGCGCCCGGGGTCGACGAGCTGGAGGCCCGCGTCCGCGCGGTCGTCGCCGGCGAGCGTGAGGAGGACGCATGACGCGTCGAGCACTGGTCGTCACGCACAGCGGGCGTGAGGTCGCCGTCAGCGCGCTCGAGGAGGTGGTGCGCGAGCTCGCCGCCGCCGGCATCGAGCCGGTGCACGCGGGCGAGGACACCGAGTCCGCCGACCTGCCCGAGTTCGACCTCGCGGTCGTGCTGGGGGGCGACGGGACCATCCTGCGCGCCGCCGAGCTGACGCGCGGCACGAGCGTGCCCCTGCTCGGCATCAACCTGGGTCACGTCGGGTTCCTCGCGGAGGCCGAGCGGGACGATGTCGGTGACGCCGTGCGCCGGCTCACCACGGGCGACTTCACCGTCGAGGAGCGCGGGACGCTCGAGGTACGGGTGGTCGGTGCCGACGGCTCTGTCCAGACGGGGTGGGCACTCAACGAGGTGGCACTGGAGAAGGCTGACCGGTCGCGGATCCTCGAGGTCGCCGTCGGTGTGGACGGGCACCCGCTGTCGTCGTTCGGGTGCGACGGCGTGGTCGCCGCGACCGCCACCGGGTCGACCGCTCACGCGTTCTCCGCCGGCGGGCCCGTCGTGTGGCCCGACGTCGACGGTATGATCCTGGTGCCGCTCGCCGCGCACGCGCTGTTCGCGCGTCCTCTCGTCGTCGGGCCGCGCAGCCGCCTGGCCGTCGAGGTGCTCGACCGGTCGCCCGCTCAGGGGCTCATCACGTGCGACGGCCGCCGCCGGCTCGAGGTGCCCGCGGGATCGCGGGTCGAGGTGACGCGAGGAGACCAGCCGGTCCGGCTCGCCCGGCTGACGCCGGCGCCGTTCACGACGCGCCTGGTGAACAAGTTCGACCTGCCCGTCGCGGGCTGGCGCGGACGCCCCGCGCAGACGAACGGCGAGGGTCGTCGCGTCGCGGGCGGTGGCGCGTCGTGATCGAGGAGATCCGCATCGCCGACCTGGGCGTGATCGGGCGCGCGCACGTCGAGCTCAGCCCGGGACTCACGGTGCTCACCGGTGAGACGGGCGCCGGCAAGACGATGGTGCTGACCGCCCTCAACCTGCTGCTCGGGGGCAAGGCGGACGCCGCGACGGTGCGGACCGGTGCCGCCGGCGCGTCCGTCGAGGGGCGTGTCCTGCTCCCCGCCGGCGGCGACGCACTGACGCGGGCCGACGAGGCAGGGGCCGAGGTGGACGACGACGGCTCGCTCGTCCTCGTCCGCACGATCACCGTGGGCACCGAGGGAGGCGCGGGACGCTCGCGCGCGTACGTGGGCGGCCGGTCCGTGCCGCAGGCGGTGCTCGGCGAGATCGCGGAGCACCTGGTCACCGTGCACGGCCAGAGCGACCAGGCCCGGCTGCGCTCGCCCGCGCACCAGCGCGAGGCGCTCGACGCGTTCGTCGGGGCGGAGCACACGCAGACGCTCGCCGACCTGCGGGCGGCGTGGGCCGAGCGCACCCGCGTCCAGGACGAGCTCGACGACCTCGTCGAGCGTGCGCGCGACCGGAGCCGCGAGGCCGAGCTGCTGCGCCTGGGGCTCGCCGAGGTCGAGCGCGTCGACCCTCAGCCGGGGGAGGACCACGAGCTGACCGCAGAGGCGGAGCGGCTCGCGCACGCCGAGGACCTGCGCGTGGCCGCGACCGGGGCGCACGTCGCGCTCGCCGGCGATCCGGACGGCGCTGCCGTCGACGTCGTCAGCGCCGTCGACCTCGTCGAGCAGGCGCGTCGTACGCTGGAGCACGCTGGCGCGCACGACACCGCGCTCGGTGCGTTGGCGACGCGGGCTGGCGAGGCCGGCTACCTGCTGGCCGACGTGGCTGCCGAGCTGTCGTCGTACGTCGAGGATCTTGCCGCGGACCCGCGGCGGCTCGACGTCGTGCACCAGCGCCGGGCGGAGCTCGCGACGCTGACCCGCAGCTACGGGTCGGACGTCGACGAGGTGCTCGCGTGGGCCGACACGGCCGGGCGGCGCCTCCTCGAGCTGGACGGTGGAGACGAGCGGATCGAGCAGCTGCGCGCCCGCCGCGACGAGCTCGACACGACGCTCGGCGAGCTCGCAGGACGGGTGACCGCCTCCCGTCGCGCGGGTGCCCAGCAGCTCGCGAACGCCGTGACGGCCGAGCTCGCGGGGCTCGCGATGTCGGGTGCCGACCTGCGCGTGCAGGTCGAACCCGCGCAGGCACTGGGCCCGCACGGCGCCGACCAGGTCGAGATGCTGCTGGTGCCCCACGCCGGCGCTCCCGCCCGCCCGCTGGGCAAGGGCGCCTCCGGCGGCGAGCTCTCGCGCGTCATGCTCGCGCTCGAGGTGGCGCTCGCGACCTCACCGGACAGCGGCGCGTCCCGACCCGGCACCTTCGTGTTCGACGAGGTCGACGCGGGCGTCGGCGGCAAGGCCGCGGTCGAGGTCGGGCGCCGGCTGGCCATGCTCGCCCGGCAGTCGCAGGTGCTCGTCGTCACGCACCTGGCCCAGGTCGCGGCGTTCGCGGACCACCACCTGGTGGTGACCAAGTCACAGGCGGCCGGCGTCGATGTCGTCACGGACTCGGACGTGAGGTCGGTCACGGGCGAGGACCGCGTGCGCGAGCTCGCCCGCATGCTGTCGGGTCAGGCCGACTCCGACGCCGCGCGGACGCACGCCGCAGAGCTCCTGGAGCAGTCGTTCGTGGGACGATGACGCACGATGAGATCCAGTCTGCGCAAGCGCTCCGCCCTGCCTGAGCCCGGCGTCGTCGCCGGTGTGGCTCGAGTCGACCCCCGGACCAAGGGGCTGACGAAGCGCCTCAAGGCAGGTGACGTCGCCGTCATCGACCACGAGGACCTCGACCGCGTGTCGGCCGAGGCGCTCGTCGCGTGCCAGCCCGTCGCCGTCCTCAACGCCGCACGCTCCACCTCGGGGCGGTACCCCAACCTGGGTCCCGAGATCCTGGTCGGCGCCGGGATCCCGCTGGTCGACGACCTCGGTCCGGACGTCATGGCCATCGCCGAGGGGCACCACCTGCGGGTCGTCGACGGCAGCGTGTACGACGGCGACGACCTCGTCGCCGAGGGTGTCGTCCAGACGTCGTCCACCGTCGCGCTCGCGATGGAGGAGGCGCGCGCCGGGCTCTCGGTGCAGCTCGAGTCGTTCGCCGCCAACACGATGGACTACCTGCGCCGGGAGCGGGACCTGCTGCTCGACGGCGTGGGCGTACCCGACATCAGCACGGTGATCGACGGGCGCCAGGTGCTCATCGTCGTCCGGGGGTACCACTACAAGGAAGACCTGGTCACGCTGCGGCCGTACATCCGCGAGTACCGGCCGGTGCTCATCGGCGTGGACGGGGGAGCGGACGCGATCCTGGACGCCGGCTGGCGGCCCGACCTCGTCGTCGGCGACATGGACTCGGTCTCGGACCGCGCGCTGAGCTGCGGTGCCGAGATCGTCGTGCACGCCTACCGGGACGGTCGCGCGCCGGGGCTGGCGCGCGTGGAGCAGCTGGGCGTCCCACACGTCGTCTTCCCGGCGACGGGCACGAGCGAGGACGTCGCCATGCTGCTGGCCGACGACAAGGGCGCCGAGCTCATCGTCGCCGTCGGGACGCACGCCACGCTGGTCGAGTTCCTCGACAAGGGGCGTTCCGGCATGGCGAGCACGTTCCTGACCCGCCTGCGCGTGGGCAGCAAGCTCGTCGACGCGAAGGGTGTCTCGCGGCTCTACCGCCACCGCATCTCCAACCTCCAGCTGACGCTGCTGGTCCTCGCGGGTCTCCTCGCGCTCGGCGTCGCGCTGGCCTCGACCGCTGCCGGGCAGACGCTCTACGAGCTCATCGGCGCCCGCTTCGACGACTTCACGTCGTGGGTCGGCTCGCTCTTCGGGGGCAGCTGATGACCGCGGACGTCCGCCCGACGGCTCGTCGTCGCCCCCTTGCCTGCCTCATCTTCGACGGAGAGAACGCCCTGTGATCGACTTCCGCTACCACGTCGTCTCCCTGATCTCGGTGTTCCTCGCGCTCGCCGTGGGCATCGCGCTGGGCGCCGGCCCGCTCAAGGAGACGATCGGGGACACCCTCACGGGGCAGGTCCAGCAGCTCCGCACGGAGAAGGACACGCTGCGCTCGCAGCTCGACGACGCCAACTCCGACCTCTCCGACACGCAGTCCTACGTCGAGGCTGCCTCGCCCCAGCTGCTCGCCGGCTCGCTGACCGACCGTCGCGTCGTCGTGATCGAGCTGGGCGACCTCAAGGGTGCCGAGCGCAAGGGTCTGGCCGAGCACTTCAAGCAGGCCGGGGCCAGCATCACCGGATACGCGACGCTCACGGATGCGTGGTCCGACCCGGACCAGCGCAGCTTCCGCCAGGCGCTCGTCGGCAACCTCACCCAGTTCTTGGCGCCCGCGCCCGCACAGGGCGCCGACCTCGAGACCGAGCTGGCCGCGGCCCTCGTCCAGGGGCTGACGGGAGCCGACAAGGCCGCGCCGGACAAGCTCAGCCAGGACGCGTCCTACCTGCTGGAGATCCTGACGACCGGGGACAGCCCGCTCGTGACGCTGGCCGACCCGGTGACCGTCGCGGCCGATGCGGTCGTCGTCGTCTCGGCCGACGAGGCGGGCTCCGAGACCGTGGCCTCGCCGACGGCACCGCCGAGCGCCGAGGACCTGGCGCCCGAGCTCTCGGTGATCAGCGCGGCGCAGGAGTACTCGACGGGCGCGGTGCTGGCCGACGGTGCGCGGGCCGAGGGCAGCCTGACCGACACGATCCTCGCCGACGACGACCTGAGCGCGGCACTGACGACCGTCTCGGACGCGCAGGAGGTGGCCGGGCAGCTCAACGTCCCGCTCGCGCTCGCAGCCCGCATCGCCGGCACCAACGGCCACTACGGGTTCGGCGACGACGAGACCACGATCCCGCCCGCCGTCCAGCTTCCGCCGGTGGACCGGACTCCGGTCGCGGCGCAGCCGTCCGGCGGAGCCACGTCCAAGGGCTCGGCGGGATGAGTGTCGGCTGGCGCCGCCGCGTGACGGCCATGGTGCTGGGCAGCACGGTGACGTCGGCCGCGCGCGGTTTCCTCGACCAGCAGGCGCCGGGGGGGCAGGCGCGCTGGACGCGGACCAACCACCGCGGGGAGCCCGTCAGCATGCTCGAGGGTCCGGCCATCGCAGCGGGCCTGCTCGCCGGGGTCGCGATGGGTGCACCGGACACCCGCGGCGCGGCGGCCCTGCTCGTCGCGACCGCGTCCGGGTCGGCGTTCGGCATCGTGGACGACCTGGCCGAGGACACCACCGCGCGCCGCAAGGGGCTGCGCGGGCACCTGGGTGCGCTCGCCCGCGGCGAGGTGACCACCGGCGGGCTGAAGGTTCTCGGCATCGGTGCCGGGTCGCTCGTGGCCGCGGCGCTCGCGACCCGCCGCAAGCCGGGGACGAGCGGCGTGGGCCACCTCGTCGACGTCGGCACCTCCGGCGCCCTGATCGCCCTCAGCGCCAACCTGGTCAACCTTCTCGACCTGCGGCCCGGACGCGCGCTGAAGGCCGCGGCCCTGGTGGCGGCCCCCCTGGCGGCGGCGCCCGGCGCGGGTGCGGGAGCGGCCGCGGGAATCGTCGGCGCCGGGTACGCGGCACTCGACCAGGACCTCGCAGAGACGGACATGCTGGGCGACGGTGGGGCCAACGCGCTCGGCGCCGCCCTCGGCACCGCCCTCGTGCTGAGCGCGCCCCGCCCGGTGCGGTTCGCGGCGCTGGCCGGTGTGGCTGCGCTGACGGTCGCGAGCGAGCGCATCAGCTTCACGAAGGTCATCGCGTCCACACCCGTGCTGCGCGAGCTCGACGCGTGGGGCCGCCGCCCCGTCCACGTCCCGGACCTGGGCGACCCGGCGTCGTGAGCCCGGCCGCTCGGCGCGCGGCGGGAGGCCTCGCGGGCGCGGCCGCCATGATCGCGGCGGTCACCGTCCTGAGCCGCTTCCTGGGCTTCGGCCGGAGCCTGGCCCAGCTGTACGGGGTCGGCGCCGACATGATCGCCGGTGCCTACACCTCGGCGAACATGCTGCCCAACGTGCTGTTCGAGATCGCCGCGGGTGGTGCGCTCGCAGGTGCGCTGGTCCCGGTGCTGGCGGGTCCGATCGCACGCGACCTGCGTGGCGACGTCGACCGGATCGTCTCGGCGGCGGTGGGCTGGACTCTGCTGGTGCTCGTGCCCCTGGCGGGGCTGCTCGCGCTGCTGGCGTCGCCGATCGGCACGTACCTGGCGCACGGTGACGCGCCCAAGGCGGACCTGATCCGGTACTTCGTGCTCGTCTTCGCCGTGCAGGTCCCCATGTACGGGCTCGCGGTGCTGCTCTACGCCGTCCTCCAGGCGCACAAACGGTTCTTCTGGCCGGCGTTCGCGCCCGTGATGGCCTCTCTGGTGACCATCGCGGCCTACCTGGTCTACGGTGCGCTCGCCGGCGGTGAGCGTTCGGACCCCACGCAGGTCGCCAACGGCGCCATCGGGGTCCTGGCCTGGGGGACGACGTTGGGCGTCGCCGCGATGTGCCTGCCCATGCTCGTGCCCGTCCACCGCCTGGGTGTCCGGATCCGGCCGAGCCTGCAGTTCCCGGTCGGTGTGGGTGTGCGCTTCCGTGCGCTCGCGCTGGCGGGCGTCGGGTCGGTCGCCGCCCAGCAGCTCACGACGCTCGTCGTGCTCGCGGTCGCCAACCGGTCGGGGACGGACGCGCTCGTCCGCGACAGCACGGTGCCCGTGTACTTCTATGCGCAGCAGGTCTACCTGCTCCCGTACGCAGTGCTCGTCGTCCCTCTCGCCACCTCGACGTTCCCGCGGTTGGCGGCCCGCGCCGCGGCCGGTGACACGGTGGGCTTTGCGCGCACGTCGAGCGCGGTGACACGCGGCGTCGTGGCTGCTGCCGGGGTCGGCGGAGCCGCGGTGATCGCCGCGGCGGTGCCGATCGCATCGGTCTTCCACGCCATCGCGCGGGAGGGCCAGGACGGCCCCGTGGGCGCCCAGCTGGCGGACGCGCTGACGTGGATGGTGCCGGGGGTCGTCGGGTTCGCGCTGCTGTTCCACGCGTCGCGCTCGCTGTACGCGCTGGAGCGCGGGCGCGCCGCGATCGTCGCCAACGTGACCGGCTGGGGCGTCATGTCCGCGGGCGTCGTCGCCCTGGCCGCGCTCGACTGGCCCGACGGGAGGACGGTCGTCTCGATCGGGGCGGCGAGCACGCTCGGGATGACGGTCGGTGGGGTCGTCGCGGCGGTGGCGCTGGTACGGGCGGCGGGCTCCGACGCGCTCGCAGGGCTCACGCGGACGGCCGTCGTCACCGTGGCCTCCGGCGTCGTCGCGGCCCTCGTCGGGCGGGGGATGGCGGACACCATCCAGGACCTGGGCGGCGACGGACTCGTAACGGCCCTCGGCGCGGCCGCCGGCGCAGGGCTGCTGGCACTCGTCGTCTGTGCGCTCGTGTTCGCGGCGTTCGACCGCGGAACAGCACTGGGCGTGCTGCACGCCGAGCGGGAACCCGTGCGGCCGGCGACAGTGCCGTTCCCCGACGACCCCGAGTAGTCGAGCTCCCCAGGGGACCCGGAGCGCGTCGAGCCCGGGCGGCACGCCCTGAGTGACCGGACTCACCGCGCGTGCCCCTTCGATAACCGGGGTCGCGTCGGGTAGGTTGGAATCCCGTGACAGAGCGCGCGCATCGACTCTCCGGGCGGTCGGATTCCACGACCCGGCACATCTTCGTCACCGGGGGCGTTGCTTCGTCTCTCGGCAAGGGCCTGACGGCGAGCAGCCTCGGCCGACTCCTTCGCTCCCGTGGCCTGCGGGTCACGATGCAGAAGCTCGACCCGTACCTGAACGTGGACCCGGGCACCATGAACCCGTTCCAGCACGGCGAGGTCTTCGTGACCGACGACGGGGCGGAGACGGACCTCGACGTCGGGCACTACGAGCGCTTCCTGGACGTGAACCTGGTCGGCTCCGCGAACGTCACCACCGGGCAGGTGTACTCCCAGGTCATCGCCAAGGAGCGCCGCGGCGAGTACCTGGGTGACACGGTCCAGGTCATCCCGCACATCACCGACGAGATCAAGTCGCGGATGCGGCAGCAGGCTGACGCGGACTTCGACGTCATCATCACCGAGATCGGCGGCACGGTCGGCGACATCGAGTCGCAGCCGTTCCTCGAGGCCGCGCGCCAGGTCCGCCACGACATCGGCCGCGACAACTGCTTCTTCCTGCACATCTCGCTGCTGCCGTACATCGGCCCGTCGGGCGAGCTGAAGACGAAGCCGACGCAGCACTCGGTCGCCGCCCTGCGCAGCATCGGTATCCAGCCCGACGCGATCGTCCTGCGCGCCGACCGCGACGTGCCCGAGAGCATCAAGCGCAAGATCGGGCTGTTCTGCGACGTCGACGTCGAGGGCGTCGTCGTCGCCAAGGACGCGCCGAGCATCTACGACATCCCGCGCGTGCTGCACTCCGAGGGCCTCGACGCCTACGTGGTCCAGCGCCTCGGTCTGCCGTTCCGCGACGTCGACTGGTCCGGCTGGGACGACCTGCTGCACCGCGTGCACCAGCCGGCGCACCGCGTCGAGGTTGCGCTCGTCGGCAAGTACATCGACCTGCCCGACGCGTACCTGTCGGTGACCGAGGCGCTGCGCGCCGGCGGCTTCCACCACGACACCAAAGTCGTCATCCGCTGGGTCACCTCGGACGACTGCCAGACGCCCGAGGGTGCGAGCGCGTCGCTCGAGGGTGTCGACGCGGTGCTCGTGCCCGGTGGGTTCGGCGTGCGCGGCATCGAGGGCAAGCTCGGTGCGCTGCGCTGGGCGCGCGAGAACCGGGTCCCGACGCTCGGCATCTGCTTGGGCCTGCAGTGCATGGTCATCGAGTACGCCCGCACCGAGCTGGGGCTCGAGGGTGCGTCCTCGTCGGAGTTCGACACCGACCCGGCGCACCCCGTCATCGCCACGATGGAGGAGCAGCTCGCGATCGTCGGCGGCGAGGGCGACCTGGGCGGCACCATGCGCCTGGGCTCCTACGAGGCCGCGCTGACCCCCGGGTCCGTGGTCGCCGAGGCGTACGGCTCCGAGCGCGTCACCGAGCGGCACCGCCACCGCTACGAGGTCAGCAACTCCTACCGCGACAAGCTGGAGGCCGCCGGGCTCGTCATCTCGGGCGTCTCTCCCGACCGCTCGCTGGTCGAGTTCGTCGAGCTCCCGCGCGAGGTGCACCCGTACTACGTGGCCACGCAGGCGCACCCGGAGTTCAAGTCGCGCCCGACGAAGGCGCACCCGCTCTTCGCGGGTCTGATCGGTGCGGCCCTCGCCCAGCGCGGCGACGACGCCTGATGACCGCCGACCCGGACGCCGGCGCCGTGACCGAGGACCGGACGGCGCCGCGTCCGGTCGTCCAGCACACCGTGCTGCACGAGGGACGGGTCTGGGATCTCGTCTCCGACGAGGTGGACCTGGGCGACTCGCGCGTGGTGCGCGAGTGGGTCGATCATCCGGGGGCGGTCGCCGTGATCGCACTCGACGACGAGGACCGCGTCCTGCTGCTCCAGCAGTACCGCCACCCCGTGCGCTCGGAGCTGTGGGAGCCGCCGGCCGGGCTGCTGGACGTCGAGGGCGAACCGCACGTCGAGGCGGCTGCGCGCGAGCTGGGCGAGGAGGCCGACCTGGTCGCCGGCGCCTGGTGGCACCTGGTTGACTTCTACACGACGCCCGGAGGGTCGTCGGAACGGATCACGATCTTCCTGGCCCGCGAGCTGTCACCCGTGCCGGACGGTGACCGTTTCGAGCGGACCGACGAGGAAGCGGCCATGGTTCCCGCGTGGATCCCGCTCGACGACGCGATCGAGGCGGTGCTCGCGGGGCGTTTCCACAGTCCGACGGCGGTCACCGGCATCCTCGCCGCCGCGGCCGCCCGGGCGAGCGGCTGGACGGCGCTGCGCCCCGCCTGAGCGATGTCAGCTCGATCACGGCGCGCGATGACCGGTCCACCGCTGGCCGTCCCAGTACTCCTGGCCGTACCCCGCCGGTGACGGGTACCAGCCGGCGGGCGCGGTACCGGGCTGCGCGACGACCTGTGCCGCCAGCATGACGTTGACCGGCGCGACCATCCGGACCGCGTGCGCCTGGCAGGCCATCACCAGGCTGACGACCCAACCGATGAACGACCAGCCCAGGAAGAGGTTCACCAGGCCGATCGCCGCCTGGTTCGAGCGGCCCCGGCTGGCGGCGACGGCCCACGGCAGCATGTAGCCGAACGACAAGATCGCGCACACCCATGCGATGGCGACGACCGCGCCACTGACGACGCGCTGGTCGGTGACGACGGCGGGCTGCGGCGTCCACCCCGCCTGGGCGGTGGCCCAGGGCGCCGGCGTCTGGGGAACGGGCGGCTGTGGGACGGGTAGCCGCGCGACCGGCTGCTGAGAGGACGGTAGCGAGGGGGCGGGCTGCGGGTGGACCGACGGTGTCACCTGCGGGATCGGCGTCGTGGGAGGCCCAGCGGCGGGCGGCGATGGAGAGGAGGCCTTGCCGAGCTCCACGGTCGGGCCGCCCAGGCTTGTGATCGGCACCGCCCGGACGGGTTCGGTGCGGGGGTCGTCCTCGTCCTGCTCACTCATGGGGCACCTCTTGTCGCCGGTTCCGCGCGTGCCGGCGGGCCCTCATCGACTCGTGCTCCGGCGGTACTGGGCGTTGGCGAGCGGGACGAAGACCACCAGGATCACCACCGCCCAGATGAGCGTGTAGAGGCCGGCGTGCTGCAGCGGCCACGAGTCGGGCGCGGGGACGCCGTCCGGGATGTTGCCGAACAGCTCCCGGGACGCCTGGGTGACGGCCGAGACGGGGTTCCACTCGGCGAACGTCTGCAGCGGACCGGGGAGGCTCTCGAGCGGCACGAACGTGTTCGCAACGAAGGTGATCGGGAAGATGACGATGAACGTCGCGTTGTTGAACACCTCGACGCTGGGCACGAGCATCCCGAGCCAAGCCATGACCCACGAGATCGCGTAGGCGAACACGAGCAGCAGCAGGAATCCCGCGGCCGCCTCGCCCACCGAGCTGTGGATGGCCCAGCCGACGAGCAGCCCGGTCACCGCCATGACGACGAGCACGAGGATGTTGTTGATGACGTCGGACATCGTGCGCCCGGTGAGAACCGCCGACGGGGCCATCGGCAGCGAGCGGAAGCGGTCGATGATGCCCTTCTTGATGTCCTCCGCCAGACCGGCGCCCGTGATGGTGGCGCCGAAGATCACCGTCTGGGCGAAGATCCCCGCCATGAGGTACTCGCGGTACGCCTGCGGGGTGGTACCGCCCGGCACGTCGATCGCGCCGCCGAACACGTACGCGAACAGCAGGACGAACATGATGGGCGACAGCGTCGTGAAGACCAGCAGGTCCGGCACGCGCTTGATCTTGATGAGGTTGCGCTTGGCGACGACGTACGCGTCGCCGATCACGATGGGGGCGGCCATCACGCGGCTCCTTCCGTCGGGGCCTCGTCGTCCTCGGCCATGCGACCCGTGAGCGAGAGGAACACGTCGTCGAGGGTGGGGCGGCGCAGCCCCACGTCGTCGAGGGCCAGGGATGCGCCGTCGAGAAGCCGCAGCGCCTCGGTCAGCACGTTCGCCCCGCCGCTCACGGGCATCAGCAGCGAGCGTCGTGGCTCGTCGAGCGTCGCGGGGGAGACGCCCAGCGGCTCGAGCAGCCGGCGTGCCTCGTCGAGCCTCGCCGGGTCCTGCACAGTCAGCTCCAGGCGCTCGCCCCCGACCTGCGCCTTGAGCTGGTCGGACGTGCCCTGCGCGATGATCCGGCCGTGGTCGATCACCACGATCTCGTCGGCCAGCAGGTCCGCCTCCTCGAGGTACTGCGTCGTGAGCAGCAGCGTGGTCCCGCCGGCGACGAGGTTCTGGATCACCTCCCACATGTCCGCGCGCCCACGCGGGTCCAGGCCCGTGGTCGGCTCGTCGAGGAAGATGACGGGCGGATTCGCGACCAGCGCGCCGGCGAGGTCGAGCCGGCGCCGCATGCCGCCGGAGTAGGTGCGCGACGGGCGGTCGGCGGCTTCCTCCAGCCGGAACGACGCCAGCAGCTCGCGTGCCCGTTCCCGGGACCGCTTGGCCCCCAGGTGGTAGAGCCGACCGATCATGTCGAGGTTCTCGAACCCCGTCAGGTACTCGTCGACCGCCGCGTACTGACCGGACAGGCCGATGCGTCTCCGCACCTCGCGCGGGCGCCGGATCACGTCGACGCCCGCGACCTCGGCCGAGCCCTCGTCGGGGCGCAGGAGGGTCGTGAGGATGCGGACGATGGTCGTCTTGCCGGCCCCGTTGGGGCCGAGGAGTCCGAGGACGGACCCGGTGGGGACGGTCAGGTCGACGCCGTCGAGCGCCGTGACGTCCTTGTATCGCTTGACCAGTCCCCGGGCGGAGACGGCCACGTCGGTTTCGCTGGGAGCCATGCCGTGAGACTAGGTGTGACCACCGACACAGTCACGGACAATGTGCCCCGGGCGAGCATTCAGAGGGCCTCGACGGCTTGGACCGCGGGCCTTCCGGCGACCAGCGTGCCGCGCGTCCGCGTCGAGAACAGGAAGGAGGCCACGCCGGCGGTCAGCAGCGCGGCGCCGAGCATGTGCAGGTTGACGAGCGCGATCGGCAGGCCCGTGAACAGCTGGACGTAGCCGATCGCACCCTGGAGCAGCGTGACGACGACGAGCAGCACGGCCGTGCGCCACAGCCGCCCGCTCGCGCCCGCCCGGCGCAGGCGCCAGACGACGACCGCGAGCACCGCGAGGAACGCCCACACCGCTGCCGCGTGGACCTTGGCCATGAGGTACGGGTCGACGGCGAACCGGTAGCCGACCTCGTCGTCCCCCGAGTGCGGACCGGCGCCGGTCACGATCACCCCGAGCACGAGGACCACGGCCGTGAGACCGACGAGCACGCGGATCCACGCCCGTGTGACGTCGTCGACCAGGGATCGCGACGGTTCGTCGCCCTCGCGGAAGCGCAGCATCAGCCACGTCGACAGAGCAACGAGCGTCATGGAGATGAGCAGGTGGACGGCGACGAAGCCGGGGTTGAGGTGTGCGAGCACGATGACGCCACCGATCACGGCCTGCGCGAGCACCAGCAGCAGCGGCGCCGTCGCGAGCCACCGGTACGAGCGCGGGCGGGTCCGGTCGGTGGCGACGAGGGCTGCCACGAGCAGGGTGATGACGAGCAGGACCCCCGTCAGGGTGCGGTTGCCGAACTCGATCAGCGGGTTGATCGACATCGCGGAGTGGAACTCGGGTGTGAAGTGCCCCGGCTCGCAGTACGGCCAGTCGGAGCAGCCGAGCCCGGAGCCCGTCAGGCGCACGGCGCCGCCGGTGACGACGATCCCGATCTGGGCGACGACGTTGGCGACGACCACAGGCCGGCCGAACCGCGGGCGGAGCCGGTCGAGGGTGTCGAGAACGGAGTCGGAACGCACGTCCCCAGCCTACGGTCCGGGTGCAGCCGGCCCGTCCGGACGGCGGGCGAGACGCGTCACACGGAGGGGGGCTGCCTGGCGGCTGAGCCGGGCTCGGCGGGGCTCAGCGGCCCGTGAGGTCCTGGGCGAGCATGACGATGATGCCGCTCGGCCCGCGCACGTAGGTGAGCTTGTAGACGTCCTGGTAGTTCGCGACGCCGCGCAGCGGGAAGCAGCCGTGGCGGGCGGCGACGGCGAGCGCTTCGTCGATGTCGTCGACGGAGAACGCGACACGGTGCATGCCGATCTCGTTCGGCAGCGTGGGCCCGGTCTCGATCGCTTCGGGGTGCAGGTACTCGAAGAGCTCGAGCCGGCCGTGGCCGTCAGGCGTCTGCAGCATGGCGATCTTGGCGTGGTTGCCGTCGAGGCCCACGGCCGTGTCGGTCCACTCGCCGCTGACCTCGTCGCGGCCGATCACCGTCAGACCGAGGTCGGTGAAGAAGGCGATCGTCGCCTCCAGGTCCCGCACGGCGATGGCGACGTTCTCGAGCTTGATGGGCATCCTGCGACCCTATCCAGGGTCGGGGTCAGTGCCAGCGGAACAAGCGCGCGGCACCCCAGCCCAGCGCGGCCGTCCAGCCGACGAGCACGACGATCGACCAGGCCGGCAGCGTGCCGTGCTGGAACGCCTGGCGCATGGCCTCGCCGAGGGCACCCGACGGGAGCAGGAGCGCCAGGTGCTCCATCGGCCCCGGCAGGCGGTCGGCAGGCACGATCACGCCGCCGCCCAGCGCGAGCAGGAGCAGCGCGATGTTGGCGACGGCGAGCACGGCCTCGGCGCGCAGCGTCCCCGCGACGAGCAGCGCGAGCGACGTGAACGCCGCGGTGCCGAGCAGCATCGCGACGACGGCGAGCAGCACGCCGAGAGCGTCGGGCCGCCAGCCCAGTGCGATCGCGGTGAGCCCGATCACCAGGACCTGCACGGCGCCGACGACGACGACGCCCGCGACCTTGCCCGCGAGCAGGCCGCCGCGCCCCAGCGGGGTCGTGGACAGCAGGCGCAGCACGCCGTTGCGGCGGTCGAACGCCGACGCGATCGCCTGCGACGTGAACGACGAGGTCATGACCGCCAGCGCGAGGACGCCCGGCGTGAAGAAGTCGATGGGGGACAGGCCGTCGGTGTCGATGTCCAGCACGTCCACCTGCGTCAGTCCGACGAGCACAAGGACGGGCACGATGATCGTGACCATCAGCTGCTCGCCGTTGCGCAGGATCGCGCGCGCCTCGAAGCCGGTCTGCGCGACGAAGCGCTGCCAGGCCGGTGCGGCACCGGCGTGCGGGGCGAGGGGGGTGGTCATCGCAGGTCCCGTCCGGTGAGGTCGAGGAAGACGTCCTCGAGGGTGCGTCGCCCCACGGTGATGCGCGTCGCCAGCACCTCACGTGCCGCGAGCCAGGCCCCCAGCGCCGCGACGGTGGCCGGCTGGACGGCACCGATCACGACATAGGCGCCCGGCGCGTTCTCCCGCACGCTCAGCCCGTCGCCGAGGGCGACCGCGAGCCCGTCCACGTCGAGCCCGGGCTCGGCGTCGAGCCGCAGCGTGCTGTCGTCGCCGTCGGCCACGAGGTCGCGCACCGAACCCTGGGCGATGACGCGGCCCTCGTCGACGACGACGACGTGGTCGGCCAGGTCCTCGGCCTCGTCCATGAGGTGCGTGGTGAGGACCACGGCGACGCCCTCGTCGCGCAGCTCGCGGACGAGCTCCCACACGGCGTGCCGCGACTGCGGGTCCATGCCCGCGCTCGGCTCGTCGAGGAACACCAGCTCGGGGTGCCCGACGATCGCCGCGGCGAGCGCGAGGCGCTGCCGCTGGCCGCCGGACAGCCGGCGCACGGTCGTCCGGGCGAACGACCCCAGCCCCAGGCGTTCCGTGAGCTCGCCCAGGTCGCGGGGCCGGGCGTACATGCGGGACACGTGCGCGAGCATGTCGGCGGCGCGGATGCCCGTGGGCAGGCCACCGTCCTGGAGCATGACGCCCACCCGGGGACGCAGGTGGTGCGCGTCGAGGATCGGGTCGTGGCCGAGGACCCGGACCGTGCCCTCGTCCGCCTGGCGCAGGCCTTCGCAGCACTCGATGGTGGTCGTCTTGCCCGCTCCGTTGGGGCCGAGGACGGCGGTCACCTGTCCCGCGTGGGCCACCAGGTCCAGCCCGTCGACGACGGCACGGTCGCCGTAGCGCTTGACGAGATCGCTGATCTCGAGCGCAGGGGAGTCGGGCACGAGCGGTGAGTCTAGTTGCGTCTCGTCATCCGACAGCGGTCCGGACCGCGTGATCACGGCGGGCGGCCCGTGTGAGATGCCACACGGACGGCCCGGCGAAGGGTCGCCTTGCTTGCAGGGACTGATTTCGGCAACAACACTGTTGCCTATATTGCGGCCGTCGTGGCCGCGCCCCGCGGGCGCTCGTGACGAGCGCCTCGACCCCCGGAGGTGCAGATGAGCGCGACGCTGCCTGCACCTGTCCACGCGCCGAACGACCAGGCCGAGGCCGGGACCCGTCAGCGGGTCCTTCAGCTGATCGCGTCGGCCGGGCCGATCGCCGCACCCCAGATCGCTCAGCGCCTCGACCTGACCCCCGCGGCGATCCGCCGGCACCTGAGCGTGCTGGAGCAGACGGAGCAGATCGCTGTGCACGAGACGCACGGCGCCGGTCCCGCCCGCCGTGGCCGACCGGCCCGTCGGTACGTCGCCACCAACCAGGGCCAGGCGGCCCTGTCGCACCGGTACTCGGACATCGCGACCGACGCGCTGCGCTTCCTGGCGCAGACGGGCGGCCCCGCGGCGGTCGAGCAGTTCGCCGAGCACCGCGTCGCCGAGCTCGAGGCCCGTCTGGGCGAGGTCGTCGCCGAAGCGGGCGACGACACGGCCGACCGGGTGCAGGCGCTCGCGGCCGCACTGTCCGCCGACGGATACGCGGCCTCGGCCCGCCCGGGCCCGGGCTCGCACGCCGTCCAGCTCTGCCAGGGCCACTGCCCTGTGCAGGACGTCGCGCACGAGTTCCCCCAGCTGTGCGAGGCCGAGGCACGCGCGTTCTCGCGCCTGCTCGGCGTCCACGTGCAGCGTCTCGCCACGTTGGCCGGCGGCGGCCACGTGTGCACCACGAACATCCCTGTCATCCCCCCAGCCCCCGTGCTCGCACCGGAAGGAACGAACGCATGAGCGCACCCACGCAGGACCCGGCACAGCCGATGACGCAGGACGAGGCCATCGCCTCGATCGGCAACTACGGCTACGGCTGGCACGACGCCGACCAGGCGGGAGAGATCGCGACGCGTGGTCTGTCCGAGGCCAAGGTGCGGGAGATCTCCGCGCTGAAGAACGAGCCCGAGTGGATGCTCAAGACGCGGCTCAAGGCGCTGCGCCTGTTCGAGAAGAAGCCCATGCCCTGGTGGGGCTCGGACCTGTCGGGCATCGACTTCGACAACATCAAGTACTTCGTGCGTTCCACGGAGAAGCAGGCGTCCAGCTGGGAGGACCTGCCCGAGGACATCAAGGCGACGTACGACAAGCTGGGCATCCCGGAGGCGGAGAAGCAGCGCCTCGTGGCCGGCGTCGCGGCGCAGTACGAGTCCGAGGTCGTCTACCACCAGATCCAGGAGTCGCTCGAGGAGCAGGGCGTCATCTTCCTCGACACGGACACCGCTCTGAAGGAGCACCCGGAGATCTTCGAGCAGTACTTCGGCTCCGTCATCCCGCCCGGTGACAACAAGTTCGCGTCGCTCAACACCGCGGTGTGGTCGGGCGGCTCGTTCGTCTACGTCCCGCCGGGCGTCCACGTGGACATCCCGCTGCAGGCCTACTTCCGCATCAACACGGAGAACATGGGCCAGTTCGAGCGGACGCTGATCATCGCCGACGAGGGCTCGTACGTGCACTACGTCGAGGGCTGCACCGCGCCGGTGTACTCGAGCGACTCGCTGCACAGCGCCGTCGTCGAGATCATCGTCAAGAAGAACGCCCGCGTCCGGTACACGACCATCCAGAACTGGTCGAACAACGTGTACAACCTGGTCACCAAGCGGGCGACCGCGGCCGAGGGCGCGACCATGGAGTGGGTCGACGGCAACATCGGCTCCAAGGTCACCATGAAGTACCCGGCGATCTACCTGCTGGGCGAGCACGCCCGCGGCGAGACGCTGTCCATCGCCTTCGCGGGCGAGGGTCAGCACCAGGACGCCGGCGCCAAGATGGTGCACGCCGCCCCGCACACGTCCTCGTCGATCGTGTCCAAGTCCGTCGCGCGCGGCGGTGGCCGCACCTCGTACCGCGGCCTGGTGCAGGTGCTCGAGGGGGCCGAGCACTCGGCGTCCAACGTGCTGTGCGACGCGCTGCTCGTCGACCAGATCTCCCGCTCCGACACGTACCCGTACGTCGACGTCCGCGAGGACGACGTCTCGATGGGTCACGAGGCCACGGTCTCCCGCGTGAGCGAGGACCAGCTGTTCTACCTGATGTCCCGAGGCATGGCCGAGACCGAGGCCATGGCGATGATCGTGCGCGGGTTCGTCGAGCCCATCGCGCGTGAGCTGCCCATGGAGTACGCCCTCGAGCTGAACCGCCTCATCGAGCTGCAGATGGAAGGGTCCGTCGGCTGATGGCCACCACTACCGAGTCCACCAACCCGCCGAGCCTGTCGACGGACCACTCGCGGGCCCAGGCCGACGGTGCGCACACCCACGGCGTGGGTGGCACGCCCCAGTCGTCCCGCGCCGCGCGCCTGACGTCCTTCGACGTCGCCGACTTCCCCGTGCCCACCGGGCGCGAGGAGGAGTGGCGCTTCTCGCCGATCAATCGCCTGGCCCCCCTGTTCGCCGCGGACACCGACGGTGTCCTGGCCGGTCACGGCGTGCTGACGACGGTCGTCGAGAGCCCCGAGGTGAACGTCGAGATCGTCGAGCGCGACGACGCGCGCCTGGGCCTCGCCGGCAAGCCCGGCGACCGCACGGCCGCCACCGCCTGGGCCTCGTTCCCGCGCGCCACCGTGGTGACGGTCCCGCAGGAGGCCGTGGCCAGCAAGGTCACGTCCATCCGGGTCGAGGGGGTCGAGGGGGCCGGCACGCACGACGCGCCGCTGGACCCGTCGGCGTCGCACCTGGTCATCAAGGCGGAGCCGCTGTCGCAGGGCGTCGTCGTGATCGACCACGTCGGGCACGCCGCGCTCACCGAGACCGTCGAGATCGTCGCCGAGGACGGTGCGCACCTGACCGTCGTCTCGGTGCACGACTGGGCCGACGGCTCCGTGCACGCCGCCTCGCACCGCCTGCGGGTCGGCCGCGACGCGACCGTCAAGCACATCGCGGTCACGCTGGGCGGCGACGTCGTGCGCATCACGCCCGACGCCGAGTTCGTCGGCGAGGGCGCCTCGGTGCAGATGCTCGGCCTCTACTTCGCCGACGCCGGTCAGCACCAGGAGCAGCGGCTGTTCGTCGACCACGCCGTCCCCAACTGCATCAGCCGCGTGACCTACAAGGGCGCGCTGCAGGGCGAGGGCGCGCACACGGTGTGGGTGGGCGACGTGCTCATCCGCGCGGCGGCCGAGGGCACCGACACCTACGAGCTCAACCGCAACCTGGTCCTGACAGACGGTGCGCGTGCGGACTCGGTGCCGAACCTCGAGATCGAGACCGGCGTCATCGAGGGTGCGGGCCACGCGTCCGCGACCGGCCGGTTCGACGACGAGCAGCTCTTCTACCTGCGCGCCCGCGGCATCCCCGAGCCGGACGCCCGTCGGCTCGTGGTGCGCGGCTTCTTCGCGGAGCTGCTGCACGAGATCGGCGTGCCGGAGGTCGAGGAGCGGCTCATCGCCGCGATCGAGGCCGAGCTCGAGGCGTCCATGACGGCACTTGACCAGGTGTCCGTCGAGGGCTCCGAGGCGGGCACGGTGACCGAGACCGCATGACCGCCCAGCTTGCGTGCATGACCTCCGACGTCCCCACCGGCGGCACGCTGCTGGTGGAGCTGGAGGCCGAGTCCGGCACCGTCGAGGTCGCGATGGTCCGCGACGAGGACGGCGAGCTGCACGCCATCAGTGACATCTGTTCCCACGGGGCCGTCTCGCTGTCCGACGGCGAGGTGGAGGGCTGCACGGTCGAGTGCTGGCTGCACGGGTCGAGGTTCGACCTGCGCACCGGCAAGCCGCTGAGCCCGCCCGCCATGACCCCCGTGCCCGTCTACCCCGTGACCGTCGACGGCGAGCGTGTGCTCGTCGACGTCGACGCCCCCCTGTGAGCTAGGAGAACCCGTATGTCCACCCTGGAGATCCACGACCTGCACGTCAGCGTCGAGACGAAGGAAGGCCCGAAGCAGATCCTGCGCGGCGTCGACCTGACCGTCCGCAGCGGCGAGACGCACGCCATCATGGGCCCCAACGGGTCCGGCAAGTCCACGCTGGCCTACTCGCTGGCCGGCCACCCCAAGTACACGGTCACCTCGGGCACCGTCACGCTCGACGGCGAGGACGTCCTGGCGATGTCCGTCGACGAGCGCGCCCGCGCCGGCCTGTTCCTGGCCATGCAGTACCCGGTCGAGGTCCCCGGCGTCTCGGTGTCGAACTTCCTGCGCACCGCCAAGACCGCGATCGACGGCGAGGCCCCCGCGCTGCGCACCTGGGTCAAGGACGTCCGCAGCGCCATGGACAACCTGCGCATGGACTCCTCGTTCGCCGAGCGCTCGGTCAACGAGGGCTTCTCCGGCGGTGAGAAGAAGCGCCACGAGATCCTGCAGATGGAGCTGCTCAAGCCCCAGTTCGCGATCCTCGACGAGACCGACTCCGGTCTCGACGTCGACGCGCTGCGCATCGTGTCCGAGGGTGTCAACCGCGTCCGCGAGAACAGCGAGGTGGGCGTGCTGCTCATCACGCACTACACGCGCATCCTGCGCTACATCAAGCCCGACTTCGTGCACGTCTTCGTCGACGGCAAGGTCGCCGAGGAGGGCGGGCCCGAGCTCGCCGAGCGCCTCGAGAACGAGGGCTACGACCGCTTCCTGACGACCGCCACGGTCTGAGACGGACGCACGTCACCGACGATTCCGAAGGTTCTGAGCGTCAGACGAGCAGAGCCTTCGGAATCGTCGGCCGGTAGGCACGACGAGGAGAGGTGGACGACGTGACCAGCACGATCGAGGCGACGCACACGCTGAGCGCCGGCGAGCTGTCGGCGATCCGGGCGGACTTCCCGCTGCTCGAACGCACGCTGCGTGACGGTCGGGCGCTCGTCTATCTCGACTCCGGCGCCACGTCGCAGAAGCCCGACGTCGTGCTGGACGCCGAGCAGGACTTCTACGTGCAGCGCAACGCCGCCGTGCACCGCGGCGCCCACCAGCTGGCCGAGGAGGCGACCGAGGCGTTCGAGGACGCGCGCGCCCGCGTCGCACGGTTCGTCGGGGTCGACGACGACGAGATCGTCTGGACCTCCAACGCGACGGCCGCGATCAACCTCGTCGCCTACGCGATGTCGAACGCGACGCTCGGCCGCGGGGGAGAGGTGGCGCGCCGGTTCGCGCTGGCGCCGGGCGACGAGATCGTCGTGACCGAGGCCGAGCACCACGCCAACCTCGTGCCGTGGCAGGAGCTCGCTGCGCGCACGGGCGCCGTGCTGCGCTGGGTCGGGGTGGACGACGACGGTCGCATCCGGGTCGACCAGCTCGACGAGGTCGTCGGCCCGCGCACGCGCGTCATCGCCTTCACGCACGCGTCCAACGTCACGGGTGCCATCACGCCGGTGGCGCCGTTCGTCGCGAAGGCCCGCGAGGTGGGCGCGCTGACGGTGCTCGACGCGTGCCAGTCGGTGCCGCACCTGCCGGTGGACCTGCACGAGCTGGGTGTCGACTTCGCCGCGTTCTCCGGCCACAAGATGCTGGGCCCGACGGGCGTCGGCGCGCTGTACGGGCGCCGCGACCTGCTGGCCGCCATGCCGCCGGTGACCACGGGTGGGTCGATGGTCGAGGTCGTCACCATGGAGACCACCACCTACGCGCCGCCGCCGCAGCGCTTCGAGGCCGGCACGCAGATGGTGTCGCAGGCCGTTGCGATGGGCGCCGCGGCCACCTACCTGTCCGACATCGGCATGGAGGCGATCGCCGAGCACGAGCGGCACCTGACGCGTCTGCTGCTCGACGCCGTCGCGTCCGTCCCGGGGGTCCGCGTGATCGGCCCGACCGATCTCGCCGACCGGCTCGCGACCGTGTCGTTCGTCGTCGACGGCGTGCACGCGCACGACGTGGGCCAGGTGCTCGACGACGCGGGCGTGGCCGTGCGCGTGGGGCACCACTGCGCGCAGCCGCTGCACCGGCGGTTCGGCGTGGCCGCCACGGCCCGCGCGACCGCCGCGGTCTACACGACCGACGAGGAGATCGAGGCGTTCCGGGAAGCATTGAGCGGCGTCCGGGCGTTCTTCGGTCTGGAGGCACCCGCCTCGAACGAAGGAGCAGCATGACCAGCTCGATGGAGCAGCTCTACCAGCAGGTGATCCTGGACCACGCCAAGCACCCGCACGGCCGCGGCCTGGGCGTCGCGCCGGGCGGCGTCGCGTCGGGCGAGTCGCACCAGGTGAACCCCACGTGCGGCGACGAGGTGACCCTCCAGGTCGACGTCGACGACGCCGGTGTGGTGCGCGACGTCCGGTGGGAGGGTCAGGGCTGCTCGATCTCGCAGGCCTCGGTCTCCGTCCTGCACGACCTGGTCGTCGACCAGCCCGTGTCGACCGCCGGTGACCTGGGAGCGACCTTCCGTGCCCTCATGCAGACCAAGGGCGTCGGCCTGGACGACGAGGCCGCCGAGGACGCCCTCGGCGACGCGAACGCCTTCACCGGCGTCGGGAAGTTCTCGGCGCGCGTCAAGTGCGCGCTGCTCGGCTGGGTCGCCCTCAACGACGCCCTCATCAAGTCCGGCGCCAGCGCCGACGCCCCCAAGGAGAACGCATGACCACCACCGTCGCAGACGTCGAAGAGGCCATGCGCGACGTCATCGACCCCGAGCTCGGCATCAACGTCGTCGACCTCGGGCTCGTCTACGGCATCGTGCTCGACCAGACCAACACCGCCGTCATCGACATGACGCTCACGTCGGCGGCCTGCCCGCTGACCGACGTCATCGAGGACCAGTCGGCCCAGGCTCTCGACGGGCTCGTCGACGGCTTCCGCATCAACTGGGTGTGGATGCCGCCGTGGGGCCCGGAGAAGATCACCACGGACGGCAAGGAGCAGATGCGGGCCCTGGGCTTCAACATCTGACGGTCGTCGGCGCCTGCACGCCGGACGAGGGGGGACGCGCTGATCGGCGCGTCCCCCCTCGTCGTGCCTCACCTCAGAGGATTCCCTCCGCTACGGCGGCCCGGATCGTCGGGACGCTGGGCTGGAAGCCGAGCTCGCGCGCGAGCGATCCGTCCATGCGGCCTGACCAGGGGTTCTCGAGTGGTGCGGTCGAGCCCGGGATCGGGTCCCCGGCGAGCGCGGCCATCTCCCACACGGTCACGGGAGCGTCGTCGGTCACGTTCACCGTGCGTCCGTCGGCCACTCCCGACAGCGCCAGCGCCACCATCGCCGCGATGTCGCGGTGGTGGGCGACGGAGTAGGTGTGCGCGGGGTGGAGGCCGAAGCGCGTCGCAAGGGTGGGGATCGAGGCGAGGTGACCGTCGCCGTCGCCGTAGACGAACGGCAGGCGCAGGATGGCCCACGTCAGACCGCTCTCGCGCACCAGCTTCTCCGCGGCGATCTTGCTCGCGGGGTACGCGTGGGCGGGGGAGCAGTCGTCGTCCTCCCGGGCCGGTCGGTCCGCCGTGGCGTCGTAGACCTGCCCCGTGCTCGCCATGACGAACCGTGCGTCGGGCGCGTAGGCGGCGACGGCCTCCACGAGGTGGCGGGTGCCGTCGTGGTTGGCCCGCCAGATGGCAGCGTCGTCGCCGGTGCGGAACAGCGCCGCCAGGTGGACGACCGCGTCGACCCCCTCGATGGCCTCGCGCAGCGTCGCGGTGTCGTCCAGGTCGCCTCGGACCGCGGTCGCGCCGTCGGGCAGCGCGACGTCCCGGCGGACCAGGGCTCGCACCGCGAAGCCGGCATCGAGGAGGCGGGGCAGCAGTCGCGAGCCGACGAGCCCGGTGGAGCCGGTGAGCAGGATGGTGGGCATATCGAGTCCTCCTAGTGATCATCAGTACCGCTGATGATTAGCGTACACCCTAGAATGAGCGCATGGCGGACGATCGGGATCCTGGGCCGGCGCTGGGTCGACGCCTCGGCTACCTGCTCAAGCACGCGATGCTCGCGCTCGAGGAGCTGCACGAGGAGTACATGGCGCCCACCGGGGTGACGGTCCGCGAGCTCGGTGTGCTCCTGATGCTCGCCGACCGTGAGCCCGAGTCCCAGCAGCAGGCGGCTCGTCGTCTCGGCGTCGACCGCACCTCGATGGTCGGTCTCCTCGACGTGCTCGAGGCCAAGTCGCTCGTCGTCCGGCGCCCGGACAGCGCCGACCGACGACGCAACGTCGTCGAGCTCACCGCGACCGGCCGCACGGTGTTAGACCAGGCCACCCGTGCGAGCGACGAGGCCGAGCAGGCCTTCCTCGCCGGCTTGGGGGACGATGGCGCGTCCCGGCTGCGGGCTCTGCTCGGGCAGCTCGCTCTGGGCGAGTCCCCGGAGCCACGGGAAGACGCGAGCAGACGCCGGTCTGAGCCCTGAGCACCAACTCGATCCGGTCGGCCCGTCAGTCCTTGGAGACGATGTGTGACGACGCGGGCAGAGGGACGCCGTACTTCGGCGCGAGCTCGGAGTCGATCCGCGCCTGCATCCTGCGGATGCGAGCGATCTGCTCCTCTGTCAAGGCCTTCGTCTTCCACGCGAGGGGAGCGGCACGCCCGTCGTGGCATCGATGTAGACGACTCGCTCATTCGTCACCGTCGGCTCCGCCTCCCGTGGCAGCCATCAGCATGTCTCCCGCCACCGCTACGCCGTCATCACGGACGATCAGGGCGCGGTGCTGCTGGCACGGCTGAGTGATCCGGACGACCATCGCTGGACCTTGCCGGGCGGCGGCATCGAACTCGGCGAGGAGCCCGCGGATGCTGCCGCTCGTGAGGTCCAGGAGGAGTCCGGCTACCGCGTCGCGCCTGGGGGAGCTGCTCGGTGTCGACTCGATCGTCATGCCCGGGCCGTCAGGTGCACCGCGGCAGGGCATCCGGATCGTGTATCGCGCACGCGTCTGGGCGGAGAGCTGTGCGACGAGGTCGGTGGCAGCACGGATGTGGCCCGATGGCACGCGGTCGAGGTGCTCGGCGGGATTCCGCGCGTCGAGCTCGTCGACGCGGCGCTCGTCATGGCAGGCATCGCGCACGGCGTGTGACGGTGCAGGTCAGCCCGGTGGGGCTGGCGCGGCGGCCTCGTCGGGCGTGGCAACGTGCATCGCAGCCGTGAGGAAGTCGACGACCGTCTCGACCAGGAGGGTGCGGGATGCTGCCCGGCGGTACTCGTGGCCTTCGCCGGGGAGCTCCAGGTACTCGACCGGGTGGTCGCGCTCGCGCAGGGCGGCGACGATCTGGTGTGCCTCGCCGATGGGGACGTTGGTGTCGAGCTCGCCGTGGACGACGAGCAGGGGAGCGGTGATGGCGTCGGCCTCGCGCAGCGGGGAGATGTCCTCCAGCAGTGCGCGGTCGCGCTCCGGGTGGCCGTACTTGGAGACCGCCGCGGCGGCGATCCACGGCTCGGTGTCGCGGTAGAACGTGACGAGGTCGCTCATGCCGCAGATGTCGACGCCGGCGGCGAAGACGTCGGGCGTGAACGCGAGGGCAGCGAGCACCAGGTAGCCGCCGTAGGAGCGGCCCGTGACCGCGATGCGTCCGGGATCGGCGATACCCGTCTCGATCAGGTGCTGCGCCGCCGCGGTGACGTCCGCGAACGCGCCGTAGCGGCCCTCGAGGTCGTCGGCGTGCACGAAGTCGCGACCGAACCCGCTGGAACCGCGCACGTTCGGGGCGAACACGGAGATGCCGGCTGCTGCGAGCGCCTGGTGCTGGGCGTCGAACGTCGGACGTTCCTGCGACTCGGGCCCGCCGTGGAGCCAGAGCGCCGCAGCTCCGGGGCCGTCAACGCCGGGCGCGCGGTAGAGCCATCCCGAGAGCAGGGTTCCGTCGTCGCTCGTGAACGTCTGCAGCGTCGGGACGACGAGGTCGTCCTCCGGGTACGGGCCGGCCGTGACGCGGGTCCACGCGTGCGAGTCGGTGTCGAGGTGCCACAGCTCGCGCGGGCGCTCAGGTCCCTGGACGCCCAGGATGACGGACCGGCCGTCGCGGCTGAGGACCGGCGTGGTCGCGACGAGGCCGGGCAGGCCGGTGATCGGGACCAGCTCGCGCGTCGTGGTGTCGAACAGCTCGAGCTCGCTGGCGCCGGACACGTTCCAGACGAGCAGCAGCAGGCGGCCTGCGTCGTCGGCGTCCACCGCCTCCAGCTCCGCGTCGTCCCTGGTCACGAGCGTGCGCTCCTGACCCCGGTAGCCGTTGGGGCCGAACGGCAGGCCGATGAGCTGCTTGCGGGACAGGCCGACGTCGCTGGCCAGGTACGCCCACAGCGGGCCGGCATCGCCGTCGGGCGCGGGGCGCACCAACGCGACCTCCGTGGAGCCGGTGCCGTGAGGGAGCAGCGGGAAGTGGTCGTCGGTCAGCCGGTCGACGACCACCGAGAACTGCCGCCCGCGCTCGCCGTCGACGATCACCAGGAAGCGTTCCTCGAGCGAGATGTCGAGGACGTGGATGAGCTCGCCCTCGGCCAGCTCGTCCAGCCGTCCCGTCCACGGGTCCGCGAGGTACGAGCGGGCGGGAACGTCGGGGCTCACCGACGGGAACGTCACGACGACGCGGTGCCCGCTGCGCGCCCAGGGTCCCAGCTCGGCGTGCTCGCTGGCGTCACCGGCGATGCGGCGAGCACCCGTCCCGTCGGGCCGGACCACCCACACCTGCGTCCGCACGCCGCCGTCCGTCGCGACCGCGCAGGCGAGCCACGCACCGTCCGCGGCCCACGTCACCTGGATCACCGGGTCGTCCGAGAGCGGGATGCGGACGGCGTCCGGTGGCTCGCCGTCCAGCACGACGTCCTGCACCCAGACCTCGGGGACGCCGGAACGATCGCTGAGGAACGCGACGCGCCGGGCGTCGGGAGTCATCGTCGGGCCCCAGCTGCCCCACGCGGTCGTGAGTCGCTCGGCCAATGTGGGCACGTGTGCCTGGGTGCTCATCCACCCATCCTGCCTGAGCGCGGTACGGGGGCGCCGATCGGCAGGGAAGTCGCGCCCGCGCGGCCGGGGAGGGTCGTCCTGTGCGCATTCGGTGTGGATGCCTCGGGAGGCCGGACGGGAGCGTGACCTGCCTCTACCGTCGAAGGTGCACGGCCGACCGGTCGGCAGGGGAGGAACACGTGAGTCGTCGACTGCTCGTGCTCGGTGGCCTGGCGGCCATCACGCTGACTCTCGCGGCGTGCAGCTCTGCGGGGGACCTGTCCATCAGGAACGAGAGCCGAACCGACGTGACCGTCGTGGTCGACGGCGGGCGGGACGAGGTGACGGCCGACGGTGGACTCGTCCTGCTCGGGAAAGGCTGCACGCGCGGAGACGTCCTCGTGGAGTTCCCCTCAGGAACGTCCGTCGTGGTGCCCGGACCGGTCTGCCCCGATCAGGAGATTGTCATCCACGACGGCGTGGCGGCCCTCGAGCCGGTGGCCGCGCCCTCGCGGTGAAGGGCGCTGGTCAGTCCGCATGCTCCTGGAGCCAGAGCTCCAGGAGGGCCAGCTGCCATAGGGCGTTCGAGCCGAGCGTCGTGCGGGTCGTGTTCGGGTCTGCGAGGAAGCGGTCCACCGTGTCCGGGCGGAACAGGGAGCGACGCTTGGCCGCCGGATCGGTCAGGGCCTCGCGCACGCGGTCCAGGTAGGGGCCCTCGAGCTGGCGGATGGCGGGCACGGGGAAGTAGCCCTTGGTGCGGTCGATGACGGCGTCGGGGACCACGCCGCGCGCGGCGCGCTTGAGCACGCCCTTGCCGCCGTCGGCGAGCTTGAGGTCGGGCGGGATGCGACCGGCGAGCTCGACGAGCTCGTGGTCCAGGAACGGCACGCGCGCCTCCAGTCCCCACGCCATCGTCATGTTGTCGACCCGCTTGACCGGGTCGTCGACGAGCATCACCGTCGTGTCGTTGCGCAGCGCGGCGTCCACCGACGTGTCCGCGCCCGGCGCCCCGAACGAGCGCCGGATGAACGCGCTGGGCTCATCGTCTGCGCAGATCCAGTCGGGATTCAGGACGTCGCCCATCGCGTCCCAGCGGCGGTCGAAGAAGACACGCGCGTAGTGCTCCTCGGCGTTCTCGCGCGGGACGGAGGCCAGCGGCGGGTACCAGTCGTAGCCGCCGAGGACCTCGTCGGCGCCCTGCCCCGACTGGACCACCTTCACCGACTGCGACACGTCCTGGCTGAGCAGGTAGAACGCGACGCAGTCGTGGCTCACCATGGGTTCGCTCATGGCGCGCACGGCACCGTCGATGCCGGGCAGCAGGCGCGACGAGTCGATGCGGATGCGGTGGTGGTCGGTGCCGAACTCGCGCGCCACCAGGTCGGAGTACTCGAACTCGTCGCCGCTCTCACCCCCGGCCGAGTCGAACCCGATCGAGAACGTCGCCAACCCCGTCTGCCCGGCCTCTGCCAGCAGCGCGACGACCAGCGAGGAGTCGATGCCGCCCGACAGCAGCACGCCGACGGGCACGTCGGCCACCATCCGCCGCTTCACCGCGGTCCGCAGCGCGTCGAGCAGTGCCTCCTGCCAGTCCTGCGCCGAGCGCGACGCGAGGTCAGGGTCACGCTCGAACGGCGCGTGCCAGTAGACGCGCTCGTGGGAGCGCCCGTCGGGCTCGACCACACGCACGGTCGCAGGCGGGAGCTTGCGGATACCGCTCAGGATGGTCCGCGGGGCGGGGACCACCGAGTGGAACGTCATGTACTGGCTCAGGGCCACGCGGTCGATCGACGTGTCGACGCCGCCACCCGCGAGCAGCGCCTGCGTCGTCGAGGCGAAGCGCAGCATGCCCGGACGCTCGTCGAGGTAGAGCGGCTTGATGCCGAGACGGTCGCGCGCCAGGACGAGGCGGCCCGTGCGGTGCTCGAAGATCGCGATCGCGAACATGCCGTGGAAGTGGGTGACGAAGTCCTCGCCCCACTGCGCGTACGACTTCTCGATCACCTCGGTGTCCGAGTGGGAGAAGAACCGGTGGCCGGCCGACGTCAGCTCGGCGCGCAGCGCCTCGTAGTTGTAGATGCAGCCGTTGAAGACGACGGACAGCGCCTCGGGGGAGTCGACCATCGGCTGCGAGCCCGCCGCGGACAGGTCGATGATCGACAGCCGGCGGTGCCCGAGCGCCACCGGCCCGCGCGCCCACAACCCCGATCCGTCCGGACCGCGGTGCACCATGCACGCCGTCATCCGGTCCACGGCGGACGCATCGGCCGGGGAGCCGTCGAACCGGAACTCACCTGCGAGACCGCACACGGCGGCTCCTCTCGTCGTCCTGCTGGGCGTCGCCGGGGGAGGTGTGCGGCTCGTCGTCCTCGCCCCGGATGATCCACGTGTCCTTGGCACCGCCACCGCGCGAGGAGTTGACCACCAGGCTCCCCTCGGGGGCGACGCGCGTCAGGGCCACGTCGGCGAGGTGGTGCTCGCGACGCTTGCGCCCGGTCGCCATGACGAAAGCCCGCAGGTCCACGTGCCGCGGCTGCAGCCGTCCGTCCTGCAGCGACGGGACGCTGGACAGGGCGACCACCTCCTGCGCGACCCACGCGTCCGGGTGCGCAGCGATCTCGAGACGCCGGGCCGCGACCTCCGCGGCGCTCGCGGCCGGACCGATGAGGACGCCGACCCCGCCCGCCCCGTCGACGGGTTTGGTGACCAGCTCACCCACGCGCTCCAGGACCGCTCGGCGCTCGGTCGGGTCGCTCGTGCGGTAGGTCGGCACGCTCTCCAGCAGCGGCCGCTCGTCCAGGTAGTAGGCGATGAGCTCGGGGACCGAGCGGTACATCGCCTTGTCGTCGGCCACGCCGTTGCCCGGCGCGTTGGCGAGCACGACGTCCCCCGCGACCGCCACCTCGAAGATCTCGGCGCCGATCGCGCGGCCCGCTCCGTCGTGGACGTCGACGAGCTCGTCGTCGAGCCGCAGGTACAGCGACCCGATCGGCTGACCGCTGGCGCGGTGGACGACGCGGCCGTCGCGCACGTCCAGGTCGTCGGCCGTGACGAGCAGCAGACCCGCGCCGTCCGCCAGGCGGCGGTGCTCGAACCACGCCGACGCACCCGGGCCGCTGGTGAACAGGGCGCCCCGGGTGCCGGGCTTGGCGCGGGCCAGCAGCGTGGAGCGCAGCCGTTCCAGCGTGCGCGCCGGGTCCGCCAGACCGTCGGGGCGCGGCAGGTCGGGCATCACCGTGTCCATGAGCTCGCGCACCGCGATCGCGTAGGCCATGCCCGACGGGTTGCGGACGTTGTCCTCGAGCACCCGCCACCCGCCGTACTCGTTGCGGACCAGGTCGAAGCCAAGGATCGGAGCCCGGAGCGTCGTGGCCGGCAGACGGCACGCCTCGTCGCGCCACCCCGGCGCACCGAGCACGGCCGACTCCGGCAGCACGCCGTCGGCGATGATCCGCCGCGGTCCGTAGACGTCGGCCAGGAACGCCTCGATCGCGCGCGAGCGCTGGACGAGCCCGACCTCCAGCTCGGTCCACTCGTGCGCCAGGATCAGGCGCGGCACCAGGTCCACGGCGAACGGCTGCTTGCGGCCGTCGACGCCGAAGTCCAGCTCGTTCTCCTGCGTCCAGCGGTCGCGCGCGACGACGCGTTCGGCGATCCCGTCGAGCCCGGTGACGCGCACGTGCTCGACCAGGTCGCGGTAGGCCGGGCGCGCGACGCCGGTCGAGCGCACGGCCTCGTCGCCGGCGCGGATCGCGTACCGGGGCACGACGCGTTCGTCGGGCTCGTCGCCCGGGGTGCGGCCGCGGGTGTCGCCCTGGGTCTCGGCGACGACGAGGCGCATGACGTCGTCGAGGTCGCCGCGCTCGACGTAGGCGGCACGCTGACGGTCGGCAGAGTTGCCGCGGGCCAGCGCCGTCTCGGCCAGCTCGCACACCTCGTCGAGGTCGCCCAGCTCGTCGAGCACCGGGCTCAGCGTCTCGACCAGGCCGCGGACCGCCTCGAGCGCGGGTGTCGGCCGGGGGTGGGCCGACCCGACGAGCAGTGGACCCGACAGCCCGCCCCGCGCGGCCTGCCAGATCGCTGCGCGGTGCAACGGCGGCGGCAGGACCTGACGCGGCAGGCCTGCGGTGATCTCGATCTCCGCGGCCCGCACCAGAGCACGGAACAGACCGGCGATGAGCACGGCGTCGTCGACCACGGGCGTGGCGTCGCACACGCGCAGCTCGAGCGTGGGCGCGTGCGCGGACGGCCGCACGTCGAAGTAGGCCATCTTCGCGTCGGCGATCACGCCCGATCCGATCAGGTCGGCCAGCAGCTCGTCGTACTCCGCCGCCGACGCAAGTGGGCCGGTGGCGCCGGCGCTGGGCCAGCGCTGCCAGATGATCGTGCGGATCGATGCGTAGCCCGTGTCCTGGCCGTTCCAGTACGGGCTCGAGGCGGACAGGGCCAGCAGGATCGGCAGGTGCGGCTGGATGCGCTGCGCGATCTCGACGGCCAGGTCCCGGTCGGCGACGCCCACATGGATCTGGGTGCCGCAGATGAGCTGCTCGTCGACCAGCAGCCGGTACTGCTCCTGCATCCGCCCGTACCGGCCGGTCGCGGTGAGCTCGAAGTCGTCGAACTCGCTGCGCGGCGCCGTGCCGACCGCTGCGATCCCGAGGCCCTCGCGCTCGGCGACCTCGACGACGCCGCGACGCAGGCGGACCAGCTCGTCGCGCAGACCACCCAGGGACGTCACCACGTCCGTGTTCGTCTCGACGGTGGTGCGCTGGATCTCGGCCGAGTAGTTGACCTCAGGCAGACGAGCGAGGATCTGCGGCGCCCGGGCGGACAGCTGCCAGCGCTCGAGGTCGATGAGGTGCAGCTCCTCCTCGGCGCCGAGCGTGAGCTGGCAGGCGCTGGCGCCCGGGGCTGCGGTCATCGGCTCATGATTGCGGTCGAACGTCCGGTTCGCACGGGTTCACGCCCGTGATCTCGCTGTGAGTGCGTCTGGGGCGCAAGAGTTCTCCGGATGGACACGACGACGTAACACGGGACGTCCTCAGACACATGGCCTGCGTCAGAGCGAATCCGCCGAGAACGTGTCGCAGGCCTCGAGCGTGCCCTTCTCGTAGCCGATCGTGAACCACTTCTGCCGCTGCGCGCTCGACCCGTGCGTCCACGTGTCGGGGTTCACACCGCCCCCGGACTGCTCCTGGATGTGGTCGTCGCCGACGGCCGCCGCCGCGCCCAGGGCGTTCTTGAGCTGGTCGGCGGTGATGGGTGCCAGGTAGGGCTTCTTCGTCGCCGGGTTGATCGTCTCCGAGGCGTCCCCCGCCCACATGCCGGCGTAGCAGTCTGCCTGCAGCTCGGTGCGCACGGAATCGGAGTCCGCACCCGTGCCCTGCCGGTTCGCCTGGTCCATCACGCCGGTGATGTTCTGGATGTGGTGCCCGTACTCGTGGGCCGTGACGTACTCCTCGGCGAGCGGACCGTCCTCGCCGCCGAACTGGCTCTCCAGCTCGTCGTAGAAGCTGACGTCCAGATAGATCGTCGCGTCGGGAGGGCAGTAGAACGGGCCGCTCGCGCTGGTCGCGCTGCCGCAACCCGTCGAGACCGATGCCGTGAAGGACTTGACCCCAGGCTGCGAGAAGTCGCCGCCGGCTTCCGTGACGACCTTCTCCCAGTAGGTGTCCAGTGCATGCGCCGTCGCGGACAACCGGCAGGTGCGGTCGGTGTTCGCCTCCTCGACGGAGCACGCGCCGACAGTGCCCTCCGCCTGGCTCGGCTGTTGCGACCCGTCGTCGACGCCCAGGTTGATCGTGCCGTTGCTGAACAGGTAGACGAGCAGCACGACGAGCCCGACCGCGCCACCGCCGCCAGCGGCGATCTTGCCGCCGTTGCCACCCGTGCTGACGCGGCCGCCGCCGAAGCTGCCATCTCCTTGGAAGGTCACGGCGTGAAGATATCCGCGTCCCAGCGAGTGCGCGCGGCGAGAGGTGGACGGGTGTTCAGTCCTCCTGCCTCAGTCCTCGCCCAGCCCGCGGGCCGCGAGCGCGTCGCCGGTCGCGTGCGCGTGGGCGACCATGCGGACGGCGGCGGGGGCGAGCACGGCGCGCGGGTCGCGCTCCAGGCCGCGGGCCCGGGCGGCGTCGCGGGCGTCGAGCGAGGCCTGGACCAGGACCGGGACGGCCCTCAGGAACAGGCCGCACGCGAGTGCGAACGTCTCGGGTGACAGGCCGACGTGCCGCAGCGGACGGGCGGCGCGCGCGAGGACCTCGAGCAGCGCGTCGGCCCGGGTGGTCGCCGTGACGAGCGTCGCGAGCAATACGAGCGAGACCAGGTCGAACGCGATCTCGAGACCGACCTGCCAGCCACGCGACCACCACTGGAACGCCCCGGCCAGCAGCGCGGTGACCAGCACACCCACGAGCCCGCGTGAGGTGCGGTGCCAGGGCACGCGCGCGACGGCCTGGACGACCAGCGCGACGACGAGGGCGACGACCGCCGAGACCGGACCGCGCACCAGGGTGATCGTGAGTCCTGCGGCGGCGAGCGCGACGAGCTTGATGCCGGGCGGGCAGCGGTGCACGACGCTCGTGCCCGGGTGGTAGAGGCCGAGCGGTCCCGACCAGGGCGGACGCAGCGGGCCGCTCATGCGGGGACGTTCGCCATGAGGTCGCGGTAGTGCGCGACGGCGGCGGCCGGGTCGCCGTCGAACACGACGTTGCCGTCATCGACGACGAGCACGCGGTCGGCGCGCTCCGCAGCGTCCAGGTCGTGCGTCACGACGATCACCTGCTGCGGCAGCCCAGCCAGCAGCTCGTCGACGACGCGGCGCCAGCGCAGGTCCAGCAGCGTCGTCGGCTCGTCGCACACGAGCACCTGCGGCTCGACCGCCAGCACGGACGTGAGCGCGAGGAGCTGGCGCTGACCGCCGGACAGCACGTGCGCGGGCACGTCGGCGCGGTCGGCGAGCCCGACCCGAGCCAGCGCGGCGCGGGCGGCCGCGTCGCGCTCGTCGGCCGAGAGCCCCAGCCGGCGCAGCGACAGCGCGACGTCCTCGACGGGCGTGGGCATGACGATCTGGGCGTCCGGGTTGGTGAACACGAACCCGACGCGGCGCCGGACCGCGCGCCCGTCGTCGGCCGTGTCCAGGCCGTCCATGCGGACCGTGCCCGACGAGGGCAGGACCAACCCGTTGAGCAGACGTGCGAGGGTCGACTTGCCGGACCCGTTCGCGCCGATCACCGCGATGCGGTGCTCGGTCAGCCGCAGCGTGACCGGGCCGAGCAGGCGCACGACGCGGTCCTCGCCACCGTCCGGGTCGGGGGCGTAGGCGGTGACGAGGACGTCGTCGAGCTCGATCATCAGCGCCGGTTGCGGAGCAGGTCCGGGTAGGCGCGGAACAGCGTGAACGCGACGGCTGCCGCGGCGAGGTTCTTCAGGATGTCGCCGGGCAGGTAGACGACGTCGATCGTCACGGCCGCGCCGAAGTCGATGCCCAGCTTGATCATGAGGCCGATGACGCCGCCGACGTGGATCGTCAGGAGGCTCGCGAACAGGCCCGACGTGAACAGGATCGTGTACCGCGCGTACCCGGTCGCCTTCGCGGCGCCGTTCGCGAGGAACCCGGCCAGCGCGGCCCCGAACGGGAACGCGATCAGGTACCCGGCGGACGCGCCCGACAGGACCGACAGGCCGCTGTGGCCCTGGGCGAACACGGGCACACCGGCGAACCCGACGGCCAGGTAGAGCAGCACGGCGAGCGCACCGCGCCGCCACCCGAGCACGAGCCCGGCCAGGATCACGCCGAACGTCTGCAGCGTGATGGGGACGCCGGAACCCGTCGGGATGCCGGGCAGGATCGCGCACACCGCGATGAAGGCGGCGAAGGATGCGACGAGCGCGATGTCGGTGGTGACGCTGCTGCGTGCGGCGGCAGGTGCGGGCAGCGGCTTGTCGGCGGTCGTGGCGTCAGGCGTGATGTCGGTCATGGGGTGTCCCTCGTGATCGGCGGAGCGAGAAATGCGGTGCGCGTGCGGGACTCGTGCGGCGATCTTCGTGGGTCGGCGCGCTCGTCGTCCAGGGGTGTCACAGCATCGGGGGTCGTCCCGGCGGCCGTCAGCCACGTTAGCCGCACGTAGACTTGAGGGCGTTTGTGCCCGCGGCCAAGTCCCGCGGCGCCTTCTCGGAGGAAACCATCAAGTGATCACCGCCCAAGCGGTCGAGCTGCGCATCGGCGCACGCGTCCTGCTCGAAGAGTCGTCGTTCCGCATCGCGGCCGGCGACCGCATCGGCCTCGTCGGACGCAACGGCGCCGGCAAGACGACGCTGACCAAGACGCTCGCCGGGGAGACCCAGCCCACCGGCGGGCAGATCATCCGGGGCGGCGAGGTCGGCTACCTGCCGCAGGACCCGGCCTCGGGCGACCTGGGCCAGCTCGCCCTGCACCGCGTGCTCTCCGCGCGCGGGCTCGACGAGATCGTCGCCTCGATGCGCGTCGCCGAGGCCAACATGGCCAGCGAGGACGACGACAAGCGCGAGGCCGCCATGGAGCGCTACAGCCGCCTCAACGCACGCTTCGACGCCGCCGGCGGGTACGCCGCCGAGAGCGAGGCGCACATCATCACGTCCAACCTGGGCCTCGACGACCGCGTGCTGGGCCAGACCCTCGGCACGCTGTCCGGCGGCCAGCGCCGCCGCGTCGAGCTGGCGCGCATCCTGTTCTCGGGCGTCGACACCCTCCTGCTCGACGAGCCCACCAACCACCTGGACGCCGACTCGATCGCGTGGCTGCGCGACTACCTCAAGGCGTACCCGGGCGGCTTCATCGTCATCTCCCACGACGCCGACCTGTTGCGGGCCACCGTCAACAAGGTGTTCCACCTGGACGCCAACCGCGCCGCGCTCGACCAGTACGCGCTGGGCTGGGACGCCTACCTGCTGCAGCGCGAGACGGACGAGAAGCGGCGTCGACGCGAGCGCGCCAACGCCGAGAAGAAGGCCGCGACCCTGCTGGCCCAGGCCGACAAGATGCGCGCGAAGGCCACGAAGGCCGTCGCGGCGCAGAACATGGCCCGCCGTGCCGAGCGCATGCTGTCCGGGCTCGAGGCCGCGCGCGTGTCCGACAAGGTGGCCAAGCTGAGGTTCCCGGACCCCGCGCCGTGCGGTCGCACGCCGCTCACGGCGTCGGGGCTGTCCAAGTCCTACGGGTCGCAGGAGGTCTTCACCGACGTCGACCTGGCGATCGACCGCGGCTCGCGCGTCGTCGTCCTGGGTCTCAACGGCGCCGGTAAGACGACTCTGCTGCGCATCCTGGGCGCGATCGACAAGGCCGACACCGGCACGGTCAACCCCGGCCACGGTCTCAAGCTCGGCTACTACGCGCAGGAGCACGAGACCCTCGACCTCGACCGCACGGTCGTCGAGAACCTGCGGTCGTCGGCCCCGGACCTCACCGACACCCAGGTCCGCTCGGTGCTCGGGTCGTTCCTGTTCTCGGGCGACGACGCCGACAAGCCCGCCCGCGTGCTGTCCGGCGGTGAGAAGACGCGCCTGGCGCTCGCGGCGCTCGTGGTCTCGTCGGCCAACGTCCTGCTGCTCGACGAGCCGACGAACAACCTGGACCCCGCCTCCCGCGAGGAGATCCTCGCGGCGCTGCGCGGGTACACCGGCGCCGTCGTCCTGGTGTCGCACGACGAGGGCGCCGTGCAGGCGCTCAACCCCGAGCGCGTCCTGCTGCTGCCCGACGGCGACGAGGACCTGTGGGGCCCGGACTACCTGGACCTCATCACGCTGGCCTGACCGGCCGACGGCCTCCCCGTCGTCAGCGGGTGGTCGCAGCGATGGTTGCAGCGCACGTGCCCCTCACGGGCGTGTTCGCTGCAACCATGGATGCGATCACGGACGATCTGGTCGAGAGATCGTCACTCGCTGGCGACGCGAGAGGAGAGCTGGGCCTCGACCAGGGCGTCCTCTTCCGCCTCGGCGCGGCCGTCGCGGCGCTTGGAGGTGTAGACACGCTCCTTGCGGGCGCCGCGCGGAGGGCGCGGGGCCCACGGATCGGGGTCGACGGGTGCGCGCTCGTCGTCGCCCTCGAGGATCTCGCGGCGCGCCAGCAGCGTGAACCCGGCGAGTGAGCCGATCGCGAACACCCACCACTGGAACGCGTAGGACAGGTGCGAGCCGGGGTCGATGCTCGGCTCGGGCAGCGTGCCGGGCATGGGGGAGACGGCCGGGTCCTCGGACACGAGGCCGCCGTAGACCTGCCACGTCGGGGCGTCGATGCCGGCGACGTCGAGGACCTCGTCGACCGCGATCGCCTGGACCTGCCCGGGTGGCGCCTTGCGGCGGGAGTCGGCCTCGGACGCGCGTAGGCGGACGGTGATGGTCGCCTCGCCCGACGGCGGCGCCGGGGCAGTCACGTCCGCGTCCGCGTTCTCGCCGGTGGGGACCCACCCGCGGTCGACGACGAGGACCGTGCCGACGTCGGTGGGCTGCGCGGCAGTGCCGGCCGACGAGTCGTCGACCATGAACGGCACCAGCACGTGGTACGCCGGGGTGCCGTCGGCCGGGCGGTTGCGCAGCTCGACGGTGGCGGCGGGCTCGTAGTGGCCCGTCACCGTGACGGGAGTCCAGAGCTGGTCCTCTGCGATCGGGTCCGACGGGTCCAGGACCGTGGACAGCGGCACGGGCGTCGCGTCGAAGTTCGACTTCACCACGTCGATCTGCGCATCACGCCACGTGTGCCTGTTCCACTGCCAGCGGCCCAGGAACACGCACGCGGTGGCCAGCGCGACGGCGAGCAGTACGAGCCCGACGGCGCGGCGGACGGACGGTCTCACGGCGCGGCACCCTCGAGCGTGTCGGCGGGCACCACGTCGCGCAGGAAGCCGCGCACCTCCAGGAACTGCGACAGCGACGTGCGGTGCTCGTCGCACGCGAGCCAGACCTTGCGGCGCTCACCCGTGTGCAGCTTGGGGTTGTTCCACAGCAGGCCCCACGTCGCCTCGGCGCGGCAGCCCTTCGCGGAGCAGATGAGCTCGTCGACGGGGTCGGGTGCGAACAGGCTCATCGCGCGCCGCCGCTCGGCCCGCCCAGGTGGTGCGTCTCGTGGTCGCCCGGGCCGATCTCGCGCGGGTCGATGAACGTGGTCTCCTCGTCGCGGCGCTCGCGGCCCGCGTTGGCGAAGATCACCGCGACGTACGGCAGGACGACGGCGCCGACGATGAAGAACAGCGACACCCACATCGGGATGTGGTGCCAGGTGATGACGGCGATCGCGAAGCACAGGACGCGGATGCCCATCTGGATGAGGTACCGCTTCTGCCGCCGGGCGACGTCCTGGCCCAAGGGTTCGGGCGCGGAGGTGATCCGAGGGATCTCCGGCTCGTCCTGCTTGCGCGTGCTCACCAACAGATCCTAAGTCCGATCCCGTGTTGTACGGGTCCCACAACCCGACGCACCGAACCTGTGCCCGGACGGTCCCGCACCGAGCGTGCCGCCTGGGCTAGCGTCGTGTCCCGTGCCTGAGACTTCCGACAACTCCAGCAGCCCTCGAAGCGTCCTGATCACGGGCGCGAACCGTGGGATCGGCCGCGCGATCGCCGAGCGCTTCGTCGCCGCCGGCGACAAGGTCGCCACCATCTACCGCTCCGGCGACCTGCCCGACGGCGTCCTCGGCGTGAAGGGTGACATGCGCGACACCGCGTCCGTCGACGCCGCGTTCACCGAGATCGAGGCGGCCAACGGTCCCGTCGAGGTGCTCGTCGCCAACGCCGGCATCACGCGCGACCAGCTCCTGATGCGGATGACCGACGAGGAGTTCGACGACGTCCTCGACGTCAACCTCAAGGGCGCATTCCGCTGCGCGCGCCGCGCCAGCAAGGGCATGATCCGGCTGCGCCGCGGCCGCATCGTGCTCATCTCCTCGGTCGTGGGCCTGTACGGCTCGCCCGGCCAGGTCAACTACTCGGCGTCGAAGGCGGCGCTCGTCGGCGTCGCGCGCTCCATCACGCGTGAGCTGGGCGGCCGCGGCATCACCGCCAACGTCGTCGCGCCGGGCTTCATCGACACCGACATGACGCGCGCCCTGCCCGAGGCCACGCAGCAGTCGTACATCGCCTCCATCCCGGCCGGCCGGTTCGCGCAGCCCGACGAGGTCGCCGCCGCCGTCGAGTTCCTCGCCTCGCCCGCCGCCGCCTACATCTCCGGCGCCGTGATCCCGGTCGACGGCGGCCTGGGCATGGGCCACTGACTGGCCACTGACTCTCCCCGCACTCGCACCACACAGAACGGAGACCGACATGGGTCTGCTCGAAGGCAAGAAGCTGCTCGTCACCGGCGTCCTCACGGACGGCTCGATCGCGTTCCACGTCGCGCGCCTGGCCCAGCAGGAGGGCGCCCAGGTGGTGCTGACCTCGTTCGGCCGCCAGTTCCGGCTCACCCAGGCCATCGCGCGTCGCCTGCCGGCCCCCGCGGAGGTGGTCCAGCTCGACGTCACCGACGCCGAGGACCTGGCCGCGCTGGCCGACCGCGTCCGCGAGGCCGGGCTCGACCAGCTCGACGGCGTCGTGCACTCCATCGGTTTCGCACCCCAGTCCGTCATGGGCGGCAACTTCCTGGCCGGCGAGTGGGCGGACGTCGCCACGGCGCTCGAGGTCTCGGCGTTCTCGCTGAAGTCGTTGGCCGTGGCCGCGCAGCCGCTGCTGACCCGCGGTTCGTCGATCGTCGGCCTGACGTTCGACGCGTCCTTCGCGTGGCCGGTCTACGACTGGATGGGTGTCGCCAAGGCGGCGTTCGAGTCGACGTCGCGCTACCTGGCCCGTGACCTGGGCGCCTCGGGCGTCCGCGTCAACCTCGTCTCCGCCGGCCCGATCCGCACCACGGCCGCGAAGTCGATCCCCGGCTTCGAGTCGATGGAGGGCGGCTGGCCCGACCGTGCGCCGCTCGGCTGGGACGTCACCGACCCCGAGCCCACGGCCCGTGCCGTCGCCGCGCTGCTGTCCGACTGGTTCCCCGCGACCACCGCGGAGATCATCCACGTCGACGGTGGCGTGCACGCCATGGGTCTGTGATGGGACGCTGAGCGGGTGACGAAACCTGCTGGACCCGCCGGCGAGCTGCGACGTCTGGTGCTGCTCCGGCACGCCAAGGCCGAGCACCCCGAGCGGGTCGAGGACCACGAACGTGCCCTCGCGCTGCCCGGCCGGAAGCAGGCGTCCCGGCTGGGTGCCGCGATGACCGCCGCCGGTGTGGCACCCGACCTGGTGCTGTGCTCGTCGAGCCTGCGCACCCGGCAGACGTGGGAGCTGGGCAGCGTCGGCCTCGACGCGCAGCCCCGGGTCGAGCTGCGCGACGAGGTGTACTCGGCGGACGGCCGGTCGCTGCTGGAGCTCGTGCGTCAGGTCGACGACGAGGTCCGCACGCTGCTCGTCGTCGGGCACGAGCCGACCATGTCCTTCGCCGCGGAGCTGCTCGCCGGTCCGGGGTCCGACGAAGCCGCCTACCTGCGCGTGCAGGTGGGCGTGCCGACCGCGAGCTGGTCGGTGCTCGAGGCGGACGCGCCGTTCTCGCAGTGGCAGGCCTCGGCCGCGACCCTCGTCGCGCTGCACACGCCGTCGTCGTAGCGCGTCAGAACAGACCAGTGCGTCAGCGCTGGAACGGCGGGAGGGTCAGGACGGCGTCGAGGCGGTCGGTGACGGCGGCGTCGGCCTGCTCGACGACCACGGGCTTGGCGTTGAACGCGATACCGAAGCCGGCGGCCGCGAGCATGTCGAGGTCGTTGGCGCCGTCGCCGATCGCGACGGTGTCGGCGAGGTCGGCACCGACGGCAGCCGCGTAGTCGCGCAGCGCCACCGCCTTCGCGGCCCGGTCGACCACGGGGCCGGTGACGCGGCCGGTGAGCAGGCCGTCGGCCACCTCGAGGGCGTTGGCGCGCACGAGCTCGATCCCCAGCGGCTGTGCCAGCGGCGCGACGACCTCGATGAACCCGCCGGAGACGAGGCCGACCGACCAGCCGCGTGACTGCACCTGCGCCACCAGCTCGGCGGCTCCGGGCGTCAGCTCGACCTGCGCACGCACCTCGTCGAAGACGCCCACCGGAAGGCCGGCCAAGGTCGCCACGCGCTCGTGCAGCGACGCCGCGAAATCGAGCTCGCCGCGCATGGCCCGTTCGGTGATCGCGGCGACGAGCTCCTGCGATCCCGCGCGCGCGGCCAACAGCTCGATCACCTCGCTCGTGATGAGGGTCGAGTCGACGTCCATGACGAGCAGGCGCGGGTTCACGCGGTGCAGGGTAGCGACTCCCGGGACGCCCCCGGTGATCAGTCCGTGATGACGGCGCCCTTGGGGACGACGGTGATGCCGGACTCGGTGACCGTGAACCCGCGAGCACGGTCGTGCTCGTGGTCCAGCCCGATGCGGACCCGCTCCGGGACCACCACGTTCTTGTCGATGATCGCGCGGTGCACCTGCGCGTACCGCTCCACGTGCACGTTGTCCATGATCACGGAGTCGGTGACCTGGGCCCACGAGTGCAGCCGGACGCCGGGGGACAGGACCGAGCCGGAGACCGTCGCACCGGAGACGACGACGCCGGGCGAGACGATCGAGTCCGCGGCATGGCCCAGCCGACCTGCGCCGGCGTGCACGAACTTGGCCGGCGGCAGCCCCGTGTAGCCCGTGAACAGCGGCCACTCGTCGTTGTAGAGGTTGAACACCGGCTCGATCGCGATGAGGTCCGTGTTGGCCTCGTAGTAGGCGTCGAGCGTCCCGACGTCGCGCCAGTAGTCGCGGTCGCGGGGCGTCGAGCCGGGGACGTCGTTGCGCAGGAAGTCGTACACACCGGCCGTGCCGCGCTCGACGAAGTACGGCGCGATGTCGCCGCCCATGTCGTGGCGCGAGGTGGCGTTCTCGGCGTCCCGCGTCACCGCTGCGACCAGTGCGTCCGCGTTGGCCACGTAGTTCCCCATCGACGCGAGGATCTCGCCGGGGGAGTCCACCAGGCCGACCGGGTCGGTCGGCTTCTCGCGGAAGGCCGCGATGCGGGTGGGGTCCTTCGGGTCCACCTCGATGACGCCGAACTGGTCGGCCTCCTCGATGGGCTGGCGGATCGCGGCGACCGTGAACTCGGCGCCCGACGCGATGTGCGCGTCCACCATCTGGGAGAAGTCCATCCGGTAGACGTGGTCCGCGCCGACGACCACGACGATGTCCGGGCGCTCGTCCTCGATGATGTTGAGGCACTGGTAGATGGCGTCCGCGCTGCCCAGGTACCAGTGCTTGCCGACGCGCTGCTGCGCGGGGACGGCCGCGACGTAGTTGCCCAGCAGCGGCGACATGCGCCACGTCTTGGACACGTGCCGGTCCAGGCTGTGGGACTTGTACTGCGTCAGCACGATGACGTGCAGGTAGTGCGAGTTGATGACGTTGGACAACGCGAAGTCCACGAGGCGGTAGATGCCGCCGAACGGGACGGCCGGCTTGGCGCGGTGGGCGGTCAGCGGCATGAGTCGCTTGCCCTCTCCACCTGCGAGGACGATTGCGAGGACGCGCGGCGCTGCCATGGCGACGACCCTAGGCCCCGACCGCGTCCGTGGCGAGGCGTGAGGGCGTCGGCGCGCTAGCGTGTCGCAGGTCACCGGCCGTCGGCGCCGGGGCAGAGGGAGGATCCGGTGCGCGTCGACCTGCTGACCCGCGAGTACCCGCCGCACGTCTACGGCGGTGCGGGCGTGCACGTGGTGGGGCTGACCGAGGTGCTGCGGCGCAGCATCGACGTGCGCGTGCACTGCTTCGAGGGCCCGCGCGACGAGGCCTCGGTCCGCGGCTACTCCACGCCGGCCGAGCTGGCCGGGGCGAACGCCGCGCTGCAGACGTTGGGCGTCGACCTGGAGATGGCCGACGCGGTCGGCCACGTGGGCTCCGACGGCGTCGCGAGCGACCTGGTGCACTCCCACACCTGGTACGCCAACTTCGGCGGCCACGTCGCGTCGCTGCTGCACGACCTGCCGCACGTCATCACCGCCCACAGCCTGGAGCCCCTGCGGCCGTGGAAGTCCGAGCAGCTGGGCGGCGGCTACGCGGTGTCGAGCTGGGTGGAGCGCACGGCGTACGAGTCCGCGGCTGCCGTGATCGCCGTCAGCGGTGGGATGCGGGCCGACATCCTGAGGTCCTACCCGTCCGTCGACCCCGAGCGCGTCAAGGTGGTCCACAACGGCATCGACCTGGACGGCTGGCGTCGTCCGACGAGCGAGCAGGACCTGGTCCGCGACGACGCGACCGTGCGGGCGCTCGGCATCGACCCGACCCGGCCGGCCGTCGTCTTCGTCGGACGGATCACGCGGCAGAAGGGCCTGCCCTACTTCCTGCGCGCCGCCGAGCAGCTGCCCCCGGAGGTGCAGGTCGTGCTCTGCGCCGGCGCGCCGGACACCCCGCAGATCGCGGCCGAGGTCACCGGCCTCGTCGACCGTCTGCGTGAGAAGCGCTCGGGTGTGGTGTGGATCGAGCAGATGCTGCCGCGCCAGGACCTCGTCGCCGTCCTGGCGCACGGCACGGTGTTCGCGTGCCCGTCGGTCTACGAGCCGCTCGGGATCGTGAACCTCGAGGCCATGGCCGTGGGGCTGCCCGTCGTCGGGACCGCGACGGGCGGCATCCCGGAGGTGGTCGACGACGGCGTCACGGGCTGGCTCGTGCCGATCGACCAGGTGCAGGACGGGACCGGCACACCGATCGACCCCGACCGGTTCGTCGGCGACCTGGGGGCCGCGCTGGTCGAGGCCGTCTCCGATCCCGACCGTGCGGCCGCGTGGGGTGTCGCCGCCCGACGCCGCGTCGAGGAGCACTTCTCCTGGGACGCGATCGCGGCCCGGACGCTGGACGTCTACCGCGCCGTGGTGCGCTGACCGGGGCGTTCGTCCGGCTGGGCGCCCGGGCGCCGCTCAGGGGGACGGGAACGTCACCGCGGCCGCCATCGCGCGCCGTGACATCCGGTCCACGTCGCGCAGCGCCGCCGATCGCTGGTCCGCCTGCCACAGGCTCACCGCCCCGCCGTCGTCGCGCGTGGCCAGCGCAACGATGCCCCGCAGCCGGGCGGCGCTGGCGAGGATGCGGGCTCGTCGGCCGTCCAGGTGCGGAGGCAGGCGCCAGTGCGGCAGCGCACCCTCGCGCAGCGCCGCGACCAGGTCCGCGTCCTCGTCGTGCCACCGCGCGACGTCGAGCCGGACCAACGCCTCCGTGACGGTGATCAGCCCCTGGCGGAGCTCGCGGTCCGCGTCCTGCAGGGAGCCGTTGCGGGCCTGGGCGGCCAGCCGCCAGTCGTCGACCTCCGTGAGGTGCCACGTCACCACGTGACCGGGCTCGAGGGCCGAGCCGAAGGCCGTCACGTCGGGGACCGCGGCCCACGAGCGCGTCCCCGTCCGCAGCAGCAGGCACTCGCCGGCCTCGATGGCCGCGGCGCTGACCGATGCGGGCGCGCCACCGGCGTCGCCGGGCGCCAGCACCAGCGCGGTCGCCTCCGTCGGCCCTGCCGCGGTCCACGCCGCGACGGCCTGCGCGAGCGGAACGGGGGAGCTTCCGTCGGTGACGACGTGTGGCTCGTCGTCGCCCTGGACGGCGTGCAGCAGGTCGGCCGGGCGGGCCGGGGCGCCGTCCAGGTCCGGTGCGAGCCACAGGGCGAGGAGCACCGATCGGGGCAGGTGGAGCGCGTCGTTCACGACGACAACGGTAGGTGAGCCGGACGCCGTCGGAGCGACCTGCCGACGGCGTGACGTGGGACACGTGTCGTGCGCGGCGCGGGCCCGTGCCCGACGGTTAGGGTCGTGCCATGACCGACGTGCTGGACCTCAAGGACGTGACCATCCGGCGGGGGACGACGACGATCCTCGACGACGTGTCCTGGACGGTGCGTGAGGGTGAGCGCTGGGTGGTGCTGGGCCGTAACGGCGCCGGCAAGACCACGTTGCTGCAGGTCGCGTCCGGGCGCATGCACCCCACGCGCGGCTCGGCCGAGCTGCTCGGCGAGCAGCTCGGGAAGGTCGACGTCTTCGAGCTGCGCCCTCGCATCGGGCTGTCGAGCGCCGCGCTCGCCGACCGGATCCCGTCGGGGGAGACCGTGCGGGACGTCGTGCTCACGGCCGCCTACGGCGTGACCGGGCGCTGGCGGGAGTCGTACGAGGAGCTCGATGAGTCCCGGGCCGCGGACCTGCTCGCGGCCTTCGGGGTCGACCACCTGGCGGACCGGTACTTCGGCACCCTGTCCGAGGGGGAGCGCAAGCGCGTGCAGATCGCGCGCTCGCTCATGACCGACCCGGAGCTGCTGCTGCTCGACGAGCCGGCTGCCGGCCTGGACCTGGGGGGCCGCGAGGAGCTCGTCGCCGCCTTGGCCGAGCTGGCCGCGGACCCGAAGTCGCCGGTGCTCGTCCTGGTCACCCACCACGTCGAGGAGATCCCGCCCGGCTTCACGCACCTGCTGCTGCTCAAGGACGGCCGGGTGCACGCCGCGGGCCCCGTCGCCGAGGTGCTGACCGCGTCCACGCTGTCGGAGGCGTTCGGGCTCGATCTCGTCGTCGACCACAACGGCGAGCGGTGGGCCGCGCGCGCGGCCGGCTGAGGAAAACCTCAGAACTTCGCAAAGAAGTCATCTAGGATCGGTCGAGGAGCCTGACCCGGACCGGGGCGGGCGCGGCCGAAGGAGGCCTGGTCCGATGGACTGGCTGTGGTGGCTCGGTGCGGCGCTGGTGTTCGGCATCCTCGAGATGCTGTCGCTGGACCTCGTGCTCATCATGATCGCCGGCGGTTCGATCGCGGGTGCCATCGCGAGCGCCCTCGGGGCTCCCGTCTGGTTGCAGTTCGTCGTCGCCGCCGTAGCCGCCGTGCTGCTGCTGGCGACGCTGCGGCCGTTCCTGCTGCGACGCCTGCGCGAGCGGACGCCGTTGGAGGAGACCAACACCATGGCCCTCGTCGGCAAGCCCGCGGTGGTCGTGGCCACCGTGACGCCCGAAGGGGGACGCGTGAAGCTGCACGGCGAGGTGTGGAGCGCTCGGACCGACCAGGCCGAGCAGCTCACGCCCGGCACGCAGGTGCAGGTCACCCGGATCGACGGGGCCACCGCGGTGATCGCGCGCGCCACCGGGGCAGCCGAGTCCGTAGACCCGCAGGACCACTGACACCCTGCGGGCGCCCACACGTGCGTCCGCCCCACCCACCGACGAAGGAGCTTCATGGACGACCCCAGCGGCGGCCAGATCGCCCTCTACATCGTGCTCGGCCTTGTCCTGCTGTTCGTCCTGATCGGGCTGGTTCGCGCCGTGCGGATCGTGCCGCAGGCGACCGCGATCATCGTCGAGCGCCTGGGTCGGTACTCGCGCACGCTCGACGCCGGCCTGCACCTGCTGATCCCGTTCATCGACCGGGTGCGCGCAGGGGTGGACCTGCGCGAGCAGGTGGTCTCCTTCCCGCCGCAGCCCGTCATCACCTCGGACAACCTCGTCGTCAGCATCGACACGGTCATCTACTTCCAGGTCACCGAGCCGAAGTCGGCGGTCTACGAGATCGCCAACTACATCACCGGCATCGAGCAGCTCACGGTCACGACCCTGCGCAACGTGGTCGGTTCCATGGACCTCGAGCAGACGCTGACGAGCCGCGACCAGATCAACGGCCAGCTGCGCGGGGTGCTCGACGAGGCGACCGGGCGCTGGGGCGTGCGCGTCAACCGCGTGGAGCTCAAGAGCATCGACCCGCCGGACAGCATCAAGGGCTCGATGGAGCAGCAGATGCGTGCCGAGCGTGACCGTCGTGCGGCGATCCTGACGGCCGAGGGCGTCAAGCAGTCGCAGATCCTCACGGCCGAGGGTGAGAAGCAGGCTGCGATCCTGCGGGCCGAGGGCTCGGCGCAGTCGACGATCCTCACCGCCGAGGGTGAGGCGCGGGCAATCCTGCAGGTGTTCGACGCCGTCCACCGCGGCGACGCCGACCCCAAGCTGCTGGCGTACCAGTACCTGCAGGTGCTGCCGAAGATCGCGGCCAGCCCGTCGAGCAAGATGTGGTTCCTGCCGTCGGAGCTCAGCGGCGCCCTGAACGCGTTCGCGAAGGGCTTCGCGGGCGGCGACGACGGCGACGACGGTGGCGCGTTCCCGATGCGCCCCGCGGGCTCGTCGCCGCTGGCCGACGACCTGCCGCCCACGACGCTCACCGACCCGGCCGAGGCGCTCGCCGAGGCCAAGCGCGAGTCGGCCGCCGCGACGGCGGACGCCACGAGCGCAGGCAACCTCAGCGGTCGTCCGTTCGACGCCGGCGCCGAGCTGGGGCAGCGCCCCGGTGCGGGCGCGGCGCCGCTGCGGACGGACTCCGGCCCCCACCCCGCTCCCGCTCCCGCCCAGGACTCCGCGGCGGAGCAGGCGCCGTCGCTGGAGAAGGAGGATGGCGCCGGGCAGTAGCGGAGTGAGTGCTCACTCAGTTATGGTCGCCGCATGACGGTGGCTTCCGACGAGCGCGGCGTGGCCCGACCGGGTCGCGCCGCGCCGTTGCCTCCCGACGAGCGCCGCCGCGCGATCCTCGACGCGGTCCGGCCCCTGGTGCTGGCCCGTGGGGCGTCCGTGACGACGAAGGAGCTGGCGCAGGCCGCCGGTGTCGCGGAAGGGACGCTGTTCCGGGTGTTCGCCGACAAGACGACGCTGGTGCGGGACGTGGTCCACGCGGCGATCGACCCGGCCTCGGCGGTGCCGGAGCTCGACGCGATCGATCGGGCGTCCTGGCTGGAGCACCGCCTGACGCGCGTCTTCGAGATCGGGTTCGAGCAGATCACCGCCACGATCCGATGGGTCGGCGTCCTGCACGAGCTCGCCCGCGACGACGTGGGCGTGTCACGGACTCGGGCCGAGACGGGCCGAGCCTGGATCGAGTCCCAGGAGGCCGGCGAGGAAGCCGTGCGCGCGGCGCTGGCCCGCGTCCTCGAGCCGGACGCCGACAGGTTCGCCCGGCCGCTCGCCGACGTCGTCGAGCTGCTCGACGTGCTCATCGTCGGCGCCTCCATGCAGGCCGTGAATGCCGCCCGCCGTGGACGTGCGCCCACCCAACCGCCCGTCGCCCAGCTCGTCGACACCTTCTTGCACGGTGTCCTCGCCCCGACCCCCACCAGGAGCTCGTGATGCTCGGAACACTGCTGAAGGTGCATCTGCGCCCCTACCGCAGGGACGTGACCATCGTCGTCGTCCTGCAGCTCGTGCAGACGCTCGCCACCCTCTACCTGCCCAGCCTCAACGCCCGCATCATCGACGACGGGGTCGTCCAGGGCGACACCGACGAGATCATGCGGCTGGGCGGCATCATGCTCGCCGTCAGCCTGCTGCAGGTGGTCTGCGCCGTGGTCGCGGTCTACTTCGCCGCGCGGGCCGCGATGGGGTTCGGCCGCGACGTCCGCGGGCGCCTGTTCGGGCACGTGCAGACGTTCTCGGCCCAGGAGGTCGGCAAGTTCGGTGCGCCGACATTGATCACGCGCTCGACGAACGACGTCCAGCAGGTCCAGATGGTCGTGCTGATGACGTTCACCTTCATGATCATGGCGCCGATCATGCTGATCGGCGGCGTGATCATGGCGCTCCAGGAGGACGTGGGCCTGTCGGCCATCCTGCTGTTCTCGGTCCCGGCGCTCGGCATCATCGTCGGCCTGGTCGTGTCGCGGATGATCCCGTACTTCCGCCAGATGCAGAAGCGGATCGACGCGATCAACCGCGTGATGCGCGAGCAGATCGCCGGCATCCGGGTGGTCCGTGCGTTCGTGCGCGAGGAGCGCGAGTCGCGCCGCTTCGGTGAGGCCAACGAGGCGCTGTACACGACCTCGCTGCGCACCGGTCAGCTCATGGCGCTGATGTTCCCCGCGGTCATGGTGGTGCTCAACGTGACGAGCGTGGGCGTGCTGTGGTTCGGTGGCCGGCGCATCGACTCCGGGGAGATGCAGATCGGGGCGCTGACCGCGTTCCTGTCCTACATCGCCTACATCCTCATGGCCGTGATGATGAGCACGATGATGTTCGTCATGCTGCCGCGCGCGGTGGTGTCCGCGGGGCGCATCGGCGAGGTGCTGGACACGGAGACGACCGTGCTGCCGCCCACGGTCCCCGTCGCGCTCCCGACGGGCGAGCGAGCGCGACCGGGGCTGCTCGAGCTCCGCGACGTCGAGTTCGGCTACCCGGGCGCCGAGCAGCAGGTGCTGCACGGCGTCGACCTGGTGGCGGAGCCGGGGCGGACCACGGCCATCATCGGGTCCACCGGATCGGGCAAGACGACGCTCGTCAACCTGGTCCCGCGGCTGTTCGACGTGACCGGCGGCCGCGTGCTGCTCGACGGGGTCGACGTGCGGGACCTTGCGCCGGACGACCTGTGGGAGCAGGTGGCGATCGTGCCGCAGAAGCCCTACCTGTTCTCGGGCACCGTGCGGTCCAACCTGGAGTACGGCAAGCCCGGGGCGTCCGACGACGAGCTGTGGCACGCCCTCGAGGTGGCCCAGGGTCGCGACTTCGTGGAGGCGATGCCTGGCGGCCTCGACGCACCGATCTCGCAGGGTGGTACCAACGTCTCGGGTGGCCAGAGACAACGTCTGGCCATCGCCCGGGCGCTCGTCAGACGACCGCACCTGTACCTGTTCGACGACTCGTTCTCGGCGCTCGACTACGCGACCGACGCGGCCCTGCGGGCGGCGCTGATCCCGGAGACGCGCGACGCGGCGGTCCTCGTGGTCGCGCAGCGGGTGGCCACCATCCGGCATGCCGACTCGATCGTCGTGCTGGAGGAGGGGGCCGTGGTGGGCGTCGGGACGCACGAGGAGCTGCTGGCCTCGAACGAGACCTACCAGGAGATCGTGTACTCGCAGGTCAGTGCGGAGGAGGCGGCATGAGCGGCGAGAAGACGACGACCGTCAAGCGGCCGCCGATGCGCGGCCCGGGCCCGATGGGCAACATGGGCATGCCCGGGGAGAAGTCGACCAACTTCCGGGCGTCCGGCATGCGGTTCCTCAAGGAGCTGCGGCCGGAGCGCACCAAGATCGCGCTCGTCGGACTGCTCGCCGTCGCGTCGGTGTTCCTCGCGGTCGTCGGGCCCAAGCTGCTCGGCAACGCGACCAACGTCATCTTCGCCGGCGTCGTCGGCAAGGAGCTGCCCGAGCAGTTCCACGGCATGACGCAGGACCAGGTGGTCGCGGCGCTGCGGCAGGCGGACCAGGGCACGTTCGCCGACACGATCTCGGGCATCGACGGGCTGGTGCCCGGGCAGGGGATCGACTTCGGGCACCTGCGCGGCATCCTCGTCGTCGTCCTGCTGGTGTACCTGGGCTCGTTCCTGTTCGGCTGGGCCCAGGGCCGGATCACGGCCGGCGTGGTGCAGCGCGTGGTGCTGCGGCTGCGCGCGGACGTCGAGGCGAAGCTGTCCCGGCTGCCGCTGAAGTACATCGACTCCCAGCCGCGCGGCGAGCTGCTCAGCCGCGTCACCAACGACATCGACAACGTGTCGCAGACGCTGCAGCAGACGCTCAGCCAGCTCATCACCTCGGTGCTCACCGTGGTCGGCGTGCTCGTGATGATGTTCTGGATCTCGCCGCTGCTGGCGCTCGTCGCGCTCGTCACGGTGCCACTGTCGATGATCGTCGCCGCGCAGATCGCCAAGCGGTCCAAGCCGCAGTTCGTGCAGCAGTGGGCCAGCACCGGCGAGGTCAACGCGCACGTCGAGGAGATGTTCACCGGCCACACGCTCGTGACGGTGTTCGGTCGCCAGCACGAGGCGGCGGAGGTCTTCGCCGAGCGGAACGAGAAGCTGTACGAGGCCAGCTTCAAGGCCCAGTTCATCTCCGGCACCATCCAGCCGGCGCTCGGCTTCCTGGCCAACCTCAACTACGTGATCGTCGCGGTCGTCGGCGGCCTACGCGTCGCGTCGGGGACCATGTCGCTGGGCGACGTGCAGGCGTTCATCCAGTACAGCCGCCAGTTCACGCAGCCCATCACGCAGATCGCGTCGATGGCCAACCTGCTGCAGTCCGGCATCGCGTCGGTCGAGCGCGTCTTCGAGCTGCTGGACGCCGAGGAGCAGGACCCGGACCCGGAGCCTGCGCAGCCGCTGCCCGAGCCGGTGCAGGGACGCGTCGCGTTCGAGCACGTCGCGTTCAGCTACAAGCCCGACGAGCCGCTCATCACGGACCTGTCCCTGGTCGCGGAGCCTGGCCAGACGATCGCCATCGTCGGACCCACGGGTGCCGGCAAGACGACGCTCGTCAACCTGATCATGCGGTTCTACGAGGTGGACGGCGGCCGCATCACGCTGGACGGTGTCGACACCCGCGCGACCACCCGTGACGCGCTGCGCTCCGAGATGGGCATGGTCCTGCAGGACACGTGGCTGTTCGGCGGGACCATCGCGGAGAACATCGCCTACGGCGTCGAGCACGCGACGATGGAGCAGATCGTCGAGGCCGCCGAGGCGACCCACGTCGACCGGTTCGTGCGCACGCTTCCCGACGGGTACGACACGGTCATCGACGACGAAGGGGCAAACGTCTCCGCGGGGGAGAAGCAGCTGCTCACGATCGCGCGCGCGTTCCTGGCCGACCCGAGCATCCTGATCCTCGACGAGGCGACCAGCTCGGTCGACACCCGCACCGAGGTGCTGGTGCAGCAGGCCATGAACACGCTGCGTTCGGGGCGCACGTCGTTCGTCATCGCGCACCGCCTGTCCACCATCCGCGACGCCGACATCATCCTGGTGATGGAGCACGGCTCGATCGTCGAGCAGGGCTCGCACGACGAGCTGCTCGAGGCCGGCGGCGCCTACGCCCGCCTGTACGCGAGCCAGTTCGCAGGCGCCGCCACGGAGGAATGACTCGTTGCGTCCGAGCAAGTGGTCGCCATAGCGACCACTTGCTCGGACGTCGGCGTGGGTGAAAGGGGCAATCGGGGCATAGCGGGCGAGGGGTCTGCGTCGGTAGCGTCGGGTGATACCTCTGGCGGAGGGGGAGCCGTGCGACTGCTGGTCCGGCGTGGTGCCAAGGACCGTCCCACGGACGCGCCCGACGTCCTGGAGCTGCGGGTGCACGGTGTCGCCAACACCCCGCCGGCCGCGATGCTCGGCCTGCCGCCCGACGAGGTCGAGCAGGTGGACGGTGACGCGCTCGGCAGCTTCTGGGCGCCGACGGCGAAGTCGCTCGCCACCGAGCGCCGGCCCGGCGATCCCCGCACGCCGGCGCCCGGGGTGCGGCGAGAGGGCTACTCGTGGGGCGCGATGGCGCGCCTGTCCACCGTCCCGGCGATCGGGCGGGCGAGCGGCCTGGTGGCGGGCGTGATCCGGGCACTGTGGGTGCTGATCATCCCGTTCGGCCTGGCCAACGTGGCGTACTGGTCGCGGGATGCCGACGAGCCGCACGGTCGCCGCTCGTCGGCCGCGGGCGGCATGGTCCGGCTCTTCGGCCTGGCGCTCACGTTGCTGTGGGTCGCGACGACGGCCACCGTGATGCTCGGCATCGTCGGCGCGCAGTGCTATGGCGCGCGAACGGCGCTCGAGATCGACGGGCAGACCAGCGACGTCGACTACGTGATGACCTGCTCGGCGCTCCCGCACCAGCTCGACTCGTGGGCACGCTGGGAGTCGGGGCCGCGCACGGCCGTCCTCGCGCTGCTCGCCGCCGGCGCCGTGCTGGCGCTCGCGGCCGTCGGGTCCACGGGGCAGCTGCGCTACGAGCGACGCACGTCGGGCACCAAGGGACGCGGGCTCACCGCGAGCGCGCCGCCCGACGACGGGTCCGTGTGGCCGATGCTGGCGCGGCCAGGCTTCTGGACCCATGCCAAGCGGTCGTCGGTGCTCTGGTTCCAGCATCTGGCCGCTGCGTTCGCGCTGCTCGCGGCCCTGCTCGGCTGGCACTTCCTGTACCGCGACGAGCCCGGCTGCCGGCGGGCCACCGGCTTCGGGGAGCGCGGGTGCGCTGGTCCGCGCGTGTGGGCGGCGTCGGACCGGTGGTACTGGGCGGTGATCGTCGTGGTCGCCGTCGCCGTGCTGGTGATCGTGGCCGTGCGGGTGGGACGCGTGCGCCTCGATCCGCTGCCGCACGCGGGCCAGCAGCCCGCCATCAAGCCCGACGTCGAGGTGAGCCGGCGCGTCGACGGTGTGGTGCTCGCTGTCGCCCTGGTGCTGTTCGCGGCCGCCGTCGTCGTGGTGGCGCGCTCGGGCGACGAGCCGCTGCGCCCGGCCGACCCGACCGCCGTGCCGTTCCTCGGGCTCGCGGCCGTGCCGAGCCTGCTCATCGGGCTCATGGTGCTGCTGTGCGTCGTCGCGCTCGGTGTCCGCGCCCGGGTACCGGCACTCCTCTGGGCGCCGCTCGTGGTCGTCGCGCTCGTTGCCGCCGTGCTCGCGTTGATGTGGCCGGACGGAGCTGCGGGCATCGCGTCGCGCACCGTGTCCGGGGTGGCGTTCGTCGTGCTGCTCGTCGTGACGGTCGTCGCCGGCCGCGGGCGCGCGGCCCGTGGACGGGAGGGATGGGCAGGACGCGGGCCGTTCGTGCTGCTGTCGATGGCCGGCGGCGTGGCCATGGTGCTCAGCGCGTCGACCGTCCTCGGGATCGTCGCGTGGCTCCAGGCGCCGGGCGCACCCGAGAACGCGACCGTCCCGCAAGCGGTCACCGACGCACTCACCGACCTCGACGCCGCCGACCGGCTGCGCGAGCCCGTCCTCGCCCAGGTCCCCGCCGCGGCCCAGCTCGTGACCCCGCCCGGGTACCTCGAGTTCGCCATCATGAGCGTCGCGGGACTGGCGGTCCTGGTGCTCGTCGTCCTGGTCCTGGCGCTGCGTATGGCGGTGCTCTCCCGTGTCCCGCTGCCGGTGGTGCCCGGCCAGGTGGTCGCGGCCAAGCCCACCACCAGCGAGGAGAGCGCCGTGCAGCGCGGCCGGCGCCACGCCGCCCTCGCGCAACGGGCCGAGCGCATCGTCGGCGTGCTCGGGATCGTGTTCTTCCTCGCGCTGGCCGGCACGCTCGTGCTGCCCGACCCGGACCGCCAGTTCGGCGGTGTGGCCGGCGCCGCGTGGGACCTGGCCGTGCAGTGGTCGACCAAGGCGGTCGTGGTCGCCTTCGGGCTCGTCGTCGGGTCAGTGGTGCTCGCCGGGTCCAAGCAGTCGCTCGCGCGGCCGTGGGGGCTGCTGTGGGACCTCATGTGCTTCCTGCCCCGGGCGGCGCACCCGTTCGCACCGCCCTGCTACGCCGAGCGCGTGGTCCCGGAGCTGCGCTCGCGGATCGACGTGTGGCTCGGGGACGACCGGGCGAGCAGCGAGGTGGGCGCCGCCGAGCAGCGCATGCTCGCGCGGCGCCGGGTCGTGCTGTCGGCGCACAGCCTGGGTGGCGTCGTCGCCGTCGCCACCCTGCTGGCGCGGTGGGACGGTCCCCGGGGCGCCGACGACGACCGCGTCGCGCTGCTCACCTACGGCACGCAGCTGCGCGCCTACTTCGGGCGGTTCTTCCCCGAGCTGTTCGGCCCGGCCGTGCTCGGGACCCACCCGTCGTCGGCCCCGCGCGTGTGGGTCGCCGACCCGTGGGACGTGCGTGTCCCGCCGCCGGTGGCGCCGGTCGGGGTGACGGTCGTCGAGTCGCTGACCTGCGACGGTGCGGTCCGCTGGCGCAGCCTGTGGCGTCGCACCGACTTCATCGGCTTCCCGGTGGACGCGTACGCGCCCACCGCGACGAGCATCGACCGTCCGGCGCAGGAGGTGGACCAGGCGGCGTACCTGCTCACGATCGACGCGCACTCCGGGTACCCGGACACCGCCGAGTACGGCACCCAGATGGGTGAGCTCGTCGCGCTGCTGCGCAAGGTCCCGGTCCGCGACGACTAGCGGGCCCTAGGCTCACCGCATGACCACCGACCGAGCGGTAGGCCGTGACCCGGTGGCCGGCGCATGACGATCGACCGGACCGCCGAACGCGCCCGCTTCCACCGGGACCGGCTGACGTTCACCTTCTACGGCAGCTTCGTGATCTGGGGCTGGCTGTTGTACAGCTTCAACCCGAGCGTCTCGCTGCTGGCCGACGACTTCGACATCTCCAAGGCGCAGGCCGGTCTGCACGGCACGGCCATGGCCGTCGGCGGGGTGGTGGCGGCGCTGGTCACGCCGCGGATGGTGGTCGGGACCGGGCGTCGAGGGGCCCTGTACGCCGGGTGCGGCGCCGTGGCGGTGGGCACGAGCGCGCTCCTGCTCGCCCCGTCGCTGGTGTGGAGCCTGCCCGCGGTGGTCGTGCTCGCGGTCGGCGGCAACATGGCGATCAGCGCCGCGCAGCCGGGGCTCGCGCTCCACCACGGTCCAGCCGCGTCCGCAGCACTGACCGAGGCCAACGGGGTCGGCTCGAGCCTGGGGCTGATCGGTCCGCTGGCGGTCGGGGCGTGCGTCGCCGTCGGGTGGGGCTGGCGTCCCGCGGTGGCGGTCACGGTCGTCATCGCGGTGGCGACGGCCGTGCTGGTGTCGCGGGCACCCGACGGTGGCGCGATGACCCCGCCCGTCCGCAGCGTGTCGCCGCCGGGAACCCCTCCCGAGGCGACCGACGCGGTCGTCGCGTCGGTCGACGCGATGGCCGTCGGCGGCGGCGACCCGGCCGGCGCGTCCCACGCGGTTCGCAGCGCACTGAACCATCTGCCCGCCTGGTGCTTCCTCGTCGCGGTCGTCGCGGCCATCGCCATGGAGATGAGCACCACGTACTGGGCCACGGACCTGGTGCGCGAGCAGACCGGCGCCGGTGCGGGGATCGCGGCGGCGACCACCGCCGGGCTGCTCGTCGGCATGTCGACCATCCGCTTCGTCATGGGGCCCGTGTCGCTGCGCATCGCACCGGCGCGGATCCTGGCAGCCGGGTTCGCGGTCGCCATCGTCGGCTGGGCGATCCTGTGGAGCGCGACGACCCCGGCGACGGCGATCGTCGGCCTCGTCGTCGCCGGCCTCGGCTATGGCGTGCAGTACCCGCTGTCGATCTCGCTGCTCATCGCCTCGGCACCCGGCGCCGACGACGCCGCCCAGGCTCGGGCGACGTTCGCCGGCAGCCTCGCGGTCGGCGTCGGCCCGTTCGCGCTCGGAGCGCTCGCGGACCAGGTCGGCATCCACACGGCGTTCGTCGTCGTGCCGCTCGTCGCGGTGCTCGGCTGCGTCGCCGCCGTCGTCGGTGGGCGTCTGGTGCGGCCCGCGCGGCTGGAAGAATGACGGCGTGCCCCGCCTGGACCTGCAGACCGTCACCGACCCCGCCGACGAGCGCCTCGCCGACTACGTCTCCCTGACCGACGTCGCGCTGCGCTCCAAGCACGAGCCGGCGAAGGGCCTGTACATCGCGGAGAGCTCCACGGTCCTGGGCCGCGCGCTGGCCGCCGGTCACCGGGCCCGCTCGGTGCTGCTGGCCCCGCGGTGGGTCCCGGACCTGGAGGCGATGGTCGCAGCGCTGCCCGACGACGACGACGAGGTGGTACCCGTCTACGTCGCCGACGAACCCGTCCTCGAGGTGATCACCGGTTTCCACGTCCACCGCGGCGCGCTCGCGGCGATGCACCGCCCGCCGCTCGCGCCCGTCGCCGACGTCCTGGCCGGTGCGCGTCGCGTCGCGGTGCTCGAGGACATCGTCGACCACACGAACGTCGGCGCGGCCTTCCGCTCCGCGGCCGCGCTGGGCGTCGACGCCGTGCTGGTGACCCCGCGCTGCGCCGACCCGCTCTACCGCCGCTCGGTCCGCGTCTCGATGGGGACCGTCTTCCAGGTCCCGTGGACGCGCATCGACCCGTGGCCCGCCGGGCTCGACGAGCTGCGCGAAGCCGGCTTCGTCACCGCGGCCCTCGCGTTGTCCGACGACGCGATCACGCTCGACGACCTGGTCACCGAGAACCCGGATCGGCTGGCGCTCGTGCTCGGCGCCGAGGGGCACGGGCTCAAGGCCACGACCATCGCGTCCTGCGACCGCGTCGTGCGCATCCCGATGGCTGGCGGAGTCGACTCACTCAACGTCGCCGCCGCCGCGGCCGTGGCGTTCTGGGCGACGCGGGTCTGATGGCCCGAGCTGGCGGGCGAGTTCGCCATACACGTACCAGAGCTCAGCCAGCGGGACGGCGGTCCGGCGTGTGCGAGCGATGTCCTGACCTTCGACGGTGCAGGGGAACGGGTAGCACGAGATCCCGTGGTCCAGCGCGAGGTGCTCCACCTCGCTGCGCCAGCCGGGCCATCGCATGTCGGCGAAGAACTGCTCGGCATCGCCCGACAGGGCCCAGGTGACGAGGTCCGCGTGGCCGAGGCCGAGCGGTAGCCATTCCAGGGTGTCCGGCCCCCAGTAGCAGACCTCTCCCCGAGCGGCCCCGAGGCCTCCACCGTCGATCGCGAACAGCCCGCCCATCACGTCGTGGCCGACGACGAGCCGGTCCGCCCGCGAGCCGCCCTGCTCGCTCGCGGTGAGCACGTCGGCAAGGTCATGACCTCCGCCTGCGTGGAGCCGCAGCCAGCCATGGTCCACGATGAGGCCGCCGGTGTTCAGGACCATCGCGCCGAGGTACGAGCGCTGGGTCAGACCGAGAGCGCCGGCAGCGCGTGCCCCGAGATCTCCGGCGGGCGCCAGCAGTCGTACGTCCAGGGGTGAGGCGTCGACGAGCCCGAGCAGCTCTTCCCAGGCTGATGGTTGGTCCGGCACCCCGCGATCGTACGAGTGTTGTCGGCGCGAGCGATGGATGGACATGGCAGGCTGGCGCCATGCGTTCCTTCGACGAGCTCGTGGCCGAGGGTGACGCGGCGGACGTCTCCGGGTGGGGGTTCGGTTGGCTGGACGGGCGGGCCACCGAGGAGCGGCCGCCGTGGAGCTACGTGACGATCCTCGGTGAGCGGCTGGCGCAGGTCCGGTCCGCGCTCGACCTGGACACCGGCGGCGGTGAGGTGCTCGACGAGGCGTCGACGTTCCCGCCGCGCATGGTCGTCACGGAGGGGTGGCCGCCGAACGCGGCGCAGGCGCGTGACCGGCTGGGGCCGCGTGGGGTCGAGGTGGTCGAGGTGCGCCCCGGCGAGCGGCTGCCGTTCGACGACGGGTCGTTCGAGCTGGTCACGTCGCGGCACCCCGTCGCGCCGGACTGGGCGGAGATCCATCGCGTGCTCGCGCCGGGCGGCCACTACGTCGCGCAGCACGTGGGGCCGGCGTCGGCGTTCGAGCTGATCGAGTACTTCCTCGGCCCGCTGCCGGAGAACCGCAAGGGGCGCGACCCCGTGGCCGAGACGGCTGCCGCGCGCGACGCCGGGCTCGAGATCGTCGACCTGCGGACGGCGCGCTGCCGGATCGAGGTCTTCGACGTCGGCGCCGTCGTCTGGCTCTTGCGCAAGTGCGTGTGGTGGGTGCCGGACTTCAGTGTCGAGCGGTACCGCTCCCGGCTCGTCGAGCTCGACGCCCAGCTGCGCGGCGGCACGCCCTTCGTCGCGCACTCCACCCGGCACCTGGTCGATGCGCGGCGACCGGCCTGACGGCGCCGCGGTCGAGGCCGACGTGCCCGAACTCGGCCCCGACGCGCCGCAGCGGGCGACCGCTCGCGCGCTCGATCGGCTGCCGGGTGCGGCGGCGGTCGTGCTCGTCGAGGGGATCAGCGACGAGCAGGCCGTCCTCGCCGCAGCCGACGGCCTGGGTCGGGACCTGGTCGACGAGCACGTGGTCGTCGTCCCCGTCGGGGGCGCGCACGCAGTCGACCGGACGCTGGGGATCGTGGCGGCGACGGTGCCGGACGGTCGCGTCGCCGGTCTGTACGACGTGGCGGAGGAGCCCGTCGTACGCCGCGCGCTGATCCGGCGCGGTCTCGTCGGGCCGCTCGAGGACCTGTCCTCCGCGGGCTTTCACGTCTGCCGGCTGGACCTGGAGGATGAGCTGATCCGTGCGCTCGGTGCGCGGTCGGTCATCGACGTCGTCGAACGGGCCGGCGACGGCAACGCGCTGCGAACCTTGCAGGACCAGCAGGCCTGGCGTGATCAACCCGTCGAGGCCCAGCTGCGGCGCTTTCTCGGCAGCGGGGCCAGCCGCAAGATCCGCTACGGCCGGCTCCTCGTGCAGGAGGCGGCGACCCGCGGCGTGCTGCCCGCTCCGCTCGCCGGCGTGCTCGACGCCGTTCGCGACCGCTAGAGCGCCAGTCCTTCGACGACCTCGACGCCCGGCATCGTCGCCAGCAGCGCGCCCGGCAAGGCGAGCTTCGAGTGCCGCACGCCGCTGCCGATGACCACCATGCCGCCCGCGTCGGGGTCGTCGAGCGGCACGCGGCCGTCCAGCAGCAGCCGGTAGCCGTCCGGCAGGCCGACGGGCGTGATGCCGCCGTACTCCATGCCGGACTCCTCGGTGGCGCGCTCCATCGGCAGGAACGAGCACTTGCGCACGTCCAGCAGCCGCTTGACCGTCGAGTTGACGTCGGCCCTCGTCGTCGCGCGCACCAACGCTGCCGCGATCTTCTCCGTGCCCTCGCGGCGACCCGCCACCAGGACGCAGTTCACGGACGCCGACGGCGGCAGCGCGTAGGCCGCGGTGAGCGCCGCGGTGTCCGCGTCCTGCGGGTCGATGGGCGCGACGACGACCTCGTCGGCCACCCGCGGCTCGCTCTGCACCCAGCGCGTCAGGGCATCGGCCGTGCTGGGCGCGACGAGCTCCAGGTTGTCCAGGGCGGGCAGCCAGGCCAGGGTGCCGAGGTTCATGCGCCGGTCTGCTGGTAGGTGCCGATCAGCACGGCGCGGGCGATGGTGTGGAACACCGCCGCCGTGTTGGCGGCGCCGGGCATCGCGTCCTTCGACAGCCCCATGCTGGCGACGTCGAGCGCGTGGACGGCGAAGTAGTACCGGTGCTCCGCGTCGCGCGGCGGGGGAGCGGCGCCCACGTACTCCGCCCTGCCGTCATCACCCCGCAGGGCGAACGTGCCCGTCGGGGCGGCGGTGCCGCGAGCCAGCTCGGTCAGGTCGGCCGGCAGGTCCAGCAGGGTCCAGTGCCACCAGCCCGATGGGCCGGGGGCGTCCGGGTCGAAGCAGGACACCAGGAACGACTGCGTCTCTTCCGGGAAGCCGGACCACGCGAGGTGCGGGGAGACGTTGGCGCCCTTGTCCGTGTTCGTGTGCTCGTCGGGCAGGCGCTCGCCGTGCTCGAAGTCGTCGCTGCGCAGCGTGAAGCTCGGGACGTGGGGGAGCAGCTCGTACGGGTCGGGGGCCTGCGGTCGGCGAAGAGAGATCATCGATCCATCATGGTCGGGCGCCCGCGTCCTCGCGCGACGAGCTGACGTCGTGGTCGTCGGTCAGCGTGTCGGAGGACAGGAGGGCCCGCGCGGGCATGAGGCGGTCGATGCCGACCAGGACCAGCCCGAGCACGAAGAAGCCGACCCCGTAGATGGCGACGTTGAGCAGCAGGCCGCCGTACCCGATGTCGGACACGTCGACGAACCCGTACGGGTACGCGCTGCCGGGCGCCAGCACGCCGCGCAGCGTGGTGAAGGCGCAGTACGCGACGGGGTAGAGCAGCCACCATCCGGCGTGGGCGATGCGCAGGCGGCGGTGGGGGACCATGAGCACGAAGTGCACGAACGTCGCGACGGGCGTCAGGTCGTGCACGATCTGCACCCTGGTCAGGCCGAGCGCAACGACCTCCGCGCCGGGTTCCGCGGGGGCGAGGATGAAGTAGGCGACCAGGCCGGTGATGAGCAGGAACAGGGTCACGGCGCCGATGAGCCACGCCGGAGGTCCGGTGCGGCGGGCCAGCGTGGCGACGCCGGCCCAGGTCATCACGACGGCCATCAGCAGGTTGGACTGGTTGGTGAAGTACACGTAGTCCGTCAGCCGGAGCTCCAGGCCGGTGCTGGGCGCCCAGAACAGGGCGACGAACGTGATGGCAGCCAGCGCCAGCCGGTACAGCCCGACGACGATCCGCATGCGTGCTCCTTCGGTCCGGACGCCGCGACGATGCGGCGAGCCGCACGGTATCGGGGCGCGCCCACGCGGGCCATCGGGCGCGCCGGTCGTGGTGCCGGAGCGGATTGACACGCCCGGGCGTGTGGGCGTCTACTGGCATACTCGAACAGACGTTCGAACGGCAGATGTCTTTTCGCTGTTCAACGACGTATGTACAGGTCAGCGTGTTGCGAAGGAGGTGGTGGAGGTGGCCGTGAGCACGACGAGCCGCGACGAGCGGGTCGCGCGGGCCCGTGCCGCGCTGGCACACGCCGAGCTCCGCACCGGGGCGCGCAGCGTGCTGACCCCGCCCCCGTCGCAGCACGTCGACCCGGCCGCGGTCCTGCGTCTGGCGGGGGACCCGAGCGGCCCGGCATCGTCCGCCGAGCCGCCGGCCTCGGAGGGTCTCGTGGGGCTCGAGAGTCCTCGTCCTGAGCCCAGCGCGACCGCTGACGTCGACGTCGACGCCGACACGATGCCCACCCCCCGGCGCACGTCGCTGCTCACTGCCGAACGACCGGCACTGCCGGTCCCGGACCAGCTGGCCGAGGTGCTGCCCGACGGGTTGCGCCGCGGGGCCACCACCGCCGTGCTCGGCTCCACGTCGTTGGTGCTGACGCTGCTGGCGCACGCGTGCTCCGGCGGGGCGTGGGCCGCCGTGGTGGGGCAGCCGACGATCGGGCTGCTGGCCGCCGCGCAGGCCGGGGTCGCGCTGGACCGGCTCGCGCTGGTGCCGCGGCCGGGCACCGAGGCGGTCGGGGTGCTCGCCGCGCTCGTCGACGGGGTGGACGTGGTGGTCGTCGGGCCGGACGTGATGCTGGGCGACGCCGACCGGCGGCGCCTGTCCGCACGCGCCCGCGAGCGTGGTGCGGTGCTGCTGCCGACGGTCGCGTGGGCCGGGGCGAGCACGGTGCTGACGGTGGAGCACGCCCGCTGGACGGGGGTGGGCGCCGGCGACGGGCGGCTGCGGACGCACAGCCTGCGGGTCTCGCGCACCGGTCGCGGTAGCGCCGCCGTCCCGCACGCGATCGACGTGACCCTGCCGCTGTCGCCTGGAGCTGCTGTTCGGTCCGATGCTGCCCGGCCCGTGGCCGAGCAGGCGCCGGAGCGCGCGCTGCGGCTGGTCGGATGAGGTGCGTCCGATGGAAGACCCGATGAGCACGCGCACCACGGTCCTGTGGGTCCCGGACTGGCCGGTGGTCGCCGCGGCGGCGGCCGACGAGGTCGACGCGCACCTGCCCGTCGCCGTGCACGACGGGCAGCGGCTGACCGCCGTCTCCGCGCTGGCCCGCGCCCAGGGCGTGCGCCGGGGGATGCGTCGACGCCAGGCGCAGGGCTGCTGCCCCGAGCTGGTGCTGCTGGTCGCCGACGACGTCCGTGACGTGCGGCTGTTCGAGCCCGTGGCTGCCGCCGCGGAGAGCGTGGTCGCGGGCATCGAGATGGTGCGGCCCGGGATGCTGCTGCTGCCTGCCGGAGGGGCGAGCCGCTACCACGGCTCGGAGGAGGTGCTGGCGGAGCGACTGGTCGACGCGGTGGCGCAGCGCACGGGGCACGAGTGCGGGGTCGGGACGGCCGACGGTCTGCTGGCGGCCGTTCTCGCGGCGCGCACGGGTGCGTTCGTCGCGCCGGGGTCATCGGCCGAGTTCCTGGCCGGGCGCGGGGTCGGCGAGCTGGTGCACGCCGCGGTCACCGACGAGGTCGCGGCGGCCATCGGCGACCTCGTCGACCTGCTGAACCGGCTCGGGCTGCGCACGCTCGGTCGGCTCGCGGCGCTCCCGGCCGCGGACGTGCACGCGCGGTTCGGGCGTCTGGGTGCCTGGGCGCACCTGCTGGCACGGGGCGACGACGAGCGGCCGCCCGCCCGCAGACGCCCCGAGGCCGACCTCGAGGTAGCCGCGGAGCTGGAGCCGCCGGCCGACCGGGTCGACACCGCGACCTTCGTCGGGCGCCGTCTGGCCGAGGACCTGCACGCCCTGCTGGTGCAGCACGCGGTGACGTGCGGGCGGCTGCAGATCGCGGCCCGCACCGACGAGGGCGAGGACCTGGTGCGCACGTGGCGCACCGACCTGGGCGGCTGGGGCGGCCTGACCCCCGCCCGCATCACCGACCGGATCCGCTGGCAGCTGGAGGGGTGGCTGTCGTCGTCGGCCGTGAGCACCGCGCGGAACCTGGCGGCCGACGCGCGCGCCGCCGGGGTGAGACGTCCGCAGGACCCCGACGACTGGCCGGCCGACCCGGGACCCGACCACGACGAGCACGGCGTCACCCTGGTTCGCCTGGCCGTGACCGCGCTCGACGTAGCCCCCGCGGGGGCCGAGCAGGGACGGTTGTGGGGCGGCCCGTCGGGCGGGGACCTGCGCGCGCACCGGGCGCTCGACCGGGTGCAGGGGATGGTCGGCGGGGCCGGGCTGCTCACCGCGACCCTGCAGGGTGGCCGTGACGTGCGCGACCAGGTGCACCTGCGTCCGTGGGGCGAGCAGAGCGACCCGCCGCGCCCCCTGGACCGGCCCTGGCCCGGCCGGTTGCCCGACCCCGCCCCGGCGACCGTGCTGGACCCGCCGCGTCGGGTCGAGGTGCGCGACGAGGCCGGCCGGCCGGTGGTGCTCGACGTGCGCACGGGCATGAGCGCACCACCTGCCTGGGTGCGAGTGCTACCGCCGGACCTGAGTGACGAGGGAGGCACGGCCGGCGCGAGAGGCCAGGCCGGGGCGAGCGCTCGAGCCGTCGAGCGCGGATCACGTGGCACGCGGGACGCCGACGCCCTCGCCCTGCGCCCGCACAAGGTCGTGGGCTGGGCCGGACCGTGGCTGCTGGGGGAGCGCTGGTGGACGTCGTCGGTCGGCAGCACGCTGCGGGCGCACCTGCAGGTCACCGTCGACGACGGGCCGGCCGTGCTGCTGGCGTGCGCGGCCGACGGGTGGACGTGCGAGGCCACCTATGACTGAGCGATCCCACCCGCCGCGGTACGCCGAGCTGCACGCGCACTCCGCGTTCAGCTTCCTGGACGGCGCCAGCCAGCCCGAGGAGCTCGCCGCGGAGGCCGCACGTCTGGGCCTGCGCGCGCTGGCCGTCACCGACCACGACGGGCTGTACGGCGTCGTGCGCTTCAGCCAGGCGGCCAAGGCCGTCGGGCTGCCCACGGCGTTCGGCGCCGAGCTGCACCTGCCGGCGCCGGACGGCCGGCGCCACGGCCGGGAGAAGACGCGCGCGACGCCCGGCCTGCCGGTGCTCGACCCGCCCACGGGCGTGCCGGACCCGCGCGCCGCCCACCTGCTGGTGCTGGCCCGGGGCCCCGCCGGCTACCGGGCGCTGTCCCGGTCCATCGCGGAGGCGCACCTGCGTACGGGCAGCAAGGGGGCTGCCGACTACCGTCTGGAGGAGCTGGCGGCGAACGCTGACGGGCAGTGGCTGGTGCTGACCGGCTGCCGCAAGGGCTCGGTGCGGCGTGCGCTCGCGGGCGGTGACCCGTCGAGCGCGGTCGGGGTCGCGACCGGCGGTGTCGAAGCTGCGCGCCGCGAGCTGGACCGGCTGACGGCGCTGTTCGGGCGCGACAACGTCGCCGTCGAGCTCACCGCCGCGGGCGACCCGTACGACTCCGAGCGGGCGGACGCGCTGGCCGAGCTGGCCCGGGATGCCGGACTGCCGCTGGTGGCGACCGGCAACGTCCACTATGCGACCCCGCGCGACGCGGACCTGGCCGCGGCACTGGCGGCGGTGCGGGCGCGCTCGTCGCTCGACGACCTGGACGGCTGGCTGCCCGGCGGCCCGGTGGCGCACCTGCGCTCGGCCACGGAGATGCTCGCGCTGCATCGTCGTCACCCTGCGGCGGTGACCACCGCCGCCGACCTGGCCGACGAGTGCACGTTCGACCTGTCCCTGGTGGCCCCCGACCTGCCGCCCTACCCGGTGCCGGACGGCCACACCGAGGCGACGTGGCTGCGCGAGCTCGTCCGCCGCGGCGCGCTCGAGGTGTACGGGCCACCCGACGCCGAGCGGGTCGCGGGTGCCTACGCGCAGCTCGAGCACGAGCTGCGCGTCATCGAGAACCTGCACTTCCCGGGCTACTTCCTGGTGGTCTACGACCTGGTCGACTTCTGCCGGCGCAACGGGATCATGGCGCAGGGGAGAGGATCGGCCGCGAACTCGGCGGTCTGCTACGCGCTGCGGGTCACGGCCGTCGACGCGGTCAAGCACGGGCTGCTGTTCGAACGGTTCCTGGCCCCGGAGCGTGACGGGCCGCCGGACATCGACGTGGACATCGAGTCGGCGCGCCGCGAGGAGGTCATCCAGTACGTCTACGCCAAGCACGGGCGCACGCACGCGGCGCAGGTCGCCAACGTCATCTCCTACCGGCCGCGGTCCGCGATCCGCGACGCCGCCCGGGCGCTGGGTCACGACGCCGGTCAGCAGGACGCGTGGGCGTCGTCGATCGAACGCTGGGGCAGTCTGCGGCCCGAGCCGGGACCGGGGCCGGCGCCCGTCACGGTACTGGGCGCCCCGGCGGCGGCCGCGGTGCCCGCACCGGACGTGTCGTGGGGCCGGCCGTCCCGCCCGCACACCGGGCACGCCGGACCGTGGCCCGTGACGCCTCGCGACCAGCGACGCGAGTCGCGCACGGCCATGTGGCAGCCCGGGCAGGTCACCGCCGACGGCCACGACGTGGTGCCCGCGGTGCTGCCGGCTGCCGCGAGCGACCTGGACGAGATCCCGGAGCAGGTGATCGAACTGGCCGAGCGGTTCCTGCGTCTGCCGCGCCACCTGGGCATCCACTCGGGCGGGATGGTGATGTGCGACCGGCCGGTCATCGAGGTGTGCCCGGTGGAGTGGGCCCGGATGCCGGGGCGCACGGTGCTGCAGTGGGACAAGGAGGACTGCGCGGATGCGGGGCTGGTGAAGTTCGACCTGCTGGGGCTGGGCATGCTCACGGCGCTGCGGCTCGGCTTCGACCAGGTGCACGAGCACGAGGGCGAGAAGCTCGACCTGCACGGCCTGCCCGACGAGGACCCGCGGGTCTACGACCTGCTGAGCGCCGCCGACACGGTGGGGGTCTTCCAGGTGGAGTCACGCGCGCAGATGGGCACGCTGCCCCGGCTGAAGCCGCGCACGTTCTACGACATCGTCATCGAGGTGGCGCTCATCCGCCCCGGTCCCATCCAGGGTGGGTCGGTGCACCCGTACATCGAGCGCGCGCAGGGCCGCCAGGAGGTCACGTTCCTGCACCCGTTGCTGAAGAAGTCACTGGCCAAGACGCTCGGCGTGCCGCTGTTCCAGGAGCAGCTCATGCAGATGGCGATCGACGTCGCGAGCTTCACGGGCGCCGAGGCCGACCAGCTGCGCCGGGCCATGGGCTCCAAGCGCTCCACCGAGCGGATGCTCGCCCTCCGGGAGCGGCTCATGAGCGGCATGGCCCGCAACGGGGTCAGCGCGGAGGTCGGAGAGCAGATCTTCGACAAGCTCAAGGCCTTCGCCGACTTCGGCTTCCCCGAGTCGCACGCCTACTCGTTCGCGTTCCTGGTCTATGCGAGCGCGTGGCTGAAGGTCTACCACCCGGCCGCGTTCTATGCGGGGCTGCTCGCGGCGCAGCCGATGGGGTTCTACTCGCCGCAGAGCCTGGCTGCCGACGCCCGTCGGCACGGGGTCGAGGTGCTGCGCCCGGACGTGCAGCGCTCGGACGTGCAGGCCGTCGTCGAGCGCCTGGGGCCGACGCCCGACGGGGGAGAGCCGCCGCTGGTGCCGGCTCCCAGCGGCACGGGCCCGGCGGTGCCGGTCGGCGTGCGGACGGGCCGCGCGACGGGAAGAACGAGACCGGACGAGCCGTCGGGCTCCTCGTCGGGTGCAGGGTCCGGCGCGGTGCGGTCGCTGGCCGTGCGGATGGGGCTCGTCGCCGTGCGCACCATCGGTGAGGAGCTGGCGCGGCGGATCGTCGACGAGCGCCGGTCGAACGGTCCGTTCGTCGACCAGCGAGACCTGGCCCGCCGGGTGCAGCTCACCACCGCCCAGCTCGAGGCACTGGCCACCGCCGGGGCTCTGGACGGCCTGGGGATCAGCCGCCGGGAGGGCCTGTGGGCCGCGGGTGCGCTGGCGCAGGAGGGACCGGACACGCTGCCGGGGGTGAGCGTCGGGGTCAAGGCGCCGATGCTGCCGGGGTTCAGCGACGTGGAGACGGCGACGGCCGACGTCTGGGCCACCGGCGTCTCGGTGGACTCCTACCCCACGCAGTTCGTCCGGGACCGGCTCGACCAGGCCGGGGTCCTGCGCGTCGAGCAGGCGTTCCGGCACGAGGAGGGCCGACGGGTGGCGGTGGCCGGTGTCGTCACGCACCGCCAGCGTCCGGGGACGGCCGGTGGCGTGACGTTCCTGTCGTTGGAGGACGAGACCGGGCTGCTCAACGTGGTGTGCACGGCGGGGCTGTGGAGCCGGTTCCGGGTGGTGGCGCGCACGTCCAAGGCGTTGGTGGTGCGGGGCCGCCTGGAACGGGCCGACGGCGCGACCAACCTGGTCGCCGAGCACCTGTCCCCGTTGTCGCTCAAGGTGCGCTCGTCGTCCCGGGACTTCCGATGAGCCGGACGCACCCCGCGCCAGGACGAGCGGACACGCGTGGCCCGGGACGCACGACGACCGGAAAGGGGCGGCCGCCACGGCGCCCACCCCGTTAACCTGCGAGCGTGCTCGGACCACTCGTCGCCTACCTGCCCACACCTCGCACCGCCGACGGCGGCGTCGGGGCGGAGTCGCTCGGCGTGCTCGTCGACCGGGCGGTGTCCGCCGGCGTCGACGGGATCGCCGTCCTCGGGTCGTCGGGAGGCTTCGCCTACCTCGACCGCGCACAGCGACGCACGGTCGTGGACGCGGCGGCGGAGGCCGTCGACGGCCGAGTCCCCGTGCTGGCGGGCATCGGCGCGCTCACCACGCGGGCGGTCCTCGAGCACGCCGACGACGCGTCACGCGCGGACGCCCTGCTGCTCGGCACGAGCGCGTACCTGCCCCTGACGCCCGACGAGGTCGTCGGCCTCTACCGCGACGTCACGGCCCACGCGGCCCGACCGGTGTGGGCGTACCACAACCCCCGCACGACCGGCGTCGAGATGAGCACGGAGACGCTCGCACGCATCGCCGCGCTGGACGGGATCGGTGGCTTCAAGGACCGCGGCACGGATGCGGCCGACCTGCGGCGGCGCTACGACGCGCACCGAGCGGCCGTGCCCGACGACGTCGAGATCGGGTTCAGCGGCGACGCGCTCGGGGTCGAAGGGCTGCTCGTCGGCGCCCGCACCTGGCACTGCGGCCTCGCGGGGATCATCCCCGAGCCGTTCGTCGCGATCGCGGCGGCGGCCGTGGCGGGCGACCGGGCCGGTGCGCTGGCTGCCGTCGAGCGGCTGAGGCCGTGGACGGACCTCGCCGCGACCTGGGGAGCGGCTCGCCTCGCGGCCGTCGTCGGCCCGCTGCTCGGGATCGAGATGGGCGATCTGCCGCGTCCGCTGCTGATGCCGCCCCCGGGCGTGCGCGACCAGGTGGCCGCCCGGCTCGAGGATCTGACGGTGCTGCGGGCGTGACCGGGGCGGTCCGGGCTACTTCTGCTTGACGGGCTCGTCGTCGTCGATCTGCTCGTCTCCGTCGACGGGTTCGACGTCGTCGGTCGCCTCGTCGGGGGCCATCGGCGGATCGATGCTGCGCAGGCGCGAGAAGATCGCCCAGAACACGGCGACCAGCGGCACAGCGATGACCGCTCCCAGCAGACCGCCGGTCAGCGTGCCGGCGGTGACCGCCAAGGCGATGACTACCGGGTGGATCGAGACCTGCTTGCCCATGATGAAGGGCTGGAAGATGTGGCCCTCCAGCTGGCCGATCGCCGCGATCCCGAGGCCGACGAACAGTGCGGACCACAGCCCGTTCGCCGCCAGCGCGACGATCATCGCGATCACCATCGCGGTCGGCGCGCCGACCAGCGGGATGAAGGCGCCGATGAACACGAGGACGGCGAGCGGCGCCGCCAGGGGGACCTGCAGCACGAGCAGCAGGATGAACGCCAGGGCCCCGTCGGTCAGGGCGATGAGCACCGTGCCGCGCGTGTACCCGGAGAACGTGTACCAGCCTGCGCCCCCCGCGACCTGCCAGGTCTCCCGCGCCCGCTGCGGGAGCTGGTTGAGGAACCACGTCCACATCTCCTTGCCGCGGGCCAGGAAGAAGACGGTGCAGAAGATGGCGAGCGCCAGCGCGGTGAAGATCTCGACGACCGAACCGGCGCGGGACGCGGCCTGCGTCGCGAGCTCGCCGGCGTGGTCCTGGAGCCACTGCTGGCCCGAGTCGATCCACTTCACGATCTGGTCGTTGGTGATCGTGAACGGGAGCTTGCCGCTCTCGAGGAAGTCGGTGATCTGCGTGATGCCGGTGCTGAACTGCTTGGACAGGTCGTCCCACTGGTCGACGATCGAGTAGCCGACGTAGGTGAGCAGCCCCAGGAAGAAGACGATCCCCGTGAGCAGGCCGAGCCCGGTCGCGAGCCCGCGCGGCATGATCTTTCCGTACCAGTCCACCAGCGGACGCAGCACGGCCGTGAAGACGCACGCGAGGAACAGGGCGACGAACAGCAGCAGCACGTGCCACACCGCGTAGAAGACGATGCAGATGGCGATCACGACGATGATGAGCCGCCACGAGATCCCCGCGAGCGAGCGCAGCCACTGCGGCGCCGTCTGCTCGTTCCCGTACGGGGGATTGCGTCGCGCGCCCGCGACCCTGCGGGCAGCGGGACTGACGAACTGCCTGGTGGAACGGTCGCCGGCGGCGTCGCTCATGGGTCCTCGTGCTCTCATGTCGGGATGCTCCGGCCAGTGTGCACCGCAGGGCCGATGCATGCTCGGCAGCCGCGCCGTGCTATCTTTTCTGCCGCACCTCGGGGCGCCTACGGGCTCCCGGTGGTCCACCCGTCCGGGTGGCGGAATGGCAGACGCGCTAGCTTGAGGTGCTAGTGCCCGAAAGGGCGTGGGGGTTCAAGTCCCCCTCCGGACACGGCCAGCGACACGACCTAGGTCGACCGTCGCGGACACGAGTTGGGCCTGTGGTTGGTACTCCAGCCGCAGGCCCAGTTCTGTGTAGAGGAGTCCGCGCTCGTCGTCTGTCGCCGCGGTCAGTGCTGCTGCGATGCCACCGACGTCCCCGATGATGGTCTCGACCTCCCGCGCGGTCAACGATTGAACCGGGCGCGCCAGGTCAGCCACTTGGGCCTCGAGAGTCGCCTTCTCAGTCTCACGCTGCTGCAACTGCGCCACGAGGGCGTCGGAAACTATGCCGCGCTCGATGGCCGTCATGATGTTCCCGATGGCGTCCTGCGCCTCCCGGAGCCTGCGTCGGAGCGAAACCAGTTCGATGGGCTCGGCTTCGGTCTCCTGCTGGTCGGCAAGCCACTGAGGGTCGTTGAACGTCTCGGCAATCCAAGCGTTGAGACTCGGCAGGACGGCATCCTGGTTGAGGTAGACGGTCTTCGGGTGGTTCGCCCACTCCGGCGGTAGAGACCGGCCTTTGCCGAGTTCGCAGCGGTACAGCGTCCGTGCCGGCTTGCGGTACGACCCCTGCATGCGCGTGCCGCACTCGCAGAACAGCAGTCCACGCAGCGGGTAGGCGTGGGCGCTCTCGCGCGGCTTCGTCGTTCGTGACCGTGTGGGGCCGCCAGCCAGGCGCAGTTGCGCCGCCTCGAAGGTCCGAGGGTCGACCAACGGTTCGTGGGTCTGTCCATTAACGGGGGCTGTCCACTGCTCGCGGTCGCGCCACCGCATGCGCGTGACGTTCCCGGCAGCGACGTCGTCGAGGTCCATCAGCGTCTCGAACTTCTCTTGCTTGCCCCACATCCGCACGCCCGTGTACACGGGGTTCGCGAGGATGGCTCGAACGGTCCCATGCGACCAGCCGCGAGGGTCGCGATGGGAGTTGCGGTCGGGGTCGTACGCAGAGGGGGAGGGGACCCCGGCGTCGGTCAGGTGCTGCGCGATTGACCGGAAGCCTTCTCCGGCGGCGTACAGGTCGAAGATGTGCGCGACGTGCGGAGCAGTCACAGGGTCACGCTCGAGGCGGTGCGCACGTTGACCAGCAGCCGCCTTCGACCTGTTCGGGTGAGGGCCAGCGTCGGCCAGGCGGTAGCCATATGGCGGCCGCCCGCCGAGGTGGCGGTCGGTCGTTGCCGCGAGCTCGTGCATCGACGTCTTGGTGCGCGTCTTGACGCGGTTGCGCTCGCCTTTGGCCATGCCGCCGAAGAGGCTCATGACCATCTCGTGCGCCTCGGAGTCGGGGTCGACCTGTCCACCGACCTCTGGAACGAAGAGCGCGACGCCGTGGTGCGTGAGGAGCGGGAACGTCAACGCAAACTGGGCGCCGTAGAACGCTCGCTGCGGCTCTCCCACGACGATTCCGTCGAACGTCCGACCTGACGCACTGAGGTCCTTGAGGAGCCTCGTTGCTTCGCGTCGGCGCTTCCATGGAAGGCTTCGTGACTCTCCGATGTCGAAGTACTCCGCCACGATGCGGTGTCCGAGCGGCTCGACGAGGTCGCGCGCGCGCTTCACCTGCCAGGCGCGGGACGCTGCGGGGTCCTGTGTGTCCTCGGTGGAGCAGCGGCCGTAGAAGACCAGGTCCATGCGTCGCTCCTTACGCTGCGCTTGCGACGTTACCGGCGGCGCGAGCACGCTGGTGAACGTTGACGAGGAGCGTTAGGAGTGTCTGCGCTGCGGCGGCAGGCGGCTGGTATGCGGCGGGGCCGATGAAGCGGACGACCTGGGGGAGTGGGAGCGTGGTGGGGGCTGCGATGTCGTCTGGCACGAGCCGGCGCGGGCTCGAACCCGCGGTGCGGTTCGTGGATGTCATGGGTGGAACGCTACCGGTGGGATCTGACAGAAACCGGTCCTGACCTGCAGTTTTACTAGCACACTGGCGTGCTAATAGCACCCTGGCGTGCTAATCGAGCGCGCCCACCTGCACGTCTATACGTACAGGTGTTGCGCACCTCCCGGTTCCAGTGTGCAACACCCGTCCCGAATGTCCGTCTCGGATCCTGAGAACGGCACGCTAGCGTGCTAAAAGGGCAGGTCAGAGCGCCAGACCGCACACCAGTTCGACCCCCTGGCTTCCCGGACGTACCGTGGCCGGCATGCCACTGTCAGGAGCGGTCCCGCCCCGGCCACGCTGGTGGCAGCTCCGCGCCGGCGGCTGGCAGCTCGTACCGCCGGTCGCCTGCCCGAGGTGCGGGACCGGGTGGCCAGTTGATGGTGGCCGGCGCCCCAGGGAGACCGTCGTTGGCTGCGGGTGCGCCTCGAACGGCACCACAGCGTATGGATCTCCGGCTCGTGCGGCGTCTGGACCGCCGAAGGCTGCACAGACGTCACACGGTGGAGCCTCGGCACCTACCCCGGCAGCATCACCGTCGAGCAGCGCGTCGGAGTGCCAGGGCGAGAGTGAGTTCACCCGGCGATCTCTGCCTCACGCGCCGCGCCGCTCGATTGGATGGGGACATGCATGGTCGAGTCGCAGTCCTCGCAGCGTGCGTCATAGTGACGATCGCTGGATGCTCATCCGAACCAACGACCAAGACCGTTGATGCGGACACCGCCCAAGCACTCGGCTGGACCTGGCCGCTGTCGGTCGATGGCGGGAACATCGTGTGTGCCGGCTCCAACCAGCTCGTCTTCCGCGTCGACGGCACCGACTACGCCCTGAACGGCCTGGCCAAGAGCGGTGGGTACCAGATCATCGACCCCATCTGGCTGGACGACCCCGACGTCGCTGGGCTCAAGATCGACATCTCCGGCCTCACAGACTTCGGACTCACCGCCTGTGGCTACTGAGCGTTCCACGGGCATCTACGTTCTGACAGGCTGGCGGAACCCCGTCTACCTCGGGTACGTCTGGCGAATCTGGCCCGGGAACACCTCGTTCTACGTGAAGCCGCGCGCTCAAGCGCTCGGAGGCTTCAAGATCAGCCTTCACGGACCGGACGAACGCCATGCCGCACCAGGCTTCAAGCTCGGCTCTGACGGCGCGACACCAGCGGACACGGCGACCGTGGCGACGGTTGGCTTTCTCCCTGCCTGGTTCGACGGTGAGCTCGTCGCGCCCGGTGTGCGCCGCGTCATACGGATACGCACGACGTGGGACCTCTTCGAGGACGGCGTGCCTTCTGCTCCAAGTGCTGGCGAGGTTGCTGGCGGCTTCGAGGCGCACATCGCAGAACCCCCTCCACCCGGCTATGCGACCGACATCGACCTCTTCGTGTGCGAAGGTCTGCCATGGTGGCCGCGCGAAGCGGCGGCCCGCGAGGCCAATGCAGCACTAGGCCCGCTTAAGAACGGTGCTGGTCAGTGGCTCACGGGTCTGGTCGTCCGTCGGGCGGTTCCGCGGTTCCCGACCCCGTCTCACATGCTCGGGCGTGAACCCCGCACTGCCTCAGACACCGTCCGTGGAATCTCGGCCGGGATCGGCGAAACTGGCTTTGCTTGGCTATCCGAACAGCGACTGTCGCGAAAATGGCTGGTTCGCGGGGGTCTACCGCCTGCGGCCCGCCCGTTGAGGCTTAGCCCCTTGAGCCCCGTCCTACCCGCCTCCTGCCAGCCCGAGTTTCACAAGTAGATCCTCGACCTGCTTGCTCGGCGTGAGCACCCAGGCGACTTCATCCTCGAACTCGCCGGCGAACCGTCGTCCTCGCCTTTCGCGCCGCGCAGCTGCTGCCGCCCCTTCGACCTCACCAGCACCCAGGTCGCGGCCTGTCGCATCGTCCATCACGTACCTCCAAGGGTCGGTGCGGGTCGGTGCGCCACAAGCGCGGGCAGAGTGGGTAGGGGCGTGGGAGGGGCGTCACGCCGCGGCCTCTGCACCGGTCTCGCGAGCGGTCTTGACCCACGACGCGACCCGCTGCCACGGCACACCATCGGCGACTGCGATCTCCCGGATGGTTTCACCGGCCCACATCCTTGCGTTCCAGGCGTGCCCCTGCTGGAGCGCGACCTGACGCTCAGCAACGAGCTGACCCTGACGTGCAGCCGCTCGCGCGTCCCGCTCGGCCTTGAGGTTGGCGCGGACGTCCTGCCGTTCGGCAGACTCATAGGTGGGATTCGCCGCCAGGAGCGCCCGGATACGACGGGTCGAGACACCAGCTTCCGAGGCGAGCTTGGCGTGCGCGTCAGCGACAGCGTTCCGCACCGGCACGCCCGCGCTCACGAGCGCCTGAACGCGCGCCGCATGCCGAGCACCAAGAGTCGCCGTGCGCGCTTCTCGGAGACGCTTCGCGATACCGCGCTTCGGGTCGGCCAGGGCGCGGTCCACACGGGCGAGCATCCGGGCACGTCGAGCCAGGTCCGTGTGCCGCATCGCGCGGTCGAGCAACCGGTCGAGCTCACGAAGGGCCAGGTCTACTGCCTGGTCGTCGGCCTTTTCCAGTACAGCCAGCGCACGGGCGCTCGTTGGGGCGGTCGCTGGGTTACGTGGCCAATGTGACCCCGGCACGGCACGCGCTTCACGCGCCGCTTCGGCCTGCTCCGCACGCGCGGCGTCCAGGTCTTCCTTGCTCGTTTCGACCATTACGGGTGCAACCCACCGCATCACGGCGTCGTAATCCGGGTCAATGCCTGGACGGGTCGGGGTGTCGCTTTCGGCGATGCTCATTTCGGGGGCTCCTGTCTATACGTTCGTCGGCTGCTCCTAATCGTAGCCGGCAGTTCCTACGGTGACGGAACAGGGTGTTCCTTGGGATGTGGGAACTGCCGGCTATAGTTAGTGCAGAACGCAAAGCCAATCCCGGCGAACGCGTATAGACGAAAGGCACGACAATGACTCTCCGCACCGCACTCAGCACCCCCGTCCCCGGCTCGGACCGCCTCGAACGATTCGCAGCTCGTCGCCCACTCGCCCTGATCATTGCCGGCTTTGCCGCCGGCATCGCCTCGGTCGTCGCAGCAACCGCCCTCACCCGCTAGCGCTCATTGCGTCGAACCGACCGACGCGCACCGTCAAGAACACCCAGCCCCCAACCGATGGGAGCACCAGACCAAGGAGCCCAACCGTGAAGACCGCAAAGAACCTCGTAGCCCTACCGACCGCACTCGCCCTTGCGCTCGGCCTCGCACTCACGCTCGCCGCGTGCAGCGGCAACGACAACACGCCCACTCCGGTCGAGACCAAGCCGGCTGCCATCGCGACCACCGAGGCGCCCTCCCCGGTCGAGACCCCGGCGCCGGCACCCGCGGCGGCACCGAAGGCTGGCGACACGGTTCTGACGATGGACCAGCAGGCCGCAGCAGAGAAGGCGGGCCTCAAGACCTACCCGCTGGCGCACCGCGGTGCCATCGTGTTCGACCCGACGAAGCCGTTCACGAAGGCACTCAGGGCCGCTATCGCTGAGCCTGTCGTTGAGACGGTCAAGGCCGCGGGTGAAAGCACCGTGACCTCGAGCCAGATCCGTCCGTTCGCAGATGCCGCGAGCGAGGCGACGGGCAAGACCGTCCTGGTCATCTACCCGCTGTGGATCCAGGACAAGCCCGCTGGGCAGCCCGCTTCGACCTACTACGGCGCGGCGAGCAGCGTCCTGGTCACGCTCTTCAAGGAGACGAGCTCGTCCACCCTCAAGGGCGCTATCGCGAACACCGAGGCATGGGTCGCGAAGCAGAAGCACCCGGAGAAGTTCGTGATCGTCGTCGCCGACAAGTAAGCATCTCGACGCACCGACAACGAAGGGGCACCCGGCTATCTGAGCCGGGTGCCCCTTCGTTCTGTCATGCAGTGCTCCTAGAAGTTATCCCACGACGTACGCGGCCCCACCCATCCCGGTGGTGTCCACGAGACCTTGGCCCAGCTGGACCAGTCGCTCCATCCAGCGGAGTTGTGAGCTCGGCTGTGAACTACTGCAGCGTCGTTGTCCGCGTAGTTGATCTGCGTGTAATCACCGCGGTCATTAGTGGTGACGTCACCGCCCGGTTCGACCGAGTTCTTGGTGTACGTGAAGTACGACCAGTGGCCTTCCTGCCAGAGGTAGTTGCCGAGCTCAATCTCGTAGGAGGTCGCGCCAATCGACTGGCACCACCCGTACGACAGGTATCCGTTGGAGGATGACGGCGACGCAACCACGCTGCACCCAGGCGCGATGGGCTTCCCCTGCTTGATGGTGACGTTCGCGCAGCCGCTGGATGCCTTGTTCGTGTTGTATCCGTCGGTAACCTCTGAGTATGCCTGGATGTTGGTGTACGTCTTCGCGCCGAGGCCGCTGAACGTGTGGTACTCGCTGTACCACCCTTGACCGTCTACGTACACACTGTCGCCACCCCATACCTTAATGCTGCCAGGTGCGGTGTTGTCAGTCACGGAGTAGTAGCACGACGCGTAGGCCGGTTCGAGAGGCTTGGTCTTCGCGGGGCCGGAGTCGCTCGGGGAGACGTTGAAGCCGTCTCCGTTCTTCGCGTACGCGGTGAACGTGGTGCCGTCCTTCTGGTTGTAGAAGGCTGTTGAGCGTCCGTCCTGCCATCCGCTTCCACTGAGGCCGAGCTGCGAGTCGGCCGACGACCCGTTCGATGCGCTCATCGACAACTTGACCCAGTACGTCCCGGTGCTCTCAACGGTGAGTGCTGGTGTCGCCAGCAGGTCGGTCTTTGCCGTGGTGGTCGCTGAGGCTGTGTTGAAGTCGTCTGTCACCTTCGCTGTGACCGTGTAGGTCGTGTTGTCGACGAGGCTGTCCCAGTGCCAGTAGTCGGTGTCCGTGCACTGGTCGTTCGCATCGCAGCGGTTCCCGTTCCCGTTCGACTCACCGGTCTTGATGGTGCCAGAGCGGTCGATCGTGGGGGTAACACGCGAGCCAGTGACTGCGATGACACGCGCCTTGATCGCGCGCGTGCTCTGGAGCGTGCCGAGGTTGGTGGCCACTGCGGAAACCGAAGGTGGTTGCAACTCGTCAGTCGACGCGGTGGTTGTCTTGACCGAAGTGACGTTCACACCGTCCGTCGCTGTTGCTGAGACGGTGTAGCTGGTGTTGTCAGCCAGCGGGTTCCAGTACCAGTAGTCATCGGAAGTGCAGACCGTCGTCGAGCCTGCGACGCACTTGCGGCCGATACCGGAGTCCTCACCCGAGCGTGGCGTCGCGCCCGAGGTGCGCTTGATGGACGGTGTGTTGGCGGTGCCGTTGGTCGAGGTGACCTTCGCGACGATGCTCTTGGTGCGCTGCAACTCGCTGCCCGAGCCCGATGCGGACGCCGAGACGCTCACCTGAACGGCGGGGGTGGTCGCCGAGCATGGTGTGCCATCCGAAGCGCCCGTCGCATTGCTGGTCTTTGCGGTGAACGTGTGAGTGGTTCCGTCGGCGAGGCGGTCAACGTCCTTGGCCTTGGACGTTGCTGCGCCGCTCCACGCAACGGAGTATCCAGGCGCGGCGGTGCCTCCGGTTACGGAGTACCCGGTCGCTGTCGACACCATGGCCGCAGGGTTCACGGTGACGGTCGCGGAGCGAGTCGTGACGTTGCTGACCGTGCACGAGGTGGGGTTCGGGGGCCGCTGCGTGCTCGAATCCGTGGCCGACCAGACCGAGCAGCCCGCGATGTTGCACGTGCGTGCGCGGTAGAGGGTCGTGTCACCGCGGGTGCGCCCGGTGTCGTCCTTTGTCTTGGTCGCGTACGGCGTGCTCGTGAACGCGTCCGTGAACGCCTCTGCCGTCTGCTTGTGCTGCACGTCCCACGTTGCGTCGAGCGTCGCGGCGGGTGTGCCACCAGCACCAACCCACGCGACAGGTGCACCAGCCATTGGTGCTGGTGTCCACGTGACCGTGTTGGAGTTGTCCGTGTTCGGGCTGGCGCTCACGTCCGGCTTGATCGGTGCGGTGAACCCGACCGCACGAGATGAGTAAGCCCGCAGAGCGCCGCCGTACTTTGCGCTGTCCAGCTGACCAAGAGGAAGGTCGGCGCCCTCAATGGCGCCCGTGATGACCTGCTCCCATCTATTGACTGCCACAATCTTGTATCCATGGTTATGCCCAGCGCCGATGGCGTTGCCCCAACGGTCCTGCCCAACACCGTCGGTAAACGTGATGGTCGCACCAGTTCCGGTGACACCGGTCTTGAACAGCACGCCGTCGCGGTAGATGTCGTAGGAGGTAGCACCAGCAACTTCCGGCCAGGACAGGTCGATGTTGGCCGCGCGCCCAACGGCGGTCAGCGACGAGGGTGCCGCCGGACGCATGCCCGTGACGACCGCGTTCGACAGCGGCGCAGAAGCCGCCGAGCAGGTCGTGTTGAGGTCGGCCTGGACCACGTACTTCACGGACAGGCCCGGCGTCAGGGTGACGGTGTTGTCCGTCCACGTCGTCGTCCTCGGGTCAGCAATGAACGCTACCTGGGTCAAGCTGTTCGTTTGAGGCTGGCCAGTCGGCCACGTCACTCGCCAGACCGTCCAGCCCGTGGTGAGGGACGAGGTTGCGTCCGACCAGGTCAAGACGGGCCGGTTCAGCCCGACACCCGTCGTCGTGATATTCAGCAGTGGCGCGGCGGCGTACTCGGCGTCGCACGGGGCCGGGTTCTTTGTGACGGTGTTACGCCCCGTGAACGCCTGTGCGCTGTCGAGCGTCTGCGGCTTCGTCAAGCCCTTGAGCTGGGTTTCCAGGTGCCAGGAGACCGTTTTGATGCTCCGGGTGTTCGTCGCCGGAAGCGTGATGGCCCTGCCCTCGGCCGTCAAGTAGGAGAACGTCGTGGACCCGGTGTGCGACGTGAGGAGCGTCTCGGTCTTCTTCTCGAGGTTCGCGACGTCGCCGGTGCAGTCTTCCTGCCCGAACCAGTGCGTCGTCACGGCGAGCTTCCCGCTGGCGACGCGATAATCCCGTTCCACACACTGGCCGTCGAGCACGGTGTCGACGACGAGACGCTGCGACTCAGCCGTACGAATGGTGACTGCATGCCCGATGTCGCGGACGAGCTGACCGGACGCGTCGAGCGTCTTGTTCCACTGCGCCTGACGATCGGGAAGCGCCTGGGCGTCATGCGTGGCCCAGTGCGTCGATTTCGCGATGATGCCGACGAGTATGCCGAGCAGAATCACCACGACGAGTTGCTCCACCAGCGTGAGACCGGCGTCCGACCTGAGTGCGGCCCGCGTCCGGCGGGCCCAGTTTTGAAGGCCCATGGGGGGCCACCTCGACTTTCTGTCTTTCCCGCCTGAGCCCTGATGCCCTGACGAGGGGGTTTGAGTGCCCGCCGGTTATCAGGTCCCGGCGGGCGGTGCGCCATCGTGTTGGAGGTGGTCAACACGAGCCGCAGTTCTTGTTGGTGCGTTTCGTCTCGAACTGGTTCAGCGAGCCGGGGAACGCTGTGCCTGATTAGTCCAGAATAGTTGCTGCTACAGACGAAAACGCTGTGCCGGATTGGCGCTATACGGCCACGAGAATCGGCTCCCCGTCGTTCTGCTCGGCGGCATCCCGAATCCAGCGGCCCACGGTGGTTGCCGGAACGGCACCCTCCAGCTGCGCGGTGATGGCCCGGTGTGACAGTCCCTCGGCCGCGAGCCGGAGCACCTCAGCCTTTAGCGCCTCCCGCTCCGTCCTGCCTGCACTTCCCGCGCCCGTCGCGGTCCTGCGCGCACGAACCGGCTCGGCGTCCGTGGTCGGCTGGGTGGGAGCAGCCGCGGCGACCGGGGTGGCGGACTGGGCTGGCTGCTGCGCGACGACACGGGCTGCGCGACGAGCCGAACGCGACGGGGCCGGCACGTGCTCCTCCGGGCTTGCGATGACCGTGCGAGCCAGAAGCTCCGTGGTGAGCAGGATCGCGATAGGGGCGGCTACGGCAAGCGCTACACCCGTGAGCCGCTCCGACCCTGCGGCAGCACTCCCGAGTGCATGCGTCGCATTGCCCAGGATCGACAGACCACAGAACGCGGCCATGGCGAGCACCGCGATGACCGCGCTCGCCTTGTCCTTGCGCTCACGTGCGACGAGATATGCGAGGGAGGCGCCCACCAGGATGCCGTCGATGAACAACGGCACGGCGTACCTCTGCGAGCCGTGGATGTTCGCCCAGTTCGCCGCTGCGACCAACCCCGAGAAGCTGACCGCGATCGCGCAGACCCACACGCCGAGCAGCGCCAAGACCTGAACGACGAGCACCGTCATGGCGTCGGCGGGGATACGGGCACGGTGAACCGTCGGGCGGGCTGCGGTCTTCGGCTTGGTGCTCATGGGTGCCTCCTGGCGGGTGCTGCGGGTCTGGGGGCCTGGACCGTGGGTGCGGCGGCGGTTTGGGTCGTCACGCCGCACCCATGGCGGTTTCGAGGTTGGTCACGTAGCCGTAGGCGACCGGTTTGCCGGTGCGGCCTGTCCAGGCCCGGCCTACAAAGGTGAGCCGGGCCCAGGCGGTCGTTCCGTCTGGTGCGCGCAGTTCGATGAGGTCTCCGACCAGGTCCGCGAGGACGCGCGGGTCTCCGAGGGCGACCACTTCCCCGTGGCGGGTGTGGCGAGCATCGAACGTCTGCGAGTGCATCGGCTACTCCTGTCCTGTATCTGTGTCGCTACCTCCACAGTTTACAAGAACTGTCCGACATCCGTCACAGTTAACGCGTAGACTGGTCCTATGGCAGACGAGACCACCCCCACCGCGACCCCAGCCATCCCTGACGTCGCAGGGCTGGTCGACCTCCCAACACTCGCCGCACACCTCGGCGTCACACCCGCAGCCGTCCGCAACGCGCTCGCACGCGGTGTCACCTGGCTACCCGCGCCCGCCGGCCAGCTACACGGCTACGTATGGCGGCTCGACGACCTCGCGACGATCGACGAGGACCGCCCCAAACCCGGTCGCCCCAAGCGCTCGACCCCCGCTCCCGCGCCCACTTCCGAGGCCACACCGTGACCCCGCCGCTCATCCCGGTTGACGCAGTCGACCCTGAGGTTCTGACCGAACTCGCTGGACGGTGCGTACTGGTCGACGGGCTCAGGGACCCGCGCTTCCTGAGCGTCCGGCTCGTTGGCGCCCACGACACTGCACGCGCCGTCCTCGACGAGCACCTCTCCGCAACCGGTCAACGACCCACAGCCCGACTCGTCGAGCAACTCACAGGAGGCATCGCCGACATCACGGGCAAGGCGGGAACTGCGGCGTAGGCGCGGCTTGGCGGTTCTACAGGTCGTCGATCTCGTCGACGTCGTCGACGCCGGCCAAGTGCACCGAGAAGAGACCAACGTCTGCAACCGTGTCCGCGTTGGGCGCGGCCACAAAGACGTGCTGCGAGGACGCAACCCTCAACTCCACGTCATATTCACCCGCGCGGGATGCTGCGCTGGCGGCTTGCACGCACTCGTCGCGCCAGCCGTTGCTTGTCTTGCGAAGCGGACCGGGCCCAAGTCTCCACAGAATCAGATAGTTCGTCACTCGTAGGCCGTCGGCGGCCGGGAGGCCTGCCAACTTGCGCGAATCGTCGGCGAGTTTGCGGCGGCTGTACTCGCCGAACTCGAGCCGCGACTCTTCTGACCGCGCGGCGTTGAATAGGGCGACATCCACGGCGATAGGCCTACCGCGATTTCCGCTTGGGAACGGTCGTTCCCAGATTGCCTCGCTCCCGTGGAGCGCGAACGACTGCGCTCCCAGTTGGATGAAGGCATCGACAACTGATACCTCGTACTGCTTCGTCTTCGCGGCGTCGCGAATGGCAGTTGGAACGACGGTCGTGTGGCCGTCTCCGCTCCGATCAGAGGCGATCTGCAAGGTTCGTCGCTGTGCCCAGCGCTGGACATTCGTCAGCGTCATCGCCGCCTGCGTCAGCATCACCAGCTCATCGAGATTCCGGCGAGCCGTGTTCGTAGCGCGCCCCTTCCCAGCCCGGTACCTAACGACCCGCACTGATCTAGACCTCGACTGCTTCCGCCACGTCCGCGCCATCGATCCAACGCGCGAGGACGCTGTAGGCCGCGAGGCGCTCAAGCGCGACTTGCTCGTCGAGTTCGTCCGTTTCGTGGGCTGTGACGTTCCGAACGCCCTGGCAGAGGCCGACACCAAAGTGCATCGCGCCCTCCTGTACGGAGCGGTACGTCGGCGAGCCGTCATCTTCCACGACACGAAGCCGAGGCTTTCCAGGCGTCGGAGCCGACAGGCTGAGCGTCTGCTCGAACAGCGTCTTGTCGGCCACGTCGAACCGGCCCGTCTTTGCCTGCACCTGGGACGTGAGGCTCGACGCCACCGTGTGAAGAGCCGCGCGGAAGTGCCCGTCCTGCCAGAGTTTCATCGCCGGCTCCCACACCCAAGGGTGCAGGCCGCCCGCACTCATCTGAGGCGAGACGTCTCCAAGCTTCTCGGCGAGCTCCGTTTCGCGCTCCAAGGCCGCAAGCCCACGCGCTGCCCACTCTCGTAGTGACGCCCATCGCCTGGAGCCCTTGAGCCGAGGCTCCTTGGCAACCTCTTCACGCCATGCACGGAGAGTCCGGTCAAGGATCTGCTCAACGACGTGCGCTCGCTCCGCGATCTTCTCGCCGGACTCACGGGAGTGGGTGCCCAAGACGACAACGCCGCTTCCAGGGGTGTTGTCGTATCCGACTTGGTCCGTGGCGCGGAGGAAAGCGCGGAGTTCTTCGATCGCCCAGTCGCGGTCCATGGGACAGACGGTACTGCGCTCGACCGTCCAATCCCGGGTCGCCACCACCGAACCGTTCTCGACGATGGCGACCCGGGGCGTGAAGTCACGGTCAGTCGTCGTCTTCGCGCCTGTCAGCCATCTGCACGTGGATGTCGAAGTCGTCATCGGGGTAAACGTCCAGTGAGTACGGCACAACGACCGAGCCGTCGGGCTGACACTCCCGTTCGCCGACCTGCTTGAGGTCGTGCGCGCAAGCCAATCCGTGGGTCCACAGGTACCCCTCCACCGCCCGCACGAGACTGGACTCGAGCCGGTCCACATCCATCGGGTGGCGGCTCTCCGCTGTGACGCTGAAGCCGGTCACCGTCTGCCCGTCACCGTCCAGCACCGTCACATCCGCTGCGGGCACGAGCCACCCGAGGAGGTCCTCCGACGGCCGCAACGTCAGGTCGACACGCGCCTTCCAGCCGTCAACGCGGAACTCCCGCGCACGCTCCGCCAGAGCAGCCGGGTCAAACACGACCGGGTCGAACCGCAGAATGCCTCGGTTCTCGCCGCTGGCCCGGAGTTCGTCGGTTAGGCGAACGACATTCGTGATGCCGGCCAAGTCGCCTAGTGCGCGGGCAAGGGGCGCACGCATGTCGACGGTCCGGGTGAATGCCTGGTCAAGCGGCGGGGGGCCGGAAGTGCGAAGAGCGGAGGTCGCGAGGGTCAAGGTGTGGGTCCTTTGCGTTTTTGGGTCTGTCCGAGCGGTTGCTTCGACGACAAGAAACGTAAAGGACCCACACTCAAGGGCCAAGAATGTTCCCCACAGACACCCCAATCGGGCAGCCAGCTAGGCATCGGCGCTGATCAGCGGGTCGCGGCCACCCAACGTCGTCACGTCACCAACCCGGGCCGGCGGGACGCCCAGTCGCGTGCCGGCCCGGTGAGTCACTGGACGTACCGCGCCCAGCTCGGCCGGCGACCAGACGGGCGTCGCGACGTCAGATGCCAGCAGCGGCACTCGGGGCACGGATGGATCGCGACTGGGGCACGGCGACCCGGCGCTGTCCGGGCTCGGATGGCTCTCAGTGCACGGGCAGCAGCCCGCGGCGTCGGATACGGGAGCTTGGAGCAGGGCACGGCCACCTCGAACGGAGGTGGTGCGCGCCGCGCTCACGTCGCGGTCCGCACCGTGGGCCTGCCTCATCTGCGCGGCGCCAGGGACGGCTCGAAGCCGGGACGGGGCCAGGGTAGCGCCGGCGACCAGCTGCGTCGACGCTACGGTCGTCGCGTGAGTCTCGTTATACGCCCCGCTCAGGCCGGCGACTTTCCCGCTCTCGTGGCAGTGTTCGCGCACTGGCACGACGGACTCGTCGCGCTGAACCGCAACGGGCACGGATGGCTCGTAGCGGAACTCGACGGTGCGGTCGTAGGTGGCCTGCTTCAGCGGGAGTTCTGCGCATGGGACTCGTTCCTGGCGAACGTCGAGCATCTCGGAGATGCGGACGTTGTGCCGTTCGCGTCGCTCATGTGCATCGCCGAGACGCACCGAGAAGCGGGCATCGGCACTGAACTGATGACCTACTGGATCGAGGCCACGCCGTCGTGGGCACACGTCATCATGCCGGACGAGAGTGATGACGACTGGAGCAGGGCTCGCAGGGTGCGCTTCTTTGAGCGCCTCGGGTTCGTCTGGATGCCGACGACCCATGCGTCTCGGGCGCCGTGGCTAATGATCCGACGCTGAGGCGCCCTGGGATGCGGCGATGCCCGGGAAGCCGGTACGAGAGCAAACTCCGCGCAACCCCTAATCGACTTGCGTGCGCGGCGCAGGGTAGCCCGCTCGTCTCTAGGCTGGAGGGATGGGCAAGGACTTGTCTCCGCACGAGGCGGGCGTCCTGGCCGTCGTGAGCGTGCTCGTCGGATCACCGATCCGTCAGTTCGACGACAACACGACGCCGCGGATGGTTGACGGCGTCATCGAACATGAGGATGGTCGCCGCGCCGCAATCGAGGTGACGCGAGTCATCGATCCCAACGAGCTCAAGCTCGAGAGCATCACCGGCGATACGTTGCCTGTGCCAGGGACCGACCGCTGGATGTTGATCTACCCGCTCACCGTGACCATTCGCGATCTCCGGAAGTACGGACCTGCGCTCGTCGCTGAATGTGAAGCCGTCGGGGTCAACAGCTCCGCGCTTCTGCCGGCGTCAAGTGCGTCACTGACACCCGCAAGGTCGTGGGCGTACGGCAACCAGATCAGCGTCGCGCGGGTTGGCGCAAGCTTAACGGGTGCCGGCGAACTCAGCCTCCACCCCAACGGTTTCGGCGGACTCATCCGTCGCGACTTGCCGGAACTGGAATCTTGGCTGGTCAGTCAGACGACCGCGCCGTGGTTCGTCGACAACCGCGACAAACTCGTCGCCTCGGGCCTTGATGAACTTCACCTCGCGGTTACGGTGCACGCGTCCGCGATGCCCGGAGACCTGCTCATCAGCCTCATGGAAGCAGAGACGGTTTCCACTACGGGGACACTTCCTCTTGCTCCGCTCACAGACTTATGGCTCCTGGTGCCAGTAGGTGGTCGCATTCTGCACTTGCAGAACCAGAACGGCTGGTCCGTGCACCCCTGGCCGCTCTGAGCCGACCGACGGTTTCACTTTCGGGAACTGCCATGGTTACTGCGTCGGGCAGGGATTCGCCCGTCGCGGTACTGCGCCGCCCCGCCAGTCGTGAGCGCTCGGGCACAGCAGATCGCCGACGGTTTCGACGTGAGCCCCAACGGGTGGGTCTAGCCAGTCACGCGGCTGCTCGCCAGGATCGGATTGTGGCAGAACGACCTGAGAGCGAGGTCCCCTATCCGGGCGACGTGGACCTGGAAGACGAAGCGCGCCTGCAGCGTCTCGTGCTGGCCACGTTCCCGATCGTCGACCAATGGCAGAAGGTGTCGACGTTCGTACCGGGGTCGGGCTCCCAGCTCAAGGGTGATGACACCGACTGGCCGCCATTCGCTGCATCGCAAGTCGCCTGGTTCAGTATCGCTTCCGCCGTCGAGCACCTCTATGCGGTTCGCGTCCACCTCGAACCGCTGGGGGAAGTCCAGGGCACGCTCCTGGCCCTCGCGCATCAGACGCTCGTCCGTACGGCCCTGGTGTCTGGAAGCATCGCGGTGTGGATGCTTGCGCCGCCCGAGCGAGCACTACGGGTCAAACGCGCACGCGAGTACACGGCCTTCTCCTACGACCAGCATCGGCTCTTCCTGGCCGGCCTGCTCGAACACGCCCCAGAGCACACAGGCACCCAGAAGGTCCTCGAACGCGTTGAACAGCGCCGCCGGGAACTTGCGGTGGTGCGGCTCGGTAGTGGCGAGAAGTCAACCTTCAACACAACACGGACGATCGAAGTCGCTGCGAGCATCGCGTTCCCGCCGGACGCTGCCCGAGAGGTGGTGCTCGGCTGGAGAGTTGGATCGGGGGCGGCGCATGCGCTCCCACACTCGCTGCTGGGCAGGCCGGGCGTCGTTCCCGCGTCTGCACCTGACGGGGACGGCACTCGTCTGTTCACCGCCCAGGGGTCGTTCGCTATCATCGCAAACCAGTACATGGCGGCTTACTACATGACGAACCAGGCGTGGCATTTGCTTCGCGAGCGGGGCCTCTAGCTGCTCGCGCTGCCACCATCTCTGGTGCTTAGGTACTCGCGCAGGCCAACGAGCCGTTCCAGTACTTCGTCAAAGGTAAGGACGTCAACATCTCGCAGGCCGGTGCGAAAGCGTCGGAACGACTCGCCTTGCTCACCCTCGAGCTCAGAGATCCGACCGACGATGACTGCCCCGCGCACGTCGAGCGTGTCCACCGTTTCTGCACCGGGGGTCTTTTCGATGATCGCGGCCATTTCCAGTCGCGCCGACTCGACCTGGGCAGTGACCTGCGCGACGGCACCGGCTAGGTCCTTGCCCGGCAGGTGTACCTCCGACCCCTCTGTGCCGCGGTACACCTTGCCCGTCAGCCCAGCCCCTGGCGTTTTGATCTCAACGACGTACACGGAGCGCGTGACCGTGTTGATCAGGACAAAGTCAGCGATGCGTCCGCCACGGCGGAACAGGTTGGGGTATCGGACCTGCAGTTCGGTCCCGTACAGAATGACTGGTGCCGCGAACATCTGCTGGAGAGCAAATGGGTTGTTCTTGAAGAACTCCTGCCACGCAGGCTCTCGCTTCTCTCGCGCGAGGTTCACCTGGTAGCGCTTGATGAGTTCCTCGAGCGACACCAGTTCGATGTCATCGCGGAGCTTGCCGAACGCGACGGGATTCTCGGAAGCGATTCGCGGCGACGCGGACCGGACGCTCTCGACCAGCACATGTTGATCGTCGGCGTCCAAAGCCACGTCGCCGGCGACAGCTCGGGTGAGCAACTGGATCATCGGGTGGCGTCCAGGATGCGGCGTAAGTGGAGCGAGCCCGAGAGGGCCAGCTACCGCGTTGTGCGCCTCCGCCGCGTTGACCCGATCGACCGCGGTGTCGCCACGACCGTGTGTCCGCTCGACGGCGACGGTGTAGGCGTCGTACCTCTCCAGGCTGATGTGGAACGTCTCCTCGTCGTCGGTACCTTCACGTCCCTGCGGACCGAACCGGACGACCGTGCAATCGGTGTGGTCCTCGATGACCCTGATGATCCTGCGGTAGCGGCGCGGCAGACCAAGGCCCATCCAGAAGGTGCTGCCGAAGCGCCTTGGGAGCCCTGCCAGCACCCACTCGCCGTACTCGCCTTCGCCGACGGGCTCGTCAAGGTCGAGCGAAGGAAGTAGGGAAAGCTCGATCTGGAACTCACGGATCCGGGTGTACTGGTCCTCCATCTCATCCCCGGCCGGGGTCTTCGGGAAGATCCGGACGATGCCCTGCGAGGGTTCGATGCGCGCGAGCTCGACCGTTGCGCCGCTTGTATGAGGTGTCCACGTCAGAGCTGCGTCAGTGCCGTCTCGCAGTACGTCGACGCGACCTCTATCGGTTGTCTCAGAGAAGACCCGCTCCGGCATCGGCTACTCCTTTCGTCGTCAACGCACGCCAGCCACTTCGCACAGTGTGTCGTGGTCGCTGCGATGAGAGGGTGAATATGGTCGTTTATTGCCAGGGCGTGCGTCTGCGTCGCGTTTCGGAGTCACCAACGACAGGACGCCGCCTCCCGAAGGTGGAAGGCGGCGTCCTGTCGTTGGTGCGGCTGGGTGCGGTCAGCGGGCTTCGTACTTCGCGCGAATCTCGGAGCTGACCCTGCCGCGCTCGGAGATCTCGAGGCCGGCGCCCTTGGCCCATTCGCGAATCGCAGCCGCGTCGCTGTCGGCACGTCCATCGCGAGCACGAGCAGGGCGAGCCGTAGCGGACGAACGACCCACACGACGACCAGCGGTCGTCCACTTCGCGAAAGCGTCGCGAAGCTCGGCTGCCTGAGAACTGCTGAGGTCGATCTCGTACGTCACGCCGTCGAGGCCGAAGGTGACGGTCTCGTCTGCCTCACCGCCATCGACATCTGAAACAAGTGTGGTGATTACGCGCTGCGCCATGTGAGTTATCCAGTCGACGAGGGATGTCTATACGTCAGCACGGTACCTCACCAGCCACTCACCACGGCGTCCTAGCGGAGACGCACCTTCGACGCGGCTACCTTTACGTTCTCGTATCCGGCCCGCCGCAGGAGAGACTCAACTGTCAGCCGTCCTGCCTTGCGGTCGATTGCTGGACCGAGACGGACCGACTTGATCGGCAGCCGCCCATGTTCGGTGCCCTTGAACATGGCCGGGGCCCCATCGGACACCGCGAGCCGGAGGTAACGCACGACCCCCGCTGGGCTCGGCCGGTACAACGCGTGCCGGTCACCGAGTGTGAAAGTGACGAACACTCGTGCTTCGTTCTCGCCGGAGAACCCGCGCACCTTGTACGAACTGGCAATCGTACTAAGTCCCATCTCGACGTCGGAGTAGGCGAACGCTTCCGCCCCCTGGCGGAGGCTAGGGTCTTCAGGCGACCACGGCGCCTCCTGCGCGTGCGCGAGCCTCGGCGCTGCCCACTCGCGGAGCTCGTCGAGTGCAGTTCGCGCGTGCCGCTTCCGGTACAGGACTTTGGTCCAAGGCGACACGGTGGAGGCGTCCTCGAGGGTGTGAAAACTCACCACCCTCCCGTCCGGAACGGTTTGCGGTCGACGCTCCTGGTCTGAAACGACCGCCAGTGGGACGGTGGAGTCGAGTTCGATTGCGTATCCGCGGCCGTTATCACCGTACAGGCGCCACTGGTTCGCGTCGTCGCCTTCCTCTGATGCACATAGGACAAAGGTGCCCGACGGAGACGTCGCATCTCGGAAGTACGAACTTGGCTCGAGCGAAGTCCTGAGGTCGTCGGTCTCCACCACATCAGGGAGGCTCTCAAGCCACCGATGCACGATGCGCCAACCCTTCGCGATTTCTGACCTGTCGTTCAGCGCCGCGGCTTCGGTAGCGCGCAGCTCACTGTCCATCAGGATTCCGAGCAGGCCAGCGGCCGACGTGTAGTGAAAGACACGCGCTTTCGGCTGTCGGGTCGGCAGCCACGGTTGGGATACGAGGAACTCCGTCACGGTAGGACCATAGAGCGGGACCGGGCTCTGCGCGTCGCCTGCGGCTCGTCATGCTCCGGAACGCGTTGGCACTTCCCGAACCTGAGTGAACCGCGGGACACCTCGGCACCCCGGCACCGCACGCGTCCGACTCCCCGGCGCAGCGACCGCGCCACCCCACCGCGCCATCACGCACGGCCCCCGACTGGCTCACCCCCACCACCGGCTCGACTCACCCACCGCGCCCGTCAAGCTTCGACCTGCCGCGCCATGAACCGGAGAGCAGCCTGCGCGGCGAGCGCACCACGGCCAGGTCACCAAGGGCGCGGTTCTCCTTGTCGCCCAACCCTCCCCACGCAGAGCATCACGGCGTAGCAGCGGGACCACACGGGCAGTTCTCAACCATGCACGAGCCGGGAGGCGGAGCGGGCCAGCAGCCAAGCGAGCTTGCGAGCGATGGCGTGGGCTGGCCCAGCGCAGCCGAACCGGCGAACCGCCACCTGCGCACCAGCGCACGCACCACCCCCACTCAACTCTTCTGCGCCATCTTGCGTTGGACAGCGCACCGGTCGAACCGCCCGACCCTGCCCGTTCACCCTGTGGCTCGTCGGATCGGGAAGGTTCAGATGAGGCTGTGGTGCAGGTGGTGAGGAAGCCGTCGGATCCGGACCGGAAGACCAGCCGGGCTGGTGACACACCCTCGCCCCAACCTGCTCACCCCGAGAGCCAGATGCGACCACAAGCGCACGCAGCCACCCACCCCGCCTCGACCAACAGAACAACCCCACTACCACCTAACACGAGCTTCTGAAACGCTCCCGGACGAATCTCGCATTCACGCAGGTCAGTGCCCCGACTTCGTGGTCCCAATGCCGTGCCCACTGGGTGGGCACACTGCCAGGCCCGGTTGTTCGCATTCTTGCCGGCGCCTACACCTACCGTTTGCGGTGAGCGTTCATCAATGACACATAGGAGAAGACCAATGTCGGCACCCCAGCACCGCACCGAACTAACCCGGCTCGATTTCGAGCTCCTGCGCGCATTGGTGCGCTTCGGCTATATGCGACCGGACGCGGCAGTCGGCTACCTCGGCGCGTCTACGTATGGGGTGCGGAAGTCGTGGCGCAGGCTTCATGCGGTTGGTGCGGTGCGCGCCGACCCTGTTCCTCTCGATCTCGTTGCAGCGGACGGCGCGATGCGCGCCACGACGGCCACTGCGTGGACGGCGACTTCCCGTGGTGCGGGGCTGCTCGGCCCCCATCACGTCCCTGGCACAGAGCTTCGGGTGACCCTCGGGCCGCCGAGGCCGTCTCCGGCGATGGCTCGTCACACCGTTGGCGTCGCTCACCTTGCAGCGTGGTACCGCCGGTCCGGGTTCGAGGTCACCAGCGAGCGAGACATCCTTTCCCTCGAGCGGCCCACCAAGATCGGGGAACGACGCGTGCAGGTCGTCACTTCATGGACGGTCTCAATCCCCGGCAAGCTCGGTGTGCACCCGCCGGACCTCGGCGCCGTCGATGCGATCGGCGGACAGTGGGCCGTAGAACTGGAACGTAAGACGGGCACCGTCAACGACTACGCCGACATCGTTGGTGCCTACCAGGCTGCGGGTCTAGGGCAGATCTGGCACGTCCTGTCGCAGAAGTCCGCGAAGCGCCTGGTCGCCGCCGCGTCCCGGCGAGGCATCCAGTGGGGCCCACCGCCAGCACGCGGGGTCTTCGCATCCACTGACGGGCTCGTCCGCCTCCAGGGCTGGCTGCCCGGGCGGCTGCTGGCTGGCCCAGAGACCTGGAAGGTGGAGAGGAACTTCCCCACGACGGCTCCTGCTGGTCTACCGCTCCCATCCCAGCCCGCGCGGCTCGACACCTGGCGTCAAGGCACCGTCGTCGACCCCGAGGCTGGCCTGTGGGAGCCCGTCGAAATGTGGGACGCCGCTTAGCCTCCTGCTCACCCACCCAACGAGCGCCGCCCGGTCCCTCCCAGCATCACGGGCCCGGGCGGCGCTTCGTGCGTACCGGGACCGGTCGACGGCGTTCCGGACGGGGCGACCTGGGTGCGTGGCGGGCACCTGCGGGCCTCAAACGCCGGGTGTGGGCGCCGGCAAGTCGGGGGCCGTACTAGGGCGGGAGAAGGGCGCGGAACGTCGTCTCGGGTCAGCTCGTGCGACGTGGGCCACCGGGTGAATCGGCCGCGAGCGCGCCTGCGTCCCACATTCGGTGCGACCGGAGCCCCTAGCCTGGCGCCGTGACCGAACAGCCACCAGTCCCTACGCGCGTCTGCCCGCACTGCGCCGCACTTTCGCAGACGCCGGGCGCGTTCTGCCCCCACTGCGGCAAGCCGTACGTCAAGAAGGGCACGAACAAGCAGACCCTCCTGCGTATCGGCGTCGTCGTCGTCGCAGTTCTACTGGTGGCCGGTATCGGAACGGCCGTAGCCGTGACCCAGAACCAGCAAGCCGAAGACAACCGTGCCGCAACTGCGTCCGCATCCGCTGCAGCCTCGGCATCGGCCGCTGCTGAGAAGGCCGCCGCCGCGCAAGCCGCCGCAGACCAGGCAGCCGCCGACCAGCACGCAGCGGACGACGCCGAGCGTGCGGTCAGGGCCGAGACCGTGACCGACCTTGAGGCGACCGTGAAGAAGGACGCCAAGAAGCAGGTCAAGGACGGTGTGCTCACAGGGCCCATCAAGAGCGTTAACTGCACCGCGACCGGGGGTGGCTCGACGAACGACCTCGACGCACAATCGACGACCTACGAGTGCCTCGCGCGGTACAAGGACAACGACGACGGCACGTATCTGGGCTGGCCATACGACGCGACGATCGACTGGAGCGACGGCAGCTACACGTGGATCCTGTCGAGCTAGAACAACCCTTGCTGGCGACGTTTGGGCACGACTCTTCGCCTCAGGCCCGCTTGCCCAGGCCGGGTGCGCCTCCGTGGACGACCTGGATGTTGTGGCGCAGTCCCGGGCGGTGGTCCGGCTCGTGGCCGTTGTCGCCCTTGAGCACTGCCCACCCGCGGTCGAGGGCTTCCCGGTGCTTCGCGTGCAGGAGGTCGAGCACCTGCATGAGCGTCTGAATCCGGTGCAGGAGCGTCAGCACAGCCGGGTCGGTGCTGGTGAGGGCGGCGTGCTGCGTCCATCGTCGGTGGTCGTCGAGCTGCACCCCGATGGCGTAGGCGGCGCGTGCAGCAACAAGCAGGTGCATGTCGTTCTCAGCCGTCGTGAGGCGGTGTGCTGTCGCTGCGAGGACTCTCGCGAGGCGTTCGGATTCCTCACGGCGCTGACGGATCTGGCGGCTCGTGACCTGGCTGTGGCTGTGCATCGTGGCTCCGATCAGTAGGGAGAGCGCAGTTGCTCTCTACCTACTAGGCGCAGGCGGGCCGTTCCGACGGCGAAACGACCACCCGGCGGGCCGTACAGTCCCGATGGGCTCACTTTCGCCCGTCTCTCACGGTGAGACCTCGGGTCCCACATGAGTCGCTCACCAGGGCGGCACGTCGTCCTCCAGGTGCTCAACACCGGGGAACCGCTCCGTGGCCTCCACTTGCCGTCCATCCCGGGCTTCCCACCCGAGCGCACGCCCTTGCTCCCACCCGAGCCCGGTCGCCGTCACGAGCCGGTCGTCGAGGCCCAGCACGCCACGTCCAGGACCACGTGCGAGGACGAGTTCTGAGGACCTGAGATGGGCGCAGGCCGCCAGCCGGACCGTGGGCACGTTCTGGGCCGTCAGGAGGGCGGGACGTGCGCCAGCGGTCAGCTTGTGAGCTTCGTCGGACGGGTCGGACGCGTAGGTCCGTGGTCGATCGGCTGACGGCGGCGGGCGCGCCAGGCCACCAGGTCAATCACCGTCGCAACAGGCTCGGGCTGGGCGTCCTCGTCTTCGTCGTCCGGCCACCTCTGTGGGACGTGCAGCACCCTGGCGGGCGGCATCGTGCCGAGCACGGCATGCTGCTCCACCACCCACGCGAGGGACCGAGCATCCCACCCACGCGCCAAAGCCCCGTCCAGGAGCAGTACGGTCTCGACGAGCGCATCGACACGGCCAGCCTGCGACCAGCCCAGGTAGGCGTCGGCTGTCACGGTGAGGTGCTGGACGGCTCCCATGCGCCCCTGCTGCTCGTGGACAGAGGCGCCTGGCGGGAGGGTGGGCGAGCTCACGCCGCCACCGCTCCGGACACGTCGCCCAGAGCGTCCGCCAAGTCGGCGTCGAGGGTGAGCGTGCCGCGGGCGTACGCCTCGGCTTCGGCCAGGCGACGAGCCCGTAGCCGCTCCGCCATGCGGCGCATATTCTCGGCATGGGTGACCTCGACGACGTGGCCTGGCCCGACGCGGACGCACGCGCGCTGGTTGCACTCGTGGTCGAGTTCGTACCCCTCACGAACGGGGCGCTTCCTCGCCAGCTCGAAACCGACGATGTGCGCTGGTCGGTAGCGACCGCCATCGACGGCGTTGCCGTACCCGTTCCCGGAACGGGCACCGAGCCAGCCGTAGCACTTGTCGTCCTCGACCTCGCGCACGTAGGTCGCGAACCGGGCCTCGCGGGTCAGGGAGCGGGACCGGACGGGTGGTCGGCCGCGAAGTCCGGCGCGTGTGCCGTCGAGCTCGGCGAGCGATGCGTGCTGGCGGCACAACCCGCCTCGGCTCACTGTGCCGATGAGAGTGCAGTCGGGGATCTCGCACCGCATCGTTGCTCGGCCCGCTGAACGGGCGTCTGCGATCTCCCACACGTCACCGCGGCGGTACATGTTGCGTCGGCAGTGTTTGGCGACGGGCGCGAGTTCCATCCCAGCGGAGCGGACAACGGCGAAGGAACGCGACGACATTCCGAGCAGTGTTGCGGCTTCCTCAGTGGTGAGGAGGTCGTCGGGGTTACCGGTGCGGTCGAGGGGTGCGTTGAGTGCCATGATGTTTGGTGCCTTTCGGTACTTGAAGCGTTTGCCGATTCGGATAAATCGGACATGCTTCAGTTATACCTCCAGCTCCAGACGCATTTTGTTGACCTGTCAATGCGCGAGAACGGTACGTTTAGAACTCCCTCTATCGCCTAACGTGTATACGTAAATCCGCGTTCTGCGCGCCACCGTGCTAACCCAACTCCGCACCCACCCGGCGCACTGGACAAACAGAAACTCCCCGCCTCTCAGGAAGAAGCGGGGAGTCCGGGGAGAGCGGACGAGGGCAGGCAGTGGGTGCCTACGCGGCCGTGTGCGGCTCCACGACAGCAAGGGGGTCCCAAGTGAAGTCTCCGACGTCTTGGAACGCGTCGGGGTCGCTGAACGGGCGCGGGGGCGAGGCCGGGAGGATGCTCGGCGACGCGACCGCAGCGGTGTCGCCGCTCGCCGCCGGCACCCACGCCTCGACCTCCGCGTAGACCGCCCGCTTCGACTCGACGTCTCCGCCGACCCAACGGGCCGTCCAACCGTCAACGAGCCCGGCCGCGCCGTTCCGTAGGTCGCGCTGCGTCAAGCCCGTCTGGAGCCCGAGAATGTCGTCCTCAAACAGCACCACGAGTTCGCTATCGCCGGGACGCGCACCACGGCGAGCGGGATTCACGGGACGGCCGGCTCTACGTGCGGTCCGCAGACGTTCCCGGTAGCGGACCGCCCCGATGCCCACACCGTCGCCCGCAGTCGCCAGCGCGTCGACCTCGTCAGCGGTAGCGCGCTCGTGGGCGACAGCCTCCCGGTGCGCGGCGGCACGGCCTACGGCACCGACTCGGGCGGCGACGACGTCGACGTCTTCTCCGACGCGCCACTCCGAGCGCTGACCAGCGCGCACGATAAGGCCCAGTCCGGCCGCCGAGGCCGTCCAGTCACGGAACGCCCGCTCACGAACGTTGACCATGCGCAGGAGGTCGTCAAGCGGAAGACCGACGGTCACGGCCGCGAGCACGAGGGCGTCCGCAGCAGACGCCGCACACCGTTCCGGCGCCTGCTCGTCGGTGCGCGCGCCTTGATGGGCTGGCGCCCACAGGTCGCCCTCCACGAGCTTCGCGACTTCATTTGCCCATGCCCGGAGCACCTCTACCGAACCCGAACTTTCGTGTGGGATTCCTGCCGACTCGCGGAATGGCTCTGCCAACGCCCACGACGCGGCTTCCCGGCCACGACCACCGGACCCCGGCCGTTCCAGCACCACCCACCGTGCCAAGTCCGCCCGCGCGTCGCCCAGGAGCGAGCGGTCTACCCCGACCGCCAGGTCCCGCACCGACCCGAGCCACGACCCGCTCGCGTCATCCACACCGAGCACACGGTGCCGGAGCAGCACCGCCCATCGGGTCGCTGACAGACCCGTGGCGGCTGCGTCCGCCAGCACGCCGTCCCAAACTGCCACGGCCGCCGCACGGGCCTCAGGAGACACCACACGCTCCCCAGCGCCTGGATGCGTGGCCAGCCACCGCTCAGCGGCCCGCAGGCGTTGCGCCGCCGTCGCGACGGTCCGCCGGTCCGCCCTCCACCTGCCACCTGCAGGCACCGCGCACAGGATGCGATGCAGGTCCACCGGCGCAAGGCCAGCGAGGAAAGCGCCACGGCACACGTCCAACTCAGGGCCAGACCGTGCACCCTTCGGCCGGTCGAGACGAGCGGCAGCCTGCGCCCACGCAGGCAGATACCCCAGCAGGGTGGCCACATCGACGTCGTCGTGACTACTGGGGTACTGGGATGGGCCAGGAGACGGACCGACGCGGTAAGTGCCGAACTGCTCTCTGGGGCGTGTCTTGTATGGAGGGATTCCTGCCGACTCAGAGTTCCGAGCCTCAGATCCGAAGCTCACCGAGGCGGCTGGCTGATACTTGCGTCGCCATGCGGCTGACCGGTCAAGCATCCTCGCGTCAGTGTCCTTGAGCCTGATTCGCCGTGGCCCGGCGGGAAGCAGTTCGTACAGGTGCCCAACGGTCAACCGCGCCCCAGGCTTGATGTTGATGGTCCCCGGGGCGCGCGAGTACTGGTTCCCCCACCGCCCTGTCCTCGGGTGCGTTCGGTGCAGCTCTTCAATGAATCGGCGGCGCCAGGCGGGGTCAGGGTCAGACACGACGACCGCAAGGCGGTCGTCGCCATCATCGGTCACCCCCCCGGTCTTCCATGCGACGTGTGCGGGCCGACCTGTCTCAAGCTCGCGCTCGACGATGAGTCCGACGACTGTGCGGTACTCGGCGCGCGTGTCGATGTCAGCGAGGATGAGCCGGTCCTTGAACCGATACAGCGCGCCTGCGGTCGGGTCGTCCTTGAACTGAACGTATAGGCCGTCGATGGGCTGCGGTTCGCCATTTCCGTCCAAGCGCAGTGGGCGCCCGTACGTCGACGCACCGCGAGCAAGCACTTTGGGTGCGAATCGGGTCGCGTCCGTCAGCGACGAATCGTGAGAGCCGGCTACACTGGTAGCACGCATTCGGGGCCTCCTTTTCAGGCTCCTTGGAACCGCCGCCTCCTGGACCGGGGCGGCGGTTCACTTTTCGGTTAGTGGGCCTCCGTCAGCATTTGGTGCACTCGCTGCGCGCTGACCCCGGCGGCCTCTGCGATGACCTTGAGGGAGAGACCTGCCGACCGAGCGGCCGCAATGGCGCGCGCTCGTTCGATTTCGGCTGTTCGTCGCAGTGCGCATGCGCGGTCGACCGCGTCGAGCGCTGTGCGTTCTGCCTGGCTCATGTCTGCTCCTTGATCGGTGTCGCAACTACGTCAAGGATACTTGAACGTCTATACAGCTAGAACTGCAGGTCAGAATGCGCGCACGCTAGCGTGCTGACATTGTCGGCATAGATTTCTAGCACGCACGCGTGCTATTCCTGCGGTCACCTCCATGCGCCGCACGCGTGCTGCTCGTGCGCCGCTGGCACCGCCTGGAGGCCAGCAGTCGCGCGACTCATGGCATGACCGCACTCAGCACCGACGCGCGAGCATGCGCCAGCCCGTTACCGCCTGGCCCCCGCTTCTTGGGAAGTGCTGGCCGGGCCCCGGGCCCCGGGCCGCGTGGCGTCGTCTGGTGCTGAAGTCACGGTCCTGTCGCGTCTTGGGCGCTCAGCGATGCGCGTGCACCCGCGCGGTGAGTAACTCGAGCTGTCCTGCATCGAGCCGTTCGTGTAGGTCCATGACGGCGTCCTCGTCGGCTTCGGCGATTGTCCCGGCAAGGTTGGTCTGCTGCTCCCAGTTGAGCCGGCCGTTCGGTGCGGCGAGCAGCGCGGCCGCGAGCCGCAGGACCGCCGCCCAGTTCTGGCGGACGAGCTGGATGGCGACGGCTTCGTCGAGCGTGTCGACCCAGTCGGCAGGCCGGGCGCGCAACGTCGCGATGTCCAGGTCGACGGCGCCGGAGCCGTAGGCGTCCACCCTGACGCCCTCGTCGCCACTCACGCGTACAGCAAGTTCGGCCTCTGCGACACCGCCCGCGAGCAGCACTGGCACACCCCAACGCGGCGGTGCCGGTGTTGCACCATGAGAGACACCCGTCCCATCTGGCCGGAGCACCAGGTCGCCGCCATCGACGTCCTGATGCATCCGCGCGACGGCGTGCCCGGCCTCGTGGACCGCACCAGTAAGCAGCGCCGGAAGCAGGTCGTCCTCATCGCGGCCCACCAGCAGGTCGGGTCGCCCAAGCGCGACTAGGTCAGGGTGGAGTCGCGTCGTCACGCCCGCACCGTGCCACGCCAGACAGGTCGAGGCGAAATGCCCGGCGAGGCGTGGGCCCTCAGCGCGGCACGTAGTCGTCAGCAAGCCAGCGGAGGAAGATCCGGCTCCGCCCGACGTATGTGTTCACGGTGTCGGGCGCCTTTCCCGCCGCCTTCAGAGCCCGCTCGAACCGCTCTAGCTCGTCCCGCAGTTCCTGCAGCGTCCACGTCTGCTCGGTCACAGGGTGACGGTAGACCGCGACACTCGACCTGTACACGGCGCGACCGTCCGAAGCCCTCCCGTCTTCTACTGAGGTTCAGGACGCAGCGGTCGGGACCGATGATGTTCAGATGAGGTCAACCCGTGGAGTCGCAGCCGTTGCCGTGTTTGCCACGGCACTCGTCGTCGCTCTTAGCGGTTGCGGTGGTCCCAAGGCCCGTGAAGTGCCAGACGTGACGGGGCAACGGCTCGACGTCGCCGAGGACCTTCTCAATGACGCAGGCTTTGACCACGTCTCCGCGAAGCGGGTCGCGGGCGGTGCGGTTGTCCACTGGACGACCTGGGCCGTCGTCGGCCAAGTCCAAAAGGCCGGAACGCAGTTCGACCCGAAGGCGGAGGTCGAACTGAAGGTCAGTCCCATCGACAACGCGCGCACCCTCGACCTGCTCACACAGGATGCTGCTGTGCGCGCCCAAGTCGAAAAGGCCGTCAGCTCACACCCATCGGCGGAGGCGGCGCGTCCTAGCCCATCGGCGGACCCATGCGCTGCGCCGACATTCGCCGTGACGTGGGCGAGGGTGTCCGGCTGGAAGACCCACGACCCCGATGTCGTCGACGCGGATGCTGTCGTAGACGTCACCGTGACGAACCGATCGTCTGAGAAGATCAACGTTTCGGACTTCACTGTGCGGGTCGATGGCTGGAACTTCGTTCACGATGGCTACTACTCGATGCCAGATGGCGTCCAGCCGTGGGAGATCCCCGGTCAGTTCGGCCTTACCCTTCACGGCAAGGACCTCGAACCAGGGGAAACGGCGGTCGCCCGAGCAGGCCAGTACGGCGACGACCGAGCGAGCCGCGACCCGCAGAACGCGTCCTTCGTCGTTACCGACGGTGTCTACCAGTTCGTCGACGACGACGTGAACACCAGGTGCCTCGGTGCAGCGGGCACGTACTCGAGCGCAGGTCAAGCGGCGAAGGTCGACCTCGCTCGGCCTACCGAAGTCGAGTTCTACGGCAAATCGAAGTAGGGACGCACGTCTGGGCATGACGCGACCCTCGCTCCCTTGTGCAGGTGTGCGGGGGTCGTCGTCGGGTTTGTCGCTCAGGCTGACCGTAGGTCCCGTCGCCGCCGCACTCCCGGCACCACCACCTCACCCGCGCCCTCCGGACGAACCGGCCCTGTGTGTCCCGGGGCGGGCTGGTCGTCCACGCGCGACGGCACGGGTGCGACCGCCAGCTGGCGGGAGCGGCGCTTCGTGCTGGTGGGCCATAGGAGGACGGCGAGCAGCGCCATTGCGGACCGCGCGGGCCACGTCGTGCCGTAGCGCCACGCGTCCGCCCGTAGGCCGCCAGCGTGAGCGACCACGACGCCATGCACATCGGCCGGTGCGGTCGTGCCGGGGTCGGGGTGCGGGTTTCCGTCGCCCTTGGTGTGGATGCGACCTGACGCGTCGTCGATCGCCGTGACCCTATGAACAAAGCTCTCGTTGCCCTGCCGGATTCGCACGACGTCTCCGACGTGCACCTCGCGCACCGCCGTCCACACGATGTCCCCGACCGCGTACGTCGGGGTCATGCTCCTGCCACCAACGGTCGCGGTGGATATGCCCGCCCAGGGCAGGGAGACGGGCACCACGACCGCGAGGCCGAGCGTCACCGCCGCCCCACCCCGGGCTACGTTGAGCGCGATGCTCACGGGGTGTCCGTCCAGGCCGCCGCGACACCGGCCGGCTCGTCCAAGAGCTGCTCGGAGTCGACGCTGAGGTCGAACGTCGCGGAGTCGCTGACGTCGGCCCACGCTTCGGAGTCGACGGTCTCCGGCACACGCACCGTCACGGTCACGGACGCGTGCTCGTGTGCGGGGAGCGTGAGCTCGAGGCCACCTGTCTGCCAGCCGGCTAGGTCCGTGTTGTCGCTGTAGGTCGTGCCGGCCTGGTCGTCGACGCGCCAGTCGGATGTCGTGAGCCCCAGGAGGTCGGCACCAACGATGTCGGCAGCCGTGATCACCGTCTTTGCGGGCAACGTTCCGGCGTTTTCGACGAGGAACTGCATCTCGACCTCACTACCCGGTGCGGCGTTGGCGAGCTCGATGGGCGAAGCGCCGACGAGCTGGATGTCGAGCTGCCCCTTCTCCACGTAGTTGTTTCTGATGCTGTCGTGGTCCGTCAATACGGCGCCGATCAGTGTGCCGCCAACACCGACCGCAGCCGCCGCAATACCGGCGACCACGGCCTTCTGGCGCCGATTCGTCTTCGGCTCGTGTGCGCGCAGTTCTGAACGAGTCTGAGGGGCGGGGTTTGTGGTTTCGTTTTCGAGAAGGGTCACGATGTGTGCCATTTCTAGGTGGCCGCCGATAGCGCATTGTCGGATATCGCGCGGCGATACCTAGAGCGTATTTGCTGGCATGGACGGTTTTGCGTCCGGTTGCTTCATTCTGCGTCTGGTCGGACACCTACCCTTGGCCCATGCCCTTTAATCGCGCCACGGGACGCGTCCCAACCCAACCAACCCAATCGGAAGCCCCGCAGTTCCTGTCGATTGCGGAATGTCAGGACGTCACCGGCCTATCACGAGCGACTTTCACGCGTGCCATCCGTGCGGGGGTCCTCCCCGTCCACGAGGTCGGCCTCGGCACCGTGCGTCCGCGCGTCCGCATCGCCCTCCCCGACCTGGTGGCGTTCGTGGCTCCGCGGCCGGCTTTGCGCGCTCAGACGGAGGCGCACCAGCTCCCTGAGCCCCGCACCCCACGCCGCACCGATAAGGGCTTCACCCTCATCGAGCTCCTCGTCGTCGTCATCATCATCGGCATCCTCTCCGGCATCGCTATCCCGGTGTTCCTCGGGCAGAAGGCCCGCGCGTCCGAGGCCGCCGTGCAGGCCGACCTCAAGCACCTCGCATCGGCAGCGGAAACCTGGTGGGACGGGCACGACAGCTACCCCACGGACACCGCCGGCTGGACCGCGGCGAACCCACCAAGCGCGGGTGTCACCATCCGCGCATTCACCAGCAACTCCGCGGGTGGGCAGGCGGGCTACATCATCTACGGCAAGCACGTACGCGCTGGCACTCGCGTGTGGGTGCTGAGCTCGTGGGGCGGCGGCGTGCCGACCAAAACGGCTCTCACCGCGCTACCCGATGTCCCACCGTCCGCCGGTCAGCTTGGTGTGCCGGCGGGTGCGTCCTGGCAGTCATGGGCGATGGTCGGCGGCACAGATTGGGGGCATGAAGCGACGACCAGAAACGTCCTGGCGTGGTTCGACCCCAGCCTGCAGACCGTCAGCAAGCTCGGCACCGACACGAACAGCCTCGGCGGCTTCGACGGGCATATGGACAGCCTCGGTACTGAGACCCCCTGGACCACCGTTGCTGTCACAGATGCGCCGGTCGCAGGAAGAGCAGCGCGGTTCGTCGTCGGTGCCTCCGACCACGACTGGGGAATGCAGCTCAGCCCGTGGTCTCAGGGCACGACACCGCCGCCGTTGGGCGTGCTCACAGCAGGCACGGCCTACACCGTCTCGGTCTGGATCAACGCGCCCGCCGGCACCCCTCTGAACGTCAGCGCGCGGGTGCAGACGCCCTCGTGGGTGTGGATCGCCACAGCCGTGAACACCAACATCACCACGACCGGCGGTTGGCAGCGTGTGACCGCGTCCGTTGTCGCCACACCCGCGTGGGCGACCGGAAACTCGACATTCGCCATCACCGTTCGCACTCTCCGGGGCGGTACCGCGGACCCCGGCACGGTCGTCCTGGTGACGGCGCCACAGATCGATATTGGGCCGGTCGCGACCCCTTTCCAGGCTCAGGTGCCGGGTGTGTGACCCCACCTGCGGCCAACGACAGAACGCCCGCACCAGACCATCGGTGCGGGCGTTCTTGTCTGTCTGGGTCGGCTATCGACTGCACAGCACGCGAGCGTCGCAGCCCCACAGCACACGCGCCCGAGCGGCGGCACGTGAGTCGGGTTCTAGGCCCGCAGCGGCGAGGTCGAGCACCGTCTGGCATTGGGCGTCGATGCGGTCCCAGCCGCCGGGCCCGGCCACCGCCGGCACGATTCGGAGCGTCCCGGCCCGTCCGGTGAGCACGCTCGCGTGCTCGAGTGTGGTCATAGGGCCTCCCGTGGGTCGGTGAGCGCGGCCTCGACGATCGCCCCCAGGTGCAGGCGTAGCGCCTCCTCGTGGCCGTGAAGCGGGGCGTGACGGTCCGCGTCATCGCCGCAAGCCTCATCCGCGTCGGCGTGCTGACGGAGGAGCTCGAGGCCGTCCTCCCAGCGGCGCAGGAGCCCCAGCCCGGCGCAGAGCGCGTCGGCTTCATCGCACGTCAGATGAGGTGCGAGCTCGGACGCCACGGCCTGGTCGCCGAGGACGCCGCCGACGAGCACGGCAGCACGCTGGTGACGGTCGAACGCGGCGGTCACGGGGTCGGCGGTGATCATGGCGTCTCCTCGATGTCGATTCCGGTCGCGTGCGCCCACGCTTCGTCTGCGGCTGCACATGCGCTGACCCACCGGTCTGCGCCGTCCTGGCACCCGAGCGCCCTGAGGACGAGCTCGAGCTCGGATGCGGGGCTGAGCCACGCTGTCGCGACCGTGTCGACCACACCCGGCAGGGTCATCAGGTGAGCGACGGTCTGGGCGGCATGTTCCGGGAGATCCCAGCTCAGCGGGCGTTCGATCCGCCAGTCGTGTAGGTCGCCGCAGCGGCGGTGGTGCTCCCCGCGCACCACGGAGGCGGTGGAGCCCCGTCCCATCTCCCAGAGGCTCGCGTGGACGGCGGTCGCCTGGTCGCAGGTGAGCGCAGAGCCGAACGCGGCGCTCACGTCGGGCCGGCCGGATAGGGCCGCACCGAGACGGTCCGCACCCCACGCCGGCAACGTCGTACGACCGGGCTGCACGGCGTCGTTGGTCGCGTTCATGGCCGCTCCCGGTGAAGCGGGGCCTCGGCTTCGAGTGCGACGGCAAGCTGGGCCTGCCGGTAGCCGTGGGCGGTCCTGCCGCTGATCAGTAGCGCACAAGCGTCGAGGGCGGTCCGGGCGGCGAGCACCTGGAGGGCGTGCTCAAGGTCCCAGCCGGTGGGACGAGCAGCGGTCAGATGCGCGACAGCGGCCGGCACGCCCGGCCCGCGCCAGGTCACCCCGGCGAGTCGGATGGTGGGGTCCATCCCGGCGGTCATGCGGGGGTAGGTGGTCACGGTCATGGGCGGCTCCGGTGGTCGATGAGTGTCGCTTCGTCGCGGAGTGCGACGGCGAGGTCGGCGAGGGCTGCCTCGCGGGTGTGGTTTCGAGGCTGGCAGAGGACGGCTTCGGCGAGCGCCATGGCCACCTCATCGGCAACCGCTCGGAGCGCGGCCGGGAGGGACATGCCGGCGGCGAGGTGAAGGTCGAGCGCGTGCTCAGCGTCCGTGGCGGCAGCCCCGGTCAGGGTGCGGCGTTGGTGCTCGAGCCGAATCGAACCCGGCGCGTGACGCGGGCGGGCTGGTGGTGGTGGGGTTTCCATGGGGGCCTCCTCGGGGTCGGGCTTCAGATCTACCGGCAGGCACCCACTGAAGGTCGACGGGGGCTGAACCATGAATCACGCCCGCTCCGATTGCGGCACACCCTCTTCCACGTGGGCTGCGCCGCGACACCGGAACGGAAGTGCCGCTGCGGAACCATGGTTCCCCCCCTTCGTTTCCGTGTCCCCCACCCGAACTGCGTGAACGCACGCAGGCAGCCGGACGCCCCGCCCTGAACGATCTACCAGGCACGAGGCGGTCGGGTCAGCGGAGCGCTCGGCGCCACCAACGCAGGGACGTCACGTTCCTGACGCCGCGACGCATTGGCCGAATGACGAGCTTCCGAACCACGCCGCGCGCGCTTGACCGGCCCTGCCGCAGGAGGCCCCGGATGAGGGCCTTCCCGCCAGCTTTCGCGGCGGCTTGGACCACGAGCGCGACCTGCTGCCCGCCCGTCATGGGCCGAACCGAATCGTGACGTCCCACCGGGCGGGGTGTCCGGGTCGGGGCTGGTGTCGGGCTCACGGACGCACCCCAGAAGGCCGGCTGCTGAACCGGTTGTGGCGCGGGCGGCGCTGGGTACGGCGACGACGCTGGCGGGAAAGTGGGTGCGGGAGCCGGAGCGGGTCGAGGAGCATGCTGCAGTGCAGGGGCAGGTCGAGGAGCCGCCGCGGCTGCCTGCTCGACCTTGACGCGGTGGGGTGTCGCCCAGGACGACGACGACGGGCGCGCGTCCTGGAGGGTCGGGCTCACCCAGCCGCTGCCGGTCATGGTGGCGTGCGCGGCCGTCAGCGGGTTGACCGACGGTCCCATGGGGAAAGTGAGTCGGTAGCTCGAGCCAGACCGGCTGCAAACATCCCTCGTGTCTGATGAGCAGCGTGGTCCCGGCTTGGCCTCACACATCGCCGTGCACCTCACCGTGGAGGACGGCCAGGAGGCGGGCCGTGCCGGCGTGGTGCCGGCGGATCTCGTCGGCCGTAGCGAGCCTGGACGTAACGCGGTAGCCGAAGCGCACCCCACCGACGGCCACCGGCTCACTGGCCGTCGTGCACCACCAGGCGCCGTGCTGGTCCGCCCAAAGCCGGCCAGGTCGTGCCGGACGGTCAACGACGCGGGAAATCTGCCCGCCATCCAGCGTGCGCGTTTCGGCGGTCGATGCCGCCATTTCGAGGATGTCGTTCATTTGGGCCACCACTCCCTGCTGGAAACACTGTCTGCTATGTCCGTAAATGGTACGTGTACGGCTATACGGCCGGGCACAGAAAGCGCCCCGCCGGTCCGTGACTGGACGAGCGAGGCGCTTTCTAGAAGCGACGGTCAGGCGGCGAGTCGGCGGATGCGGGTCGCCCCGTCCTCGTCGAAGCCGTCATCGTGGACGTTCCACGCCGACTGGTTCCCAATCGGGAGCCACGCCGGTTTCGCGTCAGCCGGTGCGTCGTCGGGGCGGACCCAGATACTCGTGGTTGAGCTGCGGACCACGGTCACCGGGGTGGTCGTCCCGTCGCGCTCAACCGCCCAGCGTGACCCCGGCGTCCGGAGCGCTGCCGCGACAGCCTTCTTGCTGCGGAACGGCGCCACGTCGGCGGCGCCCGGCTTCGACTCGGCAACCTTCGCCGGTGTCTGGTCGGCCTTCTCGGACCGGCGGGCATCCTCGATCGCCTTCGCGGCCGAGACCGTCTTCGGCACAGGTGGGAGTTCGACGTTGCCCGCCACGACATCGTCGGCCGTGGTCAGGTGCGCGTCGTCCCGGGTCAGCCCCGCCTCGGTGTGGTGCCGGCCATCTGGCAAGTGCCCACTCGGCGAGAGCAGGGTTCCGGTGAGCTCGTGATAGCCCAACGCATCCCTGCGCGTCGTCCTGTGAAATCCGGACTGCGAGTAGCCGGCCTCGTCAAACCGGCTCCCCGTGACGCTGTGCCTCCCGTCTGCACCCCACGCGTCGGTCCGTGCAGGCTGGACCGGTTCGTCAGCAGGCAGGTCGGCGAGCACGCCCGGGCCGTGCAACGCGAGATGGGCAGAGCGGGTGCGCTCGCGCTGCTGCCAGGTGCCACTCAACTCCTCCTGTGCACTCAAAGCGCGCGAGAGCGCACCGTCACGGGCGCGGATGAGCGCAGCGACGTACTCGGCGCTTTCGCCCGCGGTCTCGGCGTCACGCACGAGCGCGTCCAGCTGGCGCGCGTCCTGACGTGCCGCCTGCCAGCGGGCGTGCCCCATCGCGACCGTCTGCGCACCCGCGAGAGCGTCTGGGAGCGGCTGGCCAGGGTGAGCGAGCCGGAAAGCGTTCTCGGTCCTCACGAGGTCGCGCAAGCTGTCGCAGGCACATCGCGGACCGGGCTTAACAACACACATCTGGGTTACCTCCACCCCCTCGGTTCGAAATGCCGCTAATCGTGCATTTCGTATGCCCGGATGGTAGGTGGTCGAACAGACGGGGACCGGGCGAATCAGGGCGCAGAGAGATAGCGGCGACTGAAAGCAGGCTCAGTGCGCGGCGGCGGGAGGAGGCTCATCGTTGCTGTCACCGGTCTATGGGATGCTCCGGCTATGGTCTCTCCAGCCGGGTTCGCTGCACAGGTCGCCGAGGTAGCAGCGAAGAACAGCATTCGGGTCGTTCGCTCGATGAGCGTGTCAGCTCCGGACGGGGCGGCGCACATGATCGTCGCGCTGGACAACGATGCAGTGGCGACAACCACGGAACTCATCGTCGGGCTGGCGCCGCGATTGATGATTCTGGAGCCTCACGACCCTGAGGGGTTCCAGGCGCACGTCGTGTCGGACCATTGGCTGAGGGTCGTCTACCTCACGCCCGCGGCACTCGACGCCGCTATCGCGGATGCCGAGGCACCGCTCGATGACGAGACGTCGGGCGAACGGGACGAGGCGACGACTGCGAAGCTGCGTTTCATTGCTGAGGCAGTCGCTGCCGAGATCCCGCTGTCTGACCATGGCGGCGCGACCGAACTCGCTCGAAGGTTCCGCGAACGCGTTGAGCGCGAGCTTCCCGCTGATGGTGCCCGCATCCTCGAGTCGAATCGGTACGTGGTCTGGGAGCACGCAGCGGACATCCTCGCGACGTTGAAGGATCGGCACGGCGGGGCGCTGCACACCGACGCCGCGACGTATGCCGCCGAGATCTTCGCGGCAGAAGGCCCTTTCGCGGGCAAGGTGACGCGTCCAGTCCTTCGTGATGTGGCCTACCGCCACATGAAGCGGCTAGACCCGACGTGCACGACGAAGGCATCCATCGAGTCCATCGTCCTGGAGCTCGCTGGTCTCATCGACGCCCGCCGCTGACTGCTCCTCGTCAGCTAGAGGCATGCACTGGAGCCGGAGCTACGGGCTCTCGGACGGGCAACTTTGTCAGCACTCGCGTGTGCCCGTCGCGGCCAAGCTGGCCCAGTTGGCGTCGTTCGTAGAGGTGGCCGCACCAGTCGAGCAGGAGTCCGTCGAGCAGGCGGCGCTCGAATCGCATTCCGACGCTCGCGACGCCCTCGATGAACGTCTCGACGGGAACGGTGGGCCGTGGGCGGCCGGGACCCCGCCGGGTGCTCCGCTTGAGCGCGTAGAGAAACGCGGCCGCTTGCCAATGCGGGTGCGAGATGCCGAGGGCCGATTCAGGCACCACTGCGGAGTAGTCGACGAATAGCCACTCCGGCACGCTTCCGAAGATGAACTCGATCTCGTGGCGCACCTCTGATGACGCCCACGCGCCGTCAAGCGTGTCCGCCGGCGTAATCGTTCGCATGAGCGCCTCGCGCCAGAGACGGTCGTCCAGCTCCGCTCGCCGCCTCTCGGACTGCTCTTGGGCCTGCCGAGCAGCCTCAAGTGCCTCAGCCTGCTCTCGGGTTCTGCGAGCCTCAGCCTCTTGAGCGACCCGCGCCTTGCTGAGCGCTAGCCGTTCGCTCTCCTGTCGGCGTGCCACGTCCGCTTCGTACGCACGTCGTGCATGCTCTCGCCTTGCAGTCAGTTGCTCTGCTGCTTCGTCCATGCGAATCAACGCGGGCGTGCGAAACCCCTTCGCAGTCAACCAGGACTCGGCAAGGGCGCTCAGTTCGAAACTCAGGTCGCGCCGATGCTCACGAGGCAGCGCGTTGTAGGTGTGGCCCGTGGTTTCGTCGAACGCGGTCATATACGGCGTGGCGATGATGCCTGCCGTCGGTTCAACCCACCACAGCAGCTCACCCTTCGCGAGGAGATGCTCCTGGAGCGCGTTCGTCACGACGTCCGTGTCGAGGGTTCGTGGTCGGCGTCGTTGGGGTCCGACGTGACCGAACACCCAGACGTCGACGATGTCGTGCTCGGCGTACCACTGGTGGCGCCGGTCCCACTCGGCAATAGTCAGCGCGCTGTACTGCACCTCGAACGCGAGCTTGTTGCCAGTTGCAGGGTTCTCCGCGTAGACGTCTGGGCGTCGCTCGCCGTTGACGAGTAGCACCTCGGGGTCGATGCGGACGTGTGGGTACCTGGCGCGGAGCCACGACACGATCACGGCCTTCGCCTGCTGATGCATGAGCGACTCGGCGCAGTGCAGTGCGTCGTCCACCCTGCCAAGGTGCGCGAAGCCGTCCCGCTTGGTCTTGCGCGCGTGAGTGGTCAATGGGATGTCGCACTCAGGCACGATGCAAGCGAGAGAGCTCTTCGTCCGCTGACGCATCTGCTCAGCGGTACCGTCATCGAGGTAGACGACCTGCGAGCGGTCGGCCCGCTCAGTGGCCCACACCATCCTCGTATCCGCGTCAGCGTTGAACGCAGCGATGAGCGCAGGATCGTGGGACATCAACACGACGGTATGCGCTCAAGGCACTAACACGCGCCCGCCGACTGGGTGGCTACGCGTGCTCTGGATGACGGGTGCCACTCGGCGCTAGAGCAGTCTGCGGACGGACCGACGCGGGCCCCTACCCTCGCTCGGGGAGCTTGCCAACCAAGCTCTTCATGACTTCGAGATACCCGTCGGCGCTCTCGGACTCGACCGTCGCTTCTGCGTTTAGTACGAATATCGAGCGAGCCGCCTCGGCGCGGATCTCGTCCTGCATCTCCGCGGGAAGGTTGGCGAGGAACGGCTCCAGTGCAGTCAGGACGAGTTGCACCAGCTTGGCCCGACGCGCTTCCTTGCGGTGTTGCGAGGACTCACGGGCCGCGTACGCGCCGACGCCCGCAACTGCTGCGGTCACGCCCAGACGCGCCACAGCAGACTCCCACAGGTCGGCGCCGTCGGTGAACCATGGGAAGGAGCTGGCGATGAACCATCCACCAGCAACGACGAACACGAGCGCGGCGATCTGACGCCATGTGTCGGCGGCCTCGCCTTGCTCCTTCGCGTACTGTCCGAAGTCGGTCGCGGTCGAGTTCACACCGACTGCTTCCAGAACCTTCCGCGACTTGTCCTCGTACTGAGACATGCGCTCGCGATGCTCGTCCGCCTCATTCTGCGCGGCGGCGAGCGCCGCGTCCCAGACGGCAGCCCGTTCGTTGATGGCGTCGTCATGCTCTTGGGTCCACTCCCGGATTGCTTCGTTGCCGGTTGAGGTGAACGTCGCGATGGCTTCGGTGATGCGTTGCTTCTCATTCGTTACCGCCGCTTCGACCTCCGCCTGCTTCGACGCAATCGTCTCCAGTGAGCTTCTGATTTCTTCCGCTCGTACCTCGACGGCATCCGCCGCGTTTAGGACCCGCTGCTGGAAGCTGTCCGCCGCAGCGCTGATGCCGCTCATGTACCGGGAGAGCTTGAGCGGTGGCCACTGCCCGAGGGCCGTGACCACATCGTCTACGGCCGGAACGACCTGCTGCCAGGTGTACTGGCCGGTCTGCACGTAACCAAGCGTTGTCGCAAAGTTGCTTGCTGCGCTCTGGGTCGCCACCAGCATCGACGGGCTCACCTCTCGCCCGTCGGTGTCTTCGCGGCGACGCTCCAGCAGTTCCAGCACCATGCCGGCGTAATCGAGCATGTCCCGTTCCGGTTGCCCATCCGGGAGCGCGACCGCGTTCATCGTGCTCCGCGCTTGCTCGACGACCCGCCAAAGCTCGTGATCGCGAAACCGTGCATCCCACAGTTGCATGTCTTCCTCCTGGCGCCGACGGTATCGCCACCGCGGTACGCCCGGTGGGCGATCGGGCGACGGCGAGCGGGTGAGGTCACGGTCTCGAAACCTTGATAGCGGTAGCGGAGTGTCGCCGAGGTAGCGACGTTCTCCAGTAGGTCGCGATCGCCTACCCGAAGTCGTCGCGCAACTCGGCTCTCAGAACGAGCGTTGCGACACTCACCGCTTGTGCTCAGGGAGGAAGAGCCACCGTTCAATCTGGTCTGCAGCCACGCTGTCCCGTCGGTCGCTGAGCTCCTCCGCCCAGTGGTGCAGCAACCCGGTGTAGGAGCGGTAGGTCGCGGCTGGCCACCAGTACCGGGTGCCGGGAGGGGTCCACCTGCTCGCTTCGTCGAGATTCGCCAAGGACCGTGCAACCACGGAGTCGAGGATGAGGCACGGGTGGTCTGGTGAGCCGCCGCCAGCGAAGTACAGGAACTTCGTGAAGAACGGTGGGCCCATGAAGCTGACGAGGTTGCGGCCGTCGGGAGCCATGGCCTGGTAGGCCGCGTAGGCGTCCGTTCGCGAGAGTTCAGCAGCCTTCATGAGTGCTGCGCCTACGCCGTCCGGGTCGCGGGCGACAGATGCGATGCGCGCGCGGTTGTTGCGGTGCTTCGTCCCTGTGCCCCACGAGAGCGTCGCCCACAGCAATCGACGCGCGGAGGCCGGGTCGTCCGTCGCGTGCTGACCGAGCGCGAATAGGTCGCCCCGAGTCAGGACGGACTCGGGAGCGTCGAACGTCTCTTCACCGAGCCCGTGGTCGCCAAGTTCCTTCGCCCACCAGTCCGGTCGCACGGCGATGTCGTGCCCAAGGATCCGGGTCTCCCGTGGCCCAAGCGTCCTGCTCGAGGCGAGTGCCGGAGGGACCGGGCGCACCACGGCGTCTGCATGCTCAACGTCGGGCAACGTCGCTACCTCCATCGTGCGCGGGAAGGGTCAGGTCCCACATGGCCAACTCCAACATGTCAACGTCCTTGGGGTCCGCTAGCCGGCCGAGGTATACGCGTGCGCCGTCGGCGGTCCAGAACTCCACGGGAGTCCACGCCGATGACATCACATCGGCGTACGGAATCACCACGACCCTGGGCGCGTGGTCGTTGAGCAACGCGACCCGCGCGAACCGATGTGTGGCCATCACGACGAACTGTCGCCATGGCGACGTCGCATCGCTGAGCAGCGCCATGGCCAGTGGACGTTCGCCGTCTACGAGCTGCCAACTCAGGGCGCTCGCCACACGGTCGCAGTCGTCTGCCGTTATGCCCTCGCCTCTTTGGCACATGGCTGCAGGATCGCAGGGACCGCCGACAAGGGCCCGTATCCCCAGGTGAGGACGCCCGTACTTGCGAAAATCACCCCTTCTCGCGAGTTCCAGATTGCGTCCGCTTTACACAAGTACCGGGCGCCGGCTACACCGGTGCCCATGACCGAGTTGACCTCCACCATCGAGCCCACGCCGGGCGTCGTGTCTGTCCACCCGGACGACGTCGACGCCGTGGCGGGGTTCGTCGCTGCCGCTCGTGCGTCGACCACGCGGCGGGTCTACGCCAGCGCGTGGCGGTCGTGGCTCGTCTGGTCTGGAGGGCGGGGCTACCTGTCGCTGCCCGCCGAGTCGCTCCATGTCGCTGCGTACGCCGCCTCTCTCGCCACTGCGGGACGGAGCGTCTCGACGGTCGACCGGGCAATGGCTGCGATTGCCGCCGAGCACGCAGCTTCCGGGCTTCCTGACCCGACGACGGCCGCGGGTGTGCGTCTCGCGCGCTCGGGTATCCGCCGGACCGTGGGCACGGCACCGCGGCGTCAGGCTCACCCGCTGACGACGGACGAGGTCCGCCGCATCGTCGCGACGTGCGACCCCGAGTCACTGCGTGGCCTGCGTGACCGCGCGCTCATCTTGCTGGGCTTCGGTGCCGCACTACGCCGCTCCGACCTGACTGGCCTCGACGTCCGCGACGTGGTGTTCAAGCCGTCCGGGCTCGTCGTGACACTCCGCCGGTCGAAGGGCGACCAGGACGGTGAGGGGCAGGTCGTCGGTGTGGTGCGCGGCCACGGCGACACCGACCCGGTGAACGCCGTCCGCGTCTGGCTCCGCACCGCAGGACTCGACCAGGCCGATGAGCCGCTCTTTCAGCGCATCGCTTGGTCCGACCGCCGCGCCGTCCGAGGCACCCGCCTATCGGGGCAGGCTGTTCGTGACGTCCTCGTCCGACGAGCCGAGCAAGCCGGACTCGGGGACCTCGACCTCTCCGGGCACTCCATGCGCGCTGGACACGCCACCGTCGCGTCCGAAGCCGGCATCCCCGCTGAGCGCATCGCGAGGACGACTCGCCACGCCCGGCTCGAAACGCTGGCGAGGTACGTGCGCCCCGCTGAAGTGCTGCGGGACTCGTCCAGTGCGGCCTTGGGCCTGTGACGGGTCCTACACCCGACCCTCAGCAACAGCAGGCGGCGTTTGGCCTTGGCGTCGGGAGCAGTCCCGGGCGTGGCGTGAACGCGTCGCCGAGGAAGCCAGAGTGTCGGCCGCGTCCGCTGACCAGCCAGTCCGGATCTCCGAGCCTTTGGAGGCGCCCTTGATCATCGACCCCAACCCGAACGTCAACACCGCGGCGTACGCCGGCTACAGCGTCTCCCACCTCCGCGAGGCCGGCGGTGAGGAGACTCTGCGGTTCGACGCGTTCGTCTGCCTGCACGGCCAGAGGGTCATGTACGTCTACAACGCCGGCACGGGTGGCTCCCATGTCTACCAGCCCGTCAACGAGGACTGGGGAACGTTCAGCGATGCCCTCGCAGCGTTCGAGGCGTACGCCGCCGACTGGAACGCGGGCACGGAGTACGCAGGGCTCGAGGACCACGACCAGCTCGTCAACCGGCTCGTCGAGGTCGCGACCGTCAACCGCCGGCGGACCGTCATGTTCCTCCTCGACGGCGAGTCGTTCTGGACGTCGGGTGTCGCGCGCGCGTTCCGTGCAGGCGTCACGCACGCACAGGCAGTCGAGGTGCTGACCGGGCCGGCGTACGCGCACAGGAGCCCCCGCATCTGGTCGCGGCAGCACGGCGACTTCGTGCCCGTCGTCAGCCAGGCCACGGAGGGCCAGTGAGCACGCAGGTGGGCCTCGGCGCCTTCGCTGTCGACGTCTCGGACCGACTCGTAGCCAGCGGCATCATCGCAACGACGCACATCGACCCGGCCGGCCGCGTGCAGCTCGTCGTCCAGCTCGACCCCGTGAAGGGCCAGGTCGCATCGCTCATGGTCGGCGAATGGGACCGAGCGCTCGTTGACCACGCCGACCTGACCACGACCGTCATCCCCGGCCCGGTGCTCGGAGGCGACCTGTGCGTGCTTCACAGCGTGTGTGTGTCGCTCTGGGTATGGGCGTGGGCGCTCCGATGGCGAGGGCTGCACTGGTAGCTCCGCGCGCGCCGAAGTGAAGTGGAGCGGCAGCCGCGGCGGTCCCGTCGGCGCGGCAGGGGGTCCTGTAGGTTCGCCAAGTGCCACGCTCGGAAGCGGAAACCCGCGCTCAGCTGATCGACCCGAAACTCGTCGACGCCGGTTGGGTTGGCGCCGCCCTCGAACGAGAGTTCCTCTATCGTCAGGGGCGCGTCCGCCTTGTGGGAGACGACACGTTCCGGGATCGGCCGCAGTACGTGGACTACCTGCTCCGCCTCCAGCCACTCGGGGTTCCGCTCGCTACCGTCGAGGCGAAGGACGAGACGCACTCGGCAGGAGCCGGCCTCCAGCAGGCTATGGCGTACGCCCGCGATATTGGCGCCCCGTTCGCCTACTCGAGCAATGGTCACGGGATCGTCGAGTTCGACTCACTGACGCTGACCACGCGAGACCTTGACGCTTTCCCGACATCAGATGAGCTCGCGCAGCGCCTCGCAGCAGGGGCTACGTGGCGTGGCCCTCACGTAACGAACAGGCATGGCGATCTCGTCGCCAACCCGGCGCTCCAGCCCAGCGGACATGAACGCCGGCTCCGGTACTACCAGGAGCGCGCAGTTGCCGCCGCGATCGACGAACTGCTGCGCGGCCGGCACCGGACGCTGCTCTCCCTCGCTACGGGTACTGGCAAGACCGTAATCGCGTACAACGTCGCACTGAAGCTCCTGCGCTCGCGTTACGCGCGACGGGTGTTGTTCCTCGCCGACCGGGTGGGCCTTCGCGATCAGGCTTACAACTCGTTCTCAGCCCTCGGCAATGAGCGCGGAGTGATCGACGGTCCGGACCTGCCACTGCAGCGTTCGGTGCACTTCGGGATCTACCAGGGCCTCTTCGCGGTCGCCCCCGACGGTCGCCGCGTCTTTGAGCAGTACCCGGCCGACTACTTCGACCTCATCATCATCGATGAATGCCATCGGTCGGGGTACGGCGACTGGGCCGAGATCCTCGACTACTTCGCCGACGCATTCCACCTCGGCCTGACCGCGACACCGAAGCGCACCGACTCCATCGACACCTACGAGACATTCGCGGGCGAGAACCGCGACGCCAACGGTGAGCCTGTGCCTGCGTTCGAGTACTCGCTCGGGCAGGGCCTCGAGGATGGGTTCCTCGCCACCTACCGCGTGCACAAGATCGAGACCAACGTGGACGCCAACGGTCTGCACATTGGGGAAGAAGTCGCCCGGGGTGCCGAGTTGATCGTTCCCGAAGACGCCACCGTCCGAGACGCCTACGCGCAGAGCCAGTTCGAACGGGAGATCGTGCTGCCTGACCGCACGCGCGTGATGTGCGAACACCTTGCCACGATGCTGCGTCGATTCGGCGCGAACGACAAGACGATCGTGTTCTGCGTGACCGCTGAGCACGCCGAACGAGTACGGACGCACCTCCAAGCCATGCTCGGCCCGGACACCGGCAAGGCCATGTATGCGGCTCGCATCGTGGGGGAGGAGCGCGACGCCCACGCGCTTCTCGCTGAGTTCCAGCTCTCGTCCAGCTCCGAGCCCGTCGTCGCGACGACCGTGGACCTGCTTACGACCGGGATCGACGCTCCGAGCGTCCGCAACATCGTCTTCATGAAGCCGGTTGCTTCCAGCACCGTGTTCAAGCAGATCATCGGCCGTGGCACGAGGCTCGACCCGAGCACGGGCAAAGAGTTCTTCCGGATCATTGACTACACCAATGCGTCACGACTGATCGACGCGTGGGACCTCCCCGTTCCGCCGCCCGTCGGTGGGCCAGACGATGGCGACGGAATCGTGTCCGGCACCGTCACCAGTTCGGCGGACGGCACCGCGCTGGCTGGTGCACTCGTCACGGCGCGTCTCGGCCCGCGCCCCTTGGCTGAAGTCGTGGCAGCGAAGGACGGCACGTACGCGTTGGTGTCGCTGCCGCGGCGCGAGCTCGTGATCACGGCGACGCAGCCGGCGTATACCCGCTCCGATCGGACCGCAGACCTCTTGCACGGCGACGCGCACCTCGACTTCGCGCTGCGCGCAGCAGGCGGGGGAGTCGACCGAATCGTGATCAACGGCGTGACAGTCAACATCGTTGAGGAGACCGACCTCGTCCTGAAGGACGGCTCGCAGCTGACGGTGGTGGAGTACATCGAGCGCGCTGGTGCTTTCGTGGCCCAGGCCGCCTCGGACTCGGATGCGCTGACTGCGATCTGGTGCGACGCTCCCGCCCGGAGTCAACTTGTTGCGAACCTTGCCACTGACGGCGTGACGGCTGAGCTGCTCGGGTTGGTGCTAGGGCGCCCAGACGCCGACGGCTACGACTTGCTCGCGCACGCAGCCTTCGACGCTCGGATCCTGTCGCGCGAGGATCGAGTCCGAGCCGTCGAGTCGACGTACACGACATGGAAGACTGCCTACACACCGGAACAGCTGGACGTGGTAGATGCATTGCTCGACGCCTACCTCGTCGGCGGCGTCGAGGAGATCAGCAGCAGCGAAGCATTCAGATCGGCGCAGATCAGCGCGCTGGGTGGCGTGCGGCACGTGGTGCAGGTCTTCGGAGGCGCAGACGCCGCCGGCCAGCTGCTTCGTGACGTTCAGCGACTGATCTACTCGAAGGGCTCGTCTGCGTGACGCTCCAGCAACTCCAAGCACGAATCAAGTCCGCTTCCGACAAGATGCGCGCGGACGACAACACCAAGAACGCGCTTCGGTACTTGGAGCAGATGACGTGGCTGTTGTTCCTGAAGGTTTACGACGACTTTGAGACCACTCGTCGCCTAGAGGCTGAGGTTGACGGGCGCGCTTACCGTCGAGTCATCCCGAAAGCGCTTGCGTGGTCGACGTGGGCTCGTGGGGACCTGACGGGCGACGCACTGATCGAGTTCGTGAATGCGACCCTGCTGCCTGGCCTTCGAGAGCTCAACGGCAGCGGTGCGGCGTCGAAGATCGCCGAGCTGTTCAGCTCCGTCACGACGGTCATGAAGAGCGGGCACTCGCTTGCTGAGGTGATCGAGATCGTGGATGACATTGACTTCCACTCCGTCGAAGACCACCACGCAATGAGCGTCATCTACGAAACGCTGCTGGCACAGACCGCCGACGCTGGGTGGTCAGGCGAGTTCTACACGCCGCGTCCCGTGGTCGAGTTCATCGTCGACGTTGTCCGTCCGCAGATCGGCGAGACGGTTTATGACCCGTGCTGTGGCTCGGCCGGCTTCCTCGTAGGTGCCGCGGAGTACATGAAACGCCAGGTGCGCGTCGGTAGCGACGAAGCGACGTTGGAGACGCGAACCTTCTTCGGGCAGGAGTCAGGGGACCTAGCCCACCTTGTCGGCACCATGAACTTGATCCTGCATGGGGTCACGGAGCCGAACACGCTGCGTGTGAACACGCTCGAGCAGAACGTCATGAACGTCGCTCCCGCCGACCAGCACTCGGTGATCCTGACCAATCCGCCGTTCGGCGGCACGGAGAATCCGGTCGTTCAGCAAAACTTCTCAGCTCGATCTGCCGCGACGGAGCTGCTCTTCCTGCAGCACTGCATGTCGAAACTGCGAAAGGGTGGGCGTGCGGCAATCGTTCTCCCCGACGGGATCCTGTACCGGTCGATCACCGCGTTCTCAACGGTCCGTCGACGTCTCGTGAATGACTACCGCCTGACGGGAGTTGTGCGGCTGCCCACCGGCGTATTCCCCACAGCGCCGGACACCCGCACGAATATCCTCTTCTTCGAGCGAACGCCGACGACCGACGTCGTGCGCTACTACCAAGTCCGACCGCCGATAGGGAAGCGCTCCTACAGCAAGACGAACCCGCTGCCGCGCACTGCACTCGCCGGGGCTCAGGCGTGGCTCGTCGATGGTGTGGCAGACGAGAACTCCTGGGTAGTCACTCGCGCTGAGATCGACGAGGAAGGCCACCTCGACTTCTCTCACCCCGACGACGGTGCGACCTCAGCCGACGAGAACCCCGCCGAGCGTGTCGATGACCTCCGTCAGGGAAGCGGGACACTCGACCAAATGGTCGCTGATCTCGATGCTGTCGTCGAAAACCTCGACGCGATGGCCGTCGCCCGATGGACCGCGCTTGACGAGTACATCGTGCCAACGGGTTTCCGTGCCGGTTCCCGTGTGCCAGACCGCTTCCTCGGCGTCTCCAATACGGGAGGCATTGGACCGTTCAAGGGGTCGCCGGGCGATGACTTGACCCGCTATCGGCGGGTGAGCATCGGCGACTTCGTGTACAACCCGATGCGGGTCGATGTCGGTTCGATCGCGCTGTGCCGGACCGAGGCAGAGACTGGATGGGCCAGCCCGGACTACGTCGTCTTCCGACTCAACGACGACGCGCCGTTCTCGCGGGAGTACCTGCTCGCGTACCTCAAGAGCGCCGACGGACGAGCAGAAATCGTGCGAAGGTCCCGCGGTGCGGTCCGCCGAAGGCTCTACTACGACGACCTACGCAACGTCGAGGTACCCGTGCCCGAGGACCCGGATGTCTGGGAGTCGGTCGTCACCGGGCTGGCTGCGCTCCGAGCGCATGTCGTCCGACTCCAGGGGCTTGCTACGTCGTCCGCAGCGTCCGTCGAGCGAGCTCTGTTCGCAAGGGGCGCCGGAGCCTGATCACCACCGCGAGGTAACTCGCGTAGCCTTGCTTGGTGACTTCCGAACGCATCGTCGTTCGGTACGAGACCGTTGAGACAGCGGCCTGAAGGCGATCCTGGTCTACTCCACCGGGGTCGCCTTCAGTGTTTCCGCAGGTCAGGACCGCAGGATGAGCACGGTGGTTCGTGTCGCAAACGGCCAAGTCCCCCTCCGGACACTCGTTGAGACAGCGACGACGAAGGCCCCCGATCCCGCCGATCGGGGGCCTTCGTCGTGCCGGGCCGTCGGCAGCACGAAGGTCCCGCGGGGCGGTCATGGGGCACGCACCGACACCCGCATGGAGGCGTGGTCTCGAGCGGGCGTCCGCGAGATCACACCCCCAGGGAGGTATTCGGCGCACCACGCCTTGCGCATACTTTTCGCATGTCACTGACCCTCTCGACCTCGTCGGTGCTCGTCGTCGAGGACGACCCCGGCGACCAGCTGCTCATCCGCGAGGTGTTCGAGGAGCACAACGCGGCCGATGCGCTCACGATCGTCGAGGACGGCGTGGCCGCGATCGCCTACCTGCACCGCGAGGGGGAGTACGCCCACGCGAGGCGGCCCACGCTGATGCTGCTGGACCTCAACCTGCCCAAGCAGTCCGGGCGCGAGGTCCTCGAGCAGGTGCGGTCCGAGAGCGACCTGCGTGCACTGCCCGTCGTGGTCCTGACGACCTCCGACGAGGAGGTCGACGTCGTTCGCGCCTACGCTGCTGGCGCGAACGCGTACGTGACCAAACCGCTGAACTGGGACGACTTCACGACCAAGGTGCGCAAGCTCGAAGAGTTCTACCTGCGCACCGCGCGGCTGCCGCTGCATCGGAGCTGACGGGCCCTACGGGGTCTGTGGGGGCCGTCGCGCGACGTCCACCGCGACGAGGTGTGGCACCGGGAACGCCCGCGTCGCCGCGCACGTCGACAGCAGCGGTCCCGAGCTCTCCTGCACCAGGGTGACGGTGACGACGCCGTCGTCCGCGGCGAGGTCGACGGTCCACGAGTCGTCGCTGCGTGCCTCGCGGATGGGTGCGTAGGCGGCGATCCTCGGGTCGCCGAACGCGTCGCGGGCGGCGTGCTGCGCTGCCTGCACCGCGTGCGACAGCGAGCTCCGGCCGCGCAGGAAGTGCGTCGTGACGTCACCGCGCAGGTACGCGTCGGCGATGTCGAGCGCGTCCACGTCGTCGGCCCGTCCGTAGTACAGGCCGTGGGGGAGGACGACCATGGTGCCGGCGAACCGGTCCCCTCCGAGGTGGGAGCACTCCCAGGTCTCGTCGGGGTACCGCTCGGCCAGGCGGGCCGCGACCGGACGGCCACGCACGGCGCAGCACTGGTCGTGCCTGCCGTGGGTGCACACGGCGAAGACGGGGGAGGCGGACTCCGTGCCGCTCGACCCGTCCAACGGCACGTCGAGCAGCTGAGCGGGATGCTCCACCCGTCCCCAACGGATCGTCTCGCGCCCGGGTCGGGAGTCGATGAACGCCCACCGGGTGGAGGGCGACGACGGCCGTCGACGAGGCCTCCGGATCGCCAGCGGTCGGGTCCCGGCAGCCTCGATCCTCGTCACCAGCGCGCGGCCCAGCGCGACGTCGTACGGGGGGTCCAGGAACGCGTGCCGCCCCCATCCGTTCGGGCTCTCCACCAGGAACCACGTGTCACCGCGGGAGGCCGTGCCGGCCAGCGGGTCGTCCCGCTCACGGGATCGATCGCTGCAGGGTGCCCAGGGGCTCGCGGCCTCGCCGTCCGGCTCCGGTGTCACTCGGTGGCCACCAGGAAGCCTTCGCGCAGGAGGCGGCGTGCGACGACGAGCGCGCTCGCCTCGTCGAGCCCCGGGAGGGAGCCGACGCGCACCGGGCCGCCCTCAGCGAGCACGCGCAGTGCAGCCTCGGCCTCGACCGGCATGGTGACCGCACGTCCCCGCGCGGCGATGCGTACGCGGTCCCCGACCCGCTGCACGGCCACCGCGAGGGACTCGCGCAGCCGGATCGTCGTGCCACCCGACAGCGTTGCCGCCGCGGCGAGGGTGCGGACCGGAGCCACGGGTTCGGGACGCGTGTCACGCTCGAAGCGGCCCGCAAGGGCGCGTGAGACCCGCGCGGCCGGCACGTCGTCGCCGACGAGCGCGGCCGTCAGGTCGGCGACGACGTCGGCGACGATCCCGCGGAGCTGGTCGGGGTCGGAGACGTCGACGCCGAGCGGGAGCGAACCCCGCAGCCGCGGGACGTCGCCGACCAGGTCCAGCAGAGCATGGACCACGTCCGCCCTGGTGTAGGCGGACATGCCGACCGTCAGGTGGATCGACGTGTCGCCGAGCGCCGTCGCCGAATGGATCCAACCGCGCGGGAGGTAGAGGGCGTCGCCGGGGCGCAGAACCTCGTCGATGACCGCGGGCCGCGTCGCCGCTTCGGCCACCGCGTCCGCATGGCCGGACCACGGCTGGTCGGCGAGCGGATCGGGGTGCACGGGGGCGTGGATGCGCCAGTGCTTCTGGCCCGCGACCTGCAGGACGAAGACGTCGTGCGTGTCGAAGTGCGGGTCGAAGCCCTGCGACGACGGGGGAGTGACGTAGGCGTTGACCTGTGCGGGGTGGCCGATCTCCGCGACGAGGGATCGGGTGAAGTCGACCAGCGGTGGCCAGAGGCGGTGCAGACCCTGCAGGACGATCGTGGCGCCGGCCGCGAACTCGGCCAGCACCTTGTCGCTCGAGACCTGGTCGCCCACCTCTGCCCCGTACCCGCCCGGCGCGGTGAAGCGTGCCGCGGGAAGGACCGATCCCTCGTGGGCCATCCGCAGGAACGGCGTGCGGACCCCGCGACTGCTGACGAGCTCGTCGACCGCGTCGGCGGAGAAGAGGTCCTCGTATCCACCTCCCAACGACTCGGCGCGAGTCAGGAGCGGGGCGGTGGCCCAGTAGTCACGTGCGAACACATCGGGCGGGACAGCGAGACACCGGCCGAGGGCGGACCCTCGGCCGGTGGCGTGGTCAGTCATCAAGCCGAGCCGTCTGCGCCGCCGTCGTGGCCGCCGGGGTTGGCGCCGCCGTCAGCAGTCCCCTCGCCGGCGGACCCATCTGCTCCGCCGTCGTGCCCCGACGGGTTCGCGCCGCCGTCGGCCGTTCCCTCGCCGGCGGAGCCGTCTGCGCCGCCGTCGTGGCCGCCCGGGTTGGCGCCACCGTCGGCGGGGCCTTCGCCCTGCGCTCCGGTGTCGGTCGTGATGTCGTCATCGTTGATGCTCATCGTGATCCTCTCGGCTGGTCGTGCGGGTTCATCGGTGCTCGGGCCCCCGCGAGCTCGAGCGTATCCACGGGACCGGCGACGCGCGCGTGCGCAGGACAGACGCGCGCGTGCGCAGGACACCTGGCCTCGCGACGTGCCTCCGGGCGGGGTCGACGGCGCCGGTCAGGCCACCGTCGGCCGAGTGGCCCGGGTCGGCACGCAGCGCGAGCCATTCGAGTCGGCGGAGCGCCTCGGTGTTGCGCGGCCTCAGGACGAGTCCGCGCAACGGGCGCGGCACGAGAGTCCCGGGCCCGCGCACGGCGTCCTCGCTGATGCGCACGCGGCAACCGCCGTCGATCTCTGCGACGGTGATCCGCACGCGCGCCTCGCCCGCGGGCCAGCCGCGGGCCTGCAGCACGAGGACCGCGCCCGGTGTCCACGCGCGGCTCACCGTCTCGTCGTCGACGACGACAGGCCAGATCCCGAACGAGTGCGCGATGCGTGTACCCGGCTCGGGCCAGCCCTCGGCGACGGCGCGGATGCGACTGGCGCCGACGACCCACGTCGCGTGGAGCCAGCCGTCGGCCAGGACGCGAGACACGGCCGCGGCAGAGCACGGCATCACCCGTTCGACCGTCGTCATCGCGAGTCGTCCTGTGGCTCGGGCACCGTCTGCTGGCGCAGCTCGCGCCCCCGGCGGATGTCCTCGTCGAGCTTCGCCTGCTTCTTGTCGCTCGCCTTGGTGTCGCGCGGGGGGAGCTGGATCGTCTCCTCGGCCGCGATGCCGCCCTGCAGCTCGCGCCCGCGCTCGACCTCGGCGTCGAGCTCTGCGCCGAACAGCAGCGCCAGGTTGGTGAGCCACAACCACAGCAGCACGATGATGACGCCCGCGAGGGAGCCGTAGGTCTTGTCGTAGCTCGAGAAGTTCGCGACGTAGAGGCCGAACGCGACGGAGGCGACGACCCACACGACGATCGCGACGACCGCGCCGAGGCTGACCCAGCGAAACTTCGGCTGCCGGACGTTGGGCGTGGAGTGGTAGAGGATCGCGACAGCCCCGACGACGAGCACGAGGACGAGCGGCCACTTGGCGAAGTTCCACACGGTGACGACCACGTCGCTGACCCCGATCGTCTGGCCGACCGACGTCGCGACGCCTCCCGAGAGCACGACCAGCACGAGCACCAGCACCGCGATGACGACCAGTACGAGGGTCACGAGCAGCAGCGCGGGGCGCAGCTTCCAGACGGGCCGTCCCTCGTCGACCTCGTACACGCGGTTCATGCCGCGGCTGAACGCCGCGACGTAGCCGGAGGCGGACCACAGGGCCAGCACGACGCCGACGATCAGCGCGAGCCCTGCGGACGGCGCCTCCGTCAGCTTGGTGAGCACCGGTTCGATGCTCTTGGCCGCCGAGTCGGAGCCGGCCTCGCTGACGGTCTTGAGGACGTTGTCGACCATCGCCTGCGGATCGCCGACGAGACCGAAGATCGACGCCACTGCCAGCAGGGCGGGTGCGATCGCGAGCACCGCGTAGTAGGTCAGGGCTGCGGCGAGGTCCGTGCACTGGTCCTTGGTGAACTCGCGCAGCGTCTTGCGCAGGACGTACAGCCACGACCGCTTGTCGAGGTCGGCGGGGGAGTCGGGCTTGCGGGCGTCTTCGGGGTCGGGCGCGGCGGCCTTGCTGGTGCTCGTCTCGTCCTGGGTCATGGCGGTCCTTCGGGGTGTGGGCGGCGTGAGGCGGCTGCGCGGTCGGAGTGAGGTCGGGATGAGGCAGGGGCGAGGCACGCCGTTGTGCCCCGCCCCGTGGTCCTACTGCGGCGGCGCCGGGGTCCCGAACGGGTCCTCGGCGACGTGGGCGCCGTGGGTGTCGTCGTCCGAGCCGGCCGCCTGGGACTTGAGGTCCTGGGCTGCCGACTGGCCCTGGTCCCGCACCGATGACGCGGCGTCGGTCGCCTTCTCCTTGACGGCCGCGACCGCATCCTGAGCGGGCGCCTTGAGGTTGGCCGCCGCGTCCTGCGCGACGTTCTTGACCTCGCCGACGAGCGGGCCCGACTGGTCCTTCGCCGTCTGAGCCAGGTCCTGCTCGCGCCGCGTGGAGGGCAGAAGGGAGGCCACCAGCCAGCCTGCGCCGAAGGCGATCAGACCGGCGGCCAGCGGGTTGCCCCGGGCACGGTCCATCGCGTTGCCGGGCAGCGACGACGTCGCGTCCCCGACGGACGACGCCGCCGAGCCGGCGGAACCCGCACCGTCGGACACGGTGCCGATCATGCGGTCCTTGAGCCCCGACGCGGCGGAGCGGACCTTCTCGGCCTGGCGGTGGGCCACCTGCCCGGGGCTGACCTTGTCGCCGAGCGCGTCGACGTCCGAGCTGAGCTCGGCGCGGGTCCGCTCGATGTCCGCGCGGATCTCGTCCGGGTCGCGGGTGCTTCCTGTGTCGGTGCTCATCAGTTCTTCTCCTCGTGCCCTTGCAGTGCGTTCGGGATCTTCTTGACGGAGTCCGCCGTGTGCGGCAGCCCCTTGACGCGTCGCGCCTCGGCGCGGCCACGGAGGGCCAGCACGGCCGCGATGACGCCCCAGACGACGGCGACGACGACGCCGGACCAGGCCCGGCCCCATGCGTCGCCCAGCGCCCACCAGAGGGCGATCGAGAGGAAGAGCAGGACCATGTGACCGCCGACCGCTGCACCGGCGAACATCGACCCGCCCTTGACGGCCTGCTGGGCCGACTGGCGGACCTCGGCCTTGGCCAGCTCGACCTCCTGGCGCAGGAGCGTGGACACGTCGCGGGTGACCTCGCCGAGCAGGTCGCCGACCGAGCTCCGTTCGGGCGCGCTGTTCGGCGCCGTGTCGGTCACAGCCCGCCGCCGGTGCCAGGAGTGGCGCCCAGGTTCTCGTACGGCTCGGTGGGCGTGCTCTCGGACGACGAGGTGGGCCCGGTCGTGCCGTCGACGGCGCCCGTCGTGCGCGGGGCGTCGGACTGGTCCGCCGGACCGTCCTTGAGCGCACGGGTCAGGCGGCCGACAAGGAGTCCAGCTCCCGCGGCGGCGAGCAGGAACGTGCCCGGGCGCCGGCGGGCGAACGAGCGCAGCTCGTCGACGACCTCCTGCGGGCTGCGGCTCTCGAGCCACCCGCCGAGGTCGGTCGCGCGCTGGCTGAGGTCGCGCGCGAGGTGCGTCGCGACGCTCGACTCGTCGGGCGCGGACGCCATCTGGTCGAGCTGGCTGCCGAAGGACTTCAGCCCGCCGGCCAGCCGCTGCTGCTGCTGGCCGGTCTGGTCGGACAGCTCGCCGCGCGCCTGTCCCCACAGGTCGCTGACCTGCTGCTGGGCCTCCTGCTTGACGTCGCTCGCGCCGCTCTTGGCCTCGTCGAGCACGGAGCTGCCCGCGTCCCCGGCCGAACCGGCCAGGTCCTTGACCTTCTCGGTGACGCCGGGGGTGGCGTTGTCGTCACCGTCGTCGTGCAGGTCGGGGCTGGGAGTCTCGGTGGGGTACAGCGGGTCGATCGTCGTGGTGGGTGTCCCCGTCGGGGGGACCGCACGGGTGTAGTCGTCGCTCATGATGGGCCTCTGCTTCTGGGTGGACGCGGCCGCGCTCCTGGTGACCCCGAGAAGGGTCGAGGCGGCGGGTGAAGGTGAGTCGGCGCGAGCGCGGAGCATCACGCGAGGCGTCGGGCGGCGTTTCCTACCCCCGGCAGCGGTGCCGGACCGCATGGTCCGACATAACGGACGGTATGTCGGGCCACGGGTTCCTGCCACTCAGGATGGACGAGACCCTCCCGGGGCCGATGGCGGCCCTCCGTGTCTCGGGACGGGGAACCGTCAGAGCCCGGTGGGCGGGGCCGCGCGGCGCAGCCGTCGGCCCACGACGAGCGCCGCGACGCCCGCGGTGGCCACGCCCACCGGCCGAAGCCAGTGCCGCCCCCAGGTCCCGTGAACGGCCTCGCCCGACGGGGTGGGGTTCCACAGGTTGCCCGGCCGCGGCGACACGTGGCCGCGCGACAGCCCGCCGGCGTACATGGCCGGCCGGACGATCCGGTCGTACACCCCCGGCAGGAGCCGGAAGCCCGCGGCGGCGACGGGGTTCGCGATCCCGACGGACGCCGTGCGGCGCGGGCGGTCCAGGACGCGGACGATCGCCCGGGCGACTGCCTCGGGCCTGCTCACGGGGGGCGGGGGCCGCCCGGTGTGGCCGCCGTACGCGCCGGCCTGGGAGTACACGGGCGTGTCGACCGCGCCCGGGCTGATCACGGAGACGTGGACGCCGCGCATCCCGCGGGCCTCGATCTGCAGGGTGCGCGCCAGGCCGTGCACCGCCCACTTGCTGGACACGTACGTGCTCATCCACGGTGTCGCGATCCTGCCCAGCAGCGACCCGACGATGACGACGTGGCCGCCACGCTGCTCGGCGAACGTCGCGAGCGCGCTGCGGGCGACGTTCGCCGTGCCGAGGAAGTTCACCGCCACCACGCGGTCGAAGGCCTCCGCAGGCACGACGTCGAAGCGCCCGTAGGCCACGACCGCGACCGTGGTCACCACCGCCGCGACCGACCCGTGGTCCGCCCTCGCGCGCGCCAGCAGCTCGTCGATCGAGGCGCGGTCGGTCACGTCGGCGGGCACGACGGACACCCGCAGGTCGGGCACGCCGTGGCGGTCGGCGATCGACCGGCACTCGGCGGCGACGACCTCCAGGGTGGTGCCGGAGCGGGAGGCGAGCACAAGGCTCCGACCGCGAGCCGCGAGCCTGTGGGCGGTGGCGCGCCCGATCCCGCTGGACGCGCCGACGACGACGACCGCGCCCTCTCGGTCGGCCGCCCTCACGGGGACTCGGGTTCGGGGTCGGGCTCGGTGGTGGACGGCTGCTGGTCGTGCGGGGAGCCGAGGACCAGGGTCAGGTGGCCGCCCAGGTATGCGCTGGCCCCGGCGAGGGTGCCCGCGGCGAGGCTGACGGCGACGGCTGGCCGGCGTATGCCGCGCCGGCGGAGCGCCCAGGACCCGACGTAGAGCGCGAGGGCGCCCGAGTTGAGGGCCGCGTGCAGCGCTCCGACGGCCCGGACGCGCTCGCCGCCGCGGCGCCAGTCGGCGAGACCGGTCAGTGCGGCCGGCGCCGCCGCCAGGATCCCCAGCCCCAGCAGCCGATCCGCAGACCGGCCGTCGTCGGATCCGGCGACGTCCAGCACGCAGCTGCTCAACCACAGGCCGACGGGGATGTCGGTGAGCGCGGGGTGCGCCGCGTGCCCGAGCGGCTCGCCCCGCAGAAGGGCGTTCCAACGGGGTGCAGACGTCAACGCGTCGGCGACCGGCCGCAGGGCACGCGCCGCCGACGCGATCGAAGGGGACGACTCGGCTGCGGCCGCGAGCCGTCGCGGCAGAGGAGTCGGGTGGTGATCCATGGTGATCCCGTCCAGGAGAGCCTGGGGCGGGCCGGGTCCGGACCCACGTCGAGCATCTCAGGCGGCGCCGGATCCCGCCGGTCGAGGTGTCGTCGTGGGCGGAGCGTACGCACCTTCGCGGAGCCAGCCCGTTGCTACCACCAGGCATCGCGCCTAGCGTCGAGGTGACTGCTCTGATCCCCGGCAGCGTTCGTGCCCGACGACTCGCTCCCGATGGGATGTTGTGATGAGCACTGAGCTGACCCCGGACGACGACCGGACCTCCGACGACGGGACCGCGTCCACGGTGCGGGTCGTCGTGGCCCACGAGCCGGGTGGGACGGTCGTCCTGCGCCTCGTCGGCGAGGCCGACGCCCTCGTCGCCGATGACATGCGCCGCGAGCTCTGCGCGGCGCTGCGGGCTCGCCCCTCTCCGGTCGCCCTCGACCTCTCCGAGCTCGCCTTCTGCGACCTGGCCGGGCTCCTGGCCATCGGGACCTGTGTCACGCAGGCCCACGAGCTGGGCTGCGCGGTCGAGCTGCGCAACGCCACCGACGTCCTGACCTGGCTCGACGAGACCACTCGCGACTCGCACGGATCGTGGCTGCGCGGGCTCGCTGTTTCGTCGCTCTTGACGGACCATGAGACATGACGCGACGGGCGGTTCGGCCCCGTGGGTGACCTGCGGAGCGTCTTCGTCGACTCGATGACCGGTGCGCCCAGCGCCCTCGAGGCAGCCGATCGACTCTGCCGCGCGTGCGTCGACGTCCTGGGCGTCGACGGCGCGTCGATCTCCCTGACCGACGGGTTCACGACGCAGGGCACGTTCGGGTCCAGCGGCCCGCTGAGCCGACGCCTGGACGAGTACCAGTTCACCTTCGGTGAGGGTCCCTGCCTCGACGCGATGCGCTCGGGCCTCCCGGTCCTGGCCGCGGACCTGGCCGCCTCCGCCGAGGCTCGATGGCCCGCGTTCCGCGATGCCGTGCTGAGTGCGGGCATCAACGCCGTGTTCGCGCTGCCCGTGGGGGAGCGGGGACACCCCTTCGGGGCGCTCGACCTCTTCAACAAGCAGCGGGGATCGCTGTCCGACAGCGAGCTCGACGGCGGTCTGCTTGCCGCCGAGCTGGCCGCCGTCCCGTTGCTGGAGATGATGGGCGCGACCCGCGAGCTGGCGAGCTCCGCCGAGGCCGAGCAAGGGTGGGACCAGCTGGCGTCGTTGGAGCGGGTCGAGGTGTACCAGGCGACCGGCATGATCATCGCGGCGCTGAACGTGAGTGCGGAGGACGCGCTGGTCCGGCTGCGGGCCTACGCGTACATGCGCGGGATGACGGCGAACGACGTCGCATGGCAGGTGCTGGACCGCACGGTGGATCTCAACGACGAGGGCTGGGGCGGTGCCGGCTCGGCGGGAGAGGATGACCGTGGCTGAGGGTCGCGAGGAGAAGGTCGTGCAGGCGTTCGTCGAGATCGCCGAGGGACTGGCGCGGGGGGTCGACGCCTTCGACCTGCTGGACCGGCTCGCGCACAACTGCGTCGAGATCCTCGACGTGGCGTCCGCGGGCCTGCTCCTCGCCGACGAGCACGGGGCGCTGCACGTGCTCGCCGCGTCGTCGCAGGCGGCTCGCGAGCTCGAGGTGTTCCAGGTGCAGCGCGACGAGGGACCCTGTCGCGACGCGTACCACGCCGGAGCCCGGGTCGACGTGCCCGACCTGACCGCCCAGGCCGACCGGTGGCCGGAGTTCGTCGAGGCGGCCCTGCGCGCGGGGTACCAGAGCCTGCACGCGGTGCCCTTGCGGCTGCGGGCCAGCATCCTGGGCGCCATGGGTCTGTTCGGCTCGCGCGTCGGCGCGATGGACGAGGCCGACCACGCCGTCGCCCAGGCCCTCGCCGACGTCGCCAGCGTGGCGCTCGTCCAGGAACGCGTGAGCGCCGACCAGACCGCCCTGGCGTCACACCTGCAGGCGGCGCTGTCGAGCAGGATCGCCATCGAGCAGGCCAAGGGTGTCATCGCGTACGCGGGCGACCTGGAGGTGGGCCAGGCGTTCGAGCGCCTGCGCCGGTACGCCCGCGACCACAACCTGCGCCTGACGGACGTCGCGGCGGCCGTGGTCGCGCGCCGGCTGACGTCGGGTGCGGTGCTCGCGCACGCCGGCGCGGAGGGCTGACGTCCCGGCCTACCGGGGCCACGCCAGGAGCACGCACAGGGTCCGGTCGCCCTTGGCGCCGCTCAGCGTCGACCGCGCGACGGCCTCGAGGCCGCGGACCTCGTACCGTCGCAGCTCCTTCTCCACGACCCGGGCCCAGCTCGTCGGCAGGTACCCGAGCGGCTGGCCGCCGCGCGAGGCGACCGAGACGCGTCGGCCGGCGTCCAACGACAGCACGGCGTCGAGCCGGCCCAGCAGGTCGACGCTGAGGCCGTGCACGTCCTGGACCCGCTCGTCGAACCCGACGACGCGGACGGTCACGTGACCGGCGCCGGACGGAAAGGGTGTGGGGAGCAACCGGGCGCGCGTCCGTCGAGGCGACGGTGCCGGTGCGGGCCGTCGCGGGGTCGCGGACCGCGGCGCGCGGATGTGGGTGGTCAGCTCGGTCAGGTCAGACATGTGGGTGCCTCCGGTGGGGGCACCGCGCCAGGCTGCCGCGGGGGCGGTCACGTGAGCACGGTGCGACGACGATCGTCGGGCGCGAGCGCTGAGCGTCGCGCTGGTCGGCGTCGGGCGGTGCTTCCTACCCCCGGCTGGTTCGGGTCCACCGACGGACCCGCTCCTCGGACGTTAGGCCGCGTCGACGACGCTCGCCACTCGGAGGGGACGCCCCCGTCAGGCCCACCCGCCGAGGTGCGCCTCGACGTCGGGTGCCCCACGGATCACGCGGCAGTCCGGGGTGCGCACCTCACGCACGGGGAAGAGGTGGGGATCGCCGTGCCGCGCGCCTGGCCGCAGCCCGTCGCGACGTCACTCGGAACGAGGCGGGCACGACGGACCAACGTCGGGACGCCGGGATGCGCGCCGACGCAACCCGCCAGCAGGTCGACGCCCCCGGCTTCCGAGCCGGCAAGCAGCGGTCGATCGCTCAGCACCAGCAGGTCGACCTCGGCGCCCGCGGCGACCATGGCCGGGAGCAGCGCGGCGTAGTCGTCCGGGAGCCCGCGGCGTCCTAGGTGCGCGAGCGGGACCGGACGACCACCCAGCCGACGAGGCTGATCACCAGGAGCGCGATCCCGATCCAGAGCAGCACCTTCGCGGCGGTGACGGCGATGCCGAGGACCACCAGGACGACGGCGACGATGATGAGGACGAGCCAGAGTGCCATGGGGGTCAGGGTGTCCGGTCGTGGAAGGTGCCGGCTCGGACGGGCGCGCCCGAGACCGCCTCGACGATCGAGACCGCGACGTCGCGGAGCTTGACGTTGCGGTGCTGCGACGCGCTGCGCAGGATCTTGAGCGCCTCGTCCTCGTTGCACCTGTTCTGCGCGATGATCACGCCGATCGCCTGATCGATGACCGCGCGCGACGCGAGCGCCGAGCGGAGGTCGGCGTTGAGCTCGGCCTGGTCGGCGCCTCGGAGGTAGAGGTGGGTGGCGCGCGCGATCTCGTCGGCGTAGAGGCCGGCGAGCGTCAGCGCCTGCTCGTCCCATGGGTCGGGGGTCGGGGCGTACAGGTTGAGCGCGATCTCGACGCCGGGGCGGACCTCACGAGGAATTGCGGCGACGGCGACGAAGCCGCGCTCGAGCGCGGCTGCACGCCAGGCCGGCCATCGGGTATCCGCCCGCAGATCGCCCGCCACGATGACCTCGCGGGTGTCGATCGACTCCAGGCACGGACCGTCCTCGTGCGCGTACTGGACCTCGTCGCACACCGCGGCGAGCTCGTCGCTCGCGGCGACCGCGTTGGGCTTGCGCTCGCGCCGGACGGTGACCGTGGCCGACGTCCCCGCGCCGGCGCGTCGGGCTGCGGCGATCGCCGCACCTTCGATGAAGTGCTGGAAGACGGGCACCTCGAGGAGCAGAACCTGGAGCTCGCTGACGAGAGTCGCATGTGGACGATCGTCCATGTCAGTGTCCATGTGCATCTCCTACGTCCGAAGACCGGTGGCCGGACCGGTCCGTCCGTCAGCGACGACCCTACGTCGGAGTCGTAGGCGCGACATCTGGACGGGACGCCGCCCTCCCGGTTGCGGGACCGACCACCTGGGCTACCGTTGAAGCCAGGTCCGGACCCTGGCCCCCCGCTCTGCCGTCGAAGGCAGAAGACGTAGGAGCCACCGTGACGACAGATGTATCGACAGGCCGCCGGGCAGCGCAGGACTTCACCCAGCTGACGGCGATGGTGCAGGCCCAGGGCCTTCTGACGCGGACGTACGCCCGCTACTGGACGCGGTTCGCAACGCTCAACGTTGTGCTGGTAGGCGTCGCCGCGGCGTTCTTCTGGATCGGCGACAGCTGGTGGCAGCTGGTGGTGGCCGCCGTGCTGGCGGTGGTCCTGGGTCAGGTGATGTTCCTGGGGCACGATGCCGCGCACCGCCAGATCTTCCGCTCGGGCTCGTGGAACGACTGGGCCAGCCTGGTGATCGCGAACTTGTACGCCGGGATGAGCTACGGCTGGTGGCAGCACAAGCACAGCCGCCACCACGCCAAGCCCAACACACTCGGCGCGGACGGAGACATCGCCGCCGACGTCATCGTCTTCAGCACGGCGAACCTCGACCGCGCGCGAACGGGCGCCGCCGGCTGGTTCGCCCAGCGCCAAGGCTGGTTGTTCTTCCCGCTTCTCCTGCTGGAGGGGCTGAACCTGCACGTCACGGGCGTGCGCAGGCTGGTGCGACGTCCGCCGGTCAAGCGCCGCGCCGTCGAGATTGCCTTCCTGTCCCTGCGGCTCGGCGGATACGTCGCGGTCGTGCTGTGGTTCCTGCCGCTCGGTCTCGCTGCCGCCTTCCTCGGCGTCCAGCTGGGTCTGTTCGGCGTGTACATGGGTGCCTCCTTCGCTCCGAACCACAAGGGGATGCCCATCGTGCCGGCCACGCTCAAGATCGACTTCCTGCACCGCCAGGTGCTGCTCAGCCGCAACATCTCGGGTGGCCGGCTGGTCGACCTCTTCATGGGTGGCCTCAACCACCAGGTCGAGCACCACCTGTTCCCCAGCATGCCGAGCTCGAGGCTGCGGGCGGCCGCCCCCATCGTGCGGCAGTTCTGCGCCAGCCGGGACATCCCCTACACCGAGACGAGCCTCCTGCGCTCCTACTCGATCGTCGTGCGCTACCTCAACGAGGTCGGCCTCGCCTCGCGCGACCCGTTCCAGTGCCCCTTGGTCGCCCAGCGGCTCGCGGCATGACGCCCCAACCTTCACCGATCGACGAGAGCAGGACGACGTGCGCGCACTGACCTGGCAAGGCATCGAGAAGGTGAGCGTGGAAACCGTTCCCGACCCGCGCATCGAGCAGCCCACGGATGCGATCGTGCGAGTCACCTCGACCGCGATCTGCGGTTCGGACCTGCATCTCTACAAGGTCCTCGGGATGTACCTCGACGCGGGCGACGTCCTGGGCCACGAGGCAATGGGCGTGGTGGAGGAGGTGGGACCCGACGCGGGCAGCCTCGCCGTCGGGGACCGAGTGGTCATCCCCTTCAACATCTCGTGCGGGACGTGCTGGATGTGCGCGCGCGGCCTGTTCGCGCAGTGCGAGACCACGCAGGTCCGTTCGCAGGGTACGGGCGCGTCGCTCTTCGGGTTCAGCAAGCTGTACGGCCAGGTCCCCGGCGGGCAGGCTGAGCTCCTGCGCGTCCCGCAGGCGCAGTTCGGCCCCGTCGTGGTGCCGGACGACGGGAGCCCCGACGAGCGCTACCTGTACCTCTCCGACGTCGCGCCCACCGCGTGGCAGGCGGTGGAGTACGCGCAGATCCCGCCCGGTGGCTCCGTCGTCGTCGTCGGGCTCGGCCCGATCGGGCAGCTGGCCGCACGGATCGCCGCACACCGGGGAGCTGGGACGGTGATCGGCCTCGACCTGGTGCCCGAGCGCCTCGAGATGGCACGGCGGCACGGGATCGACGTCATCGACATCGGTGCGGTCGACGACGTCGCATCCGCCGTCAGGGACCTGACCGACGGCCGTGGACCGGACTCGACGATCGACGCCGTGGGCCTGGAGGCCCACGGTTCGCCGGTCGCGTCGGCTGCCCAGAAGCTCGTCGGGCTGCTGCCCGACGCCGTCGCGAAGCCCTTGATCGACAAGGCGGGGGTCGACCGCCTGTCGGCGCTGCTCACCGCGTTCGACCTCGTCCGCCGCGGCGGGACCGTGTCCATCTCCGGCGTCTACGGAGGTGCGGTCGACGGGCTGCCGATGATGCAGCTGTTCGACAAGGGGCTCACCCTGCGCATGGGCCAGGCGAACGTCAGACGGTGGATCGACGACCTGATGCCGCTCGTGCAGGATCCGAGCGATCCACTCGGGGTCCTCGACCTTCGCACCCATCGGCTGCCGCTCGACGAAGCCCCGGCGGCCTACGAGATGTTCCAGAAGAAGCAGGACGGCTGCATCAAGGTCGTCCTGGACCCGGCGGCCGCCTGACGGTCGTACCGACGCGCCGGCCCGACGCCCGTCGAGCCGTCCCCGAGCGAGGGAACGACCATGTATCTCCACGTGCAGCGCCTCATCAACGACATCGTCGCCGACGAGCCAGACCCTTCGGCCGCCAACGCGCTCCAAGAGGGGCTCGGCGGCCAGTTCGGCGAGATGCGGACGATGATGCAGTACCTGTTCCAGAGCATCAACTTCCGTGGGCCGGCGGCGAAGCCGTACCGGGACCTCCTGCAGGGCGTGGGGACCGAGGAGATCAGTCACGTCGAGCTCATCGGGACGACGATCGCGCGGCTGCTCGACGGCTCGCCGCGCTACAACGGGAAGAAGTCCGATCCGCTCGACACGCCCGGTGGCGGCGGTGCGACCCCTCTGCGGCCGGCGCTCGACGAGGGCAACATCCACCACTACCTGGTCGCGTCCCAGGGCGCCCTGCCGGTGGACTCGGCCGGCAACCCCTGGAGCGGGTCCTACGTCTACAACTCCGGCAACCTGGTGCTGGACCTGCTGTACAACCTCATGCTCGAGTCGACGGGTCGCCTGCAGAAGTGCCGGATCTACGAGATGACGGCCAACAAGACCGCCCGCTCCACCGTCGCGTACCTGATCGTGCGGGACCAGGCGCACGAGAACGCCTACGCCAAGGCACTGGAGACCCTGGGCGTCGACTGGGCGAAGGTGCTGCCCATCCCGAAGACGAACGCCGAGCGGTTCCCCGAGGTGAAGAAGCTCGTGGACCTGGGACTGCAGAGCAAGCAGTACTCGTTCGACCTGACCGCCTCCTCCGAGGCGGGCCGGATCTTCCAGGGCATGTCGCCGTCGAAGGACGGCACCTCGCTCGACGCGAGCGAGCAGGCGCCGGAGGGCGTGCCCTCGACCATCGCCGAGGAGCGCTTCGAGGAGTTCAGCCCAGGGGTGGACGAGGAGCTGCTGGCACTCATCCAGGCGACGGCCGACCTCGAGATGGCGGAGGTCCAGCCCCTCTACGGCCCGGTCGAGCCCGCAGATCCTGCGGCGGGGAAGTCCGCCGCCACGAGCAGACGGAGTGATGGATGAAGTTGCCCCACCCCCGCGGCCCCCTGAGCGCGACCCTCGACGACGTGCTGTACGCGCAGCCCGGATCGGGTGCGCGGCTCGCCGAGGCGGCGCGTCTGGCGCTGGAGTCGGCGTCGGACGTGGTCACGGACGACGATGTCCAGCTGTCCCTCTACGTGATGTACGAGCTGGCGTACCGCGGGTTCGACGACGTGCCGCCGGACTGGGAGTGGGATCCCGACCTCCTGCACGCTCGAGCGCTCGTCGAGCACTCGTTCGAGCGGGAGCTGCGTGGGCGGGTCGAGGTGCCTCGTGGGATCGCGCCCGACCGCGCCTCCGTCGCGGCGGCGTTGTTCGCGATGACGGCTCCCACGCCCGGTCCGAGCGTCGCTCGGTTCGTCGCCAAGCGCGCTTCACGCCGCCAGCTGGAGGAGTTCCTCGTACTGCGCTCGATCTACCAGCTCAAGGAGGCGGACCCGCACACCTGGGCGATCCCGCGCCTCACGGGTCGGCCCAAGGCCGCGCTGGTCGAGATCCAGGCCGACGAGTACGGCGGCGGCGTGGCGGACCGCATGCACTGCGCGCTGTTCGGGCAGACCATGCGCGGTGCCGGGCTCGACGCCGACTACGGCACGTACGTGGACCAGATCCCCGCGGTCACCCTCGCCGGGACCAACCTGATGTCGCTGTTCGGGCTCCATCGCCGCCTGCGGGGCGCCACGGCAGGGCACCTGGCAGCGTTCGAGATGACGTCGTCGCTGCCCAACCGCCTGTACGGCGACGGATTCCGTCGCCACGGGTTCGGCGCGGCGACGACCCTCTACTTCGACGAGCACGTCGAGGCCGACGCCGTCCACGAGCAGATCGCCGGCCGTGAGCTCGCGGGCGAGCTCGCGCAGCAGGAGCCCGAGCTGTGCGGCGACATCCTGTTCGGGGCCGCCGCTTGCCTGTACCTGGATGACCTCGTCGGCGAGCACACGCTGTCCGCATGGGCCGCAGGCGTCTCCGCGCTCCGGGTGGGACCGTGACGTCGGATGCGGTGCCCCAGCGGGCGACCATCGTCGCCTGCCCCGACGGTCCGATCCTGGTCCGGGGCGATGTCGCCATCGTGGACGACGACGGCGTACCGATCCCTCGCCGCCGCAGCACGGTCGCGCTGTGCAGGTGCGGTGCCTCGGCGATCAAGCCGTACTGCGACGGCACCCACAAGGCGATCGACTTCAGGGCACCGTGAGCGGCGCACAGCGCGGTGCGGTGCGCCGCGCGTCGGACGCGGGCGAGACGCGGCGCCATCCGCTCGTGCGTGCCGATGTCGTGCGCGCAGCAGCAGGGCTGAGCGTGCTGGTCGCCGCGCTGTGGATCGGTCCGGTCGCGGCGGCGCTCCTGACCCTCGTGCTCGCCGGCACCTTCGTCCCGAGGTGGCTGGAGGCACCGGCCTGGCTCGACGTCTCCTATGGCGTCGCGCTGCTGTGCGCAGCGTGGGCAGGGGTGCTCGGACTGTATGAACAGGTGGGCTGGCTCGACCTCGCGGTCCACCTCGCCGCGACAGGTCTGGCTGCGCTCGTCGCGCAGCTGGCGATCGTGCGCGCTCGGCTGGTGTCCTGGCCCACCGTCGGCGGCACCCGTCGTGACCGGGTCGGGATGGTGCTCGTCACGACGACGGTCGGCGCCGCGCTGGCGGTGGCCTGGGAGATCGCCGAGTGGTCCGGGCACCGGTTCCTCGACCCGACCATCCACGTCGGCTACGACGACACCATCAGCGATCTGGCGGCGGGTGTCACGGGATCCTTCCTGGCCGGACTTCTGGCCGTCGTCGTCGCCCGACGGGACGAGAGGCTCCCGTGACCGGCACGCCGCCCGTCACCGTCTCCGTGGTGATCCCCGTCCGTGACGACGCCCGTGAGCTGGCTGGCTGCCTGTCCCTCCTGCGCGGGCAGGTGGTGGCGCCGTTCGAGGTGATCGTCGTCGACAACGCCTCACGGGACGACTCGGCCGCGGTCGCGGCGCGCTACGGCGCTCGTGTCGTCGTCGAACGGCGCCCGGGCATACCGGCCGCAGCCTCGGCGGGGTACGACGCCGCGCGGGGCGACGTCATCGCCCGGCTGGACGCGGACTCGCGTCCGGGCCCGTCGTGGGTCGCGCGGATCGCTGACCGGATGAGCGCCGACCCCACGCTCGACGCGGTGACGGGCGGGGGCCGCTTCCTCGACCTGCCCTTCGGCATCGGGGCGGTGGTGTGCGCCGCCTATCTCGGCTCCTACTACGCCATGGCGCACCTGGCTCTCGGCCACACGGCCCTGTGGGGTTCCAACATGGCGCTGCGCCGCAGCGCGTGGACGGCGGTCGAGGGCGGCGTGCGCCGGTTCGACCCGGAGGTGCACGACGACCTCGACCTCGCCTTCGCGTTGGCCCCGCCCTTCCGTGTGCGGCTCGACCTGGGCCTCGTCGTCGGCGTCTCGGCTCGCTCGTTGCGCGGGAGCGATCAGCGTGCTCGGCGGGTACGGCGGGCGTTCAAGACGCTGCGGGTCAACTGGTCGCACCGGCCGCCCTGGGTCCGGTGGCGTGATCGGGCCTGCGCCGGAGGCCGCAGCCCGTCCTCCGTTCGACGAAGGGCGTAGGCCGTCCCGCGTCCCCGGACGCAGCACGCCGTGCGCGCTACCCGACCGCCGGGTCGATCGCAGCCTGGAGCACCTGGATCAGTGCCGGGCGGACGACGTCACCGGGCATGGCTTCCAGCGTGGCCATGACCTCTGCGAGATCCTCGGGCAGACCGTCGGAGAGGACACGAGCCACCAGACCGGGGTCGGGCGCGGGGGCCGACCGGCCGCGCACCTCGTCCGCCGACGCCGCGAGCGCATCAGCGAGCTCCGCCACGACGGACCCCGTCACGGCCGTCAGAGTCAGGTGTGCCGTGCGGGGCAGGACGGTGCCGTCGGGCTGGGTCATCGCGGGCTGGCACTGCGCGAGCCAGCCGCGCCGTCGCAGCGCGTCGACCAGGTGGAACGGGTCGACCCCACCGTCGTCGGCGAGTGCCAGCAGGGGCCCGGTGGGGGAGCCGACGACCCGCAGGCCCGAGATGCCCGCGACGGCGTCGGCCAGCGTGCTCGCGGCCGCGCGCGTGCGGGCGACGAGCTCGGCATACCCCTCGTCTCCCAGCGCCTCACCAACGGCCCAGGCGGCGGCCATCGCCCCAGCGGCGCGCGAGCCGAGCATCGTCGGGTTCACGACCGGATAGCCCGGCCACGCGGTCGTCGCGAAGTACTGCGCGGCGTGCCGTTCGCGGCCGCGGTGCAGCACGACGGATGCCCCCTTGGGCGCGTACCCGTACTTGTGCAGGTCCGCAGACAGGGACGTCACGCCGGGGACGGCGAAGTCCCACGGCTCGACGCCGCCCCACCAGGGCAGCACCCACCCGCCGATGCAGGCGTCCACGTGGCACGCGACACCGCGGGCTGCCGCCCCGGCGGCCACGTCGGCGATCGGGTCGATCACGCCGAACGGGTAGCTGGGCGCGGAGACCACCGCGAGCGCCGCGCGGTCGCCGAGGCCGTCGAGCGCCGCCAGGACGTCGGAGGCTGCGACGGCGCCCGTCGCCACCGAGACCGGCACCGCGACGACGTCGAGGTCCAGGTACTGCGCGGCCTTGTGGAACGCCGGGTGTGCAGTGGTGGGCAGGACGATCGCGGCGCGGGCCGTCGCGCGAGCGGGATCAGCGGCCCGCCAGAGCTCGCGTGCCGCCTTGACCGCGAGCACGCAAGACTCGGTGCCGCCGGAGGTGACGGATCCGACGACGTCGTCGCCGCCGTGGAACAACGTCCGGGCGCGGCCGACGAGCGAGCTCTCGAGCGCGGCGACCGAGCGGAAGGTGGTCGGGTCCAGGCCGTTGACCGGCAGGAACGCGGTCGCGGCCTGCTCGGCCAGGGCGTCCAGGTCGGCGCGGCCGGAGTCGTAGACGTAGGCCAGGACGCGCCCGCCGTGCGTGGGCGGGTCCTGCGCGCGCAGGGCAGCGAGCTCGGCCAGGACGTCGTCGGTGGAGCGGGTCACGCGGGAACCTCCGTGGGGTGGTCGACGACGTCGGCCGTCAGTCGGTAGCGGCTCAACGGTACGAGGCTCGCGACGGCGAGCAGTGCGGGCAGGGCAGAGAAGGCGATGACGATGCCCGTCATCGCCGAGCCGGGCTGGGCGACGACCTCGTCGCCCGTGCGGGACACGAACCCGGTGACAGCCAGCAGCCCCAGCACCAGCGTCGGCCCCAGCGCCAGGCCCGCGGTCTCGCCCGCGGTCCAGACCCCGCCCAGGACGCCGGCGCGATCGACGCCGCGCTCGCGGGCGTCGACGGCGGCGACGTCGGGCAGCATCGCGAGCGGGTACAGCTGCATGCCGGCGTAGGCGACGCCCGCGACGGCCACCGGGGCGTACACCCACGGGCCGGGCGACCAGCACAGGACGACGAGCGTCGCGGTCGCGACCGCGAACAGCACGGACGAGCCGACGAGCGCCCGCTGCTTGCCGACGCGGCGCGCGAGCCGCGTCGCGAGCGGCATGACGACGAGCGCGGGTGCGACCAGCGCCACGAACAGGTACGTCACGGCGTCCTCGGAGCCGAGCGTGTACGTCGCGACGTACTGGGCCGTCGCGAGCATCGCGCCCGTGGCCAGCGCCTGCAGCACGAAAGTCCCGAGCAGCGCCCGGAAGGCGCGGAGCTCGCGCAGAGCCGCCAGCCCGGCGTGCAACGCCTCGCCGCGCCGCTGTGGTCGGGGTGCGGCGACGACGTCGTCGGCCGGTGCGTCCACGGCCGCGCGCCGCGGCGCACCCCACCACGCGGCGAGCATGCCGAGCCCGACGACGATGCCGCACACCAGCCCCATGACGGCGTACCCGGCACGTCCGCCACCGGCGGCGTCACGGATCAGCGGACCGCCCGCGCCGAACGCGAGGATCGCGACGGCGAGCACCGCGATCCGCGGTGCGAGCAGCCGCGTGCGCGCGGCGTACGTGGGCGCGATCTCCGCGGGCAGTGCGATGTACGGGACCTGGAACAGGCTGTACGCGGTTGCGGTCGCCAGGAACGTCACGACGACCCAGAAAGCCGCCCAGGCGCCGTCGAGCGCGCCGGGCGTCGCGAACATCGCCGCGAACAGCAGCGGTACCGTCAGCGCGCCCGCCAGCAGGAACGGCCGTCGGGACCCGCGCCGCGCCGCGGACGCGTCGGACCGCGCGCCGACGAACGGGTCGATGATGACGTCCCACACCTTGGGGACCGTGACCACGAGCCCGGCGACGCCCGCGGCGACGCCGAGCGTGTCGGTGAGGTAGTAGGCCAGCACGAGACCCGGCAGCGTGCCGAACCCGCCCGTGCCGACCGAGCCCAGCGCGTAGCCGGTCAGGGTGCGGCGGGGGATCGCGTCGTCGGGATGGCCCATGGCGCGCATCATGCACGCACCGGCGCCCCGCGAGGGAATCCTCCGCGCACCGGCTGCCGTGTCGCGGTTCGGGGCGCACGCCACCGCGCCCTAAGGTGTCCCGCGATGATCACTCGTGCCGAAGGGGCGTATCTCGGCGCCGTCCGGGCCTTCCAGAACCCGATGCTGGACCTGTTGCACAAGCGGCACGCGCCGCTGGTCGTCTCCATGCTCTCGGTCGTGTTCACGGTCGAGCGCCCCACGGTCCCGGTCGCCGACGCGCACACGGAGGTCGGCGACGCGCTCGACCAGCTGCGCGCCGCGGGCTACGAGGACAACCTGCCGGTGGGCTCGGCACGCGACCTGTGCCGCCAGTGGGCGGACGCGGGGTGGCTGTTGCGCCAGGTCGTCGACGACGACGTCGAGGTCTACCGGCTGTCGGCCCACGCCGTCGGCGCGCTCGAGGTCGCGGGCCGGGCCGGTGGCGTGCGGGCACGGGTCTCGCAGTCGCGCGTGCGGACGCTGCTCGACGCGGTCGAGCGCCTCGCGCAGGACGCCGACCCGGACGTGCTGGTGCGGATGGCACGGATCGACGCGGAGATCGTCCGTCTCAAGGTCGAGCTGGACCGCATCCAGCGCACGGGGACGGTCGACGAGGTCGACGACGAGGTGCTGCTCGAGGAGGCCGAGAACGTCCTGCACCTGGTGCGCGAGCTGCCTGCGGACTTCGCCCGGGTGGCCGAGTCCATCAAGGCGATGCAGCGCGACGTCGTCCTGGCCCTGCGCCAGGACGAGCGGCCCACGGGGGAGGTGCTGCGCGAGTACCTGCAGCGCGGCGAGCAGGTCATGGACGCGACGCCCGAAGGGCGCGCGTTCGCGGGTGCGCTCCGGCTGATCGGCGATCCGCAGAGGCTCGACGAGCTGTCCGACCAGCTCGACGTCGTGCTGCGGCATCGCTTCACGTCGCGCATGACGCCCACGCAGCGCGCGGAGCTGGCCGAGCTGGGGCGGCGCATCGAGCACGGCCTCGACCAGGTCTTCACCGCGCAGCGCGAGGCGTCGTACGTCATCACCGCGCAGGTGCGCAACCACGACCCGCTGCGCGACCGCGAGGTCGACGACCTGCTGCGCGACGTCATGGGCGGCCTGCAGGCGTGGATGCCCAGCGCTCGACGAGGGCAGGCGGTGGACCCGCTGCGTCGGCTGCCCGTGGCGGAGGTAGACCACCTGCGCCAGACGGCTGGCGAGCTGCGTCCGCCGCAGCCGCCCGAGCCGCTGGCCGACTGGGACGACGACGCCGGCCCCGACGTCTCGTCGGACGAGGCGCGCGCGTGGGGCGGGCCGCAGTACGGCGCGCTCGGCGCGCACCTGGCGGGATTCGCCGACGAGGAGGGGTGGGTCGACCTGGCGGCGGCTTTCGAAGCCGGGCCCGAGTCGCTGCGGCGGCCCGTCGACCTGCTGGGCCTGCTGGAGATCGCCGACCGGCACGGCATGACCGAGACCGGTGACGTCGCGTACGTGGAGGCGGTGCGGCCGGACGGTACGCGGCGCCGCTTCGCCTTCGGCGGCGTCACGACGAGGACGAAGGACGACGATGACTGAGCAGAGTGACGGGTTCATCACGCCCGTCTCGATGGAGGAGGACCCCGACGAGCTGTTCGCGGGCGACTCCGGCACCCTGGACGCCGACGTGCGCACGGTCCTGGTTCGGCTCCTGCAGCGCCGCGTCCTGGTGGCCGACAAGAGTCCTGCCCAGTGGCGCACGCTGCTGGCCACCCAGCAGGTGATCGAGTCGCGGCTGCACGACCTGTTCGTGCACCTGGTCGTCGACCACGAGCGCGGCATCGCCTACAAGCGCCAGGTCCGCTCCGCCGAGCTCGACGTCCCCGTCCTCCTGCGCGACGACGCCTACTCGCGCGCCGAGACGCTCGTCCTGGTCCACCTGCGCACCGTGTTCCAGCGTGAGCGAGGAGCCGGCGAAGCGTCCGTGCGCATCGATGTCGAGGAGATCGAGCAGACCGCCCTGACCTACTTCGACGCCGACGAGACCAACATCGCGACCCAGCAGCGGGAGATCCGCGGGGCCGTCGCGCGCCTGGCCAAGGAGGGCATCCTCGAGGAGGAGTCGGAGGGTCGGTTCCGGGTGACGTCCCTGGTCGAGGTGGTGCTGAGCAACGAGCGCCTCGGCGAGCTGCGCACGTGGCTGACGTCGCAGGGGCAGGCCGAGACCTCTCAGGACGCGGAGCCCGAGGCCGTGGAGGTGAACCGATGACGATGGTGGACACGCTGTTCGGGCTGGTGCCCGCGACCTCGTCGGGCCAGCAGTGGGTGGCCCGCGACCTGCAGCTCGTCAACTGGGGCGGCTACGACGGGTACCACCCGGTGCGCCTGGCGTCGTCGGCCACGCTGCTGTCCGGCGGGTCCGGGTCCGGCAAGTCGACCCTCATGGACGCGTACATCGCCCTGCTCATGCCGCACACCACGCCCTTCAACGGCGCGTCGAACGGCGGCGTCGTCGGGCGCCCGCGCGGCAAGGACCAGCGCAACATCCTGTCCTACGCGCGCGGCAAGCTCGACGAGTCGCGCACGGAGGACGGCACCCGGGAGCGCGTGCTGCGCGGCGACGGGCAGGACACGTGGTCGGCGATCGCCATGACGTGGGTCGACCAGTCCGGGCAGCGTCTGACGGCCGTGCGCGGCTGGTACGTGCCGGCCGCGGCCCGCACGCTCGACGACGTGGTCGCCGTCCGCGCCACGTGCGACGACGAGTTCGACCTGCGCGAGCTGGAGCGTGCGGTCCCGCAGCGGCTCGGCCGCGCCGGGGTGACCGCGCTCGGGTTGACGTGCTTCGAGACCGACCGGGAGTTCACGGCACGCCTGCACTCGTCGCTCGGCATCGGGGCGTCGGGCGACGGGCACAAGGCCGTCGCGCTGCTGGCCCGCATCCAGGCCGGTCAGCAGATCACCACGGTCGATGCCCTGTACAAGTCGATGGTCCTCGAGGAGCCGGACACGTTCGCCACGGCCGACGCCGTCGTCGAGCAGTTCGACAAGCTCACGGGCACACGGGACCAGATGATCACCGCGCGACAGCAGGTGACGGCGCTCGAACCGATCGCCGGGCACCGGCAGGCCATCGAGGAGGCCACCGACCGCCTGCAGGTGATCGACCACATCGGTGGGATGGGGGACCGGACGAGCCCTGCGGGTCTCTGGCGCAACGAACGCCGCATGGGCCTGCTGCGCGAGGTCGAGCGCGACCTGCAGCACCGCCATCGTGCCGCGGACCGGCTCGCTGCGGAGACGCAGGCGCGCATCGCCGCCGCGAAGTCGGACCTGGACGGGGTCAAGGAGACCCTGTGGGCTGCCGGCGGCGACCGGCTCGCGACCGCGCAGCGCGAGCTCGCCGGGCTCGAGGCGCGGCTGGCCGACGTCACCCGGACCCGCGCACGCCTCGACGACGCATTGCGATCGATTCCCGACACGCAGGTCGGGACGGAGGCCGACATGGCCGCGCTGGCCGACCGAGCGAGCGCCGCGCTGGCCGACACGGCGGCGCAGCGGTCCGCCAAGCGGGCGCTGTTCGAACCCATGGCAGCGGCTCGGGAGGCAGCCGCCGAGGTCGAGACCCTCACCACCGAGCGGGCGTCCGTCGCAGCGCGCAGGGACAACATCCCGGAGGCACTGCACGTCGCGCGGGCCATCCTGGCGCAGGCGTCGGGGCTGTCGACCGACGACCTGCCGTTCGTCGGCGAGCTCGTCGAGGTGCGGACCGAGCACGAGCCGTGGCGTGCCGCGTTCAACCTGGCGCTCGGGAGCTTCGCCACCGTGATGCTCATCGACACCGCCCACCTGCGCGCCTTCCGCGCGGCCATCGACGCCGTCCCGACCGCCCGCCGCATCCGGTTCGAGGGCGTAGCCACGGGTCTGCGCGACGACGTCGCCCTCGACCAGCGCACGCTGCCCGGGCGCCTCGACTTCCGCGGCGGTCCGTTCACGGGCTGGCTGCGCAGCGAGCTGGCCTCGCGCTTCGGCTTCGTCTGCGTGGACACGCCCGGCGAGCTCTCGCAGCATGACAAGGGGCTGACGCGGTCGGGGCAGGTGTCGCAGGGGCGGCGCGGTGCGCACGGCGGCCAGGACGTCCGCAACGTCCTGGGCTTCACGACGACGCGGCGCCTGGCGGACCTCGACGAGCAGATCGCCCGGGCCGAGCACCGCCGGCAGGTGGCGACCGAGCAGCTCGCCGCCGCCGAGGAGGCGGCCGACCAGCACGACGCCATGATCCGCGCGTTCGGGCAGCTCGACGGGATCACGTGGGAGCAGGTCGATGTCGCCCGGGTGCGTGCCGAGCGCGACCGGTGGAGCGGGCTCGTCGAGAGCGTGACCGCCGGGAACCCCGAGGTCACCCGACTGCAGCACCGCGTCATGGAGCTCGAGGTGCTCGTCCAGACGCTGACCGAGGACCTGGGCCGGACCAAGGCCGAGGCCCGGTCGCTGGGCGAGCGGTGGTCCACGACGACCGACGAGGTCGACGACGCCCAGGGCGCCCTCGACGAGGCGGCTGAAGCCGGTACGACGGTGGGGCCGGAGCAGCAGCGGTACCTCGACGGCCTCGCCCCGGAGTCCCGCGACGACGGCGACGAGCGGCCGGTCCGTGACGTGTCGCCCGTCGACGCGCTCACCGAGTTCGACGCGGTCGTCGCGCGCGCGGGCGACGTGGTCCGTGCGGACCGGCAGGCAGCGGCGGCGAGCATCGGCGCGGCCCGCGACGCGCTGCGACGCACGTTCGAGACGTTCGTCGAGCGCTGGCCGGACCCGAACCTGGGCACCGACCCCGAGGCCTCGTACGCCGACTACGAGCGCATCCTGGCGGACCTGCAGGCCAACGGGCTGCACGAGCTCGAGGCGGACTGGCGCAAGAGCCTGCTCCGGCTGTCCGGCAACGACCTGACCGACCTGCACAACGGCCTGAGTCGGTCGGTGCGCGAGATCAAGGAACGCATCCGGCCGGTCAACGACATCCTCGCGGACCTGCCGTTCGCCGACGACGAGCACCGGCTGCGCATCGACGCGCGCGACACCCAGTCCACGGTGCTGGCCCGGTTCCGCAAGGAGCTGCGCGACCTGCGCGAGCTGCTGGCCACCGACGCGACGGACGCCGAGCGGGAACGCCGCTACCTGCGCATGGCCAAGGTCGTCGACCGGGTGCGGCGCTCGTCGCCCGACTTCGCCGACCTCGTCGACGTGCGGCGCCACGTGCGCCTCAGCGCGGAGAAGGTCGACCTCGACGGCAACCACGTGGCGCTCTACGACCACATCGGCGAGAAGTCCGGGGGAGAGTCGCAGGAGCTCGTCGCCTTCATCGTCGGCGCCGCGTTGCGCTACCAGCTCGGCGACGCGGGCGCGGAACGGCCCCGGTACGCGCCCGTGTTCCTCGACGAGGCGCTCATCAAGGCCGACGCCCGCTTCACCGGGCGAGCGGTCGGCGCCTGGCGCGGGCTGGGGTTCCAGCTCGTGATCGGAGCACCCAACGACAAGTTCGGCGCCCTCGAGCCGCACGTCGACGTCAAGTACGTGGTCCTCAAGGAGTCCTCGGGCCGCTCGCGCACCAAGCTGGTGGCCGGGGTTGCTGACCGGATTGACTGATCTGCCCGGTGGCGCCGAGCTGCTGCGCGCCGGACGATCGTCGGCAGGTCGTCGTGCGAGAGGAGCGGTCGGATGCCCAAGACGAGCAGGTCCGGTGCGGCCAAGCAGAGCGAGATCCCGGCGACGCTGCAGCGCTCGGACGCGAAGGCGCAGCGGACGTACGCGCACGCGTACGACGCGGCGATCGAGCAGTACGACGGCGACGAGGAGGCGGCCCACCGCGTGGCGTTCGCCGCGCTCAAGCACACGCACGAGAAGGTCGGGGACCGCTGGCGGCCCAAGGCGGAGAACGGCCCGTCGGACCAGCGTGCTGAAGAGGGGTACGGGTCGACGGCGCCGACCGCGGAGGGTGTGGACGCCAACGCGAGCAAGGCGCACCTGTACGGCGTCGCGCGTGAGCTCGAGATCGTGGGCCGTTCGCGGATGAGCAAGGCCGAGCTCGTCGAGGCGATCGAGAAGGAGAACGCGCGGCGCAGCCGCGCCGCCGGCTGAGGCTCTCGACTCGCCCGACGCGCCGGCCGGGTGTATCCGCGACGCGCCGGGCGAAGGATTCTTCGATCACAGGGTCGCGTGCGTACTGTGCATCGCCGCTCCCGGGTAGCACCGGGGCGGAGCACAGATGAACGCGCCACCCGAAGGATCCCGACCGCATGCCGACCACGCCCCGTGCTGGAGCGCGCCGCGCGCACAGCCTGCCGGTCCGGATCGTGCTGCGCCTGCTCGCTGTGGCGGTCGCCCTCGTCGTCATGGGGTTCGTGGTGGCGACGACGTCCTCGGCGACGCACCCCCTGGGCACGTCGACCTCCCTGCGCACGAGCGACGTGAGCCACCACTCGTTCCGGGTGGCGTGGGCGCCGGTGGAGAAGGCCCGCGGGTACGTCGTCACCGTGGCGACCGACAAGGCGTTCACGCACGTCGCCTGGCGCTCGCAGCGCCTGAGCGGGACGTCGGTCACGGTGAAGAAGGGCATCGACGAGCACACCCGGTACCACGTGCGCGTCGTGGCGGTCTCGGGCCCCAACCGCGGTCTGCCGTCCGCGAGCGTCAGTGCTCGCACCACCTGGCAGGCGCCGGGCGACACGTCGCGGCCCCAGGTGCGACGCGTCGACACGGCCGGTTTCACGGTCGCCTGGCCGGCGTCGGCGCGTGCCGAGTACTACGCCGTCCAGGTCGCGACCGACCAGAAGTTCACCAAGCTCGTGAAGACGGCGGTCGTCGACAAGCCGACGCTGACAGCCGCCGTACGTGACGGGCAGACGTACTTCGTGCGCGTCGTCCCGCAACGCCACGGGCTCAGCGCTCCCGCCGTCGTCGGCAGCGTGACCACACCGCTGAAGGTGCTCGGCAAGGTCGGCGAGCCGTTCGCCGAGCCGGTGTCCACGGACTCGATGACGGTGCGCTGGCCCGCGGCCACGAACGCGTCGGGCTACACGATCGCGCTCATGAAGACGCCGAGGTCGAAGGCCACGTGGACGACGACGAGCACGAAGGCCCAGGCGACGCTGACGGGTGTGAACCGCAAGAAGGCCGGTCTCGGCGCGGTGTTCTACCTCAAGGTCGTCGCCACCCGGTACGGGCAGACGCACACCACGTCGAAGGCCATCGCCACGACGCTGCTGCCCGGGAAGACGAGCAAGAAGGCCTCGTTCACCGCGAAGGTGTCGTCCTACAACCTGCTCAAGCCGAGCGAGACGGACGCCGAGCACCGCAGCTGGGAGAAGCGGTACACGGTCGCCGCCAAGGCGCTGCGCGGGCTCGACATCGTCGGGCTGCAGGAGACGCCGTGGAAGAAGTTCGACGGTGCTCGACCGGTGGTGAAGGTGGCGAAGGTCGCCAAGCTGTCGGTGGCGCGTCATCCGAAGAGCTCGAAGCCGTGCACGACGACGAGCGAGCCGATCCTGTACCGCAGGTCGAAGTTCACCGTGGTGGCGTGCGGCGTGCAGAAGGTATCCACGGGCAACCCGAAGCGGTACGCCTCCTGGGCGACGCTGAAGGAGAAGCGCAGCGGGCGTCTCGTCTTCGTCACCAACGCCCACCTCGTCGCGTATGCGGGGGCCGAGTCGTCGCGCGACCCGCGCGTGCAGAGGCTGCGCGCGAACGAGGCCAAGAAGCTTCTGTCGAGCATCAAGAAGCACAACACGCACCACGCGCCGGTCATCGTGCTCGGAGACCTCAACAGCTACGCCAACCGCGCGGCGGTGACCCCCATCGACGTCCTCGCCAAGGGCGGGTTCGTCAGCGCCGAGATGGTCGCACCGACGCGCCTCGACGCCGACGTCTCGTCGTTCCACGGGTTCTCCGCCCCCGCGAGCTCGGGGCGCCATCTGGACCACGTGCTCGTCGACTCCCGTTCCAGCGTCCTGCGGTACGCGGTGCGCGCGACGGACGCGAAGAAAGCGCCGTCGGACCACTTCCAGATCGTGGCCTCCGTCCGGGTGCACTAGGTCGCTACGATCTGCGTCGCCACGTCGTCGTCCTGACGCGGCCCGACGAGGGGAGCGCGATGAGCACGACCGACGTCCCCCGGTCCGCCGTACCGATGCCCACGCTCGCGGACGTCGCGCAGGCGGCGGGCGTCAGCCTCAAGACTGCCTCGCGCGCGCTCAACGGCGAGAAGAACGTCGCCGAGGCGACCCGCTCGAGGGTCGCGGGAGCGGCGGACGTGCTCGGTTTCCGGCTGAACCCGGCCGCGAGCATGCTCAAGCGCGGGATCTCGACGACGGCCGTCGGCATGATCACCGGCGACCTGACCAACCCCTTCTACTCGGCGCTCGCCCAGGGCGTCGAGCGGGAGGTCCGCGGCTGCGGGGGCCATCTCACCCTGGCGAGCTCCGACGAGGACCCGCAGGTCGAGCGCGAGCTGGTCGACGAGCTCTACGCCCGACGGGTCCGCGGCGTGGTCATCGCCTCGACGTGCGCGTCGCACGAGAACCTGCGGCTGCTGGTCGAGCGGGGGATCGCGGTGGTCTTCGTCGACCGGCCACCGGTGGGTGTGGACGCCGACGCGTTCGTGCTCGACAACCACGGCGGCGCGTTCGCGGCCACGCGGCACCTGCTCGCCGCCGGCCATCGCCGGATCGCCTTCGTCGGCGACTACGGCCGGCTGTCCACGCACCAGGAGAGGCGCCGCGGGTACGAGGACGCGCTTGCCGTCGACGGGCTCGAGCCCGTGGTGCGGCTCGGCTCGCACGACGTGGACTCCAGCCGTGACGCGGTGCTCGCCCTGCTCGACGGCCCCGACGCCCCGACGGCACTGGTCGCGGGGAACAACCGCATCGCGGTGGGCGCCGTGCAGGCCATCGCTGAGCGCGGCGCACGCACCGCGCTGGTCGGCTTCGACGACTTCGAGCTCGCCGACGTCCTGGGCGTCACGACCGTCTCGCACGACCCGGCCGAGATGGGGCGGCTCGCCGCCCGTCGCCTCCTGTGCCTGGACGAGGCCCCGTCCGGCGAGCGCACGGTGGTGCTGCCGACGACGATCGTCGCGCGTGGATCGGGTGAACGCGCGCCTGCCTGAGCGGCGCGCTCAGACACGCTCCCACGGCGCGGCGAGCACCAAGGGGTCGGCGTCGAGGTCCAGGACCTGCGATCGCGCCGGCGCCGAGCCGGCCGTCTCGAACCGGACCGTTGCGGTGCGTCCCCGCACGTGCACGACCCAGCCGAGGCCACGTTCGGCGTGCTCGACGTCGAGACCCGGACGGGCGTTGTGCTCGTCCAGCAGGCGACCGAACTGCGGTGTGCGCGCGGTGTCGAGGTTCTGCTCGGCCGGCTGGTCGTCGGGCTGGGCCTCGGGCTCGTCGACGACGAGGTGGTCCGGTTCGTCGTCCCAGGGGAACGTGAGCTGGGCGTGCGCGGACAGGTTGTGGAACGAGACGCCGAGCAGTCGGACCGCGTCGGTGATGCCGGCGGCGCGGGCAGCCTGCTGCGCGGCGGCGCGCAGCAGGCTCGGGTCGGCGCTGGGCTGGGGGAGCGTGACCGAGCGCGTGACCGTGGTGAAGTCGGTGAAACGGACCTTGGCGACGACGGTCCGCGCGCCGCCGCCGTGCGCGGTGAGCCGGCGCAGCGCCTCGTCGGCCACGGCCTCGACCGCGGACGTGATGGCGTCGGCGCCGAAGATGTCGGCGCCGAACGTCCGCTCCGCGCCCACGGACTTGCGCTCCCCGCCCGGTGCGACCGGTCGCGGGTCGAAGCCGCGTGCGAGCCGGAACAGGTTCGTCCCTGCGGACTCGCCGATCGTCATGGTCAGGACGTCGAGCGGTTGCCGGCGCAGGTCGGCCACCGTGCGCACGTCGAGGCGTTCGAGCGCGGCCATGGTGGCCGGCCCGATGCCGGGCACGGCCCGCGCAGAGAGGGGGAGCAGGAAGTCGTCCTCGTCCTGTGGTGGCACCAGCAAGAGCCCGTCGGGCTTGCCCGCGTCGGAGGCGAGCTTGGCGATCAGCTTGGTCCGCCCCAGGCCGACCGAGACGGCGAGGCCGGTGCGTTCCCGGATGCGCGCCCGGACGCCCGCGGCGGCGCGTTCCGGGTCGTCGCCGTACGGCCCCGCGTCCAGGTCGACGTACGCCTCGTCGATGCTGACCTGCTCGATCAGCTCGGACAGCCCGGCCAGCTCGACCATGATGAGCTGCGAGGCCGCGCTGTACGCGCCGAACCGCGGGTACAGGACGGCGGCGGCCGGGACGAGGCGTCGCGCACGGCTCATGGACATCGCGGAGTGCGCACCCGCCCGGCGCGCCTCGTAGGACGCCGTCGACACGACGCCACGCGGCCCCGTCCCGCCGACGAGCACGGGCTTGCCGCGCAGCGACGGCTTGTCGCGCTGCTCGACGGCGGCGAAGAACGAGTCGGCGTCGGCGTGCAGCACCGTTGCGCGGCTGCGCAGCCGCGACGCGTCGGTCAGCCGCTCGACATCCACGCCCCTACTCTGCCTGGTGGTTCGGACAGCTCGTGCTCCGGACACGTCGTGACCTGATCTACGGTGAGCCGGTGAGCACCGAGCCGCGCCGCGTCCGGGCACCGCGCGCGCCGGCCCCGTCGTGGTGGTCGCCGTGGATCCTGCTGGGTCGCGTGCTGCTGGTCGTCGGACCTGCGCTGGTGGTGCTCTGCCGCCTGACCGAGTCGTGGTGGGGCAGCGCTCCGCTCGACGAGGGTGGACTGTCGACGCACCCGATTCCGGGGGCCGCGTTCCTCGCGTCGGTCGCGCTCGCGGCCGCGTGGCCGTTCCTGCTCCTGCCGATCGGTTCCCCGCGGTGGTCCGTGATCGACGACGGCGTGCTGGTGGCGCCGACCGTCCTGGGCACCCGGTGCGTCGAGCTGCACGAGCTGGTGCGCGCCGGCGGGTTCCGCGTCCTCGGACGCGGCGGGGACCTGTTCGTCCTCCGGCTGCGCGACGCGGACGGTCACTGGGTCCTGCTCACACGCTCGGGGCAGGACGACGTGCCGGAGGCGGTGCGGTCCGCGGTCCTCGCGCTGCACCGCGTGCACCCGGAGGCGGTCTCGCCGCGACTTCGTGCGCGGATGCGTCTGGCGCCTGTGCCGCCCTGGCCCCAGCGGGTCGCACGGACCCTGGTGACGTGCGCGGGGTTCCTCGCCTACATCGGTGCGTTCTTCGTCGTGCTCGGACTCCTGATGACGGTCTCCGGTCAGCTCACGTGACGATCGCGGGGTGGCGCGGATCGTCGACACGCGCCACGAGGTCGGCGGTGCGCGTCGGGTCGGCGCGCTCCTCGTAGAGCGCGTATGCCTCCAGGGTCCAGTGCTCGTCGGCCGGGGTGCGGCGGGCGAGCGTGTCGGCCCGCGTCGTCAGGTGGACGGACAGGTCGACGGGCAGTCCTCGACCCAGCAGCATCGACCCGTCGAGTACCAGCACGGCATCGGGTGCCGCGTCGAGGTACCGCGCCCGGGTGGCGCGATCATTGACGGCGTCCCAGAGCGTCGGCAGGTACAGGCCGACACCGTCCGGACCCAGCGGCCGCAGCACCTCGCGGTCGAGCGCCCGCTCGTCGAGCCAGTCCTCGAGGTACGCCAGCGCGTCGTGGCGTCCGTGCTCGAGGCGCACGGACGCGGGGCGCAGGAAGTCGCCGGCCGAGACGCGGACCACCGGCCGACCGGCGGCCCGCAACGGCTCGACGAAGGCATCCGCCAACGCGCCCGGGTCGGTCGCCGGTGCGCCGTCGACGAGGACGCGGACGCGCTCGTGGCGCGGCCGGCGCAGGACCTCGGCGACGACGTGCTCGACCAGCCCGGCCGGGGTCAGCGGGACGACCTGCACGGTCAGGCGCCCACGTAGGCCGCCAGGTGCTGCCCGGTGAGCGTGGAGCGGTCGGCGACGAGCTGCGCGGGCGTGCCCTCGAACACGACGCGACCGCCGTCGTGGCCGGCGCCAGGACCCAGGTCGATGATCCAGTCGGCGTGCGCCATGACCGCCTGGTGGTGCTCGATGACGACAACGGACTTGCCCGCGTCCACGAGCCGGTCGAGGAGGCCGAGCAGCTGCTCGACGTCCGCCAGGTGCAGACCGGTCGTCGGCTCGTCGAGCACGTACGTGCCGCCCTTGTCGCCCATGTGCGTGGCGAGCTTGAGGCGCTGGCGCTCCCCGCCGGACAGCGTCGGCAGCGGTTGGCCGAGCCGCACGTACCCGAGCCCGACCTCGGACAGGTGCGTCAGGACCTTGTGTGCGGCGGGTGTCTTCGCCTCGCCGTCGGCGAAGAACGCGACCGCGTCGTCGACGGGCAGGTCGAGGACCTCGGCGATGTTCAGCCCTCCGAGCCGGTACTCGAGGACCGCGTCCTGGAAGCGGCGGCCCTCGCAGCTCTCGCAGACGGAGGCGACCCCGGCCATCATCGCGAGGTCGGTGTAGATCACCCCGGCGCCGTTGCACGTGGGGCACGCGCCCTCGGAGTTGGCACTGAAGAGTGCGGGCTTGACGCCGTTGGCCTTGGCAAACGCCTTGCGGACCGGCTCGAGCAGTCCGGTGTACGTCGCGGGGTTGCTGCGCCGGGAGCCGCGGATGGCCGACTGGTCGACGGAGATCACGCCGTCACCCTTCGCCACCGAGCCGTGGATCAGCGAGCTCTTGCCCGATCCCGCGACGCCCGTGACCACGACGAGCACGCCGAGCGGGACGTCCACGTCCACGTCCTGCAGGTTGTGCGCGTCGGCCCCGCGCACCTCGAGCACGCCCGTCCGCGTGCGGACCGACGGCTTGAGCGTCGCTCGGTCGTCGAGGTGGCGCCCTGTGAGGGTGTCGCTCGCCCGCAGCTCGTCGACCGTCCCTTCGAACACGACGTGCCCGCCGGCCGTGCCTGCACCGGGGCCGAGGTCCACGACGTGCTCGCCGATCGCGATCGTCTCCGGCTTGTGCTCGATGACGAGCACCGTGTTGCCCTTGTCGCGCAGCTGCAGCAGCAGGCCGTTCATGCGCTCGATGTCGTGCGGGTGCAGGCCGATCGTCGGCTCGTCGAACACGTACGTGATGTCGGTGAGCGCCGAGCCCAGGTGCCGGATCATCTTGACGCGCTGGGACTCGCCGCCGGACAACGTGCCCGACGGGCGGTCCAGGCTCAGGTAGCCGAGCCCGATCTCGACGAACGAGTCGAGCACCTGGCGCAGGTTGGCGAGCAGCGGCGCGACGGACTGGTCGGACAGGCCGCCCACCCACTGGGCCAGGTCGCTGATCTGCATGGAGCACGCCTCGGCGATGTTGACGCCGTCGATCCGCGACGACCGCGCACCCTCGTTCAGGCGGGTCCCGTCGCACTCGGGGCAGGTCGAGAACGTGATCACCCGGTCGACGAACGCGCGGATGTGCGGCTGCATCGACTCGCGGTCCTTGGACAGCATCGACTTGGTGATCTTGGGGATCAGGCCCTCGTACGTGACGTTGATGCCCTCGACCTTGATCTTGGTGGGCTCCTTGCGCAGCAGGGCGTCGAGCTCACGCTTCGTGAACTCGCGGATCGGCTTGTCCGCGTCGAAGAACCCGCAACCGCGGAAGATGCGCCCGTACCAGCCGTCCATGCTGTAACCCGGGATGCGTAGCGCGCCGTCGTTGATCGACAGTCGGTCGTCGTACAGCTCGGTCAGGTCGAAGTCCTGGACGGCTCCCGTGCCCTCGCAGCGCGGGCACATGCCGCCCGTGACGGTGAAGCTGCGCCGCTCCTTCGTCGTCCCGCCGGCCTTCTCGATCGTGACGGCACCCGCACCGCTGATCGAGGCGACGTTGAACGAGAACGCCTGCGCCGAGCCGATGTGCGGCTGCCCCAGGCGGCTGAACAGGATGCGCAGCATGGCGTTGGCGTCCGTGACGGTCCCGACGGTCGAGCGCGGGTTGCTGCCCATCCGCTCCTGGTCCACCACGATGGCCGTCGTCAGGCCCTCCAGGACGTCGACGTCGGGGCGGTTCTGCGACGGCATGAACGCCTGCAGGAACGCGCTGTACGTCTCGTTGATCAGGCGCTGCGACTCCGCGGCGATCGTGCCGAACACCAGCGAGCTCTTGCCCGACCCGGAGACGCCGGTGAACACCGTGACGCGGCGCTTCGGGATCTCGAGCGTGACGTCCTGCAGGTTGTTCTCGCGGGCACCCCGCACCCGGATCACGTCGTGCGCGTCGGCCGTCGGGTCGGTGCGGGGGGTGGGGCTCATCGGTGCTCCATCTGCGAGGCGTCGTCGTCCGGGTGTCGATCCTGGCAGACGGCACCCACACGACCGTAGGCGCCGGGCCGCGCCGGCGCCTACGGTCCTGGGCGCACGGCAGGACCGCCCCGGATGGGACGGCCCTGCCGCTGGATCTGCCGGTCGCCGGCGTCAGCCCGAGTACACCTCGTACTCGGACAGCTGGCCGGCGGGCCAGCCCGTGTTGCCCGTGAACGTCAGGCGCACGTAGCGCTTGGACGACGGCGTCACCGCGATGGTCACGGTGTTGCCCGACGACGGGTTGAACGTGTAGCCCGCCGACGCCTTGAGCGTGCTCCACGTGGCGTTGTCCGTGCTGCCCAGCACGGACAGGGTCTGCGTCCGGGTGGCCCACGCCGCAGCAGGCGGGAGCTTGAGCACGATGCGTCCCACCGTCTGGGCGGCACCCAGGTCGACGGTCAGCGTCTGCGGGAACGCGTTGTTGGGGCTCTCCCAGTACGTGTTCGCATTCCCGTCGACGACGTTGGACGCCACGTACACGTCCGCGTTGGCGCCGCTCACCTGCTTGCCCGCCGCCAGGTTCACCGTGGCAGGCGTGGTCGGGGTCGTCGTCGGGGTCGTCGTCGGCGTGGGCGTCGGGGTGGGCGTCGCCGTGCTGCCCGTGCCGTACACCTCGAGCGACGAGAGCTGCCCGGCAGGCCAGCCCGTGTTGGCCGTGACCGTCGCCCGGACGTAGCGGGCGTTCCCGCTGACGGGGATGACGACCCGGTTGCTCGACGCGGGGTCGAACGAGTACGACTTCGACGCCGCGAGGGTGCTCCACGACGACCCGTCCGTGGACCCCTGCAGCGTCAGCGTCTGGTTGCGCTGACCCCACGACGAGGGCAGTGCGAGCTCGACGCGCTGGACCGACGCCGTGGCGCACAGGTCCACGGTCACCGACTGCGGGAACGCGTTGTTGGCGCTCTCCCAGTAGGTGTTCGCGTTGCCGTCGACCACGTTGCCTGCGCCGTAGCTCTGCGTGGTGCTCGTCGCCGTGGCGCTCTTGCCCCGGGCCAGGTCACCGGTGCCGACCGTGCAGGCCGGCTGGGTCGGCGTGACGGTGGGCGTCGGGGTGGGGGTGGGCGTCGCCGGCGGGGTCGTCGGCGTCGTCGTCGGGCTGCCCGTGGGGTTGGTGATGCCGCCCGGGTAGACGGGCGTCGGCCACGGTCCGCAATACGACGGGTCCGCGTAGAACCCGAAGTTCCCGCTGCCCACCAGGTTGATCCCGGTGTTCACCGAGCCCTGGCAGGAGTACAGCGGGTTGGAGTACCCGATGTTCTTGGCCACCACGTTCTCGAAGTTCGCGACGAAGGCGGCCTGCGCCTGGATCGCGAAGGTGCCCGCACCGTCGATGAGGACGTTCTTGAAGTTCACCGTCTTGGTGGAGCCCTCGATGAACATGATCGCGGCGTAGGAGCTGTCCAGGATGTTCGCGTCGGTCACGTTGATCGTCGCGTTCATGGGTTCGTTGAGTGCGGAGAACCACAGGGCCCCGACGCCGAACTGCCAGTTGTAGTCGGAGTTGCCCGCCCGGATGAACGTGTCGCGGGCCACCGTGATGGTCCCGCCGATCGCCGCGGCGCCCTGGACGCCCGGGTAGCGGTTGGCGATGTGGATGCCGCCACCGTTGCTGATGGTGTCGGCCACGACGTTGTCGCTGACGGTGATGTCCGTGCCGCCGTAGATCGCGATGTTGTTGGCGAGGATCGGCAGGATGACCGTGTTGAACGTGAACGAGTTGTTCCGCTCGGGCGACTCGGCCCACTCGGCGATGCCGTCGTCGCCCGTGTTCCGGATGAAGTTGTTGGTCGCCACCGAGTTGGTGACGCCCTGGTGGAAGTTGATGCCGTCGGCCGTCTGGTCCAGGATCCGGCTGTTCTTGATGGTCAGCTTGTCCATCGGGCCGTCCATCCAGGCGCCCACCTTGGTGTGCTGCATCCACACCGAGTCGATGGTCGAGCTGCTCATCGCCCCGCCGAACGCGTTGACCTGGTCGTTGTCGTTGCGCTCCTTGACCTCGCCGAGCACCGCCAGGTTGCTGACGGTGACGTTGGTGCTGGGACCGCCCTGGTTGACGTACTTGCCGTAGATGCCGACGCCCGCGCCGGTCAGCTCGGAGTACCACTGTCCGGCGCCGGTGAGCGTGACCTTGTCGACGATCAGGTGGCTGGTCACCTTGAACCGGCCCTGAGGGACGTAGACGGCCTTGCCCTGCGACGAGCCGGCGTTGATGGCGTTCTGGATCGCCTGCGTCGCGTCGGCGGCGCCCGTCGGGTCGGCGCCGAAGTCCGTGACGACGTTGAGCGAGCCGCTGGGTTGCCCGATGGCTGCCGCGACCTGCTCGAAGTCGGCGAGGTCGACGGTGAACGTGGGCGACTGGGCGGTCGATGACACCTGGAAGCGCACCTTGGTGCCCGCCGCCAGCGTCGAGCCGAACATCATCCGCGCCTCGTCGTAGAAGTGGTGCGGGTTGGTGTCGCCTGGGTTGTTGTTGAACGGGTACCCGCCGTAGTACCAGCCGTACCGCGAGGTGACGGGCAGGTCCTTGACCTTGGTGCCGTTGACGAGCACCGCGGCGGTCGCGTCGCGGCCCGTGCCGGCGGCGTTGTCCGGCAGCGAGTAGCGGAAGTCGACCGAGTTGGCCGGCTTGGTCAGCGTGAACTCGACGTACTCGCCGACGGCGTCGAGCGTGACGGCCCGGCGGCCGGAGGCCTCCGACGGGAGAGTCCCGTACAGGCGGTTGGGGCCGATGATCGTCCCGTTCGTGGCGGCGTCCTCGGCCTCCTGCTCGACGAAGGGGACGGTCGCACCCCGGCCGGGGATGCCGACGGGGGACAGGGACAGGGGAGCGGCGGCGTGCGCAGGGCTGGCGCCGGACGTGATCGCGACGAGCGCGGTCCCGACGAGCGCCGCGGCGGCGACCGCAGCCGCCGCTGCGCGCAGCGGGCGGGTTCCGGGGGATCCGGCAGGGGTGTGCAGGGGGATGGCAGGGCCGTGTCGACTCACGGTGCGGACCTCTCTGTCCGACGTGCCACCTCACCGTCGTCGGTGAGGGAGCGAGTGAGGCCAGGCGCGCGGCGCGCGTCCGGGGTGCGGCCATCACCGTACATATCCGTACATTGCTGCGCAAGATGTGAACAACAAGACGAAAGGACGATGAGGTCAGCGCGTGGCTTCCGCGACGAGGTGCTTGACCTGAGAGACGTAGGACCCGCCGAAGAGCAGGGCGTGCACGCCCACGGGGTAGATCTGGTGGAGCCCGATGCGGTGCCGCCACCCACGTCGCAGCGGCTTGCGCTCGTCGTAGGCCGTCAGGACGTCGTCGAGGTACGGCAGTCCGAACAGCGCGAGCATCGCCAGGTCGGTCTCGCGATGACCGCCGTGGGCCGCTGGGTCGATGAGCGTCGCGCCGGCGGCCGTCCACACCACGTTCCCGGACCACAGGTCGCCGTGCAGCCGGGCGGGTGGCTCGTCGTCGTCGAACGTCCCGGCCCGCAACCGCGTGACGAGCTCATCCATGCCCGGCACGTCGATGCCGGCGGCGTCCAGGTCGCGTGCGAGCGGTTCGATCCGGCACGCCGCCTGGAACTCGCCCCATCGCGCGTAGCTCCCGCTGACCAGGGGCAGGGGATGGTCGAGCGGGCCGAAGAACCCGTCACCGCCCCAGTCCGGTGGCGAGCAACCGAAGGCCTCGGCGCCCGCCGCGTGCATCGTCGCGAGCCCGGCGCCGAACGCGCGTGCCGACGTCCGGGTGGGCGGCACGCTCTCGAGCCGTTCCAGGTCCAGGCGCGCCTCGTCGACGTCGAGGACGCGGACGACGGGGACGCCGCGTGCCTCCGCGAGCCAGCGCAGCCCGGCTGCTTCGCACCGGAAGAACCCCGCGGGCGCGCCCGAGCGTGACTTCCGGAACACGGCCATCGTTCGATCCTGCGCCTTCTCACCGCCACCGCACCACCGAGCGTCCGAGGAAATGGTCGCTATGACGACCCGATGCTCGGACGTCGCGGGTTGTCGGGCGGCGCGCGGGCGGCCGCGGCGCGATGCTGGGGCCATGACGAGCATCGGTGTCCCGCGCGAGATCAAGAACCGTGAGTACCGCGTGGCGCTGACGCCCGCGGGCGCGCACCACCTGACGCAGGCGGGACACGACGTGCTCGTCGAGGCGGGAGCCGGGCTCGGGTCCGCGATCGCCGACGACGAGTACGTGGCGGCCGGCGCGCGCATCGCCGACACCGCCGAGCAGGTGTGGGGCGAGGCGGACGTCGTCTGCAAGGTCAAGGAACCGGTCGGCCCGGAGCACGCGTTGCTGCGCGCCGACCAGGTGCTGTTCACCTACCTGCACCTGGCCGCCGACCGGGCGACGACCGACGCGATCCTGGCCGCCGGCACCACCGCGATCGCGTACGAGACGGTGCGCTCCGCCGACGGCTCGTTGCCCCTGCTCGCTCCGATGAGCGAGGTCGCCGGCCGCCTGTCCACCCAGGTCGCCGCCTACCACCTGATGCGCAACGAGGGTGGCGCCGGGGTCCTGCTCGGCGGTGTCCCGGGCGTGGACGCCGCACGTGTCGTCGTCCTCGGCGCGGGCGTCGTCGGACGGCACGCGGCCGAGATCGCCGTCGGCATGCGCGCCGACGTCACGATGCTCGATCTGTCGATGCCGCGACTGCGCGAGATCGACGTCGCGTTCGGCGGGCGCGTGCGCACCCTCGCGTCCAACGCCTGGACCCTGGCCAGGGAGGCGGAGCTGGCGGACGTCGTCATCGGTGCGGTGCTCGTCCCGGGCGCCCGCGCGCCACGTTTGGTGACCGACGAGCTCGTCGCCCGCATGCGCCCCGGCTCGGTGCTCGTCGACGTGGCCGTCGACCAGGGCGGCTGCTTCGAGTCGACCCATCCCACCACCCACGACGAACCGACGTTCCGCGTCCACGACGCGCTCTTCTACTGCGTCGCCAACATGCCCGGCGCCGTGCCCGTGACCTCCACCCGCGCCCTGACCAACGTGACGCTGCCCTACCTGTCCGCGCTCGCGGACCTGGGGTGGCGCGCGGCCCTGACGGCGGACCCCGCGCTCGCGGGAGGGCTCACGGCCCACGCCGGGACCTTGACCAACGAGGCCGTCGCCGCGGCCCACGGCTACGGGTGGACGGACCCGGCGGTCGTGCTGGGCTGAGCGTGCCACCGGTCGATCCGGGGCGGAGTACGTGATGATGGCGCGCATGGCCGACGCACTCGACGCCGACAACCCGTTCGCCACGCCGTCCGCGCTGCCGTACGGCCTGCCGGACTTCGCGCAGATCCGCGAGGAGCACCACCCGCCCGCGCTGCTGGCCGGCATGGCCGAGCACCGGGCCGAGGTCGAGGCGATCGCGACCGACCCGGCGCCGGCGACCGTCGAGAACACCCTCGTCGCCCTGGAACGCGCGGGCCGCCTCCTGCACCGCGTGGTGCTCGCGTTCTTCAACCAGGTCAGCGCCGACGCGACGCCCGCGCTCGAGGCCGTCGAGGCTGAGGTCGCGCCCCTGCTCGCCGCCCACCGGGACGCCATCTACCTGGACGTGCGCCTCTTCGCGCGGCTGGAGGCGCTGCCCAGCGACGGGCTGGATCCCGACACCGCGTGGCTCCTGCATCGCACCCGCACGGCGTTCACGCGGGCGGGCGTCGGTCTCGACGCAGCCGACCAGCAGCGCCTGCGCGACCTCAACACGCAGATCACCACGCTCGAGACGACCTTCGGGCGCGATCTGCTCGCCGCGCAGAACGACGCGGCCGTGCTCGTCACCGACGAGGACCAGCTCGACGGGTTCCCCGCCGACGCCCGTGCGGCCGCCGCCCGTGCCGCCGCGGATCGGGGGCTGACGGGCTGGCTCGTCGAGCTCCAGCTCCCCACCAAGCAGTCGGCACTCGCGATGGCCCGCGACCGGGACCTGCGGCGACGCATCTTCGCGGCCTCGGTCCGGCGCGGCGACGGCGGCGACCACGACACACGTCCGACGCTGCTGGCGCTCGCACGCCTGCGCGCCGAACGTGCCCAGCTGCTCGGCTACGAGCACCACGCCGCCTACGTCGCGAGCGACGCCACGGCCGGGTCCGCGCTCGCGGTCGTCGACCTGCTCACCAGGCTCGCGCCCGCAGCCGTCGCGAACGCGCGCGACGAGGCGAGGGACCTGGCGACCGCGCTCGAGCGCGACGTCCCCGGCGGCGTCCTGGAACCGTGGGACTGGGCCTTCTACGCCGAGCGCGTGCGGGCGCAGCGCCGCGCGCTCGACGATTCCGAGCTGCGCCCCTACCTCGAGCTGGACCGCGTCCTGGCGGACGGCGTCTTCCGTGCCGCCAACGCCCTGTACGGCGTCACGTTCGCGCAGCGCCACGACCTGGTCGGCTACCACCCGGACGTGCGCGTGTTCGAGGTGTTCGACGCCGACGGGAGCGGGCTCGGCCTGTTCCTCGGCGACTTCTGGACGCGGGCCGGCAAGCGCGGCGGGGCGTGGATGAACACGCTCGTCGACCAGTCCACCCTGCTGGGTGAACGACCGGTCGTCGTCAACAACCTCAACCTGCCCAAGCCGCCCGACGGCGAGCCGACGCTGCTGACCTGGGACGAGGTCATCACGCTCTTCCACGAGTTCGGTCACGCCTTGCACGGGCTGTTCTCGGACGTCCGCTACCCGTCGCAGTCGGGCACGCAGGTGCCGCGGGACTTCGTCGAGTACCCGTCGCAGGTCAACGAGATGTGGGCCTGGGAGCCGACGATCCTGCAGGCGTACGCGCGCCACCACGAGACCGGCGACCCGATGCCCCGGGAGTGGGCCGAGACCCTGCTCGCGGCCCGCCAGGACGGCGAGGGCTTCGCGACGACCGAGTACCTGGCCGCCGCCCTGCTCGACCAGGCGTGGTACCGCCTGGACCCGCAGGACGTCCCCACCGACCCGGACCAGGTGACCGCGTTCGAGGCCGCGTCGCTCGAGGCCGCCGGCGTCGCGCTGGCCCAGGTCCCGCCGCGGTACCGGACCACCTACTTCAACCACGTGTTCGGCGGTGGGTACGCCGCCGCGTACTACTCCTACATCTGGTCGGAGGTGCTCGACGCCGACACCGTGACGTGGTTCGAGGAGAACGGCGGTCTGACGCGCGCCAGCGGCGACCGGTTCCGGGCCGCGGTGCTCTCGCGCGGCGGCTCGATGGACCCGATGGCCGCGTTCCGCGACCTGCGCGGCCGCGACCCGCAGATCGCCCCGCTGCTCGCTCGTCGCGGCCTCCGCGATGAGAGGCGTATCTAGGGCGTTTCTCCCATAGTTCAGGTGAGGCGTTACGCAGGATCAGGCTGTGCGTCCGCCGCCAGGAGTTGCCCGTACGCTCGACGGCATGCGCGACGTGATCGAGATCCGCCAAGCCGCCGACGCCGACTGGCCGGGCATCTGGCAGTCGCTCGAACCTGCTTTTCGTGCCGGCGAGACGTACACGTACCCCCGCGACATCACGGAGGACGACGCGCGCCGTGCCTGGTTGGGAGCGGCCGGAGCGCGTGTCCTGGTCGCGGTGAGCACCACGGATGACGTCCGCACGGTCCTCGGGACGGCCAAGTACCTACCCAACCATCCCGGGGCCGGCGCACACGTCGCGAACGCCAGTTTCGTCGTCGGGTCTGCCGGCGCCGGGCGAGGGATCGGGCGCTTGCTCGGCGAGGCGGTGCTCGCCGCGGCTCGCTCCGATGGCTACCGATCGATGCAGTTCAACGCCGTCGTTGAGACCAACGAGCGAGCAGTGCGCCTATGGCGGTCCCTCGGCTTCGACATCCTCGCGACGGTCCCCGAGGCGTTCGAGCACCCGACGCACGGGCTCGTGGGGCTGCACGTGATGTTTCGTCGACTCTGAGCACTGCGGCATCGATGACGCAGCGCCTGCTGGCCGCAGTCCTACGGCTTCAAACCGTGCGGATGCTCACCTTCCAGGGCGAGTCCAGATCCGAGACCAGGTGATGCAGGCGGCGAGGACGACCGCGGCTCGGTAGGTGATGGCGAGCTTGTCGTAGCGGGTGGCCAGTGCTCGCCATTGCTTGATCAACGCGAAGTGGCGTTCGACGACGTTGCGGCCTCGGTAGACCTCGGTAGGCCTCGGTATCGAGCTTGGGTGGCCGTCCGCCGCGTGAGCCGCGTCTCTTGCGGGCGGCGATCGTGTCGGACTTCTCGGGGATCACGGCTTTGATGCCGCGTCCCCGCAACACGCGCCGGTAGGAGCCGGCCGAGTAGGCCTCATCGGCCACGACGGCGTCGGGTCGGGTGCGGGGGCGTCCCGCGCCCAGGCGTGGGACGCGGATGTCGGCCAGGACGTCGGCCAGCATGACACCGTCGTTGCGTTGTCCACCGGTGATCACCGCGGCCAGCGGTCGACTCATGCCGTCGACCTCGGCGTGGATCTTGGTAGTCAGCCCACCACGCGAACGTCCGATGCCGTGACCTGGAGGTTCACACTCGACGAGCGGCAGATTCCTGTGATTCGACCCCGCCCCCTGTGTCCTGCTCAGGGTGCGTGGTGTTCGTCGCGTGCTGGTGGCGCGCGCGATCGTGGCGTCCACCGACACCGTCCAGTCCACCTGCCCGGCCGCGTCGGCCTGCGCCAGCAGCTGGGCCAGCACCCGATCCCAGGTCCCGTCGCCGGCTTAGCGGCGGTGACGCTTCCAGACCGTCTGCCTGGGACCGAACTGTTCACGCGGCAGGTCGCGCCACGCGACCCCGGTCCGATACAGGTAAGCGATGCCCTCGACCACCCGCAGGTTATCCCCGAATGGATGACCCCGGCGCCCCTCGTTCGAGGGCAGCAACGGCTCGACCCGCGCCCACTGCTCGTCAGAGAACACCCGAAACCGCTAGATGGCGTGCCACGAGAAGCGTGGGGCGCCTGTACGAGCGTCGCGAGCGGGTGATTTGTGTGAACCAGGACATGGGCCGCGACCTGCAGATGGCCCGCTTTCCGGGGGCTCACGGCCTCGACGCGGCGTAGGTGTCCCAGGGCGTGGACGTCGCGTCGACAGGTGGACCGGACGCCCGCCGTCTGCATCGGCTGCCCGGTAGCGTCTGTCCCATGCCCGCCGCGCCGCAGCCCGCTCACCTGTCCGCCGCCGACGAGGTCGTCGACATCTGCCGTGACCTGATCCGGTTCGACACGTCGAACTACGGCGACAACGAAGGGCCGGGGGAGCGTGGGGCGGCCGAGCACGTCGCGGGGCTGCTGTCGGACGTCGGGCTGGACACGGAGATCTTCGAGAGCTCGCCCGGTCGCGCCAGCGTGGTGACGCGGCTCGAGGGTGCGGACAGCTCGCGGCCTGCGCTGGTTCTGCACGGGCACCTGGACGTCGTGCCCGCCCGCGCCGACGACTGGAGTGTCGACCCCTTCGGTGCCGAGGAGCGCGACGGGCTGATCTGGGGTCGCGGCGCCGTGGACATGAAGGACATGGACGCGATGATCCTGTCGGTCGTGCGGCAGATGGCGCGCGAGGGGCGCAAGCCGGCGCGGGACGTCGTCGTCGCGATGTTCGCCGACGAGGAGGCGGGCGGCACGTACGGCGCACGCTGGGCCGTCGACAACCGGCCGGAGCTGTTCGAGGGTGCCACCGAGGCGATCAGCGAGGTCGGCGGGTTCTCCGTCGAGATCGCCGGACGCCGCGCGTACCTGCTGCAGACCGCCGAGAAGGGTCTGTCCTGGATGCGCCTGATCGCCGACGGGCGCGCCGGGCACGGCAGCCAGGTGAACCGGGACAACGCCGTGACGCACCTGGCCGACGCCGTGGCACGCATCGGCCGGCACCCGTGGCCGCTGGATCTGACGCCCACGGTCCACGCGTTGCTGGAAGGCGTCGCGCAGCTCACGGGCCTGCCGTTCGATCCGCAGGACCCCGACGGGATCGACCGGCTGGTCCAGGCGCTGGGTCCCGCGCAGCGCTTCGTCGGCGCCACGCTGCGGCACACGACGAACCCCACGCAGCTCACGTCGGGCTACAAGGCGAACGTCATCCCCGGCAGCGCCGAGGGGACGATCGACGGGCGGTTCCTGCCGGGCCGCGAGGACGAGTTCGTCGCGAAGGTCGCCGAGCTGGCCGGCGAGCACGTGCGTATCGAGCGCATCCATCACGACATCGGCCTCGAGGCGCCCCACACGGGTGCGCTCGTGGACGCGATGACCGACGCGCTGCTGGCCGAGGACCCCGAGGCGACCGTCCTGCCGTACACGCTGTCCGGCGGCACCGACAACAAGTCGCTCGCACGCCTCGGCATCACCGGGTACGGGTTCGCACCCCTGCGGCTCACCCCGGACCTCGACTTCGCCGGGATGTTCCACGGCGTCGACGAGCGCGTGCCCACTGACGCGCTGCGCTTCGGGACCCGCGTGCTCGACCGCCTGCTGGCGACCTGCTGAGCGGGTCCGGCGTCAGGTCGTCTCGGCCAGCGTGCTGCGCACCCGCAGCACCTTGCGTCGCAGCCACACCTTGCGCTCGCCGCCCACGTAGATGACGGAGCGGGCCAGCTCCCAGCGCCCGTACTCGGCCTGCTCGGTGAGCATGCGGCGGGCATCGCCCCTGCTGGTGGACCGCGGGATGGTCACCACGCGGTACTCGTACTGGCCTCCGACGGCCACCCAGTCCTTGCGCTTCGTGCCTGTCTGTCCGATTGCCATCGCTCACCCCGTCCTGTCACCGGCGTCGATCGACCTATCGCGCTGCCATTGTGCCCTGTGCGGCGCTACGGTCATGGCATGACCGTCGACCCGCGTGCCGCGCTGGACCGCCTGATCGCTTCCCTCGAGGCCCACTACAACGCTGTCGTCGCCAAGCACGACGACGACGACCCGGCCGTCGACGACGCCTACGACGTGCTCGCCGACGCCTTCGAGGTGTACGACGAGGCGCTGGGCACGGCCCACGGGGAGGCGCTGCCGTTCTACCTCGCGGAGGAGGACGACGAGGACGACGAGGACGACGACGAGTGGGGCCCTGACGGCGACGACGCGTTCGAGGACGGCGCCGACGTCGACGAGGCGAGCGCCGAGCACGCCTGAGGGGGCAGCGCCCTCAGAATCGTTCGGGGTAGCCGAGCACCGGTGCGGTGATGTCGTCGAGCGCTCCCCTCAGCTCCGGCGGGAGGTCCAGGTCGAGCGCCTGCAGGGAGCCCCGGAGCTGGTCCGCCGTCCGTGCGCCGACGATGGCCGCGGCCACCCCCGGACGCCACGTGAGCCACTCCAGGGCGACCTCGAGAGGTGCGCGGTCCAACCCGTGCGCGGCCGTCGCCAGTGCGTCGACGACCGCCGCGCTGTCCGCGCCCAGGTACGGCTCGACGAAGCCGGCCAGGTGCGGTGATGCCGCGCGGGAGTCGGCGGGGATGGTCCGGCGGTACTTGCCGGTCAGGACCCCGCGCCCCAGCGGCGACCACGCGAGGATCCCGGCCCCGAGCGCCTGAGCCGCGGGGACGACCTCGCGCTCGACGCCGCGCTGCAGCAACGAGTACTCCGCCTCCACCGCGGCGAGCCCGGGGTCGTGCTCGAGCAGGCTCGCGACGCGTGCCACCTGCCAGCCCGCGTGGTTGGCGAGCCCGACGTAGCGGGCACGGCCGCTGCTGACGGCCAGCCGCAGCGCGGACGCGGTCTCCTCGAGCGGGGTGCGCGGGTCCGGCGTCTGCACCAGGAACAGGTCCACGTGGTCGGTGCCGAGCCGGCGCAGGGACGCGTCGAGGGAGGCCATCAGGGCGCCGCGGGACCCGTCGACGACAGCGCGTTCGCCGGTGCGGCGCACGCCCGCCTTGGTGCACAGCACCAGCTCGTCGCGCTCCACGACGTCGCCCAGCAGGCTGCCGAGGAGCTCCTCCGCGCCGCCGTCGGCGTACGACGCCGAGGTGTCCACCAGCGTCCCGCCCGCGTCGACGAAGTCGCGCAGCTGCTCGGTGGCCTCGTGCTCGTCGGTGTCCCGGCTCCAGGTCATGGTGCCCAGCCCCAGCCGCGACACGCGCAGTCCCGTGCGTCCCAGGTGGCGGTGCTCCATGATCGGCAACCCTAGACCGCCGTCAGGCCTTCACCGGATCACCACCCCGCAGGCCACGCGTCTGCCGGACGTGGGAAGGGTGTCCGGCTAGGGTTGCGGCTCGTGAGCGGCATGGGTGTGGGCGAAGCGATCCTCCTGGGGCTGGTGCAGGGACTGACCGAGTTCCTGCCGGTCTCGTCCAGCGCGCACCTGCGCATCGTGGGCGAGCTGATCGGCAGCGCCGACCCCGGTGCCGCGTTCACCGCGATCACGCAGCTCGGTACCGAGACCGCGGTGATCCTGTACTTCCGCCGCGACATCGTGCGGATCGTGGCTGCGTGGTGGCACGCGCTGCGCGGCGCCTACGGCACGGACTGGCGTTCCCGCGCGGGCATGCCGCCGGGCGAGGCGCGCGACCACGACGCGCTCATGGCCTGGTACATCGCGATCGGCTCGCTGCCCATCGTCGTGCTGGGCCTGCTCTTCCAGGACGCCATCGAGAGCACGTTCCGCAACCTGTGGATCGTCGCGCTCATGCTGGCCGGGTTCGGCCTGTTCCTGGGTTGGGCGGACAAGGTGGGGGCCAAGCGGCGCACGCTCGAGGAGCTGGAGGGCCGCGACGCGCTGCAGTTCGGCGGCTGGCAGGCGCTCGCGCTGATCCCCGGCGTGTCACGCTCCGGCGGCACCATCACCGGCGGCCTGCTGATGGGCTACACCCGCGAGGCGGCGGCGCGGTACTCGTTCCTGCTGGCCATCCCCGCGGTGTTCGGGTCCGGGCTGTTCCAGCTCGCCAAGAGCGTCGACGAGTTCGGCAAGGCGGGGACGCCCAGCTTCGGCGCCACGTTGATCGCCACGCTCGTCGCGTTCTTCGTCGGCTACCTGGTGATCATCGTGTTCCTGAAGATCGTCTCGACCTTCAGCTACAAGCCGTTCGTCTGGTACCGGCTGGGCCTGGCGGCGCTCGTGGCGATCCTACTGATCACGAACGTCCTCGAGCCGAACGCGGCGACGACCGCCGTCGGGTCGTAGGCGTCACAGCCAGCCCACCTTGCGGAACTGGCGGTACAGCCCGCCGCAGATGCCCAGCATGACGACGACGACGGCGGGATAGCCCCAGGTCCACGTCAGCTCCGGCATGTGCTGGAAGTTCATGCCGTAGATGCCCGCGATGAGCGTGGGGACGGCGGCGATCGCGGCCCACGCCGAGATCTTGCGCATGTCCTCGTTCTGCTGCACCGAGACCTGGCTCAGGTGCACCTGAAGCATCGCGTCGAGCAGCTCGTCGTGCGCGTCGAGGTGGTGGTCCACCCGGTCGGCGGTCGCCTGGACCCGACCCAGCCACTTCGGCGGCTCCTTCTCCTTGCGGCGCCGCTGGATCGTCTCGGCGCCCAGCTGGGGCAGGACGCCGGTGATGGGGGCCAGCGCGCGTCGCGCCTCCGCGATCTCACGCTTGAGGTCGTAGATGCGCTCGACGGGGTCGTCGACCCGTGCCGTGCTGAATACGACCCGCTCGGTGTCCGCGACGGCGTCGCCCAGCTCGGCCTCGACGTCCGCAGCGTGCGCGACGAGTGTGAGCAGGATGGCCGCGAGGACCTGGGCGACGCCCGAGTCGGGGATCGGCACACCGCTGCACAGCTTCTCGGCCGTGCGGGGCAGGATGCCGGCGTCCCCGGCCTCGGACGTCAGGATCACGCCGTCGGCCAGGATGAGCGTGAGGGCTCCAGTGTGCACGTCGCGCGTCTCGGCGACGTAAGAGAGCGTCGGCGCCGACAGGATGATCTCGCCGTCGGCGGACTGGTCGACGTGCCCGCGCAGGGGATGCGTGCTGCGCTCGGGGTGCGCACCCGGGGTGTGGTGCTCGAGCAGCTCGATCGCCTGCTCGCTCACGCCGCGCGCACGCGCGTACTCGACGAGGTCGCCCGGACCGACGACGATCCAGCGCGGCTCGCCGTCGTCGCCGTCGTGCCAGCCCGAGGGGCCCTTGCTGAAGTGCTGCGCGTCGCTCACGGTGAGCATCATGACCCCTGCCGGGTTCGGGCGCCGGTCGTCGGTGCCGGTGGACCGCCGTTAGGCTGGCGGCCGTGCTCACCTGGCCCTCGCCGTTCGTCCCGTCGCTTCCCGGCCGAGGGGGGCCGATCAAGGTGCGGGACACGTCCACCGGCGGCCTCGTCGTCGCGGCCGAGGGCCCGACGGCGACGCTGTACGTCTGCGGCATCACGCCCTACGACGCGACCCACATGGGGCACGCCGCCACGTACGTCGCGTTCGACGTCCTGGGCCGCGCCTGGCGCGACGCCGGCCACACCGTGCGGTACGCCTCGAACGTCACCGACGTGGACGACCCGCTGCTGGAGCGCGCCACCGCGACCGGCGTCGACTGGCGTGACCTCGCGGTCGAGCAGACCGCGCTGTACGCCCGTGACATGACGGCGCTCGGGGTCATCCCGCCCGACGTGTGGAGCGGAGTCGTCGAGTCGGTGCCGACCGTCGTCGCGGCAGTCGAGAAGCTGCTCGCAGCCGGCGCGGCCTACCGGGTGCCCACGCCCGACGAGGTGGGGGACGAGCTCGGGGACGTGTACGCGGACCTGTCGGCGGACGATGCCTTCGGGGCTGTTGCCGGTCTCGACGCGGCGACGATGCTGGCGCTGTCCGCAGAGCGCGGTGGTGACCCGGACCGACCCGGCAAGCGCGACCCGTTGGACCCGCTCCTGTGGCGGCGCGAGCGGGCGGGCGAGCCCGCGTGGGACGGTGGGTCGCTGGGACGCGGCCGGCCCGGCTGGCACATCGAGTGTGCGGTCATCGCGCGCGACGCGCTGGGCCTGCCGTTCGACGTCGAGGGCGGCGGCTCGGACCTGCTGTTCCCGCACCACGAGATGAGCACGTCGCACGCGCGGCTGCTCGACTCGGGTCACGGCGCCCGGGTGCACCTGCACGCCGGGATGGTGGGTCTCGAGGGCGAGAAGATGAGCAAGTCGCGGGGCAACCTGGTGCTGGTCTCCCGGCTCCTGGCCGACGGCGAGGACCCGATGGCGATCCGGCTCGCCATCCTCGCCCACCGCTACCGCGACGACTGGGACTGGACCGCCGCGGGGCTGGCGGAGGCCAGTGAGCGCCTGGCGACGTGGCACCGCTCGGTGTCCGGCAACGGCGGGCCGTCCGCCGACACGTTGCTCACGGACGTCCGGGCCGCGCTGGCCGACGACCTCGACACCCCGCGCGCGCTGGCCCTCGTCGACGCGTGGGCGCAGTCCGCGCTGGCGAGTGGCGCCGACGGTGGCGGCGACGAGGACTGGGACGAAGGTGCCCCGGGCGTCGTCGGCCGCATGCTCGACGCGCTGCTCGGCATCCGGTTCTGACGCGTCAGCCGCCGGTGCCCTTGTCGCGTCGGCGCAGGTAGCGCTCGAACTCCTGGGCGATGGCCTCGCCCGACGCCTCCGGGAGGTCGGCGGTGTCCTTCGCCTCCTCGAGCTGGCGGACGTACTCGCCGATCTCCCCGTCCTCGCCGGCGAGCTCGTCGACGCCCTCCTGCCACGCGGCGGCGTCGTCGGGCAGCTCGCCGAAGGGGACCGGCTCGCCGAGGAGCGCCTCGATGCGGCGCAGGATCGCCAGCGTGGCCTTGGGGGACGGCGGGTGCGCGACGTAGTGGGGGACCGCGGCCCACAGCGACAGGGCCTGCAGGCCGCGCGCGCCGGCCTCGTGCTGCAGCACGCCGACGATGCCCGTCGGCCCCTCGTACGTGTTGGGCTCGAGGTCGAGCAGCTCGCGCAGCGCGGGATCCTCGCTCGTCGCGTTCACGGGGATGGGGCGTGTGTGCGGCACGTCGGCGAGCAGCGCCCCCACCGTGACCACGGTCTTGACGCCGAGGGACGCCGCGATCCCGAGCACCTCGTCGCAGTAGTGGCGCCACCGCATCGACGGCTCGATGCCGTGCACCAGGACGACCGTGCGCCCGTGCGGGGTGGTCGCGACGGCGACGGCGGTCGTCGGCCACGTGAGCTCGCGGCGGCCGTCTGGGCCCAGCCCCACCTGCGGGCGGTTCACCTGGAAGTCGTGGTACTCCTCGGGATCGAGCTCGTCCACCTGCTCGGCCCCCCACACGTCGTGCAGGTGCTCGAGCGACTGCGTCGCCGCGGAGCCGGCATCGTTCCAGCCCTCGAACGCGGCGAGCAGCACGGTCTCGCCGGGGGCGAGGACCGCGGGTGGGGTCGCGTCGGCGGGCAGGTCTGCGAAGTTGTCGCTGCCGGGCGTCTGGCTCATCGGGCCAGCCTAGGCGGACCGCAGGCTGTGAGCGCCGCAAGTGACCGTGTGGCGGGGTCGGAGCGGTGCGGGGCAACATGTCCGTTCCCATTGCGTTCTTGCTGGTCGTCGGGTGCTATGTACTCCTGAGCACGACGACGCACGCTCCGTGACCCGCGGCCGGAACCGGAGCTGGACGGCGACACGGCGACGTGACCCGTCCGGTGCACGGCCTGGGGGCAGGGGCGAAGGGGCGCTCGATGGTCGCGACCGGCAGCGGACGTGCGAGGACTGACGCCGTCGTGCGCTCGCGCGGCCTGCGCGGCACCCTCGCGGGCGCGCTCGTGGCGGCGTCCGTCCTCGTCGCGGTCCCGGTGTCGGTCGTCGCCGTCGACGCCGCCGTCGCCCCACCCGCCGCGGCCGCACCCGGGAGCCCGGGCGTCATGGAGATGCCGCAGTTCATCCGGGTGGAGAACTTCGAGAACTTCGGTACCGCGACCGCCTCCACCAACGTCGACAGCGACTGGTCGAGCCTGCCTTCCGGTGACGTGCAGACCCTCACCTCGTATCCATACGGCGCGACGCCGGGGAGCGCCGGCTACCAGCCCGGTTACATCTCGGCAGACGGCACGACCTACGACGCCGACGAGCAGTGGGCAGCGACCAACGGGTGCAACGGCATCGTGATCAAGGCGGGGGCATCGGTCCCGGCGCGCAACGGGACCGGCGAGTCCACGACGGGAACGAACCTGCTGCCCGTGGCAGCGCGCCCCGGGTGCAACCGCACCACCACCGCGCAACCGTGGCTCGTCTGGTTCAACGCCGAGCGCCTCCTGGCGAACGACATGGGGGCGTATGCGCTCTCGTCGGGCTACCCCTACGCCTCGATCCGGAGCACGCTCGGCATCACCGCGTCCGCAGCGGACAACCACGTCGTCACGTCGTACACGAACGGGGCGACCGCGGTGGGCACGATGCTGCGGACGGCGACGCCATTTCCGGCGACGGTCGGCAACTACTACCAGTTCACCGTCGACGTCGGGTCGCAGAGCTGCTACCTGGGCGGGACCGTGGTCGGTGCTCAGCCCCAGTTCAACATCACGCAGGCCGGCGGGCAGCAGGTCAGCGCCTTCTCACAGGCGATCAACACCTGTGCCCGCGGCAAGGCGGGGCAGCAGGCGTTCGGTCCGGGCGCGTCGGCGCCGGACGGTTCACGGCAGCAGCAGCGCACGTCGCTGGTCGCCACGTACATCGGCGACGTGGCCGTCCGTGCGACCGGGACGACGCTCGGGCTGCAGGTCCGCAACAACCAGGCGAGCGGTAACGGCAACGACACGGCGTTCGACAACGTCGTCATGCTCGACTCGACACCCAAGCTGGACAAGGTCTTCTCCAGCGGGCCGCTCACCGACGGCGCCTACGGCACGAACGCCCCGGGCACCTTGACCTGGACCGTCACGAACACCTACGACCCGACGGATCCGACCCAGGACAGCGGACCGAAGAACGGGTGGTCCTTCACCGATGCGCTGCCGAACGGTCTGCGGGTGCTGAACCCGACGGCGTACGCGACGACGTGCAACGGGGGCACCCTGAGCGTGACGGGCGGCACGGTGCGCGCGGGCGGCGACCTCTCCGGAGGCGTCGGGTCCGCCACCGAGGAGTCCTGCACGTTCACCGTGCAGGTCACGTCCGACACGCCCGGCACCTACACGAACACCCCGGCCGACGTCACGACGAACGGACTGCTGCCTCCGGGGAGCACCAGCATCACCTTCGTGGACCAGCCACCCGTGGGGTGCACACCCGACGCCCTGCTCTTCCAGCAGCAGCCCACGGTGGGTTACTCGGTCGACCTCGTGACGGGCACGTCGACGCCGCTGGCAGGCCTGTCCTACTCACCCGGGGTGAACTCGCTGGGGGTCAATGCGCTGGACGGGTACGTCTACGGGTTCGACAACAGCTCGCAGTCCGTGGTGCGCATCTCTGGAGACGGGTCGACGGCGAACCTCGGCAGACCGTCGGCCTACCCGACCACCGGGCCCGTCGCCACGACGGACCAGTGGAACGTCGGCGACGTGGACCCGCAGGGGCACCTGTGGATCGCCGCGGGCAACACGGGGACGACGACCGCGTACTGGATGGAGATCGACGTCGACGCCACGTCGCCGACCTACCTGCAGGTGCTGGGCTCGGGGTCGCTGACGAAGCCGACGAACGTGGGTCAGTTCTCCGACTGGTCGTACTACGGGGGATCCCTCTACACGATCGGCACACGGTCGGGCGGGACGGCGAACCAGTGGACCGTGGCGCGCTTCGACCTCACGACGCACCTGCTCACGGACCTCGGGAACACGCCCGCGCTCGTCGCTCCCGACGGTTCGGGCTCGGGCGCGACGACGGCCGCCAAGGCGTTCGGCGCGACGTACGCGGACGCCGTGGGGCACCTGTTCGCCTCCAGCAACACCAGCGGGCAGATCTGGCGCTTCGACTTGAGCTCGTCGACACCGGCCAGCACGGGCACGTTCTTCGCGTACGGACCCGCGTCGAGCGCGAACGACGGTGCACGCTGCCTCGAGCCGCCGATCAGGGTCGACCTCGGCGACGCCCCGGCGTCCTACGGCACGACCCTGGCGGCGGACGGAGCGCGTCACGGACTGGCCGGCTACGACACCGACAGGCACACCACGGCGCTCATGATCGGCACGACGGTCGACGACGAGGCCGACGGCGTCCCCTCGGTCGGCGCCGACGGCGACGACCTGGCGGACACCGACGACGAGGACGGCACGAGCTCACCGATCTCCGCCGTCTCGGGCCGCGCGCTGCCCGTCGCCCTGACCGTCACGAACGACTCCGACCAGGACGCGACCCTCGCGGGGTGGGTGGACCTGAACCGCAACGGGACGTTCGACGTCGGCGAGCGGCAGCTCACGACCGTGCCGGCAGGCTCAGGTGCGCAGTCGTACACGCTGACGTTCGGCACGGCGAGCGCCGGCGCGCAGACGTACGCCCGGTTCCGGCTCTACGCGGGCACGGTCACCGCGCCGTCACCGACGGGCGCCGTGGACGGGGGAGAGGTCGAGGACTACCCGGTCGTGGTCGGGGTGCCCGGCCTCGAGATCAGCAAGACGTCCGACGCCGGGGCGAGCGTCGTACCCGGCCAGACCATCACGTACACGGTGACGGTCACGAACACCGGCACCGTCGCGTACACCGACAGCCTCCCGGCGACGTTCACCGACGACCTGAGCGGCGTGACCGACGACGCCGACTACGCCGACGACGCGTCGTCGGACGCCGGCGGAGCCTTCACGACGACGCCTGCGGCGGGTGGTGAGGCGACGACGGCGCTGACCTGGTCCGGCCCGCTGGCGGTGGGCGCCACCGCGACGATCACGTACTCGGTCACGGTGCACGACACGCCCGACGGCGACGGGGCCCTCACCAACGCGGTGACCGGGCCACCGGAATCGGGGTGCGCCACCGGGACGGAGGACGGCTGCACCACGTCGGTGCCCGTGCGTGCCCTGACGATCACCAAGTCGGCGACCCCGGCCGCGGGCGTCGGGCCCGGCGACGCGTTGACCTACACGGTGACGGTCGAGAACAGCGGCGCGTACTCCTACACCGTCGCCGACCCCGCCACCATCAGCGACGACCTCGCCGACGTCCTGGCGCACGGGACGCTCACGTCGGGACCCACGGTGACCCCCGACGTCGGGACGGCCGACGTGTCGGGCACCTCCCTGACGTGGAGCGGACCGCTCGAGGCCGGCGCGAGCGTGACCCTCACCTACGTGCTCACGACGGCCGACCCGCTGACGGGAGACGAGTCGGTCGAGAACTCGGTGACGGGGCCGCCCGAGTCGAGTTGCGTGACCGGCGACGAGGACGGCTGCGGCACGTCCGTCCCGGTCCTGACTCCTGGCCTGGAGGTCACCAAGACCTCCGACGCGGGCGCGAACGTGGTCGCGGGCCAGACCGTGACCTACACGGTGACCGTCGAGAACACGGGGGAGACGGACTACACCGCCGCCCGTCCCGCCACCGTGACCGACGACCTCTCGGACGTGACGGACGACGCGACGTTCAGCGGCGACCAGGCGTCGGACGCGGGCGGGTCCTTCACGACCACGGGAACCGACCCGGTCACCGGGCTCACGTGGACCGGTCCGCTCGTGGTCGGCCAGACCGCGACGCTCACCTACTCGGTGGTCGTCGACGACCCGCCGGGCGGCGACGGCACGCTGACCAACGCCGTGACGGCACCCGAGTCCGCCTGCGTCGACGGCACGGAACCCGCGTGCACGACGTCCGTCCCCGTGCGGTCCCTGGCGATCGAGAAGAGCTCGGCCCCGGCCGTGGTCGACGCGGGCGGCACGATCACGTACACCGTGACCGTCACCAACACCGGTCAGGTCCCGTACACCGACGACGACCCGGCGGCCGTCACCGACGACCTCACGGGTGTCACGGACGACGCGGACTACTCAGGTGACGCGGCGTCCGACGCCGGTGGGATCTTCACGACGACGGGGACCGACCCGGTCACGGCACTCACGTGGTCCGGCGCGCTCGCTCCCGGGCAGACGGCAACGCTCACCTACTCGGTGACGGTCCACAGCCCACCCGACGGCGACGGGACGCTGGTCAACGCCGTCACGGGCCCCCCGGAGTCGACCTGCGTCGACGGCACCGAGCCGGGCTGCTCCACCTCGACGCCCGTGCGCGCGCTCACGATCACGAAAGCGGCGCCCGACCTCGCCGACGCCGCGATCGGCGACACGGTCCAGTACACGGTGACCGCCACCAACACGGGTGACGCCGCCTACACCGGGCTCACGCCGGCCGTCGTCGTGGACGACCTGACAGGCGTGCTCGACGACGCCACGTACGGCAACGACGCGGTCGCGGACCCCGTGCTCGCCGGCACGCTGACCTACGCGGCCCCGCGCCTCGTCTGGAGCGGTCCCCTGGCCGTGGGGGCGAGCGTCACGCTGACCTACTCGGTCACCGTGACGGGAGCGGGTGACACGGTGCTGAGCAACGTAGCGTTCCAGCCGCCGCCAGACGCGGGTTGCACGGGTGCGGCGTCGTGCGACGTCACGCCGCCCGAGCAGTGCGTCGACGGCACCGACCCCGCGACCGGGCTGGCCTGCGACGACGTCATCGCCGAGCTGCCGCGGCTCGCCGTGACGAAGGCAGCCCCGGACCTCGTCGGCGCCCGCATCGGGGACACCGTCACGTATACCGTGACGGCCACCAACACCGGTGCCGGCGACTACACGAGCTCCGCACCGGCAACCGTGGTCGACGACCTCACGGGTGTGCTCGACGACGCGACGTACGCCGGCGACGCAGCGGCCGCACCGGCCGACGCCGGGGAGCTCGGCTACTCCGCACCTCGCCTGGTCTGGACGGGACCGCTGGCCGCGGGCGCGTCGGTCACGATCACCTATTCGGTCACGCTCACCGGGGACGGTGACACGTCCGTCGACAACGTCGCCTTCCAGCCGCCGTCCGGGTGCACGTCCGCCGACGACTGCGACGTCAGCCCGCCGCAGACGTGCACGGACGGCACCGACCCCGGCACCGGTCTGGCGTGCGACCAGGTGCACGCGGACCTCCCGCGGCTCACGATCGACAAGTCCGCACCCGACCTCGCGACCGCGCGCGTCGGCGACACGGTCACCTACACCGTGACGGCGGCGAACACGGGTGCGGGTGGCTTCACGACGACGGACCCCGCCACGGTCGTGGACGACCTCACCGGCGTCCTCGACGACGCGACGTACGCGGGAGATTCGGCTGCGGCCCCCGACATCGGCGCCCTGACCTACGCCGCTCCCCGGCTCGTCTGGGTCGGCCCGCTGGACGCCGGTGGGAGCGTCACGATCACGTACTCCGTGACGCTGACGGGTGCCGGCGACATGACGATCGCCAACGTCGCGTTCCAGCCGCCGCCGGACGCCGACTGCACGGCCGCGACCGACTGTGACGCCGAACCGCCGCAGACCTGCACTGACGGCACCGACCCGGCGACGGACCTGGCGTGCGACGACGTCACGGTGGAGCTGCCCCACCTCGCCGTCACCAAGTCGAGCCCCGACCTGGTCGGTGCACACGTCGGCGACACCGTGACCTACACGGTGACGGCCACCAACGACGGCCCCGGCGACTGGACGACGGACCGGCCTGCGACCGTCGTCGACGACCTCTCGGCGCTCCTCGACGACGCGACGTACGGAGACGACGCCGAGGCCTCGCCCGCCACGGGGACCCTCACCTACGCCGAGCCGCGCCTGGTCTGGACGGGGCCGCTGGCCTCCGGGGCGAGCGTCAGCGTCACCTACTCGGTGACGCTGACGGGTAGCGGCGACGTCCGTAACGTCGCCTTCCAGCCCCCGCCCGACGAGGACTGCACATCCGCCGACGACTGCGACGTCGAGCCCCCCGAGACCTGCACCGCCGGTTCGGACCCCGCCACGGGCCTGCCCTGCGCGATCATCGACGGTGGTGCACCGCAGCTCGCGGTCAGCAAGACCAGCCCCGACCTCGCCGCGGCCCGCATCGGGAGCCGGGTCACGTACACCGTCACGGCGACGAACGTCGGCGCCGGCGCCTACACGGCGGCCGACCAGGCGACGGTGGTCGACGACCTGACCGGCGTGCTCGACGACGCCACGTGGGCCGACGACGCCACCGCGACGCGCACCGCGCCCGCCGGGAACGGCAGCCTCACATACGCGGCGCCACGGCTCGTGTGGAGCGGGGCGCTCGCGGCGAGTGCCTCGGTCACGATCACCTACTCGGTCACCGTCACGGGGGACGGCGACCTGGCGCTCGACAACGTCGCCTTCGTCCCGCCGAGCGGCTGCGCCACGGCGGACGACTGTGACGCGGAGCCGCCCGAGCTGTGCACCGAAGGGACCGACCCGTCGACGGGCTTGGCGTGCGACGAGGTGTCGTTGGACCTGCCACGCATGACGATCACGAAGTCGAGCCCGGACGTCGCGACGGCGCGCGTCGGGGACACCGTGCACTACACCGTCGTCGCGACGAACACGGGCCCGGGTGACTACACCGCGGCTGCGCCGGCCGTCGTCGTCGACTACCTGGGCCGGCTGCTCGACGACGCGACCTACGGGGACGACGCCACCGCGACGGCGACCGCCGGCACCGGTGTCCTGGGCTACGACGCGCCGCGGCTCGTCTGGGTCGGGTCCCTCCCGTCGGGCGCTGTGGTCACGCTCACCTACTCGGTCGCCCTGACCGGGCAGGGCGACGGGGACCTCGACAACGTCGCGCACGAGCCCCCGCCGGACGCCGGGTGCAAGGCGGCGTCGCTGTGCGACGTGGAACCGCCCGGCGAGGGGACGTGCGTCGACGGCTTCGACCCGCAGGGCCTGCCATGCGGAGAGGTGACGGCGGGAGTGCCGGCGCTCGACATCGTGAAGTCGAGCCCCGACCTCGCGGCGGCCGAGGTCGGCGACACGGTCCACTACTCGGTGACGGCGACGAACATCGGCACCGCGGACTTCGACGACACGAGGCGGGCCACCGTCGTCGACGACCTGACGGGAGTGCTCGACGACGGCACGTACGGCGACGACGCCACCGCCAGGACGTCATCGTCCTCCGACGTCGGGAGCGTGGGCTACGCCGCACCGCAGCTCGTGTGGACCGGGACCCTGTCGCAGGGGGAGTCCGTCACGCTCGAGTACAGCGTGACGCTCACCGGCGGCGGCGACCTCGACGTGGACAACATCGCCTTCGAGCCGTCGGGGACGTGCACGTCGGCCACCGACTGCGACGTGCAGCCCCCCGCCCGCTGCGTGGCGCCGGCCGACCTCCCGGTGGGAGCGCTCGGGCGGGTGGCGACCGCGGCGCCCGCCGGTGTGAGGGCCTTCGTCGGGGGAGCGGGCGACGTCGATCCCGAGACGGGGCTGCCGTGCTGGCGGCTCGAGAGCGAGCTTCCCGAGCTCGAGCTGGCCAAGACGGCGACGCCCGCGAGCTTCGTGCGTGTCGGCGACGTCGTGACCTTCACCGTGACGGCCACGAACACCGGTCCGGGCGACTACACGTCGCAGCGCCCGGCCGTCGTCGTCGACGACCTGACCGACGTCCTGGACGACGCCACCTACGGCGACGACGCCCAGGCGTCCCCGGCGGTCGGCGACCTGACGTACGGCGCCCCGCAGCTGGTGTGGATCGGTCCGTTGACCTCCGGCGACAGCGTCGCACTGACCTACTCGGTGACGATCGGGCAGGGTGGCGACGCGACGGCGACGAACATCGCGTTCCAGCCACCGCCGGACAGGTGCGCCCCGGACGACTGTGACGTCGACCCACCGGACAGCTGCGTCGACGGGAGCGATCCGTCGACAGGTCTGCCGTGCGCCCAGGTGGAGGTCCCCGTCGGGCCGCCGTCGCCCTCGCCCACTCCCACCGCGGAGCCCACCTCCGAACCCGCCGCCCAGCCCACCGCCGAGCCCACCAACCCGCCGGTCCCTCCGCTGGCGACCACCGGTTCCGACTCCCGCACGATCGGGTCCGTGGGCGCCGCGGCGCTGGTCGCGCTGCTCGCCGGGACGGCGCTGGCGGCCGCCGTTCGCAGGAGGCGAGGCTGACGGCTCGTCGGGATTCGTAGGATGGTCCGGTGCCCCCCTCGATCGCGAAACTGCCCGCTGCCGTCCTGTGGGACATGGACGGCACCCTCGTCGACACCGAGCCGCTGTGGATCGCCGCGGAGACGGAGCTGGTGACGGCGCACGGCGGGACGTGGTCGCACGACGACGGCCTCAAGATGGTCGGCAACCCGATGGCCGTCACCGCCCAGACGCTGCACGACCGCGGTGTCGACCTGCCGCTGGACGAGATCGTCGACTTCCTCAACGTCCGGGTCGCGGCGGGCGTCGCGCGCCGCACCCCGTGGCAGCCCGGGGCGCGCGAGCTGCTCGACGCCCTGGCGGCGGCCAACGTGCCGATGGCGCTGGTGACGTCGTCGTGGCGACGGCTCGCGGAGCCGTTCGCGCGGGTGGCGGGCTGCTTCGACGTCGTCGTGGCGGGCGACGACGTCGTCAACAAGCCGGATCCGGCGCCATACCTGCGGGCCGCCGAGCTGCTCGGTGTCCCGATCGAGGAGTGCGTGGCCGTCGAGGACTCCCGCACGGGGATCACGTCGGCCCTCGCGTCGGGTGCGCGGACCGTGGGTGTCGAGGTGTTCCAGCCGGTGGAGCCCCGCCCGGGGCTCGTCCGGATCACCGACCTGCGTGCGCTGGACCTGCCTCGGTTGGCCGCTCTGGTCGCCGGTGACGTCGCGAGCGACGGCATTCGGGCGTAGCTCCCGCGGCGCGCCGCGCGGCGAGTTTGGCAACCACAGGTTCCGTCGGTACGGTCACCGCCGTGATCCCGAGCGTCGACGCCTACGAGCTGGTGGCACCCCGTGCCGCCGCCGGGTCGTGCCGCGCCGGCAAGGACGCTCCGGGGGTGGGGCGTCAGGTCTGGGCGGGTGTCGTGGGCCTCAGCGCGACGTACACGATGAGCTGCGTCGTCGCGGACGGGACGAGTGCTGCGCCCGGCTCGCTGCCCCACCAGGTGTCGTGGGCGGTGCGGCTCTCCGACCTGCGCACGGTGCTGACGCGCTCGATCTTCGAGTACGCGATCGTGCCCGGCCTGTTCGTCGTGCTCAGCTGCGCCGTCGGTGCGCTCTGGCTGGGCCAGCAGGTCGCCGCCCGCACCGGGTTGCGCTAGCGACGTGCGCGCGGCCGCCTACGCGGCCGATCCGACGACGACACCCGTCGCCCGCTCGACCGCACCCTCCGGGACCTCGGGAGGAGTGCCGCCGAACGCCGGGCAGATCGTCTTGAACGAGCACCAGTCGCACAGTCGCGACGTGCGTGGGCGCCACTGACCGCTGCGGGCCGTGTCCTGGATCCCCGCCCAGATCGAGCGGATGCGCGCCTCGAACGTCGCCATCTCGGCCTCGCTCGGTTCGTGCTGCACCACCACGCCGTCGCCGAGGTACTCGAGCTGCAGCCGTTTCGGCAGGACGCCTCGGGTCTTCCAGAGGACGAACGCGTAGAACCTCATCTGGAACAGCGCCGAGCTCTCGAACCCGGCACGCGGTGACCGCCCCGTCTTGTAGTCGACGACCCGGACCCATCCGTTCGGTGCGACGTCGACGCGGTCGACGATGCCGCGCAGCTGCGGGCCGTCGTCGAGGTCGACAGAGACCTGGACCTCACGCTCTGCGGGCTCGAGCCGCGTCGGGTCCTCCAGGCCGAAGTACGTGCCGAGCAGAGCCTGCGCGCTGACCAGCCACTCAGCCAACGCCGCCGGCTCCTCGAACAGATCAGCCACCTGCGGCGAGTGCTCCCGCAGCTCGGCCCACTGCGGACTCACCAGACCGTGCGCCGCCTCCAGCGTGCGCTGGGGTGCCGGCAGGTCGAAGAGCCGCTCGAGGACCGCGTGCACGAGCGTGCCGCGCGCCGCGGCCGGGCTCGGCGGCTCGGGCAGCCGGTCGATGACGCGGAACCGGTACAGCTGGGGGCACTGCAGGAAGTCGTTGGCGCGCGACGGCGACAGGCCGGGCCGCGACGGCGGGCGCGCGGGCTGCTCGTCCGCCCCGGGGTGCGCCACCAGTGCGTCGTCGACCGCCTCCTCGACGACGGCCTCCCGCACGTCGATGGTCGCGTCCTGGTCCACCTCGCTGCTGCTCACGCCCGCAGACTAGGCGCCACCGCCCACACGAACCGCACGGACGCGCGTGCGAGGCGACCGCCCGGCCGATCGACCGGCCGACCCGGACCCGCGCGCGTAGGCTCGGGACGTGCGACGACGCGCGACGATCGGAGGCGACGCGAGGTGGACGGCTCGACGGTCCCGCAGCCGGGGGTCGACCGGATGGTCCCGGTCGAGGGGCACGCGGTGGTCGTGGGCGTCACCCCGGACCAGCCTCCCCTCGTCGCGCTGACCGCCCTGGCGCTGGCCCGGGCCGTCGACGCCTCGGCGGTCCACTTCGCGTACGCCGACACCTCCCGCTACGTGGTCGCCGAGGGCCTCGACGGCACGGTGCAGCACGCACCCGTCGACCCCGACTCCGCCGACGACACGTGGCAGGACGTGCGCGACCGGCTGCGAGCGGCGCTGACGGACGTCGTCGGCACGGGCGGACCGCCCTGGGAGCTGCACTACCTGGCCGGACGGCCGGACCGTGCGCTCACGCACCTGGCTCGTGCGGTGGACGCCGGAGTCCTGGTCGTGGGGACCCGGGCGCCGGGCTCGGCGGCTCGCGTCCGGGAGTTCTTCGAGGGGTCGGTCGCCGTGCACCTCGCTCAGCACCAGCACCGGCCCGTGCTGACGGTGCCGCTGCGCGTCGTCGACTGGAAGGTGGGCCGCAACGCGTGGCAGTAGCCGCGCCGCCTACGCTGGGCCGATGAGCACCCCTCGCCCGCCCGCACGCCGCACCCAGGGTTGGGTGATCGGACGCGTGGTCGGCGCGCCGGTCATCCTGGCGCCGAGCTGGCTGATCGCGGCCGTGGTGCTGACGCTGGTGTTCGCGCCGAGCGTGCGGGCCCGCTCGGACGCGTCCTCGCCGGTCGTCTACGCGGTCGCCGCCGCGTTCGTCGTGCTGCTGTTCGGCTCGGTCCTCGTCCACGAGCTCGCGCACGGCCTGGTCGCGCGGGCGCGCGGGCAGCAGCCCCACGAGTTCGTCCTGACGCTGTGGGGTGGACACACGTCGTTCGGCGGGGGCGCGCCCACGCCGGCGACCAGCGCACTGGTCGCCGCGGTCGGCCCGTTCGCCAACCTGGTCCTCGCGGTGGCCTTCCTCGGCGCCGCCCACCTCGTCGACCCCTGGTCCGTGGGCGGCCTGCTGCTGTACTCCGGAGCCATCTCGAACGGGTTCGTCGCGGTCTTCAACATGATCCCCGGGCTGCCGCTCGACGGCGGGCGCGTGCTCGAGGCCGCCGTCTGGGCCGCCACCAAGAACCGCCACACCGGCACGGTCGCGGCCGGGTGGGTGGGGCGGATCTTCGCTGTCCTGCTCTTCGCGTGGGCGCTGGCGTGGCCGCTGGTGCGCGGCGTCCAGCCCGACCTCGTCAACGTGGTGTGGACGGCATTCATCGCCGCGTTCCTGTGGGCGGGCGCCACTGCGTCGGTGCGCAGCGGGAAGACCGAGAAGGCCGTGCACCACCTGACGCTCGGTGCGATCGCCACGCCCGCCGTCGGGGTGCCGCACGACGACTCGGTCGCGCACGCCGGGGCCACCGCAGCGGGTGTCGGCGCCCAGGAGGTCGTGCTTCTCTCGCCCGACGGCCGCCCCGCGGCCTACGTCGACCGCTCCGCCGCAGCCGCCGTGCCGCACGTCGCGGCAGGCTCGACACCGCTGAGCTCCGTCGCCGTCACGCTGCCCGTCGGTTCCACCGTCGACGGGACCTTGACCGGGCAGGCGCTCGTCCAGGCGATCGGGGCGGCGACGCGCACGTCCCCGGTCGTGGTCGCGATGGTCGACGGACGCGTCGTCGGCCTGATCAGGGCCACGGACGTCATCGCGGCCATCCGCGCCTGACCGGTTCGACGATCCCGTCGACGACCAGGCCGACGAGCAGGTCGTCGAGCAGGTCGGCGATCGGGCCGGCGCTGGGGTCGGCACAGGACGCCTAGACTCGTCGCCCGTGACCCACGACGAGAACGCGACCACCCCCGCCCCGACGGGCGCCGCGCAGCGGCGCGGACTGCTCCGGGTGGGTGACCGCGTCCAGCTCACGGACCCGCGCGGCCGGCTGCACACGATCACGCTCGCCGAGGAGGCCACGTTCCACACCCACCGCGGGTACTTCCGGCACGAGGACCTCATCGGTGCGCCCGAGGGCACGGTGGTCCGGAACACCGGCGGCATCGAGTACCTGGCGCTGCGCCCGCTGCTCGCCGACCACGTGCTGTCGATGCCGCGCGGAGCAGCCGTGGTCTACCCCAAGGACGCCGGCCAGATCGTCACGATGGCCGACATCTACCCGGGCGCGCGCGTCATCGAGGCGGGCGTCGGGTCCGGCGCGCTGACGATGTCGCTGCTGCGTGCCGTCGGCGACGGTGGCTCGGTCCACTCCATCGAGCGCCGCGAGGACTTCGCGGCGATCGCGCGGGGCAACGTCGAGGGCTTCTTCGGCGGTCCCCACCCCGCATGGGAGCTGTCGGTGGGAGACCTCGCCGACGTCCTCCCGACGGTCGCCGAGCCCGGCAGCGTCGACCGCGTCGTGCTCGACATGCTCGCGCCCTGGGAGAACCTCGAGGTCGCGGCGGACGCGCTCGCCCCCGGCGGCGTGCTGGTCTGCTACGTCGCCACGACCACGCAGCTCTCGCGGCTCGCGGAGGACATCCGCACCGACGGGCGCTACACCGAGCCGCAGGCGTGGGAGTCGATGGTCCGCGGCTGGCACCTCGAGGGCCTCGCCGTCCGGCCCGAGCACCGCATGATCGGGCACACCGGGTTTCTGCTGACCACGCGGCGGCTCGCCGACGGTGTCGAGGCGCCGCTGCGTCGTCGTCGGCCCGCGAAGGGTGCCTACCCCGTGGCCGCGGACGGCGCGCCCGTCGAGGACGCCGAGCTGTGGACGCCCGAGGCGCTGGGCGAGCGCGAGGTGTCCGACAAGAAGATCCGCAAGGTGCGCCGCGACGTGGGTCAGGCGCCCGAAGCCTGATCCGGCGTCCACCGGCTGGACGGTTCGTCACGGTCCGGACACAAGTCGGTGCGCCGACGATCCCGTGTTTGACTTGCATGGTTAGGGTGCAAGACCGGCGGCCCTCCAGCCGCCACGACGGGAGGAGGCCGACCGTGACCGAACCCAGCCCCGGATACGAGCTGCACCGCGAGCTCACCCTGCTCGCCGCCAAGAACGAGCGGCTCAGCGAGGCCCTGGTGGCAGCACGGCAGCAGATCGTCGAGCTCAAGCGTCAGGTCGACGACCTCGCCAAGCCTCCCGGCACGTACGCCACGTTCCTCGCTGCCCGCTCCGACGGCACGGTCGACATCGTCTCCGCCGGACGCAAGATGCACGTCGGCGCCAGCCCGGCCCTGGACGTCGATCGCCTGCAGCCCGGCCAGGAGGTCATGCTCAACGAGGCCCTCACGGTCGTCGAGGCCGGCGGGTACGAGAAGGTCGGCGAGATCGTCACCGTCAAGGAGATGATCGGCGACGACCGCGCGCTGGTGGTCGGACGCGGTGACGAGGAGCGCGTGGTCCGCTTCGCCGGCCAGGTCCGCCAGGGCGGCGCCCGGATCGGCGACGCGCTGACGATCGACTCGCGCTCGGGGTTCGTCTTCGAGGTGATCCCGCGTGCCGAGGTCGAGGACCTGGTCCTCGAGGAGGTCCCCGACATCGCGTACGAGGACATCGGGGGCCTGGGCCCGCAGATCGAGGCGATCCGCGACGCGGTCGAGCTGCCGTTCCTGCACCCCGAGCTGTTCCGCGAGCACGGCCTCAAGCCGCCCAAGGGCGTCCTGCTGTACGGGCCGCCCGGATGCGGCAAGACGCTCATCGCCAAGGCCGTCGCGCACTCCTTGGCGGCGACCGCGGCGGCCGCCCGCGGGGACGACGCCGCCGACGTTCGCAGCTTCTTCCTCAACGTCAAGGGCCCCGAGCTGCTCAACAAGTACGTCGGTGAGACCGAGCGGCACATCCGCCTCATCTTCGCTCGTGCCCGGGAGAAGGCGTCGCAGGGGCACCCCGTGGTCGTGTTCTTCGACGAGATGGAGTCGCTGTTCCGCACCCGCGGCACCGGCGTCTCGAGCGACGTCGAGACGACGATCGTGCCGCAGCTCCTGGCCGAGATCGACGGCGTCGAGCGGCTCGAGAACGTCATCGTCATCGGCGCCTCCAACCGCGAGGACATGATCGACCCCGCCATCCTGAGGCCCGGCCGCCTGGACGTGAAGATCAAGATCGAGCGCCCCGACGCCGAGGGCGCGCGCGAGATCTTCGGCAAGTACCTGACCGCCGGGCTGCCGATCCACGAGGACGACCTGGCCGAGAACGGCGGTTCGTCGGCCGCGGCCGTCGACGCGATGGTCGCGCGCGTCGTCGAGCGCATGTACACCGAGAGCGAGGAGAACCGCTTCCTCGAGGTGACCTACGCGAGCGGCGACAAGGAGGTCCTGTACTTCAAGGACTTCAACTCGGGCGCCATGATCCAGAACGTCGTCGACCGCGCCAAGAAGTCGGCCATCAAGGACCTGCTGTCCACCGGGCAGCGCGGCATCCGGGTGGACCACCTGCTCACGGCGTGCGTGGACGAGTTCAAGGAGAACGAGGACCTGCCCAACACGACCAACCCCGACGACTGGGCACGCATCTCCGGCAAGAAGGGGGAGCGCATCGTGTTCATCCGCACGATCGTCCAGGGCAAGAAGGGCACCGAGGGCTCGCGCACGATCGAGAACGTGACGAGCACCGGGCAGTACCTGTAGGCACCCGTAGGCGCAGCAGGACGTCCGACGAGGGCGCGTCACCGGCCGCGGGCTGGGACGCGCCCTCGTCGTCGACGCGCTCCGGCCTAGGGTGATCACGTGAGCGTGCGTCGCGTGATGGGCATCGAGACCGAGTACGGCATCCTGCAGCCGGGGCGGCCGATGGCGAACCCGATGCTGCTCTCGAGCCACGTCGTGGCCGTGCACGCGGCGGCCCGCGAGGGGGCGCGCGCCAAGGCGCGGTGGGACTACGACGACGAGGACCCCCTGCACGACGCGCGCGGGTTCCGTCTGCAGCGCGCCTCGGCGCACCCGTCGCAGCTGACCGACGACCCGGCGCGCCCCGCCCCGTCGGGGGACGGGCCGCAGGAGGTCGAGCGGCCGGCCGTCGAGGAGTACGAGGACCCGGGCGCGGCCAACGTCATCCTCACCAACGGGGCTCGCCTGTACGTCGACCACGCCCACCCCGAGTACTCGTCGCCCGAGGTCACCAACCCGCTCGACGCGGTGCGCTGGGACCGTGCGGGCGAGCAGGTGATGCTCGCGTCGGTCCGCACGCTCATGTCCAACCCTGCGCTGCCCGACGTCACGCTCTACAAGAACAACGTCGACGGCAAGGGCGCCACGTACGGGACGCACGAGAACTACCTCGTCGACCGGGCCGTGCCGTTCAACGACCTCGCCGCGCGCCTCATGCCGTTCCTCGTCACGCGCCAGGTCTTCACCGGCGCCGGGCGCGTGGGGATCGGGCAGCGCGGTGAGCGGGCAGGGTTCCAGCTCTCGCAGCGGGCCGACTACGTCGAGGCGGAGATCGGGCTCGAGACGACGCTGCGCCGGCCCATCGTCAACACGCGCGACGAGCCGCACGCCGACCCTGACCGGTGGCGTCGGCTGCACGTCATCGTCGGCGACGCCACGATGCTGGAGGTCGCCACCTACCTGCGCCTCGGCACCGCGTCGCTCGTGCTGTGGCTGATCGAGCGCGCCGTCGCCGAGGGCGGGGCCGGGGGAGCGCTCGGTGCGATCGACCGGCTGGCGCTGCGCGACCCCGTGCAGGCGACGCACGTCGTCAGCCACGACCTCACGCTGACCCAGCGCCTGGACCTCGCCGACGGTCGTCGGCTGACGGCCCTGGAGATCCAGCGCGAGTACCTCGGCGCGGTGCGGGCCGCGATGGCCCACGTGGGCGGAGAGGTCGACGACCAGACGGCCGACGTCATGACGCGCTGGGAGTCGCTGCTGACGCGGCTGGCCGACGACCCCGCGTCGTGCGCGCGCGAGGTCGAGTGGCTCGCCAAGCTGCGGCTGATGGAGGGGATGCGCCGACGCGACCAGATCGCGTGGGACCACCCGCGCCTCGCGGCGGTCGACCTGCAGTGGTCGGACCTGCGCCCGGAGCGGGGGCTCTACCACCGCCTCGTCGCGGCCGGGGCCGTCGAGCTGCTCGTCACGCCCGAGCAGGTCGACGAGGCCGTCGGGCACCCGCCGGTCGACACGCGCGCGTACTTCCGGGGCGAGGCCGTGGCCCGCTACCCGGGGGAGATCTCGGCGGCGTCCTGGGACTCGATCGTCTTCGACGTGCCCGGTGCCAGCACCCTGCAGCGCGTCCCCATGCGCGACCCGCTGCGGGGAACCCGCGCGCACGTCGGCGCCCTGCTCGACGACTGCCACGACGCGCGGTCGCTGCTGGAGGCGCTCGGCGCGTGAGCCTCCCGCCTGTCCGGGTGGCGGGCGCGTCCGGCGGGAGTGTCGCAGGATGGGCCTAGGGTGGTGACCTGCGCAGGTGGACCGCGCAGGACTGCGACGGCAACGGACGCCAGGAGGTGCGTGATGGCTGGTCAGGAACGCGTGAACCCTCGTCGGAACGACGACGACCCGATCGACGACGCGGCCCCCGCTCCCGCAGCCCCGTCCGCCCAGGCGCGGGATGCCGAGGTCGACGCGCTGCTCGACGAGATCGACGACGTGCTGGAGTCCAACGCCGAGCAGTTCGTGCGCGGCTTCGTCCAGAAGGGCGGTCAGTGACGCCCGATGACGCCCGCTGACCCTGCCGCCTCGGGGCGACTGCCCCACGCGTTCACCACGCCGGGCTCCTCGTCGTTCGTCGACTTCCTCGCGGGCCACGCACCCGATCTCCTGCCGGGCAACCGTCCGCTGCCGGTGGGCGACGTGCAGGCGCCGCACGGCACCACGATCGTCGCGCTGACCTTCGACGGCGGCATGGTCATGGCCGGCGACCGCCGCGCGACCATGGGCTCGATGATCGCGAGCCGCGAGATCGAGAAGGTCTTCCCGGCCGACGAGTACTCGGCTGTCGGGATCGCCGGCACGGCCGGTCTCGCGGTCGAGCTGGTGCGCCTGTTCCAGCTGGAGCTCGAGCACTACGAGAAGATCGAGGGCAGCCTGCTCTCGCTCGACGGCAAGGCGAACCGGCTGTCCACGATGATCCGCGGGAACCTGGGCCTGGCGATGCAGGGTCTGGCGGTCGTGCCGTTGTTCGGCGGCTACGACCTTGACCGACACCTGGGCCGGATCTTCTCCTACGACGTCACGGGCGGCCGGTACGAGGAGCACGACCACCACGCGGTGGGGTCGGGCTCGGTGTTCGCGCGCGGTTCGCTCAAGAAGCTGTGGCGTCCCGGCATGGGCAGCGCGGACGCGGTGCGGGTCGCGGTCGAGGCCCTGGTGGACGCGGCCGACGACGACTCCGCGACCGGCGGTCCGGACAGCACGCGGCGCATCTGGCCCGTGGTCGCGACGGTCACCGAGGCCGGGTACCTGCGCGTGGGCGACGACGAGCTGGCCGCGGTGGCCGCCGCCTCGGAGGAACGCCGCCGCGCCACCCACACCGACCGCGGGGGTGCCCGATGAGCATGCCGTTCTACGTCTCGCCCGAGCAGCTCATGAAGGACCGGGCGGACTATGCCCGCAAGGGCATCGCGCGCGGGCGGTCCGTGGTCGTCGTGCAGTACGACGACGGGATCGCGTTCGCCACGGAGAACGCGTCCCGCGCCCTGCACAAGGTGTCCGAGATCTACGACCGCATCGCGTTCGCCGCGGTGGGCAAGTACAACGAGTTCGAGAACCTGCGCGTGGCGGGCGTCCGGTACGCCGACCTGCGCGGCTACTCCTACGACCGCGTCGACGTGACCGCCCGCGGTCTGGCGAACGCGTACGCGCAGACGCTCGGCACGGTGTTCACCACCGAGTCGAAGCCGCTGGAGGTCGAGCTCGTCGTGGCCGAGGTGGGTCGGACCATCGACGGCGACCAGATCTACCGGCTCGCGTACGACGGGTCCGTGACGGACGAGCACGGGTGGGTCGTGATGGGTGGCCAGGCCGAGCGGCTAGGCGCAGTCGTCGAGGAAGGGTGGCGGCCCGGCATGACGTTGCCGCAGGTCCTGGCGCTGGCGGTGCGGGCGCTGGGCACCCCGACGGACGAGGGAGGCCCGCAGCGCACGCTGCCCGCGGCGCAGCTCGAGGTCGCGGTCCTGGACCGCACCCGGCCGCGGCGTGCGTTCCGGCGGCTGACGGGGGCGCTGCTGGAGGACCTGCTGCAGGCCTGACGGACGGACGGACGGGCCGGTCGGCGACGGCCGGGGAGGTGAGGCGAAGGCATGGACAAGCGGATCTTCGGTCTGGAGACCGAGTACGGCGTGACGTGCGCCGCCCAGGACGGGCGCGGTCTGTCCGCGGACGAGGTGGCGCGCTACCTCTTCCGCAAGGTCGTCGCATGGGGCCGCTCGTCGAACGTCTTCCTGCGCAACGGCTCGCGCCTGTACCTGGACGTCGGCTCCCACCCGGAGTACGCCACCGCGGAGTGCGACGACGTCCGCCAGCTCATCACGCACGACCGCGCGGGCGAGCGGATCCTGGAGGGGCTGGTCGAGGACGCGCAGCAGCGGCTCGAGCACGAGGGTCTCCCGGGCCGCATCCACCTGTTCAAGAACAACACCGACTCGGCGGGCAACTCCTACGGCTGCCACGAGAACTACCTGGTGCGGCGGCAGGGCGACTTCGCGCGGCTCTCGGACGTGCTGGTCCCCTTCCTCATCACCCGGCAGGTCCTGACCGGTGCGGGCAAGGTGCTCACCACCCCGCGAGGTGCCGTCTACTGCCTCTCGCAGCGGGCGGACCACATCTGGGAGGCCGTCTCGAGCGCGACCACCCGCTCGCGCCCCATCATCAACACGCGCGACGAGCCGCACGCCGACGCCGAGCACTACCGCCGGCTGCACGTCATCGTCGGAGACTCCTCGATGGCCGAGCCCACCACCATGCTCAAGGTGGGTGCCACCGACCTGCTGCTGCGCATGATCGAGGCCGGGATCCCCATGCGGGACCTGTCCCTGGAGAACCCGATCCGCTCCATCCGCGAGATCAGCCACGACATGACGGGCAAGCACCCGGTCACGCTCGCCAACGGGCGCACGGCCACCGCGATCGAGCTTCAGGAGGAGTACCTGTCGCGGGTCGTCGACTTCGTCGACGCCCAGGGCGGCCCGACGCCGGAGACCAAGCAGGTGCTCGACCTGTGGGAGCGCGGGCTACGGGCGCTGGCCACCGGCGACCTGTCGCTCGTCGACCGCGAGCTGGACTGGGTCATCAAGTACAGGCTCATCGAACGGTACCGGGCCAAGCACGACCTGGAGCTGTCCGACGTGCGCGTGCAGCGGCTCGACCTCGCGTACCACGACATCTCGCGGTCGGAGGGCCTGTACAACCTCCTGGCGGCCAAGGGGCTGGTCGAGCGGGTCACCACGGATCTCGACGTGTTCGAGGCGACCGCGGTCCCGCCGCAGACCACGCGGGCCAAGCTGCGGGGCGACTTCGTGCGGGCGGCGCAGGACGCGCGCCGCGACTACACGGTCGACTGGGTGCACCTGAAGCTCAACGACCAGGCGCAGCGCACCGTGCTGTGCAAGGACCCGTTCCGGAACGTCGACGACCGCGTCGAACGGCTCATCGAGTCGATGTAGCGCGGTGCCTCGTCACCGGTCCGATCCCCCTCGGACCGGCCCCAGGTGCGCACCGTACAGTGTCGGCCGGATCGCCGACCGGCGACCGCGAGCAGGACGACGGAAGGTACGACGTGCGACGACTGCGGACCATCGTGACGGCCGCGCTGGTGGCAGCCCTCGCGCTGGCGGGGTGCTCCGACCAGCCGGACGTCCCGCCGGACGTCACGGTCTCGGGCGTTCCCGGTGCCGCGCCCACGATCACGTACCTGACGCCGCTGGACGTCTCCTCGACGTACCGCACCACGATCTGGCCAGGGACCGGCGCGGCCGTGGTCGACGACAAGCCCGTGCTCCTCGACTACTGGATCGAGGACTCCACCGACGCGTCGCTCGTGGACCAGAGCTACGCGAGCAGCCCGGTCACCCGGACCCTGAGCGAGGCGGACCTCGGCTCGGACCTGTACAAGACGATCGCCGGTCAGCGTGTGGGGGCGCGCCTGCTCCAGGTCAGCCCGGGGGGCGGGAGCGGCGGCGGGAGCAGCCCCACCGTGACCGTCGTCGACCTGCTGCCCGTGCGTGCGGACGGGCAGAAGGTGCCGGACGTTCGCAGCGACCTGCCCAAGGTGACGCTCGCGTCGAACGGTGAGCCGACGATCGAGCCGACGGGCAAGGCCGCGCCCACCGACCTGGTGACGCAGGCGCTGATCCGCGGTAGCGGGACCCAGGTGAGCGCGACCGACACGGTCACCGTCCAGTACACGGGGTTCTCGTGGAAGACCGGCGAGGCGTTCGACAGCACGTGGACCTCGGGCGTGCCCGTCTCGTTCTCCCTCGAGGACGTGCCGACGTGGGCGGAGGGTCTCGTCGACCAGCCCGCCGGGAGCCAGGTCATGCTCGTCGTGCCGCCGACCTACGCGCTGGGAGCCACCGAGAGCAAGGCGCTCAAGGGCCAGACGGTGGTCTTCGTCATCGATATCCTGGCCACCCGGACCCCCCAAGGAGCTGCGTCGTGACCCTCGCCCTGCGTGTGATCCCCTGCCTCGACGTCGATGCCGGCCGGGTGGTCAAGGGCGTGAACTTCGAGAACCTGCGCGACGCCGGTGATCCCGTCGAGCTCGCGCACCGCTACGACCTCGAGGGTGCCGACGAGCTGACGTTCCTCGACGTCTCCGCGTCGTCGGGCAACCGGGAGACGACGTACGACGTCGTGCGCCGCACGGCGGAGGAGATCTTCGTGCCGCTCACGGTCGGCGGGGGTGTGCGCGCGGTCGACGACGTCGACCGGCTGCTGCGCGCGGGTGCGGACAAGGTGGGCGTGAACACGGCCGCGATCGCGCGTCCCGAGCTGATCGCCGAGATCGCGCAGCGGTTCGGGAGCCAGGTGCTCGTCCTGTCGGTCGACGCCCGTCGCACGACGGGGGAGACGCGCACGGAGTCCGGGTACGAGGTCACCACGCACGGTGGCAGGCGTGGCACGGGCATCGACGCCGTGGCCTGGGCTGCGCGGGCCGCGGAGCTGGGCGCCGGCGAGATCCTGCTCAACTCCATGGACGCGGACGGGACGACGGCTGGTTTCGACCTCGAGATGCTGCGGGACGTCCGTGCGCAGGTCGCCGTGCCGTTGATCGCCAGCGGGGGAGCCGGCACGCCCGAGCACTTCGTCGAGGCCGCCCGCGCGGGCGCGGATGCGGTCCTGGCGGCGTCGGTCTTCCACTTCGGCACCCTGACCGTCGGTGACGTCAAGGCCGCGCTGCGGGACGCGGGCGTCACCGTCCGCTGACCGGCCTACGCGACGGGGAGCAGGGAGCGCAGCGCCGCGACGTCGGAGGGGTCGCCCTCGAGGTCGACGTCGGCCGCCGCACCCCGGCCGTGCACCCACATCAGCAGCTCGGCGACGGCACCGCGCACCACGACCGTGCCGCGTCCGCCGCCGGGTCCGCGCACGCGGCGACGCTGCCCGTCCTCGCGCACCAGCACCACGCCCACGCCGGCGCGGCGCAGGGGCAGCCGGGCGGTCTGCAGCAGCCGGCGCCACAGCTCGTCGACGAGGGCGGGGTCGAGCTCGCGCGGCGGCACGGGACCGTCGCCGCGACGCACGTCCTCGGTGTGCACGAAGAACTCGACGACGTTGGCCGCGTCTCCGGCCCACGACGTGGGGTGCCAGCGCGGTGGGCCGTCGGCGACGCGGGCGACCAGGTCGCGGAACGGGCCGTCGCCGGCCGCGCTCCGTGCGAGGTCGTCGATGGCGGCATCCGACCGTGCCGCGAGGGCAGGGACCGCGATCCCCGCGCCGACGGTGAGCGACGACTCCCGCAGGACCACGTGCGCGGCGAGGTGGCGTGACCGCCAGCCCTCGCACAGCGTCGGGGCGTCGGGGCCGGCGGCGAGCAGCGCGTCGGCGAGCTGGGCGCGCAGGATCGGGTGCCAGGTCATCCGCTCATGCTGGCACGTCCCGCTGCCGTGTGCCGACGGACGCGTGGGCACGCGACCACGGCACGTGCCCACGCGTGGCAGGATCGGCACGTGCCCGAGCCCACCCCCGCGAACACCGCACTCGACCCGACCGTCGCCACCCGCCTGAAGCGGGACGAGCACGGCCTCGTGGCAGCCGTCGTGCAGCAGCACGACAGCGGTGAGGTGCTGATGCTGGGCTGGATGGACGACGAGGCCGTGCACCGGACGCTCACGTCGGGGCGGGTGACGTTCTGGAGCCGCTCGCGGCAGGAGTACTGGCGCAAGGGCGACACGTCGGGCCACGCGCAGTACGTGAAGTCGGTGAGCGTCGACTGCGACGGGGACGCCCTGCTGGTGCAGGTGGACCAGGTGGGTGCGGCGTGCCACACGGGCACCCGCACGTGCTTCGAGGCCGGCGGAGCCCTGCCGGCGACCGTGGGGGAGCGGCCCGCGGCCGCACCCGAGGAGGGACACCGATGAGCGCGCCCGATCAGGCCGTCGTGGACGTCGAGGTCGGCTGGGGCACGACGTGGCCCGCGATCGAGACGTTCCGCGAGCTGGCGGCCGAGCGGCGCGTGATCCCCGTGGTGCGGCGCCTGCTGGCCGACGACACGACGCCCGTGGGGCTCTACCGGACGCTGGCCGGGGGGCGCCCGGGGACGTTCATCCTCGAGTCGGCCGAGAGCGACGGCACCTGGGGGCGGTACTCGTTCGTCGGCGTCACCGCGCGCGCGTCGCTGAGCGTGCGCGACGGTCGGGCAGCCTGGTCCGGCGACGTGCCGGTCGGTGTTCCCGCCGAGGGGGACGTGCTCGACGTGCTCGCCGAGACGCTCGACGTGCTGCGGACCCCCGCGCTGCCCGGGCTCCCGCCGCTGACCGGTGGACTGGTCGGTGCGCTGGGCTGGGACGTGGTCCGGCACTGGGAGCCGACCCTGCCGACCAAGGCGCCCGAGGAGCTCGACGTTCCCGAGCTCACGTTGCTGCTGGCCACCGACCTGGCGGTCGTCGACCACCACGACGGCTCGGTGTGGCTGATCGCCAACGCGATCAACTTCGACGACACGGACGCCCGGGTCGACGAGGCGCACGCCGACGCGGTCGCCCGCCTGGACGCCATGCAGGCGCAGCTGCTGCGGCCCACCGACCCCGGGGTGGCCGTCCTCGTGGAGGCGCCCGAGCCCGAGCTGCGCTTCCGCACCGCGCGCGACGAGTTCGAGCAGCAGGTCCGGTTCGGCAAGGAGGCCATCCGCGACGGCGAGGTCTTCCAGGTCGTCATCTCGCAGCGCCTCGACCTCGACTGCGAGGCCTCGCCGCTGGACGTCTACCGCGTGCTGCGGACCATCAACCCGAGCCCGTACATGTACTACGTGCAGCTCCAGGACCCGGACGGGCGCGACTTCGCCGTCGTCGGCTCCAGCCCGGAGACGCTGGTCAAGGTGAGCGACGGGCACGTCACGACGTTCCCGATCGCCGGCTCGCGCCCGCGCGGTGCGACGCCCGAGGAGGACCGCGCCCTGGCCGACGAAGTCCTCGCCGACCCCAAGGAGCGCTCCGAGCACATCATGCTCGTCGACCTGTCGCGCAACGACCTGGCCAAGGTCTGCGAGCCGAGCAGCGTCGAGGTCGTCGACTTCATGACGATCAACCGCTTCTCGCACATCATGCACATCACGTCGACGGTCGTCGGCCGTCTGCGTGCGGGTGCGACCGCGCTGCAGACCCTCAAGGCGACGTTCCCGGCGGGCACCCTGTCCGGTGCGCCCAAGCCGCGTGCGATCGCGTTGATCGACGAGGTGGAGCCCGCCCGCCGCGGCATCTACGGCGGCACGGTCGGGTACTTCGACTTCGCCGGGGACATGGACATGGCGATCGCGATCCGCACCGCGCTGATCCGCGACGGCCGCGCCAGCGTGCAGGCCGGTGGCGGGATCGTCGCGGACTCGGTGCCCGCGCTGGAGTACGAGGAGTCGCGGAACAAGGCGGCCGCCGCGGTCCGCGCGGTGCAGATCGCGTCGCGTCTTCGTCGGGCGCAGGCGTGACGGACGCCGGCACGCCCGACGGCCCTGCCCGGGCAGAGCCCGCTGAGCCCGCGACGCCCCCGGCCCGGCGGCGGTCCGGTCGGGGCCGCGCCGCGGGGGTCCTGCTGCTGCTCGCCGGCCTGGCGGGCGTCGTGTCGCTGCCGACGTGGTTCTCGACGACGGTCAGCACGGCGCTGGACCCGACCGTCGTGGTGCGGGCGAGCGGCGGTGACGTCGCCCCGGCGGTCCCCGCCGCCGCACTCGTGCTGCTGGCGTGCGCGGCGGCCGTGGCCCTGGTGGGCCGCGTCGCGCGGTGGGTCGTGGTCCTCGTCGTCGCACTGGCGGGTGTCCTGGTGGTCGCCGCGTCACTGCGCGCGCAGGCCGACCCGTGGGCGGCCGGTCTGCACCAGAAGGTGCTCACCGCGACGGGGGCCGGGCACGATGCGACCGCCGTCACGACCTCGGCGTGGCCCTACGTGGCGATCGTGGCAGGCGTCCTCGTCGTGCTCGCGGCCGGCTGGATCGCGCGTTCGTCCCGCTCGTGGCCGGGCCCGACGCGGCGGCACGAGGGCACCACCGGGCCTGCGGCGACGGTCGACGACGAGCGCTCGGCGTGGGACGCGTTGTCCCGGGGCGACGACCCGTCCTGACGTGCACGTGCGCGCCGGTGGCGTCCGCTAGGGTGAAGGCCGAACCACGCACGAAGGGCACCACCTGATGGCTGACAACACGCTCGCGCACCGCGCGCAGAACGCGACCACCACCGAGACGATGCAGCTGCCTCCCAGCGCGCCGCCCGTGAACCACGGCAAGACGCAGGCGGCCTGGGTCACGTGCTGGCTGATCGTCATCGGCGGCACCGTCGCCGGCCTGGGCGTGGCGTTCGCCTGGGTGTGGATGTTCTGGGCCGGTCTCGGCATCTGCGTGCTCGGCCTGGTCATCGGCGGCGTCATGAAGTCCATGGGCTTCGGTCAGGGCGGCGCCGCGACGATCGCGCGTGAGAAGACGCACGGCGGTCACTGACCCGTTCTGACCCGCCGGGGCGACCCGGTAACCCCTGCAGCACCGCTTCACGAGGCAACACCGACGTTTCTCGACGACCGCCGGCGCCGCCGGTGGCCGCACTGCCACAGGAGGACCGATGTCGACCCCGAACGAGCCGTACAACCCCGGCGAGCAGAACCCCGACGACCCGTTCCGCAAGCAGGACCCGAACGCCCCGACGCCGCCGCCCTACGGCTCGGCCCCGGAGCCCGGCGCCCCGCAGTACGGGAGCCCGCAGTACGGCGCTCCTCAGGGCGGTGCGCCCCAGTACGGTGCCCCGCAGTACGGCGCGCCGCAGTACCCGGGCGGCGGGACGGCCGGCTATGCCGCGCCGCCGCAGAACTACCTGGTCTGGGCGATCCTGTCGACGCTGTTCTGCTGCCTCCCGCTGGGCATCGTCTCGATCGTCTTCGCCGCGCAGGTGAACTCGAAGTACGCGGCGGGCGACGTCCAGGGCGCACTCGACTCCTCGCAGAAGGCGAAGAAATTCGCGATCTGGAGCGCGATCGCCGGTGTGGTCGTCGGCATCATCTACGGGATCCTCATCGCGGTCGGCGCGATGTCCAGCGACACCAGCAGCTTCTGACGGCGCCGGGGCGGTGGCGATGACGAGGACCGAGCAGGATCCCGTCGCCGACGCCGCCCCCGCTCCGCAGGGCACGACGTCGCGATCCCGCGCGCTCGTCGGACCTGTCGTCGCCGCGGTGGGGGCGATGGGTGCCCTGGCCGTGCTCGCGGCCGTCGACCCCAACAGCCCGGGGCACTACCCGACCTGCCCGTTCCTGTTCCTCACCGGCTGGTACTGCCCGGGCTGCGGTTCGCTGCGTGCGCTGCACGACCTGACCCAGCTCGACGTCGCCGGCGCGTGGGGCATGAACCCGCTGCTGGTGCTGGCCGTCCCGTTCGTCGTCGCGTCCTGGTTCGCGTGGCTGCTCCGGAGCGCGCGCGGGCGACCGCAGCGGCGGACGCTGCCCGCGGGCGTCATCGTCACGCTGCTCGTGGTCGTCGTCGCGTACGGCGTGTGCCGCAACATCCCCGCGCTCGCCCCCTGGCTCGCTCCCTGACCCGTCACCTCGCGGCGGTCCATCCCTCGGGCTGTGGTCGGGGTCACCTGCGCGCGCCCGTACGATGGCTGACGAACCCCCGCGACCGATGCTGGTCCGGCGGGGCGAGGTGACCATCGGGGGAGAGGTGAGACGTCGATGACCGTGCTGGACGAGATCGTCGCGGGTGTCCGGGAGGACCTCGCCGAGCGTCAGGCAGTGACGTCGCTCGACGACCTGAAGGCGGCCGCCGACAAGCGACCGTCGGCCATCGAGTGCATCAACCGGCTGCGTCTCGAGGACGCGGTGACAGTGATCGCCGAGGTCAAGCGGTCGAGCCCGAGCAAGGGCGCTTTGGCGTCGATCGCCGACCCCGCGGCGCTGGCCGCCGAGTACGAGAAGGGCGGCGCGAGCGTCATCTCGGTGCTCACGGAGCAGCGCCGGTTCCGCGGCTCGCTCGCCGACCTCGACGCGGTGCGCGCCAAGGTCGACATCCCCGTGCTGCGCAAGGACTTCGTCGTCACGCCGTACCAGGTGTGGGAGGCGCGCGCCCACGGTGCGGACCTCTGCCTGCTCATCGTCGCGGCGCTCGAGCAGACCGTGCTCGAGTCGCTGGTGGAGCGGGTCCACTCGCTGGGCATGACCGCGCTGGTCGAGGTGCACGACACCGAGGAGGTGGCACGGGCCGTCGACGCCGGTGCGCGTGTCATCGGCGTCAACGCGCGCAACCTCAAGTCGCTCGAGGTGGACCGCAACACGTTCGCGAAGGTGGCTCCGTCCATCCCGTCCGGGATCGTCAAGATCGCGGAGTCGGGCGTGCGTGGCCCGCACGACGTCATGGACTACGCCCGCGCCGGCGCGGACGGTGTCCTCGTCGGCGAGGCCCTGGTGACGGACGACGCCCCGCGCGAGTCGGTCGCCGACCTGGTCGCGGCGGGTGCCCACCCCTCGCTGCGGGCGGTGCGCCAGTGACCGGTCGTCCCGACGTCCAGCCCGAGCACTCGCGGGGTCGGCTCGCCACCCACGCGGGTCCGTACTTCGGTGACTTCGGCGGGCGGTTCGTCCCGGAGGCACTGATCGCCGCCCTCGACGAGCTCGACGTCAGCTATCACAAGGCGCTCACCGACCCGACGTTCGGTGCGGAGCTGGCCCGGCTGCACCGCACCTACACGGGCCGTCCCAGCCCGTTGACGGAGGTGCCGCGCTTCGCCGCGCACGTCGGCGAGGGTGTGCGCGTGTTCCTCAAGCGCGAGGACCTCAACCACACGGGCTCGCACAAGATCAACAACGTGCTGGGCCAGGCGTTGCTGGTCAAGCGCATGGGCAAGACGCGTGTGATCGCCGAGACGGGCGCCGGCCAGCACGGTGTCGCGACGGCAACGGCGGCGGCGCTCATGGACCTCGAGTGCACCATCTACATGGGCGAGGAGGACACCGAGCGGCAGGCCCTCAACGTCGCCCGCATGCGCCTGCTCGGCGCCGAGGTCATCCCGGTGACCATCGGCACCCGGACGCTCAAGGACGCGATCAACGAGGCGCTGCGCGACTGGGTCGCCAACGTCGAGACGACGCACTACCTGCTCGGCACGGTCACGGGACCGCACCCCTTCCCGGAGATGGTGCGCGACTTCCACAAGGTCATCGGCGAGGAGGCGCGGGCGCAGCTCGCCTCGGAGATCGGCCGGCTCCCGGACGCCGTCGTCGCCTGCGTGGGCGGCGGCTCCAACGCGATGGGCATCTTCAACGCGTTCCTCGACGACCCGGACGTGCGTCTGTTCGGCTTCGAGGCAGGCGGGCTCGGCATCTCGTCGGGCAAGCACGCCGCCCGGTTCTCCGGTGGTGAGCCGGGTGTGCTGCACGGCGCCAAGTCGTACCTCCTGCAGGACGACGACGGGCAGACGCTGCCCAGCCACTCGGTGTCCGCCGGCCTGGACTACCCGAGCGTCGGCCCGGAGCACGCGTGGCTGCACGACATCGGCCGCGCGCAGTACCGCCCGGTGAGCGACGACGAGGCCATGGAGGCCTTCCGTGTGCTCTGCCACACCGAGGGGATCATCCCGGCCATCGAGTCGGCGCACGCCCTGGCCGGGGCGATCGCCCTGGGCCGCGAGGCGCGCGAGTGGTCGGACGAGCCGGTGCTGCTCGTGAACCTCTCGGGACGCGGTGACAAGGACGTGGCGACCGCTGCCGCGTGGTTCGGCCTCATCGAGGACGAACCCACGGTGCTGGCCGACGAAGGAGAACAGCTGTGACGGTGGGGATCGCCTCCCAGGTGGGGGAGCGGCTCGACGGTCTGCGTGCCCAGGGGCGTGCGGGCCTGGTCGGCTACCTGCCGGTCGGGTACCCGACCGTGCCGGGGTCGGTCGACGCGGTGCGCACGATGATCGACGCGGGCGTGGACGTCGTGGAGCTGGGCATGCCCTACTCCGACCCGGTCATGGACGGGCCGCTCATCCAGCGCGCGGCCGACGCCGCGCTGCGAGGTGGGACCAAGGTCGCCGACACGATCCGCGCGGTCGAGCAGGTCGCGGGCCGTGGCGCCCCGATCCTGGTGATGACGTACTGGAACCTGGTGCTGCGGTACGGCGTCGACGCGTACGCGCGTGACCTGGCCTCCGCCGGCGGCGCGGGTCTCATCACGCCCGACTTGATCCCGGACGAGGCGGCTGACTGGATCGCCGCCTCCGACGAGCACGGCCTCGACCGTGTCTTCCTCGTCGCCCCGAGCTCGACCCCCGAGCGCCTCGCATCGACCTCCGCGGCCTCCCGCGGCTTCGTCTACGCGGCGTCGACGATGGGCGTCACGGGCCTGCGGGCGTCGGTCGGTCCCCGCGCGCAGGCGCTCGTGTCCGACACGCGAGCGGCGGGTGCCGAGCGCGTGTGCGTCGGAGTCGGCGTCTCGACGGCGGAGCACGCGGCCCAGGTCGCGTCGTACGCGGACGGCGTCATCGTCGGCTCGGCGCTGGTGCGCACGCTCGTCGACGCCCCGGACCCGGCAGCGGGCCTGGACGCGCTCGCCGCGCTGACGGCCGACCTGGCCACCGGCGTCGCGTCGGCCGCCCGATGATCGCGTCGATCCCCAGCCCGCCGCAAGCCGTCTGGCACCTGGGGCCGTTCCCGGTCCGCGCGTACGCGCTGGCGATCCTGGCCGGCATCGTCGTCGCCGTCTGGATGACGCGACGCCGGTGGGCGGCGCGCGGGGGAGACCCTGACACCATCCTGGAGATCTGCTTCTGGGCCGTGCCGTTCGGCATCGTCGGCGGCCGGATCTACCACCTGATCACCTCGCCCGACGAGTACTTCTACGCGGGTGGCCACCCGTGGCGCGCGTTCGCCATCTGGGAGGGCGGCCTCGGGATCTGGGGCGCGATCGCGTTCGGCGCGCTCGGGGCGTGGATCGGCGCCCGGCGCAACGGCGTCAAGCTGCCGCCGTTCGCGGACTCGGTGGCGCCCGGCCTGCTCGTGGCCCAGGCGATGGGTCGCGTCGGCAACTGGTTCAACCAGGAGCTCTTCGGCCGGGCGACGACGCTGCCGTGGGGCCTCGAGATCGACGACGAGCACCTGCGCCCCGGTGACCCCTCCGGCACGCTGTACCACCCGACGTTCCTGTACGAGCTGATCTGGAACCTCGGCGGTGCCGCCGTCCTCGTCTGGGCCGACCGCAGGTTCCGGCTGGGTCATGGTCGCGTGTTCTGGCTCTACGTGATGGTCTACACGAGCGGCCGGTTCTGGATCGAGCTGCTGCGTGTCGACGAGGCGCACCACGTCCTGGGACTGCGGATCAACGTCTGGACGTCGATCGTGGCGTTCGTCGGGGCGCTGGTAGCGTTCATCGTGGTCGGGCGCCGCCACCCTGGACGAGAGACGACCCTCCTGCTGGAACCCCCGGCCGAGCAGGACGACGAGAAGGCTGACGCCGACCGCTGACCCGCGGCGCCGTGTGAGCCACCTCACAAGGGGCGATGTGACCCGTCTTGTTTCCGGGTTGTATCGTCGCCACACGTCTGGGCCGACGACGTCCCGCGTTCCCCCCATGTTCGTGCTATGCCCCGACCCGTCGGGGTCCGTGAGGACGGTATTGATGTCGACGTCGCCCGTGAGCTCCGCCTTGGCGGCTCCGCCCGGTGCGGGTCCCTTCGGAGGCCTGTACGACCCGGCCTCGGAGCACGACGCGTGCGGTTTCGCCTGGGTGGCGACGCTGCGCGGGACCCCCGGCCGTGACATCGTCGACGCCGGCCTGACGGCGCTGCTGAACCTCGACCACCGCGGTGCCGTGGGCGCCGAAGAGGACTCCGGCGACGGCGCCGGCATCCTCACCCAGATCCCCGACGCGTTCCTGCGCGACGTGGTCGACGCCGAGCTGCCCGCCGCGGGCTTCTACGCGATCGGCATGGCCTTCCTGCCGACGGACGACGACGAGCGCGTGCGGGCCGAGGCCGCGATCGGTGCCATCGCCGCGGAGGAGAAGCTCGAGGTGCTGGCGTGGCGCGACGTCGTCGTGACCGCCGACCTCGTCGGTCCCACGGCCCGTGCGTCGATGCCGGTGTTCCGCCAGCTCGTCGTCGCCGACCCGTCGCGGGCCCTGTCCGGCATCGCGCTGGACCGCCTGACCTACCGGCTGCGCAAGCGCACCGAGCGTGAGCTCGGCATCTACTTCGCGTCGCTGTCCGCCCGCACGCTCGCCTACAAGGGCATGCTGACCACCGGCCAGCTCGAGCCCTTCTTCGCGGACTTGTCGGACCCGCGGTTCGCCAGCGAGATCGCGCTCGTGCACTCGCGGTTCTCCACCAACACGTTCCCGTCGTGGCCGCTGGCGCAGCCGTTCCGGCTCGTCGCGCACAACGGCGAGATCAACACGGTCAAGGGCAACCGCAACTGGGTGGCCGCGCGTGAGGGGACGCTCTCGAGCGACCTGATCGGCGACCTCGCGCCGCTGCTGCCCGTCTGTACGCCCGGCGGCTCGGACTCCGGCAGCTTCGACGAGGTCCTCGAGCTGCTGCACCTGGCCGGCCGTTCCCTGCCGCACGCGGTTATGATGATGATCCCGGAGGCGTGGGAGAACCACGCCCAGATGGACCCGGCCCGTCGTGCGTTCTACGAGTACCACTCGACGCTCATGGAGCCCTGGGACGGCCCGGCGGCCATGTCCTTCACCGACGGCACGCTCATCGGTTCCGTGCAGGACCGCAACGGTCTGCGTCCCGGTCGCTACTGGGTCACCGAGGACGGTCTCGTCGTCTGCGCCTCCGAGGCAGGCGTGCTCGACATCGACCCCGCCACCGTCGTGGCCAAGGGCCGGCTCGAGCCGGGGCGCATGTTCCTGGTGGACACCGGCCAGGGCCGGATCATCGAGGACGAGGAGCTCAAGTCCCAGCTCGCCGGGCAGCGTCCGTACGCGCAGTGGGTGAGCGAGAACTCCGCGTACCTGGAGCAGCTGCCCGAGCGCGAGCACGTCGCGCACTCGGCCGCCTCGGTGCGTCGTCGGCAGCGTGCCTTCGGTTACACGGAGGAGGAGCTCAAGGTCCTGCTGGCGCCGATGGCGTCCGCCGGCGCAGAGCCGCTGGGGGCCATGGGTTCCGACACCCCGGTCGCGGTGCTGTCGAGCCGTCCGCGCATGCTCTTCGACTACTTCACGCAGATGTTCGCGCAGGTGACCAACCCGCCGCTGGACGCGATCCGCGAGGAGCTCGTCACGTCGATCGGCGGCGCGATCGGTCCCGAGCCGAACCTGCTCGTCGACGGCCCCGAGCACGCCCGCAAGCTGATCCTGCCGTTCCCGGTGATCGACAACGACCAGCTCGCCAAGATCGTGCACGTCGCCAAGGAGCCGTCGCTCGGCTTCCGGGCCACCACGATCCGCGGCCTGTACCGTGCGGCCGGCGGGGGAGAGGCGCTCGAGGCCCGCCTCGAGGAGATCTTCGCCGAGGTGGACGCCGCGGTCGCCGACGGCGTGAGCTTCCTGGTGCTGTCCGACCGCAACGGGGACGCCGAGCTGGCCCCGATCCCGTCGCTGCTGCTGCTCTCCGCGGTGCACCACCACACGCTGCGCCGCCACACGCGCACGCAGATCTCGCTGGTGGTCGAGGCGGGCGACGTCCGCGAGGTGCACCACGTCGCCCTGCTCGTCGGCTACGGCGCCGCGGCCGTCAACCCGTACCTGGCCATGGAGACCGTCGAGGAGATGGCCCGCTCCGGGTTCATCACCGTCGACCCGGCCAAGGCGGTCGCCAATCTCATCAAGGCTCTCGGCAAGGGCGTCCTCAAGGTCATGTCCAAGATGGGCATCTCGACGATCGCCTCGTACCGCGGCGCCCAGGTCTTCGAGGCCATCGGCCTGTCGAACGCGCTCGTCGAGCGGTACTTCACCGGGACGACGAGTCGGCTCGGGGGCATCGGCCTCGACGTCATCGCCGCCGAGGTGGCCGCCCGCCACGCGGACGCGTACCCGGCCAGCGGCAACCGCCAGGCGCACCAGCGCCTCGCGGTCGGCGGCGAGTACCAGTGGCGCCGCGACGGCGAGGACCACCTCTTCGACCCCGAGACGGTGTTCCGCCTGCAGCACTCGACGCGGACCCGGCAGTACGACATCTTCAAGCAGTACACGAACCGGGTGGACGAGCAGAGCTCGCGCCTCATGACGCTGCGCGGCCTGCTCGAGCTCAAGACCGACGGGCGCGAGCCCGTCGACGTCGACGAGGTCGAGCCCGTCAGCGAGATCGTCAAGCGGTTCAACACGGGCGCCATGTCCTACGGGTCCATCTCGATGGAGGCGCACGAGACGCTGGCCATCGCCATGAACCAGCTCGGCGCCAAGTCGAACACGGGCGAGGGCGGCGAGGACCCCGAGCGCTTGCACGACCCCCGCCGTCGCTCGTCGATCAAGCAGATCGCGTCGGGCCGCTTCGGCGTCACCAGTGAGTACCTGACCAACGCCGACGACATCCAGATCAAGCTGGCCCAGGGCGCCAAGCCCGGCGAGGGCGGCCAGCTGCCCGGCCACAAGGTCTATCCGTGGGTCGCCAAGACGCGGCACTCGACACCGGGCGTCGGCCTGATCTCGCCGCCGCCGCACCACGACATCTACTCGATCGAGGACCTGGCACAGCTGATCCACGACGCCAAGAACGCCAACCCGAGCGCCCGGATCCACACCAAGCTCGTCTCCGAGTTCGGCGTGGGGACGATAGCCGCGGGCGTCGCGAAGGCGCACTCGGACGTCGTGCTCATCTCCGGCCACGACGGCGGAACGGGTGCCTCACCGCTGACGAGCCTCAAGCACGCGGGCACGCCGTGGGAGATCGGCCTGGCCGAGACCCAGCAGACCCTGGTGCTCAACGACCTGCGCGACCGCGTCGTCGTGCAGGTGGACGGCCAGCTCAAGACGGGCCGCGACGTCGTCATCGGCGCGCTGCTCGGCGCCGAGGAGTTCGGCTTCGCGACCGCGCCCCTGGTGGTCAGCGGCTGCATCATGATGCGCGTCTGCCACCTCGACACGTGCCCGGTCGGCGTCGCGACGCAGAACCCCGAGCTGCGCTCACGCTTCACGGGCAAGCCCGAGTTCGTCGTGACCTTCATGGAGTTCGTCGCCCAGGAGGTGCGCGAGCTCCTCGCACAGCTCGGCTTCCGCACGCTGCTGGAGGCCGTGGGCCACGTCGAGCTGCTCGACACGCGTGCCGCGATCGACCACTGGAAGGCCGAGGGCCTCGACCTGGGTCCTGTGCTGGCACGCCCCGAGCCGTTGGGCGGCTCCGCGCTGCACCAGACGCAGACGCAGGACCACGGCCTGGCCCGCGCCCTGGACAACCGCCTGATCGATCTGGCGGGCGACGCCCTCGAGCGTCGCGAGCCCGTCCGCATCGACCTGCCGGTCCGCAACGTCAACCGGACGGTCGGCACGATGCTGGGCCACGAGGTGACCAAGCGCTTCGGCGGTGCGGGCCTGGCCGACGACACGATCGACGTGACGCTGACCGGCTCGGCCGGGCAGTCCTTCGGCGCGTTCCTGCCGCGCGGCATCACCATGCGACTGTTCGGCGACGCGAACGACTACGTCGGCAAGGGCCTGTCGGGCGGCCGCATCGTCGTCCGCCCGGACCGCAACGCCGTGCTGTCCGGTGCGCACAACGTCATCGCCGGGAACGTCATCGGCTACGGCGCCACCACCGGGCAGATCTTCCTGCGCGGTCTGGTCGGCGAGCGGTTCGGGGTGCGCAACTCCGGTGCCACGCTCGTCGTCGAGGGCGTGGGCGACCACGGGTGCGAGTACATGACGGGCGGCACCGTGCTGGTCCTCGGCCGGACGGGTCGCAACTTCGGTGCCGGCATGTCGGGCGGCACGGCCTACGTCCTGGACCTGCAGCCGGCACTCGTCAACCTCGAGGCCGTGCGCAGCGGTGAGCTCTCCCTCGCCGAGCTGGACGACGACGACTTCGCGCTGGTCGAGCAGCTGCTGCGCGCGCACCACGAGGAGACCGGCTCGCCCGTCGCGGCCCAGCTCCTCGACGACCCCGCGGCGGCACGCGCACGCTTCACGCGCCTGCTGCCCACCGAGTACGCCCGCGTCCGCGGCGCGCTGGCGAAGGCCGAGGCCGAGGGCCTCGACCCGTCCGCGCCGGGTGTGTGGGACCAGATCCTGGAGGTGGCCCGTGGCTGACCCCCGCGGCTTCCTGAAGGTTCGCGACCGCGAGCTGCCGCCCAACCGTCCCGTCGAGGTGCGCCTGCGCGACTGGAAGGACGTGCACGCCCACCTGGAGCAGGGCCAGCCGTTCCTCAAGGAGCAGGCGGGCCGATGCATGGACTGCGGCATCCCGTTCTGCCACAACGGCTGCCCGCTCGGGAACCTCATCCCCGAGTGGAACGACCTGGTGTGGCGCGGGCAGTGGGGCGACGCGATCGACCGCCTGCACGCGACCAACAACTTCCCGGAGTTCACGGGCCGGATCTGCCCGGCGCCGTGCGAGTCGTCGTGCGTGCTGGGCATCAACCAGCCGCCGGTCACGATCAAGAACGTCGAGGTCTCGATCATCGACGAGGCGTTCGACCGCGGGCTCGTCACGCCGCAGGTCCCGCAGCGCCTGACGGGCCACACCGTGGCCGTCGTCGGCTCCGGCCCGGCCGGCCTGGCCGCCGCCCAGCAGCTCACGCGTGCCGGCCACACGGTCGCCGTCTACGAGCGCGACGACGCGATCGGCGGTCTGCTCCGCTACGGCGTGCCGGACTTCAAGCTCGAGAAGGTCCACATCGACCGTCGGCTCGAGCAGATGTCGGCCGAGGGGACCCGCTTCCGCTCGGGCGTCGAGATCGGGCGCGACGTGACGTGGGCGCAGCTGCAGGCCCGCTACGACGCGATCGTCATCGCCACCGGCGCGACGGTCCCGCGCGAGCTGCGCGTCCCCGGCACCGAGCTGGGCGGCGTGCACGTCGCCATGGACTACCTGCACCAGGCCAACGCGGTCGCCGCCGGCAAGCCCGTCGAGAACCAGATCACGGCCGAGGGCAAGCACGTCGTCATCATCGGCGGCGGTGACACCGGCTCCGACTGCCTGGGCACCGCGCTGCGCCAGGGCGCGGCATCGGTGACGACGCTGGCCATCGGCAAGCGCCCCCCGGAGGACCGGCCCGCGGCCCAGCCGTGGCCCACGGACCCGATCCTGTTCGAGGTCTCCTCGTCCCACGCCGAGGGCGGTGAGCGCGAATATCTCGCCTCGACCGTCGAGTTCGTCGGCGACGGCCAGGTGCAGGGTCTGCGCCTGGCGACGACGGAGTACCTCTCCGACGGGCGCCGTGTCCCGCAGGCCGGGACCCAGCGTGAGATCCCCGCGGACCTGGTGCTCGTCGCGATGGGCTTCACCGGCCCGGAGACGACGCCGCTGTCCGACCAGCTCGGCATCGAGCTGACGTCCCGCGGCCTCGTGGCTCGCGGCGACGACTTCGCCACCACGGTGCCCGGCGTCTTCGTGGCCGGTGACGCCGGCCGCGGCCAGTCGCTCGTCGTGTGGGCGATCGCCGAGGGCCGTGCGACGGCCGCGGCGGTCGACACCTATCTGTCCGGTGCCACCGAGCTGCCCAGCCCGGTGACCGCCAGCACGGTGGCGTTGCGCCCCTGACACTTCCCGGACGTCGTTACCGCTCGGGCCAGTGGGTCGGACGGGACGTTCGGGCCGACCAACAGAACCCGAAAGGCATAGGCTCGCTTTCATGCGTAGAGCAAAGATCGTCTGCACCCTTGGTCCTGCCACCGAGTCCCTCGAGCAGATCCAGGCCCTGGTGGATGCGGGCATGGACGTCGCCCGTATCAACCGCAGCCACGGAGAGGCCAGCGAGCACGCGAAGGTCATCGCCAACGTCCGTGCCGCGGCCAAGGCCTCGGGTCGTTCCGTCGCCGTCCTCGTCGACCTCCAGGGCCCCAAGATCCGGCTCGGCCGGTTCGTCGAGGGTCGTCACGACCTCGCGGTCGGCGACACCTTCACCATCACCACCGACGACGTCGAGGGCACCAAGGAGCGCGTCTCGACGACGTTCAAGGGCCTGACGGGCGACGTGAGCCCCGGCGACCCGATCCTCATCGACGACGGCAAGGTCCTGGTCCGCGTCGTCTCGGTCGAGGGCAGCGACGTCGTCACGCGCGTCGAGGTGCCGGGCCCCGTGTCGAACAACAAGGGCCTGAACCTGCCGGGCGTCGCGGTGTCCGTGCCGGCCATGAGCGACAAGGACGAGGCGGACCTGCGTTGGGGCCTGGGCCAGGGCGCGGACTTCATCGCGCTCTCCTTCGTCCGCAACGCGGCCGACTACGACGGCGTGCGGGCGATCATGGAGGAGGAGAACCGGGTCGTCCCGGTCATCGCCAAGATCGAGAAGCCGCAGGCCGTCGAGAACCTGGCCGAGATCGTGGCCGCGTTCGACGGCATCATGGTGGCCCGAGGGGACCTGGGCGTCGAGCTGCCGCTCGAGCAGGTGCCGCTGGTGCAGAAGCGCGCCGTCGAGCTCGCCCGCCGCAACGCCAAGCCCGTCATCGTCGCCACCCAGGTCCTCGAGTCGATGACTACCAACCCGCGCCCGACGCGTGCCGAGACCTCCGACTGCGCGAACGCCGTGCTCGACGGTGCGGACGCGGTCATGCTCTCGGGCGAGACGAGCGTCGGCGACTACCCGATCGAGACCGTGCGCACGATGGCCCGGATCATCGAGGCCACCGAGGACATGGGTCGCGAGCGCATCGCGCCGCTCGGCTCCACGCCGCACACGCGTGGTGGGGCGATCACGCGTGCCGCCGCCGAGATCGGCGAGACGGTGGGCGTGAAGTACCTGGTCACGTTCACGCAGTCCGGTGACTCGGCGCGCCGCATGTCGCGCCTGCGCTCGGGCATCCCGCTGCTGGCCTTCACGCCGGAGCACGCCGTGCGCAACGTCCTGTCGCTCACGTGGGGCGTGCAGTCCTACGAGGTGCCGTCGGTCGGTAGCACGGACGAGATGGTCCACCAGGTCGACCAGACGCTGCGCGCCAACGGGCTCGCGGAGGACGGCGACTACGTCGTCGTCGTGTCGGGTGCGCCCGTGGGGGTCGCCGGGTCGACGAACTCGATCGTCGTGCACAAGATCGGTGACGATGCGGGCGGCCGCGTCGCGTGACGCTGGTCGGGCTGCGCGCCTGAGACCGTTCTGAGAGGGCGGGGTCCGACAGGGCCCCGCCCTCTCGCGTACCTGGAACACGTGCCGCTGCTTGCTCGTTGAGGCGGTGAGAACCATTTCCAGGTAGAACGTCTCGAGGGAGGAACGCATGGCGCGGCTGGCATCGAAGGTCGAGGTCGAGGGCGACGACGGGGCGGTGGTGCGGTACGTCCGGCACCGCAACGGCGGCGGGCTCGTCTCACCCCAGGCCGTCGTGCACCCGGACGCCACCGTCGCCCTGACGGCGTACGTGGAGGCCGGGGCCCACGTCGGGCCGCGCACGACGATCGGCGCTGGGAGCTGGATCGATCGGGACGTCGTGGTGGGTGCCGACGTGGTCGTCGGCCGCAACGTCCACCTCGGCAAGGGCACCAGGGTCGGCGACCGCTCGCAGGTGGGCGGGGGAGCCCGCGTCGGCACCGACGTCGAGATCGAACCCCGCACGCGCGTCGACGCGGACCTCGTCGTCGCCGACGGCAGCGTGCTGCGCCGCGGGCGCCGCTCCCGGTACGACGTCGCGGCCTGACCGGAGCTCGTGCGCGTCTACGATGGCGCGGTGCCCCGCCCGACGCGAGGCGTCGACCTCGGGAGGACTCGATGATCGGTCAGCGTGTGACACGCCAGCGCCTGGCGGTCGGTGCGCTCATGGACGACCTCGACGACTTCCGCAGCGCCCAGCAGATCCACGCCCTCCTGCAGGACCGGGGCGAGGAGATCGGCCTCGCCACCGTGTACCGGACGCTGAACGCCATGGCGGAGAGCGGCGACTTCGACGTGCTGCGGACCGAGGGCGGCGAGTCGCTGTTCCGCCGGTGCGAGCGCGACGCGCACCACCATCACATCGTGTGCCGGTCCTGCGGCCGGACCGTCGAGGTGCAGGGGCCGGACATCGAGGAGTTCGTCGCGTCGGTCGCCCGTCAGCACGGTTTCGTCGACGTCACGCACACGGTCGAGCTGTTCGGCACGTGCGGCGACTGCGCCGCGGCTGACCTGTAGTCCACCGGGAGGTGACGGGACGTCCGTCCCATGATTCCTGCCCTCACGGCACCTACGGTCGAATGAGCAGATCACCCGCTCCCGAGACCAGGACACGCCATGTCTACCGCCCCGACGACGTCGCGCACACACCACGCCCGAGCAGCGGTGGCGCTGTGCCTGGCGGTCGTGCTGGGGGTGCTGGGGATGGGGGTGCAGGCCTCGCCGGCCGCAGCGGCGTCGACGACGACGCGGTACATGGTCGCGACCACAGCGGTCCGGGCGTCGGCGTCGTCAGCGGCTCGAACAACCGGCACGGTCCGCATCGGGACCGCGGTCACAGTCACCGCCAAGGCGAGGGCATGGGTAAGGCTGCGCACCGGATGGGTGCCGAGAGCGGCTGTCTCCAACGGCGGCTACTACGCCGACCGGCTGGCGGCCGCCCACGGCGTCAAGGTCCGCTACACCAACACGACGCTCTGCGGCCGACGCCCGAGCGGGATGATCAACGGCTCGTTCTATCTCTACGGCTGCCATCGACCCGGCAACGACTTCATCGAGCTGACCGAGTCGGGTCGTTACAGCGGTCCAGGGTGGCAGCGGGCGCACGTGCAGGGGGTGACGCTGCACGAGGTCGCCCACCGCGTGATCGACAGGAGGTGCCACGACAAGCGAGCGCTCGTCGCCTCCGGAAGGTCCGAGAACGTCGCAGACGCGTACGCCTGGAAGTACTTCCACACACCCGACAAGCGACCGGGTCTCTACGGGTTCACCCGGTCGGACCTGCGGCGGGCGACAGCGATCCATGACGGCCGGTCAGCCTGACACGTGGTCCTGAGGCGGTGCTGCTCGGCGTCCGCGAGACGCATCGCCCTGCGGTGCTCGTGGGGGCAGCCTCAGCGCTTCTTGCGCAGGAAGGGCGCGGCCTTGAGGAGCTTGCCGTAGTCGAACGTGATCGGTCGTGCGTCGAAGTCGAAGGTCTCGCGCAGGACGTCGACCGTGAGCGGCTGGGCCGCCGGGTTGAAGGTCACCGGGTAGCGGTGCTTGCGCACCGAGGCGAAGTAGTCGTGGAACTTGAACTCGCCGCCACGGGGCGTGCCGGACGCGAGCCACGCGCTCGGGATCCCGTAGGCGTCGGACACGATGAGGCCGTGCAGCGACGAGGTGACGATGCGCTTGCAGGTCAGCATCTCGTCGATGACACGCTCGATGTCGCCCGAGCCGTAGTCGATGACGCGCACGCCGGGGCCGACCTCGGCCTCCGCCCAGGAACGCTCGGCCCAGCGCACGATGACGCCCACCTCGTAGGTGGGCTTGATCGATGGCAGGTGGTAGAGCGGGGCGAGGAGCGCCGGGTCGCCGTACACCGCGGGGCAGCGGCCCTTCGCGTGCAGGATCTTGGCGCGGGTGAGCGGCCCGCGGACGGCGGTGTAGCGGGCACCCTTCGCGACGCGTGCCGCCGACTCGGTGCCGAACGACCCGGTGCCCCACACGACCGAACGGTCGTTGGCGCGGCCCAGGATCGAGCCGACCGCCACGTAGGCGTGCTCGCCTTCCTCGGCCTGGACGACCGTGCGACCGGTCATCTTGGCGAGGAGCCAGGGCGAGAGAAGGTCGCCGAAGTTGACGTGGTTGTCCCACCAGACGAGCGGCACGGAGCCGTCCGGGCGCATGATGAGGTCCTCGCTGACCTCGAAGCGCTCGAGCAGGTGCTGGTAGCGGCCGGGGCCGATCGAGCGGGGGAAACGGCGGCCCAGCCGCTGCTTGACGAAGCGGCTGGCGCGCGTGCGCGTCGAGTGGGAGGAGACCGTCATGGGCGGCATGCTTTCACGTGGGGGACCGGTCGGTGCCGAGCGTCCACGGTGGGATCGGACGGCGGTCGTCGGGTCGGGGACGGACGGGTGTTCTGCGGCTCGGGCGTGACGGGTCGGCCGGGCGGTTGCGGCTCGTCGACCTGCATCTTCGCGGTGCCCCGAGTGGGATTCGAACCCACACTGGATCGGGTTTGAGCCGAACGCCTCTGCCGGTTGGGCTATCGGGGCCAGCGGCAAGCATAGTGCGGTGCGCAGGGTGCGTGTGCCTGCCCTCACAGCGAAACCCCTGCTGCTGCGGGGCCTGGCACGGCTAGGCTGTGGCCGTGACCAAGGACGCCCCCGCCGCCCCCGCCGATGACATCGACTTCACCACTGCTGGTGAGAACGTCGAGGCCGAGTCGGCACCTGCCTCTCGTCCGGCCCGACGCGCCGTCGTCGCCGAGGACGAGGCGCTCATCCGCATGGACGTCGTCGAGACGCTGCGCGACGCCGGCTTCGACGTGGTCGGCGAGGCGGGCGACGGCGAGCAGGCCGTGGCGCTGGCCACGGAGCTGAAGCCCGACGTCGTGGTCATGGACGTCAAGATGCCCGTCCTCGACGGGATCTCGGCTGCCGAGCGGATCGGCAAGGACCACCTCGCCCCCGTCGTGCTGCTCACGGCGTTCTCGCAGACCGAGCTCGTCGAGCGAGCCCGCGACGCCGGGGCGATGGCCTACGTCGTCAAGCCGTTCAGCCCGGCGGACCTTCTGCCGGCCGTCGAGATCGCGATCTCGCGCTACGCGCAGATCACGGCCCTCGAGGCCGAGGTCGCCGACATGGCGGACCGCTTCGAGACTCGCAAGCGCGTCGACCGGGCCAAGGGCCTGCTCATGTCGAAGATGGGCCTGTCCGAGCCCGAGTCGTTCCGCTGGATCCAGAAGACGTCGATGGACCGCCGTCTCACCATGCGCGAGGTCGCGGACGCCGTGATCGAGCAGGTCGGCGGCGGCGCGGCCTGACGTCGCCGGCGTCACCCGTCGAGGGTGACGTCCACGACGAGCGCCCGGTGGTCGGACAGACCCGTGTCGACGGACCGGGCGGGCGCGGTGGCGCGCAGCGCACCCTCGGCGAGCACGTGGTCGATCTGCCTGACCGGGTCCGCGACGGGATAGGTGAGCGCCGACGCGAGCGCGCGCATGCCCGTCGTCGCCGCAGCCAGGTCGGGGAGCATGTTGAGGTCGCCCAGCAGCGCCAGCGGACGCGGGAGGTCACGCAAGCCGTCCAGGACGAGGGCGAGCTGGTGGGTGTTCCAGCCCCGCAGGTACGACACGTGCGTGCCGGCGACCGTCAGGAGCCCCTCCGGACACCGCACGACGGCCGCGATCGCAGCCCGTGGCTCGTCGCGCACGAGCTTCGAGGTCCACCGTCGGGCGTGCGGCACCCAGGTGAGCGGGGCCCTGCGGGGCAGGTTGACGACGCGCCACTCGTCGACGGGGAACCGGGACAGCAGCGCGATGCCGTAGGCCCAGCCCGTGGGCGGCCGGCGGGGTGACCACCACACGCCGGGCGGCCCGTGCAGCGTGGCGACGAACCGGTGGTCGCGGGCGCCCATGGCGTCGGCCGCGATCTGGGTCAGGTCCGCCCGGCCCGATCGGGGCTGCCCCAGGTCGACCTCCTGAAGAGCGAGGACGTCCGCATCGAGCGCCGCGACGGCCGCCGCGAACCTGTCGAGGGCGACGCGTCCGTCCACCGGTGACCGCCCGTGCAGGACGTTGAACGTGGCCAGCCGCATCCCGTGAGTCTGGCCGAGCCGGGTCGAGTTCGCCCGCGGACGGGACCAACGTCATCTGCGGTCGCCGGGAATTCGGTCGGTTGTCCAGTTTTCGTCGCCCAAGCGGTGCCTAAACGTTGCGCAGGACTAGGCAAACGCGTCTCGGGAGGTCCATGATCGGTCTCGACGCCACCGAGGGCAGTGGGGGTGTCACCCCGATCGGATGACCCCCCTCGTTCCGTCTGGAGGTTGCTCGTGCGCCCAGGAATCCAGGTTCGCACCGCTGCGCCTGCCGATCTCGACGCCGTCGTCGACCTCTGCCTGGCCGCTCGAGCGGAGTCGGCGGTGGGGGCGCAGCTCTGCACGGACGACCGCGCCCGGCTGCGGGACCAGCTGGGCGCGCTCCTGACGGTGTCCGGCGGCGTGGTCCTGGTCGGCACGGTCGACGGGGAGGTGGCGGGGATGCTGCTCGCCCGGCTGGTGGGTCCCAGCCTGTTCTCCGACGTCACGAACCTCAACCTCGAGGCCGTCTACGTCGCCCCTGACGCGCGCCGCCGCGGGCTCGGCCACCAGCTCCTGTCCGTCGCTGCGCAGGAGGCCGACGCGGCCGGCGCGAACGACGTCTACGCGATGCCCCTGCCGGGCTCGCGGGGGATGCAGCGCTTCCTGGCGCGACTCGGCTTCGCGCCGGCCGCCGCGCACCGCGTCGTGACGACGTCGGCGTTGCAGCGCCGGCTCGCGCACGAGCAGGGCGCGGCTGCGGCCGCTCCGGGCCGTGGGCGGGGGCCGCGGGGCCTGGAGGACCTGATCGCCCGTCGGCGGCAGGCCCGCGAGAGCCGGGCCGTCTCGGCCGCGTCCGATCAGGGTGTCGCGTCGATCACCATGCAGGTCAACCGCGCGGTGCAGACGCGCCGCCCGTCCTCGTCCTCGACCACCACCTGGTAGGTCACCAGCGTCCGGCCCAGGTGCACGGCGGTCGCCGTCCCCGTCACGGAGCCGGACCGCGCGGACCGATGATGGGTCGCGTTGAGCTCGACCCCGACGGCTGCGCGCCCGGGACCGGCGTGGACCTGGGCCGCGTACGAGCCGAGCGTCTCGGCGAGGACGCCGGACGCGCCGCCGTGCAGCAGGCCGAACGGCTGGGTGTTGCCGGCCACGGGCATCGTGCCCACGGCGCGCTCGGCGCTCACCTCGGTGATCGCGATGCCCATGCGTTCCATCAGGGTGCCAGCCGTGGACGGCAGGGCGGGGACGTTCGTGTCGGTCATGCCGGATAGGTTGGCACCGTGAACGACGCACAGCCAGCCCGCCTGCTCCTCATCGACGGACACTCCATGGCGTACCGGGCCTTCTTCGCCCTTCCCGTGGACAAGTTCGCGACCTCGACGGGGGAGCCGACCAACGCGGTCTTCGGCTTCGTCTCCATGCTCGCCAACCTGCTGCGCGACGAGGCGCCGACCCACGTCGCGGTCGCCTTCGACCTGGGCCGTACGACGTTCCGCACCGAGGTCTACGAGGCGTACAAGGGCAACCGGGACGCCACCCCCGCCCCGTTCCGGGGGCAGGTCGACGTCATCCGCAGGGTCCTCGAGACCATGCACATCCCGGTGCTGACCAAGGAGCAGTTCGAGGCCGACGACATCCTCGCGACGCTGTCGACGCAAGCCTCGGCCGTGGGCATGCAGGTGCTCATCTGCTCGGGCGACCGGGACTCGTTCCAGCTGGTGCGGGACGACGTGACGGTCCTCTACCCCGTCAAGGGCGTCTCGGAGCTGGCCCGCATGACGCCCGCGGCGGTGGAGACCAAGTACGGCGTCCCGCCGGAGCGGTACCCGGACCTCGCGGCGCTCGTGGGCGAGACCAGCGACAACCTGCCCGGCATCCCGGGGGTGGGCCCCAAGACGGCCGCCAAGTGGATCGGCCAGTACGACGGACTGGACGGGATCCTCGAGCACGCGGGCATGGTCCCCGGCAAGGCAGGCGAGTCGCTGCGCGCCAACCTCGAGCAGGTGCGCATGAACCGCCGCCTGAACGCGCTCGTCACCGATCTCGAGCTCCCGCTGCGTCCCGACGACCTGGAGGCCCGGGCGTGGGACCGGACGGCGCTGCACGCGATCCTCGACGAGCTGGAGTTCCGGACGCTGCGTGACCGCCTGTTCGCGATGCTGGACGACGACGAGGCGGGTGACGCGGTCCAGGCCGCGGCGGCGGACCTCGACCTGGCGGACCTCGCCGACGGTGAGCTCGGGGACTGGTTGGCGCAGCGGCGTGGGAGCCTGCTGGGTGTCGACGTGCGGGGGACCGGCGCGCCCGCCGCGCCTGACGCCTGGGGTCTCGCGCTGGCGGACGACGCAGGGCAGGCGGCGGTCGTCGACCTGGCCAAGGTGCTGCCCGACGACGAGTCAGCGCTGGCCGCATGGCTGGCGGACCCGTCGGCCCCCAAGACGATCCACGGCGCCAAGGTCGCCTGGCACGCGCTGGCCGGGCGTGGGCTGGCGCTGGCGGGAGTCGTCTTCGACACGGAGCTCGCGGCCTACCTGTGCCAGCCGGACCGCCGTGCGTACGACCTGCCCGACCTGGCGATCGGTTATCTGCACCGTGAGCTGGGCGGTGACGACGGGTCGTCGCAGGGGCAGGGGGCGCTGGACCTGGAGATCGACGGCTCCGACGAGGACCGTCGGGCCGCCGTGCGGGCCGCCGCGGTGCGCGACCTGACGGACGTGCTGGACGGCGAGGTGGGCGATCGGGCGCTCGGCCACCTGCTGACCGACCTCGAGCTGCCGCTGCAGGACGTGCTGGGGCGGATGGAGCGCACCGGGATCGCGATCGACACGGTCTACCTGCAGGAGCTCGAGGCGTCGTTCGACGCGACCGTGCGGGACGCGGCCGCCCAGGCCTACGACGTGATCGGTCGGGAGGTGAACCTGGGCTCACCCAAACAGCTCCAGGAGGTGCTGTTCGACCAGCTCGGCATGCCCAAGACGAAGAAGATCAAGACCGGGTACACCACCGACGCCAACGCGCTCACCGACCTGTTCGCCCGCACGCAGCACCCGTTCCTCGAGCACCTGCTCGCGCACCGCGACGCCATCCGGCTGCGGCAGACGGTCGAGGGGCTGCTGCGATCGGTCGCGCCCGACGGTCGCATCCACACGACGTTCCAGCAGACGATCGCCGCGACGGGACGACTCTCGTCGGCCGACCCGAACCTGCAGAACATCCCGATCCGCACCGAGGCGGGTCGCCAGATCCGCCGCGCGTTCGTCGTCGGCGACGGCTACGAGACGCTCGTGACGGCGGACTACTCGCAGATCGAGATGCGGATCATGGCCCACCTGTCCGGCGACGAGGGCCTCATCGAGGCGTTCCGCTCGGGGGAGGACCTGCACAGCTACGTCGGCTCGCGCGTCTTCGGGGTGCCGACCACCGAGGTGTCGGCCGCTCAGCGGTCGAAGATCAAGGCGATGAGCTACGGCCTGGCGTACGGGCTGTCGGCGTACGGGCTGTCGCAGCAGCTCGCGATCGAGGTCGCCGAGGCCTCCGCGCTCATGGCTGACTACTTCGAGCGGTTCGGAGGCGTGCGCACCTACCTGACCAGCGTCGTCGACGAAGCCAGGGCGACCGGCTACACCGCGACCATCATGGGGCGCCGCCGGTATCTGCCCGACCTCACGAGCGACAACCGCCAGCGTCGCGAGGTCGCCGAGCGGATGGCGCTCAACGCCCCGATCCAGGGCAGTGCGGCCGACCTCATCAAGGTGGCGATGCTCGGCGTGGACGAGGAGCTGACCCGCCGAGGGCTGTCGTCGCGCCTCCTGCTCCAGGTCCACGACGAGCTCGTCGTCGAGGTGGCGGCGGGTGAGCGCGAGGCGGTGGAGGCCATCCTTCGCGAACAGATGGGGGCGGCGGGCGACGCCGTGCCCGGCGGCCCGCTGAGCGTGCCGCTCGACGTGAGCGTGGGTGTCGGTGCGAGCTGGCACGAGGCCGGCCACTAGTCCGAGATAACGATATCGGCGCGTTTGTCGGTTTTCACCCCATGGCGGGGTGGTTTCCGCCAGAGTGTGTGCCGGTGGCAACGGGGCCACCAGCGCACACCGGGAGGTGGCATGACCGACACCGCTGACGGCTTCGAGACCGACTACCAACGCGTCCAACGCAGCGACGAGTTCCAGGCGCTCAAGAAGCGCTTCCGCAACTTCGTGTTCCCGATGACGGCCTTGTTCCTGATCTGGTACTTCGTGTACGTCCTGCTGGCCGACTACGCCCACGACTTCATGTCGACCAAGGTGTGGGGCAACATCACGGTCGGGCTGCTCTTCGGGCTCGGGCAGTTCGCGTCGACCTTCATCATCACGATGGTCTACGCACGCTGGGCCAACAACAAGCAGGACGCCGTCGCCGAGCGGCTCCGACTCCACATCGAGCAGGGCACGGTCGACAACGGGTCGGGTGAGGGAGCATGAGCGCCGTCGTCCACGCGGCCGCCGAGACCGACCAGATCGGCGAGCCGGCCGTCAACATCGCCATCTTCGGCGTGTTCGTGCTGATCACGCTCGTGATCGTCTTCCGCGCGTCACGCAACAACAAGACCGCGGCGGACTACTACGCCGCGGGCCGCTCGTTCACCGGGCCGCAGAACGGCACGGCGATCGCCGGGGACTACCTGTCGGCGGCGTCCTTCCTGGGGATCTGCGGTGCGATCGCCATCAACGGGTACGACGGGTTCCTCTACTCGATCGGCTTCCTGGTCGCGTGGCTCGTCGCACTCCTGCTGGTGGCCGAGCTGCTGCGCAACACCGGCAAGTTCACGATGGCCGACGTCCTCTCCTTCCGCCTGAAGGAGCGGCCCGTCCGCATGGCGGCGTCCCTGGCGACGCTCGCGGTCGTGTTCTTCTACCTGCTCGCACAGATGGCCGGCGCCGGTGGCCTCGTCGCACTGCTGCTCGGCATCGAGGGCACTGCCGCGCAGGGCGCCGTCATCGCCGTCGTCGGTGCGCTGATGATCCTCTACGTGCTGATCGGTGGCATGAAGGGCACCACGTGGGTGCAGATCATCAAGGCGATCCTGCTCATCGCGGGCGCCGCCGTGATGACGGTCTGGGTCCTGGCCAAGTACGGCTTCAACCTGTCCGACCTGATGCAGGGCGCGGTCGACAAGGCGGGTGAGGGGGGCGAGGCGCTGCTCGGTCCCGGCAAGCAGTACGGCGCGACGTCCATGAGCCAGCTCAACTTCCTGTCGCTCGCGCTCGCGCTGGTGCTCGGAACCGCGGGCCTGCCACACGTCCTCATGCGCTTCTACACGGTGCCGACGGCCAAGGAGGCGCGTCGCTCGGTGGTGTGGGCGATCTGGCTCATCGGGATCTTCTACCTGTTCACCCTCGTGCTCGGGTACGGAGCGGGTGCTCTCGTCGGACCGGACGCCATCAAGGCGGCACCAGGTGGGGTGAACTCGGCGGCTCCGCTGCTCGCGTACGAGCTGGGCGGGACGATCCTGCTCGCCCTGATCTCGGCCGTGGCCTTCGCGACGATCCTCGCGGTCGTGGCCGGTCTGACGATCACGGCGGCGACGTCGTTCGCGCACGACATCTACGCCTCGGTCATCAAGCACGGGCAGATCCGGCCCGACGGCGAGGTCCGCGTCGCCCGGATCACGGTGGTCGTGATCGGGGTGCTGGCCATCATCGGTGGCATCTTCGCCAACGGTCAGAACGTCGCGTTCCTGGTGGCGCTGGCGTTCGCCGTGGCTGCCAGCGCCAACCTGCCGACGATCCTCTACTCGCTGTTCTGGAAGAGGTTCAACACCTCGGGGGCGCTGTGGAGCATGTACGGCGGGCTGATCTCCTGCCTGGTGCTGATCACGTTCTCGCCCGTCGTGTCCGGCAAGGTCGACCCGAAGACGGGCGAGAGCCTGTCGATGATCAAGGACACGGGCGTCGACTTCCACCTGATCTCGCTGGAGAACCCCGGCCTGATCACGATCCCGCTCGCGTTCGTCCTGGGCATCGTCGGGACGTACCTGAGCAAGGGCAAGTCCAGCCCGGAGAAGTACGCAGAGATGGAGGTCCGCTCCCTGACGGGCGCCGGATCCGAGAAGGCCGTCGCGCACTGACCGGCGGACGACCGCGCGGGTGCCCACAGGGCATCCGCGCGGTCGTCCGGTATGCGCTCGCCGTACTGCGCTCAGCGCACGGTCTCGAGCTCCGGCTCGGGCGTGAGGCGCGCCTCGGGCTCCTCGTCGTCGCGCTTTTCGCTCGCGGGGATGTCGAGGTCGGGGTCCGTTCCGCGCACGCGGGAGACCGCCTTCATCAGGTGGTAGACGGCCAAGGCCCCGAACGAGCCCACGCCGATCGCCCCGAGCGTGAAGTCGCCGGCCGTGATGGTGAAGCCGCCGATGCCCAGCACAAGGCCGACCGCGCCTGTGAGCAGGTTGGTCGGCGAGGAGAAGTTGACCCGGTTCTGGACCCAGATCCGTGCGCCCAGGACGCCGATCATCCCGTAGAGAACTACCCCGGCACCGCCGAGGACCCCCGCGGGGATGGACGCGGCGACCGCGCCGAACTTCGGACACAGCCCGAGCAGCACGGCGAAGCAGCCGGCGACCCAGTACGCGGCCGTGCTGTAGACGCGGCTGGACGCCATCACGCCGATGTTCTCGGCGTAGGTGGTGGTCGCGGACCCGCCACCGGCGCCGGCGAGGGTGGTCGCCAGACCGTCGGCGACGAGGGCACGGCCCATGTAGCGGTCCAGGTTGCTGCCCGTCATCGCGGCGACGGTCTTGACGTGGCCCACGTTCTCGGCCACCAGGACGAGCACGACGGGCAGGAACAGGCCCCACGCGGCCGTCGTGACGTGCGGGGTGTGGAACGACGGCAGCCCGAACCAGTCCGCCGCCTTCACTCCGGAGAAGTCGACGTGCCCTCGCAGGGCGGACACGGCGTAACCGACGGCGACGCCGAGGACGATCGCGAGCCTGCCGACGAGCCCGCGGAACAGCACAGTCACCAGGACGATGGCGACGAGCGTCACGGTCGCCTCGAGCGGGGCCGCGTCGAACTCGGACTTGGCCGTGCCCGCGAGGTTGAGCCCGATGAGGGCGACGATGGTGCCGGTGACGGCGGGCGGCATGAGCGCCTTGATCCAGCCGGCGCCCGCGAAGTGCACGACGACGCCCACGAGCGTCAGGGCCAGACCGGTGATGAGGATGCCGCCCAGCGCGAGCGAGATGGACGCCGCGTCCAGCGAGTGCTGGCCCTCGCCCAGGGGAGCGATCGCCGCGACGGGCGCGAGGAAGGCGAAGCTGCTGCCGAGGTAGCTGGGCACCCGGTTGGCGGTCAGCAGCAGGAACAGCATGGTGCCGATGCCCGAGAACAGCAGGGTGGTCGAGGTGGGGAAGCCGAGGATCACGGGGACGATGAACACGCCACCGAACATCGCGATCACGTGCTGGAAGCCGATCCCGAAGGTGATCGGCAGGGAGAGTCGCTCGCCGGGGGCGACGACCGTTCCCGGGGTGATGCTGGTGCCGTCGCCGTGCAGACGCCACGCGAAGATGCTTCCGGCCATGGGGGGTCCTGTTCTTCCGGTGTGGAGGGGTGATCAGCGGGATGGGACGGGTGCTGCCGTGATGCGAGATCCCGGAGGATCGACGGTCAGCGAGACGTGGGCGAGCTGGATCCGCCAGCCGCCCTCCTCCCGCTGCCAGGTCTGGGTCTGGTGACCACGCACGCCGGTGGGGGACCGGGTGAACGCGACCGCGGTGACGGCGGTGCGGGGACCCAGCAACCGGAGCACGAGATGGTCGATGTGCCGCGGCGTCGCGGCGCTGGGTCGACGACGTCGGGCCGCGTCGATCTCGGCCCGGCCGTAGCCGACCCCTTCCGGGGCGATCCTCGTGACGGCGGCGTCCGCGCCGAAGGCGCGCGACAGGGCGTCGCCGTCGCCCTCGACGAGTGCTCGCTCGTAGGCGTAGAACGCCGCTCGGAAGGTGTCGAGGTCGTTCGTGCAGGAGTCGGGCTCGAGCGTGCAGCCCGCGTCCAGGAGCGCCAGGTCTGATCCGGGCGCGGAGACGAGCGCCACCGCGACGCCCGAGGCGGTGGGCAGGGCCAGGCTCGGGGCGCCGAGCAGTCCCGCGATCGCACCCAGGGCGATCGTCGTGCGACGGTGAGCGGCGTACTCCTCGGTTCCGTCGGCGTCCCGCGCCGGGGCGGGCCCGGCGGCGGCGGGCAGCGCGATCACCGCGCCCTCGGCGAGGCGGTCCAGGAGGGGCCCGAGGACCTCCGCGCAGCGCTCCCGGGCGGAGTCCGCGTCCGCCTGGCGGGCCTGCGCCGCTCCGGCGAGGCGATCGCGCACCGGGGCGAGGACGTCGTCGGGGGGCGTGGCGCCCAGGTGGTGCGCGACCTCGACGAGCTGCTGCGTGCGGAAGTCGTCACCGAGCGCACCCAGGGACGTCCCGAGCGTGGCGTGCTCGACCGGGACCTCCCACGCCGCAGCGATCCGCGCGGCCTCGGCGGTGACCCAGCCGGCCAGCGACGGGGTCAGCTCTGCGAGGACGTCGTCCAGGAGGAGCACGCGGGTCGGGCGCGCCCCGGTCGCCCCGGGGTCCGCCTCGCGGGGCGGGAGCAGGCACCGGCCCACGGCGCGGGCGGTGCGGACGTCCTGCGCGATCCAGCCCACGGTGTCGAACCGCGGCGCCAGGGGGCTGACGCCCGTGCTCGGCACGGCGCCGTGCGTGGGTCGGAAGCCCGTGACGCCGCAGTACGACGCCGGCACCCGGGCCGAGCCCGCGGTGTCCGTCGCGAGGGCGAACGCGACGAGCCCCGCCGCGACCGCCGCCGCCGACCCCGACGAGGAGCCGCCCGCCATCGCCGCCGGGTCCCGAGGGTTGACCGGAGCCGGGGTGCCCGTGTCGAGGCCGCTCAGTCCGAAGGCGAGCTGGTCCGTCGTGGTCTTCCCCACGCACACGGCGCCGGCCGCGAGCAGACGGTCGACGGCAGCGGCGGAGCGCGTGGCGGGCTCGGGGTGCCCGGCCAGCCCGCGGCCCGTGGGCAGGCCCGCGACGTCGATGACGTCCTTGACGGCGAAGGTCAGCCCGGCGAGGTCGCCGTTGTCGGGCGTCGGCGCGTCGCGGTCGGCGAACGCGCGCGGGCCGACGACGAAGGCGTTCCACTGGTCAGGCATGGACCACCTGCGCGCCCCCGAGACGTCGGTCGCCGGGCTCGGCGCGCCGTCCAAGGGTGACTCCCGCCGGGACGTCGAACGCTAGGAACGCGTTCAGCACGTCGGAGGACGTCTCGACGAAGATGTCGCGGGCGATCCCGTCGACGAGCCGCGGTGCACCGCCCACGAGTCCGGAGATCTGGTGGCTCAGCATGCCGAGGCTCATGCGGGCGCCGTGGTTGAACAGGTAGAGCCGTGCCAGGGCGTCGTCGTGGCGCTCCGGGTCGCGGTGCTGCAGCGCGAAGTGGTCGTCGAGGTACGGGTACCGTGCGAGGCCGGCCGGGTCTCCGGACGGCGGCTCGAAGCGGTCGCCCCACGTGGCGACGTCGTCGACGAGCTCGGCGAGCTCGGGTCGCAGGCCGAGGTCCACGCGCACGCCGGTCGCGGCGATGACGAAGTCGTACTCGTGCGTGCCCTGCGGCGTCGTCACGACCACCGCGCCGCCGTCCTGAGTCACGGCCGTCCACGGCGAGGAGCAGCGGAATGTGAACGTGTCGAACGCGTACGCACGCCACACGGCGCCCTGGGTCGCGGGCTGGTCGACCGCCGAGAGGTGGGCGTTGAAGGCCCATTTCTGCTCGTCGGAGAACGACCAGTAGTGCTCCAGGATGCCAGGGAACTCCATCCACCGGTACGGGCTGACCGTCGGCATCGCGGGGCGGCGCATGTGGATCGTCGCCGTCGCGGCGCCGTTCTCGAGGGCCGTCGCCGCGTTGTCGAAGGCGCTCGTGCCGCCACCGAGCACCCCGACCCGCTTGCCGGCCAGGGCGGCGAAGTCGATCGCGTCGTGCGTGTGCGCCCACCGGTCGCGGTCGAGCGAGGCGAAGATCCCGTCGGGTACCGAGCGCCCGCCCGCACCCTCGAGCCCGGTCGCCAGCACCACGCGCCGCGCGCGCAGCACCTCGACGCCACCTGGTCCGGAGGTGTGCACCGCGAAGGGCTCACCGTCCGCCGGCCGCTCGATCCGCTCGACGCGGGTGCCGAAACGGACCGGGAGGTGGAGCGTGGCGCGATACCACTCGAGGAAGGCGTGCCAGTCCTCGGTGGGGTAGTACTCGATCGACTCCCAGCCCGAGGTCCCGTACCGGGCCTCGAACCACTCGCGAGGAGTCGCCGCGGAGACCCCCCAGGTCGGCCACGCCACGTCCTTCGGGGTGCGTAGGGTGTGCATTCGCGCGAACGTCGCCCACGGCCCGGCGCTCCCCTCGGGCTGGCCGTCGATCACGAGCACGCCGGCGACGCCCGTCCGCCGCAGGCCGAACGCGACGGCGAGTCCGGACTGGCCGGCGCCCACGACGAGCACCGGCACGACGCCGTCGGTCGCCGTCACCCACGGTGCGCAGGAGTACCCGGTGGTCTCGAGCTGCCGCTCGACCAGGGCCTGCAGGCGTGCGAGACGTCGGTCCGCGTCCGGGAGGGGGACGAGGGGCTGACCGCCGATCACGGGACGTCGATCACGACGCGCAGGCCGAGCTCGTCGGAGAGCAGGTAGCTGTGGTGGTCGGTGACGTTGGTGTCGGCGAGCTCGACGTTGACGAAGGCCAGGGTCTTCGGCTCGAAGTACGGGCCCGAGTGCCAGGTGCCCTTGGCGAGCGTGATCGCCACGTCGCCGGGCACGACGAACGCCCGGACGTCCTCGTAGCGGGGCTCGGCACCCGGGGTCAGGTCGCCGGCCGGCGCCACCGCGATGATCCAGGGGCTCCCGCCCACGGACATGAGGGTCTGGGTGGTCCGCAGGTGGCGGGTGATCCGGGTGAACGCGGGCGTCTTGTCCCGCAGCTGCATGATGTAGAAGCGGGGGGTGCCGGCGCTGACGTCCAGCGCCGCCTCCTCGGCCGTGAACGGCGTGCCGTCCTCGAGCGCCTCGAGGACGACGCCGAACGGCGCGAACGCCTCGGCCGTGAGCGGTGCTGCCTGGAGGTGGACCGTCTGCAGGGTCTGGGGCATGGTTCCTCGCTTGTCATCGGGGCCCGGACATCGGGCGATGACGCGAAGATATGCTTGTCAGACAAGCAAGTCGGCAACTTGTCAGATAAGTTAACGACCCTGTTACGGGCCCGACACACGAGGCGGTCGAGAGCGGTCAGGAACGGCTCACGCGGCGCACGAGCGCGTTGCGTAACCGTGGCGGGGACGCCACCTGGACCTCGCGGCACCAGTAGGCGACCTCGTCCGAGGAGCCGACACCGCAGTAGGTGAGCTCGAGGGCCGCCTGCGGCCTGCTGCGACCCAGCGCCGCCGACTCGTCGGGCTCCAGGAGCACTGGCGTGAACCAGACCGTCTCCCAGGCCACCTTGACGCCGTTCGCCGCCTCGGCGAGGTCGAAGACGGGCATGCGAGGGTCGATCGCTGCGGCGTCGCGGTCCCCACCGACCGGGATCAGGTCGTCGGCGAGCACGTAGCGGTCGCCGTCCGCGCTCCACACCTTGCGGGTCCGCAGGACGCGGGTCCCGCCCGGCAGGTCATGGAACGCGGCGCCGTCGTCGTCCAGGATCGCGACGTCGGACGACAGGAGCTCGACGGCCGGGCGGTAGCCCGCGGCCTCGATGGCAGCGGCGTGGTCGCGCTGGCGGTCCACGCGGATGCCGATGGTGCCCAGGCGTCGGTTGATCATGGTGCGGGCGCCCTGCGAACGGTGCACGTAGCCGCGCTCTTCGAGGCGTACCAGCGCCTCCCGGATGGACGGGCGGCTGGCGCCCGTCGCGGCGGCGAGTGCGGGCTCGGACGGCATCACGGCCGACTCCCTCGCGGCGTCACGCCACAGCTGGGTGATCTGCTCCACGAGCTGCTCGGGATCGTTGGTGCTCCTGGTCATCGCCCTGCCAGCCTCCGGCGCTGCGTCGCGTGCCCGGGCCGATCCGGGTTCCGCCCACACAATAGCCAGCGGTCAGGCTGGGAGGTGCGTGACGAAGATCGCCGTCCCCGGGAGCACCGCACCGCGCAGCGGGGACCAGCCTCCCCACACGCGGTCGTGGCCGTCGGGCCACTCCGGCTCGACGACGGCGTCGATCACGAAGCCGGCGGCCACCAGGTCGGCGACGTGGTCGCCGATCGTGCGGTGGTACTCCGCGTACAGCACGGTGCCTGAGGCGCCGAGCTCGACGTACGGGCGCCGGTCGAAGTACGGGCGCGTCGCGGTCAGGCCCCGTTCGCTCGGGTCGTCGGGGAACGCCCACCGCACAGGGTGCGTGACCGAGAAGACCCAGCGGCCACCGGGTCGCAGGACGCGTGCCACCTCGCGGTGGACGCGGTCGGCGTCGGGCACGAAGGGGATGGCACCGTACGCCGTGAACGCGACGTCGAAGGTCGCGTCGCCGAACGGGAGCGCCCGCGCGTCGGCGACGACCACCGGGGGAGCGACCCCGGTCGAGCGGTCGTACGCGCGGCCCGCGCCGAGCATGCCTTCCGCGACGTCGGTCGCCACGACGTCCACACCTCGGCCGGCGAGCCAGCGCGAGCACTGTGCGGCGCCCGCACCGATCTCGAGCACGCGCATCCCGTCGAGGTTCCCCAGCAGGGCGGCGTCCGCCTCGCGCACCCCCTCCGGACACCACACGAAGTCGTCGGCGCCGAGGAAGTGACCGTGCTCCGCGAGGTACTCGTCCGCGTGGGCGTCCCAGAACCGCCGCCCGGCGTCGGTGGCGGCCGCCGGGTCGACCTGCCGGTAGCCCGCGTCCGCCGGTGACTCCTGCTCGTGCGCCATGGGCACATTCTCGTCGACGACCTGGGACCGAAGGCATGGGTGCCCGTCCAGGTCGTGGCTAGGCTGGGCCGCGGTTGCCCGACGACGCGCACCGTGCCCCAGCCCCCAGCGAATCCAGGAGTACAGCGTGCGAGTCGGACTGCTCACCGGCGGCGGCGACGTCCCGGGCCTCAACGCCGCGATCCGCGCGGTCGTCAAGCACGGCGAGGGCCAGTACGGGCACTCGATCATCGGTTTCCGCAACGGCTGGCGCGGCGTCGTGGACGGCTACTCGATCCCGTTGACCCGGTCTCTCATCCGCAACGTGCTGCCCGTCGGAGGCACGCTGCTGGGCACGGCCCGCTTCCACCCGCACGCCGACGACGGTGGCATCGACGCCGTTCTCGCCACGCTCGAGGCCGAGCGCATCGAGGCGCTGATCTGCATCGGCGGCGACGGCACGCTGCACGCGGCCTCGAAGGTCGCGGAGGCCGGCGTCCGCATCGTCGCGATCCCCAAGACGATCGACAACGACGTCTGGGGCACCGACCAGTCGATCGGTTTCGACACCGCGGTGTCCATCGCCACCGAGGCCATCGACCGGATCCACACCACGGCCGAGAGCCACAACCGCGTGATGATCGTCGAGGTCATGGGGCGCCACGCCGGCTGGATCGCCGCGACGTCGGGCATCGCCGGGGGAGCGGAGCTGGTGCTCGCGCCCGAGCAGCCGTTCGACATCGACAAGATCGAGCGCTTCCTCAAGCACCGCCACCGGGCGCACGCGAGCTTCTCGATCGTCGTCGTCGCGGAGGGCGCGGTGCCCGCCGAGGGCACGCCGATGCACTACGAGACGCAGGTGGGCAAGTTCGGCGAGATCGTCGCCGGTGCGATCGGGGAGCGGCTCAAGGCGGAGATCGAGGCGCGCACGGGGTTCGACACGAGGGTCACCGTGCTTGGGCACATCCAGCGCGGGGGGACACCGACGCCGACCGACCGCATCCTCGGCTCACGGTTCGGCGTCGCGGCGATCGACGCGATCACGCGGGGCGAGTCGGGCGTCATGACGGCCCTGCGGGGCGAGAACGTGGAGCTGGTCCCGCTGGAGGAGATCGCGGGCAAGGTGAAGCACGTGCCCGACGAGCTGCTGACGGTCGCGCGGGCCCTGGCCTGACGGCTTTGACCGGCCGGTGGGGGCACGGATAAGGTAGACGGCGGTGCCGCGCGCCTTCTTCCGGCCTTGGCTCGACTCGTCCGACGAGCGAGCGTTCCGGATCGATTCCTTCGAATCTGACGTCGGCCCGTCAACCTGTCCGTACAACTTCCTGTCCGCAACGGAGCCCATCCCTACATGAGCATCACCACCCCCGCGAAGCCCGCCTCCCCGCAGGTCGCGATCAACGACATCGGCTCGGCCGAGGACTTCCTCGCCGCGATCGACGCCACCATCAAGTACTTCAACGATGGCGACATCGTCGAGGGCACCATCGTCAAGGTCGACCGTGACGAGGTCCTGCTCGACATCGGTTACAAGACCGAGGGCGTCATCCCCTCCCGTGAGCTGTCCATCAAGCACGACGTGGACCCCGGTGAGGTCGTCAAGGTCGGCGACGCTGTCGAGGCCCTGGTCCTCCAGAAGGAGGACAAGGAAGGCCGCCTGATCCTGTCCAAGAAGCGCGCCCAGTACGAGCGCGCCTGGGGCACGATCGAGAAGGTCAAGGAGGAGGACGGCGTCGTCACCGGCACCGTCATCGAGGTCGTCAAGGGTGGCCTCATCCTCGACATCGGCCTGCGCGGCTTCCTGCCCGCCTCGCTGGTGGAGATGCGTCGCGTCCGCGACCTCCAGCCGTACGTCGGCAAGGAGATCGAGGCGAAGATCATCGAGCTCGACAAGAACCGCAACAACGTGGTCCTGTCGCGCCGGGCGTGGCTCGAGCAGACGCAGTCGGAGGTCCGCTCGACCTTCCTGCAGACGCTGCAGAAGGGCCAGGTTCGCCCCGGTGTCGTGTCCTCGATCGTCAACTTCGGTGCGTTCGTCGACCTGGGTGGCGTGGACGGGCTCGTGCACGTCTCCGAGCTGTCCTGGAAGCACATCGACCACCCGTCCGAGGTCGTCGAGGTGGGCCAGGAGGTCACCGTCGAGGTTCTCGACGTCGACTTCGACCGCGAGCGCGTCTCCCTGTCGCTGAAGGCGACGCAGGAGGACCCGTGGCAGGCCTTCGCCCGCACGCACGCCATCGGCCAGGTCGTCCCCGGCAAGGTCACCAAGCTCGTCCCGTTCGGTGCGTTCGTGCGCGTCGAGGACGGCATCGAGGGCCTCGTCCACATCTCGGAGCTGGCCGTGCGCCACGTCGAGATCCCGGAGCAGGTCGTCCAGGTCAACGACGACGTCTTCGTCAAGGTCATCGACATCGACCTGGAGCGTCGTCGCATCTCGCTGTCGCTGAAGCAGGCGAACGAGGGCTTCGACCCCGCGTCCGAGGACTTCGACCCCGCGCTGTACGGCATGGCGGCGGAGTACGACGAGGCCGGCAACTACAAGTACCCCGAGGGCTTCGACCCGACCACGAACGAGTGGCTCGAGGGCTTCGAGAGCCAGCGCGAGACGTGGGAGGCCCAGTACGCGGCCGCGCACGAGCGCTGGGAGGCGCACCGCAAGCAGGTCGCCGCTGCCGCCAAGGCCGACGCCGAGGCCGCGACGAGCGGTGCCGAGGGCGGTTCGTCCTCCAGCAGCGCCGCCGCTCCGACGAGCTACTCGTCGGCGACCGAGGAGGCCGCCGGCACGCTGGCGTCCGACGAGGCGCTCGCCGCTCTGCGCGAGAAGCTCACGGGCAACTGAGCCTGGTAGCTGTCTGAGTCACCGACTCACCCATGGCGGGCCGGTCACCTTCGGGTGACCGGCCCGTCTTGCGTGTGTCGGGCAGGATGGGACGATGCAGCGGATCGGGTTGACGGGCGGTATCGCGGCGGGCAAGTCGGTGGCGGCTCGGCGGTTCGCGGAGCTCGGTGCGGTCCTGATCGACTCGGACGTGCTGGCACGCGAGGCGGTCGCTCCGGGTTCCGCGGGCCTCGACGCGGTGGTCGACGAGTTCGGAGCGGGGGTCCTGACGGCCGAGGGACAGCTGGACCGGGCCGCGCTCGCGACGGTCGTCTTCTCCGACCCGAACCGGCGTCGCGCTCTGGACGCCATCGTCCACCCCGTGGTGCGGCGCCTGTCGGCCGAGCGCGAGGCTGCCGCCGCCGCGCGCGACGCCGGCGCCGTCGTCGTCCATGACATCCCGCTTCTCGTCGAGACAGGTCAGGCCGGAGCGTTCCACGTCCTCGTCGTCGTGCACGCCCCCGCGCTGCTGCGCGTCGAACGCCTGGTCCGCCTGCGCGGACTCTCGCAGGACGAGGCCGAGGCCCGGGTTCGCGCGCAAGCGTCCGACGCCGAGAGGCTCGCGGTGGCCGACGTCGTCCTGGACGGCTCGGCGAGCGACGCCGACCTGCGTGCGCAGGTGGACGGGCTGTGGGACCGGCTCGCGAGCGAGCGGTCGCAGGAGGCTCAGGCCGACCTCTCCTAGCGCGGTGCGCCCGGAGCGCGGCTGCGCCGACCGGGGGACCCTTACCCGGAGGATCCGGACCGCTCGTGGATGGCGGCGACAAGCGTGGGTTACTGTGCGCATCGTCACAGCGGACGGCACCCTCGGCGGTTCGCGTGGGTGAAGGAGATGTCCATGTCCAAGCCGGCGCAGTCCCGCGCGTCACTGTCCCTCGGGACATCGCTGTCCGTCGGTCGGATCTCCGAGCTGGCCGCCAAGGCAGCGCCTTCGGTCGACGACTCGAACGGACGTGTCCGGGTCGAGGCACGCACGCAGAACCTCGTCACGCTCACCGTCGTCGACCACATCGAGGGCGCCGAGCTCATGCGGTTCACGGTGTCGATCGACCGTGCGTCGGGGCGGACGAGCTCGCGCACCCAGATCACACGGTTCACGACGAAGTCCGGGGTGAGCGCCCTGATGCCCGAGTCCAAGCGCAAGCTCGTCGCGTTCTCGGCGTACGAGGCCTACCTCGACTGGTTCGTCTCCGGCGTCGTGGCCGAGGACCCGCAGGCGATCGTCACGCTGGTCAGCGGCGAGTAGGCCTGTTCCCGCCGGCACCGTCGCGGCGCGTGTCGGTGGTGCGACGTACGGTGAGGACATGCGTCCTGTCACCGACCTGCAGCGAACCGTCGCCCCGTTCGAGGTCGTCTCCGAGTACACGCCGTCGGGTGACCAGCCCACGGCGATCGCCGACCTGACCAAGCGGCTCAACGCGGGCGAGAAGGACGTCGTGCTGCTCGGCGCGACGGGCACCGGCAAGTCCGCGACCACGGCGTGGCTGATCGAGCAGGTCCAGCGCCCGACCCTGGTGATGGCGCCCAACAAGACGCTCGCGGCCCAGCTGGCGACCGAGTTCCGCGAGCTCCTGCCCAACAACGCGGTCGAGTACTTCGTCTCGTACTACGACTACTACCAGCCCGAGGCGTACATCGCTCAGACGGACACCTACATCGAGAAGGACTCGTCGATCAACGACGAGGTGGAGCGGCTGCGGCACTCGGCGACCAGCTCGCTGCTGACCCGGCGCGACGTCGTCGTGGTCGCGTCGGTGTCCTGCATCTACGGCCTGGGCACTCCGCAGGAGTACGTGGACCGGATGGTGACGCTGAGCGTCGGCGAGCAGATGGACCGTGACCAGCTCCTGCGCCGGTTCGTCGCGATGCAGTACACGCGCAACGACCTGGCGTTCACGCGAGGCACGTTCCGCGTGCGTGGCGACACCGTCGAGATCATCCCGATGTACGAGGAGCTGGCGATCCGCATCGAGTTCTTCGGTGACGAGATCGAGGCCATCGCGACGCTGCACCCGCTGACGGGCGACGTGATCCGGTCCGAGCAGCAGATGCACATCTTCCCGGCCACGCACTACGTCGCGGGCCCGGAGCGGATGGAACGCGCGATCGGCGGCATCGAGGCCGAGCTCGAGCAGCGGCTGGCCGAGCTCGAGCGGCAGAACAAGCTGCTCGAGGCCCAGCGCCTACGCATGCGGACCACGTACGACATCGAGATGATGCGCCAGATCGGGTCGTGCTCGGGCATCGAGAACTACTCGCGCCACATCGACGGTCGGTCTGCCGGCAGCGCCCCCAACACGCTCATCGACTACTTCCCCGAGGACTTCCTGCTGGTCATCGACGAGTCGCACGTGACGGTCCCGCAGATCGGGGCCATGTTCGAGGGGGACATGTCGCGCAAGCGGGCGCTGGTGGACCACGGCTTCCGCCTGCCGAGCGCGACCGACAACCGCCCGTTGCGGTGGGAGGAGTTCGTCGAGCGCATCGGTCAGACGGTCTACCTGTCGGCCACGCCGGGCGACTACGAGCTGTCGATGGCCGACGGGGTCGTCGAGCAGATCATCCGGCCGACCGGCCTCGTCGACCCCGAGGTGGTCATCAAGCCCACCAAGGGGCAGATCGACGACCTGCTCGGCGAGATCAACGACCGGGTCGAGAAGGACGAGCGCGTGCTCGTCACGACGCTGACCAAGAAGATGGCCGAGGACCTGACGGACTACTTCCTGGAGAAGGGCGTGCGGGTCCGCTACCTGCACTCCGAGGTGGACACGCTGCGCCGCGTCGAGCTGCTGCGCGAGCTGCGCATGGGCGAGTACGACGTGCTGGTCGGCATCAACCTGCTGCGCGAGGGCCTCGACCTGCCCGAGGTGTCGTTGGTCGCGATCCTCGACGCCGACAAGGAGGGCTTCCTGCGTTCCGGCAAGTCGCTGATCCAGACGATCGGTCGAGCGGCCCGCAACGTCTCGGGCCAGGTCCACATGTACGCCGACAAGATCACGCCCGCCATGGCGCTGGCGATCGAGGAGACGGACCGGCGCCGCGAGAAGCAGATCGCGTACAACCGCGAGAACGGCATCGACCCGCAGCCGCTGCGCAAGAAGATCGGCGACATCACCGACCTGCTGGCGCGCGAGGATGCCGACACCGCCGAGCTCCTGGGCGGCGCGGGTCGTCAGGCGAGCCGCGGCAAGGCGCCGGTGCCGGGCTTCGGTTCCAAGGGGGCGCCGCGGGACGAGCGCACCCGCCTGACGGGCGCGGCCGCGAGCGACCTCGCCGGCCTGATCCAGGACCTGACCGACCAGATGCATGCTGCGGCGGGAGAGCTGCAGTTCGAGCTCGCCGCACGGCTGCGCGACGAGATCTCGGGGATGAAGAAGGAGCTGCGCCAGATGCAGGCGGCCACCGCCTGACGATGGCGTGCGGTCGCGTCGCGCTTCGCGAGCGATCACCTGTTAGGCTCGCCCCACGTTGAAGGGGAGTACCCCACAAGCGAGCGTTTCCGTCAGCACGGCCTCCGATGACGCAGGCCCGGATCGTTCGGCCGGTGACCTGGTCACCCGGTGGGGGAGACCTTCGGTACCGAAGCACGTCTCGATACCGGAGGTTCACGCATCATGGATATCCCCACCTGGGTCTGGCTCGCCACGGCCGTCGGCGTCGTCGGCCTGATCTTCTTCGACTTCTTCGCCCACGTCCGCACCCCGCACGCGCCGACGTTCTCGGAGTCGGCGAAGTGGTCGGTCTTCTACATCGCGCTCGCGCTCGTGTTCGGCGTCCTCGTCGGCGTCGTGTGGGGGTGGGGCAGCGGCACCGAGTACTTCGCGGGGTACGTCACCGAGAAGTCGCTGTCCGTCGACAACCTCTTCGTCTTCCTCATCATCATGACGAAGTTCGCGGTGCCCCGGGAGTTCCAGCAGAAGGTGCTCCTGGTCGGCGTCGCGATCGCGCTGGTGCTGCGCACGATCTTCATCCTGCTGGGCGCCGCGGCGATCGAGCAGTTCTCGTGGGTGTTCTACCTGTTCGGCGCCTTCCTGGTCTACACGGCGATCAAGCTGGTCCGTGAGCACGGCGACGACGAGCCCGACGAGAAGACGGGCAACGGGTTCGCGGTCCGCACGCTCAAGCGGTTCGTCCCCACGACGGACGAGTACCACGGGGACAAGCTCACGACGAAGATCGACGGCAAGCGGTTCCTGACCCCGATGCTCGTCGTCATGGTTGCGATCGGCTCGACCGACATCCTGTTCGCGCTCGACTCGATCCCCGCGATCTACGGCCTGACGACCGAGCCGTACATCGTGTTCACGGCCAACGCCTTCGCGCTGCTCGGCCTGCGGCAGCTCTACTTCCTCATCGGCGGCCTGCTCGAGCGGCTCGTCTACCTGTCCCAGGGGCTGTCGGTGATCCTCGCGTTCATCGGCATCAAGCTGGTCCTGCACGCGCTGCACGTCAACGAGCTGCCGTTCATCAACGGGGGTGAGCACGTGGAGTGGGCACCGGAGATCCCGATCTGGCTCTCGCTCACGGTCATCCTGGGCACGCTGGCGATCGCGACGGTCGCGAGCCTGATCAAGACGCGCCGCGACGCGGCGCTCGTCGAGGGCCCGCCGGAGCCGGCGCGGGAGGCATGATCCCGATCAGGTCCGAGCCCAAGGACCGATGACCACGTCCCAGGCGCGCACCTCGGTGCGGGCCACCAGCCCCTCGCGGGCGAACGGGTCGGCGGCGAGGAGAGCGCCCAGCGCGTCCTCGTCGTCGGCCCGGAACACGAGCAGGGCGCCGGGCGCGTCGTCGTCGGCGAACGGACCGGAACCCAGGACCGCGCCGTGCCCGGCGAGACCCGTCAGGTAGTCGCGGTGCTCGGGGCGCACGACGTCGCGGACGTCGGCGCGCTCGTCGTAGGTGTAACGGACGGCATAGGTCGGCATGGAGGCATCCTGCCCCACGGCGGTGGCACAGTGGGGAGGTGACCATCCCGACGATCCCCTTCCACGACGGCGCGGCCATCCCCGCGCTCGGTCTCGGTGTCTACAAGGTCGACGACGCGGCGGCCGGCCCGGCGGTGTCGTCGGCGCTCGAGGCGGGGTACCGCCTGATCGACACCGCGACGCTGTACGGCAACGAGCGTGGCGTCGGCCGCGCCGTCGCGGACAGCGGTCTGCCGCGGGACGACGTGTTCGTGACGACGAAGGTCTGGAACGACGCCCACGGGCACGACGCCACGCGGCGCGCGTTCGCGGACTCCGTGGACCGGCTCGGCCTCGCGCCGGACCTGTACCTCATCCACTGGCCGTGCCCGGCGCGAGACCTGTACGCCGAGACGTGGCGGACGCTGCTGGAGCTGCGCGACGAGGGGCGCGTGCGCTCGGTCGGCGTCTCCAACTTCCAGCCGGACCACCTGGAGGCCGTCATCGCCGACTCCGGCCAGGCTCCGGTGCTCAACCAGGTGGAGCTGCACCCGTACCTCCAGCAGCGCGAGCTGCGGGCGTTCCACGCCGAGCACGGCATCGTGACGCAGGCGTGGTCGCCGCTGGGGCGCGGCGCCGTGCTGGCGGACCCGACGATCGGCGAGATCGCCGCTGCCCACGCCGTGAGCCCCGCGCAGGTGGTGCTGCGCTGGCACCTGGACCTGGGCGTCGCGGTGATCCCGAAGTCGGTGACCCCCGAGCGCATCCGCGCCAACCTCGACGTCTTCGGCTTCGCACTGACGGACGACGACCACGACCGCATCGCCGCCCTCGACCGCGGGCAGCGGTCCGGCTCGCACCCCGACGAGGTGAACTGACATGCCGCGCACCCTGCGCACGCTGCTGACCGACGACCTGCTGGCGCGCATCCACGACCGGGCACCCACCCACGACCGGCAGAACACGTTCCCCGAGCAGGACCTGGCCGAGCTGGCGGAGGCCGGCTACCTGCGTGCCTTCGTCCCGGAGGACCTGGGCGGCGCCGGCCTGACGCTCGAGGAGGTGGCGCGCGAACAGGTCCGCCTGGCGGCCGCCGCCCCCGCGACGGCCCTCGCGATCAACATGCACCTCGTGGTCACCGGACTGGCGGCGCAGCTCGTCGGCCGGGGCGACGACTCGGTGGCATTCATCCTGCGTGAGGCCGCAGCGGGCGAGGTGTTCGCGTTCGGCAACTCCGAGGCGGGCAACGACCTGGTGATGTTCGGCTCGCGCACGCGCGCCGAGCGGCAGGACGACGGCGGGTACCGGTTCTTCGGCACAAAGATCTTCACGTCGCTGTCACCGGTGTGGACACGCCTCGCCACGTTCGGGCTCGACGAGGGGCACACCGACGGTCCGCGCCTCGTGCACGCGGTGGTCGGGCGGGAAGGGACGACGACGAAGGACGACTGGGACACGCTCGGCATGCGCGGCACCCAGTCGGCCTCGACCGTCCTGGACGGCGCGAGCGCGCGGCCCGAGCACGTCTACCGGGCGCTCCCGCCCGGCCCCAGCGCGGACCCGTTCGTCTTCGCGCTGTTCTCCGTCTTCGAGATCCTGCTCGGCGCGGTGTACACCGGCATCGGTCGGCGCGCGCTCGAGCTGGGCGCCGAGGCGACCCGGCGCCGGCGCTCGTTCAAGTACGACGGCCGCACCTACGACCAGGACCCGGACATCCGCTGGAAGGTCGCGGACGCCGCGCTCGCCCAGGACGGGGCCGAGCTCCAGGTCTTCGCCCTCGCGAGGGACGTCGACGAGCGGGCCCCGCACGGGTCCCGCTGGTTCGCGCAGCTCGTCGGGCTCAAGATCCGGGCCACGGAGAGTGCGCGCGAGGTCGTCGACCTCGCGCTGCGTGTCTCCGGCGGCGGCGGGTATTCGTCGGGCAGCGAGCTGATCAGGCTCTACCGTGACGTGCTGGCGGGCATCTACCACCCGTCGGACGACGAGTCCGCCCACGCGACCGTCGCGACCTCGGTCCTGGGTCCGCTCGCCGAGTAGCTACCAGCCCCGTTCGCGCCAGGAGTCCAGCGACGGGCGCTCGGCGCCGAGGGTCGTCGGGGCGCCGTGGCCCGGGTGGACGACGGTGTCGTCGGGCAGGGCGTGGAAGAGGCGCTCGACGACATCCGTGAAGAGCGACGTGAAGCGCTCGGGATCGCCGCCGGTGTTGCCCACGCCGCCCGGGAAGAGCGAGTCGCCCGAGAACACGTGCGCGCGGCCGGCGACCGCGTCGGGCTCGCTCACGTGTGCCGGTTCGCGGTAGACGAGCGCGATCGAGCCGGGCGTGTGGCCGCGCAGCGCGACGACCTCCAGGGTGACGTGCCCGACCGTCACGACGTCGCCGTGGACCAGGCGCGTCGTGACCGGCACGTCGGTGGACTCGCTCACCGCGTCGGCGTCGTCCGCCCCCACTGCCACGGCCGCCCCCGTGACGGCCACGACCGAGCGCAGGGCGCCGATGTGGTCCGCGTGGCGGTGGGTCGTGACGACGACGTCGAGCTGGGCGGAGCCGGAACCCTCGCGCACCAGCGCGAGCAGGGCGTCGGGATCGTCGGCGGCGTCGATCAGCAGCTGGGACCCGTCGTGCCGGCACGTGAGCAGGTAGGCGTTGTTCTTCATCGGCCCGACGACGAGCGTGCGGATCTCGACCTCGTCGAGCACCAGCGTCTCGCTCATGCTCGTGCGACCCGGCGGGCGTGGTCGTGGCTGTGCACCGCGCGCACGAGCGCGAGGTGGGAGAGCGCCTGCGGCATGTTGCCCGCCATCCGTCGTCCCTTCGGGTCGTACTGCTCGGCGAGCAGGCCTACGTCGTTCGTGAGTGCGAGCAGGATCTCGAGCACCTCCTCGGCGCCCTCGATGTCGCCCGTGCGCGCCAGCGCGTCGGCCAACCAGAACGAGCAGGCGAGGAACGCGTGCTCGTCGCCGGGAACACCGTCGTCGGTGGTCTCCGTGGGGTAGCGGCGCAGGAGGCCCGGGGCGATCTCGAGGTCGGCGCGGATGCGGGCGATCGTGGCCTGCAGCCGCGGGTCGTCGGGCGGCAGGAACCCGACCATCGGCATCGCCAGCAGGGCCGCGTCCACGCACGTCGCACCGTAGGACTGCACGAACGTGCCCCGCTCGTCGTCCCAGGCGTGCGCCAGCACGTCCGCGTGGACGGCGTCGCGCTCACGCCGCCAGTCGTCGACCGGGCCGTCCAGGCCGTGACGCTCGACGGCCTGGACCGCGCGGTCCAGCGCGGCCCACGCCATGACCTTCGAGTGGGTGAAGTGCTGCGGGTCGCCGCGCACCTCCCAGATCCCGCGGTCGGGCTCACGCCAGTGCGTGACCAGGTCGTTCACCAGGTGGCGCTGCAGGCTCCAGGAGTCGGGTGTGTCCTCCAGGCCGCGGTCGCGGGCGAGAGCGAGCGCGCACATCACCTCGCCCAGCACGTCGTTCTGCACCTGGCCGACCGCGGCGTTGCCGATCCGGACGGGGGTCGAACCCGCGTAGCCCGGCAGGTGGCCCAGCTCGCGCTCCGGGAGGTCGCGGCCGCCGTCTACGCGGTACATGATCTGCAGGTCGGCGGGGTCCCCGGCCACCGCGCGCAGCAGCCAGTCGCGCCACTCGGTCGCCTCGTCGCGGTACCCATGCTCCAGCAGGGCCTCGAGGGTCATGGCCGCGTCGCGCAGCCAGCAGTAGCGGTAGTCCCAGTTGCGGGAGCCGCCGAAGTCCTCGGGCAGCGACGTGGTCGGCGCGGCGACGATGCCACCCGTCTCGGAGTCGGTGAGCAGGCGCAGCACCAGCAGGGAGCGGACGACGTGCTCGCGGTAGGAGCCCTGGTAGTCGCTCGACCGCGCCCACAGGCCCCACTCGATCCGGGTCGTGTCGATCCGGTCCGGGATGGTCAGCCGCGGGGGGACGGGGGACCAGGAGGGGATCCAGGTCAGGGCGAGCTCGACGGACTCGCCTGCCCCCAGGGTGAAGGTGTCCTCGTGGTGATGGTCCGTCGGCGTCGGCAGCCGGTCGCCGCGCAGCAGCAGGGCGTCGGGTCCGGCGATCGCCCGCAGTGCGACGACCCCGTCGTCGTCCGTGACGTGGTTGACCCACGGCTCGATGTCGCCGTAGCCGAAGCGGACGGTCCACTCGTGGCGGACGTCCACGCGGCCCTCGGTGCACTCGATGCGCCGGACCAGGTCGGCGCGCCCGTCGCCGAGCGGCATCGTCTCGCGCACCACGGCGGTGCCCGTGGCGGAGCGGTAGGTCGTCTCGAGCACGAACGAGTCGTCCAGGTACTCGCGGCTCACGTCCTCGGCGTCGGGCACCGTGAGCAGCCAGCGGCCGTGCTCGGGGGTGCCGAGGAGCGCGGCGAAGCACGCCGCGGAGTCGAAGCCGGGCAGGCAGAGCCAGTCGACGGAGCCGCGCAGCGAGACGAGAGCGGCGGTGCGGCCGTCTCCGAGGACGGCGTAGTCGGCGATGGGGGTCGGCGCGGGTGCTGTCGTCATGGGACCCTCAGCATCGCGTGCCTGCGCCGGCGGGGCACGTCGGGTGGTCGGGACGGCTCGCTGTGACCGAACAGTCGTCGAACAGCTGTGCGAGCGTCGGTGGTGGACCGTAGACTCGCACGCGTGAATGACCGTCTGGTGGTGCAGGGCGCCCGCGAGCACAATCTCCGCAACGTCGACCTCGATCTCCCGCGCGACAAGCTCATCGTGTTCACGGGCCTGTCCGGGTCCGGGAAGTCGTCGCTGGCGTTCGACACGATCTTCGCCGAGGGGCAGCGGCGTTACGTCGAGTCGTTGTCCGCGTACGCGCGCCAGTTCCTGGGCCAGATGGATAAGCCCGACGTCGACTTCATCGAGGGGCTGTCGCCCGCGGTGTCGATCGACCAGAAGTCGACCAACCGCAACCCGCGCTCGACGGTCGGCACCATCACCGAGGTCTACGACTACCTGCGCCTGCTCTTCGCGCGGGCCGGCACCCAGTACTGCCCGGTGTGCGGCGAGCGGGTCACAGCCCAGACGCCGCAGCAGATCGTCGACAAGCTGCTGGAGCTCCCCGAGGGAACGCGCTACCAGGTGCTCGCGCCCGTGGTCCGCGGCCGCAAGGGCGAGTACGCCGACCTGTTCACCGAGCTGCAGGCCAAGGGCTTCTCCCGGGCGCGCGTGGACACCGAGGTCGTCCAGCTGACCTCCCCGCCCACGCTCGAGAAGAAGCTCAAGCACGACATCGAGGTGGTCGTGGACCGCCTCGTCTCGCGCGAGGGCGTGCAGCGGCGCCTGACGGACTCGGTCGAGACCGCGCTCAACCTCGCGGGCGGGCTGCTCGTCGTGGAGCTCGTCGATGCGGACGTCGACGACCCCGAGCGCGAGCGACGGTTCTCCGAGCACCGCGCCTGCCCCAACGACCACGTGCTCACGCTCGACGAGATCGAGCCTCGCACCTTTTCCTTCAACGCCCCGTACGGCGCCTGCCCCGAGTGCACAGGAATCGGCTCGCGCCTCGAGGTGGACCCGGAGCTCGTCATCCCGGACGAGGAGCTCTCGCTCGAGGACGGCGCGGTGGCGCCCTGGTCACAGACCTCCAGCGAGTACTTCCAGCGCGTGCTGACGGCGCTGGCGCAGGAGATGGGCTTCTCGATGACGCAGCCGTGGCGGGCACTGCCGCAGCGCGCGCGGGACGCGGTGCTGCACGGGCAGAACCACGAGGTCAAGGTCCGCTACCGCAACCGGTGGGGGCGCGAGAGGCAGTACTCGACCGGGTTCGAGGGCGTCATCACCTTCCTCGAGCGTCGGCACAACGAGACCGACTCCGAGTGGAGCAAGGAGAAGTACGAGGCCTACATGCGCGAGGTCCCGTGCCCGGTCTGCGACGGCGCGCGCCTCAAGCCCGAGGTCCTCGCGGTGCGGGTCGGGGGCAGGTCGATCGCGGAGGTGTGCGCGCTGCCCATCCGGGAGGCGCGCGACTTTCTGGACGGCCTGGAGCTGGGGGAGCGGGAGCGAGCGATCGCCGCCCAGGTCCTCAAGGAGATCCAGGCACGGCTCGGCTTCCTGCTCGACGTCGGCCTCGACTACCTCTCGCTGACGCGCCCGGCCGGGACGCTCTCGGGCGGCGAGGCGCAGCGCATCCGCCTGGCCACCCAGATCGGCTCGGGCCTCGTCGGGGTGCTGTACGTGCTCGACGAGCCGTCGATCGGCCTGCACCAGCGTGACAACCGGCGCCTCATCGACACGTTGACCCGCCTGCGGGACCTCGGCAACACGCTCATCGTCGTCGAGCACGACGAGGACACGATCCGCACCGCGGACTGGATCGTCGACATCGGCCCGGGGGCCGGGGAGCACGGTGGCCGGGTGGTCCACTCCGGCGACCTGCCGGGACTGCTGTCGTCGGCCGAGTCGGTCACGGGTGCGTACTTGTCGGGCCGTCGCGCCATCCCGATGCCGGCGCAGCGACGCCCGGTCGACAAGAAGCGCCAGCTCGCGGTGATCGGTGCGCGTGAGCACAACCTGACGGGGATCGACGTGTCGTTCCCGCTCGGCACGCTGACCGCGGTCACGGGCGTGTCCGGCTCGGGCAAGTCGACGCTCGTGAACTCCATCCTGTACACCGTACTCGCCAACGAGCTCAACGGTGCGCGCCAGGTCGCGGGCCGGCACAAGCGCGTCACCGGGCTCGAGCACCTCGACAAGGTGGTGCACGTCGACCAGGGACCGATCGGCCGCACGCCGCGTTCCAACCCGGCCACGTACACCGGCGTCTGGGACCACGTCCGTCGGCTGTTCGCCGAGACCACGGAGGCGAAGGTCCGCGGCTACACGCCCGGCCGGTTCTCGTTCAACGTCAAGGGCGGGCGCTGCGAGGCGTGCTCCGGTGACGGGACGCTGAAGATCGAGATGAACTTCCTCCCGGACGTGTACGTCCCCTGCGAGGTCTGCCACGGCGCCCGGTACAACCGCGAGACGCTCGAGGTCCACTTCAAGGGCAAGACGGTGGCCGACGTCCTGGCGATGCCGATCGAGGAGGCGGCGGAGTTCTTCGCCGCGGTCCCGGCCATCAGCCGTCACCTCAAGACGCTCACCGACGTCGGACTCGGCTACGTGCGGCTGGGTCAGCCCGCCCCGACCCTGTCGGGCGGTGAGGCGCAGCGCGTCAAGCTCGCCGCCGAGCTGCAGCGCCGGTCGACGGGCCGCACCATCTACGTCCTCGACGAACCCACGACGGGCCTGCACTTCGAGGACATCCGCAAGCTGCTGGGGGTGCTGCAGTCGCTGGTCGACAAGGGCAACTCGGTGATCGTCATCGAGCACAACCTCGACGTCATCAAGAACGCGGACTGGGTGATCGACATGGGTCCCGAGGGCGGCTCGGGAGGTGGCCTCGTCGTCGCCGAGGGCACCCCGGAGCACGTCGCCGCGGTGCCGGGCAGCCACACGGGCCGGTTCCTGGCCGAGGTGCTCGAGGCCGAGACGGAAAGGGTGTCGGCCTGAGAAGCGACAACCTCCGCGTGCTGCGCGAGGACGACCCCGACGTCGCGATCCTGCTCGCGCAGGGATGGACCACGGTCGCCGAGTCGTGGGGCGCCCGGCTCGCGGTCGGGCAGGACGTGGCCGGCCTCGAGCAGGTCGCGGACGCGGTGGCGTCGTGCGGGTGGCGCACGGTCCAGCTCGACGCTGGCGACGCTCGTCGGATCGTCGACCTCGACGCCGCGTGCGCGGAGGACTACCCGTGGACGCCCGCGTCCCCGCACGAGGTACCCGACGTCGACGAGCTCGCCGCGCGCCTCGAGTCCGGGTGGTGGGCGTTCGGCGCGGTGCGGGTCGACGACCGCCGGCAGCTGGACTGCGTCTCGGTGCTCGGCCCGCGCGACGACCGGGTGGAGACCGAGTTCACCGTGACCCGGGCCTCGGTCCGGGGCCGCGGCCTGGCGACCGCCGTCAAGGCGCGCTCCATCCTGGTCCTGAGGCAGCGCGGCTACCGGGACTTCGGCACCGGCGGCACGGCGGCGAACGAGGCCTCGCTGCGGGCCAACCTGCGCCTGGGGTATGTCCTGGAACCGCGCTGGCTCAGCCTGCGTGCGCCGCAGGGGCCGGGCGCTCCGTAGCGGCCGTCACATTGCCGGTTGCCGTGCGAGCCGGGGTGCCAGACGCGGTGCCGGCCACGTGCACCGGCGCCGGCTCGTGCCGCACGGTGAAGTTGACCGACCGGGCGATGAAGCAGTGCTCGTGCGCGGCGCGATGGAGTCCGGCGAGCAGCTCGTCGTCGACCGGCGTGCCGTCGGCGAGCGCCGCGTCACGGACGGTGACGCGTGGGTGCAGCACGACCTCGGTGAAGCGGCCGTGCCCGGCTGCCTCGATCCGCATGGTCCCGGACGCGGAGTCGCTGTACCCGGTCACGACGACCCCGGCGGTCGCGGCCAGGTGCAGGAACCAGAGCATGTGGCACTGCGACAGGGATCCGACGAGCAGGTCCTCGGGCGACCAGCGATCGGGATCGCCGCGGAACCCGGGGTCGGACGTGCCCGCCAGCACCGGCTTGGCGCCGGCGGAGAGCTCGTGGTCACGACCGTAGGACGTGTAGGTGCTGGTCCCGGCGCTGCCCGCGCCCGTCCAGGTGAGGTCGACCGAGTACGAGTGCAGCAGCGCCATCACCCCACGGTAGCGGCGTGCGCCCGTTCGGCACGTTCGACTCTCCAGGCCGGCAGGTACAGCGGTGCCGCGGACGCCAGCACGATGGCGGCGACCAGGCACGCGAGGCCCACGGAGGTACGGTCGGCGAGCCACGTCAGCAGGATGGTCCCGACGATGCTGCCGGGCTGGCCGACCATCGAGTTCACCGACAGCACGGTGGCCCGGCGTTCTCCCGTGACGCGTCCGTGGAGCAACGTGAGGTGTGCCGGGTTCGAGGCGCCGTGCACGGCGTAGCACGCCAGGTAGGCGGTCAACGCGCCGACGACCCCGGTCGCGAAGCCGATGCCGACGATCGTCGCGCCCTGCACCAGCCGCAGCGCCATCGCGGTGCGGGCCACGCCCCAGCGGGTGCCGCAGCGGGGGACGACGGCGGCACCGCCGGCGGAGGCGAGCCACGCGCACGCAGCGGCTGGCCCGCTGATCGCCGCTGCGGCGGCCGGGTCTCCGAGGAGGTCACTGAGGCGGATGGGCGTGAGCTGCTCGAACGCGACCATCCCGAATCCCCAGAGCAGCTCGACGAGCACGATGCAGCGCAGCACGCGGTCGGCGCGCACCAGCCCGATGCCGTCGCGGACAGCACCGGGCGCGCCGGTGACCCCGCGCCACGCACCCGCCAGCCCCCCGTGCGGCGCGTGGTCGACCATCAGGGTGCCGATCGCGACGAGCGAGACGACCTGCAGCACCAGGGCGCAGGCGACCGGCACGGCCATCGGTTCCAGGTGCCCGTGCGGCGCCCACGCGATGACGGCGCCGCTGACGAGCGAACCGGTCCCGATGGCGATCCCCAGCACGACGCCCTGGGCGGACAGCGACCGTTCGAGACGGGCGCGGGGATCGGCCGCCAGCGCGGCGTCGACGAACCACGCCTCGAGCGGTCCGCTGTCCAGGGCGCGGAACACGCCTTGCAGCGCCCACGCCACCGCGTACCAGACCAGCGAGTGCGACGTCAGGATCAGCGAGGTCGAGGCGAGCCCGAAGACCCCCGCGAGCAGCAGCAACCGCCGGCGGCCGACCGTGTCGGCGAGCGCGCCGGTGGGCAGCTCGAGCAGGAGCACGACGACGCCCTGCATCGCCATGGCGAGGCCGACCTGGCTCAGGGACAGCCCGCGGGAGACGGGCAGCAGCACGGTGACGGGGATGGTCAGCCCGACCGGGAACCAGCGCAGGGCGGTGAGCACCAGGAAGCGCCGCCGGGCGGTGACCAGGTCGAGTGCCGCAGGTCCGTGCGCCGCGCGGGCACCGGTCCCGGGCTCCACCGGTTCGGGCGACTCGGGTCCGGTCATGACGGCTCCGGGAGGCCACCGGTGCGGTCGAGCTCGTCGGCCACCTCCGGGAATGCGTTGAGCACGACGAAGACTCGTCGCGCCTCGGCCCCGGTCGACGGCTCCGCCTCGCGGTAGCGCGCGACGACCGCCGAGAGGTCGGCCATGAGCGCGGTCGTCGTCGCGGCGTCGAGCGTGAGGACCTCGTCGGAGCTGCCGGCCGCGTCCTGCCACTCGATCGGCTCGTCGAGGCTGTGCGCGTACCAGGCGGCGGCTCGGCACTCGACGTCGTGCTGGTAGGACTGCTGCAGCCACGTGAGCGCGGCGCGGGCGTCGGGGGAGTCCTCGACGTCGCTCGGGTAGAACGAGTGCGCGCGCGTCGCGGCCTGCCACCACCGCTCGCGACCACGCCCGGCGTGGTCCGCCGCCGCCACGACGAGGCCGACCTCGGCGAGCCGGCGCAGGTGATAGCTCGTGGCGCCGGTGTTCGTCCCGAGCCGCCCCGCCAGCGCGGTGGCGGTGGCCGGGCCGTCCAGGCGCAGGGCAGTGAGCAGCCGGGTCCGCAGCGGGTGGGCCAGCACGGTGACGGCGTGCGCGTCGAGCCGCAGGGTGTCATCCATGCCTCGATGGAAGCATGCACAAAAACGATGCACAAGTTCTGTGCAACACCGCCGGCGGCGGCGCGGCCCGACCTGTCGGTGCCGCGACGTAGGCTCGAGCGCATGCCAGACCCCGCCACGTACCGGCCTGCGCCGGGGGAGATCCCGGACTCGCCCGGGGTGTACCGGTTCCGCGACGAGCACGGCCGCGTCATCTACGTCGGCAAGGCCAAGAGCCTGCGCCAGCGGCTGAGCAGCTACTTCCAGGACCCCGCCAACCTGCACCCGCGCACGTTCCAGATGGTCACGACGGCGGCCGCCGTCGAGTGGACCGTCGTGCCGACCGAGGTGGCTGCGCTCGCGCTCGAGTACTCGTGGATCAAGGAGTTCGACCCGCGGTTCAACGTCAAGTACCGCGACGACAAGTCGTACCCCTACCTCGCGGTGACGATGGCCGACCAGTTCCCCCGCGTCCAGGTCATGCGCGGCGCCAAGCGCAAGGGCACCCGGTACTTCGGCCCGTACGCCCACGCGTGGGCGATCCGGGAGACCGTCGACCTCCTGCTGCGCGTGTTCCCGGTACGGACGTGCTCGTCGGGCGTCTTCAAGCGGGCGGCGCAGCAGGGCCGGCCGTGCCTGCTCGGCTACATCGACAAGTGCTCGGCGCCCTGCGTGGGGCGGATCTCGCCCGACGACCACCACGCGCTGGCCCAGGACTTCTGCGACTTCATGGCCGGGGACGCGGCCAGGTTCACGCGTCGGCTCACGGCCCGCATGAAGGAGGCCGCCGCCGAGCTCGACTACGAGCGGGCGGCACGCCTGCGCGACGACATCGCCACGCTCGAGCGGGCCACCGAGCGCAACGCCGTGGTTCTCGCGGACGGGACCGACGCCGACATCTTCGCGCTGGCCGGCGACGAGCTCGAGGCCGCGGTGCAGGTCTTCCACGTCCGCGACGGACGCATCCGTGGCCAGCGCGGCTGGGTGGTGGAGAAGGTCGAGGACCTCGACGACGCCGAGCTCGTCGAGCACCTTCTCCAGCAGGTGTACGGCGCCGACGGTGACGCTGGGGCGAACGTCCCGCGCGAGGTGCTGGTGCCCGTGCTGCCGCCGGACGTCGACCAGGTCCAGGACTGGCTCTCGGGCCTGCGCGGCTCGCGGGTGCAGGTGCGGGTCCCGCAGCGCGGCGACAAGCGCGAGCTCGCAGCGACCGTGCTGAAGAACGCCGAGCACGCGCTCGTCCTGCACCGCACGCGACGAGCGGGCGACCTCACGACGCGGAGCCAGGCGCTCCAGGAGATCCAGGAGGCCCTCGACCTGCCGTCGGCCCCGCTGCGGATCGAGTGCTACGACGTGTCCCACAACCAGGGCACGTACCAGTCGGCGTCGATGGTGGTGTTCGAGGACGGGCTGGCCCGCAAGAGCGAGTACCGCTCGTTCATCATCCGCGGCCCGGAGGGGCAGGGGGCTCGCGACGACACGGCCGCGATGCACGAGGTGATCACGCGGCGGTTCCGGCGCTACCTCAGCGACCGGGCGGACGCGCGCGACCTCGAGCTGGGCGCGGACGACCTGGACGACGACGGACGGCCGCGGTCCGGCCCGATCGACGAGCGCACGGGCAAGCCGACACGTTTCGCCTACCCGCCCAACCTCGTCGTCGTCGACGGCGGCCCGCCGCAGGTGGCGGCCGCGGCCGCCGCACTGGCCGAGCTCGGCATCGACGACGTCGCGCTGTGCGGCCTGGCCAAGCGGCTCGAGGAGGTCTGGGTCCCCGGCGACGACTACCCCGTGATCCTGCAGCGCAGCTCGGAGGGTCTCTACCTCCTGCAGCGCGTCCGCGACGAGGCGCACCGGTTCGCGATCACCGCGCACCGCAAGCGGCGCAGCAAGGGCATGACGGCGTCGGTCCTCGACGACGTCCCCGGCCTTGGTCCCGCACGGCAGGCGGCGCTGCTGCGCCACTTCGGGTCCGTCAAGCGGCTCAAGGCCGCGTCGGTCGAGGAGATCGCGACGGTGCCGGGCATGGGGGAGCGGACCGCGGCCGCCGTGGTCGCCGCGTTGACGGGCAACCCGGAGGGCACGCAGGCGGCGGACTCGCCCGAGGCAGGAGCCGACGAGCCGTCGTCGGCTGGCATGCTGGGCGCATGACCGACGAACCGTCGCCGATGACCGTCCCGCGCGGCATCCCGGCCCTGGACGCCGTCACCGAGCCGCCTCGCGTCCACGCGCCGCAGGTGCTGATCATCACGGGCATGTCCGGTGCGGGCCGGTCGCGCGCGGCCGCGGTGCTCGAGGACCTCGACTGGTACGTCGTCGACAACCTGCCCGCCCAGATGCTCACGCACCTCGTCGGCATGCTCACCACCGGCCCGCACGACACGCGCGCGCAGCGGGTCGCGGCCGTGATCGACGTCCGCGGCGGCGGGTTCTTCCGCGATCTCGCCCAGGTGCTCGGCGGGATGCGCGAGGCCGGCATCGAGTACCGGATCCTGTTCCTCGACGCGTCCGACGAGGTCCTGGTCCGGCGCTTCGAGCAGGTCCGGCGCCCGCACCCTCTGCAGGCGGACGGGCGGATCCTGGACGGCATCGCCCGGGAGCGCGCCGTGCTGGCCGACATCCGCGAGCAGGCCGACACGGTGATCGACACGTCCGAACTCAACGTCCACGACCTGGCGCGGGAGGTGCGGGCGACCGTCTCGGGCGAGAACGAGGACGAGCTGCGGATCACGGTCGTCTCGTTCGGGTTCAAGTACGGCATCCCCCTCGACGCCGACCACGTCGTGGACATGCGCTTCCTGGCCAACCCGTACTGGATCACGGAGCTGCGGCACCTGACCGGCCGGGACGCGCCGGTGCGCGACTACGTCCTGGGCCTGCCGGGGGCGAAGACCTTCATCGACCGGTACGTCGACGCCCTCGAACCCGTGCTGGCCGGGTACCTCAACGAGGAGAAGCGTTACGTCACCATCGCCGTCGGGTGCACCGGCGGCAAGCACCGGTCGGTGGCGACGAGCGAGGCGATCGGCGCGCGGCTGCGTGCCAGGGGGCACCGCGTCACGGTGGCCGCCCGCGACCTCGGCAAGGAATGATGGCGCTCCCCGTCCCGTCGGGCGCCCGTGCCGGCGCGGGGCCCGCCGTGGTCGCGCTGGGTGGTGGGCACGGTCTCTCGGCGAGCCTCAGCGCCCTGCGTCTGCTCACGGACAAGATCACCGCGGTGGTGACGGTGGCCGACGACGGCGGCTCGTCGGGCCGCCTGCGCGACGAGCTCGACGTCCTGCCGCCGGGGGACCTGCGGATGGCGTTGTCCGCGCTGTGCGACGACACCGACTGGGGTCGGACCTGGCGCGACGTGCTGCAGCACCGGTTCCGTTCGTCGGGCGACCTGGACCAGCACGCCGTCGGCAACCTGCTGATCGTCGCGCTCTGGGAGCTCCTGGACGACCCCGTGGCCGGTCTGGACTGGGTGGGGCGCCTGCTGGGTGCGCGTGGCCGGGTGCTCCCGATGGCCGCGGTCCCGTTGTCGATCGAGGCGACGGTCGCCGCGCCCGGTGGTGGCACGACGGTGGTGCGCGGGCAGACGTCGGTCGCGGGGACGACGGCACACATCGAGCAGCTGCGGCTCGTCCCGCCCGAACCGCCGGCGTGCCCCGAGGCCGTCGCGGCGGTCGACGCGGCGGACTGGGTGGTCCTGGGCCCGGGCTCCTGGTACACCTCCGTCGTCCCGCACCTGCTGGTCCCGGAGCTGCGGGCGGCGCTGCTGCGGACGTCCGCGCGGATCGTCGTGACCCTGAACCTCGAGCCGGAGGAGGACGGGGAGACCGCCGGCATGCACGCGGAGGACTACCTCGAGGTGCTGCACGCGCACGCTCCGGACCTGCCCGTGCACGCCGTCGTCGCCGATCCCCGCGCGGTGGAGGACATCGACCTGCTCGCGCGTCGGTGCGACCACGGCGGCGCCCGCCTGCTGCTGCGGCAGGTCGGCCGGAGCGACGGCAGCGCCGAGCACGACCCGTTGCGTCTTGCCGCGGCCTACCGCGACGTGGTCGAGGGAACCCTGGGGGACGTCGCTCGACGGCGGTGAGCGTCCCCGCGGGGTCGGCCGTGATGGCAGGATGACGCCCATGGCGTTGACGGCACAGGTCAAGGACGAGCTGGCACGGCTCAAGGTCGACAAGACCTCCACCCGCAAGGCCGAGGTCTCGGCGACCCTGCGGTTCGCGGGCGGCCTGCACATCATCTCGGGGCGCATCGTGATCGAGGCGGAGCTCGACACGGCGATCGCGGCCCGTCGTCTGCGGCAGGCGATCTTCGAGGTGTACGGGCACGAGAGCGAGATCATCGTCGTGGCCGGGGGCGGGCTGCGGCGCAGCTCGCACTACGTGGTCCGCGTCGTCAAGGACGGCGAGTCGCTGGCGCGCCAGACGGGTCTGCTCGACAACCGCGGTCGGCCCGTGCGCGGCCTCCCCCCGCAGGTGGTCGCGGGTGGGGTCAGCGAGGCCGAGGCCGCGTGGCGCGGCGCGTTCCTGGCGCACGGCTCGCTCACCGAGCCCGGCAGGTCGTCCGCGCTCGAGGTCACGTGCCCCGGGCCGGAGGCGGCGCTCGCGCTCGTCGGCGCCGCGCGCCGCATGGGGATCCCGACGAAGGCACGCGAGGTGCGCGGCGTCGACCGGGTCGTCATCCGCGACGGCGACGCGATCAGCGCGATGCTCACGCGCCTGGGTGCGCACGACACGACGCTGGTGTGGGAGGAGCGGCGTGTGCGCCGCGAGGTCCGCGGGACGGCGAACCGGCTCGCCAACTTCGACGACGCCAACCTGCGCCGGTCCGCGCGAGCCGCCGTCGCCGCGGGTGCGCGCGTCGAGCGTGCCTTCGAGATCCTGGCCGAGGACCTGCCCGAGCACCTGCGCGAGGCCGGTGAGCTGCGGCTCGCGCACAAGGAGGCGTCGCTCGAGGAGCTCGGCAAGCTCGCCGACCCGCCGCTGACCAAGGACGCGGTGGCCGGGCGCATCCGGCGGCTGCTGGCGACCGCCGACAAGCGTGCCGCCGAGCTCGGCATCCCCGACACCGAGGCCGGCCTGAGCCCGGACCTGCTTGACCTCTGACCGGGGCGCGACCCGCGCTCACCAGGCACACCGCCGTCCCAGCACGTGGACGCCTGGGCCCTGCGGGACCTTCGGGTCGAGGTGGCCCACGTCACGGGTATAGGGTTTGTGTCATCCGATCGTCACACGAGCGTCACGTGCTGGGCATGCCCGTCGCGCGACGTTGGGTGGCGCTCCGGACGCACACCGGCGTGCGAGTACCCACCACCAATTGTGTGCGCCGACCCTCGTCGGCGCTGCCGAGGAGGGCAAGTGACCATCAAGGTCGGCATCAACGGCTTCGGCCGCATCGGGCGCAACTTCTACCGTGCCATCGTGGCCTCGGGCGCTGACATCGAGATCGTCGGAGTCAACGACCTGACGGACAACGCGACGCTGGCGCACCTGCTCAAGTACGACACGGTCCTGGGCCGTTTCCCGCTGAGCGTGAGCCACGACGACGAGAACATCATCGTCGACGGCAAGAAGATCCGTGCCCTCGCCGAGCGCAACCCCGCTGACCTGCCCTGGGCGGAGCTCGGCGCGGACATCGTCATCGAGTCGACCGGCTTCTTCACGGACGCCACCAAGGCGAAGGCGCACATCGACGCCGGTGCCAAGAAGGTCATCATCTCGGCGCCCGCCAAGAACGAGGACGGCACGTTCGTCGTCGGCGTGAACCACGAGACCTACGACGCGGCGACGCAGCACATCATCTCGAACGCGTCCTGCACGACGAACTGCCTGGCCCCCGTCGCCAAGGCCCTCAACGACGCCATCGGCATCGAGAAGGGCCTGATGACGACGATCCACGCGTACACGGGTGACCAGAACCTGCAGGACGGCCCTCACAAGGACCTCCGCCGTGCCCGCGCCGCCGCGCAGAACATCGTCCCGACCTCGACCGGCGCCGCCAAGGCCGTCGCGCTCGTGCTCCCGGAGCTCAAGGGCAAGCTCGACGGCTTCGCGCTCCGCGTGCCGACGATCACCGGCTCGGCCACCGACCTGACCTTCACCGCCTCGCGCGAGGTCACGGTCGAGGAGGTCAACGCCGCGGTCAAGGCTGCCTCGGAGGGCCCGCTCAAGGGCATCCTCGAGTACGTCGAGGACGAGATCGTCTCGAGCGACATCGTCACCAACCCGCACCAGAGCATCTTCGACTCGAAGCTCACCAAGGTGAGCGGCGACCTGGTCAAGATCATCGCCTGGTACGACAACGAGTGGGGCTACTCCAACAGCCTCGTCGCCCTCACCTCGTACGTGGGCGAGCGTCTCTGACGCACCGCTGATCAGCACGGATATGCGTCCGCGTGCGCCCCGGCCACCGGCCCCGGCGCACGCGGACGCTGTCGTGTCAGCCCCCAGAACAGCCCCCGAACGCATCGGTAGGAGACCATGAAGACCATCGAGGACCTCGGCGACCTGCGCGGCAAGCGCGTGCTCGTCCGCTCCGACTTCAACGTGCCGCTCGACGGCACGACCATCACGGACGACGGTCGCGTCCGCGCCGCCCTGCCGACGCTGCAGGCGCTCCTGGGCGCCGGAGCTCGCGTCGTCGTGACCGCCCACCTGGGCCGCCCCAAGGGCGCGCCGGAGGACAAGTACTCGCTCGCGCCCGTCGCCGCGCGCCTCGGCGAGCTGCTGGGCCAGGACGTCGCGCTGGCGAAGGACACGGTCGGCGAGTCCGCCAAGGAGACGGTCGCGGCCCTGCAGGACGGCCAGATCGCGCTGCTGGAGAACATCCGCTTCGACGCCCGCGAGACGTCGAAGGACGACGCCGAGCGTGCCTCGCTCGCCGCCGACCTGGCCGAGCTGGCCGACGTCTACGTCTCCGACGGCTTCGGTGTCGTGCACCGCAAGCAGGCGTCGGTGTACGACGTCGCGCTCGTGCTGCCGCACGCGGTGGGGAAGCTGGTGCTGAACGAGGTCGAGTCGCTCAAGAAGGCGACCGAGGACCCCGCGCGCCCGTACGTCGTGGTGCTGGGCGGCTCGAAGGTCTCCGACAAGCTGGGCGTCATCGCCAACCTGCTCACGAAGGCCGACCGCCTGGTGATCGGCGGCGGCATGCTCTTCACGTTCCTCGCGGCCAAGGGCCACCCCGTGGGCAGCTCGCTGCTCGAGGCGGACCAGATCGACACGGTCAAGGGCTACCTGGCGCAGGCCGAGGAGTCCGGAGTCGAGATCGTCCTGCCGGTGGACATCCGCGTGGGCGACTCGTTCGCAGCCGACACCCCGGTGGCCGTCGTCGCCGCCGACCAGATCCCCGACGGCAAGATCGGCCTGGACATCGGCCCCGAGTCGGAACAGCTCTTCGCGAGCAAGATCACGGACGCCAAGACGGTCGTGTGGAACGGTCCCGCCGGCGTCTTCGAGTTCGAGGCGTTCGCGGGTGGCACGAAGGCCGTCGCGCAGGCACTGATCGACGCCGGCGCGAACGGCGGTTTCACCATCGTCGGTGGCGGCGACTCGGCGGCCGCCGTGCGCATCCTCGGCTTCGACGAGGCCAAGTTCGGCCACATCTCCACGGGTGGCGGCGCCAGCCTGGAGTTCCTCGAGGGCAAGACCCTCCCCGGCATCGCAGTTCTGGAGGACTGAGCGTGAGCACGCGCACCCCGCTGATGGCGGGCAACTGGAAGATGAACCTCGATCACCAGCAGGCGATCCAGACGCTGCAGAAGCTGGCGTGGGCGCTGCGCGACGGCAAGCACGACTTCGGCTCCGTCGAGGTCGCGGTGCTCCCGCCCTTCACGGACCTGCGCAGCGTCCAGACCCTCGTCGACGCCGACAAGCTGGAGATCGTCTACGGCGCGCAGGACGTCTCGGCGCACTCGTCGGGCGCCTACACCGGTGAGATCTCGCCCGTGTTCCTGGCCAAGCTCGGTGTCACGTACGTCGCGATCGGTCACTCCGAGCGCCGTGAGCACCACAACGAGACCGACGACGTGGTCAATGCGAAGATCAAGTCGGCTCTCGGGGAGGGCGTGCTGCCCATCCTGTGCGTCGGTGAGGACGTCGAGACGCGTCGCGCCGCGGCGCACGTCGCGCACACGCTGCTGCAGCTCGAGGGCGCCCTGCTGGACGTCACGGCCGAGCAGGCCAAGACGATCGTCGTCGCCTACGAGCCCGTCTGGGCCATCGGCACGGGCGAGACGGCGACCCCCGAGGACGCCCAGGAGATGGCCGAGGCCATCCGCGGTCGCCTCGCGGAGCTGTACGACCAGGAGACCGCGGACGCCGTCCGCGTCCTCTACGGCGGCTCGGTGAAGTCGTCGAACGTCGCCTCGATCATGGCCAAGCCCGACGTCGACGGCGCGCTCGTCGGCGGCGCGAGCCTGGACCCCGAGGAGTTCGCGAAGATCGTGCGCTACCAGTCGCACAACGTGGGTCTCTGACCCGAACCGTCGTCCGACGGGTCCCGCGATCACCCGAAAGGGCGGACGCGGGACCCGCCGACGTGGACGATGTGGCCGACAGGGCCCCTCGTCGCCTACCCTGGACCGCGCTCCACCCTGCTGGGGCGTCGCTCGAACGCAAGGTCGCCGCCCGGCGACGCCCGTACCGTGAGGAACTACGCCGCCGTGACCGCCCTCAAGATCTCGCTCCAGGTGCTGCTGGTGCTCTCCAGCCTGCTCCTCATCCCGCTGGTCCTGCTGCACAAGGGCAAGGGCGGCGGTCTGTCGGACATGTTCGGCGGTGGCATCACCAGCAGCGCGGGCAGCTCCGGCGTGGCGGAGCGCAACCTCAACCGCATCACGATCGGCACGGCGCTGCTGTGGACCGTCGTGATCATCCTGCTCGGGCTCATCGAGACCACGATCTGAGGCGACGACGATGGCGAGCGGGAGTGCGATCAGGGGGTCTCGCGTCGGTGCGGGCCCGATGGGCGAGGCCGAGCGCGGTGACGCAGCCCCTCGCATCTGGATCTCCTACTGGTGCGCGAACGGCCACGAGACGCGGCCCAGCTTCGCCGAGGAGGCGGCCGCCGAGGCCCCGGTGACGTGGGACTGCCCGCGCTGTGGCTTCCCGGCCGGACAGGACCAGGAGAACCCGCCGTCGCCGTCGCGCAACGAGCCGTACAAGACGCACCTGGCGTACGTGAAGGAGCGTCGGTCCGAGGAGGACGGCGCGGCGCTGCTGGACGAGGCGCTGGCCGCCCTGCGGGAGCGCCGCGGGGGCTGACCTGACGCGTCAGGGCAGCACGCGCACCAGCGCGAACCCGTCGTAGCCCTTCGACCCGACGGTCTGCACGACGGTCGCATCGAGGCGCGGATGGTCGGCGACGAGATCGACCATCGCGCGGACGCCCTGCACCCGGTCGTCCGGGTGGTCGGCGTCGACGACACCGCCATCCCGGACGACGTTGTCGAGCACGATCAGCGTGCCCGGGTGGGACAGGGCGAGGGACTGCTCGACGTACCGGGCGAGCGACTGCTTGTCGGCGTCGACGAAGACCAGGTCGAACGCCTCGGTGCCGGCGGCGACCATCGCGTCCAACGTGCTGCTCGCCGGCCCGACGACGACGTCGACGAGCTCGCCGACCCCCGCCTGCTCGAGCGAGTCCGCGGCGGTGCGCGCGTGCTCCGGGTCGATCTCGAGCGTGACGAGCACGCCGTCCGACGGCAGCGCACGCGCGAGCCAGAGCGTGCTGTAGCCGCCGAGGGTCCCGATCTCCAGGATCCGCCGAGCGCCGGCCGTCTGTGCGAGCAGGTGCAGCAGCTTGCCCTGATTGGGGGCGACGGCGATGTCCGGCAGCCCGCCGGCGGCCGCCGCCCGTCGCGTCTCTGCGAGGGCGACGTCCTCCCTGACCAGGACGTCGAAGTACTCGTCGACCGACCGCCAGAGGTCCCGATCAGTCACGGGTGCCCGCCCCGGCGGCGGCCGCGGCGTCGACGAGCCACAGCGTGCGCTCGCTGCCGAGGGCGCCGGCGGCAGGTGTCGTGTCGACCGGGACCGAGGCGAGGGCGGAGGCGACGGCGTCCGCCTTCTCCGCCCCTGCGGCCACGACCCACACCTCACGCGCGCCCCGGATCGCCTCGAACGTCAACGAGACCCGTAGCGGCGGCGGCTTCGGGGAGCCGTGCACGCCGATGGTCGCGCGCCCCGTCGCGCCCAGGGCCTCGTGGCCCGGGAAGAGCGACGCGACGTGGCCGTCCGGCCCCATGCCGAGCAGGAGGACGTCGAACGCCGGTGCGTCGGCGCCCTCGTCCGCGTGCTCGCGCAGCGTCGCCGCGTAGGCCTCGGCCGAGGCCTCGGGGGTCGCGACGTCGTCGCTGAGCGCCGGCATCGCGTGCACGTTCTGCGCAGGCAGCGCGTCCCCCAACGCATCGAGCAGGGCACCGCGCGCCTGGGTCTCGTTGCGGTCGTCGTCCCCGTCGGCCACGAAGCGCTCGTCGCCCCACCACACGTGCACCTGCGACCAGTCCACGGCGTCCCGCACCGGGCTGGCGGCGACCGCTGCCAGCGTCGCGATCCCGACGGTGCCGCCGGTGAGCACCAGGTGGACGGGCGAGCGGTGGGACTGGACGTCGACGAGCCGTGTGAGCAGTCGGGCGGCCGCGGCCTCGGCGAGCACCGTGGCATCCGGGTGGACGATCACGTCGCGCACCGTCATGCGGTCACCTTGGCGAGCCCCTTCGTGAGCACCTCGCCGTACACCTCGTCCGGGTCGAGACGCCGCAGCTCCTCGGCCAGGCACTCGCGCAGGTGCCGGATCGGCAGGGCGATGCGGTGCTCGGGCTGGTCGGGCTGACTGAGGGCGGCCGTCTTGCCGTCGGGGCGGTCCAGCACGATGTCGCCGCCGGCCCGCTCCAGGCGTACCTGCACGATGGCCGGGGCATCGGGGATGCGCTCGACGTCGACCGGGCACTTGAGCGAGTGCGCCAGCCACGCCGCCATCATGTCGACCGACGTGTGGGTGCTCTCGCCGGCCACGACCGCACGTCGTACGGGCTCGTACGGCGGCTGGTCCAGCGATGCCGCGATGAGCCCACGCCACAGGGTGTCGCGCGTCCACGACAGGTCGGTGTCGCCCTCGACGTAGGACTTCGCCAGCTGGCGCAGGGTCGGGCCCGGCTTCTCAGCGCGAGACGTGTCGGTGATGCGGCGCTGCGCCATGCGCCCGAGCGGGTGCTCGGAGGGGACGGCGGGCGGCTCGTACGGCCACCACGCCACGATGGGCGCGTCGGGCAGCAGCAGCGGCATGACCAGCGTGTCGAGGTGGTTCTCGACTTCGCCGTACGGCCGCAGGATGATGACCTCGCTCGCTCCGGCGTCGCCACCGAGCCGGATCTGGGCGTCGAGACCCTCCTGCCCTCTGCCCTGGTTGATGAGGATGACGCGGCAGGGGTGCTCGCGGCTCGCGTCGTTGGCGGCCTCGATGGCGTGCTCGGGATCGTGGCCGCCGGTGTCGATGAGGAGCGTCAGGACACGTCCGAGCGCCACCGCGCCACCCTCGTCACGTTCGCGGAGCAGCCGCTTCGCGACGTCGCGCGTGTTGGTGTTGGGCATGTCGACGATCACGGAAGCCTCCAGGTGCGCCCGTCGCGGGCCATCATCGTGTCCGCGGAGGGCGGACCCCAGGTACCGGCCCGGTACTCCTCCGGCTTGCCGTGCCCGGCCCAGTAGGAGATGACCGGGTCGAGGATCTTCCAGGAGAGCTCGACCTCGTCCTTCTGCGGGAACAGCGGCGGGTCGCCCAGCAGCACGTCGAGGATCAGGCGCTCGTAGGCCTCGGGCGAGGCCTCGGTGAACGCGTGCCCGTAGCCGAAGTCCATCGTGACGTCGCGGACCTCCATCTGCGTGCCCGGGACCTTGGCCCCGAACCGCAGCGTCACACCCTCGTCGGGCTGCACGCGGATGACCAGGGCGTTCTTCCCGAGCTCCTCGGTGGCCGTCGACGCGAACGGCAGGTGCGGCGCCTTCTTGAACACGATGGCGATCTCAGTGACTCGCTTGCCCAGGCGCTTGCCCGTTCGCAGGTAGAACGGGACACCTGCCCACCGGCGCGTGTCCACGTCCACGCGGATGGCCGCGTACGTCTCCGTCGTCGAGCTCGGGTTGAAGCCTTCCTCCTGCGAGTAGCCGATCACCTTCTCGCCGCCCTGCCAGCCCGCGGCGTACTGGCCGCGCGCCGTGTGGCGGCCGATGTCCCGGGGGAGCCGGACGGCCGAGAGGACCTTGACCTTCTCCGCGCGCAGGGCTTCCGCCGAGAAGGAGACGGGCTCCTCCATGGCGGTGAGCGCGAGGAGCTGGAGCAGGTGGTTCTGGATGACGTCGCGCGCGGCACCGATGCCGTCGTAGTAGCCGGCGCGGCCGCCGATGCCGATGTCCTCGGCCATCGTGATCTGCACGTGGTCGACGTAGTTCGAGTTCCAGATGGGCTCGAAGAGCTGGTTGGCGAAGCGCAGAGCCAGCAGGTTCTGCACCGTCTCCTTGCCCAGGTAGTGGTCGATCCGGAAGATGTCGTCCGGGTTGAACACGCTGGACACGATGCTCTGCAGCTCACGCGCGCTGGCCAGGTCGTGACCGAACGGCTTCTCGATGACCACGCGCCGCCAGGTGTTCTCCTCGGGCTGGCTCAGGCCCGAGCGCGCCAGCTGCTTGCACACCACGGGGAACGCGCTCGGCGGGATGGACAGGTAGAACGCGTGGTTGCCGCCCGTCCCGCGGTTGATGTCGAGCTCCTCGACGGTATGGCGCAGGCGGTCGAACGCGTCGTCGTCGTCGAACGAGCCCTGGACGAACCGGATGCCCTCCGAGAGCTGACGCCAGGTCGCCTCGCGGAACGGCGTCCGTGCGTTCTCCTTGACGGCGTCGTGCACGATCTGCGCGAAGTCCTGGTCGGCCCAGTCACGGCGCGCGAACCCGGTGAGCGCGAAGCCGGGCGGGAGCAGGCCGCGGTTGGTCAGGTCGTAGACGGCAGGCATGAGCTTCTTGCGCGCCAGGTCCCCCGTGACGCCGAAGATGACGAGACCGCAGGGCCCGGCGATGCGGGGGAGGCGTCGGTCACGAGGATCGCGCAGCGGGTTCTGCCCCGGGGCGACCTTCGCGGGCGTCACCGGGCGTCCGCGGGGGTCGCGGCGCGCAGGCCCTCGTCGACCTTGTCCAGCAGCTGCTTCCAGCTGTCGATGAACTTGCTCACGCCCTCGTCCTCCAGGTGTGTCGTGACGTCGTCGATGTCGATGCCGATCCCGCGCAGGCGCTCGATCACGCTCGCGGCTGCGTCCTGCGTGCCCGTCACGGTGTCGCTGCCGTCGCCGCCGTGGTCGGCCACGGCTTCCAAGGTCGCCTCGGGCATGGTGTTCACGGTGTCCGCGACCACCAGCTCGTCGACGTAGAGCGTGTCCGGGTAGGCCTTGTCCTTGACGCCCGTCGAGGCCCACAGCGGCCGCTGGGGGTGGGCGCCGGCGGCGGCGAGCGCACGCCAGCGCTCGGTGTCGGTCACCTCGAGGAACAGTCCGTAGGCCAGGCGCGCGTTCGCGATCGCCGCGGTCCCGCGCAGGGCGGCAGCCTCAGGGGTGTCGAGCGCGTCGATCTTGGGGTCGATCGCGGTGTCCACGCGGGAGACGAAGAACGACGCGACCGAGGCGATGGGGCCCAGGTCGTGCCCGTTCTCCTTCGCCTGCTCGAGGCCGCTCTGGAACGCGTCGAGCACGGCGCCGTAGCGCTCGATGGAGAAGATCAGCGTCACGTTGACGCTGATGCCCTCGGCCAGGACCGCCGTGATGGCGGGCAGGCCCTCGACCGTCGCGGGGATCTTGATGAAGACGTTGGGCCGGTCGACCGTGGCCCACAGCCGCTTCGCGGACTCGATCGTGCCGGCCGTGTCTCGCGCCAGGCGCGGGTCGACCTCGATGGAGACGCGCCCGTCCTGCGTGTCCGTACGGTCGTAGACCGGCCGCAGCACGTCGGCGGCATCGCGTACGTCGTCCGTCGTGATCCGGAAGACCGCCTCGTCGACGTCCACGCCGTCGGCGGCGAGCTCGCGCAGCTGCTCGTCGTAGGCGTCGCCCTTCGCGAGGGCCGAGGCGAAGATCGTCGGGTTGGTCGTCACTCCGACCACGCCGCGCGCGACGAGATCCGCGAGGTTCCCGGTGCGGAGCCGCTCGCGCGAGAGGTCGTCCAGCCAGACCGCGACCCCTGCCTCGGCGAGCCGCTCCAGGGGGTTGCTGCTCGGTGCCATGGTGTGTGCCTTCTTTCCCTGCTGAACGAACGTGACGTCCTGCGAATGAAGGTCGTGGGGTCCCGCTGCACGAGCGGGACCCCACGGCGTGCTCAGCCCTGCTGGTCGCCCGTGCCGCTGTCGGTGGGCGTGGCGGCGGTGTTCGCCGGACCGGCACCCGCCCGGGCGGCGGCGATCGAGTCGTGCGCCGCGGCGACGACGGCCTCGGCCGTGATGCCGAACTCGCGGTACAGCGTCTCGTAGTCCGCCGAGGCACCGAAGTGCTCGAGCGAGACCGTGCGGCCGGCGTCGCCGACGATCCGGTGCCAGGACAGCGCGATGCCGGCCTCGACCGAGACGCGGGCGCGGACCGACGACGGGAGCACCGACTCGCGGTACGCGTCGTCCTGCGCGGCGAACCACTCGAGGGACGGGGCGGACACGACGCGGGTCGCCACACCGGCGGCCTCGAGGGTCTCGCGGGCCGCGACGGCCAGCTGGACCTCGGAACCCGTGCCGATGAGGATCACGTCCGGCTCGCCGTTGCTCGCGTCGATCAGCACGTAGGCGCCCTTCGCGACCCCGTCGGCGGACGCGTACCCGTCCTCGTCGCGCGGGAACGTGGGCACGTTCTGGCGGGTGAGGATGAGGCCGACGGGCCCGTCGCGGTGCTCGAGGATGGCCTTCCACGCCTGCGCCGTCTCGTTGGCGTCCGCCGGGCGGACCACGGACAGGCCGGGGATCGCGCGCAGCGCCGTGAGGTGCTCGACGGGCTGGTGCGTGGGGCCGTCCTCGCCCAGGCCGATGGAGTCGTGCGTCCAGACGTAGATCGCCGGGGCGCCCATGAGGGACGCGAGCCGGACCGAGCCGCGCATGTAGTCCGCGAACTGCAGGAACGTGCCGCCGTAGGGACGGGTCAGGCCGTGCAGGACGATGCCGGACAGGATCGCGCCCATGCCGTGCTCGCGGATGCCGAAGTGCAGCGTGCGGCCGAACTCGTCGCCCGCGAACTCCGACGTCGAGCGCTTGGCCGGCAGGAAGGACGGGGCGCCCTTCATCGTCGTGTTGTTGGAGCCGGCCAGGTCGGCGGACCCACCCCAGAGCTCGGGCAGCTCGTCGGCGATCGCGGACAGGACCTCGCCGGACGCGGCGCGCGTGGCCACCGACTTGCCGGTGGGGAAGACGGGCAGCGCCTTCTCCCAGTCGGCGGGCAGCTCGTGCGCGCTGAGGCGGTCGAGCAGGTCCGCCTTCTCGGGCTGGGCCGAGCGCCAGGCGTCGTAGCCCTTCTGCCACTCGGCGCGCGTGGCGGCGGCGCGGTCGGCGAGCGAGCGCGTGTGCGCCAGCACCTCGGGGTCGACGTCGAAGCTCTTGTCCGGGTCGAACCCGACGGCCTCCTTCAGGCCGCGGACGGCCTCGGTGCCGAGCTTGGAGCCGTGGGCCGAGTGCTCGTTCGTCTTGCCGGGCGTGGGCCACGCGATGAGCGTGCGCAGGCCGATGAACGACGGCTTGTCGGTGACGGCCTTCGCGGCCTCGATCGCCGCGGCCAGCGCGTCGACGTCCTCGCGGTACTCGCCGCCGGCGGTCCAGTCGACGAACTGCACGTGCCAGCCGTACGCCTCGTAACGGGCCAGGACGTCCTCGGTGAACGCGATCTCGGTGTCACCCTCGATCGAGATGTGGTTGTCGTCCCACAGCACGATGAGGTTGCCGAGCTCCTGCGTCCCCGCGACGGACGAGGCTTCGCTCGTGACGCCCTCCTGCAGGTCGCCGTCCGAGCAGATGACGTACGTGTAGTGGTCGAACGGGCTGGTGCCCGGGGCCGCATCAGGGTCCAGCAGACCGCGCTCGCGCCGCTGGGCCATCGCGAAGCCGACGGCCGAGGCCAGGCCCTGGCCGAGCGGGCCGGTGGTGATCTCGACACCGGTCGTGTGCTTGTACTCGGGGTGGCCCGGGGTCTTGGAGCCCCAGGTCCGCAGCGCCTCGAGGTCCTCGATCTCGAGGCCCCACCCGCCGAGGAAGAGCTGGATGTACTGCGTCAGGCAGGAGTGCCCGGCGGAGAGGACGAACCGGTCACGGCCGATCCAGTGGGCGTCCTTCGGGTCGTGCCGCAGCACGTTCTGGTAGAGCAGGTAGGCCGCGGGGGCCAGGCTGATCGCGGTGCCGGGGTGGCCGTTGCCGACCTTCTCGACCGCGTCGGCGGCCAGGACGCGGACGGTGTCGACCGCCTTGAAGTCCAGGTCCGTCCAACCGACCGTCTCTGCCAGGGGAGCCTTCGCGTTCACCGCACCTCATTCCCACCCGTGCCGGGGGCCGGGTGTCGTGTCGGACGTCATCGGGCGTCCAGCTGGACGCCGGCCGGTCTCGCAGCGCAGGGGCGGAGCGTCGAACCGTGCTCTTCGAGCCTATAGCCGAGTTGGTGCACCTCGCCGGGTGGGTCCACGAATCCGTGGCGCGACCGATCTCACACCCCGAAATGCCCGAACCGGGGTGGCAGCGATCCCTTCGGCGCGCGGCGGTGCGTAACATGGCAGCGCGACATCCCCCCACCTCGGTCATGTGCCGGGTCCTCCGGCCGGACGACGAAACGGATCAGCAGCGCGTGCGCCTCACCAGCCCCTTGCCAGTCGACGATGCCGGTACGCCGGGCAACCCGACGACGGCGCGGTCGACGACGGGGCGACCCGTGACCGCGGGCTCGGCGCAGACGACGACGCCTCGCCGTGGCGGGCTGCGTGCGGTCGTCGGCCCGTACATCGCGCTGACCAAACCCCGCGTCATCGAGCTGCTGCTCGTCACCACGGTGCCGACCATGATCCTGGCGGCCGACGGCATGCCCGGTCTGTGGCTCGTGCTCGCCACGCTGATCGGCGGCGCGGCGGCGGCAGGTTCGGCGAACGTGCTGAACTGCTACCTCGACCGCGACATCGACAAGATCATGAACCGCACCAAGCGGCGCCCGATCGTCACGGGTGAGGTGAGCCCGCGTGCGGCGCTCGTCTTCGGACTGGCGCTCGGTGTCGGGTCGCTCGCGTGGCTCGGCCTGGTGGTGAACGCGGCCTCCGCGTGGCTGACGGCCGCGGCGATCCTCATCTACGTCGTCGGCTACACGATGATCCTCAAGCGCCGCACGCCGCAGAACATCGTCTGGGGCGGCGCCGCCGGCTGCATGCCGGTGCTCATCGGCTGGTCGGCCGTCACAGGCGGCCTCTCCTGGACCGCTGTGCTGCTGTTCGGGGTCATCTTCTTCTGGACGCCGCCGCACTACTGGCCGCTGTCGATGAAGTTCCGCAACGACTACGCGGCGGCGGGCGTGCCCATGCTCCCGGTCGTGGCCAAGGACACCAAGGTCGCGCGCGAGATGATCGCGTACACGCTCGCGATGATCGCCTGCTCGGTGCTCATCTGGCCCGTGCAGGGCATGACCTGGGTGTACGGCGTCGCCTCCATCGGTCTCGGCCTCTGGTTCCTGTGGACCTGCATCGGCCTGCTGCGCCGCGCGGACGACCCGAGCCGCGGCAAGCTGCGCGCCATGAGCGTCTTCCACGCGTCGATCACGTACCTCACGCTGCTGTCCGTCGCGCTGTCGGTGGACGTCTTCCTCCCGTTCTGACGTCGTGGAGCAGCCGGCGCGGGAGGTCGACGCCTCCCTGCGTGCCGCGCTCGAGACCTATCTCGCGCACCTGACGATCGAGCGCGGCCTGTCGCCGAACACCCTGGCCGCCTACCGGCGCGACCTCGGGCGGTACGTGGCGTTCCTCGTCGAGAGGGGTGTCCGCGACCCCGCGGCCGTCGCGGAGGGCGACGTCGAGGCCTTCGTCGTCGCGATCCGCACGGGCGGCGACGGGGGGAGCGCGTTGTCCGCGTCGTCCGCGGCCCGATCCGTCGTCGCTGTCCGCGGCTGGCACCGGTTCCTGGCGCTGGACGGCGCGACGAGCATCGACGTCACGCGCGACGTCCGTCCGCCCGCCCAGCCCAAGCGGCTGCCGAAGGCCATCTCGGTCGACGACGTGGCCCGGATCATCGACGCGGCGGGGATGGGCGACGGCCCGGTGCCTTTGCGCGACCGGGCGCTGCTGGAGCTCGTCTACTCGACGGGCGCGCGGATCTCGGAGGCGGTGGGTCTCGACGTCGACGACCTCGACCTGGCCCCGGGTCGCGCGTCGGTGCGGCTCTTCGGCAAGGGCAGCAAGGAGCGGGTCGTGCCCGTCGGCTCGTTCGCGTGCGAGGCCGTCGAGGCGTACGTCGTGCGCGCCCGTCCGGCTCTCGCGGCCGGGGGCCGGGGGACACCCGCACTCTTCCTCAACACGCGCGGGGCGCGACTGAGCCGGCAGAGCGCGTGGGCGGTGCTCCGCACGGCGGCGCAGCGGTCGGGCATCCCCGACGCCGACCACGTCTCCCCGCACACGCTGCGGCACTCGTTCGCGACCCACCTGCTCGCCGGCGGTGCGGACGTGCGGGTGGTGCAGGAGCTGCTGGGGCACGCGTCGGTGACCACGACGCAGCTGTACACGCTCGTCACCGTGGACAGCCTGCGCGAGGTGTACGCGCAGGCGCACCCGCGCGCCCTGTGAGCCCGGGCGCGCCCGCGCCGGTAGGGTTGCCCGCGTGGTGAGCCAGGTACAGACGCAGGACCGCGACGCCGTCGGACGGCCGTTGCCGGTGTTCCCGGAGCCCGCTCCGCTCGCATCTCACGGGCCGGCGCGCGTGATCGCGATGTGCAACCAAAAGGGTGGCGTCGGCAAGACGACGACGACCATCAACCTGGCGGCGGCGCTGGCCGAGTACGGCCGCCGGGTGCTGGTCGTCGACTTCGACCCGCAGGGTGCCGCGTCGGTGGGTCTGGGGGTGAGCCCGCACGAGCTCGACCGGACCATCTACAACCTGCTCATGGAGCGTGACGCGTCCATCACCGAGCTGATCCGGGAGACGGCGACGCCGGGCCTGGACCTGCTGCCCGCCAACATCGACCTGTCCGCGGCCGAGGTGCAGCTCGTCGGCGAGGTCGCCCGCGAGTCCGTCCTGTCGCGCGTGCTGCGTCCGGTGCTCGACGACTACGACGTCATCCTCGTCGACTGCCAGCCGTCGCTCGGCCTCCTGACCGTGAACGCGCTGACCGCCGCGCACGGTGTGCTCATCCCGCTCGAGTGCGAGTTCTTCGCGCTGCGCGGTGTCGCCCTGCTCGTCGAGACCATCGAGAAGGTGCGCGACCGCCTGAACCCGCGCCTGCACGTCGACGGCATCCTCGCGACGATGTACGACTCGCGCACGCTGCACGCCCGCGAGGTCGTCGCCCGCGTGCACGAGGCGTTCGGCGACACGCTGCTGCACACGGTGATCGGGCGGACCGTGAAGTTCCCCGACGCGACGGTCGCCGCCGAGCCGATCACCACGTACGCGCCCAACCACGCGGGTGCCGCGGCCTACCGCCAGCTGGCCCGTGAGCTCGTCGCGCGTGGCGACGCCGCCTGACGCGACGGCGCCCGAGGCTCCCGTCGGGAGCGCCGGGTTCGAGGTGCACCTCGAGAACTTCAGCGGGCCGTTCGACCTGCTCCTGGGCCTGATCGCCAAGCACAAGCTCGACATCACCGAGGTCGCGCTCGCGCAGGTCACGGACGAGTTCATCGCCTACATCCGGGCGGCCGAGCAGACGTGGGACCTCAACCGGGCCTCGGAGTTCCTGGTGGTCGCGGCCACGCTGCTGGACCTCAAGGCGGCCCGGCTGCTGCCGTCGGCCGACGTCGAGGACGCCGAGGACCTCGAGCTGCTCGAGGCGCGCGACCTGCTGTTCGCGCGGCTGCTGCAGTACCGCGCCTACAAGGAGGTGGCGGCCGACCTGGCGGAGCGGTTCGCGTCGGAGGGCCGTCGCTTCCCACGCGTCGTGCAGCTCGAGCCGCACCTGGCGGCGCTGCTGCCGGAGCTCGTCTGGCAGATCGGGCCGGACCAGCTCGCTGCGCTGGCCGCCAAGGCGATCGCGCCCAAGCCCGCTCCGCCGGGCGTCGACCTCAGTCACCTGCACGCGCCGCCGGTGAGCGTGCGCGAGCAGGCCGCGGTGCTGGTGGACCGCCTCCGGCACCAGGGGTCGGCGTCGTTCCGCGGGCTCGTCGCGGACGCGGGCTCGACGATCGTCGTCGTCGCCCGCTTCCTGGCGCTCCTGGAGCTCTTCCGAGAGGCGGCGGTGGCGTTCGACCAGGTGACGCCGCTCGGGGAGCTGACGGTGCGATGGACGGGCACGCAGGAGGGCGAGGTCGCGGTGTCCGACGACTTCGACGAGCTGGACACGACGGCCGGGACCGAGCTGCGTGAGGACGACGAGACACGCGAGGGCGGCGAGTCATGAGTGAGGATCCGATGACCGAGCAGGACCGGCCCGACGTGTCGGCCGACGAAGACGCGCAGACCCAGGCCGTCGGGCAGCCCGACGAGCTGGCCTTCGACGTCGACGACCTGCCCGGTGGCGCACTGGCCGCGCTCGAGGCGGTGCTGATGGTCGCCGACGAGCCCGTGCCGACGGTCCGGCTGGCGTCGGTGCTGGCACTGCCGACGGAACGTGTGGAGCAGCTGCTCGGCGAGCTCGTCGCCGACTACCGGGGGGAGGTGGGCGGCAGGGCGCGCGGCTTCGAGCTGCGGCCGGTCGGCGACGGCTGGCGCATCTACTCGGCGCCGGTCTACGCGGACGTCGTCGGCCGGTTCGTCCTGGACGGCCAGAGCGCGCGCCTGACGCAGGCCGCCCTGGAGACGCTCGCGGTGATCGCCTACCGCCAGCCCGTGACGCGCGGTCAGGTCTCGGCGGTGCGGGGCGTCAACGTCGACGGCGTCGTGCGCACGCTCACGGCCCGCGGTCTGGTCGTCGAGACAGGCACCGACCCGAGCAGTGGTGCGCTGCTGTACGAGACCACGGGATACTTCTTGGAGCGGATGGGCCTGTCCAGCCTGGACCAGCTGCCGCCGCTCGCGCCCTACCTGCCGGACATCGACGTGCTCGAGGGCGTGGACCAGACGATCGGGGAGTACAGATGAGTCCGCAGGAACGACGCGGCGGTAGGCCCAGCAGCGGCAAGCCCGGGGCGAAGCGCCAGGGCGGCCAGCAGGGCGGTCAGCGCGGCGGCAGCCCGTTCCCCGGGGAGGGCCGCGGTGCGCGGTCGGCGGGCGGCGGTGCTCGTCGTCGGCCCGCGCCGAAGAGGGACGTGGACGTGCACGACCCCGAGGGCGTGCGGCTGCAGAAGGTCCTGGCGACCGCAGGGCTCGGCTCGCGTCGCGCGTGCGAGGAGCTCATCGCCGCAGGCCGGGTGACCGTCGACGACGCCATCGTCACCGAGCTGGGTGTCCGCGTGGACCCCAAGAAGGCGGTCATCCACGTCGACGGGCTGCGCGTGCAGCTCGACACGTCGATCATCACGATCGCGCTGAACAAGCCCACGGGCGTCGTCTCGACGATGCACGACCCGGAGGGCCGGCCGACGATCGCGCAGTACGTCGCCAACCGCGACGAGCGGCTCTTCCACGTCGGGCGCCTCGACGCCGACACGTCGGGCATCATCCTGCTGACCAACGACGGCGAGCTCGCCAACCGCCTCTCGCACCCGTCGCACGGTGTCGCCAAGACCTACCTGGCGCAGGTCGAGGGCCGGGTCATCCCGTCGCTGGGCGGCAAGATGATCCGCGGCGTGGAGCTCGAGGACGGTGTCGCGAAGCTCGACAAGTTCACGGTCGTTCAGGTCACGCCGCAGGCCAGTCTGGTGGAGGTCACGCTGCACGAGGGCCGCAACCGCATCGTGCGTCGCATGTTCGACGAGGTGGGTCACCCCGTCGTGAGCCTGGTGCGCACCAGCATCGGCCCCATCCGTCTCGGTGACCTCAAGCCCGGTCGCACGCGGGTGCTGTCCAAGACCGAGATCGGGTCGCTCATGGCGCAGGCGGGGATGTGACCGCAGCGACCACGGGACCGGTGCGCGTCGTCGGCACCGGGCTGCTGGGCGCGTCCGTCGGGCTCGCGCTGCGCGGGCACGGCGTCGACGTGGTGCTGTCCGACCCGTCGCGCACCGCGCTGGCCCTGGCCCGGGACGTGGGCGCCGGCCGGCCGGCGGCCGCGGACGACGACGAGCCGACGCTGATCGTCGTCGCGGCGCCCCCGGACGTGGCGGCGCAGGTGGTGGCGGTCGAGCTGGCCGCGCACCCGGACGCCGTGGTGACCGACCTGGCGAGCGTCAAGGGTCACGTCCTGGACGAGCTGCGCGCCGTCGGCGCCGACCTGACGCGCTATGTGGGCTCGCACCCGATGGCCGGCCGTGAGCGGTCGGGCCCGTCGGCCGCGGTGCCCGACCTGTTCCTGGGTCGGCCGTGGGTGATCGCGGACTCGGGCTCGTCCCGGCCGGAGTCGGTTCTGGCCGTGCGTTCGCTGGCCGTGGACCTGGGGGCGGTGCCCGTCGCGATGGACGCGTCGGCGCACGACGAGGCCGTCGCGCTGGTGTCCCATGTTCCCCAGGTCGTCGCGTCGCTCGCGGCCGCTCGCCTGCAGGATGCCGACGACGCCGCGCTGGGCCTGGCCGGTCAGGGGCTCCGGGACGTCACGCGCATCGCGGCCTCGGACCCCGCGTTGTGGACGTCGATCCTGGCCGCGAACGCCGGCGCCGTGCACGCGGTGCTCGTCGCGGTGCGCTCGGACCTGGACGCCGTCATCGGGGCGCTGGCCGGGGCGGACGCCGCCTCCGGTCCGGAGGACGTGGCACCGGGTCTGCTCGCGACGATCGCCCAGACCGTCGCGCGCGGGAACGCGGGCGTGGCGCGCATCCCGGGCAAGCACGGCGGTGCGCAGCGTGAGTACACGCTCGTGACCGTGCTCGTCCCCGACACCCCGGGCGAGCTGGCTCGCCTGCTGACCGACGTCGGCGAGGCCGGCGTCAACCTCGAGGACCTGCACCTCGAGCACGCCGCCGGCCGCCCGGTCGGCATGGCGCAGATCGCGGTGCTGCCCGGCAGCGCCGAGCACCTCGAGGCGGAGCTGACGGCCCGCGGATGGAGACTGGTGAGTTGAGCACGACCCCCTTGACCATTGCGATCGACGGCCCCTCGGGCTCGGGCAAGTCGAGCGTCTCGAAGGCGGTGGCGCGCTCCCTGGGCCTGTCCTACCTCGACACCGGCGCGATGTACCGCGCGGCGACGTGGTGGTGCCTGCACACGGGCGTCGCGCTCGACGACGCGGACGCCGTCGCGGCCACGGTGCGTGCGATGCCGCTGGTCATGGGGGTGGACCCGGCCGCGCCGACGGTGACCGTCGACGGCACCGACGTCGGTGAGGCCATCCGTGAGACGACGATCTCCGCCGCGGTGAGCGCGGTGGCCACCAACCTCGAGGTGCGTGCGGAGCTGGGGCGCCTGCAGCGCGCCGCGATCGAGGAGGCCGGCCAGCCGGGCTCGTTCAGCGAGGGCCGCGGGATCGTCGCCGAGGGCCGGGACATCACGACCGTCGTCGCCCCCGACGCCGACGTGCGCGTGCTGCTGACGGCGTCGGAGGAGGCGCGGCTGCGTCGTCGCTCGCTCGAGGTCCACGGGGCGGCCGACGAGGCCGCCGTCGAGGCCACACGCGACCAGGTGCTGCGGCGGGACGCGGACGACTCGACCGTCGTGCAGTTCCACGTGGCTGCGGACGGCGTCGTGACCGTCGACTCGTCCGACCTCGACTTCGACCAGACCGTGCAGGCGGTGCTCGACGTCGTCGCGAACCGCGGCTGACCGATGAGCGACCCCCGGCTGCCGTCGCCCTGGGGCCCGCGCTGGGCGCGCTGGGTGGGGCGGTTCCTCGCGCGCGTGGTGTGGGCGACCGAGGTCGTCGGGCGCGAGAACGTGCCCGGCGACGGTCCGGTGCTTCTCGCCGCCAACCACACGGGGATCGTCGACGGGCCGATCCTGCTGGGCGTCGCGCCTCGGCCTGCGCACGTGCTCGTCAAGGAGGAGATGTTCGTCGGGCCGGTGGGGTGGGTGCTGCGGGCCGCGGGCCAGATCCCCGTCGACCGCACCGGCGGACGCCCCGCGCTCACGGCCGGCCACGGCGTGCTGCGCCGCGGTGACGTCGTCGGGATCTTCCCCGAGGGCAACCGCGGCCGCGGCGACGTGTCCGACGCCCGGGCGGGCGCGGCGTGGCTCGCGCTCAACGGGCGCGCACCGGTCGTGCCGGTCGCGGTGCTGGGGACGCGGCGCACGGGGGAGTCGGTCAACAAGATCCCGGGTCTGCGGCGGCGGATGGTCGTGCAGTTCGGCGCTCCGATCAGCGTGCAGCGTGGGCCGGGCATGACCGGCCGCGAGGCGCTGGAGGCGGCGAACACCGCGATCCGGGTCGCCATGGCGGACGTCGTGGTCGCCGCGCAGGCGCGTTCGGGCGTGACGCTGCCCACGGACGACCCCCTGCGTGAGCGGCAGCGCGAGGTCTGACGAGCCGCGGGGTCGTCGTCGGGCCCCGCGACAGGCGACAATGGGGCCATGACCGAGATCGACCCTGCCCTGGTGCTGCCCGACGAGGCCAGCGACGCCGACCGTGAACGGGCTCTGCGCGCCGGTCTGGCGGAGTACGACCTCGCCGACGACGACCTGGCGCTGCTCGACGGCGTCGAGGGCGGCGAGCGGCTCGAGGAGGCCGCCCGCGCGCTGCCGGTCCTGGCGATCATCGGCCGACCCAACGTGGGCAAGTCGACCCTGGTGAACCGCATCCTCGGCCGCCGCGAGGCCGTCGTGGAGGACAAGCCGGGCGTCACCCGCGACCGCGTGAGCTACCCGGCCGAGTGGTCGGGGACGCGCTTCACGCTCGTCGACACCGGCGGCTGGGAGGTCGACGTCGCGGGCATCGAGGCGCGTGTCGCCGAGCAGGCGGAGGTCGCCATCGGCCTGGCGGACGCCATCGTCTTCGTCGTCGATGCGACCGTGGGGACCACGGACACCGACGAGCAGGTCGTCCGGCTGCTGCGCCGATCGGGCAAGCCCGTCGTGCTGTGCGCCAACAAGGTCGACGGCCCCGCCGGCGAGGCCGACGCGTTCGCGCTCTGGTCGCTCGGGCTGGGGGAGCCCTACCCCGTCTCGGCGCTGCACGGTCGCGGCACCGGCGACCTGCTCGATGCCATCCTCGACGTGCTCCCGGAGGTGTCCGCCCACGGCGTGCTGCGACCGGAGGGTCCGCGCCGCGTCGCGCTCGTCGGGCGTCCGAACGTCGGCAAGTCCTCCCTGCTGAACAAGGTGGTCGGGGCCGAGCGCGTGGTCGTCGACGACGTCGCCGGCACCACGCGCGACCCGGTGGACGAGCTCGTGACTCTGCGTGACAAGCAGTGGGTGTTCGTCGACACCGCCGGCATCCGCCGCCGCGTGCACCAGACGTCGGGCGCCGACTTCTACGCGTCGCTGCGGACCGCGTCCGCCATCGACAAGGCCGAGGTCGCCGTCGTGCTCGTCGACGCCTCGGTGAAGATGACCGAGCAGGACACGCGCGTCATCTCGCAGGTCGTCGACGCGGGACGCGCCCTGGTCATCGCCTACAACAAGTGGGACCTCATGGACGAGGACCGCCGCCCGTTCCTCGAGCGCGAGATCGAGCAGGACCTGGTCCAGGTGCAGTGGGCGCCTCGCGTCAACCTCTCGGCCCGCACGGGCTGGCACAGCGACCGCCTGGTGCCTGCGCTCGAGCGCGCGCTCGACTCGTGGGACACGCGCATCTCGACCGGGCGCCTCAACGCGTTCCTCGGCGAGCTCGTCGCGGCCCACCCCCACCCGGTGCGCGGGGGCAAGCAGCCGCGCATCCTGTTCGCGACGCAGGCCTCCACGCGCCCGCCCCGGTTCGTGATCTTCACCACGGGCTTCCTGGACCCGGGCTACCGCCGCTATATCGAGCGCCGCCTGCGCGAGACGTTCGGCTTCGAGGGCACGCCCATCTCCATCTCGGTGCGGGTCCGGGAGAAGCGCCGGCGGTGAACCGCGTGCGCCGCGCGCTGCTGCGGCTCGGACTGCCCCGCGACCCCGCCGCGACGCGCTACCTGAGCGCGTTCCTGGTCAGCGCCGTGGTGACGGTCATGGCCGTGCGTGCGCTGCTGGCTGCCACCGGCTACCCGCAGGTGGGCGGGGAGCACCTGCACCTGTCGCACGTGCTGTGGGGCGGCCTGGCCATGGCGCTGGCGTTCGTCCTGCTGTTCTCCTTCCTGGGACCCGTCACCCGCCCGTTCGCGGCCGTGCTGGGTGGGATCGGCTTCGGACTGTTCGTCGACGAGATCGGCAAGTTCGTCACGTCGGACTACGACTACTTCTACGCGCCCACCGCGACGCTCGTGTACCTGGTCATCGTCGGGTTCGCCCTGCTCTCCGAGGCGCTGCACGGGCGACGTCCGCCGACGCCCCAGGAGTATCTGGCCGCGGCCGCTGACGCCGCCGTCGCGGGTATCGCCGGCGGGTTCTCGCCGCGCGCGCGGCGCCACGCCCACAAGCTGCTGGAACGGGCAGGTGACGTCCGCGGTCGTGACGAGGTCGCCGCGCTGCTCGACGCGGTGGTCGACGACCGCGACGAGCTGCCCGACCCCACGACGGCCGTCGCGGACTTCGTCGTGCGCACCCTGCACCACCTGGTTCGCGCGCGCTGGGTCCCCACGCTCGCCGTCGTCGTCCTGCTCGGCACAGCGGCCGGCGCGGTGTGGCGCGTCGTCCAGCACGAGGACGCATCGGGGCTGGTACTCGGCGGTGTGCTCGTCGGTGCTGGGCTGACGCTCGCCCTGTGCATCGGCGGTCTGGTGCTCGTCGGCGGCGACCGCGAACGCGGCTACCGCTGGTTCCGCCGTGCCGTGCTGGTGTCCCTGCTGGTCACCCAGGTGTTCCTGTTCCGGCTCGACGAGTGGGGCGCCTCCATCGGCCTCGTCGTCGATCTGCTGGTCCTCGGCCTGCTCGCCGCGGAGATCGACGTGCAGCGTCGAGCCCGCGAGGAATGACCACCCCTCCGCGTACGGTAGGCTCTTCGAGGCTCCTGCGGGGGCCATCGGGCTGTGGCGCAGCTTGGTAGCGCACTTGACTGGGGGTCAAGGGGTCGCAGGTTCAAATCCTGTCAGCCCGACCGATGAAGTAGCAGGTCAGAGGCCGTTTCCGCTCGTGCGGAGGCGGCCTCTCGCCGTTCCTGGTTTCCGACCTCGGCGCTGTCGGCGTGTCCGGGCTGGTGACGGTGATGTCCGGCCGAACCGGCATGCTGGGCACCAGACACGGGAGGTTGGATGGCGAACGTCGGGGTGTGCGAGGACGACGCGAGCGTGCGCAGGGTCGTCGCCGAGATCCTGCGTCGTGAAGACCACACCGTCACGCTCGCGCACACCGGTTCCGAGGCCCTGCGGCTCTTCGGCGAGGCGCCGTTGGACGTGCTCGTGATCGACATCGGCCTGCCCGACGCCGACGGGCGTGACGTCTGCCAGGCGCTGCGCGCGGCCGGTCAGCACGCACCCGTGCTGTTCCTGACGGCGAAGGACTCGCTGACGGACCTCGTCTCGGGGTTCAACGCCGGCGGCGACGACTACCTCACCAAGCCGTTCGCGATCCCGGAGCTGCTCGTGCGGGTGGCGGCGCTGGCGCAGCGGCACGTCGCGGCGACGCCCCCGACCGGCCTCGTCCTGGACCCCGCGACGTTCGCGGTCCGCCACGGCGTGCGGTCGAGCACGTTGACGCCGACCGAGTTCCGGCTGCTGGCCGCCCTGACCGCGCACCCCGGCGCGGTGGTCCGCCGCCGTGAGCTGGTCGCGGCGGGGTGGCCGATGGGGGCGATGGTGCAGGAGAACACGATCGACTCGTTCGTCCGGCGGCTGCGCACCAAGGTGGACGCCGTGGGATCCGACGTGCACATCGAGACCGTGCGTGGCGTCGGGTACGTCCTGCGATGAAGGGGACCCCGTGGCGCGCGTGGGGTGTGCGCCGACGCATCGTCGTCACGACCGCGGCCTCGACCCTCGTCGGGATGGCCGTGCTCGTCGCCCTGACCGCGCTCGTCCTCGACCGGACCGTCGACAACAACGTGCGCAGCCTCCTGGCAGACCGCGCCGACGCCGTGGCGTCGGCGGTCGTCACCGAGGACGGCACGCTGCGGACGAGCGCGGCGGGGGAGCCCAGCGACGAGGTCGCGTGGGTCTTCGACGCCACGGGCACGCAGGTCCACGGCCCGAGCGGGTCCCCCCTCGACGACGAGGCCCACACGCTGGGGACCGTGAACCAGGCGACGACGCGGGAGACCGACGACTGGATCCTGCTGGCCGACCCGTTGCCCGCCGGTGCGGGCACGGTCGTGGTGGGTGCCTCGCTCGACCCGTACGAGTCCACGCGCGACGCCGCGCTGCTCGCGAGCGCAGTCGTCGGCGTGCTGGTCGTCGCGGCGGTCACGACGATGACCGCGTGGACGGTGACGCGGGCGCTGCGGCCCGTCGCGTCGATGGCGCGGAGCGCAGCGGCCTGGAGCGAACGTGACCTGGACCGCCGGTTCGAGCTCGGTCCACCCCACGACGAGATCACCGAGCTCGGCGAGGTCCTCGACCGGCTCCTGGCCCGCGTCTCGCGCGCGCTGCTCGCCGAGCAGCGGCTGACCGCCGAGCTCGCGCACGAGCTGCGCACACCGCTGACCGTCGTGCGCGCCGAGGCCGAGCTCGGCGCGACCGAACCGGGGGTGTCGGCGGCCACGCGTGAGCGCCTGGACCGGATCGTCGCCGCGACCGACCACCTGACCGGGGTCGTCGACTCCCTGCTCAGCGCGGCGCGCGGCGCTGCGTCGGGTGATGTCCGCACGCCCGTGAATGACGTCATTCAGCTGGCCGTGCGTGGACCGGCCCTGCCTGCGTCGTCGGTGGCGATCGTGGTCGAGACCGCGCCCGAACTCCTGGTCGCGACACCCGCCGACGTCGCGCTGCGGGCACTGACACCGCTGCTCGTCAACGCCCTCGAGCACGGCCGGGATCGGGTCCTGGTCCGCCCGCAGGCCCGTGGGGAGTGGGTCGCGATCGACGTCGAGGACGACGGTGACGGCGTGCCGGCGGACCTCGTCGACGCCGTCTTCACGCCGGGCGTCCGGAGCGAGGGCTCGGCGGGCGCGGGGCTCGGGCTCCCGCTCGCCCGGCGGATCGCGCGTGCGAGCGGTGGCGACGTGGTGCTGGACCCGGACGACCGCGCGAGGTTCGTGCTGACCCTGCCGCGCGCCTGAGCGGCGGGTCACGCCGCGGTGCGTGGCGGGTACCTAGGCTGAGGGCGTGCCGGCCCAGCCTGGAGTCCCCGCGCTCGTCGCGCGGGTGGTCCTCACCGCCCTGGCGGTCGCGGCGTCGAGGCTCGGTCGGCTGCACCGCGGACGCGAGCTCGCGATCGCCGCCGTGCGCGCCGTGGTTCAGCTGGCCGCCGTCTCCCTCATCATCGCGCTCGTGCTGAGGTCGACCGCCTGGTCGCTGCTGTTCGCGGTGGTGATGTTCTCGATCGCGTCCGTGACCACCGCGCGCCGGATCGAGAGGCCGGGCGCCTGGATGTGGGCGGCCCTCGCCATCGGGGCCGGCGTCGTCCCGGTGCTCGTGGTCATCTTCGCGTCGGGCGCCGTGCCGTTCGACGGGCCGTCGTTCGTGCCGTTCGCCGGGATCGTGATCGGCGGTGCGATGAATGCCCACTCGTTGGCGGGGCGGCGCGTCCTCGGAGCGCTCGAGGAGCACCATGACCTCTACGAAGCGGGCCTCGCGCTCGGCATGCAGCCCAGTGCGGCGATCGACGTCGTGGCGCTGCGGCTCGTCCCCGAGGCGCTGGTCCCCGGCCTCGACCAGACCCGGACCGTCGGCCTCGTCACGCTCCCCGGCGCGTTCGTCGGGGTGCTGCTCGGCGGCGGCACCCCGCTCCAGGCCGGTACGGCGCAGGTCCTCGTGCTCGTCGGGCTGCTCGCGGCGCAGACGATCACCGTCGTCACCGCCTACCAGCTGGTCCGGCTCGGGCTCCTGCTGCCCCCGGAACTGGCGCGCACGGTCCGGCCCCGACCCTGACGGCGCGGCTCGACGCCGCCGCACAGTCAGGTCGCTGTCAGGCGCGAGCACCTAGCGTCCGAGCGTGCGAAGTCGACTCGTCACCATCACCGTCTCAGCGGCCGTATTCGTCGCCCTCCTCGTCGCCGTGCTGGCCGCCCACCTCGAACCCCTCCGCATGGACGTCTGGTGGGCATCGGTCCTCGACGGTGCGCGCGGCGCAGTGATGACGGACGTCCAGCGGTTCGTCAGCGTCCTGGGCGCCGGGCTGGTCGGCGGCCTGATCGTCCCTGGCGTCGTCCTCCTGGCCCTGTGGCGCCGGCGGGGCCGGTTCGCCGCTCTGACGTTCGCGGTCGGCATGGTCGCCTCGGTCGTGGCGGTGCAGCTCACCAAGCACCTCGTCGCCCGCCCGCGCCCGCCCGCGCAGCTCGTCGTGAGCGACTTCGGCTCGTTCCCCTCCGGGCACGTCGCCAACGCCGCCACGATCACGGTCCTCCTGCTCCTGCTGCTGCGTCGCCGTTGGCTCGTTGCGGTCGCGGTGGCGTGGACCGCCCTGATGGCGGTCAGCCGGACCTACCTCAACGCGCACTGGCTGAGCGACACGTTCGCGGGCGCCGCGCTCGGCGCGTCCGTAGCGGTCGGTGCCGTCCTGCTGATCGGGCTGCTCGACCGCTCGTCGAGCGGGGCTGCGGATCGCCGCGGTCGCGCGGTCGAGAGCCCGCGCGGCGCGGTCTGCGGCAACGAGCACCGTGCGCCGGACGAAGCGGGCGCCGCGCTCGCCCCTGTGCGGGAGGTGCTGTGATGCACGCATCGTCACTGCTCGACCCCTCGGGCGTCCTGACCGGCGCCGGCCCGTGGGTGCTGCTGGTGATCGCGGCGATGATCTTCGTCGAGACGGGGCTGCTGTTCCCGTTTTTGCCCGGCGACAGCCTGATCTTCACCGCCGCGCTGCTCGGCCCGCAGCTGGGCGTCCCGCTGTGGCTCCTGATCGGCGTGGTGGCGGTGGCGGCCGTCGCGGGAGACAGCGTGGGCTACGCGATCGGGCGCCGGTGGGGGCGAGGCCGGTTCCGCCCCGACGCGCGGGTCCTGCGCACGCAGTACCTCGAGCGAACGGACGGATTCCTCGGCCGCTACGGCGGTCGCTCGATCGTGCTGGCCCGCTTCGTGCCCATCGTGCGCACGTTCCTGCCCCCGATCGTCGGCACGTCCTCGATGCCGTACCGCACATTCCTGCGCTGGAACGTCGTCGGCGCGCTCGCATGGGCGACGGCGTGCGCCCTGGCCGGGCACTTCCTGGGGCAGGTGCCGTTCGTCGCGAACCACATCGAGCTCATCGCCATCGCGCTCGTCGGGCTGTCGGTGGTCCCGATCGGCGTCGACCTCCTGCGCGGGCCGGGCCGTTCCTCGGAGCCTGACGCGCCTGCTCGCGCGCTCGACTGAGCTGGTCCCCCGCGCGCCGCGTGCCGAACCTCGAGTGCACGCTCGCGAGGCGAACGTGGGGACACGACAGCATCCTGTGCGCCACCATGACCCCATGGATGCTGGGACAGGTGGGGTCGACGCGGACGTCGCCCACGCCGACGTGGCGACTCGGGTCGCGCGCGGCAGGCAGGCACGTCGCACCGTCCCGCGCGCGGCGCTCGGCGCATGGAAGCCGGGGCCCGAACGTGCCGACCCGGCCGCGCTCCTTCGAGCCCAGGAGGTGACACGCGTCCCGGACCTGGTCGCACTTCGGCACGAGCGCATGCTGCCGTCGCCGTTCGTGTTCTACCGCGGGGCCGCGGTGATCATGGCGGCAGACCTCGGGGCCGCACCGAGCACCGGGCTGTGGGTCCAGGCCTGCGGTGACGCGCACCTGTCGAACTTCGGTGGCTTCGGGACGCCCGAGCGCGTGCTCGTGTTCGACCTCAACGACTTCGACGAGACGGCGCGGGCACCGTTCGAGTGGGACGTGAAGCGTCTGGCGGCCAGCTTCGAGATCGCCGGTCGGTCGCTGGCACTGTCCGATGCGAAGCGGGCTGCCGTCCGGCTCCGCGTCGGGCGGGCCTACCGCGAGGCGATGGCCGACTTCGCCAGGACGACCAACCTGGGCATCTGGTACGCGCGCCTGGACGCGGCGCAGGTGCTCGAGCAGCTGCGGGCGGTCGCGCCGAGACGGGTGGCGGCCGCGGCGCGCGCGCAGGACCGCGCACGGTCCAGGGACAACCTCAAGGCGCTGCACAAGCTGACCGAGGTGGTCGACGGCGAACGACGCCTGCGCCACGACCCGCCGGTGCTCGTCCCCGTGCGTGACCTGGCTCCCGGCCGTGAGCACGAGGAGCTGCTCGACTGGCTCCGGGCGCAGGTCCGGCGGTACCACGCGAGCCTGCCCGACGACCGCGCGCTGCTCCTCGGCCGCTACCGGCTCGTCGACGCCGCGCGCAAGGTCGTCGGCGTGGGCAGCGTCGGGACCCGGTGCTGGGTGCTGCTCCTCGTGGGGCGCGATGACGACGACCCGCTGTTCTTGCAGGTCAAGGAGGCGCAGTCCTCGGTGCTCGAAGCCGCCACGGGGCCCAGCGCCTACCCGAACCACGGTCAGCGCGTGGTGCAGGGGCAGCGGCTGGTCCAGGCGGCGAGCGACATCTGGCTCGGCTGGGTCCGGTCGACGGGCCTCGACGGGGTGGAGCGGGACTTCTACGTGCGCCAGCTGTGGGACTGGAAGCTGTCGATCGACGTCGACTCGCTCGACGCGACGACGCTCGGGCTCTACGCGCAGCTGTGCGGATGGACGCTGGCCCGAGCGCACGCGGTGTCGGGGGACCCGGTCGCGATCGCCGCCTACCTCGGCACGTCGCGCCGCTTCGAGACGGCCATCGCGGAGTTCTCCATGGCCTACGCCGATCAGAACGAGCAGGACTACGAGGGTGTCCGCGCACTTGCGGCGCGCGGGGCGTTCTGACCCGGTGTGCGTGCCCGGCATCCGTCGGTCAGGGACGTGTGGACCTAGGCTTCCCCCATGCCCACCGTCCTGCTCGTCCGTCACGGCCGGACCACGGCGAACGCCTCCGGGGTGCTCGCGGGCCGCACGCCGGGCGTGCGCCTCGACGCCGTCGGCCGGCAGCAGGCCGAGCGCGCCGCGCAGCGGATCTCCGGGATCCCGCTGGTCGCGGTCGTCACGAGCCCGCTCGAGCGGTGCCGGCAGACCGCCCGGTCCCTCGTCGCGCTCCAGCAGACCCCGCCCGAGCTCCTCGTCGAGCGAGGCATCACCGAGTGCGACTACGGCGACTGGCAGGGTCGCACCCTCAAGGACCTCGCCACCGAGAAGCTGTGGTCCGTCGTGCAGACCCAGCCATCGGCGGCCACGTTCCCCGGTGGCGAGTCGATGAGCGCGATGCAGGCCCGCAGCGTCGCGGCGGTGCGCGCGCACGACGCGGCGGTCGCCGAGCGGCACGGCGAGCGAGCCGTGTGGGCGGCCGTCGCCCACGGCGACATCATCAAGTCGATCCTGGCCGACGCGCTGGGGATGCACCTGGACCTGTTCCAGCGCATCGCGGTGGGCCCGGCCTCGATCTCCGTCGTGCGGTACGGGGACCGGCGGCCAGAGGTGGTGGCCACGAACAGCGACGCAGGCGACCTGTCCTGGCTCGCGGCCACGGCCCCGGCGGGCGACGCGCCGGTCGGGGGTGGCGCCGGTCCGTCCGACGAGCCCGCGGGGACCTGACGCGACGTCCGACCCGACCTACAGTGGGTCCATGCCACCCCTCGTGCACGAGTTCGACTGGCCGGACCGGGTCGTCGTCGGGACCGTCGGACGCCCCGGCGCGCGGACGTTCTACCTGCAGGCGCGCACGGGCGCACGCACATGCAGCGTCGCCATGGAGAAGCAGCAGTCCGCTGCGCTGGCCGAGACGATCGACCAGCTCCTCGACCAGCTGATGGTGGAGCCCGACAACACGTTCAGCATCCCGGCCGCCGCACCCGACGAGCTCGTCGACCGCGACCCCCTGGACCCCGTCGAGGAGGAGTTCCGGACCGGGACGATGCGCCTGAGCTGGGACCCCCGGACCCTGCAGGTCGTCGTCGAGGCGTTCCCCGTCGTCGATGCGGAGCCCGACGCCCGCGAGGAGCCCGAGCCGGACGAGGTCCTGCTGGTGCGCATGCCGGTCGGCACCGCGCGGGCGTTCGTGCAGCGCACGCGCGCCGTGGTCGCCTCCGGGCGTCCCGCGTGCCCGTTGTGCGGTGAACCGGTCGGCGAGGACGGGCACGTCTGCGCGTCGCCGCTGGAGCCGTGACGGGGCTCGACGAGGACGACCTGGAGATCGTCGGGCGCATCCGGATCGCCTCGAACGAGACGTATCTCGCGCGGATCGGCCACGTCGAGGTCGTCTACAAGCCGGTGCTGGGGGAGAAGCCGCTGTGGGACTTCCCCGACGGCAGCCTGGCGAACCGCGAGGTCGCCGCGTACGCGGTCTCGGAGGCGACGGGGTGGGGGATCGTCCCGCGCACGTGGCTGCGCGACGGCCCGCTCGGACCCGGGATGGTCCAGCTGTGGCAGGACGTCGACGACGAGCAACGACCAGTCGACGTCGTGCCGAGCCGACGAGCGACGCGTGACGGGTGGCGGCAGGTCCTGGAGGGCACGGACGCCGACGACCGGCCGGTCGCGCTCGTGCACGAGGACTCGGCCGCGCTGCGCCGCATGGCCGTGCTCGACGTGCTGCTCAACAACGCCGACCGCAAGGGCGGTCACGTGCTCGCGATGGCCGACGGCCGCCGCCTCGGCGTCGACCACGGAGTCACCTTCCACGTCGAGCCGAAGCTCCGCACCGTCCTGTGGGGGTGGCTGGGCGAGGAGCTCGACGACGACGAGCGGGCCGGGGTGACGCGCGTGCGCGACGACCTCGCGGGGGCGCTCGGTGCCGCGCTGGCCCCGCTGCTGACGGACCTCGAGGTGGCCGCACTGGCGGGGCGGTGCGACCGGCTGCTGCGGACGGGCCGGTTCCCCGCGCACGAGGGGCAGATGCCCGCCGTGCCGTGGCCGCTGTTCTGAGCGCCGCTCGCGGTCCCGAACCTCGCGCGCCGCAGCCCGCGCACCGCCGAGACGTCGGCGCGCGTCAGCGCCACCAGCTGCGCTGCGGGCCGGCCATCGGGTCGTCGTCGCCCCACCGCCCGCGCGCGCCGTTGTCGCGCGAGCCCAGGTAGGAGCCGATGACGGCCGCGCTCAGGTCGTCCGCCTCCGGGGACACCACCGTGCCGCCCACGCGGCGGGCCATGGCGTCGATGAACCGCGCGAGGCCCGGGTCGTCGCCCAGGCGGAAGAACGTGGTCCGGGCGCCCAGCCGCATCGAGGCGTCGAGCTCGCGGATCGACAGGGCGATCGTCGTCGGGTGCGGCGGGTAGTCGAAGAACACGTGGCCGTCCGGCTCCAGGTGGGACGTCGGCTCGCCGTCGGTGACGATCAGCAGGACGGGCTGCGCGTTCGGGTGCTTGCGGAAGTGGCGGTTGGCCAGCAGCAGCGCGTGGTGCAGGTTCGTGCCCTTGTCCCACGTGGCGTCCAGCCCGACGAGCTCGTCGACACCCGTCACCGAAGCGGTGCGCCCGAAGGCGATGAGCTGCAGGTCGTCGCCGCGGAACCGGCTGGTCACGAGCGTGTGCAGCGCCAGCGTCGTGCGCTTCATCGGGACCCAGCGCCCCTCCATCGCCATCGAGAACGACGTGTCGACCAGCAGCGCGACGCAGGCCTGCGTGCGTGCCTCGGTCTCCGCCACCTCGACGTCACCGATCTCGAGCCTGACCCGCCCGCCGGTCGCGCCGCCCCGGACCAGCGCGTTGGTCAGCGTGCGCGTGACGTCCCACGGCTCGGTGTCGCCGAACGCCCACTCGCGGGTGGCCCCGGAAAGCTCACCCGCCGACCCTGCGCGGCGTACGTCGTGCCCGCCCTGACGGCCCGAGACGGTGTCCGCGACGGCGCGCAGGATCTCCTTGCCGAGCAGCCGCATCGCCTTCGGGGTCAGCGCGAGGCGGCCGTCCGTGTCTCGCCGCAGCACGCCGGACCGGCGCAGCTCGCGCTCCAGCCGCTGCAGCGTCCGGGCGTCGACGGCGGCGTCCGCCCCGAGCTGGCGCGCGAGCCGGTCCAGGTCGAGGTCGTCGAGCTGCGAGCCCTGGTAGGACTGGGCCAGCTGCTCCGCGAGCGCGTCGAGGTCTGCCAGGTCCTGGAAGACACCGGTGCCGTCGCCGAGCCCCAGCGCGTTCTCGCCGTCCATGCGCTGCGAGCCCGACCAGTCCTCACCGGGGCGCAGGGCGCGCAGGTTCTGGTCCATCCGGTCCAAGGCGTCCATGAGGTCGGACGACCCGAACGCCTGCGCCGCCAGCGCATCGAGCTCGGCGCGCTGCTCGGCGCTCATCGAGCTGCGCATCCGCTGCGCGGCCGCCGCCCGCTGGGCCAGGGAGTCCAGGAGCTCCTCGACCGACCCGGGCCGGTCGGGGAAGAAGTCGCCGTGCTCGGCCATGAACGCGTCGAACTGGTCGGTGGTGTCCTCACCGCGCCGGTGCGCGTCCAGCAGGTCGTTGAGGGCGTCGAGCATCGCGCCCATCGCGGCGCGGTCGTCGTCCGTGGCCCCCTCCAGCGCCTGCTTCATGCCCTCGAACCGTTGCTCGAGCAGCTCGCGGCCCAGCACGTCCTTGATCGCCTCGAAGTCGCGGCGGGCGTCCGCGCTGCGCCAGTCGTAGCCGTTCAGCTCGCTGACCGCCGCGGCGGGGGAGGGCGGGAGGTTGTCGAGCTGCATCTGCGCCAGTGCCCGGTCGCCCTCGTCCATGTCGACGTCGCGCGCGAGCTGCTTGCGCTCGGCGAGCACCGCGCTGTCGAGGAGCCGCCTGACCTCCTGGAGGGTGCCGTCCAGGTTGTTGTTCGCGGTCAGCTCGCGGCGCCGCTCGGCCACGCGCCGCGCGAGCTCGTCGAGCCCGGTCTGCTCCCGGCCGCCGCGGCGCAGGAACTCGCGCATCGCCGCCTCGACCGACGACCCCGCCATGACGTCCTCGCCGATGGCGTCGAGGGCCTCGGACAGGTCGAGCGGAGGCGCGAGCGGGTCCGGCCCGTCGACGTAGGACGTGTAGCGGGAACGCCGGGCGAGCCGGCGGTTGGTCCGCACCATCTCAGCGCCCGCCCCTCATGAGTCCGTTCCTCTCGAGCTGTCCACCAGGCGGCCCCTATCCGTAGATCGTCTCGCCGTCGCCGGACTCCTTGCTGAGCCGCCGGGACAGGTACAGCCCCTCCAGCGCGAGCTCGATCGCGCCGGCCCGCTGACCGTCGTCGTGCGCACCCAGGCGGTCGCAGATCTGGTCGTACAGCTCGGACTCGCCGAGCGACGGCAGCGCCGCGAGCACGTCGCGCGCGGTGACCTGCTCGCCGGTGCTCACCATCGCGCCGCCCTCGATGGCGTCGACCAGAAGCCCCAGGTCCAGGCCACCGAGGTGGGCGCGGACGGTCTCGGCCGTCGCGGTGCGCAGCAGGTGCTCGAGGATCTCGTCCTCGCGGCCCTCCTCACCCGCCTCGAACTCGATCTTGCCCGCCAGCACGTCGACTGCGGTCTCGAGGTCGACGGGCCGGGCCACGGCCCGCGGCTCGCCCTGCTTGGTCGCGCGGTGCAGCGCAGCCGCCGCGATCGTCTCGGCACCCGCGATCGTGAAGCGGGCGCTGACGCCGCTGCGCTGGTCCACCGCGCTCGACGAGCGCAGCGCCCGGGTGAAGCGGGCCAGGATCTCCACGAGGTGGTCGGGGACGTCGGCGACCAGGTCCGCCTCCTGGCGCACCACCGCGACCTCGTCGGCGAGCTCGGTCGGGTAGTGGGTGCGGATCTCCGCGCCGAACCGGTCCTTGAGGGGCGTGATGATGCGGCCGCGGTTGGTGTAGTCCTCCGGGTTGGCGCTCGCCACGACGAGCACGTCGAGCGGCAGCCGCAGCACGTAGCCACGGATCTGGATGTCCCGCTCCTCCATCACGTTGAGCAGCGACACCTGGATGCGCTCGGCCAGGTCGGGGAGCTCGTTGAGCGCGACGATGCCTCGGTGGCTGCGAGGCACCAGCCCGAAGTGGATGGTCTCCGGGTCCCCGAGCGCCCGCCCCTCGGCCACCTTCATGGGGTCCACGTCCCCGATGAGGTCCGCGACGCTCGTGTCCGGCGTCGCCAGCTTCTCGACGTACCGCTCGTCGCGGTGCCGCCACGTCACCGGCAGGTCGTCGCCCAGCTCGGCGGCCCGGCGCCGGCTCGCCGCCGTGATCGGCTCGTACGGGTGCTCGCCGATCTCCGACCCCTCGATCACGGGCGACCACTCGTCGAGCAGCCCGGAGAGCGTGCGCAGGACGCGGGTCTTGCCCTGGCCGCGTTCTCCGAGCAGGACGACGTCGTGCCCCGCGAGCAGCGCGCGCTCGAGCTGCGGCACGACCGTCTGGTCGAAGCCGTGGATGCCCGGCCACGGGTCGCGGCCGTCGCGCAGCGCGGCCAGCAGGTTGTCTCGGATCTCGGTCCGGACCGTCTTGAGGACGTGCCCCGTCGCGCGGAGCTGTCCCACGGTCGCCACATCAGGATGTGTCACCGTTCGACACTAACCCCGACCGCCGACAGGTGGGCGTGCGGGCCGGCCCGCGGGCCGCGGACGGGCGCGACCCGCCCGCGGGGCGCTCGCGTAGCATCGCCGCGTGAGCGCCCGCCACCACGCCGACCCGACGCTGATCGCGCTGGTCGCGGCCGGGGGAGCGGTGGGCAGCATCGCGCGCTACGGGGTGAGCCACGCGCTCCCTCCGCACGACGGCATCCCCGTCGGCACGTTCGTGGAGAACGTCGTCGGCGCGTTCCTGCTGGGAATGCTGCTCGAGGCGCTCGTCCGCGCCGGCACCGAGGACCGGCGGCGGCGCGCGCTGCGCCTGGCACTGGGCACCGGGGTCCTGGGCGGGTTCACGACCTACTCCGCGTTGGCCCTGGAGATCCACGGCCTGTGGTCCGACGGCCGAGTGGGTGCGGCCTGTGCCTACGGACTGACGACCGTCGTGGTCGGGACCGCGGCAGCGACCGGCGGGATCCTGCTCGGCGCTCGTCGGGCGACGGCCGTCCCCGAGCCCGACGAGCAGGGACCTGACCGATGATCCTCGTCCTGGTCGGGGCGCTGGGCGGCCTGGGCGCCGCGGCCCGCTTCACCACCGACGGATGGGTGCGGGCTCGCTGGACGACAAGGCTGCCGTGGTCCACGATCGGCATCAACGTCGCGGGCTCACTGCTGATCGGCATCCTCGCGGGTGCCCTGGCGTCCGGCGCGATCTCGGCCGACGCCTACACGGCTGCCGCGACCGGCTTTTGCGGCGGGTTCACGACCTTCTCCACCGCGACCGTCGAGACGGTGCGGCTCGCGCAGCAAGGTGCCTACCGCCGTGCCGCCGCGAACGCCCTCGGCACGCTGCTGCTGACCGTCCTCGCCGTGACCCTGGGCTACGTCCTGGCCGCGAACCTGGGCTCCTGACCTCCGACGAGACCCCCCGCGGGCCCCTGATCTGCGGCAGGATCGAACCGGACACGGGGGAGGACTGATGGATCCGGCACTGGTCGTCTCGGCGGGCGTCATCGCCGTCGTGGCCGCGAACGCGCTCGCCCGACGCATCGGCGTCGCACCGCCGCTGCTCCTGGTCGCGCTCGGCGTCCTCGTCAGCTTCCTTCCCTTCGTCGGCGCGGTGGAGATCGACCCGGAGTGGATCCTCGCGGGCGTCCTGCCGCCCCTGCTCTACTCCGCGGCCGTCTCGATGCCGACCATGGACTTCCGCCGCGACTTCGGGACGATCGGCGGTCTGTCCGTCTCGCTCGTCGTGCTCACCTCCGTGGCGCTCGGCCTGGTTTTCGCGTGGCTGCTGCCCGGCATCAACCTCGCGACCGGCATCGCGCTGGGCGCCGTCGTCTCGCCGACCGACGCCGTCGCCACGACGATCGTCAAACGCCTCGGGGTCGCGCCGCGCGTCGTCACGGTGCTCGAGGGCGAGAGTCTGCTCAACGACGCGTCCGCGCTGGTCATCCTCCGTTCGGCGGTCGCGGCGATCGCCGGCTCGGTCTCGCTGTGGGGTGTCGCGGGCGACTTCCTGCGCTCGATCGTCATCGCGGTCGCGATCGGTGCGGTCGTCGGTGTCCTGAACCTGCGCGTCCGGTCGGCGCTCCACGATGCCGCCGCGTCCACCGCGATCTCGTTCGTCGCGCCCTTCGTCGCCTTCGCGCCGGCGGAGCACTTCGGCGCGTCCGGCTTGGTCGCCGCGGTCACCGCCGGGCTGATCACCGGCCAGGGATCGGCCCGGTACCTGCGCGCCCAGGACCGGCTGGCCGAGACCTCGAACTGGTCGACCATCGAGGTCGTCCTCGAGGGCGGCGTCTTCCTGACGATGGGGCTGCAGCTGTTCGGCCTCGTCGACGAGGTCCGCGACGAGCACGACTCGATCTGGCTGGCCGTGTGGATGGGCGCGGTGGCGGTCGTCGTCGCCCTGCTGCTGCGCAGCGTCTACGTCGCGGTCGTGCTCCTCGTCGGGAGTGGGAAGCGGATCGACCCCGAGGCCGAGCGCGCACGGGTGCGCGACGCGGCGGCGCGCTACGAGGAGCAGGTACGGCGCAGGGGCCACGAGGAGCGGATCAGACTCGGCGACCCGGACCGCGCCGGCCGGCGCCAGCGCGACTGGACCAAGCGGGTCGCGCAGCAGCTGGCGGACGTCGACTACCTGGCCGCGCAGCCGCTGACCGGGCGCGACGGCGTGGTCCTGGTCTGGGCGGGGATGCGTGGTGCGGTCACGGTCGCGGCCGCCCTGACGCTGCCGACCAGCACGCCGCAGCGCCCGCTGCTGGTGCTCGTCGCGTTCACGGCGGCCGCCGGGAGCCTGCTGATCCAGGGAGGCACGCTGCCGTGGGTCGTCCGGCGGCTGGGCGTCGGCGGCGCCGCGCAGGAGGAGGGCGACGAGAGGTCGGCCCTGATGTCGGCCCTGGCGGACGCCGCCGCGGGCGTGGTCGACGACCCGCTGCTGCGTCGCGCGGACGGCACCGAGTACCACCCGCGGGTGCTGGAGCGGGCGCGACGGCAGGCGCGCATGGAGCAGGCCGAGGAGCTGCAGGAGAAGTCGCGGCAGATCAACGCCCAGGTGCTCGAGCTGCGGCTGGCGATCATCGCCGCGCAGCGCGCCGCGCTGCTCGAGGCGCGCTCGATCGGCACGTTCAGCTCGGCGGCCCTCACCTCCGCGCTCGACGTCCTGGACGCCGACCAGATCAGCGCCGAACTCAAGGGCGGGGCCGGGATGGCCGACGACTGATCACGGGTGCAGCCGGTAGAACCGGAAGAACTCGTGCTCGATCGGCAGCACCTCGAGGTGGTCGAAACCGGCGTCGGCCGCGTACCGCGCCAGGAGGCCGGGCCGCATGACGGTCCCGGTCCCGACGCTGCCCGGGGTCGAGAGCCCGTCGGGCAGGCAGCACAGCAGCGAGTACCCGTACAGCAGTCGCTCGACCGGACCGGCGGGGGCCGTGAACCGATCCGCGGTCCGCTCGTCCATGACCAGCACGTAGCCGTCGGGCCGAACCATCGAACGCATGGTCCGAAGCACGGCCACAGGGTCGGGCAGGTCGTGGACGCACTCGAACGCGGTCACGACGTCGAAGGATCCATGAGCGTCGGCGGCGATGTCGGCCGCGTCGACGGCCGAGAAGCGGACCCGGTCGGCGACGCCGGCGTCGGCCGCGTGCGCCGACGCGGCGGTCACCGACGGCTCGTCGAGATCGAACCCCTCGACCGTGGCGCGCTCGAACGCGCGCGCGAGCCCGATGGCGGACCAGCCCTCGCCGCAGCCGACGTCCGCCACCCGAGCGCCACGGACGAGGGCGGCGTGCAGGTACGGGAGCTGCGGGACGATCTCCTGGGCCAGCTCGTGCAGGAGCATGGGCCGGTTGAACGCGGCCTGGGCCTCGCGCGCGTCCGGACCGAGCTGTGACCAGCTCACCCCGCCGCCGTCGCGGTAGGCGGCTGCGAGGTCGTCGATGCGTCGACCTGCGGCAACCGCGATCCCGGCTGCCGGCGCGGTGAACGCCAGGCTGTCGACGTCCGTCAGCGCTTCGGCGGCACCCGGCGGCAGGTGGTACCGGCGGGCGGTCGCCGGCGCGGCCACGTCGTCGACCGCCAACCAGCCGCTGACGGCCTGCTGCTCGAGCCACTCGCGCGCGTAGCGCTCCTGGCTCGAGGTGCGGTCGGCCAGCTCCCGGGACGTCGAGGGCCCGTACGTCACGAGGTCGTCGTACCAGCCGAGCCGCCTGCCCAGGTAGATCGAGAGGGTCTCGGCGGCCCCGATGGTCGCCGCGACGACGCGCGTCGCGAACACGTCGGCAGGGGCGCCCGGATCCGGCGTCTCGAACAGGTCGCTCGACCCGACCGGCATCGCCATCACGCGCCGTGGTCCGCGGTCGAGCGCCCGACGACCTCGATCGTGACCCCGGCCGCCGCACCGAGGAGGCCGTGCGCGGCCGGTGGCACCGGCACGTTCACGCGCCAGTGGCCCGGGGCCGGTTCGGTGTCGACGAGCGGCGGGTCGTGCGCGGGGTCCGGCGACCAGTCCCGGATCGCGCCGGGGAGCGACGACGCCCAGACGCCCCACGTGGCCGGCCGGCCCGTCGCGTCCGGGCCGATGTCGACGACCAGCGTGTCCTCCCAGTCGGCGGTCTGCTCGAGGTGGTCGGCGAAGGACAGCAGCCCGCCGCGGCGGCGCAGCGACAGCAGCCGCAGCCGCAGGACGTGGCGCATCGTCGCGACCCGGCCGCCCGACGCGTCCGTCGGTCGGGTGGCCTGCGACGACAGGTACGTGCGGACCAGCGGGAGGGGAGTGGCGGCGGTGTCGGCGGTCGCGGGCCGCTCGATCTGGATCGGGCACAGGTGGGCCGTGCTCTGCTCGTGCAGCACGACCGGCAGGCCGCGGATCGAGAGCGCCGCCTCGAGCTGCCAGTCGGTGTCGTCGTCGGGCGTGCCCGGGAGACGCAACCCGGTCAGGGTGGCCTCCACCCCGAGGTCGCCGAACAGGAACCGGGACAGGTTCTGGTACCCCTCCTCGGAGTTGACGATCCCGAACCGGCCCGAGTGGCTGCGGTGCACGAACGCGCGCGGCGTGCCCTGCACGTACGCGTTGTCGATCTGCACGAGCCCGTCGCTGCGGGCGCCGACGGCCCGCGCGGACAGACCCTTCGCGACGTCGTAGTCGTCCGAGTCCGTGCCGACCAAGCAGAAGAGGCGCTCGTGGGGGAAGCCGTCCGCCGGCATCACGGTCGCGTCGAACGCTCCCGTCACGGCGCCCGAGGGCGTCAGGTACTCGCGCATGCGTGCGGGACCGAAGATGTCAGCCCCCTGGATGCCTGTCAGGTCGCGCACCTTCTCCAGAAGCCCGAACCCGACCGCGAACTCGATGCCGCCGTGCGGCGTCGCGTAGGTGAAGACGCGGTCGACGAGCGCCGAAGCGGCGTCGGGGCGTCCGCCCAGGTGCTCGTCCTCGACGGCGACCTTCTGGATCATGGAGCGCACCACCAGGCCGCCCATGGAGTGCGCCACCAGGAAGACGCGCGGGGCGCCGGTCTGCTTGCGGACCAGCAGCACGAGGTCGAGCAACGACCGGGCGGCGGACTCGATCGAGAACGCCGGTGCGTCCTTGGTGAGCGCGGGAGCGAACGCGTCGTAGAAGCGGTGGACCCAGATGGACGCCGCCGGCACCGAGCCGGCCTCCTGGTCCGCCAGGTACGCCGCCTGGTTGCCGTGCACCAGCAGCTGGTAGCCGTGCTCGCCGATGAGGCGCAGCAGCGGGCTCTCGAACTGGTGGAACGCCGCGCGATCGGCGCCGTCCACCCGGACCTGGACCGAACCCTCGTTGAAGCCGTAGAGCGGGTCACCGACCGCGTTGTCGATGCCCGCCGGACCACCGGCGAAGCCGCGGACGTAGATGACCGGCAGCCGGCCGTCACCCGGATAGCTCACGTGAGACACCTCCGCTCGCGCGGCGCGCGACCGTGCGCACCGTCGACCGTGGAGGAGCGGCGCGAGGCGGCAGAGATACCGCGGCGCACGGACCATTCGGTCCGTGCGCCGCGGGGACGTACCTGGAGGCGGTGTCCTACTTCTTCTTGACGACCACCGACGACGACGCCTTCGTCTGGAGCTTGCTCGTCGCCTTCACGACCGCACGGTAGGAGCCGGTCTTGGTGACCTTGACCTTGGCGCTCCAGTGACCCTTCGAGCCCGTCACCTTGACCGTCTTGACGGACTTCCAGGTCTTCGATCCCTTGGCGCGGAACTGGATGGTGACCTTGGTGCCCTTGGCCAGCGGCTTGTACTTGTACGAGACGGTCGGGCTGGCCTTCTGGTAGGTGGCGCTGCCGGAGAGCGTGACCGTGTGGTTCTTCTTGACCGAGGTCGCCGAGCGGTGCGGCGTGGTCACCTTCACCGCGCTGCGGATGTAGCCCGTGGCCTTGACCGTGAAGTCGGTGTCGACGTCGAGCGCGGGGTTGCTCGCGTAGCGGTAGGCCGAGACCTTCGCGCTGACCTTGCACGCGCCGGAGGTGACGTACGTCCCGATCGTCGTGCTCGTCGAGCGCTTGGACTTCACCTTGAACGGGATCGCGTAGCTCCCTGAACCGGTCTTCGTCGGGACCGCGGCGGAGCCGTTGCAGCTCTTGGCGCCGGTGACGGTGATCAGCGCGTACCAGCTCACCGACTTCACGCCGAAGTCGATGCCGTCGGCGACGTCGTGCGCCGCGGCGGGCGTCTTGACCGTGAGGGTCACCCAGTGCTTGTCGGACATCGTGCCGAGCTTGTTCTTGACGTCGTGGACGGTCAGCTTGGCCGTGACACCCTGGTGCTTGACGGTCGTCGAGTCGTTGGCCTGCGCGGTCGTGGACAGCAGACCGAGGCCAAGGGTCGCGGCCACGGCGGCGGCGAGGAAGCGTGCGGGTGTGCGCATGATGAGCGGTTTCTCCCCTGTGTGCGAAAGCGGACGAGGGGTGTCTACCAGAAGTTGCCCCAGGAATCGGATGAACACGCGCTTCTTGAGACGAATGTCGCCCTTACGGACCAACGGGATGGACCGAACCCCCCGTGATGCGGACGAGCTCGTCGAACGTCGTCGGGAAGACCGTGTGCGGGGTGCCGGCCGCGGCCCAGACGCGCGGGTAGTCGGCCAGGGCCGCGTCGACGACCGTCTCGAGAGGTTGCGGGTGGCCCACGGGTGCAACCCCGCCGATCGCCTGACCGGTGGCCTCCCGGACCTGCTCGGGCGTCGCACGCACGACGGTGGAACGGTCGAGCCGGTGCGCCAGCCCGGTCGTGTCGACGCGGTGCCGACCGCTGGTCATCACCAGCAGCGGCCGACCGTCCGCCCAGAAGATCAGGCTGTTCGCGATCGCGCCCACCTCGCACCCGAGCGCGGTCGCGGCGAGCGCGGCCGTGGCGGCCGAGTCGGGCAGCGTCGCGATCGCGCCGCGGGCGCCGGCTGCGTCGAGCGCTCGTGCGACGAGCTGGGTGCGCGGGGGCAGGGCTGAGACGTCGGTCACGCCCCGATCATGCCCGACCGGGGCGTCGGCGTGGTGACAGCCGGACGTTCGGCAGGTCGGGCGCCGGGATCCGGACGCCGTCGTGCCCGGCGACGACGCCGAAGCGCTGGGCGAACGCGTCCGACGACCAGGCGGCCCGCGCCTGCTCGATGTCCGAGTGGCTGCGCCCGACGAAGTTCCACCACATGACCAGGTCGTGCTCGAACCGGGTGCCGCCGAGCAGCAGGAAGCGACCAGGGCCGTCTTCCGCGGAGACCGCGAGCTCACGCCGACCGTCGCCGAGGAACAGCAGGGGCCCGGGCGTGAGGGTCTGGCCGTCGACGCGCACGGTCCCGTCGATGACGAGCACGGCGTGCTCGAAGGACTGCTCGAGCGGCAGCATGGCCGTGGCGCCGGCGTCGAGCGTGACGTCGGCGCCCATGAGCGGCGTGTGCACGCGGGCCGGCGATCTGGCGTCCCCCACGGCCCCGACCATGACCGTGGCGCGCATGCCTGGCGCCCGCCACACCGGCAGGTCGGTGACCTGCTCGAACGCGGCCGGCTCCTCGCGGACGTCGTCGGGCAGCGCGACCCAGAGCTGGACGGCGTGCACCGGGTCGCCGTCGACCGAGAACTCCGAGTGCGAGACGCCGTGGCCTGCCGTCATGAGGTTGAGCTGGCCGGGGCGCACGAGCACGTCCGAGCCCAGGCTGTCGCGGTGGCGGATCTGGCCCTGCAGCGGCCAGGTGACGGTCTGCAACCCGGTGTGCGGGTGGGGAAGGACGCGCATCTGGACCTGCTGCGGCCCGAACTGGTCGAGGAAGCACCAGGCGCCCACCATCGGCAGGGCGCGCTGCGGCAGGGTGCGGCGCACCTGCATCGATCGCAGACCGCCCAGGGGCACGTCACGCGGCTCCAACACCTCGTGCACCGGGCCCGTGCCACCGTGCGCGTCGCACTGCTGGGGGGCCGGGCGGTTCTCCAGGTTGGTCACGTCCCTACTGTGCCCCACACCGTGCCCGACAACGTGCCCGGCGAACGGACCTCACGCCCGGTGCCGCCGGAACGTCTGCACACTGTGAGCATGGTCGAACCCTTCGAGCACGCGGTCGCCCGGCACGGGGCGACCGTGCTGCGCGTGTGTCGCGCGGTCGCCGGGCGCACCGACGGCGAGGACGCGTGGTCGGAGACGTTCCTCGCTGCGCTGCGCGCCTGGCCCGACCTGGAGCCGGGCACGAACGTCGAGGCGTGGTTGGTGACGATCGCGCACCGCAAGGCGATCGACGTGCTGCGCGCCCGCGCGCGGCGGGCGGTGCCCGTCGGCGACGTGCCGGAGGGGGCGCGGCCGTTGGTGGGGCGCGTCGAGGACGGGCGCGACCTCGACCTCTGGCAGGCCGTCGCGGCACTGCCGACCAAGCAGCGGCACTGCGTCGCCCTGCACCACCTGGGCGGGCTGCCGTACGACGAGATCGCGGCGCTGGTGGGCGGGTCCGCCGCCGCCGCGCGGCGGGCGGGTGCGGACGGCATCGCTGCACTGCGCCGCATCTACGGCACGACGGAAGGAGAACACGCATGACGCACGAGATCGAGCGGGACACGGTCCCGTCCCGGTGGCCCTCCGGTCTGCCCCTCCCGCCCGACGAGGACCTCGCGGCGCTGCACACCACGCTCGCGCGGCGTGCGCAGGACGACGGGCTGCTCGACGTCGCCTACCGGACGGTCGACGCGCCGCTCGGCCCGCTCCTGCTCGCCGCGACACCGGCGGGCCTGGTCCGCGTCGCGTTCGAGGTGCAGGACCACGAGCGTGTGCTCGAGGAGCTCGCTGCGCGCGTCAGCCCGCGGGTGCTGCGCGCGCCGGCGCGCCTGGAGGACGTGGCGCGCGAGCTCGACGAGTACTTTGCCGGCCGGCGCCGCACCTTCGACGTGCCCGTCGACCTCAGGTTGCTCGCCGGTTTCAGGCACGTCGTCGTCGAGCACCTCGCCGACATCGGGTACGGCCGGACGACCAGCTACGCGGCCGTCGCTGCGGCAGCCGGCAGCCCGCGGGCCGTCCGAGCCGTCGGCACCGCGTGCGCGCTCAACCCCGTGCCGATCGTCCTGCCGTGCCATCGCGTGGTGCGCAGCGACGGGGCCCCGGGGCAGTACGCCGGGGGAGCCGCGGCCAAGGTTGCGCTGCTGGAGCTGGAGCAGCGCGTCGGGCCATGACGCGTCAGGACTGCAGCGGCCAGTCGACGAGCCGGGGGATGCCGTCCGGTGCCACCGCGGCGAGCGCCAGGAACCGCGCCTCGGCGCGGTGCAGGCGGATGTGCTCGTCGAGCGACCACGTGGGCCCGTTGGTCAGCGTCATGCCGCAGGCGCACGCGATCGACACGACCCCGTCGGGATCGGTCCGCACCACGCCGACGGTGGTGTGCTCCGTGGCCGCACGGACCTTCGCGCGACGCATGAGCGCCGAGACGGGCGCGATCGCCGGGGCCTCGGGGGAGTCGCTCACGGAGCGAGCCTACCTAGTGAGGTGTGCGCGCGTCAGCGCTCGGTGCCCACCGCGTCGTCGACGAGCTGGTCGAGCTCGAACGACTCGTCCCACGTGCCGCCGCCCAGGCTCGGCATCATCTGACGCAGGCGCGGCCGCCAGGCCTCGCTGCGCTCGGGGAAGCACCGCTCCAGCAGGTCGAGCATCGTGGCGACGGCCGTCGACGCACCGGGCGAGGCGCCGAGGAGCCCGCTGATCGTGCCGTCGGCCGACGTGACGAGCTCCGTGCCGAAGTTGAGCACGCCGCCCTTGCCCTTGGCCTTCTTGATGACCTGGACGCGCTGACCGGCCGTGATGAGCTCCCAGTCGCGCGGGTCGGCCGTCGGCATGAAGGCGCGCAGCGTGCGCAGCCGGGCGGTCTCGGAAGCCGTGACCTCGCCCACCAGGTACTTCACGAGGTCCATGTTGGAGAGGCCTACCGCGAGCATCGGGACGATGTTGCCCGGACGGATCGAGCGCGCCAGGTCCAGCCACGAGCCGTGCTTGAGGAACTTCATGCTCCAGCCCGCGTAGGGGCCGAACAGCAGGGCGGTCTCGCCGTCCACCACGCGCGTGTCCAGGTGGGGGACCGACATGGGCGGGGCGCCGATGTCGGCCTTGCCGTAGACCTTCGCCTGGTGCTGCGCGACGATCTCCGGGTTGGTGGTCCGCAGGAACTGGCCGCTGATCGGGAAGCCGCCGAAACCCTTGGCCTCCTTGATGCCCGAACGCTGGAGCAGCCGCAGCGCACCGCCGCCCGCACCGATGAAGACGAACTTCGCGTTGACACGGCGGGCACGCTTGTGGCCGTTCCAGCGGCGGTCGCGCAGGGTGACGCGCCAGGAGCCGTCCCTGCGTTGCTTGAGGCGCGTGACCTCGCTCTCGAGGTGGAGCCTCGCTCCGTGCGTGACGGCGTCGGTGATCATCGACGACGCGAGTGCGCCGAAGTCGACGTCGGTGCCGGCGGCCGAACGTGTCGCGGCGATGGGCTCGTCGGCGTCGCGGTCCGCGGTGAGCAGCGGGGCCCACTGCTCGATCTGGGCGGCGTCGGTGCTGAACTCGAGGTCCGCGAACAGCGGGTGGCGGCGCAGCGTCTCGAAGCGGCGGCGCAGGTAGTCGACGTTCTCCGCGCCGCGGACGAACGTCATGTGCGGCGTGCTCGACAGGAAGCCGGTGCCGCCGGGCAGGCGGTCGTGCGTCGCGAGGTGGTTCCACAGCTCGCGCGAGAGCTCGAACTGTTCGTTGATGACGACGGCCTTGCTGATGTCGATCGTGCCGTCGGCGAGCTCCGGGGTGTAGTTGAGCTCGCACAGCGCGGCGTGGCCGGTGCCGGCGTTGTTCCAGGCGTTGGAGCTCTCCTGGGCCAGGCCGTCGCGGCGCTCGTGGATCTCGATCGTCCAGGACGGCTCGAGCTCGCGGATCATGGCGGCGAGCGTGGCGCTCATGATGCCGCCTCCGACCAGGAGGACGTCGACGTCCGTCGGGACGCTTGCTGAGGTGTTCTCTGCGCGCTCTACCACGTCACCGATCGTATGTTGACGTCGAGAATCTCAACGCCGAGGGACGTGTGATCTTCGTTACGTGACTCGTGGACAGGACGTGGAGCGGCCCCGCCGGGCGCAGGTGGCTGCGACCGGCGGGGCCGGATCAGGGTGGCGAGGACTCGCCGACGCGACGGCCGGTCAGCTCACGCTGCAGGACGAACCGTTGAGCGTGAACGCCGTGGGCCTGGGGTTGCTGCCCGTGTGCGAGCCGTTGAAGCCGATGTCCGTCGAGGCTCCCGGTGCCAGCGTGGAGTTCCACGACAGTCCCTTGGCGGTGACCGCCGTGCCCGACTGCGACCAGTCGGCGCTCCAGCCCTGCGTCAGGGCCTGGCCGTTGGCGAAGGAGAACCCGAGGGTCCAGCCGTTGATCGCCGTCGTGCCCGTGTTGGTGAGCCTGACCGACGCTGTGAATCCCGTGTTCCAGTCCGACGTCGTGTACTTCACGGCGCACTTGCCGGGCGTCGGTGTGACGGTTGGGGTCGGGGTGGGTGTCGGTGTCGGTGTCGGCGTCGGCGTGACGGTCGGCGTGGGTGTGGGTGTGGGAGTCGGCGTGACCGTTGGTGTGACGGTCGGGGTGGGTGTCGGCGTGGTCGTCGGTGTCGTCGTCGGGTCGGTTCCCGTGAGGTTGCCGACGACGATGCCGCGGCCATTGGTGCCCACGTAGACCCGTCCGTACACGTCCGGGTCGCCGATGACGACCGAACCCGTCCAGCCCCACTGGTGCTGGTCGTCGTTGATGCGGACCCACGTGGCGCCCGCGTCGATCGAGCGGAAGATCCCGCGCACACCGTTGATCTTCGACGAGGTGTAGATGGCCGGGTAGGTGGCGCCGGGAGCGGCCTTGCCGAAACCGATCGCGTCGCCCTGGTCGACCGCCGCGATCTTGGTGAAGGTCGCACCCGAGTCGGTCGAGTGCCACATGCCGTAGGCGCCCTTGGTGTCGCCGCCCGTGAGCCAGACGTCGCCCTCCCGGCCGGGAACCGCCGCGAAGCGGACCGATGTGGTGGGCAGCCCGGCAGCCTTGGAGGCCGTGAAGGTCACGCCGCCGTCGGTCGATGTGGCGAACGTGCCGGCGTTCCAGGCGTAGAACTTCTGCCCGTTGACGCGGTCGGACTCGACGCGCGCGCCCACGGCCACGCCGGTCGCCTTGGTCCAGCTCGAGCCGAGCGTCGAGGACGTGTACACGCCGGCGCCGTCGGGGCTCCACACGATGCGTCCGCCGTCGGCGCCCATGGCGACGGTGCCGGGGCCGGTCACGCCGGACGGGTCCTGGCCGGCCCACCACGAGCTGCCGCCGGAGGTGGAGATGCCGATGTGGGAGGTGGCGTTGTCGGCGGAGCCGACGCGGACCATGGTCGCGGGCTTCGTCTCGGCGAAGTCCACGCCGTTGACAGACGACATGTACGGGGCGGTCGCCGAGTACGCGCTGGGCACCTTGGTGATGTCCGTGTGCACGAACCCGCCGATGTCCCCGAGGCCGGAGACCACCTCGGTCGCGCCGGGAGGGGCGGCGAGGTCCAGCACGGCCGTCTCCTCGAGCCCTTGCGCCTTGACGCCGATCCCGACCTTGCCGCCGGTGTCCCACGCAGTGAGGTTGGAGCCGCCGTAGATCGTGGCGCCCGTGCCGTACATGAAGCTGTTCGAGTCGAAGGGGTCGATCTCGAACGACTCCGTCATCCAGCCCAGCTTGGGGCTCGTCTCCGGGAGCTGGGCCTGCTGGCCGAACGTCAGCCACGGCGCCCCGCTGATGTCCTGCGTGTAGCGGTTGGTGCGGTTGGGGTACCCGTCGAAGTCCCAGATCCGCGTCCACGTGGCGCCGCGGTCGGTGGACCGGAAGATGATGTCGTCGGGCCACCAGGAGATCTGGGAGACCGCCATGATCGTGTTCGGGTGCTGACGGTCGATCGTCAGGCCGCTGTAGCCGAAGTAGTTGTCCGTGCTCGACGACGGCACGGGGCTGATCTGCGTCCACGTGCCGGTCGTCGTGTCGAGGCGCCACAGGTCGCCGTGGCCACCGTCGTACGGGCCGCCCGTGTCGCTGGTGGCGATGTAGAGCTGCTTGCCGACGGCGTCGAACACGCCCTTGTGGGCGATGAAGCCCGCGGGCTGCCCGGCGACGCGCGTCCACGTCGCACCCGCGTCGCTGGAGCGGTAGACGGTGTTCGCCTTGTCCGCGACACCCACGTAGATCGTCTTGCTGGGGGAGCCCTTCGTGCCGCTCGTCGGGTCGAACGTGACCCACACGACGCCCTGGTTGGTGGTCAGGTAGCCGTTGGTGTCGGTGGGGTCCTGCACGTAGTTGCCCACGTTGGTGAAGCTCGTGACCTTGGCCCAGGTGACCCCCGAGTCGGTGCTGCGCCACAGGCCGTTGCCGCCCTCGGTGCCGAAGTACAGGACGCGGTCGTCGTTGGGGTCGATCTGCAGGCGCTCGCCCATGCCGCGTCCCGGCATGTTGCCGCCGACCTTGAACGGCAGGTCGGTCTTGGCCCAGGTCCTGCCCCGGTCCGACGAGCGCAGGATGGCGCCGTTGTTGGGGTCCCAGCTGTTGGTGTACAGGCCCGTCGCGACGAACACCTTGTCGGGGTTGATCGGGTCGGTGGCCAGCGAGAGGACGCCGGTGTGGCCGAAGTCGTCCCAGCCGACGCTGTCGAGCAGCGGGACCCATCGCTTGGTCGCGTTGTCCATCCGGTACGCGCCACCGATGTCCGTGCGCGCGTAGACCAGGCCCTTCTCGGACTGGTTGTAGATGATGCCGGGGACGAAGCCGCCGCCCACGATCTCGACGTTGCCCCACGTGTACGGCGACGTGGCGGCGTGGGCGGGGTCCTGGCTGTCGACCGCGACGAGGGTGCCGGCGACGACGGCGGCGGAGGCGACGAGCGCTGCGATGCGGGCGGAGGCCCGGGATGTCGAGGCGCGGGGCAACGGCGGGCTGGCGGACATCCGCAGCACTCCTTCGTGGAAGCGGGTCGAGCTCCCGCGGGCGGCACTGCCCGCGGAAGGATGGTCGCGACGCGACGCGGCCGTGACGCTATCGAAGCGCTTCGAGCGAGAGCAGGGTCCGAATCGTTTAGGGGAAGGCGGGACCGTCGCTCCCAGGGAGGTGCGCGCCCGATGGCGTCCGAGGGGCGGGATCGCGGCGAGCCCGGGTGCGCCGCACGGCGTTCGGAGGTACAACCGAACCATGAGCCGCCACCGCGACCTGACATCAGATCCCGCCGCCGAGCACCTCGCCGACCGCACCCGGTCGCAGTCCGAGCTGGACGCGGCCGACGCGCGCTCCGGGGGAGACCCGCGCCGTGCGCCACGCTCCCTGAAGGCCACCGAGCTCTCGGCCGACGACGAGGCGATCGCGAGCAGCGACGACTGGGACGACCCCGAGCGGCTCTGAGCCGGACGCCGTCTCCTCGGGCGGTCCGCAGGTGCTCCCGAGTGCTCCGCGCCTCAGGTGATCCGCACGTCAGGTGATCCGCAGGAGCCGGGCCCGGATCGCCCTCAGCAACGCGAACCCGTCCGCGCCCTGGACCACCGCGATGCCGTCACGCACCGCCTGCTGACCCGCCCGGACCGATCCCGGCGCGGCCACCGGTACGCCGTGCGCGAGCACGTGCTCACCGAACGTGAGCTGCCGCAGCAGGATCGCCCGTACCTGGTCCGGGTGCCGCTGTGCCGCCCCCGCGTACACCTCCGGGTCGCGCTGCCCGTCGTCACCCACCAGGATCCAGCGGACGTCGGGCAGCTCGGCCATCAGCCGCCGCAGCTGCGTCACCTTGTGCCGTGCCCCTGACCGGAACCAGCCGGTGTTGGTAGGTCCCCAGTCGGTGAGCAGCATCGCGCCCGGAGGGAACCCGTGCCGGGCCAGGAACCGGCCGATCGCGGGCGCCGCGTTCCAGGCGCCGGTCGAGAGGTAGACGACGGGGATGCGGGGGTCGGCCGCCAGCAGCTGCTGGTAGAGCACGGCCATCCCGGGCACCGGCTCACGGGCACCCTCGTGCCGGACGAAGCTGTTCCAGGCCGCGACCAGCGGGCGCGGTAGGCGCGTGACCATGACGGTGTCGTCGATGTCGCTGACCAGCCCGAGGCGCACGTCGGGGTCGATGACCTGCACGCGAGCCGCGGCCCGGGCGCCGTCGGCGGCGGTCAGCTCCACGTCGTGCCACCCGGGCGGCAGGTCGGACGCGAGGTCGGCGTCCAGGTAGCCGCCGCGGTCGGTCACGACGTGGTGGACTCGCTCGCCGATCCGCACCTCGACCCGCACGCCGGCCACCTGCGCCGTCGCGAAGCTGCGCCAGCCACGCACGGCGTGGGCAGGTGCGCTGCCGGCCTGCTCGCCGCCGCCCGCTCCCGGCAGGTCGGACGCCCGCACGACCGGCGCGGCCAGGAGCGTCCGGGCCATCACCCGCACCCAGCCCGGGGCGCCGTAGCCGGCGTAGGGCTCGATACGGACCGTCCAGCCGCGCCGGCGCATCCGGTCGGCGATCCGACGGTCGAACGCGTCCTCGAGGCGCGCGGCGAGGTGCAGCCGCGGCTCGGCACCGGGGTGCGACGACCCGGGGCGGATGACGCCGGGCCGCGCCGCGCGCAGGACCGCCCGGCCACCGGTGCTCCCGGTGGCCGGGCGGTCGGGAGCGTCGTTCACTCGGCCTTGGCGGCGGCCTTGGCCGCGCCCTTCTCCGTGCGGGCGTCCTGCGTGCTCAGCACGCCGCCGGCTGACTCCAGGTGGGCGCGGACGAACCAGTGGAACAGCTCGAGCTCGTGCAGGTGACCGATCAGCAGGTCGTTCGTGACGTCGTCGAGCTCCTCGACGTCCTTCGCGGCCTTGCGGTGGTCGGAGACGACGCCCTGGTAGACCTCGTCGAGTGCTCCCAGGTGCTCGATGGCGCCCGCGCGGCCGATCGCGTAGTCGTCCCACGTGCGGGCCTTCACCAGCGCGCCGGGGGTGCCGACCGGCGCCACGCCGAGGGTCGCGATGCGCTCGGCGATCGCGTCGACCATGAGGCGGACGGCGTCGACCTGCGGGTCGATCATCTCGTGGACCGCGATGAAGTGCGGCCCGACGACGTTCCAGTGGATGTGCTTGAGGGTCAGGGCCAGGTCGTTCAGCGCGTCGAGGCGGGTCTGCAGGATCGTCGCGACGGCGGCTCCGTCCTCCTTGGTCAGGGACGGGACGGTGAACGTGGGCAGGTCCTTGCTCGCCATGAGGTGATGCTCCTTCGTGCTGGTCGGGGTCGGCGACCCCGGTCGCGGTCTCGGGATCAACGCTGCCTCACCCGGTGGCGGGGCGCCATCCGAACGGTCCGGCGGACCGGCCGTCAGGCGAACGGGTCGCCCCGTTCCTCGAAGCGGGCGGCGACCTCGCCCGGGCCCAGGTGCTCCAGGCCCGGCTCGACCTCGTCCCACCAGCGCGGCGCCGCCACCGTGGGGCGCTCCCGGCCCCGCAGCGAGTAGGGCGTGATGGTCGTCTTGGCGGGATGGTTCTGCGACCAGTCCAGCAGCACCTTGCCGCCGCGCACCTCCTTGCGCATGACGGCCACGACGAGCCGTGGGTGCGCCGCGGCCAGCTCGTACGCGACGTCGCGCGCGTACTGGCGCACCTGCATCACCGACGACGTGCCGGGCAGGTCGGCGTAGAGCTGCATGCCCTTGCTTCCCGACGTGACCGGCACGATCCGCTCGAGCCCGTCGGCTCGCAGCCGGTCCGCGACGACGTGCGCGACGCGGACGCACTCGTCGAGCCCCGCGGGCGGACCGGGGTCCAGGTCGACGACGAGGCGGTCGGGTGCACGCACGCCTCCGCGCGGTCCCACCCGCCACTGCGGCGTGTGCAGCTCGAGCGCGCCCTGGTTGGCCGCCCAGACGAGCCCGGCGAGGTCGTCGATGAAGGGCAGCTCCAGCTCGGCGCCCTCGTCGTCGGCGCCCGGTGCGGCGCGCAGCTTCTGCCGACGCAGCCACTCGGGTGCACCGCGGGGCGTGTTCTTCTCGAAGAAGCGCTCGGACCCGGTCCCGTCGGGCCAGCGGATCCGCGTCACGGGCCGGTCGCGCAGCTGCGGCAGGATGCCGCCCGAGACGCGCAGGAGGTAGTCCATGACCTCGGCCTTGGTGGTGCCGCTGGCCGGGAACAGGACCTTGTCCAGGTGGCTGACGCGCACCTGAGTGCCGTCCACGTCCAGCAGCTGGCGGTCGGGGGTCATGGGGCCTCCCAGGGGTCGGGGCCGGTGTCGGTCCGCAGCCCACGGACCACGGGCTGGCGCAGGCGACCGGACGGCGTCCGCGTGAGGTAGCGGACGTCGACGACGAGCGTCGGCTCGCACCAGCGGGCGCCGCGGGCGTCGGCGGGCGGGACGTCGTCGACGAAGCGTGACGTGCCGGCCCGATGTTCGTCGAGCAGCGTGCGCAGGCTCGCCGCGAGCGGTCCGGCGAGCCCGCTGCCGGCGCGGCCCAGGTACTGCAGCGCACCGTCGGCGTCGGGCGCGCCCAGCAGGAGCGCCCCCAGACGCCCGGTCCCCGTCGACTCCTCGCGCCAGCCCCCGACGAGCGCCGCACGAGTGCGGTGGTGCGGTGCCTTGACCCAGTCGGGCGAGCGGCGACCCGGTCGGTAGACCGACGAGCGGCGCTTCGCCACCACGCCTTCGAGGCCGTGCTCTGCGGTCACGGCCCACAGCTGCTCGCCGTCGTCGTAGACCGGCGAGAGCTCCACGTGCGGCGGGAGCGCGAGCGTGTCCAGGACCGCGCGGCGTTCGTCGTAGGTCGTCGACGTGAGGTCGCGCCCACCCAGGTGCAGCACGTCGAAGACCAGGTACGTCACGGGCCGGGCGTCCGCGAGCGCGCGAGCGCGACGGGCGTCGCGCACGTGCATGCGTTCGGCCAGCGCGGCGAACGACGGCACGCCGCCCGCCAGCAGCACGATCTCGCCGTCGAGCACCGCGTCCGGGACGGCCGCCAGGCCCGAGAGCTCCGGATAGGCGTCGGTGATGTCGTTCTCCGCCCTGCTCCAGAGGCGAGGGGCGCCGGTCCGGGTGTCCGCGAGCGCGCGCACGCCGTCCCACTTGACCTCGAACGCCCAGTCCTTCCCGCGCGGCAACACGCCGGGGGAGGCGGCAGGGGTGGCGAGCATGGGCTGCACGGGTCCATCCTGCCCATGAGAGCGCGTGCGGCGCAGGCCGCAGCGCCCGCGATTCGCGCGTGCGCCGGGCACGCGGCACAGGAGGGTGACGGCATGCGAGCGATCTGGAAGGGCGCGGTGGCGTTCGGGCTGGTCAACGTGCCCGTGCGGCTGTACTCGGCCACGGGGGAGCACGAGGTCACCATGCACCAGGTGCACCGCGAGGACGGCGGCCGGATCCGCTACCGCAAGGTGTGCAGCCTGGACGGCGAGCCGGTCGAGTACTCGGAGATCGCCAAGGGGTACGAGACGGCGGACGGCGAGCTCGTCGTCCTCACCGACGACGACTTCGCCAACCTCCCGCTCGCCACCGAGCGGGAGATCGAGGTGATGGAGTTCGTCCCCGTGGACCAGGTGGACCCCATCATGCTCGGCAAGACGTACTACCTGGAGCCCGACAAGACCGCGGCCAAGCCGTACGCGCTGCTGCGTGGCGCGCTCGAGGCGGCGGACCGTGTCGCGGTGGTGAAGGTCGCGCTGCGGCAGCGCGAGTCGATGGCCGTCCTGCGTGTGCGTGACAAGGTCATCTGCCTGCAGACCCTGCTGTGGCCCGACGAGATCCGGGTCGCCGACTTCCCGATCCTCGACGCGGACGTGACGGTCAAGCCGGCCGAGCTGACGATGGCGAGCTCGCTCGTGGACTCGCTCGCGGCGGACTTCGACCCGAGCCAGTACGAGGACCGCTACGCGGCTGCGCTCGAGGATCTCATCGAGCAGAAGGTCTCCTCGGGCAAGACGCAGGCCTTGCCCGTCCCTGCCGGGGAGAAGGAGGAGTCCGGCGGCGAGGTCGTCGACCTGCTCGCCGCCCTGCAGCGCAGCGTGGAGAAGGCGCGCACGGCCCGCGGGGAGGAGCCTGCGGCGTCGGCCGACGACGGTGACGCGAAGCCGGCCAAGGCGAAGAAGGCCACCACCGCGGCGAAGAAGACGAAGAAGAAGGACACGTCGCCCGACGACGACGGTGCGCCCGCCCGCCGCACGCGTCGCAAGGCGTCGTGACACCCGCAGCCTCCGGGTCAGGAGCAGCCGTTCGTCGGGACGCGGCGGTCGGCGCGCTGCGCCGCATCGCGTTCCTGCTCGAGCGTGCCCAGGCGAGCCCGTACCGGTGCGCCGCGTTCCGGGCGGCCGCGACCGTCGTCGAGGGCACGGACCCCGCGCGCCTCGACACCCTGGTGGCGAGCGGCGGGCTCGCCGATCTGCCGGGCGTGGGTGCCCGGACCGCGGAGGTGGTGGCGCTGACCTGGCGCGACCGGGCCGTGCCGTACCTGGTCGAGCTCGAGGACGAGTACGCGGCGCAGCCCGAGGCGTCGAAGGCCGCGCTCGCGCTGCGGCGCGCGCTGCGGGGCGACCTGCATGCGCACACCGAGGCGAGCGACGGCTCGACACCGGTGCAGGAGATGGTCCTGGCAGCGCTCGAGCTGGGGCACGAGTACCTCGCGATCACCGACCACTCACCGCGCCTGACGGTCGCGAACGGGCTGTCGGCCCCGCGGCTGCGGGCGCAGGTGGCGCAGCTCGCCGCGCTCAACGGGGTCGTCGAGCCGTTCGTCGTGCTGAGCGGCATCGAGTGCGACGTCCTCGACGACGGCACCCTGGACCAGGACCCGGACCTGCTCGACGACCTCGACGTCGTCGTCGCGTCCGTGCACTCGAAGCTGCGCATGGACTCCGCCGCCATGACCCGGCGCATGATCGCGGCCGTCAGCAACCCCCGCACGGACGTGCTCGGGCACTGCACCGGGCGACGGCTCACCGGGAAGCAGCGGCCCCCGTCCGAGTTCGACGCCGCAGCCGTGTTCGCCGCGTGTGCGGAGCACGGGGTGGCCGTCGAGATCAACTGCCGACCCGACCGCCTGGACCCGCCGCACGAGCTGCTGCAGGTGGCGGTCGACGCCGGGTGCGACTTCAGCATCGACACGGACTCCCACGCCCCCGGCCAGCTCGACTGGCAGATCGTCGGCTGCGAACGCGCCGTGGCGCACGGCATCGGCGCGGATCGCGTGATCAACGCCTCACCGCCTGCGACGCTGCTGGCCCGGACGCACGGACCACACGGTCTGTCGGGTTAGGGTCGACGGCGGTGACGGGCGAATCCGCGGATCCGCGGGTCCTCCCGTCGCTCGGCCCGGCCCCCGGGTCCGCATTCGCACAGTCAACAAGGAGCACTTTTCGTGAGCGTGAACCGCACCGAGCTCGTCCAGGCCGTCGCCGCCAAGGCCGGTCTCACCAACTCCGAGACCGACAAGGCCCTCAAGGCCTTCCAGGAGGTCCTGGTCGAGCAGCTCGCGGCCGGCGAGGCCGTGACGATCCCCGGCTTCCTGGCCGTGTCGCGCGCCGACCGCGCCGCGCGGACGGGCATCAACCCCCAGACGGGCGAGAAGCTCGAGATCCCCGCGGGCTACCGCGTGAAGATCACGGCCGGCAGCGCGCTCAAGCGCGCCGCGCAGGGCTGAGCCGACGTCCCCGGGCCGGGGTCCGATCCGCGAGGGTCGGGCCCCGGCCCTCGTCATGGGCTGCCGTCCGCGTCGTGCCGCGCGGCCCACCTCGTGACGATCTTCGGCAGCACCCACCACGCGCTCGCCATCACCACGAGGCAGCCGAGGCCGACCCACCGGCCCGCGGCCCTGGTCAGCACGACGTCGAACAGGAGCATGGCGCTCCCGGACAGCACCAGGGCCAGCACGAGCAGACCGGCCCGCGCGAACCAGCTGCCGATCGTCACGAGCTCGCGCTTGAGCCGGCGGCGGAACAGCGCCCGGTGGATCGCGACCGGCGCCACGATGAGCGCGGTGGCGAGGACCGCAAGCAGCACCAGCACGAGGTAGAGGTCGTGCTGGTAGTCGTCGAGGTCCTCGAACCGTTGCTGGAACGGGATGGTGAGCAGGAAGCCGGTGAGGATCTGCGCCCCGGTCTGGGTGACGCGCAGCTCCTGCAGCAGCTCGTCCCAGTTGCGGTCCATGCGCTCGGTGAACGTCTCGCGGCGGTCGTCCGTCGGGTCGAAGTCCTGCTCGGGCGCCTGCGGGTGCTCTGCTGCCATCGGTGCGCTCGTCTCCTTCGTCGGGCCTGCACGCATCCTGCCGCACCTCGTGCCGCGGCGGGCGGGGGACACTGGGACGGTGAACCGACTGCACGACGCCGATCGCCGCGACTTCGCCTCCGACAACTACGCGGGTGCGCACCCGGAGGTGCTGGCCGCCCTCGCCGCCGCGAACGGCGGCCACCAGACGTCGTACGGCGGCGACGCCTACACGGCTCGGCTGCAGGAGGTCGCGGCGGACCACTTCGGTCCCGATGCACGCGCGTGGCCCGTCTTCAACGGCACCGCCGCCAACGTGCTGGCGCTCCAGGCCGCCTCACCGCGGTGGGGCGCCGTGGTCTGCAGCGCGAGCGCCCACATCCACACGGACGAGAACGGCGCCCCGGAGCGGGTCGCCGGGCTCAAGCTCCTGACCGTGCCGACGCCGGACGGCAAGCTCACCCCCGAGCTCGTCGCGCGGGAGGCCTGGGGCTTCGGCGACGAGCACCGGGCCCAGCCCGCGGTCGTGTCCATCACGCAGGCCACCGAGGTCGGCACGCTCTACGCGCCCGACGAGATCGCGGCGCTGGCCGACCAGGCGCACGGGCTCGGGATGCGCCTGCACGTCGACGGCGCGCGGATCGCCAACGCGGCCGCGGCGCTGGACCTGCCGCTGCGCGCGTTCACCACCGACGTCGGCGTCGACCTGGTGTCCTGGGGCGGCACCAAGAACGGCCTCGTGTTCGGCGAGGCGGTGGTGGTCCTCACTCCCGACGCAGCACCGGGCCTCGAGTACCTGCGCAAGGCGTCCATGCAGCTCGCCTCGAAGATGCGGTTCGTCTCGGCGCAGCTCGTCGCCCTGTACGAGGGCGACCTGTGGCTGCGGTCGGCACGGCACGCCAACGCGATGGCCGCTCGCCTCGCCGCAGGTCTGGCCGCGATCGACGGCGTTCGCGTCACGCAGGAGGTCGCAGCGAACGGTGTGTTCGTCGCGATGTCGTCCGACATGGCCAGGGTGCTCCGCGAGCGGTGGCGGTTCTACGACTGGACGCCCGGCGAGGTGCGCCTCATGTGCGCGTTCGACACGTCGCCTGACGACGTCGACGCGCTCGTCGACGCCGTCGCCCGGGCTGCTGCGTCGCACTGACCTCGTCGCGCTGCCCGCGTCGCTGCGACCTCGTCGCACTGACCCGGACGCCGAACGGGAGCCCTCCGTGTGGAGGGCCCCCGTCCGGTCAGCTTCACCTGTCAGGTGTCGTGCGTGCGATCACGCGACGGTGCAGCTCGCACCGTTGATCGTGAAGGCGGTGGGCGCGTTGTTCGTGCCCGAGTGCGTGCCGTTGAAGCCGATGTCCGTCGAGGCACCCGGCGCCAGCGTGCTGTTCCACGACAGGCCCTTGCCGGTGACGGCAGCACCCGACTGCGACCAGTCGGCGCTCCAGCCCTGCGTGATGGTCTGGCCGTTGGCGAACGAGAACCCGAGGGTCCAGTTGCTGATCGCCGTCGTACCGGTGTTGGTCACCTTGATCGAGGCCGTGAAGCCCGTGTTCCAGCTGCTCGCCGAGTACTTGACCGAGCAACCTGCGGTGGTGGTGCCACCGTCGGTCTTGGTGCTGGCGGTGACGGCTGCGGAGGCGGCGGAGACGTTGCCCGCGGCGTCCTTGGCCTTGACCGTGAACGAGTACGACGTGCCGGCGGTGAGGCCGGTCGCGGTGTAGCTCGTCGTGGCGCTCGAGCCGACCAGGGTCGTGCCCCGGTAGACGTCGTAGCCGGTGACGCCCACGTTGTCGGTCGACGCGGTCCAGGACAGCGGGATCGACGTGGTGGTGGCGGTGCCGGCGGTCAGACCCGTCGGAGCAGAGGGCGCCGTCGTGTCCGTGACCGTGCCCGACTTGGTGCTGGCCGTGACGGCGGACGAGGCGGCGGAGATGTTGCCCGCGGCGTCCTTGGCCTTGACCGTGAACGAGTACGACGTGCCTGCCGTCAGGCCGGTGACCGTGTAGCTCGTCGTGGTGCTCGAGCCGACCAGGGTGGAGCCCTGGTAGACGTCGTAGCCGGTGACGCCGACGTTGTCGGTCGACGCGGTCCAGCTCAGCGGGATCGACGTGGTCGTCGTGGTACCGGCGGTCAGACCCGTCGGTGCCGAGGGCGCCGTCGTGTCGTTCGTCGTGCCGGCCTTCGTGGTGGCCGAGACGGCGGTGGAGGCGGCCGAGACGTTACCGGCGGCGTCCTTCGCCTTGACCGTGAACGAGTACGCGGTCGAGGCCGTCAGGCCCGTCGCGGTGTAGCTCGTCGTGGTGGACGAACCGATCTTCGTCGAGCCCTGGTAGATGTCGTAGCCCGTCACGCCGACGTTGTCGGTCGAGGCGGTCCAGGACAGCGGCACCGAGGTGGCCGTCGTCGTGCCGGCCGTCAGGCCCGTGGGGGCCGTCGGGGCGGTGGTGTCGGCCGGGGGAACCGTGCCGCCGCCGATGACGGGGTACGCGTTCTTGACCAGCGTCGTGAACTGCGCGTCGAACCACTTGCCGGCGAGCGGCGCGTCCGGCGTGGCGCCGGTGAGCTGGTTCTTCAGCTTGGGCGACACGAAGGTCGGGTCGCACATGCGGTCGAAGCTCTTGCCCTCGTCGTTGTCGATGGCCTTCGACGCACCGTCGGACTCACCCGGGGGCTTGATCCAGACGTACGCGTCCAGGTACGACTCGGGGTGCCCGGCCGGGGAGGCCTGCGGCAGCTCGCCGATGCCGGCGCCGAGCGGGTTGCACCACGCGCCGCGGTGGACGCGACGGTCCACGCGGGACTGGTTGACGTAGGTGTTCAGGTCCGTGCTCGTCGAGACGGCGGTGGGACGGGCGGAGCCGCCCCAGCCGTTGCGCGAGGTGTCGATCAGCATGCCGATCGAGCTCGGGAACCCGGCCGTGACGAGACGCTTGTGCATGTCCGCCGCGAAGTCGAGCTCGTCGAAGTCGAAGTTCCACTCGTAGAAGTCAGCCGAGCGGATCGGGTTGTTGTTGATCGTCTTCGACGAGTCCGTCAGGAACGGCTCCTCGAGCGGTGTGGTGTTGGCGGTGTCGCTCACGAAGCCGTCGATCGACGCGAAGCCGGCGGTCGTCGACTTGGCGACGTCGGCGAAGAGCTGCGCGGCGGGGACCGAGTTGCTGTCCCAGCCGAGCCAGCCCGAGTGGCCGATGTCGACGTAGTTGTACACGTTGGAGATCGCGTGCAGCTTGTCGAGCGCGTACTTGACGCCGGCCTTGTAGTACGGCGCCGCGGTCTGGCAGAGGGGCTCGGAGATGTTCGTGACGAGGTTCGGCAGCGAGTCGGGCTCGATCGTCGCCGAGATGCGCAGGCCCGCGTACTTGGGGTCGGACAGCAGGGAGGCGATCTTGTCGATGTACTCGGTCTTGTAGCGGGCCAGGCCGGCGTCGGTGGCGGGGAGCTCACCGTTGGAGGCCAGGGCGTAGCAGTCGCGGCCGGGCAGGTCGTAGATGACCAGGTTGACGACGATCGGGCCGGAGCCCTTCTGCTTGAGCGCCTCGTCCAGGTGGTACTGCAGACCCTTGCCGTCGGCGTTGCCGGTGATGGCGCTGATGCGGTCCATCCAGACGGCGGTCGGCTGCTTGGCGACCGTCGCCATCTTGGCCGCGAGGGAGGAGTCGGCTTGCCGCGCCGCTGCGGCGTTGACCTCGGCTGCCCAGGTGGGGTTCACGTACTGCGTCGCGCCGGCATAGGGGTTGTCGACGTGCGCCTCAGCAGCGTTCGCGCTGCTGGTGATGCTCAGGGGGATCGCGACGAGCGCCATTGCCGTCGCGGCGGTGGTGGCGACGCGTGCGCGCCGACCCATCGCCTTCTTGCCGTGTGTGGACACGTGGTCCTCCGTCTGTCGTTCCGCAGGCCCGGGCGGCCAACCCGTCCAGGCACGAGCCGCCGACATCAAGTCCACGGCGACTCGAGCCAAGGTGACCATGTCCGTTTCGCCCACGACACGGTGTGAAACGTTTAGGTGCCCCCGGGCTGTCGTTCCGACGACGTTCGCACGCGGTTCATCCTGTGCGAGGTCCGCTGCTCCCGCGGACCGCCAGCGCGCCGACGGGGACGTCACGTCGCGGGCCCTGCGCTCCGTCCAGGACGTCGAGCACCACCTGGCCGGTCGCGGTCCCCAGCGCGACGGACACCGACGGCAGCGCGGTGATCGAGGGTGTGGCCAGGCGGCAGAGCGCCGAGTCGTTGGCCGAGACGAGCGAGAGGTCCCACGGCACCGAGACGCCCGATCGTCGGGCGACGTCGAGCGCGGCGACGGCCATCTGGTCCGTCCCGACGACCAGGGCGGTGGGCGGCTGCCCGCCGGTGAGCAGGCGGCGCGTCACACCTGCTGCCGCCTCGGGTGAGCCGTCGGTGACCTCGTGCAGCAGGGACCCGTCGGACGTGCGCAGGACGTGGCCGAGCGCGGCGGCGCGCACGTGCGTCTGGTGCCGGTCGGCGGGGCCCGTCACCAGGGCGACCTGGCGGTGGCCGAGCTCGAGCAGGTAGCGCCCGACGCGCACCATCGCCTCGCCGTCGCCGACCGTCGCGGCCGCCACGGCGTTGTCGTCGACCCCCGGGGCGCCGCCGACGACCACGGCGGGTGCGCGCAGCTTGCGGAGCGCGTCGATGCGCGGGTCGTCCTCCAGCGCCTCGGTCACGACCATGACGTCGAACCGGCGCTCGGCCCACCACTCGGCGTACAGCGCGCTGGCCGCCTCGGGTCCGTCCACGACCTGGAGCACCAGGGCGAGGTCGCGCGTCACGAGCACCTCCTGGAGCGCGACGACGAACTCCAGTCCGCCGCTCGCCTCCGCGGGTGTCCCGACGGCGCTGCGGTCGAGCACGAGACCGACGGCGCGCGAACCCGTGCGCATCGACCGGGCGGCTGCGCTGGGACGCCAACCGAACTCGTCGGCCACACGCAGGACGCGTTCACGCGTGGCGGCGGACACGCCTGGCCGGCCGTTGAGCGCGTACGAGACGACGGCGGTCGAGACGCCCGCGGCGCGCGCGACGTCCACGATCGTCGGACGCCGTGCGGGGCTCGGACCTCCCGGTCGGGTGGGTGGCGCGGTTGCGGGGCCGTTCGCGGCGCGGCGTGCGGGAGGGTCGGATGCGGGATTGGTCACGATCACCTACTCTTGCGCCCGGTACGGGTGAATTGCATCGTCTCGGCTCCAAAGATGTGGGCGAGGTTGACATGGATGTTCGGCGGCGGGGTCTGGCTCCGACGGAGCGACGCACGATCGGTGTGCTGTCGCCCGTCGTCGGTGGCTTCTACTTCGGTGCGTTGATCGCTGGTGTCGCTCGCGCCGCCCGGGTGGCAGGTCACCGCGTCGTCGCGGTCCAGACCTACCCGGCCGGCCTGGACCGTGAACGTTACCCCGACGGGTCGGTGCTCGACGCGCCAGTCGCGCTCGGGGCCGTCGACGGGCTCGTCGTCGTCGGCCAGGCCCTGCGCCGTGACCGCCTGGGCTCGGTGAACCGCTGGGGCGTGCCGGTCGTCCTCGTCAGCGAGGAGCGGTTGTCCGACGACGACGCGGTGGTGCTGCCCGACAACCTGGGCGGCGTGCGCGCCGCGGTCGAGCACATGCTCGGCCATGGTCACCGCGCGATCGGCTTCGTCGGGAGCCTCGGCCAGCTGGACATGCGCGAGCGGTTCGCCGCCTACCGCTCGACGCTCGCCGAGCACGGCATCGAGGCGCGCGACTCGTGGATCTACCCGGCCTCGGACAACCACGAGCAGGGCGGGATGGACGCCGCGGCCCGGTTGCTCGCGGCGGGCACGCCGACGACCGCCGTGGTCTCGGCGACGGACCGCAACGCTGTCGGCTTCCAGCGTGCGCTGCGCTCGGCCGGGCTGGTGCTCCCGCGGGACCAGGCGGTGTTCGCGTTCGACCACGCCGACTCGGGTGCGCGCACGACGCCACGGCTGTCCACGGTGGACGCCCACTACGACCGGGTCGGGGCGCAGGCCGTCTCGCTGCTCCTGTCGCGCATGCTCGGGGGCGAGGTCACCGATGCCGCGCCCGGCGGCGAGTACCGCGCCCCGTCGACCCTCGTGCTGCGCGAGTCGTGCGGCTGCACGGAGGCCACGCAGTCCGCGCCGGCGGCGCCCGCACCGGCGACGAGCCGGGACGGCTACCAGGCGCTGCGCTCGCTCGCGGGCACGGCGTTCGTCGGTCCGGTGGGGCACCGCGGGACGCGCCGGACCGGTGCCGCGCCGCGCGAGGTGTGGTGGCGTGCGGTCGTCGAGCCGATCGAGGCCGCCGCCGAGCGGGGGAGCGTCCCGGGGGCCGCCACGCTGGCCCGGCTCGCCGACCTCACGGCCGCGATGCAGCCGCACCCCGAGGCGCTCGAGCAGCTCGTGACGTGCCTGCGGGGGATCGAGGCGGACGCGGTGGGAGCGCTCTCTCTCGTGTCGCGGGAAGCCGCGCTGCGCCGCACCGTCTCCGAGGTCCTCGTCGCGATCACCAAGGGCTGCACGCGGGCGCTGCTCGCACGCAGCGGCCTGCTCGAGCGCACGATCGTCGACCAGTACGAGGTCGACATGGACCTGCTGCGCGGCGACGGCGCGAGCCCGCGGGCGCTGGGCTGGCTGCCGCGCGGCGTCCGGGGACGTGCGTGCCTCGGGCTGTGGCTCGGCGCTGACCGAGGACCGGCAGACCGCGAGATGGAGATCGTCGGCGTCCACGACACGTCCGGGGGACTGGCGCGGCTCGTCGGGACCCGGACCACCGCGAGCCAGTTCCCGCCCGTCGCGCTCACCCGCGCGGAGGGCGCGGGCACCAACGAGGTCACGTTCGTCGTGCCGGTCACGTTCGGCGGCAGCGACTGGGGTCTGCTGGCGATCGACGGCACGGTCGAGACCCGGGCGACGAGCGCCCGCGACCGCTTCAACCACTGGGCCGCTCTGCTCGCCGTCGCGCTCGACCAGGAAAAGCTCCTGACCAGCCTGCGCGAGCAGCGCCGCGCGCTCGAGCAGGCCGCCGAGCGTGAACGCTCGCTCGCCGACGCGGTCCGGGCCAGCGAGGAGCGGTACGCGCTCGCGTCCATGGCCGCCCACGACGGCACCTGGGACTGGGACGTCTCGGCCGGGACGGTGTACTACTCGACGCGGTGGAAGCAGACGTTGGGCTACACCGACGACGAGGTCGGCGACTCACCCAGCGAGTGGCTCGAGCGCGTCCACCCCGCCGACCGTGCCGAGCTGTCGGTGGCGATCGCCGCCCAGCTCGGCGGCAGCGCCACACCGCTCGAGCTCGAGCACCGCGTCCGCGCGGCATCGGGCGAGTACCGCTGGATGATGTGCCGCGCCGTCACCGTGCTCGACGAGGCGGGGTGCGCGTCGCGGCTCGTCGGCGCCCTCGTCGACGTCACGGACCGCAAGGAGGCCGAGCTGGCGTTGCAGCGCGACGCGCTGCGGGACCCCGAGACGGGCCTGGTCAACCGCGTGCTCTTCCTCGACCGGCTCGGCGCCGCCGTGCTCCGCACGCGCCGCACCCCCGAGTACGACTGCGCGCTGGCGGTCGTGCGCGTCGCGTCGTCGGTGCCGATGCCCCGACAGGGCAGGTCCGAGCAGGAGGCGCCACGCTCCGAGCTGCACCGCGAGCTGGTCCGGCGGTTGCGTCAGGTGCTGCGCGCCGGGGACACCCCCGCGCGCCTCGCCGAGGACACGTTCGCGCTGCTGCTCGACGACGTCGGCAAGGGCGGGTTCCCGTCCCGGGTCACCGACGTGCTCGAGCAGATCAACCACGACCTCGGTCCCCTCGTGTCCGTCGGGGTGCTCGGGAGCATCCGCGACCTGCGCGACGCGGGGGAGGTGCTGCGCGAGGCGGAGATCCGGTTGCTGCGCGGTGGCAAACCGACCACCAGCGGCCCGGGTGCGCGTCCGGACGCGGTCACCCGCGGACAGCTCGGCCGCTGAACGCACGACGACCCCGCCCGGATGATCCGGGCGGGGCCGTGCTCGACTGCGTCAGCCGCGAGCGCGAGACGTCAGCTGCGACCGCGCGACGGGCCGTGCGTGGGGCGCGACGCGTGGTGGCCGGCGCGGGCGGGCCCGTCGCTGCGCGGACCGGAGTCCATCCGGATCCGCAGCGGCCTGCCCGCGACGCGGGCGCGGCCGAGCCGGTCGAGCGCGTCCGGCGTCAGGCCGCCCGGGATGTCGACGAGCGAGAAGCTGCCGAAGATGTCGATCTTGCCGACGTCCTTGCCCGTCAGGCCGCCCTCGCCCGTGAGCGCACCGACGAGCGCGCCCGGCTGGACGCCGTCACGGTGACCGACGGCGACGCGCCAACGGGCCGGTCCGCCGGCGATGTGCGTGTTGGTCCGACGCCGCTCGCCGCGCTCGGGACGGTCGCCGCGGTCGGGTCGTGCGCCGCGGTCGTCGCGCGACGCCGCGAGGCGGGCGCGCTCCAGCTCGGCGTCCATCTCGTCGCGGGCGCCGGGGCCCTCGTCGCCCACGGCCAGGGCGAGCACCGTGGCCAGCAGGTCGGCCGGGTCGGTGCCCGGGTTCTGGGCGAGGTGGACGGCGACGGTCTCGCGGTAGAGGTCGAGGCGACCGGCCTCGGTGCGCTCCGGGATGCGGTCCAGCAGCTTCGTCACGCGGTGCCCGGAGACGTCCGCCGGGGTCGGGATCGTGATCTGCTCGAGCTGCACGCGGGTCGTGCGCTCGATCTGGCGCAGGCGGCTCTGCTCGGAGGGGGTGACGAACGACAGGGCCTCGCCCTCGCGGCCGGCGCGGCCCGTACGCCCGATGCGGTGCACGTAGGTCTCGGGCTCGCGCGGGACGTCGAAGTTGACGACGAGGCCGATCCGGTCGACGTCGAGCCCACGGGCGGCCACGTCCGTCGCGACGAGGACGTCGAGCGCACCCGAGCGCAGACGGTCGACGATCTTCTCGCGCTCGCCCTGGGCGACGTCACCGGAGATGTAGGCCGCGGAGATGCCCTTCTCCACCAGCGCGGAACCGACCTCCTCGGCCGCGCCACGGGTGCGGACGAAGACGATCGCGGCGTCCGCGTCGGAGACGGCGAGCACGCGGGACAGCGCCCCGACCTTGTGGCGGAACGGGACGACGGCGTACGTCTGACGGACCGAGGTCACGGTCGACGACTGCCGGGCCACGGTGATCTCGACCGGGTCGACCAGGTGCTGCTCGGCGACACGACGGATCGCGGGCGGCATGGTCGCGGAGAACAGGGCGACCTGCCGACGCTCGGGCGCGCGGCGCAGCACGTTCTCGACGTCCTCGGCGAAGCCCATCCGCAGCATCTCGTCGGCCTCGTCGAGGACCAGGAAGCGGACCTCGTCCATCTTGAGCGTGCGACGCTCCAGGTGGTCGATCACGCGGCCGGGGGTGCCGACGACCACCTGCGCGCCGTGCTGCAGGGCACGCTGCTGGGGGAGGAACGGCGACCCTCCGTACACGGGGACGACCGTGAGGCCGGGGATCTGGGCGGCGAACGACGAGATCGCGTCGGCGACCTGCATCGCGAGCTCGCGGGTCGGCGTCAGGACGACCGCCTGCACGGCACGGAGCGACGGGTCGACCGCGGCGAGGAGCGGAAGGCCGAAGGCGGCCGTCTTGCCGGTGCCGGTCTGGGCGACACCGACGATGTCACGGCCGTCGAGCAGGGCCGGGATCGCCTGGGCCTGGATGGCCGACGGCGTCTCGAAGCCCAGGTCGGCGACGGCCCGCTGCAGGGCGTCGGGAAGGCCGATCTCGGCGAACGTCGAGGCGGGCGTGCTGGCCGCGGGCGCGTCGGAGCTGAGCAAGGCAGAAGTCATGGCAGGAGTGACCGATCGTCGTCATGGGGGGAGCCCGGACCGTCATCACGCTGATGCACGGTGGGTCGCAACCCCTGACTACCCATGGCTCCCGGTCTTCACACCGGGGCCTCGACCACACGACCGCCCGGTCCCGCACTGCGGGCCGGCGTCATTACGAGGGGACGCGACGAACTCCAAGTTCGATACGAGTCTACGCGGACAGGTACCGCGAGGGGAGGTCCGACGAGGGTGACGTCACGCACAACGGCCTCAGGCGAGGCCCAGCCGTGGTGCCTCGATGGCCGGGCAGGCGTCCATGACGACGTCGAGACCGGCGTCGCGGGCCCGCGCAGCGGCCTCGTCGTCGACGACGCCGAGCTGCAGCCAGACGGCCTTGGCGCCCACCGCGATCGCGTCGTCCACTACCGCGCCCGCCAGGCCGGAGTTCACGAAGACGTCGACCACGTCGACGGGACCCGGGACGTCCGCGAGCGTCGCATACCCCGTGGCGCCGTGGACGGTGGGCGCCGATGGGTGCACGGGCACGATCTCGTGGCCGAGGCCCTGGACGAACCGCGCGACCCCGTACGCGGCGCGTTCCGTGTTGCTCGAGAGCCCCACCACCGCCCAGCGGCCCGGTGTCGTCAGCAGACGGCGGATGGTCGCCGTGTCGTTGTGATGGACGGTGTCGTCGTCGTGGTCCATGACGGCAGCCTCGCACGCTGGCACCACTCGTCGCGCGGGGACCGTAGGATCGTCGCGGCCGGGTGCCGGACCGGGCAGCCGACCGAGCAGGGGAGGAGCGGGCAGGTGAGCGAGGAGGTCGTCAGCACGCGCGTGCTGACCGTGCCGAACGTCATCAGCCTGCTGCGGCTGCTGCTGGTCCCCGTGTTCGCGGTGCTGATCTTCACCGGGCAGGACGCCTGGGCCGTGGCCGTCCTGGCGGTCTCCGGTGCGAGCGACTGGTTGGACGGCGTGCTCGCGCGCCGCCTGCACCAGGTCTCCCGGCTCGGCCAGCTCCTTGACCCGGCGGCCGACAGGCTGTTCATCATCGTCACGCTCGTCGGCCTGACGTGGCGGGGGGTCGTGCCGCTGTGGCTCCTGCTCGTCCTCGTCGCCCGTGACGTCGTGCTCGGCGTGATGCTGCTGCTCCTCGGGCGTGCCGGGTACCCGCCGCCGCAGGTCCACGTCGCCGGCAAGGCCGGGACCTTCGCGCTGCTGTACGCGTTCCCGTTGCTGCTGCTCGCCGAGTGGGACTCGTGGGTGGGCACGGCGGCGCAGGTCGTCGGCTGGGCGTTCGCGCTGTGGGGCGTGGCTCTCTACTGGTTCGCCGGTGCGCTGTACATCGAGCAGGCCCGTCGGCTGCTGCGCCCCGGCCAGCAGGCGTGATGACGAGCCGGCACACGCAGGGGAGCGCGGACGGCGCGGCGCGTCCCGCGCGTGTCGATGCGTCGATGACGCTCATCAACGAGTTCTACCGCCGGCCGCTCGACCCGGGATACGCACTGGCCGCACAGCGGCGGCAGGCGGGCGAGGCTCCGTCGAGGACCCGGTCCGGCATCGTGGTCCTCGTGGTGCTGGCTCTCGCGCTCGGGCTCGGTACGGCGGCCGCGACGCTCCAGCTCCGCAAGCCGCTGGGCCAGGCGAACGAGGCCCGCCGGGTCCTCGAGTCCCAGATCACCGAGCGCGGGGACGAGGCGGCCGACCTGCAGGCGCAGGCGACGGCGCTCGGCGACGAGATCTCCTCGCTCCAGTCGCGCGTCCTCGGGGACGCCGACGCGCCCCTGCGTACCGCGCTCGACGCGAGCGCAGTGGAGTCCGGGGCGGTCGAGGTCACCGGCAAGGGCCTGCAGATCGAGCTGTCGGACGCGCCGAGCAGCGGGTCCGACGGCGACGCGGCCGACCCTGATGCCCGGGTGCAGGACTCCGACCTCCAGGTGCTGGTCAACAGCCTGTGGGAGTCGGGCGCCGAGGCGATCGCGATCAACGGGCAGCGGCTGGCGGCGACGACCGCGATCCGCAGCGCCGGCAGCGCGGTCCTGGTCGACCTGGTGCCGCTGAGCAGCCCGTACACGGTGGAGGCGATCGGCGACTCGGTCACGATGCAGACGGACCTGGCCCGCTCGTCGGCCGGTCAGCTCCTGGCGACGCTGCGCGCGACCTACGGGATCGGTGTCGAGATGTCCTCGCAGCGGCACATCGAGCTGCCGGCCGTGCGGGTGACGACCCTGCACGAGGCGACCGTGCCCGAGGGGGCCGGGCTGCCCGAGCTGCGGGTCGAGCCGGAGGACGGCTCGAACGGGGACGGCGCCCCGGTTTCGCCCAGCGCCGACGCTGTGGCAGGGTCGTCGCGTCGATGAGGAGGAACGAAGCATGATCGCGGTCATCGGCCTCGTCGTGGGCGTCGTGGCAGGTCTGGTCCTGCAGCCGACCGTGCCGCTCGAGCTCCAGCCCTACCTGCCCATCGCGGTGGTCGCCGCGCTCGACGCGCTCTTCGGCGGACTGCGCGCCATGCTCGACGGCATCTTCGACGACCGGGTGTTCCTCACGTCGTTCCTGTCCAACGTGGTGGTCGCCGCGCTCATCGTCTTCCTCGGTGACCAGCTGGGAGTCGGGACGCAGCTCTCGACCGCCGTCGTCGTCGTCCTCGGCATCCGGATCTTCTCGAACGCCGCGTCCATCCGTCGCCACCTCTTCAAGGCCTGACGTGCACCCCGGCCAGGACCTCGACCCGCTCCCGGACGGCGACGCCGCGCCGGCGGCGGAGCCGGGTGCGCCCGCTGGGGAGGAGGTCGACGACGACGCTGCGGCGTTCGCTGACGAGGCGCCCGCCGGTGGGGCGACGACGGACGAGCAACCGCTCGAGCCGGCCGCTGTCGACCGCTCCGTGGTCGACGACGCATCGCTCGACGCGGACGGATCGGCCACCGACGATGCACCGGCCGACGACGGCGTTCCCCCGGAGGACGGCGCACCGGCCGACCTGCCCGCACCTGTCACCGACGACGACGTGGCTCCGGGGGCGGCCGTTGCCGAGCCGGCGCCGGCGACCCGTTCGGGCTGGGCGGTGCTGGGCTCGGCGCTGGCGTTCCGCAGCTCCCGTGCCCAGGTGCTGGCAGGGTTGCTCTGCGCGGTGCTCGGTTTCGCTCTGGTCGTGCAGGTCCGGCAGAACGACGAGGCCAGCCTGGCCGACCTGAGCCAGGCGGACCTGGTGCGGATCCTCGACGAGACGACGACGCGCGGCGACGCGCTCGCGACGGAGGTCAACGGCCTGCGGCGCGAGCGCGACCAGCTCGTCTCGGGCTCGGACAAGCGCCAGGCGGCTCTCGACGCGCTGCGCCGCAGCGCCGAGACGCAGGGCATCCTGGCCGGTCGGCTCCCTGCGCAGGGCCCGGGCGTGGTGGTGCGTCTCTCCGAGCCGAGCGGTCAGATCACCCCGGCGACCATGCTCAACATGCTCGAGGAGCTGCGGAACTCGGGTGCCGAGGCCATCGACCTCAACGGCTCGCGCGTCACGGCGAGCAGTGCGTTCGCGGGGATCCCCGGCGCCGTCACGCTCGACGACGAGCGGCTCACGCCACCGTACGTCTGGACCGTGATCGGCGATCCCGACACCATCGCCACCGCGCTCCAGATCCCGGGCGGCGCCCTGGCGGCCGTGCGCAGCAACGGCGGCGAGGGGGACGTGCAGCGCCGGGACAAGGTCGAGGTGACGTCCGTGCGGGTGCTCAATGCTCCGAAGTACGCGACGCCGGTGCCCGCGTCCGACGGTTGATCCCGATTCGTCCCGGGCAGGGGGTCGTTCCGGCCCCCGAACAGGGGCTCTGCGTGCTGCGCGCACGGCCGACGTCCGCATAGGGTGTCCAAGACGCCGTACGACCGGCGCTTGACGACACACGGACGCAGCGACGGGAGGCCCGATGAGCGGCGAAGGACAGGGCCCGCGCCCGGGAGCGGTCGAGCCGGAGGAGTTCGCGACGCAGCGCCCCCCAGCGCCCCGGTCGGCGTCGGACACGACGATGCAGTTCGGCCAGGTGGACCCGGTCGAGATCGAGCACGGCGCCCCGGTCGGCCTGACAGCCGACGAGGTGTCCGCGGTGCACGCCTTGCCGCCGACCTCCGCCCTGCTGATCATGCAGCGTGGCCCCAGCGCAGGTGCCCGGTTCCTGCTCGACGACGAGCGCACGACCGCGGGTCGCTCGACGCGCGCGGACATCTTCCTCGACGACGTGACGGTGTCGCGCAAGCACGCGGAGTTCGTGCGGGAGGGCGGCGGGTTCGTCGTCCGTGACATCGGCTCCCTCAACGGGACGTACGTCAACCGCACGCGCATCGACCAGGCCGTCCTGCGCGCCGGCGACGAGGTGCAGATCGGCAAGTACCGCATGACCTTCCACCCGAGCCCGCACCGCGAGTCCGCGCAGGGATGACCCGGGTCGGCACGCAGACGACGAGCAGGACGACGACCGGGGGGAACGCGCCGTGACGAGCGGACGAGCACGTGGCGGTGCTGTCGCACGCGCCGACGAGGGACCGCGCGCGGTCGAGTCGGACCCCCGCCCGGACGTCCCCGCGGAGACCGAGCCGTGGCCGCGAGGGATCTCGCGGCGCGCGTCGATGCGGATTTCCGATGTGCTGGCCGCCCTGGAGATCGAGTTCCCCGCGGTCACGACGTCCAAGCTGCGCTTCCTCGAGGAGCAGGGGCTCGTCGAGCCCGTCCGCACCTCGGCCGGCTACCGGCAGTACTCGCCCGCGGACATCGAGCGGCTGCGGTTCGTGCTGCGCCAGCAGCGGGACAGGTACATGCCGCTCAAGGTCATCGGCGAGCGTCTGGCCGCCCTCGACGCGGGGGAGGAGGACGAGCCGACGAGCCCGGCGCGGCTGGCCACCAGGGACGGCGTCCGCCCGACGGGTCACCGGCTGAGCGCGCACGAGCTCGCGTCCGACGCGCACGTGGACGAGGTCTTCGTGACCGAGCTCGTCGCGGCGGGGGTGCTCCGGCAGAACGGCAACGGCTCGTTCGACCCGTGGACCCGGGAGGTCGTCGCGTCGGCGGCCGCCCTGGCCGAGCACGGGATCGACGTGCGCCACCTGCGCCAGTTCCGCACGGCCGTGGACCGCCAGGTCGACCTCGTCGACCAGCTCGTCGCGCCCCTGCGCGGGCAGCGCAGCGCCTCGTCGCGGGCGCACGCCGGGACCTTGGCCGCCGAGGTGGGGGAGCTGTGCGCGCGCATGCACACGGCCCTCGTCCGGGCGGCGGTCGCCGACCTCGCGCCCTGATCCGGGTCGTCCGGTCGCCCGTCTGGCCTCGCGTGCGTGCGCGTCGTAGGTTGACCGGGTGGGGGACGGGTCAGGGCTGGTGACGGTGGAGGTCGTCGGCGTCCGGCAACGGGCGAGCGCCGACGAGATCGTCGTGCTGCTGCTCGACGCGGACGCCGAGCTGCTGGTCCCCATCCTCATCGGGCCGGCCGAGGCGTCGGCCATCGCGTCCGCCCAGGCCGGGGTCGTGCCGCCGAGGCCCATGACGCACGACCTGCTGCGTGACGTCATCGTCGCGACGGGAGACGGTCTCGACCACGTCGAGATCACCCGCCTCGACGACGGGATCTTCTACGCGGACCTGGTGCTGACGCGCGCGCGTCGGGTGGACTCGCGCGCGTCCGACGCGATCGCGATGGCGCTGCGGTTCGGCGTCCCGGTGCTGTGCTCGGCGGAGGTCGTCGCGGAGGCGGGCGTCGAGGTCAGGACGACGACGTCGGAGGAGGACCTGGCGCGCTTCAAGGCGTTCCTCGAGGCGGTCTCGCCGGAGGACTTCGAGACGGGCGCGGAGCCGGACGAGGCCTGAACCTTCGACTTCAGGTCGAACGTGAGACTCGCCGCTCGACACGCCGCCCGTGTCATTGCGGATGGCACCCGGCAGGCCTACCTTTGCCGAAGGCCAGGTGGCCGCGCGTGAGCTCCCGTGCCACGTGCGACGAGTGGAGGAACCCGTGAGCAGCACCGAGAACGCCGAGACAGCAGCCGGCGTCCCGCAGCGAGCGCAGGGTCTCCTGTTCGACGATGACCTGCCCGATCTCGACACCGCGACCGGCTATCGCGGGCCGACCGCCTGCCGTGCCGCCGGGATCACGTACCGGCAGCTCGACTACTGGGCCCGGACCGGCCTGGTGGAGGCGTCCATCCGGCCCGCCACGGGCTCGGGCACGCAGCGCCTGTACTCGTTCCGCGACATCCTGGTCCTCAAGGTCGTCAAGCGGCTCCTGGACACCGGGGTCTCGCTCCAGCAGATCCGCACCGCGGTCAGCCACCTGCGCGAGCGCGGTGTCGACGATCTGGCGCAGATCACGCTCATGTCTGACGGCGCGTCGGTGTACGAGTGCACGTCCGCGGACGAGGTCATCGACCTGGTCCAGGGTGGCCAGGGCGTCTTCGGCATCGCCGTCGGTCGTGTCTGGCGCGAGGTCGAGGGTTCGCTCGCGGAGCTCCCCACGGAGCGTGCCGAGGACGACGAGACGCCCGCTGCCCCCGGCCAGGACGAGCTCGCGCTGCGGCGACAGGCCCGCTCGGCGGGCTGACTCCTTCGAGGGTCAGCGCCTCGGCGCGCGCAGCGCGCGGTCGAGGAGGGCGTCGAACGTGCCGGCCAGCTCGGCTGCCGCTGCGCCCGGCCACGCGTGCACCGGCTGGGCCGCGCCCTGCGCCTGCTGCAGCGCGGCGCGTTCGGGCACGAACGGGTTCAGCACCAGGGGACCGTAGAGGTTCTGCAGCTCCTCGAGGCGGTAGGCCTGCTCGATCGAGCGGGCGCGTACCCGGTTGACGACGATGCCTAGGGGCTGCAGGCCGGGTGCGGCCGTCCGACGCAGCTCGTCGATCGTCCGCATCGCGCGACCCACCGCCATCACGGCGAACAGCCCCGGCTCGGTGACGACCAGGGCGCGGTCGCACGCGGTCAGACCGGTGCGCGTCAGGCTGCCGAGCGAGGGTGGGCAGTCCACCAGGACCAGGTCGTACCCGCGGATCCACGGCAGCGCGTACCGCAGCCGGTCGACGTCCGTGGACTGGAGGCGGTCATGGACGGCCGAGCGCTCGGAGCCCGCGAGCACGTCGAGGCCGTCGTCGGCCCAGGTGCTCAGCACGGTCGCCGCGGCGATCGAGTGCTCGTTCGCGTCGGCCAGCACGTCGGCGACGTCGCCGCTGTCGGGCTGCGTGCCCAGGGCCATCGTGCTGTCGCCCTGAGGGTCCAGGTCGACGACGAGGGTGCGCAGCCCTCGTTCGAGCGCCGCCGAGGCAAGGCCCAGCGTCACCGACGTCTTGCCCACGCCACCCTTGAGACTGCACACCCCGAGCACCAGCACGGTGGTCACCGTACCGTCATTCGTCCGCCGGGCGGAGCACCGGACGCGCCGGCGCTGGTGCCCGCGTCGGGCGACGACGGCTCGTTGACCAGGCGCGTCGGTGACCGACGCGGCAGACTTGCTCGCATGACGACGCTCACCCGCTGGTCGCACGCCTGCATCCGTCTGGACCGGGGGAGCGACGCCCTGGTCCTCGACCCGGGCATGTTCACGGACCTCGCGGCCGCACTCGACGGCTGCTCGGCGATCCTCGTGACGCACGAGCACGCCGACCACCTCGAGGTCGACGGGGTTGCGGCCGCGGTCGCCGCCGGGGCCGAGGTGTGGGCCCCGGAGCCGGTGCTGGCCCTGCTGCGCGCGGCCGGCGCCGACTCGTCGCGGCTGCACGCGGTCGCGGACGGCGACGAGATCCGGGCGGGCGGCTTCGACGTCCGGGTCGTGGGGGAGTGGCACGCCTCGATCCACCCCGACATCCCGCTGTTCGCAAACGTCGGGTTCCTGGTCGAGCGCGTCCTGCACCCGGGCGACTCGTTCGTCACGGTCGAGCCCGGCGCCGTCGACGTGCTGATGACCCCGCTCGCCGGACCGTGGCTGAGCAGCGAGCAGAGCATCGACTACGTGCGCGAGGTGGCCCCGAAGCGCGTCGTCGTCATCCACGACGCCCATCTGTCCGACGCGGGCCGCGGGCTCTACGGGTCGCTCGTCGAGCGGCTCGGGGGAGCAGGTGCACCCATTCTCCTCGCCCCCGGGGAGTCGATCGATCTGGAGGAGAACGCATGAGCGAGCAGACGCCCCACGAGGTTCCCGAGCTGGAGTTCGACGAGGACATCCCGCCGCGCCCGGAGGAGGAGATCGCGGACGTGGCGCGCGCCACACCGGATCCCGAGGGACACGGCGACCCCGCCTGACGGTCAGGAACGGGCGCATACGGCATTCTGTCCACGTGCAGATCAGACGCGTGGGCGAGGACGACTGGGCGTTGATCCGGGACGTCCGGCTGCGCGCACTGAGTGAGGACCCAGGTGTGTTCGGGTCGTCGATCCAGCGTGAGCAGATGTTCAAGGAGTCCCACTGGCGCATGCGTGCGCGCACGGTGTCCACCTGGATCGCCGTGGACGCCACCGGCGTCGGTCGCGGCATCGTCTCGATGCTGCTCGAGCCCGGTTCTCCCGTCGACGACCGTCACGTCGTCGGCCTGTGGGTCGCGCCCGAGGTGCGTCGCCAGGGGATCGGCTGGCGGCTGCTGGACGCCGCCCGTACGGGTGCGGTCGACGAGGACGCCCGGACGCTGTCGCTGTGGGTCGTCGACGACAACCACGCCGCGGGCGACCTGTACGTCCGCGCGGGCTTCGCGCGCACGGGTGAACGCCACGAGCTGCAACGCGAGCCGGCCCGCATCGAGGAACGCTACGAGCTGACGCTGCGCTGACGCGCGGATGAACGAGTCGACTCGAACTGATTCAGTCGGATGCACCTGACTGATTCACACCGGAACCGACTGATCCACGATCGCTCGCCGGCTCTCGGCACTGTGGCGGGCTCGGGCAGGGGTGGCGGCGCCGCGCTGTAATGACATAATGTGCATTATCGGCGTTTGGTGGATGAGGCGCGAGAGCGATCGGGGTGTCGTCAGGCCGCGTCCGTCGGGCTGTTCAACCAGAGGCCGTCGCGCATGAGGGTTCGCCCTTCGAGCTCGGCGACGTCGCGCCACGCCTGGATGCGCACCGGGCGCAGCACCAGGAAGACGTAGGCGTCGTCGCCGCGCGGGTCCCAGTCGGCCTGCCGCGCGTACGCGTCGCCCAGCGACGGCTCGTCGTCCACCGGGACGCATCGATCCAGCGTGGCGTCCACGACGACGACGTCGCGCGTCGGACCGATCCCCAGCCGTGCCCGGCCCGACGTGACGACGTTGCGTGCGGTCAACGACCGACCCTCGACGGCGAGCAGGATCCGCTCGTCGTGCCAGGCGATCGTCAGCGGGACCAGGTGCGGCGTGCCGTCCGCCGAGGCGGTCGCGACCCAGGCATCGGCGGCTGGTGCGGTCAGCGCCGACAGCGCGTCGGCCGTGCGGGCCGCGATGTCCCGAGGTGCAGGGCTCACGCGGGCTTCTGGTTCAAGCGGATGAGGTTGCCGGACGGATCACGGAATGCGCAGTCCCGGATGCCGTACGGCTGGTCCATCGGTTCCTGGACGACGTCCACCTCCATGCCCTGGACGCGGTCGAAGGTCGCGTCGAGGTCGTCGGTCGACAGGATGAGGGTGGCGAACGTGCCCTTCGCCATCATCTCGGCGACCGTCCGGCGCTCGTCGTCCGTCACGCCGGGTGTCGCCTGCGGCGGGTACAGGACGACGGAGACGTCGGGCTGCTCGGCGGGGCCGACGGTGATCCAGTGCAGACCGTTGTAGCCGACGTCGTTGCGGACCTCGAAGCCGAGGACGTCGCGGTAAAAGGCGGTCGCCGCGGTCGGGTCGTCGTGCGGCAGGAAGCTGGAGTGGATCGTGATCGTCATGGTCGTCACGCTAGTGCGGGGCCAGCGGCCCGGCTTCTCGATTCCTGACCGGTTCGCGCTGCCGCGTCGGGCGCGTCACCTCGCGGGACACGCACCCCGGCAGTCCCGCGCTCTCGTCGGCGTACTCGCTGCGGTACACGCTGGGCGGGACGCCCACGAGCTCGGTGAAGCGCGTGCTGAACGTGCCCAGCGACTGGCAGCCCACCGCGAAGCAGACGTCCGTCACGCTCAGGTCTCCCCTGCGCAGCAGCACCATGGCCCGTTCGATCCGGCGGGTCATGAGGTAGGCGTACGGCGACTCGCCGTAGGCGGCACGGAACTGCCGGCTGAGGTGCCCGGCGGACATGTGGACCCCGCGCGCCAGCTCCTCGACGTCGAGGGGCTGCGCGAACTCGCGGTCCATCCGGTCGCGCACACGGCGCAACAAGGCGAGGTCGCGCAGGCGCGGGTCGGACGTCATCGTCCCGATCGTCCCACGCACCGCGTCGTCAGGCGCCCGACTCCCCCGCGGCGTCCGCCGTCAGGTAGGTGCCGTCGCCCCGGGTCACGAGGCCGTCGGCGAGCCGCAGCACCTCGCAGACCAGCGCACCTGTGTGGTTGCGGTAGTTGATGACCACCGTGTCGACGCCCACGTACAGGTCGTTGAGCTCGAAGTGCAGGTCCGGGATGCGCTGCAGGCCAAGGGCCCAGTACTCCCCGATCGCCTCCCGCCCCACCAGCACTCCCCCAGTCTCCGGCAGGAGCTGCGCGGCGACGGGCGACGTGAAGATCGCGTCCTCGGCGAAGTGGTTGACGAGCTCGTCGACGTCGTGGGCGTTCCAGGCGTTGAGCCAGGCGCGGGCGAACGACTGCGCGGCGGTGATGTCCATCCGCCCATCCTCGCGCGCGCTCCCCGTCCTCGGTACCGCCGTTCGGAGCGTGTCGGCGACTCACAGGCATCTGGCACGCTCGAGCAGTCCGGAAGCAGCGTGGGCCACGCGACGTTGTCATGCCTGGACGACGACCTCGAAGGAGAACCATGCCTGACTACGGCCACGACCTGGCCTTCGGCAGCTTTCTGACCCCGCAGGCGAACGACCCCCAGCAGGTGGTCGCCCTCGCCGTCGCCGGCGAACGGCACGGGCTGGACCTCGTCACGTTCCAGGACCACCCCTACCAGCCCGCGTTCCTCGACACCTGGACGCTGCTGACGTGGGTCGCAGCGGCGACGAGCCGGGTGCAGGTGGCCGGGAACGTGCTCAACCTGCCGCTGCGGCAGCCGGCTGTGCTGGCCAAGTCGGCCGCGAGCCTCGACCTGCTCTCCGGTGGTCGCGTCGCCCTGGGGCTCGGGTCCGGTGCCTTCTGGGACGCGATCGTGTCGATGGGCGCCCCGCGGATGACTCCAGGTGAGGCGGTGACCGCGCTCGACGAGGCCATCGACGTGATCCGCGGCCTGTGGGACACCGACACGCGCGGCGTCCTGCGCGCGGGCGGTGAGCACCACGCCGTCGACGGTGCCAAGCGCGGCCCCGCGCCGGCCCACGACATCCCCATCTGGCTCGGCGCGTACAAACCGCGCATGCTCGCCCTGGTCGGGGCCAAGGCGGACGGCTGGCTGCCCAGCCAGGGCTACCTGCAGCCCGGCCAGCTCGCCGAGGGCAACGCGCGCATCGACGCGGCCGCCTCCGCGGCGGGCCGCGACCCCCGGGAGATCCGACGGCTGCTGAACCTGGGCGGTCGGGTGCCCGCGAGCGTGGACGCTTGGGTCGACGAGCTGCTCCCCCTGGTCGTCGACGACGGCGTCTCCACCTTCGTCCTCGGCACCGACGACGAGCGCGCGCTCGCCGTGTTCGGCGAGGAGCTCGCCCCCGCGCTGCGCGCCGCGGTGGCCGCCGAGCGGCGTTCCGCCGGGACGACGACGGGAGCGGTCCGACCCGCGTCCGCCCTGGCCAAGCGTGTGCCGGGGATCGACTACGACGCCATCCCGGACTCCCTGGCCGACAGCGTCGTCGAGCCCGGCGACCGCGGGTACGGCGCCGTGCGCTCCACGTACATCTGGGCGGGCAGCCCGGGTCTCGTCGTCCGGGCGCGCAGCACGGACGAGGTCGCGCAGGCACTGGCGTTCGCGCGCACGCAGGACGTGCCGCTGGCGGTCCGTTCCGGCGGGCACGGCATCGCCGGCCGGTCGACGAACGACGGCGGCATCGTGATCGACCTGGGCGCTCTGGACGGGGTCGAGGTCCTCGACCGGGACCGTCGTCTCGTCCGCCTCGGCGCCGGCGCGCACTGGGGCGACGTCGCCGCGAAGCTGTCACCGCTCGGGATGGCCATCAGCTCTGGCGACTACGGCGACGTCGGTGTCGGCGGCCTCGTCGTCGCCGGCGGTCAGGGACTGCTGGGGCGTTCCTACGGCCTCACGCTCGACCACGTGGTCGCGGCGGAGGTGGTGCTCGCGGACGGTTCGGTGGTGCGTGCGACGGCCGACGAGCACGCCGACCTGCTGTGGGCCGTGCGCGGCGCCGGTGCCGCCGTGGGCATCGTCACCTCGGTCGACATCGAGGCGGCCGCCGTCGGCGACGTCGTCCTCGCGACCTTCGTCTACGACGCGAGCGACACGGCCGAGCTGCTGCTGACCTGGTCCCAGCTCGTCGAGGACTCACCCTGGGAGCTCACCAGCTTCCTCACCCTCGTGCCCGCCCGCCCCGACCAGCCGCCGATCGCCCAGGCCATGACCGTCTGGGCGGGCGACGACACCGACGCGGCCGTCGCCGCTCTCGAGCCCTTCCTGGGCGTCGCTCCGGTGCTCCAGCAGCAGGCCAACCTGCTCCCCTACTCGGGAGTCGTGCAGGCGCACCACTCCCGCCACGAGGGCGGCGGCCCGGCGAACATCCGCGGCGGCCTCGTCGAGCACGTCACCCCGGACGTCGCGCGCGTCCTGGCCGACCTGCTGCGCGCCGGCGAGACCCAGATGCTGCAGCTGCGCGCCGTCGGCGGCGCGGTCAACACCGTGCCCGCCGACGCGACCGCGTACGCCCACCGCACCCAGAACTTCTCGCTGTCGGCCATGACGACCGCCTCGCGGCGTCCGGCGCTCGACCGCCGGTGGGACGAGCTCGGGGAAGCCGTCACGGGCGTCTACCGGAGCTTCGACCTGGGCGACGACCGCCTCGAGCGCGTGTATCCCCCGGCGACGCTGGAGAGGCTGCGTGCCGTGGCTCGGCGATACGACCCCGACGGGGTGTTCGGTCACGACCTGCCGCTCGACGTGCCACGATGACGCGATGAGCACCGACGACGTCACCGCCCTGATCGCCACCGTCGAGGCGCAGGAGCGCGAGCTCGAGTTCGCGACCTTCGACAACGACGACGCATGGCGGCTCGGCTGCCTGCTGGTGGAGCTCGCGATCACGCGCGACCTGCCGGTCACCGTCGACGTCCGGCGCGGGACGCAGCAGCTCTTCCACGCCGCTCGACCCGGCACGGTCGCGGACAACGACTCCTGGATCGAGCGCAAGGTGCGCGTTGTCGAGCGGTTCGGCGCCTCGTCGTTCCTCGTCGGGCTGCGTTCGCGCGCTCGCGGCACGACCTTCGCGCAGCAGCACGACCTGCCGCACCAGCAGTTCGCGGCGCACGGCGGCTCGTTCCCCGTGCGCGTCCGCGGTGTGGGCATCGTCGGCGCGGCCACCGTCTCCGGTCTCCCCCAGGCTGACGACCACGCCCTCGTGGTGGAGGGCATCCGCGCGTTCCTCGCGTGACCACAGCCACGCGCGGCGGGCAGCTCCGTCCACAGATGTGGCGCGCGCCCGTCGTGCCGGTGCGGGCGGTCCCACGCTGGGTGCATGACGACGACACCACGCGAGCACGACTGGAGCGACGACTGGGCGCAGGAGGAGTGGCCCGACGACGACGGGGCGCCGCCCGTCCCGTGGGCTGCCTCCCCCGGCTGCCACTGCAGGTGCCCGGGCCGCGCGCCGGGGTTCGACGACGACGGACCCGACGACGACCTGATCTACCCCGTGGGGACCGTGCTCGGCGACGGTGAGGCGGCGCTGGACGTGCTGCTCCCCCTCATCGGTCCCGAACGAGCCGGGCCTGCGGCACTGTGGGCGCTGCTCGTCGACGAGGACGACCGCACCCTTCCGGTGGTGATCCCGTTGGACGACACCCCGGCCCGGCCGGACGCGGTGCTCGCGAGCGACCTGGTCGCCGCGCTCGCCCTGATCCTGGCTGAACGCGCCCCGGGTGGCGGGCTGGTGTTCGCGGTCGTCCGTCGAGCGGGCGGCGACCGCGGAACGGTGGAACGCGGGTGGGAGCAGGTGCTCGCGCAGGCGTGCGAGGCGCAGGGCGTGCGGTTGCGCGGCGTGTGCGCCGTCGGCCGGCACCGCGCGCGGGTGCTGCGCTGGTGACGCCGGCCGGGTCGGCGGGAGTCAGGACTCCGTGGTGTCGTCGAGCGCGGCGAGCTGCTCGAGGGTCGGCTCCCACAGGATCGAGGCGACATTGGCGCGTAGCTGGTCGGGCGTGCGAGCGCCGGCGATCACCGAGCCGACCGTGGGTTGCGCCGCGAGGCCGCCGAGGGCCAGCGTCGGCAGGTCGACCCCCCACTCCTGAGCGAGGGACGTCAGCGCCTCGATCCGGTCGAAGTCCGCTCCGGCCAGTCGGTCCGGCATCCGTGCGAGCCTGCTCCCGTCCGGTGCCGCCTCGCCCCGCCGGTACTTGCCGGTGAGCAGTCCCGACGCGAGAGGCACGTACGGCAGGATCCCGACGCCGGCGCTCTCCGCGGCCGGCACGAGCTCGCGCTCCGCGTCCCGGTCCAGCAGGTTGTACCGGTTCTGGGCCGAGACGAACGGCGTCAGGCCCTCGGTACGTGCGACCCAGTCCGCCTCCGTGACCTGCCAGGCGGCGAAGTTCGACGATCCGAGGTAGCGGACCTTGCCCTCGGTGACGAGGTCGTGGAGAGCGGCGAGCGTCTCCTCGATCGGGGTGAGCGGGTCGGGGGCGTGGAGCTGGTACAGATCGATGTAGTCCGTGCCCAGCCGGCGCAGCGAACCCTCGACCGCCCGGCGGACGTAGCGTCGCGAGCCGCGCGCACCCCAGTCAGGCCCGTTGAGGCCGCGGGTGTCCATGCCGAACTTGGTGGCGATCATCACGTCGTCGCGTGACCCCGCGAGGGCGGCGCCGAGCAGCGACTCGCTCTGGCCGGGCTCGCCGCCGTAGACGTCAGCCGTGTCGAAGAACGTCACGCCCGCGTCCAGCGCCGCGTTGACCAGCGGCGCGACCTCGTCGGGATGAAGCGTGGCGCCGAACGTGTTGCAGCCCAGACCCGCAGTCGATACCGTCAGCCCGCTATCGCCCAGCCGACGGTGCGTCATGGTGGTGGCAGAAGTCACCCTCGCAGACTAAGCCCGCGCAGCGCTCCCGGCGTGCGTTCACGAAGCCTTCACGCCAGGCTGGAACACTAGGACGGCACCCACCGTTGAAACCGGTGGTAGCACCCACACTCGACGGCCGAGACCCGGCACGGAGGTCCCCAAGATGGCGAACAGGTCCCTGCGCGGCATGCGCATCGGGTCCCAGAGCATGGAGTCCGAGGACGGCGTCGACTTCGCCCCTCGTCTCCAGGCGCACTACGACTGCCCCAACGGGCACACGATCATCCTGCCGTTCTCGGTCGAGGCCGACGTCCCGGTGGTGTGGGAGTGCCGGTGCGGCGCCGAGGCGTTGCTGCGCGACGCCGACCAGCCCGAGGTCAAGGCCGGCAAGCCTGCGCGTACGCACTGGGACATGCTGCTCGAGCGCCGCACGATCGGTGAGCTCCAGGAGCTGCTCGACGAGCGACTGGACCTGCTCCGGTCCGGCAAGCTGCGCCGCAGCGCCTGAGACAGTAGCGCCGTGACGACCGGCCCGCTCAGGCGGGTCGACGCGTGATTCGACGGAACGCTCCCGCCACCTGGCGGGAGCGTTCGGCTATCCCCCAGCGGGTCACCGAGACGAGCGCCTCGACGACGATGGCGCGGCTCATCTTGGACGCCCCGGCGGCTCGCTCGACGAAGGTGATGGGGATCTCCACGGTCCGCGCTCCGGCACGGACCGCCCGCCACGACATGTCCACCTGGAAGCCATAGCCCTGCGACTGGACCTCGCCGAGCGGGATCCGGCGCAGCAGGTCGGCGCGGTACGCGCGGAAGCCACCGGTCGCGTCGTGCAGCGGGATGCCGAGCATGATGCGGGTGAAGGTGTTGGCCCCGCGGGAGAGGATCTCGCGGTTCTTCGGCCAGTTCACCACCGAACCACCCGGCACCCAGCGCGAGCCGAGCACCAGGTCGGCGTCGTCGACCGCCGCGAGCAGCAGCGGTAGATCCTGCGCGCGGTGGCTGCCGTCGGCGTCCATCTCGCAGATGACCGCGTAGTCCCGCTCGAGCGCCCACCGGAACCCGGCGACGTAGGCCGTGCCCAGACCGAGCTTGCCGGAGCGGTGCATGACGTGGATCTCGCGTGGCGCCGTGTCGTCGGCGGCGATCTTCTCCACCAGCGCGCCCGTGCCGTCAGGCGACCCGTCGTCGACGACCAGGACGTGCGCGTCGGGCACGTGCTGTGCGAGCCGCTCGAGCGCACCGGGGATCGACTCGAGCTCGTTGTACGTGGGGATGACGACCAGGGTGCGCCGGCTCATGCCATCACGCCCCGGTCGGACCGGCGGACGCGCGACGCGCCCACGGCGCCCGCGACGACGGCCGCGACGGCCAGCGCCTCGGCGATCCATGCCGGCCAGCCGCCCAGCCGGGTAGCCGGCGTCATGGTGTCGCGCAGCGGCATCGTCGCCACCATCTGCTCCGCGGTGAACAGACCGGTCTGCTGGCTCACCGCGCCGTTCGGGGCGATGACCGCGCTGACGCCGACGGTCGAGATCTGCACCGTCGCCCGGCCGTGCTCGATAGCGCGGATGCGCGACATCGCGAGCTGTTGCGTGGACTCGTCGGAGTACCCGAACGTCGCGTTGTTGGTCTGCACCACCAGCACCTCTCCCCCGGCGCGGACAGCGTCACGCACCAGTGCGTCGTAGGCGACCTCGAAGCAGATCACGTCGCCGATGCCGACCGTGCGTCGAAGTCGCGCCGAGTCCAGCGGGATGTAGCCGGGTCGGTCACCCGGGATCATGTCACGAGTCACCAGGTCGACGGCACTCGAGAAGTGCCGGACGAACGAGCGCATCGGGATGTACTCGGCGAACGGCGCCGGGTGCTGCTTCGAGTAGCTCGCGACCACGCCTTGTCCCGGCTCCCACAAGACTGCGGTGTTGTAGCGCCCGCCAGACTCTGGATACTGGACGGTCCCGATCAGCATCGGCGCGTCGACGGCCTTGGCGGCGTCGTCGATCGCCTTGCCCGCGGCCGCGTCCGCCTGGGGGTCGATGTCCGTGCCGTTCTCCGGCCAGAGCACCAGGTCGAGGTCGCCCGGCTGCACCTGGTCGAGCAGGGCGTACGTGCCCTGGAGGTGGTTGTCGAGCACGGCGGCCCGCTGCCCGAAAGCGTCAAGTCCCTGGCCCGGCACGTTGCCCTGCACAGCGCCTACCTTCAGGGTGCCCGTCTGGGCCTGCGTGGCCAGCGGCACGCTCAGGCCGACGAGCAGCAGAGCGATCCCGAGCGCGAAGGCGCCCGCGGTCCGCAGCGCACGCAGGCGACGCGCGCTGATCACCGCTCGCGCCAGGACCACCCCGACGAGCGCTGTCAGCCCGCTCAGCAGCGGCACACCGCCCCAGGACGCGAACGCGGCGAGCGGTGCGTCGGCCTGGCTGAAGGCGAGGCGCCCCCACGGGAAGCCGCCGAACGGCCCGAACGCGCGCAGCTCCTCGACCGCGACCCACAGGAGCACGAACACCGCGGCCTGCCAGGCGCCCGACCGCCACACGGCGTAGCCGCGCCGCGCCCAGGACCAGGCGGCTCCGAAGATCGCCAGGTAGCACGCCTCCGCGATGCTGAGCGCGAACCACGGCACGACTCCGACCGCGTCCCCGGCCCAGACGATCAGCGGGACGAAGAAGGCGAGCCCGAACACCAGCCCGACGAGCGCGTTCCAGCGTGCGCTGTCACGGCGGAGCGCCAGGTACAGCAGCGCGACGCCGACGTACGCGAGGCCCCACCATCCGGGCGACGGGAAGGCCAGGCGTGTCAGGTAGCCGCCGACGGCTGCGAGGACGAGGGTCCACCAGCGGGCGGGTTCAGCGGTGGGCACGGCGTCAGGCTACGGCAGCGGACCAGGTGCGCCGAAAAGCGCCGGTCTGACGAGACTGAGCCCCGGGGAGATCTCGACCGACCGGCCCGCGTGTCCTTCGTACCGGCGGCGCCCAGGGGCGGGCCGTTGTCTACTGAACACGCGGGCCCGGTCGGAGCCCCGAGATCCACCGTCGGCTCCCTGCGGGAGTCCCGGGACAACGTCGTCGACGGTTCCGCGGTGGTGGGTCAACGAGCAACCTACCGGCTGTCCAGGACGTGTCAAGGGTGCGTCACCGCAGGTCACAGACCTCCATGCAGGTCATGGCGCCCGGTTTGGGTGATTGGTGACTGGTCGGTTCGGCGTGTCGCCGCGCGTGTCGCGCGATCGGGGTCCGTGCGGGTCGCCGACGCGGCGAGCCGAAGCCGCGGAATCACCCGCTCAGCCCAACGCGTCGAAGATCGTGAGCCCGTCGCGGACCGTGCGCACGCACCGCGCAGGCTCGGTGTCGTCGCCGTCCGGCGCGAGTGCGGGCAGCAGCGGGATCCCGGCCCGGGCGTCGGGGCTCCACGCGGACAGGCGTCCATCGGGCGCCTGCACGACGAGCTCGTCGGCCTCCCACACGGCGAGGTGAGCCGGCGATCCGACCCGCAGCTCGCCGACGTGATCGTGGCCGGCCAGCCGCCACCCGCCGCGCGACGACGCACGGAAGGCTGCTCGCGCGCTGATCCGCTGGTCGATCTCGTGGTGGAACGACGCGGCCCGCACGCCGCCCCACGGATCCAGCGGCGTGACGGGCGAGTCGGAACCGAACGCGAGCGGGACACCGGCGGCGGCGAGGTCCGCGATCGGGTTGAGCGCAGCGGCCCGGCCCGGTCCCAGGCGGTTGGCGTACATCCCGGCGGTGCCGCCCCATGCCGCGTCGAACGCCGGCTGGATGCTCAGCCGGACCCCCATGAGCACGAGCGTGGCGAGCGTCGCGGCGTCGATCATCTCGGCGTGCTCGAGCCGCACCCCGGTCCGGGCGAGCGCAGCCGCCCCCTCGACGTCGGCGGCCGCGCGAAGGCCCAGCAGCACCTCGTCCATCGCGGCGTCCCCGATCACGTGGAATCCGGCCTGCGCCCCCGCCCGGGACACCGCCGTCAGGTGGTTCGCGATCTGCCCGGCGTCCAGGTAGAGGGTGCCGCTCTCCCCCGGCGCGTCCGTGTACGGGCGGCGCAGCGCGGCCGTGCGGGACCCGATCGAGCCGTCGACGTTGAGGTCGCCGCCGATGCCCGTCAGGCCGGGGATCGCCGCGAGGATCTCGCGAGCGTCGTCGACGGTCTCGCACAGCTCGCCCCGGTACGCGACCAGGTGCGGGAGCCCGTCCCGGGCGTCGGCGGTCAGCTCGAGGAGCTCGACGAGGCCGGCGCGCGTGTCGATCGACGGCGCGCTGTGCTCGTGCACGGAGACGATCCCGCGAGCCGCGGCGTGCTGCAGCGCGCGGCGGTAGAGCGCGGTGCGACGATCCGCCGAGACCGCGCGTGCGTGGTCCCGCGCCGCGTGGTGGGCGTCGCGGACGACGAGGCCGTCGTCGCTCCAGCCCTCAGCACGGTCGGCGCCGGACGCGGCGGCCAGGGACGACGACACGACCGCCGAGTGCACGTCGACGCGTGCCAGGTAGACCGGCGCGCCGGATGCCGCCGCGTCGAGCTCCGCGCGCGTCGGCGGGCGGCGTTCCGGCCACGCCAGCTCGTCCCAGCCGAATCCGAGCACAGGCAGGCCGTCGGCGCGGTCGACAGCGCGCCGGACCGCCGCGAGGGCGTCGGCGAGGTCGTGGACGCCGCCAGCGGGACTGAGGTCGATGCTCTCCAGCGCGAGGCCGGTCTCGAGGACGTGCACGTGCGCGTCGACGAAGCCGGGGGTCACGAGCCGGCCGTCCAGGTCGACGACCTCGTCGGCGCGGGCGGCGAAGCCGTCGGCGGTGTCCTCCGCGCCGAGCCAGGCGATGACGCCGTCCTCCACGAGCAGGGCTTCGGCGAACGGGTCGGCGGACGTGTGGATGACGCCGCGGCGGTACAGGGTCGAGCTCACCGGCACACGATAGGGCGTCAGACCGACGAGTACGCCACGACGCCTCGGCGCAGCGAGTCCACGGCCTTGCCCGCCGTGGTGCGCATGCGGTCCGTCGGCGCCGACTGGCTGAGCTGGTCGAGCACGTCGATCACCTGCTTGCACCACCGCACGAAGTCGCCGGCGCTGAGCTCGCTCCCCCGCAGGACCGCGTCGAGGCTGCGCCCCGCCGCCCAGCGGTGGATGGACTCGACCAGGCCCATGTCCAGCGCGCTCGTCGCCTCGATCCGGTGCGCGGCCTCGAGGTCGTCGAGCTCGGACCAGGTGCGCACGGTCGCCTCCAGCGCGCGCCCCAGGCGTCCCTCGGGGCCGCCGGGGACGCGCGGCTCCGCGTTCTCGTCGCGGCGGGAGCGGAAGACGAGCGTGGACACGGCGGCAGCGAGGCCCGCGCCGTCGAGCTCGTCCCACGCGCCCGAGCGCACGCACTGCGCCAGGAGCAGGTCGTTCTCGGCGTAGAGCCGGCGCAGCCACCGACCGTCGTCGGTCACCGTGAGGGAACCGTCGGACGACGCGAGGTACCCCAGGCGGACCAGCACGTCGCAGATGCGGTCGAAGACGGCCGCGATCGACCCGGTGCGGCCGGCGATCCGGCCGACGAGCGCCTCGTGCTCGGTCCTCAGGCGCGACCAGCGCTCGGCCCAGCGGGCGTGCTCGTCACGGTCGGGGCAGGCGTGGCACGGGTGCTGGCGCAGCCGACGACGCAGGGCGGCGATCTGCTCGTCGTCGTGCGCAGCGGTCCGCTTGCGGCCCTGCCGGGCCGGACCGCGCTGCGGCTGCGCGAGGTCGTCGGTCGCTGCCCGCAGGATCGCGGCGAGGTCGCGACGGGACGACGGGACGCGCGCGTTGAAGCCCTTGGGCAGGCGCACGGCGCCGACCTTCTTCGCCCCGCTGCCGACGTCGGCGACCGTGAGCCGACGGACCTGCCTGTCGAGCGTCAGGACCATGGGTTTGGGGCCGTCGAAGCCGGGCTTGCCCCCCGGGTCGATGACGACGACGTGGCTGGGCCGGCGACCGAACGGCACCTCCAGGACGTCACCCGGCGACAGGCCTTCGAGCGTGCGGGACACCTCGGCGCGGCGCGCGGCGGCACCCGCCTTGGTCGCCTCCCGCTCGCGCGCCGTGATCTCCCGGCGGATCTCCATGTACTCGGCGAAGTCGCCCAGGTGGCAGCGCATCGCCTCCTCGTAGCCCTCCAGCGCCTCGGCGTGCGACTGCGCCTGACGCGCGAGCCCGACGACGCCGCGGTCGGCCTGGAACTGCGCGAACGACGTCTCCAGCACCTCGCGGGCGCGTTCGCGGCCCATCTGGCCGATGAGGTTGGCGGCCATGTTGTACGTGGGCCGGAAGCTCGAGCGCAGCGGGTACAGGCGCTTGGACGCGAGGCCGGCGAGCTGCACGGGGTCCAGCCCGGGGTGCGCGACGACGACCGCGTGCCCCTCGGTGTCGATGCCGCGCCGCCCGGCACGTCCGGTGAGCTGCGTGTACTCCCCCGGTGTCACGTCGACGTGGTTGGAGCCGTCCCACTTGACGAGCTTCTCCAGCACGACCGACCGGGCGGGCATGTTGATGCCCAGCGCGAGCGTCTCCGTGGCGAACACGACCTTGACGAGCCCGCGCGAGAACAGGTCCTCGACCGTCTCCTTGAACAGCGGCAGCATGCCCGCGTGGTGCGACGCGATGCCGCGCGTGAGCGCCTCCGCGATGTCCCAGTAGCCCAGGACGTCCAGGTCCTCCGGCGGGATCGCCGCCGAGCGCTCCTCGACGATCATCCGGATCTGGGCCTGCTCGGCCGGGCTCGTGAGACGCACGCCGGCGGCCAGGCACTGCTGGACGGCCGCCTCGCAGCCCGCGCGGGAGAAGATGAAGACGATGGCCGGCAGGAGGCCTTCCTCGGCCAGCACGTCGACGACGGCGAAGCGTGGCGTCGGCCTGCCACCCCCAGGGCGGGCCGGGCGGCCGGGCCGGTTGCCGCCCCGCCCCCGGTACCCGCGATCGCCGGGTCCGCGCTGGTCGTCGGGCATCCGCCGGCGCAGCAGGGCCTGCAGGTCCGGGTTGATGGGAGGGTCCACCCCGGGGTCGGTGGGGTCCACGTGCCCGGCGTACAGCTCGAGCAGCTCGTCCCGTACCAGGACGTGCTGGCCGAGCGGGACGGGGCGGTGCTCGCTGACCACGACGGTCGTGTCGCCGCGCACCGTGGCCAACCAGTCGCCGAACTCCTCGGCGTTGGACACGGTGGCCGACAGCGAGACGAGCTGCACGTCCTCGGGCAGGTGGATGATCACCTCTTCCCACACCGGGCCGCGGAACCGGTCGGCCAGGTAGTGCACCTCGTCCATCACCACGAACCCGAGCCCGCCGAGCGTGGCCGAGCCCGCGTACAGCATGTTGCGCAGCACCTCGGTGGTCATCACCACGACGGGTGCGTCGCCGTTGATCGTCGTGTCGCCCGTCAGGAGGCCGACCTGCTCCGGACCGTAGCGCCGTACCAGGTCGCCGTACTTCTGGTTCGAGAGCGCCTTGATGGGCGTCGTGTAGAACGCCTTGCGACCGGCCGCGAGTGCCAGGTGGACGGCGAACTCCCCCACGACGGTCTTGCCCGCACCGGTGGGCGCGGCGACCAGCACGCCGCTGCCGCGCTCGAGGGCCGCGCAGGCGTCGAGCTGGAACGGGTCGAGCGGGAAGGTGAGCAGCTCGCGGAACTGGCCGAGCTGGCCGCGCTCGTGCTCGGCGCGGCGCCGGGATGCCGCGTAGCGCTCGGCCGGCGACGGCTCGTCGGACGGGCGCGACGGCGACTGCGGCGGCTCGGTGCGACCGGCGGAGGGACGGGACCGGCGGGAACGTGACGGCACGCGCCCACCCTAGGCGCGCGCGGGGTCGGAACTCAGCACAGGACGCGCAGCGCGCCGGGGACCACCTGCGCGAGCAGCGGCAGCGGACCGATCCGCTCACCGTCGGCGAAGGCGACCGGCGGGGGCGGACCCAGCTCGGGTGCCGGTTCGATGAGGATCGATCGGCTGCGCCGCACCTGGACCGCGGGGTGCCCGACGTGCTTGCCGGGGTAGATGCTCGGGAAGATCTTGACGACGCCCGGCTTGGTGAACGGCCCCGCGAGCACGATGTCCAGCAGCCCGTCGTCCACGACCGCGTCGGGCGCGATCTTCAGGCCGCCGCCGATCCAGGGCACGTTGGCCGCGGCGACGAGCGTCCCGGCGGACTCCCACGTGCCGTCGTCGAGCGTGATCCGGTAGCCGAACGGGCGGAACGAGCCCAGCTCGGCGACCAGGGCGCGCACGTAGCGCGCCGAGCCCCGGGGCCACGTCATCTCGTTGGCCCGCGCGTTCACCGCGGCGTCGATACCGCAGGACAGGGCGCCCAGGAACCACTCGTAGGCGTTGGTGCCGGGTGTGCCGACGCGCACGGCGTCCACGGCGCGCGGCCCGTCGCGCAGGCCGGCCTCGACCGCATCGACCGCCGCCGCGACGTCATCCCGGGGCAGGGCGAGGGTGCGCGCGATGTCGTTGCCCGTGCCCGCCGCGACGATGCCGAGCGGTAGCTCGGTGCCCGCCACGACGTTCACGCCCAGGTGCACCATGCCGTCGCCCCCCACGACGACCAGCGCGTCGAGCCCGGCGAGGGCCGCCGTGCGGGCGCGGTCGGTGGCCTGTTCGAGCGTCGGCCCGGACAGGTCGTCGACCAGGTGGCCGCGCTGCTCGAGCCGACGGTGGACGTCCGTGCCCGTGCGCGCGCCGCGTCCCTTGCCCGCCGTGGGGTTCACGACGAGCCCGATGCGACTCACAGGTCGTCGGGTGCGGCGGTCGTGGCCGCACGGCGACGCTCGACGCGCCGGTCGTGCACGAGCCCGATCCCGAGGGCCAGGAAGTACAGGCCGCAGATGGGCACAGCCAGCAGGATCATCGACAGGACGTCGGGCGTCGGCGTCATCACGGCGGCGAAGACGAACGAGAGCAGGATGGCCCAGCGCCACCCCCGCGCCCACGTCCGCGCGCGGACCACGCCGCCGAGCGTGAGCGCGACCATGATGACCGGCAGCAGGAACGCGACCCCGAAGGCGAGCATGAACCGCATGACGAAGCTCAGGTAGGTCTGGGCGTCGATCAGGTTGGTGGCACCCTTGGGGGTGAACTCCGTCAGGACGCGCACGGCGTTGGGGAGCACGAGCGCGGCGAACGTCGCGCCCGCCAGGAAGAGCGGCACCGCGGCGGCGAGGAACCCGTAGGTGCGGACCTTCTCCTTGTGGTTGAGGCCCGGGTTGATGAAGGCCCAGAGCTGGTACAGCCACCACGGGCTCGAGATGAGTACGCCCAGGAAGAAGGAGACCTTCACCTGCATGTCGATCGCAGTCGCCAGGCCGGAGAAGTTGATCGAGACGATCGCGTCACGGGCCTTCGAGGCCTCGATGATCGGCATCTGCAGCGCCTCGAACACCGGGTCGTAGAAGAACCAGCCGATCACGGCGCCGACGAGGATGCCGAGGCCGGCCAGGACGACGCGGCGGCGCAGCTCCCCCAGATGCCCGCGCAGCGGCATGCGGCCGTCGCTCGCAGGGCGACGCTCAGGACGCACAGTGGTCACGCGGCGTCGTCGGGGTGGTCGTGAGCGGTCGGGCGGGCGCGACCGTCAGGCGGACGGCGTCGTCGGGCCGGCCGGCGGCGCTGCGGGCGCTGTGGGCGCGGACGGCGTCGCGTCGGCGACCGAGCCGCCGGGCGTCGTGCCGTTCTGGGTGGTCGCGTTCTGCACCACCGTGTTGGGCGCCGCGGCCTGCAGGTTCGCGTCGGGTGCCGCCGGCGCGACGGGGTTGGCCGGGGCGTCGTCCTCCTTGAGCGACTTCATCTCGCCCTTGAAGATCTTCATCGACTGGCCGACGCTCCTGGCGACGTCCGGGAGGCGCTTGTAGCCGAACAGCACGACGACGACGAGGATGAGGAACATCAGGGTCGCAGGGTGGCGCAGGATGTTCACGGTGGTGCTCCCTCGGTCGGTGAAACGGTCACGCACGCGGGCGCCGCGGTAGGCGACCACCATTGATCGTAACGCGCCCCGCCGCGAGGACGCGTCGCGGGCTCAGGTCCAGTAGGCGCGCCAGGACTGCTGCGTCCGCCGCGCGCGCTCGAGCCGAGCCGCGCGGCGACCCTGCTTCGCGTCCCGCAGGTCGGCGAGCCGCTGGCGCAGCACGTCGAGCTCGGCGAAGACCGTCGGGTCGGTGCGGGACGGGTCCCGCTCGGCCGCGGCCTGCAGTGCCTCGACCTGCTCGGCCAGCCGCGCCGCCACGAGCGACGCCGCGGACAGCTCGCGGCCCAGCGCGACCGCCTGGCGCCACAACCGGCGCAGCAGCAGGAAGACGACGACGGCCGCGCCGAGCACCAGCACGGTCCACACCACGAACCAGATCATCAGCCCACCTGCTCGAGCGTGTCGTACGCGGCCAGGGCCGCGCGGGCCGCGGCGGCCACGTCGGTCGCCACGCGCGCAGGAGTCACCGCGACCACCGAGGTGGCCACCTGCAGCACCAGATGCCGCAGCCAGTCGGGGTTCACGACGCGGACGTCGATCTCGAACGAGCCGTCGTCGAGGTTGCGCACGGCCTCCACCGGCGTGACCTCGGCGACCCAGCGCGCGCGGCTGGCCAGGCGCAGCGTCACCAGGTCGCCGTACGGGCCCGGCTCGAACGTGTCCGCACCCGCCGCGACCTCGTGCGGGTCGGCGGCCTCGGCGAGCACGTGCGCCTCCAGCACGCGATCCACGCGGAACAGCCGCTCGCCGTCGACCGCCCGGCACCAGGCCAGCAGGTACGACCGTTCGTCGTCGGTCACGAGCCGGATCGGGTCGACGTCGCGCTCCGTGGAGATGTCCGAGGCGTTGACGTACCGGATGTGCAGCCGGCGCTTCTCGCGCAGCGCGGTCGCGATCGCGGCCGTGACCTGGGGATCCGCGGATGCGGCGAGCGTGACGTCGACGGCACCCGCGGCGTCGCCCGCCGCCGCGGTGAGCTTGGCCAGCGCCGAGCGCAGCACCGCGCCCTGCTCGTCGTCGAGAGCGCCGCCCAGGGCGCCGTCCAGCGCGCGCAGGGCTGCGACCAGCGCGACGGCCTCGCGGGCACCGAGCCGCAGCGGGCGGGTCATGCCGCGCGACTCGGTGAGGCGGACGACGCCCCGCTCGTAGGACGTGGCGTCGAAGTCGATGAGGTCGTACGGCAGGTAGCCCGGCGTGCCCGTCATCCAGAGCAGCTCGACGTCGGCCATGACCTGGGCCGGCGTCACCCCGAAGTGCTCGGCGACCTCCGCGACCGGGACGCCGTCGTGGCGGTCCAGGTACGCGATCATGCCGAGCATCCGCAGCAGGCGGTCGCTCGCGCGGTCAGCCACGGGCCACCTCCTGGTCGTCGTGCCGGGCCACGGGTTCGTCGAGCGCTGCGGCGGTCCGCAGCAGGTGCACGACGATCTCACGCATCGAGCGTGGCTCGAGGACGAGCACCGCGTCGCCGTGCCCGACGACCTCCTCGGCGAGCTCCCACTGCGCGCGGTAGGGCACGCGGATCACGTCGCGCCCGGCGACGGTCGGCAGGGGCTCGCCGTCGGCGACGTGCCGCTGGCGCAGCGCGCCGGCCCGCTCGGGCAGCACCGCCAGGGTCGCGGTGCCCTCGGTCCCGGCATCCCACGTGCGCAGGGCGTCCGCCAGGTCGTCGGCCGTCGGGGCCTCGAAACCGCCCGGCTCCCCCAGCGTCCGGACGGCGCCCTCGATCCGGCTGAGGCGGAACGAGCGCGTGGCCCCCCGGTCACGGTCGCGGCCCACGAGGATCCACCCGCCCCGCCGCGCGAGCAGCTTCCACGGCTCGACCTCGCGCGGGCGCACCTCGCCCGTGGTCGCCGCACGGTACGTGAAGCGCACGGCCTGACGTGCCTGGACGGCGTCGACCAGCGGTGCGAACGCGCCGCCCGCGGGCCGGACCCGCGGCGCGATGCCGGCGACGGCGTCGGTGCTGCCTGGCGTGTCCCCGACGGCCCGCAGCTTGGTCAGCGCGCGCGACGAGTCCGCGCGCAGCGACCGGTCCTGCCAGAGCTGGGCGGCCATCGTCAGCACGCCGAGCTCGGCCGACGTCAGGTCGATGGGCGCCAGCGCGTACGTGTCGAGGTCGATGCGGTACCCGAAGTCGTCGCCGTGGCTGGCGTCCGTGACGGTCAGGACCGGGACGCCGAGCTCGCGCAACGTGTCCTTGTCGCGCTCGAACATCCGCTCGAAGGCGTCGTCGCTGGGCGCGTCGCCGTATCCGGCGACGGTGGAGCGGACCTGCTCCTTCGTCATCCGCCCCTGGGTGTTGACCAGGGCGATGACGAGGTTGAGCAGACGCTCGGCGGCTGCGGGGGTGGTGGCCACCGGACCACCGTAGTGGCCGGTAGCGTGGTCCGGTGATCACGTGGCGTGCGGGTGTCGTCCAGTCCGTCCGGGCGTCGTGGCCCGGCGCGGTCGAGCTGCAGGTCGCGCTCGACGAGCCGTGGGCCGACCCCGACCTCCCGACCGAGGTCAAGGCCCTCGCCTACCCCGAGCTCGTCGGCGAGACGCCGGTGGGGACGCGCGTGCTGCTCAACGTCTCCGCTCTCGCCCGCGGGTTGGGCACGGGCGGGTACGCGCTGGTCGTCGCGCCGGCGGGCTCCGTCCCCCCGGACCGCCCGGCGGGTCGCGGGCACCTGGTGAAGGCGCGGTACACCCCGTTGCAGGCGATGGTTCTGGGCGTCGACGACCAGGAGTCCGAGCACCACGAGGTGCTGGCGGACGCCGACGACCTCGCCGGGCTGCCGGTGGTCGTCGCGGACCTGCACTCCGCGCTCCCCGCGATCATCGCCGGCGCCCGGCACGCGGCCGACGCAGCCGGGCGACCCGCCCCCCGCGTCGTGTACGTCATGACGGACGGCGGTGCGCTGCCGGCCTGGTTCTCGCGGGCCGTCGCCGGCCTGCGCGACGCCGGCTGGATCGCGTCCTGCATCACCACCGGCCAGGCGTTCGGGGGTGACCTCGAGGCGGTCACCGTCCACACCGGGCTGCTGGCCGCGCGCCACGTGGTCGACGCCGACCTCGTCGTCGTCGCCCAGGGCCCGGGCAACCTCGGCACGGGGACGCGCTGGGGCTTCTCGGGTGTCGCGGTCGGTGAGGCGGTCAACGCGGTCGGCGTTCTCGGCGGCCGTGCAGTCGCGTCGCTGCGCGTGTCCGGGGCCGACGAGCGGGAGCGGCACCTCGGCGTCTCGCACCACTCGCTGACCGCCTACGGACGGGTCGCCCTCCAGCCCGCGGACGTCCCGGTCCCCGTCTTCGGCGGTGACTTGTCGGCGCTCGGCGCACGCGTGGCGGAGCAGGTCGCGCAGCTCGCGACGCGGCACCGGCTGGTCGAGGTGCCGGCGGGCGAGGATCTGCTGGATGCGCTGCGGGGCTCGCCCGTGCGGCTGTCGACCATGGGCCGCGGGCTCGACCGCGACCCCGCGGCGTTCCTGGCGGCGGCGGTCGCCGGCCGGCACGCGGTCGCTCTGCTGGACTAGGACGGCCGCGAGACGGCGAGGGCCAACGTCCGGCCCGCGACCGCGAGGTCGATCGTCTGCCCCCACGTGGCCGTCAGGCGGTCCTGCTCGAGCCCGTCGCCGAAGACGACGAGCGCGTCCGACGCGACGACGACCCGCAGGTGCCCGTCCTCGTCGAGCAGCCCCGAGGTCAGCGACGTCCCGGTGGCCGGCGACGGCCACGCCTCGCGGACGTACCACCCGAGCGCGCGCTCGTCCGGCGCCGGCAGGGCCGGCCCGCCGCGCTCCCGGCGGATCGAGGCTGCCCAGCCGGTGGCACCCGTGCCCGTCGCCACGATCACGCCCGACGACGACTGCGCCTCGACCCGGGTGCCCGCCTCGATCCGGTACCGGGCCGACTGGTGGCTCGGGTGTCCGACGAACACCTCGTTCAGCGCGTCGAGCCGCTCACCGTCGTCGAGCGTCGCCGTGACCATCGTGCGGTGCTGGACGGCGGCCGTCCCACCCACGACGTCGGCGAGCAGCCGTTCCACCCGCAGGGGCGCGTGCGTCACCAGGACGCCCGCGTTGCGTCCGGGTTCCGGGTCGACCCCGACCACGACCTGCGCATCCAGGTACTTCGCGACGTTGGCGACGAGACCGTCCTGGCCGACCACGACGACGACGTCGCCCGGCTCGAAGGCGAACCGGTACAGGTCCTCGCGCTCGACGTCGCCGCGGCGCCAGTCCGCCGGGATCGAGGCCCGGACCTGCGTCAGGGCCGCATCCTGGGCGTCGTGCCGGTCCTGGACGTCGGCCAACGACCGCCCGCGGGTGCGCAGGAAGAACTCGGCCTGGCCGCGCGTCCCGTGGCGTTCCAGGAGGCCGTCCAGCTCGGTCGCCCGGTGCACCACCACGACCCGCGGTGCGAGTCCCACGTCACGCCTCCTTGCCACCGACCAGGCCGGCGAGCGCGCCGGTCAGCAGGTCGGGGGTCACGGTGAGGTTGCCGATGCTCGGCAGGTTGGCGGCGAGCTCACGCATCGCCAGCGCGGTCAGCACCTCGCGGTCCACGCCGTCGTAGGCGGCCAGGCGCGCGGCCTCGGCGGCGCCCTGAGCCTCGCCGACCACGCGTGCGGTGTGCGCGTCGGCCTCCGCGCGCAGTGTCTGCCGTTCAGCGGCAGCGTTCGCCTCGATCAGCGCGGCCGCAGCGGCCTCGTCGGCCCGCGTGCGGGCGTTGGCGCCGTCCTGCGCCACGAGCTCCTGCTCGCGCAGGGCCAGCTGGATCCGGTTGGCGAGCTCGTTCTCCGCGATCGCCCGCTCGCGTTCGACGGCGAGAGCGCGTCGCTCGAACGTCGACTTGTCGGCCTCGCCCTGCGCCTGCTCGCGCGCGGGCGTCTGCAGGTACTTCTCCATGTCGGCCTCGGCGCGGACCGAGCCGACCCGGGCCCCCAGCACGGCGATGCCGGTGCTCGCGAGCCGCTCGTCGACCCGCAGCCCGTCGGTGACGCGGCGACGCAGCGCGCCGACGCCCGCCGTGACCGCGTCCTGCACCGTCATCTCGGCGATCGCGTCGATGACCTGGGCGGTCGCCAGCTCCCCCAGCAGGTGCGCGACCTGCTCGAGCGGGTTGCCGGTCCACCGACCGTGGTCCGGGTCGATCGAGAAGTCGAGGCGGCTCGCCACCAGTCGGGGGTCGTCGAACCGGTAGCTGACCGTCAGCTGGACGGCCACGTCCTGGAAGTCCGCCGTGCGGGCGTGGGCGACGAAGGGCAGCTCACGGTCGTCGACCGGGACCTCGCTGATGACGGCCGACAGCGGCCGGTACCAGAAGGCGATCCCGGCGCCGTCGTGCTTCAGCGTGCCGGCACGCAGGTGCAGCACGTGCGACGTCGGGACCGCGCGCAGGTGCCGGGTGAAGGGGTATCGGGTGATGGTGGCCATCGGATCCTCCTCGGTTGTTCTCGTCTCTCCGACGCTAACCCGCAAGGCTTGTTATCGTCAAGTCGACGACATATGGTCGGTCCATGACGTCGCACCCCCCGTTCGCGGTCACCGTCGACCTCGTCGTGCTCACCGTCCGCGCAGGTGCGCTCCACGTGCTCCTGGTCGACCGCGGCGAGGAGCCGTTCCTGCACAGCCGCGCACTACCGGGCGGGTTCGTGCGGCCGGACGAGACCCTGGTGGACGCCGCGACGCGCGAGCTCGCCGAGGAGACGGGCGTCGCGGCGGGCCCGACGCACCTCGAGCAGCTGGCCACCTACGGGGATCCTGGTCGCGATCCGCGGATGCGTACCGTCTCGGTGGCCTACCTGGCCTTCGCCCCGCACCTGCCCGAGGCCCGTGCGGGCGGGGACGCGGCCGGTGCGGCCTGGCTCCCGGTCGACGAGGCGCTCGCCGGCGATCTCGCCTTCGACCACGCACGCATCCTCGCGGACGGGGTCGAGCGTGCCCGTGCGAAGCTCGAGTACACGTCGTTGGCGACGGCGTTCTGCGCGCCGGAGTTCACCGTCTCCCAGCTGCGCGCCGTCTACGAAGCCGTGTGGGGCGTGACCCTCGACCCCCGCAACTTCCACCGGAAGGTCACCAGCACGCCGGGTCTGCTCGCGGACACAGGTCGGACGGTGAGCGACGGGCCGGGACGGCCTGCGGCTGTCTACCGCGCCGGGCCGACGACGGCGCTGCACCCGCCGCTGACGCGCGAAGGCTGACGCAGGAACCCCTCGCGGTTCAGTCGTCGCGCGCTGTCCGGGAGTGCTGCGCGACGAGCGTCGCCAGGCGCTGCGCCTCGTCCTGGGCGCGCACGCCGTCGGCGCGCTGGACGCCCATCACGGCCAGCGTGTCGCCGTCGGACAGGTCCAGCTGCACCCACGGCTGGCCGGCACCGAACCGCACGGCCACGATCTGCGCCCACTCGAGGCGCGTGGTGACCAGCAGGTTGCGGACGACCAGCCCCTCGGGCGACGGGAGGGCCGCGACCGACGCCTGACGCCAGCAGAACCAGATGATGAGCAGCCCGACGATCGCGAAGCCGATCTGGTCCCCTGGGCCGAGCTCGGGGATCGCGAGGATCACCGTGACCGTCCCGGCCAGCACCACGACGGCCATCACGAGCGTGACGATCCGGGCCAGGTGCGGCCGGAACGGGGTGTACTGCGTGGTCGGGGCGGCCATCGCGCCCGTCAGAGCCGGCACGCGTGGATGGACGTGACCAGGATGGCGCGGGCGCCCACGTCGTAGAGGGCATCCATGACCTGGTTGGTCTGCCCGCGCGGGACCATGGCACGCACGGCCGACCAGTCGCCATTGTGCAGCGGGCTGACGGTCGGCGACTCGAGGCCCGGCGTGATCGCGACGGCCTTCTCGACGAGCGACGTGGGCACGTCGTAGTCCATGAGCACGTACTGCTGGGCCGTGAGCACGCCCTGCAGGCGGCGCGTGAGCACGTCGAGACCCGCGGGAGCGTCCACGTCGGAGCGCCGCACCAGCACCGCCTCGGAGCGCAGGATCGGCTCGCCGAAGATCTCCAGGCCCGCCGCGCGCAGGGTGGTGCCCGTCTCGACGACGTCGGCGATCACGTCGGCGACACCGAGCTTGATGGCGGTCTCGACGGCACCGTCCAGTCGGACGACGCCGGCGGGCTCGATCCCCAGCTCGCGCAGGTAGGACGCGACGAGCACCGGATAGCTCGTCGCGACCCGGTGACCGGCGACCTGCTCGACCGTGCTCATCTCCCCCGCGGTCGTCGCCCAGCGGAACGTGGAGCGCGCGAAGCCGAGCGGCAGGTGCTCGACCGCGTCGGACTCCGAGTCGAGCATCAGGTCACGCCCGGTGATGCCGACGTCGACCGTGCCCGACCCCACGTACACAGCGATGTCGCGGGGACGCAGGAAGAAGAACTCGACGTCGTTGTCCGGGTCGGGCAGCACCAGCTCGCGGCTGTCGCGGCGCTGGCGGTAACCCGCCTCCTTGAGCATGGCGGCGGCGGGCTCCGACAGGGAGCCCTTGTTGGGGACGGCGATCCTCAGCACGCGGCGAGGTCCTCTCTCACAGGTGGGTGTAGACGTCGGCGAGGGTCAGACCGCGCGCGAGCATGAGGACCTGCAGGTGGTAGAGGAGCTGGGAGATCTCCTCGGCCGTCCGCTCGTCGCCCTCGAACTCGGCGGCCATCCACACCTCGGCGGCCTCCTCGACGATCTTCTTGCCGATGGCATGGACGCCGGCATCCAGCTCGGCCACGGTGCCCGATCCCTCCGGGCGCGTCCGGGCCTTGTCGGCCAGCTCGTCGAACAAGGAGTCGAAGGTCTTCACTCGGCCAACAGTAGGGGTTGCTCCGGCAGGTCCTTGACCGCGTCCGGGTTTCGGTCGCGCTGGCGCCACCAGACGACGAAGCCCCACAGGACCACGGCCGCGTACACGATGTAGAGCACGGCGGACGGGTAGTAGCCGGCCCGGAACAGCAGCGGCACCCCGACGGCGTCGACCGCGATCCAGATCAGCCAGAACTCGATCCAGCCGCGGGCCATGCCGTAGGTGGCCAGGAACGAACCCGTGAAGATCCACGCGTCGGCCCACGGTCCGTACGAGTCCAGGGCGCGGAAGATCTGCGCGAACACGACCGTCCCGACGACCGCGACGGTCCCGATCGGGACCCAGCCCCTCGGGCCCGCCCAGTGCGGGACCACGGCAGCCGCGTGGGCGTCGCCGTGCGCGCGGCCGTCGGCCCGGGCCTGGCGCCAGCGCACCCAGCCGTAGACGGACACGACGATGAAGAACACCTGCCGTCCCGCCTGGCCGTACAGGTCCTTGGCCTGCGGCGTGTCGAACACCCCGCCCAGGAACACCGTGAACAGCAGGACGTTCCCGACGATGCCGACGGGCCACGCCCACACCTGACGCCGCATCCCGCCGATCGCGGACGCGAGGCCGAACCCGTTCCCGACGATCTCCCGCCACAGGATGTCGTGGCCCGCGATCGTCAGGGTCGCGTCGAAGAGCCAGCTGAGCACTAGGGCCTCGCCAGCGCCCGCAGCGCGACGACGGTCGCGACGGCGGCCTCCGCCGCCTCCGCGCCCTTGTCCTCGTGCGAACCCTCGAGACCGGCACGGTCGAGCGCCTGGGCGTCGTCGTCGCAGGTCAGGACGCCGAAGCCGACGGGCACACCGGTGCGCACGGCGACGTCGGTCAGCCCGCTCGTCGCCGCGGAGCAGACGTACTCGAAGTGCGGGGTGCCGCCGCGGATGACGACGCCGAGCGCCACGACCGCGTCGGCGCCCGAGTCGGCAGCGGCCTTCGCGGCCACGGGAAGCTCGAACGTGCCGGGCACGCGGATCTCGGTCACGTCGTCGACGCCTGCCGCCGCGAGTGCTCGTCGGGCGCCCGCCAGCAGACCGTCCATCACGACCGTGTGCCAGCTCGCCGCGACCACCACGACCCGCAGGCCGGTGCCGTCCACGTGCAGGGTGGGTGCGCCTGCACCGCTCATGCCAGGTCCTCCTCGAAGGTGTGGTCACTCGTGTCCGTGCCCGGCGCGGCGGGCGCCGCCCGGGTCGGCATGACCGGGATGGGTTCTCCGGCGTCCAGGTCCAGCACGTGGCCCATGGACGTGGCCTTGGTGCGCAGGTAGGCCTCGTTGTGGGGGGTGCGCCCGACGAGCAGCCCGTGCACGTCGGTCACGTCGATGCCGTGAGCGCGCAGGCCCGCGACCTTGGCGGGGTTGTTCGTCAGGAGCGTCACGCGCGTGATGCCCAGGTCGGCCAGGATCGCTGCCGCCGCGCCGTACTCGCGCCGGTCGGCCGGCCAGCCGAGGTCCAGGTTCGCCTCGACGGTGTCGCGGCCCTCGTCCTGCAGCGCGTACGCGGCCACCTTCGCGAGCAGGCCGATCCCCCGGCCCTCGTGCCCGCGCAGGTAGACGACGGCACCGCCCTGCTCGGCCGCCATCTGCAGCGCGGCATCGAGCTGCGGGCCGCAGTCGCAGCGCGCCGACCCGAACGCGTCACCCGTCAGGCACTCGGAGTGCACGCGGACCACCGGGTGGTCGGACAGGCCCGACGTCGGGACCAGCGCGACGTGCTCGTCGCCGGTGCGCAGGTCGCGGTAGCCGTGGATGCGGAAGTCGCCGTGCGCGGTGGGCAGGTACGCGGTGTGGGTGGCGTGGACCCGTGCCCGCGCGACGGGCGCCGGCGCGTCCGCGGTGCCGACGAGGTCGTCGTGCTGGCGGCGCCACGCGACCAGGTCCTCGATCGTGATGAGGACCAGACCCTCGTCGGCCGCGAGGCGCGCCGCCTCCGGGAGCCGCGTCATCGTGCCGTCGTCGTTCACGAGCTCCGCGATGGCGCCCACGGGCTCCAGGCCCGCGAGCCGGCACAGGTCGACGGCCGCCTCCGTGTGCCCCGCGCGGTGCAGCACCCCGCCCGGCACCGCGCGCAACGGCAGAACGTGCCCCGGCCGGATCAGGTCCTCGTGCCCGCTGGCCGGGTCGGCCAGGACGTGCAGCGTGCGGGCCCGGTCGGCGGCGGAGATGCCCGTCGTCACTCCCGTCGCCGCGTCCACCGTGACCGTGTACGCCGTCCGGCGCGGGTCCTGGCTGTGCGGGACCATGAGCGGCAGGTCCAGCGCGTCGGCGCGGGCTGCCGGCATCGGTGCGCACAGGTAGCCGGACGAGTGCCGGATGGTCCAGGCCACCCACTCCGGGGTCGCGGACTGCGCGGCCAGGATGACGTCGGCCTCGTTCTCACGGTCGGGCGAGTCTGCGACCAGCACGGGCTTGCCGTCACGGAGCGCCGCCAGGGCGTCCTCGATCGTCCCGGTCGTCGCGGTGCCCGCGGCGTCGTTCATCGCAGCGCCCCCGTCGTCGCGAGCAGGCGTTCGGTGTACTTGGCCAGCACGTCGACCTCCAGGTTGACGCGTGCACCGACCTCCAGCGTGCCGAGGGTCGTCGCCTCGAGCGTCGTCGGGATCAGGGAGACACCGAACGCGTCGTCGGACACGTGGGTGACCGTCAGCGAGATGCCGGACACCGCGATCGAGCCCTTCTCCGCGACGTACCGGGCCAGCGACGGCTCGAGGCCGATCTCGACCTCGTCCCAGCGCGGGCCGGGCGTGCGTGACCGGATGACGCCGACACCGTCCACGTGCCCCTGCACGACGTGCCCGCCGTAGCGGCCGCCCACCGCCAGCGCGCGCTCGAGGTTCACCGGGCTGCCGACGGCCAGGTCGCCCAGCGCCGTGCGGCGCAGCGACTCTGGCATCACGTCGGCGACGAACGTACCGTCGCCCGGCAGGTCGGCGACCGTGAGACAGACGCCGGAGACAGCGATCGAGTCGCCCAGGTGCGCATCGCCCGTCACGAGCGGGCCGCGCACGCTCAGGCGTGCGTCCTCGCCGCGGTCCTCGATCGCCTCGATCACGCCGATCTCCTCGATGATGCCGGTGAACATCAGTGCTCCTGCTCTGCTGTGTCGTTCGCTGACGTGCTCTGCTCTGACGCGTCCTGATGCTGAGGTGTGTCGACGCCGCAAACGATCAGGACGTCCGGGCCCAGGGGCTGCACCGACCGGGTCGTCAGGCGCAGCGCGTCGCCGATCGTCGTGATGCCCAGGTCGTCGACGGCCGGTCGGCCCGCACCCAGCAGCACCGGGGCGACGTACGCGTGCACCTCGTCGACCAGGCCGGCGCGCAGGAACGCAGCGGCGAGCGTGGGGCCGCCCTCCACGAGCACGTGCCGCACCTCGCGCCGCGCCAGCTCGACCAGGACCACGCGCGGGTCGTGGGTGCGGACGTGGACCAGCTCGCCGCCGGGCCCGTGCAGCGCGGCCTCGGGTGCGAGATCGCGGTGCCCGACGACGACGCGGAGCGGCTGGTGCTCGTGCAGCGTGCCGTCGGCGGAGCGTGCGGTCAGGCTCGGGTCGTCGACGAGCGCGGTGCCGGTGCCGACGACGATCGCGTCGACCTCCGCGCGCAGGCCGTGGGCGTGGAGGCGGGCGACCTCGCCGGTGATCCACCGGCTGCTGCGATCGGCCGCGTTGATGCGCCCGTCCAGGCTGGTGGCGAGCTTGAGCGTGACGAACGGGCGGTGACGCTCGACGGCGTGCAGCCACGCCCCGAGCACGGCGCGCCCCTCGTCGGGCAGCACCCCGGCGAGCACGTCGATGCCTTCGGCACGCAGACGCTCCGCTCCCCCGGCGGCCACCGGGTTCGGGTCGCCGACCGCGATGACCACGCGTGCGATGCGGGCGTCGATCAGCGCCTGCGAGCACGGACCGGTGCGGCCCGTGTGGTTGCACGGCTCGAGGGTGACGACGGCGGTCGCGCCGGTCGTGTCGTGGCCCCGCTCGCGAGCGTCGGTGAGCGCGGCGACCTCCGCGTGCGGCGTGCCGGCGCCGCGGTGCCAGCCCTCGCCCAGGACGTCACCCGCGGCGGACAGCAGCACGCACCCGACACGCGGGTTGGGGCCGTGAGCGGGCCCGTTCGCGGCGAGGCGGAACGCGCGGCGAAGCGCGTCGGTCTCGGCGCCGGTGACGGGACGCCCGGCGTGCAGGGCGCGCGCAGTGTCGTCGTCGACAGCCAGGTGCACCGTGTCGCTCGTCGTGCTCATCGTCACCACCTCCCGGAACCGAGGGCTCCGGGGGGTCGACGGGACACCGGGCACGGACCTGGGTCCGGCCGGCCACGGCGTGCGGGGTCACCGCGCGCCGCCACGTACTTCTCCCATCCGGACTTTCACCGTCGGTCCTGGAGTTCCACCAGGTCAACCGCTCGATCCCGAAGGACGTCGCGGGTCGCGGACTGTCACCGCCGGCTCGGAATTGCACCGACCCCGGAGCACGTGTTGCTCTACCGCCAACGATCATGCCACACGCGACATTCCCGCCCATCACCACTCCGTGAGTGGCAGTTGCGCTCCGAGCCGGTCACGCCTCCGTCTGGCGGGGCGGTCGTCAGGACGCGAGGGTGCGCAGCGCGTCGATCTCCGCGGCGGGGTCGTCGGCGCCGTAGACGGCCGAGCCGGCGACGAAGACGTTGGCGCCCGCCTCGGCGATGCGTCCGATCGTCGGTCGGGCAACGCCGCCGTCCACCTGGATCCACGTGTCCGCACCGGCCCCGTCGATCGCCGCGCGGGCCCGGCGGATCTTGGGCAGCGTGCCCTCGATGAAGGACTGGCCGCCGAAGCCGGGCTCGACGGTCATCACCAGGATCATGTCGATCTCGTCGAGGAGGTCCAGCAGCGGCTCGACGGGCGTCGCGGGACGCAGCGCCACGGCGGCGCGCACTCCCCCGGCCCGCAGCTCGCGCGCCAGCCGCACGGGCGCCTGCGCCGCCTCGAGGTGGAACGTCACCGACGCGGCGCCGGCCTCCGCGTACTGCGGGGCCCACCGGTCGGCGTCCTCGATCATCAGGTGCAGGTCCAGCGGGACGGGCGACACCTGCGCGAGCCGCTTCACGACCGGCACGCCGATCGTCAGGTTCGGCACGAAGTGGTTGTCCATGACGTCCACGTGCGCGTAGTCGGCGTTCGCGATGCGGCCCAGGTCGCGCTCGAGGTTGGCGAAGTCGGCGGACAGGATGCTCGGGTTGATCAGCGCTGGCACGCCACGAGCCTAGTCATGAGCGTCAGGACGTGCGGCGCAGCAGGGTCAGGTGCATGGCGTCCGTGCCGTGCACGTGCGGCCAGAGCTGCACGTCCGTGCGGTCGCCGGGCAGGTCGAGGGGCTGCGGGGCGATGCCCTCGACGACGGCACGGGCGTCGATCGTCTCGACCCCGATGCCCGCGCGGTCCGCGGCCCGCAGTGCGTCCTTGACGACGAGCTGCGTCTCGGCCAGGTGCGGTGAGCACGTGACGTACGCGACGACGCCGCCGACGCGGACCGCCTCGAGCGCCGACGCCAGCAGCTCGCGCTGCAGGGCGGACAGGGGGCCGAGGTCGGAGGCTCGGCGGCGCCAGCGTGCCTCGGGCCGACGACGCAGCGCACCCAGACCGGTGCACGGGGCGTCCACCATGACGCGGTCGTAGGACGCGGGTTCGTCTCGGCCGACGAGGCGACCGTCACCCGTGCGCACGTCCTCGACGGCGTCCGCGGCCACCGCGCGCAGCGACTGCTCGACCAACCGGGCACGGTGCGGTTGCAGCTCGTTGGCGACCAGCCGGCCGCGGTGGGTGTCGACCAGCGCCGCGAGCAGGGCAGCCTTGCCGCCGGGGCCGGCGCACAGGTCGAGCCAACGTTCGTCGGGACCGTCCAGCGGCGCGGCGGCCAGCGCGAGCGCGACGAGCTGGCTGCCCTCGTCCTGCACCCCCGCGCGGCCGTCGCGGACCGCGGCGACGCTCGCCGGGTCGCCACCGTCGAGGATCGACGCGGTCGGCGCGACGATGCCGGGGGTACCCGGTAGCTCGTCGTCGTCCACCAGGCCCGGCCGCGCGACGAGCGTCACGCGTGGGGCCGCGTTGTCAGCCTCGAGCAAGGCGCCCAGCTCGTCGGCCGACCGTCCGTTGCCCGCGAGCGCCTCGCGCAGCGCGCGGGCCACCCACTCGGGGTGGCTCTGCTGCGCCGCGAGACGTGCCACAGCGTCGTCGCCCGACGGGTCGGCCGCGTCGCCCACGAGGTCCAGCCACTCGTCCGCCGTCGTCCGGCCGACCGCCCGCAGGACCGCGTTGACGAACTGCGCCGCGCCCGCGCCGACGCGCTCGCGCGTGAGGCCGACGGTCTCCGAGACAGCGGCGTGCGGCGGCACCCGCATGCCGAGGAGCTGGTGCGCGCCGAGCCGCAGCAGGTCCAGCACAGGCGGGTCGATCTTCTCGGGCGGGCGACCCGCGGCCTGCTCGACGATCGCGTCGTACCGGCCGCGCAGGCGCAGCGTTCCGTACGCGAGCTCGGTCGCGAAGCCCGCGTCGCGGCCTCGGATCCCCCGCTCGCGCAGCATCGGCGGCAGCACGAGGTTCGCGTACGAGTCACCCTCCGCGACGGCACGCAGCACGTCGAACGCCGCGTTGCGCGCCGGGTCGCCGGTGCGTCGACGCTGGCTGGGGGCCTGCGCGGTGCGCTCGGTGCGGCCCTGCGACCGGGCGCTGCCGCGCTGCCGGCCGGCGGTGTTGCGACGTTCGTCGTCCGGCCGACGGTCGTCGCGTGGTCCGTCGCTCATGCCTGCTCCGCCTCGTCGGCTCGGGCGCCCAGCATCACGCCGTCCCCGATCGCCGTCCCGTCGGTCAGGCGCGCGCCACGCGCCCAGTCCGCTGCGTCCATGGGTCGCTTGCCGGCGGGGGTGACCTGGCCCAGCCGGACGGCCTGCGTCGCGGTGCCGACCAGGACCTCGCGCTTGGTGACACGCAGCTCGCCCGCCGGCACGTCCTGGTCGGTGAGCGTGACGGGGCCCAGCCCCAGGCGCGCTCCGTCGGGCAGCGTGGTCCAGGCACCCGGCGCGGGTGTGCACGCGCGGATGCGGCGGTCGACGGCGTAGGCAGGGTGCGTCCAGACGACACGCGCGTCCTCGACCTCGATCTTCGCGGCGTGACTCACGCCGTCCGTCGGCTGCTCGACCGCGCTGAGGATGCCGTCCTCGAGCGCGTCGAGCGTGGAGACCAGCAGGCCCGAGCCGACCGTGGCCAGGCGCTCGAGCAGGTCGCCCGACGTGTCGCGCGGGCGGATGGTCTCGGTGAGGGTGCCGAACACGGGTCCGGTGTCGAGACCCTGCTCGATGCGGAACGTCGTGGCGCCCGTGACCTCGTCGCCGGCGAGCAGCGCGCGCTGCACCGGGGCGGCACCGCGCCATGCGGGCAGCACGGAGAAGTGCAGGTTGATCCAGCCGTGCGTCGGCACGTCCAGCAGCGGCACGGGGATGAGTGCGCCGTAGGCGACCACCGGCGCGGCGTCGACGCCGAGCGACGCGATCTGCGCGACCACCTCGTCGTCGCGCAGCGTGCTCGGCGTCAGCACATCGATCCCGGCCTCGACCGCACGGGCCTTGACCGGGCTCGGTGCCAGCGTCCGTCCGCGGCCGACGCGCGCGTCGGGGCGGGTCAGCACCGCGACCACCTCGTGCCGCGACGCGATCAGGGCCTCGAGCGACGGCACCGCTGCCGTGGGGGTACCGGCGAAGAGCAGACGCATGCCGTCGATCCTAGGTGCTGCCGCTCAGCTCGTCGGCGGCGGGGAGCCGAGGGCGACCCCGCGCGCGTCGAGCTCCGCACGCAGGTGTTGCGCGGAGGTGAACAGCACCGCGTCGAACCCGCACGACCGTGCCGCGGCGACGTTCGCGGGCGAGTCGTCGACGAAGACCGCGCGGCTCGGGTCCACGCCGTGACGGGAGACGAGCAGTGCGAAGATGCGCGGGTCGGGCTTGGCGACGCCCTCACGGCCGGAGACGACCACGTCCTCGAGCAGACCGATGGCCGGCGCGACGGGCTCGGCGAGGTGGAACGTCTCCGCCGACCAGTTGGACAGCCCCAGCAGGCGCAGGCCGGCGTCGGCGGCGTCCTGCACGAGGTCCGCCATGCCCGGCACCGGGCCGACGAGCGTGTCCGCAAAGTGCTCCACGAACAGGTCCATCGCGGGGACGAGGTGCGGTTCGGTCGCCTGGAGGAGCGCCCGTCCGTCGGCCCACGACCGGCCCGCGTCCTGCGTGACGTTGAACGTGCGGAAGTCGAAGTCGTCGAGGAACGCGCGGACCTCGTCGTCCGGCAGTCGCCCGACCAGCGCACGCCGCGGGTCCCAACGGACCAGGACGTCGCCCAGATCGAGGACGAGGGTGTCGATCTCGTGCATGTCAGCCCAGCTCCGTCGGATCGAGCTGGGCGCGCACGGTGCCGCCCTCGCGCTTGGCGCTGCGCACCGCCATCGACGCAGCCAGCGCCCGGGCCAGCGCGTTGCCGCCGGCCCGGGGCACTCGCAGGACGGCACGGACGTCGGGTTCGAGGGCGCCCGGCGACCGTTCGTCGACCGGCACCGGGCCCAGCACGTCGAGGCCCGGTACCTCGATACGGCGGACGACCGCGAGCACGGCGTCGCGTCGGCCGACGACCGCGGCCACGCGGACCGCGGGCGGGAGCGCGAGCTCCACGCGCTCGGCGAGCTCGCGGGACGCGAGCCCCACCGGGTCCCAGCGGACGAGCGACTGGGTCACGCGCTCCTCGGCGTCGCCCACGAGCAGGACGGTCCCGCCCTCGCTACCAGCACGGACCAGAGCCGCGGCGGCGAGCCAGCGGCGCAGCGCGTCGGGCAGCAGGCCGAGGGCCGACCCGGCCGTGCTCACCGCGGCGTCGAGCAGGACGGCGGCCGCGTACCCGGATGGCGCGACGGGCTCGGCGCCGGGCGTGGCGACGACGACGGCGGGCACGTCCCGCACGGTTGCGAGCACGCCCCCTTCGGCGCGGGCCCCGGAGACGCGCACCGGCACCCCGGGGAACGCCCGGCCCAGCTCCTCGGCGGTCCGCTCCGACCCGACGCGCACCGAGCGCAGCGTCGCTCCTCCGCACTCCTGGCACCGCCAGTCGGTCGCGAGCCGGCCGCACCACCCGCAGGTGGGGACGCCGTCGGCGCGCGCCAGCCCCAGTGGGCCGTGGCACGTGGTGCAGCGGGCCGGTGCGCGGCACCGACCGCACGCGACCGCGGGCACGTAGCCCGCCCGCGGGACCTGGACCAGCACGGGGCCGTCGGCGAGGCGGTCGCGGATCGCCCGCCACGCCGGAGTGGGGAGCCGTGCGGCCGCCGCAGCACCCTCGCGCGCCAGCTCGGTCGACGTCAGCGCCTGGACCCGCGGCGTCCGCCGTCGCACCACGGAGCGTTCGGCACTCACGTCGTGCGCCCACCCGGACTCGACCAGTGCATGCGCCTCGACGGTGCGCCCGTGCGCGCCCACCAGGTACGCGGCGCTCTCGAGCTCGGAGCGCAGCGCGAGCACCTCGCGCACGTGCGGGTAGGGGGCGCGCGGCTCGGCGTACAGCGAGTCGCCGTCGTCCCAGCAGACCACCAGACCCAGGTCACGCACGGGTGCGAACGCGGAGGCTCGGGTCCCGACGACGACGTCGGCCTGGCCGCGCAGCGCGGCGAGGAACGCACGGTAGCGGACGGCGGGCCCGTCGTCGGCCGCGAGCCGGACCGCTCCCCCGCGGGCACCGGGCCGGTGCGCCGGGATGCCGGCCGCGACGAGCGCGGTCAGGACCTGGTCGATGTCCCGGGCGTCCGGCACGACGACGAGCGCACCGCGTCCTCCGAGCACGCACGTGGCGACGACCTGCGCGACCGCGTCCGGCCACCGCTCGCCGACGGCTCCGGGCAAGGCCGTCCACACCGCTCGCGGAGCGCCGCCGGCCAGGACGTGCTGACCGAACGCCGGGCCGCCGCGGTAGGGCAGCCACGCGCTCGTGCTCGAGACCGGCACCACGGACGGGACGTCGTCGGCCTGCTCCTCGGCCTCCACCCGTGCGTGTCGCGGCGGGACCGCCAGGCGCAGCACGTCGGTCAGCGTCCCCGCCCACCGGTCGGCCACGGCCCGGGCCAGCCGCGCGACCGCGGGCGTGAGCACCGGCTCGGCCGAGACCAGCCGGCGCAGAGGCAGCAGGTCGCCGTCGTGCTCGGCCTCGTCGACCCGCTCGATGACGTACGCGTCGACGTCCTGTCCGCCGAAGCGGACCTTCACGCGCGTGCCGGGCCGGGCGTCGGCCGCCATGGTGGCCGGGACCGCGTACTCGAAAAGCCGGTCCAGGTGCTGCGGCGGCAGGTCGATGCAGACGCGTGCGACCGGCTGCTCGTCGGCCAGCGCGACCCCCCGCGGACGCCGGCGAGCGCGCGGGACGGGCAGCCCGTCCAGCTCCAGCTGCTCGCCCGCGTGCTCCACGCCAGACATCACACCACCCGCCGCCGACGCGTCGCGGCCAGGGGCGTCAGAGCGCCGACTGCAGGTCCGCGACCCGGTCCGTGCGCTCCCACGTGAAGTCGGCGAGCTCGCGGCCGAAGTGGCCGTAGGTGGACGTGGCCCGGTAGATGGGACGCAGCAGGTCCAGGTCGCGGATGATCGCGGCGGGACGCAGGTCGAACACCTCGCGGATCGCGGCCGTCAGCCGGTCCACGGGCACCGTCTCGGTGCCGAACGTCTCCACGTACAGGCCGACGGGGTGCGCCTTGCCGATCGCGTACGCGACCTGCACCTCGCACCGGCGTGCCAGACCGGCGGCGACCACGTTCTTGGCCACCCAGCGCATCGCGTAGGCCGCCGAGCGGTCCACCTTCGACGGGTCCTTGCCCGAGAACGCCCCGCCGCCGTGGCGTGCGTAGCCGCCGTACGTGTCGACGATGATCTTGCGGCCCGTCAGGCCGGCGTCGCCCTGCGGGCCACCGATCGTGAACGTGCCCGTGGGGTTCACGTAGAGCTGGTGGTCGCTCGTGTCGAGGTCCAGCTGGGCCAGGACCGGCGCGATGACGTGCTCGACGATCGCCGGCTGCAGCACGGTCTCGAGGTTGAGGTCGGGCTCGTGCTGGGTGGACAGCACCACCGCGTCCACCCGGACCGGGCGGTCACCGTCGTAGCCGATGGTGACCTGCGTCTTGCCGTCGGGCCGCAGCCCGGGCACCTCCCCGGACTTCCGGACGGCCGCGAGGCGCTCGGACAGGCGGTGGGCGGTCCAGATGGGCAGCGGGAGCAGCGACGGCGTCTCGTCGCACGCGTACCCGAACATCAGGCCCTGGTCGCCGGCGCCCTGCGCGTCGAGCGGGTCGAGGTCGCTCGCGTCGAGCCGCGCCTCGAGCGCCTTGTCGACGCCGGCCGCGATGTCGGGCGACTGCTGCCCGATCGAGACCGAGACGCCGCACGAGTCGCCGTCGAAGCCGATCTTGGACGAGGTGTAGCCGATCTCGCGGACCACCTGGCGCACCACGGCGGGGATCTCGACGTACGCCTCGGTGGTCACCTCGCCCGCGACGTGCACGAGCCCGGTGGTGACCATCGTCTCGACCGCGACGCGAGCCTGCGGGTCCTGCTCGAGCATCGCGTCCAGGATGGCGTCGGAGATCTGGTCACAGATCTTGTCCGGGTGGCCTTCCGTCACGGACTCGGACGTGAACAGGCGCAGCGCGGAGGTCATGGTCGAAGGATAGTCGCGCCCGCCGACGACGATCGGCGTCAGCCCAGGTCGCGGACGGTGTCCCAGATCACGTCGGCGACTGCGTCCTTGCTGCCGGACGTCCGGGCGACGACCGTGCCGCTCCCGTCGAGGATGGTGACGTCGTTCTCGGTGGTCCCGAAGCCCTGGCCGTCGCCCACGGCGTTGACGACCAGCAGGTCGGCGCCCTTGCGCAGCGCCTTGGCCCGGCCGTGCTCGAGGACGCTCGCGTCGTCGTCGCCCGTCTCGGCCGCGAAGCCGACGACGACCTGGCCGTCGCGCAGCCGGTCGTGGGCCAGCTCGGCCAGCACGTCGACGGTCTCGACGAGCTCGAGAACCGGCGGCACGCCCGTCTTCTTGAGCTTGGTGCCGGCCGGGCTGACCGGGCGGTAGTCGGCGACGGCGGCAGCCATCACGACGACGTCGGCGTCCTTGGCGGCGCTCCGGACGGCGTCCCGCAGCTGGGCGGCCGTCTCGACGGGAACGACGTCCACGCCGTGCGGTGCCGGGACGGACAGGTTGGCGCCGACGAGCGTCACGCGTGCACCCCGCGCCGCGGCAGTGCGGGCCAGGGCGACGCCCTGCCGGCCCGACGAGCGGTTGCCGAGGTAGCGCACGGGATCGAGGGGTTCGCGGGTCCCGCCCGCGGAGACGACGACGTGCCGGCCGGCGAGGTCGCGGGGCCCGACGAGCGCGAGGGCCGCCGCGGCGATCTCCTCGGGCTCCGGCAGGCGTCCGGGGCCGGTGTCGGCGCCGGTGAGGCGTCCGGACGCGGGTTCGAGCACGTGCACACCGCGCTCGCGCAGCGTCGCGACGTTGGCGACGGTCGCCGGGTGCTGCCACATCTCGGTGTGCATCGCCGGCGCCACGAGCACGGGCGCACGCGTCACCAGCAGCGTGGCCGTCAGCAGGTCGTCGGCCTGACCCGTGGCGGCGCGCGCCAGCAGGTCGGCGGTGGCGGGCGCGACGACGACGAGGTCCGCACGTTGCCCGATGGCGACGTGCGCCACCTGGTCGACGTCCTCGAAGACGTCGGTCGTCACCGGCTGCCCGGACAGGGCCTCCCAGGTGGGCCGGCCCACGAACTCGAGCGCGGCGCGGGTGGGCACGACGCGCACGTCGTGCCCCGCCTCACGCAGCAGACGGAGCAGCAGGACGGCCTTGTAGGCGGCGATCCCACCGGTCACGCCCAGGACGATCCGCATCTGCGGGGTCTCAGTCCTCCGTGGCCTGCGACGTCAGCAGACCACGGTCGATCTCGCGCATGGCGATCGACAGCGGCTTCTCCTGCGGGCGGGTCTCCACCAGCGGGCCCACGTACTCGAGCAGGCCCTCGTTGAGCTGCGCGTAGTAGGCGTTGATCTGGCGCGCACGCTTGGCCGAGTAGAGCACCAGGGAGTACTTGGAGTCGGCACGCTCGAGGAGCTGGTCGATGGGCGGGTCGGTGATGCCGATGGGGGCTGCGACGGTTCCGGACACGGTGGGACTCCCGACAGTTGAGTTGGCTTGGGGAACTGCGTCGATTCTACCTGGTGGCGATGCCCATGATCGAAACGAGCTCGTCCGTGGCACGCTGCACGTCGTCGTTCACGATCACGTGGTCGAACTCCGACTCGGCCGCGAGCTCGACGCGCGCGGTCGCGAGCCGACGCTCACGCTCCTCGGCGTCCTCGGTCCCCCGGCCCACCAGGCGCCGCTCCAGCTCCTCGAACGAGGGCGGCGCGAGGAAGACGAAGCGCGCGTCCGGCATGCTCGCGCGGACCTGACGGGCACCCTGCAGGTCGATCTCCAGCAGCGCGGGCTCCCCCGACGCCAGCCGGGCCTCGACCGGGCCGCGGGGTGTGCCGTACCGGTTGCGCCCGTGCACGACCGCCCACTCCAGCAGCTCGCCCGCGTCGACCATGCGCTCGAACTCCTGAGTCCCGACGAAGTGGTAGTGCACGCCGTCGATCTCACCCGGGCGTGGCGCCCGCGTCGTCGCTGACACGGACAGCCACACCTCGGGGTAACGAGAACGGACGTCGGCGGACACGGTCCCCTTGCCGACGGCGGTGGGTCCGGCGAGCACGGTCAGCCGGGCGGGCGTCGTCGTCATGGGTGGTGCAGCACTCCTCGAACGGTGGTTGGGCGCCGAAGGTCACCCGAAGCGTTCGACGAGTGCCTCCACCTGATGCGGACCGAGACCGCGGACGCGCCGCGTCTCCGAGATTCCGATCTCGGACATGATCGCACGAGCCTTGACCTTGCCGACGCCAGGCAGCGACTCCAGGAGCGAGACCACCTTGAGCTTGCCGATGGTCTCGTCCTGCTGCCCCTGCTTGATCACGTCGGACAGGGTGCCCTGCGAGTACTTCAGCCGGTTCTTGACCTCGGCGCGAGCCTGCCGCGCGACAGCGGCCTTCTTGAGCGCGTCGGCGCGTTGTTCGGGTGTCAGCGGAGGGAGTGCCACGCGTGTCACCTTCCGTCAGTGGTCGGGCGATCCACGGGCGTGGGACCGTGCATCCGAACCTAGCGAGCCCCGTGCGCGTCGGCAACGCAAACGGGCCGATCTGCACATCCGACCTGCGGATATCCCCCTCGATCACCCTCGCAGCGTCCGAGCAACTGGCCGCTATCACGACCAGTTGCTCGGACGCTGCGGGTGAGGGTGGGTCAGCGCAGGGCCGAGCTCGCCTCGCGGATCGCCTCGTCGGCGGCCGCGCGCAGGGCCGTGACGTCGCGGCCCGCGCGCAGGACTCCGCGCGACGACGACGCCAGCACCTGCCGGCGCGCGGACCCGAACGCCGTCGTGAGCTCGCGCGCCCCCGCGCCCTGGGCTCCGACGCCGGGCGCCAGGAGCGGGCCGTTGACGGCCACCAGGTCGGTGCCGGTGTGCGAAGCAGCATCGCCGACGGTCGCGCCGACGACGAGCCCGATGGACCCCATCGGGTCCGCGCCCTTGTTGAGCACCGCGGCACGTGCAGCGACGGTCGCGGCGACGCTCGCGCCGTCCTCGCTGCGCGCGTGCTGCACCTCGGCGCCCTCCTTGTTGGAGGTCAGGCAGAGCACGAACAGCCCGCGGTCGGTGGCCAGCGCGGCCTCGACGGCCGGGTCCAGCGAGCCGAAGCCGAGGTAGGGCGAGACGGTGAGCGCGTCACCGGCCAGCGGCGAGCCGTCGCGCAGGAACGCGTCGGCGTAGGCGCCCATGGTGGAGCCGATGTCGCCGCGCTTGGCGTCGACGATCGTCAGCGTCCCGGACGCGTAGCCGGCCGCGACGACCTCCTCGAGGACGGCCAGGCCGCGTGAGCCGTGCCGCTCGAAGAAGGCCGCCTGCGGCTTCACGGCCGCGACGCGACCGCCGACGGCGTCCATGACGGTCAGCGCGAAGGTGCGCAGCCCGTCCACGTCGTCGTCCAGGCCCCACTCCGCCAGGAGCGACGCGTGCGGGTCGATGCCCACGCAGAGCGGGCCGCGCTCGTCCATCGCGGCGGCGAGCCGCGCACCGAAGGTCACGCGGACACCGCCTCGCGCCGCACGCGCGCGGCTTCGTCGTGCTCCTGCAGGCTGGTCACCGCGAACGGACCGGACGCGGCCGCCTCGATGGCCTGCACCGCGGCGCCGAGCTGCTGGACCGTGGTGATCATCGCCTTGTCGGCGGCGACCGTCGCGGCGCGGATCTCGTAGCCGTCGGCTCGGGCGCCCTGGCCCGAGGGCGTGTTGACGATGAGGTCCACCGAGCCCTCGATGATGAGGTCGACGATCGTCGGCTCCCCCGCCTCGCCGCGGCCGGACGAGTGCTTGCGGACCACCGTGGACCGGATGCCCGAGCGGTGCAGGACCGCCGCGGTGCCCTCCGTCGCCAGGATCTCGAAGCCCAGCTCCGCGAGGCGCTTGACCGGGAAGACGATCGAGCGCTTGTCGCGGTCGGCCACCGAGATGAACGCCCGCCCGCTGGACGGGAGCCCGCCGAACGCCGCGTCCTGCGACTTGGCGAACGCCGTCGGGAAGTCGACGTCGAAGCCCATGACCTCGCCGGTCGAGCGCATCTCCGGACCCAGGACGGTGTCGACGACCTGGCCCTCGGCGGTGCGGAACCGCTTGAAGGGCAGCACGGCCTCCTTGACCGCGATGGGCGCGTCGAGGTCGAGCACGCTCGCGTCGTTCTCGGGCAGGATGCCGCTGGTACGCAGGTCCGCGATCGAGTGCCCGGCCATGACCAGGGCCGCGGCCTTGGCGAGCGAGACGCCGGTCGCCTTGGACACGAACGGCACGGTCCGCGACGCGCGCGGGTTGGCCTCCAGGACGTAGAGAACGTCGCTGACCAGCGCGAACTGGATGTTCAGCAGGCCGTGCACGCCGACCCCGCGGGCGATCGCCTCGGTGGACAGGCGGATCCGCTCGAGCTCGCTCGTCGAGAGAGTGACCGGCGGCAGGACGCACGCCGAGTCGCCGGAGTGGATGCCAGCCTCCTCGATGTGCTCCATGACGCCGCCCAGGAACATCTCCGTGCCGTCGAACAGCGCGTCGACGTCGATCTCGATGGCGTCGTCGAGGAAGCGGTCGATGAGCAGCGGGGGCAAGGTGCCTGCGCGGCCACCGTCGGCGGCGTTGTCCAGGGCACGCTGCACGTACTCGGACAGCTGGGTCTCGTCGTAGACGATCTCCATGCCGCGTCCGCCCAGCACGTAGGACGGGCGCACGAGCACCGGGAAGCCGATGCGGCGGGCGGTGTCACGCGCGCCGGCGAGCGTCGTCGCGGTGCCGAAGGCCGGTGCGGGCAGCCCCGCGGCCTCGAGCACCTTGCCGAACTCGCCGCGGTCCTCGGCGGCGTCGATCGCGGCGGGCGAGGTGCCCAGGATCGGCAGCCCGGCGTCGGCCAGGCGCTGCGCGAGCGAGAGCGGCGTCTGGCCGCCGAGCGTGACGATGAGCCCCGCCACCGGGCCGGCCGCGAGCTCGGCGTTGTAGACCTCGAGGACGTCCTCGAACGTCAGCGGCTCGAAGTACAGGCGATCGCTCGTGTCGTAGTCGGTCGAGACCGTCTCGGGGTTGCAGTTGACCATGACGGTCTCGAACTCGCCCTTCAGCGCCAGCGCGGCGTGCACGCAGGAGTAGTCGAACTCGATGCCCTGCCCGATGCGGTTGGGCCCCGAGCCCAGGATCAGGATGGCCGGGCGGGTGCGGGGCTCGACCTCGGACTCCTCGTCGTAGGACGAGTAGTGGTACGGCGTCGACGCCTTGAACTCCGCGGCGCACGTGTCGACCGTCTTGTAGACCGGGCGCAGGCCCACGGCGTGGCGGGCGCCGCGCACGGCGTCCTCGGTCGTCCCGCGCAGCTGGGCGATCTGCACGTCGGACAGACCGTGGCGCTTGGCGTGCGCCAGCACCTCGCGGGTCAGGCCGTCGGCGGCCGCGGTCTGCTCCGCGACCTCGTTGATGAGCTGGAACTGGTCCAGGAACCACGGGTCGATGCCGGTCAGCTCGTAGACCCGCTCCAGGCTCACCCCGGCGCGCAGCACCTGCTGCACGTCGACCATGCGGTGCTCGGTGGGTCGGCTGATGGTGGCGACCAGCGCCTCCAGCTCGTCGCCCGTCAGCGCGTCGCCCCCCCAGTGGAAGGTCGAGCCCTTCTTGTCGATCGAGCGCATGGCCTTGCCGAGCGCCTCGGTGAAGTTGCGGCCCAGGGCCATCGCCTCGCCCACCGACTTCATGGTCGTGGTCAGCGTGTCGTCGGCCGCGGGGAACTTCTCGAACGCGAACCGCGGGACCTTGACCACGACGTAATCGAGCGTGGGCTCGAACGACGCCGGCGTCATGCCGCCGGTGATGTCGTTGGGGATCTCGTCGAGCGTGTAGCCGACGGCCAGCTTGGCGGCGATCTTGGCGATCGGGAAGCCGGTGGCCTTGGAGGCGAGCGCGGACGAGCGGGACACGCGCGGATTCATCTCGATGACGACGATGCGGCCGGTGGTCGGCTCGACGGCGAACTGGATGTTGCAGCCGCCGGTGTCGACCCCCACCTCGCGGATGACCGCGATGCCGATGTCGCGCAGCTTCTGGTACTCACGGTCGGTCAGTGTCAGGGCCGGCGCGACCGTGACGCTGTCGCCGGTGTGCACGCCGACGGCGTCCACGTTCTCGATCGAGCAGACGACCACGACGTTGTCGTGCTTGTCGCGCATGAGCTCGAGCTCGTACTCCTTCCAGCCGAGGATGGACTCCTCCAGGAGCACCTCGGTGGTCGGCGAGTAGTGCAGGCCCTGGCCGACGATGCGGCGCAGGTCGGTCTCGTCGTACGCGATGCCCGAGCCCAGGCCGCCCATGGTGAACGAGGGGCGCACGACGACCGGATAGCCCAGGTCCTCGACGGCGACGAGCGCCTCGTCGATGGTGTGGATGATCGCCGAGCGCGCGGACTCGCCGCCGCACACGTCGACCACCTGCTTGAACTGCTCGCGGTCCTCGCCCTTCTGGATGGCGGGGATGTTGGCGCCGATCAGCTCGACGTCGTACTTCTCCAGGACGCCGGCCTCGTCGAGCGCGATCGCCGCGTTGAGCGCCGTCTGGCCGCCCAGCGTCGGCAGGATCGCGTCGGGGCGCTCCTTGGCGATGATCGAGGTCAGGACCTCGGTGGTGATGGGCTCGACGTACGTCGCGTCGGCGAACTCCGGGTCCGTCATGATCGTGGCGGGGTTGGAGTTGACGAGGATGACCCGCAGGCCCTCCTCCTTCAGCACGCGGCAGGCCTGCGTCCCGGAGTAGTCGAACTCGCAGGCCTGGCCGATGACGATCGGGCCGGAGCCGATCACCAGGACGCTGGAGATGTCAGTGCGGCGGGGCATCAGGCGGCACCCTTCGTGTCGTTCATGAGGTCGAGGAAGCGGTCGAATACCGGACGACTACGCATCAGGCGGCGCCCTTCGTGTCGCGCATCAGGTCGAGGAAGCGATCAAACAGATAGGCGGCGTCGTGCGGGCCGGCCGCGGCCTCGGGGTGGTACTGGACCGAGAAGGCGGGCAGGTCGAGCGCCTCGAGGCCCTCGACGACGTCGTCGTTGAGGTCGACGTGGCTGACGATCACCCGGCCGTAGCGGCCGCCGTCGTGCGGCGCGACGGACTCGCCGTCCAGCGGGGCGTCGACCGCGAAGCCGTGGTTGTGCGCCGTGATCTCGACCTTGCTGGTGCGACGGTCGATGACCGGCTGGTTCACGCCGCGGTGGCCGTAGCCCAGCTTGTAGGTGCCGTAGCCGAGCGCGCGGCCCAGCAGCTGGTTGCCGTAGCAGATGCCGAAGAACGGGATCCTGCGGTCCAGCACCTCGCGCAGCAGCTCGATCTCGTGCGTCGCGGCGCTCGGGTCGCCGGGGCCGTTGCTGAAGAAGACGCCGTCGGGCGAGGTGGCGAGCACCTCGTCGATCGTCGCGCTCGACGGCAGGACGTGGACGCGCACGCCCCGCTCGGCCAGGCGGTGCGGCGTCATGGCCTTGATGCCCAGGTCGATGGCGGCGACCGTGGCGACCGGCGTGTCGAGCTTCTCGCCGTCCGCGCTCAGTGCCTCGACCACGTACGCCTCGTCGGTCGAGACCTCGCCGGCCAGGTCGGCGCCGACCATCGCGGGCGCCGCGAGCACCTGTGCCTGCAGGTCGTCGGCCGCAGCTGCCTCACCGGAGAAGATGCCGGCGCGCATGACTCCGCGCTCGCGCAGGTGGCGCGTCAGCGCGCGGGTGTCGATGCCACTGATGCCCACGACGCCCTGGTCGCGCAGGTCGTCGTCGAGGCTGCGCACGCTGCGCCAGTTGGACGCGCGGCGGGCGGGGTCGCGCACCACGTAGCCGGCCACCCAGATGCGGCCCGACTCCGGGTCGTCGTCGTTCACGCCCGTGTTGCCGATGTGCGGCGCCGTCATCACGACGATCTGGCGGTGGTAGCTCGGGTCGGTGAGCGTCTCCTGGTAGCCGGTCATGCCGGTGTTGAAGACGATCTCGCCGAGCGTGGTGCCGGTGGCGCCGTACGCCTGACCGGTGAACGTGCGTCCGTCCTCGAGGACCAGGACTGCGTCGGTCATGCCTTCTCCTTCGTCGCGATGAGTGCACTGACGGCGGCGACGAGCGCCGTGCCGTCCGCGGAGTGGTGGGGGCGCAGACCGGTGTCGAGCAGCGGTGCGCCGGGAGTGGTGGTCGGTGCCCAGGTGAGGACGACCAGGCCGTCCTTGCCGACGAACTTGCCTGCCATGCCGGGTGCGGTGGAGGTGTCGGTCAGCGAGCCCGCCGGGACGAAGACGTCGGCCGCACCGGTGCGAGCGATCGACACGCCCGCGTCGTGGACGGTGACGCTCGCCTGGCTGCGCACGCCCAGGTCGTGGGCGACGACGCGGTCGAGCCAGTCCCCCGCGGTCGTCGTCGAGACGTACGTCGCGTCCACCGGTCCGAGGCGGACGGCCCCGGGATCGGCAGGGGCCGTAGGCAGGGTCGGGACCAGCGCGCCCGTGGTGCGAGCGCGCCTCTTCCAGCCGGCACGCATGCCGACGTACACCAGCGCCACGATCGCCAGCAGGACGACGACGGCGACTCCCTCGCGTGCGGTCATCGGCGCACCACCACGTCTTCGTCGCACGACGCGCCGTCCAGCACCGTCGCGCGCCCGCGCAGGAACGTGGCGACGACACAGCCGGACAGCTCGCGACCGCGGAACGGGCTGTTGCCCGACTTGGTGGCCTGCTCGTCGGGGTTGACCACGCGCCGCACGTCGGGGTCCACCAGCACCAGGTTGGCGGGCTCCCCCACGGCGATCGGGCGGCCGTGGTCGCTCACGCGGCCGATCTTCGCCGGCGTCTCGGACAGGACCCGTGCGACGTCGGCCCAGGTCAGGCGGCCGGTGTCGACCATCGTCTCCTGCACCACGGACAGCGCGGTCTCCAGGCCGGTCATGCCGAACGCGGCCGCGGCCCACTCGCAGTCCTTGTCCTCGCGCGTGTGGGGCGCGTGGTCGGTGGCGACGATGTCGATGGTGCCGTCGGCCAGGCCGGCGCGCACCGCCTCGACGTCGCGCTGGGTGCGCAGCGGCGGGTTGACCTTGAACGTCGGGTCGTAGCCGCGGGCCAGCTCGTCGGTGAGGATCAGGTGGTGCGGCGTGACCTCGGCGGTCACATCGATGCCGCGCGACTTGGCCCAGCGGATGATCTCGACCGAGCCGGCGGTCGACAGGTGGCAGACGTGCAGGCGCGAGCCGACGTGCTCGGCGAGCAGCACGTCGCGCGCGATGATCGCCTCCTCCGCCACGGCCGGCCAGCCCGCCAGCCCCAGCTCGGCGGAGACGACGCCCTCGTGCATCTGCGCGTTCTCCGTCAGGCGCGGCTCCTGCGCGTGCTGCGCGACCACGCCGTCGAAGGCCTTGACGTACTCGAGCGCGCGGCGCATGAGCACCGGGTCGTGGACGCACTTGCCGTCGTCGGAGAAGACCCGGACCTGTGCCTGCGAGTCGGCCATCGCGCCCAGCTCGGCCAGCCGCTCGCCCTCGAGGCCCACGGTCACGGCGCCGATCGGGTGGACGTCCGCCCAGCCGGCCTCGCGGCCCAGGCGCCACACCTGCTCGACGACGCCCGCGGTGTCCTGCGTCGGCGTGGTGTTGGCCATTGCGTGCACCGCGGTGAAGCCACCCATGGCGGCCGCGCGCGTCCCCGTGCGGATGGTCTCGGCGTCCTCGCGGCCCGGCTCGCGCAGGTGGGTGTGCAGGTCGACGAGCCCCGGGAGCAGCACCAGTCCGCGGCCGTCGACGATCGTCGCCTCGTCGTCGGACACGTCCGCGCCCATGGCGGCGATGACGCCGTCGGCGAGCAGCACCGACGTGCGCGCCCCGCCGTAGGGAGCGACGTTCTGGAGCAGGTACTTGCGGGGGCTCACGCGTCCACCTTCGTCTCGTTCGTCTCGGTCGTCGCGCCGGAGCCCGACAGCAGCAGGTACAGCACGGCCATCCGGACCGCGACGCCGTTGGCGACCTGCTCGACGATCACCGCGCGCGGCGAGTCGGCGGCCTCCGCGGAGATCTCCAGGCCGCGGTTCATCGGACCGGGGTGCAGCACGATCGCGTGCTCGGGCATCGCGGCGAGCCGTCGGGCGTCCAGACCGTAGTTGCGCGTGTACTCCAGCGGGCTGGGGAAGAACCCGCCGCCCGCGCTGGACATCCGCTCCCGCTGGACGCGCAGCATCATGATCGCGTCGGGCTTGGTGTCGATGGCCGCGTCGAGGTCGTAGGAGACCTCCGCCGGCCACGCCTCGACACCCACCGGCACCAGCGTGGGCGGTGCGACGAGCGTCACGTCCGCACCGAGGGTGTGCAGGAGCTGCACGTTGGAGCGCGCGACGCGGCTGTGCAGCACGTCGCCGACGATCGCGACGCGCAGCCCGGCCAGGTCGCGGCCGCTCGGGTCGCCCGCGCCGGTCAGGTGGCGGCGCAGCGTGTACGCGTCGAGCAACGCCTGCGTGGGGTGCTGGTGCATCCCGTCGCCCGCGTTGACGACGGCGCCGTGCGTCCAGCCCGAGTGCGCGAGCGTGTGCGGCGCGCCGCTGGCGTGGTGGCGGATGACCACCGCGTCGGCGCCCATGGCCTGCAGCGTCAGGGCCGTGTCTTTGAGGGACTCGCCCTTGGAGACGCTCGACCCCTTGGCGGAGAAGTTGATCACGTCGGCCGACAGGCGCTTGGCCGCCGTCTCGAACGAGATGCGCGTGCGGGTCGAGTCCTCGAAGAAGAGGTTGACCACGGTGCGGCCGCGCAGCGTCGGGAGCTTCTTGATCTCGCGCGCCTGGGTCGCGGCCATCTGGCCGGCCGTGTCCAGGATGCGCACGGCCTGCTTGTGGGACAGGTCGGCCGCCGAGAGCAGGTGCTTCATCGCGCACCCCCTTCGATGAGCACGGCGTCGCGGCCGTCGGTCTCCTCCAGCAGCACGCGCACGCGCTCGTGCGTGGAGGTGGGCAGGTTCTTGCCGACGAAGTCGGCGCGGATCGGCAGCTCGCGGTGCCCGCGGTCGACGAGCGCGGCGAGCTGGACGGCACGCGGCCGGCCCAGGTCGGAGATCGCGTCGAGCGCTGCGCGGATGGTGCGGCCGGAGAAGAGCACGTCGTCGACGAGGACGACGACCTTGCCGTCGAGCCCGTCGCCCGGCAGGTCGGTCGAGCCGATGGTGCGCGTGGGGTGGTGGGCCAGGTCGTCGCGGTACATCGTGACGTCGAGGCTGCCGACCAGGTCCGCGGCCTGCAGGGTCGGCTCGACGGCCGCGAGCTTGGCGGCCAGGCGCCGGGCCAGCGGGAGGCCGCGGGTCGGGATGCCGAGCAGGACGACGTCGGAGCCGCCCTTGTTGCGTTCGAGGATCTCGTGCGCGATGCGCGTGAGCGCCCGGGAGATCTCTTGTCCGCCGAGGACGACCGTGGCCTCGGCGGGCTGCTGCGACTGTGCGTCGTCGGGCTGGGCCGACTCGGGCAGGGCACTGCTCATGGAGCGACTCCTTCCCCGCCTCACGGGACGGGAGTTAAAGGACTGCTGTCGGTCCACCACCCTACCCGGCGACACCTGGTGGCACCTGCCCGTCCACGATGCGACGTCGCTCACGTCCAGGCGGCGCCGGCGTCGTCTCAGACGTGCGTCGCGACGACGACGGTCGCGTCCAGCTCCTCGTCGCGCAGCACGCGCGCGTCGAGGCCGGCAACCCGCAGGGCGTCGGCGGTGCCGTCGGCCTGTCGACGGCTCGTCTCGATCGCGACCGCACCGCCCGGCACCAGCCACGGAGCGACACCGGTCGCGATGCGCCGGTGCAGGTCGAGCCCGTCGGCGCCGCCGTCGAGCGCGACCCGGTGCTCGTGGTCGCGCGCCTCCGGCGGCATGAGCGCGATCGCGTCCGTCGGGACGTAGGGCGCGTTCACGACGACGACGTCCACGCCTCCCCGCAGCACCGGTGGCAGGGCGTCGAACAGGTCGCCCTGGTGGACGCGGTCGGGCGCGAGGTTGAGGCGGGCGCAGGCGACGGCGTCGGGGTCGACGTCCGCGGCGTGCAGCACGGCGTCCGGCCGACGAGCCGCGACGGCGGCCCCCAGCGCACCGCTCCCGCAGCACAGGTCGACGACGACGGGCTCGCGTCGCCCGTCGAGCGCGCGGACCGCCGCCGCGACCAGCAGCTCCGAACGTCGTCGGGGGACGAACACCCCGGGCGTGACCCGGATCTGCAGCCCGTCGAAGAGCGCCCACCCGAGCACCTGCTCCAACGGCTCCCCCGCGACCCGCCGCACGACCATCGCCTCGAGGGCTCCGTCGTCCGTCGCCGCCTCGAGCAGCAGCCGCGCCTCGTCCTCGGCGAACACGCACCCGGCCCGCCTCAGCCGCGCCACGAGCTCGTCCTCCACGCCGACGACACTACGCGCCGCCGTCCACCTGCCTGCGTCACCCGGTTGCCACGTCAGGTCGTCGGGTGCGTGCGCCGATGTCCTGTTCGTGCTCGGAACGGTTCCGATGTGGGTCACCCAGGTCCAGCTCCTCGTGGCGGGGCTCGTGGGCGGCTTCTGCCTGCTCCAGTGGATCTGGTGGCGGGGTGAGCGCCGCACGGCCGGGGCGCAGTGGGCGCTCGCGTGGTCGGCGGACATCGCCCTCGTGCTGCTCGCCGGCGGGCTGTTCGCGTTCACGCACCACGGACCGCTGCAGGACGTGGTGCAGTTCGCGCACACGCAGCTCACGGGTGGCTTCCTGATCCTGGCGATCCCCGCGACGCACCGGTTCGCGCGCGGACCCGCACCACGGTGGTGGGTGTCGATCTCCGCGACGCTGCTGATCTCGGGCGCGGTCGCCTGGTGGTGGCCGCCCACGTCGCCGCGCCACGGTGTCGACGTGGTCGTCACGGCGATCCTCGTCGCCGTCGCGCTCATCTCGGTCGCCTACGTCGTCGCCTGCATCGGCAGCCACAAGGTGAACGGGCTCGGCATCCTGCTGGTGCTGGCGGGCGCGGAGTCCCTGGCCATGCTCGCCGCCGGAGGTGTCATCCAGCAGGTCGAGCTCAGCGCGATGCTCGTCGCGCTGTGGTCGATCCCGCTGGGGTTCGCCCTGGCGGCGCTCGCGCTGGTCCGGCTGCGGCAGGCGCAGAAGGTGGCGCGCACGCAGCACCTGATGCGCGACGCGGCGGCGCGCCTGTCCAACAGCGCCTGGTTCGTGCGCGACGCCGAGAGCCTGCTGGTGCGGGCGCGCGACGAGGCGAGGGCCGTGCTCGGCGAGCCTCGCGTCGAGGGGTCGTTGCGGCCGATCTCGCACGGGCGCTTCGTCACCGAGCTCTACTCCCCCGGTGACCACACCGCGCAGGAGCGGACGTTCCTGGTGGACCTGGCGCAGATCGTCTCGGCCGCGGCCGAGCGGTACGCGCTGACGTCCCGGCTGGAGCAGACCGCCTTCACCGACGTCCTCACGCACCTGCCCAACCGCCGGGCCGTCGAGCAGCACCTGCTCGACGTCATGGAGCGTGCCAACGTGGAGCGCACCCGGGTCTCGCTCGTGTACTGCGACCTGGACGGCTTCAAGCGGTTCAACGACCTGCACGGCCACGAGGGCGGCGACACCGTCCTGATCCGGGTCGCCGACCACCTGCGGGCGCTCGCGCAAGGCAACGACGACAGGTTCGTCGGGCGCCTGGGCGGCGACGAGTTCGTGGTCGTGCTGTCCCGCGCCCCGGGCGACCCCGATCTCGTGGCGCTGGCCCGCAACCTGCGCGAGGGCTTCGTCGATCGCTCCGTGGGTGCCCGCGCCGCGCGGCTGTCGGTCGGGATCGCGACGTGGGTGCCGGGCGACGTCGTCGACCCCGACGCGCTCATGCGGCACGCCGACACCGCGATGCTCGAGGCCAAGAAGTCACGCACCGGGTTCCGCGTCTACGACCGGGCGCTGCGCCGACAGGTCGACGCCGCGCGCCACCAGCGCGCCGCGCTCGAGCAGGCCGTGGCCGACGACCACTTCACCGCCTACTTCCAGCCGATCGTCGACGCCCGCACGCTCGAGGTGGTGCAGGTCGAGGCGCTCGCCCGCTGGGACGACCACGGCACGCTCGTCCTGCCGTCGGACTGGCTGGACCAGGCCGAGGAGTCCGGGCTCATCGTGCCCATCAGCCTGTCGATGCTGCGCCAGGCGCGGCGCGCGCTGGACCGGTTCCAGGTCCCCGTCACGGTCAACCTGGCCCCCCGCCAGCTGGCCGAGCCGGACGCGCTGGAGCAGATCGAGGCCGCGTGGGGCGACGCCTACTGGGAGCACCTCACGCTCGAGATCACCGAGAGCGCGTTGGTCCGCACCGGCCCGGCGATCCCGCTGCTCTCCGAGCTGCGCGCCCGCGGTGCCCGCATCGCCGTCGACGACTTCGGCACCGGCTACTCCTCGCTGGCACGGCTGTCGCGGCTGCCCGTCGACGTCCTGAAGATCGACCGCTCGTTCGTCCGCGAGATCGGCACCGACCGCGGTGCGTCCGTGGTGCGCGCCATCCTGGAGCTCGCGACCGTGCACGGGCTGGAGGTCGTCGCCGAGGGCATCGAGCGGTCGGCGGACCTGGCGACGCTCGTCGAGCTGGGCGTGCGGCGCGTGCAGGGCAACTTCCTGGGGCGCGCCGCCCCGGGGCTGCCGGTGCGAGGGCCGCGGCCTGGCACCGGGGCATGGCACGCGCAGCGCCCGCTGCGCTCGGTCCCGACGCAGGCCGGCCCGGAGACGGGCTCGCTGGGCATCGTCCACCACCTCGCCTGAGACGACGAAGGCCCCGCCGGAGCGGGGCCTTCGGGTGCGTGAGGTCAGGCGAGCAGCGTCGGCTTCAGGTCGACGATGCGACCCAGCAGGCCGTTGACGAAGGCGGGCGACTCGTCGGTCGACAAGGACCGCGCCAGCTCCACGGCCTCGTCGACCGCGACGGCGTCCGGGACGTCGTCGTTGAACAGCACCTCCCAGGTACCCAGGCGCAGGATCGCGCGGTCCACGGCGGGCATGCGCTCGATCGTCCAGCCGTGCGCGTGGGTCGCCAGCAGCTCGTCGATGCGGGCCTGCTCGGCGACGACGCCCTCGACCAGCTCGACCGAGTACTGCGGCAGCGCCGTCTCGGCCCCCGGCTGGGCGATGCGCTGCGCGAGCAGCGTCACGGGCTCGACGCCGCGCTGGTCCGCCTCGAACAGGACGTCGAGCGCCCGCTTGCGCGCCTTGGTGCGTGCGCCCACGTCAGTCGTTCACGCGGCCCAGGTAGCTGCCGTCGCGGGTGTCGACCTTGACCTTGGTGTTGGCCTCGAGGAAGAGCGGGACCTGGATCTCGTAGCCGGTCTCCAGGGTCGCGGGCTTGGTGCCGGCCGACGAGCGGTCGCCCTGCAGGCCCGGCTCGGTGTACGTGACCTCGAGGACCACCGACGGCGGCAGCTCCACATACAGCGGGACGCCCTCGTTGGTGGCGACCATGGCGCTCATGGACTCGAGCAGGAAGTTGGCGACGTCGCCGACCGTGGCCTCGCTGATGTGGATCTGGTCGTACGTGTCCGTGTCCATGAACACGAAGTCCGCGCCGTCCTTGTACAGGTACTGCATGTCGCGCTTGTCGACGTTGGCCGTCTCGACCTTCAGGCCGGCGTTGAACGTGCGGTCGACGACCTTGCCGGACAGGACGTTCTTCAGCTTGGTGCGGACGAACGCGCCACCCTTGCCGGGCTTGACGTGCTGGAACTCGATGACGGTCCACAGCTGGCCGTCGATCTTGAGCACGGTGCCGTTCTTGAGGTCGTTGGTGGTCGCCACGATCCGTCGCTTCCTGTCAGGTGTGTGTGAACTGAGCTTCCTCTGCGCCGGTCGACCCTGTCTGCCCAGGTGGGCGGGGCGGGACCGGTCCGCAGACCGCCGACCATCGTACCCGCCCACCCGCCGGGCCCGACAATCGCGGGCCGTCCGCCCTCAGAAGAGGATCGCCCGGGCCCCGACGGCGACGGCCGCCGACCAGACGAGCGACGCGAGCGTGCCGATGACGAACCGCTCGGAGGCGCCCGGGTTCTCGCGCAGCTCGGGGAACCGGCCCAGGCCCTTGACGGCCACGATGACCGCGAGGCCAGCCGGCTCGTCGACGAGGATGCACAGCACCACGGCGAGCCGTTCGAGGATGCCGATCCACGTCCCTCCGCGGAGCGTCGCCCGCGCTCGGCTGCCGTTGGGTCCGTCCCCCTCGGGGGCGCCGGCATCCTGCGAGCTCGACGCGAGGCGAAGCACGCCCATGACGACGAGCCACCCACCGCCTGCGGCGACGACGAGCGCCAGCACGACGACGAGGATCTCCAGGCCGACGGGCACGGGCGACTCCGTTCAGAGATGGATGCTGCGGACGTCCAGCTTCTGGGTGCGTGCCTTCGAGGGCACGGCGCTGACATCGTGCCCGATACGTCTGACATGCGACGCATCGACACCCCGGCTACCCCTGGGCGAGGTCCAGCAGCCGCGCGGCAGCACTGCGGGCCGCGAGCTCCTCGTCGTGCAGTGCCGTCCGCAGCCGCTGGCTCACGGCCTGCTGCGAGATGCCGAGGGTGGCGGCGACGTCCTCCTGCCGTGCGCTGCCGGGTGCGAGCGCGTCGATGACCTCCCAGCCCGCGGCGGACCGGCGGGCTGCCGTCGCCGCGGCAAGGACGAGCACCGCCTCGGCATCGCGGCCGGCGCCGTCGTCGGCACCTCGCACGGCCAGGGCGACGGTCCGTGTGCGGCTCTTTGCCGCCTCCACCGCCGTGCGGGCCAGGATGAACGCTGCGCCGGACCCTGCGCGCGTCGACTCCGGTAGGGGTTCGTCGACGTCCCCCGCGCCGATGCCGATCGACCACCCGCCTCGTCGGGCGATGTCCAGCACGAGGTCGACGACGACGCGCGCGTCGTCGAGAACGGCCTGCACCTCGTCGCCGACGGTCCGCTCGAAGGCCCGCACCACACCGGCGCGATCAGGCGTGAGCTCCCGGACGGGCGACGACGCGAGCAGCTCGTCGACCTTGTCGCCGTGGACGCGAGACCCGCGCTGATCGATCGTGACGATGAACATGCAACAAGGTTGCCACCTTGTTCCTACTGAAACAAGCCTTGGGTGTTGTTGCTCAGTCCGCTCGGCTGGCGACGAGATCCAGCGCGAGCCGGTACGAGTCCAGGCCGAAGCCCGCGATCGTGCCCGTCGCGACCGGGCCGACGACCGAGTAGTGCCGGAACGCCTCGCGTGCGTACGGGTTGGTGATGTGGATCTCCACCAGGATCAGCCCCGACTGTGTGACCTGCGCACACGCGTCGCGCAGCGCGTAGGAGTAGTGCGTGAACGCGGCGGGGTTGAGGACCACGGCGGTGCGCGAGTCGACGGCCTCGTGGAGCCAGTGCACCAGCTCGGACTCGTCGTCGGTCTGGCGGACCTCGACGTCGAGGCCGAGTTCCTTGGCCCAGCCGCTGACCGCGTCGACGAGATCGCCGTGCGTCGCCGAGCCGTACACCTCGGGCTCGCGGGAGCCGAGCCGGCCCAGGTTGGGGCCGTTGAGCACCAGCGCGCGCGTCATGCCTCCGAGCCTAGGGCTTCCGCGTGCTCCCCCGCGTCATCTCTCGCGTCAGTCCGTCACGTTGTGTCGGGACGTGCATCAACGTGCCGTCTGCCGTACGGGTGTGAGACTCGACGTCGGTCGGGGGAAGGAGTCGGCGCTCGATCAGGAGGCACGCGGCCGGGACTGCCACGGCGAGAACCGTCTCGACGTGCCAGACGACGCCATGGGGAACCAAATCGACGAGGGTCAGGAGCGCCGTCGGCGCGGAGAATGCGAGTCGTGACCGTACGAGCCGCAGGGCGGGAGTCGACCATGCCCACACGGCGAGCACGGCGGCCCAAGCCATCCAGTAGTACGTGAGCCGCAGGGGGTCGAGGGCGAGGCGAACTGAGATCGCGGTGAGAATGGCGAGCAATGGCGTCCCAGCGCGCGACCGCGCTACCGCGAGACCGGCGAGCCCGCTCGCGGCACCCTGAACGACCCGGATCGACCAACCGGACGCCCCGTGGAACAAGGGCAGAGCCTCGAACCAGGTGTGCTCGGGAAACGGCCACCGGAAGCTGAAGGTCTGGACGTCTCCCCACACGAGGAAAGGTGCGTACAGAGCAACCGACCCGACGGCCGCAACGGTGCCGAAAAGAAGGACGTCGCGGATGCGCCGCTCGGCACCGAGGACCCCGCCGCAGGTTATCCCCCACTGCTTGACGCCAGTGGCGAGGATGATGAGCAGAGCGGCGATTCCCGGTCGACCGGCGGTCACGTATGTGGCGGCCAGCGCGCACAGGAGGGCGACGACGAGTTCTTCGGGATGGTCGGCGACCATGGCGTTGCTGAGCAGGCCGCCGACGACGAGCAGCCCACCGACGCCCCACTGGGCGGTGATTCTCGCCGTGCTACTAGCTCTTGCCGCTCGTCGCGCGGTGATACAGGCCAGCCACATGATCAACGCCCCGTGTATCGCCCCGGCTGCGACGGACGTGAGCTCGAGAGACAGGCCGAACCATCGGACCGCATGCGCGAAGCCGCCGAGCGCGAGAACGTACAGTGGGCCGACCTGGATCCATCCGTCGTGGAATACGTCAAAGAATCCCGTGCCCCACATGTCGGCGGCGGCACGGCGGAAGCGGACCTGGTCCCCGTCCTGCCGCATGGCACCGGCTGTACCGCCGACGATGATGCCGAGCGCGAGGAGCGTGCCGAGAGGTGCACGAAGCCACGCGGTGAAGGCGCGTGCGACGTTCGGTCGGCGGCTTGCCAGGAGCGCGAACTCGGCATCGAGCCGGTCGGTGAACGCAGCCCGCGGGGGCGACGCACTGGCGTCTCTCGGGGCCGCCGTGAGCGCCTCGTTCATCGGGCAGTCTTCTGGCGGCCAGCCGCACTGGCGGTACCGCGAGCCGAAGCGCCCTCGAGCGCCAAGGGGACGACGATGGCTGCACACAGTGCGACGGTCCCTGTCCACCACAAGGGCTCGCCACTGACGAGGTATGGGGTCAGTACCACCATGGGCGACGCACACGTCGCGACGAGGCGCCCGCGCCGGCTCAGATCGATCGGAGTCGTCCATGCCCAGAGCACGAGAAGGACGACCAGCGGACCGCTGTAGTACGTGAGGCGCATGGGGTCGAGCACCAGACGGACCGCGATGGCCACGATGGGCGTGACCAGCGGCGAGGCCTTGCCCCACCAGGCGATCGCCAGTCCTGCGAGGCCGGCCAGAGCGCCCTGGACGAACCGCATCCCCCAGTCGGAGAGGCCCAGGCTGTGTTCGAGGGAGCCGAGCGCCGTCGCGGAGGTGAAACCCCACTGGTGTTTGTACGTCTGGACGTCACCCCAGATGAAGAAGGGCGCGTACAGCAACGCGACGAGACCTAGCGCGGCGGCGCCGCCCAGGAGCAGGCCGCGCAGCGACCGGCCCTGGCCCAGGACTCCACCACCGAAGATGCCCCACTGCTTCACGCCCGTGCTCAGGCCCACCAGAAGTCCGGCAAGTACGTAGCGCCGGTCCTTCGCAAGTAGTGCCGCATGGGCCAGGAGAAGTCCGACGGTGATCTCTTCGGGATGACCGTTGCCGATGCTCTCGGCAAGGTAACCACCCAGCACCAGGACCAGTCCGATCGCCCACTGGGCCTGCAGGACGTCCGTGCCGAACCGACGAGCCGCACGGCCCGCCGTCGAGATCCCCAACCACGTCACCAAGGCGGCCTGCGCTGCGGCGAGGGTCGCAAGGACCGGCAGTCCGAGCGCCGTCACGAACCGAGTGGCGATGCCCAGGCACCAGAGGTACACGGGGCCGATCTGGAGCCCTCCGTCGGAGAAGACGTCGAAGAACCCCGTGCTGGTCATGGACCACCCCGCGCGCCGGAACCAGCCGGCGTCTCCATCGGGAATCCGCGAGCCCAGTGCCCCGAGGATGACGACCGCGATAGGCACGAGGACGAGCGTCGGCCGCGACCAAGCGGCGAGTAACGCCGCCGTGAGCCGAGGGCGTTCGCGCTGCAGGCGGGAGACCTCGGAGCGCAGCCATGACTCGTCGGCAAGCGTAGTACTCACGAACTGTCGTTCGGCAGATCGGCGTTGCCACTTGATGGTGATGGGGGCAATCGTGGGTCGCGCGCACGGAGGGCGCGCGCAGGGCAGCGACCGAGACGACCGCGAGGGCCCGAGGCCTAAAGGACGATGGCGGTCGAGCTGTCGTCCCGACTCACCTCGGCGTACGCGGCGACGAGCAGTGTGGGGTCGGGGCCCTCGAGGCGCGTCGGCTTGCCGACGCCCTCGAGCACGACGAAGCGCAGCAGGTCTCCGCGGGTCTTCTTGTCCCGCCGCATCGCCGTGAGCAGGCGCTCCCAACGGTCGCCGCGGTACGTCGTCGGCAGGCCGAGCGACGTGAGAATGGAGCGGTGGCGGTCGACGACCTCGTCGGACAGCTTGCCCGCGAGCCGCGCGAGCTCCGCGACGTAGACCATGCCCACCGACACCGCGGCGCCGTGGCGCCACTGGTAGCGCTCGACGTTCTCGATCGCGTGCGCGAACGTGTGGCCGTAGTTGAGGATCTCGCGCAGGCCGGCCTCCTTGAGGTCCTCCCCCACGACGTCCGCCTTGACCTGCACGGCCCGCTCGACGAGCTCGGCGAGCACCTCGGACTCGGACGCGCGCACCGGGTCCGTGAGGGTCTCGACGTTCTCCTCGACCAGGTCCAGGATCCGCGGGTCGGCGATGAAGCCGCACTTGACGACCTCGGCGAGCCCGGCGACGAAGTCGTGCTTGGGCATCGACGCCAGCGCCGCCAGGTCGCACAGCACGCCCGCGGGCGGGTGGAACGAGCCGACGAGGTTCTTGCCCTCGGCTGTGTTGATGCCGGTCTTGCCGCCGACGGCCGCGTCGACCATCGCCAGCAGCGTCGTCGGGACCTGCACCACCTTGATCCCGCGCAGCCACGTCGCCGCGACGAACCCACCCAGGTCGGTGGTCGCTCCCCCGCCGACCGCCACGATCGCGTCCGAGCGCGTGAAGTCCGCCTGGCCCAGCACGCCCCACAGGAACGCGGCGACCTGCGCGGTCTTGGCCTCCTCGGCGTCCGGCACCTCGGCACCGAACGTCTCGTAGCCCGCTGCGCGCAGGTCCTCGATGACGGCGTCCGCGGTCGTCGCCAGCGCGGCGGGATGCACGACGAGCACCCGCTTGGCCTCGCCGACGAGCCCCGGCAGCGCGCCGAGCAGGTTGCGGCCGATGACCACGTCGTAGGGCTGGGCGCCGTTCACGCGCACGGTCGTCGTCATGCCTCGTCCTCCATCGCCGCCTGGCGCAACGCCGCCAGCTCGGTCTCGATGCGCTCGGCCACGTCGGCCGGGCGCAGGTCGTCGGTCAGCACCGTGATCGTGGCCAGGCGCTCGTAGATCGGCCTTCTGGCTTCCATCAGTGCCTGCCACTGCGCGCGTGGGTTGCCCAGCAGCAGCGGGCGCGACTGGTTGAAGCCGACGCGCGGCGCCGCGTGCGTGAGGGTGACGTCGAGGAAGACGACGACGCCGCCTGCCGCGTACTCCGTCAGCGCGGCTTGCGTCGCCTCGTCGAGGATCGCTCCCCCACCGAGCGCGAGGACACCGTCGTGCTGCTGCAGTGCTGCGAGCACCGCCTCACGCTCCAGCGCGCGAAAGTGCGGCTCGCCGTCGTCGACGAAGATCTCCGCGATCGGCTTGCCCGCCGTCAGTTCCACGTCCGTGTCCGTGTCGCGCTGCGTGAGCTGCCAGCGCTCGGCCAACGCCGCGCTGATCGTCGACTTGCCCGAGCCCGGGGGGCCGATGAGGACGACGCGGGGGGCGGTGACAGAGGGCACGAGCATCGAGCCTAGCCCGCCGAAGTCGCACCTAGGGTGCTGTCCGAACCGTAGACACTTCACCCTTCGCGCAGTGCGATCACCCGATTGCGCGCCCTGGCAAAACAGACGTTCGACGACTATCGGAACATGACTCGGAACTCTTCCCGCAAACGCCCGTGGCGTCGCCGTGTCGCCTCCGCCATCGTGCTCAGCATCGGACTCGTCGGTGTCTTCGCCGGACCTGCCTCGGCAGCGGCGCCGGACACGTCATACGGCCGTCCCGCCGTCAATGTGCCGTGCGACAAGAACTGGCTGGGCATCCTCAACTGCGACAAGCGTGAGTTCGTAGCAGATCAGGAGTTCAAGGTCATCTACCCCGGGGCGCACAACACCGCCTACGACCGCGACCGCGCGGCCGCAACCATCGGTGCGCTGTACGGCACGGCTCTTCGTAGCGCGCAGCAGGAATCCTTGAACACGGTTCTCGACCGGATCAGGACGAACCGGGTTCCTGCACGCGGCTACAAGTGCCTGGCGAACGAGACGCACCAGTTCGCGTACCAGGTCGCAGTCCAGAAGGGAGTGACGAAGGACATCAAGGGCATGTTCTCCAAGGCGGAGAAGGCAGTCGGCCTCGGCTCGAAGTACGTGCCGGCATCGAAGTGGCTGAAGACGTATCTCAAGGGTGCGCAGTCGGCCGCCGACGCGATGCTCAGCGCAGCACTCAAGGAGCGCGCCGCAGGAGGGATCACCTACGCAGCGAACTTCTGCCTGACCGGTACCCAGTCCTACTAGGTGATCGGCAGGCCACCCGAGCGATTGCTGCGTTGGCAATCGGGTGAAGCGAGCGATCGGCGCGGAGACCAGGTCAAGTAGCTGGCCTCCGGCGCCGATTCTCCGATGCGCGTGTCGTGTCTCACCACCTGGAGGATCAGTGTCGCTCGCACGTAGGTTCGGCGGTGCGCTCGTCAGCGCCTCGCTCCTGGCATCGATGCTCGTCGTCGGCGCGTCCCCCGGCGTCGCTGCCGATGCCACGACGCCCGTGCCGACCTCGTCCGAGGTCAGCGGGGCCACGCCGACGTTCGCGTGGTCGCCCGTTCCGGGCGCGGTCGGGTACTCGATCGAGTTCGCGCTGGACACCGATCCGACCAGCACGCGCGTGGCCACGATCCGCACGACGAACACCCGGTGGATTCCCACGGGCCAGCTCGGCGCGACCGATGCGGCGAGGACGCTGCAGTGGCGCGTCGCCTCCTACTCGAGCACGTCCGACTCGTCCCGTGGTGACTGGTCCGCATGGGGCACGTACGACCAGCCGCCGACCGGTTCCCCCGACCCGGTGTCCCCCGCTGACGGCGCGGCCATCGAGTACCCGGCACCCGTGGTCTTCCAGTGGTCCGCTGTGGCAGGCGCGACGTCGTACGAGGTGCAGTACACGTCCGAGCCGAGCGGCTGGTCGAACGCACAGTCGATCGCGGTCAAGGGCGGGACGACGGCTTCGCCGTCGACTCTGCTGGCTCGCACCCGCAAGGTCGTCGTCGACGGTGTCTCCACCGACGTCCCGGTCGTCTGGCGGTGGCACGTGCGCGCGGTACTGCCGACCGCGAGCGGAACCACGCTCACCGGCCCGTTCGGCGCAGAGCGCAACCTCACGTTCCGTTGGTCCGCGTCCAGCAGGCCTGTGCTGACCGCGCCCGACAACCTCGAGGCGCCGGGTGCCGAGATCGTGGCGGTGTCGGACCCGAAGTTCAGCTGGGACCCGGTGCCCGGCGCGGCGAGCTACCAGATCCGGTTCGGCATGGACGCGAGCTCCGACCGCACCGAGCTCCGAAGCGTGGTGTCAGCCATGACGACGACGGTCACGTCGACCGTCTACGTGCCGACCGCGCCGATGCTCGACAACCAGTACTACTGGCAGGTCACGCCGCTCGACGCGGCGGGGAACCCCGGCCCGGCGTCCGACGTATGGCTGTTCAAGAAGGAGTGGGGCGCGCAGTCCGCGCCGTCGGCAGCCGACGACGAGACGTCCGCCTACCCGATCCCGTTGGTGGGCTCATCGACTGCGGCTACCGCCCCGGTGATCCCCGTCGACAAGTTCCTCGTCAGCTGGCAGCCCCTGGCACGCGCTACCGCGTACCGCGTCGAGGTGAGCTCCACTGACGGGAAGTCCACGGTCACGTGCCTGACCGCGAGCACGTCGGCGACCGTCGTCGCCCTCTACGGCACGACGGACGCCCCGAGCGCCACCAAGCTCAACCAGCAGGGCAGCTCCTGCCTGTGGTCGAGCAGCACGCCGATCCAGGCAGGCAAGACGTACCGCTGGCGAGTCCAGGGGATCGACGCGGCCGGCCCGCTCTCCGGATCTCCCGACGGCCTCAGCGGCACGATCCAGTCCGACTGGTCCGACCCGCAGTCGAGCGAGTTCCCGTCCCGTTACAGGTACGTGACGGTCGGGGCAGCGACCACCAGCGTCGATGGACAGCTGACGCTCGCGAGCGACGCCACGGTCGTCGCGGCCGCCGGTGAGCCCGCCCCCCTGATGACCTGGAACCGCGTGACTGGCGCGGACTACTACGTCGTCGAGGTCGGGCTCAACTCGACGGTGTCGACCAACCGCGTCGCGACGTTCGCGACGACCGGCACCCAGCTGCGCGCGACGGGCGTCTTCACCAACAACACCGTCGCCCAGCCCTACTACTGGCGCGTGCGCGCGGCTGTCGGGACGTCGCCAACCCTCTCGGGAACCACGTACCTGGGCGAGTGGTCCAACGTGAAGAGCTGGTCGCGCCTCAGCACGCCGTCGGTCGGGGTCGCCTGGGCAGCGCAGCCGAAGGACCCCGGGACGATCGTGGTCAGCTGGACCCCCCAGATCGTCAGTGCTCCGGCCGACGGCGGGAGCCGTGGCTATGCGGTGACCGTCCGGAACTCCGACGGTGCGCTGGTGGGGAGCGAGAACGCGAAGCTCGAGTACCCGTTCTTCGTCCTGCGTAACCCCACGTCCGGCAAGTCGCTGGCCCGCGGGCCGTACACCGTGAGCGTCGCTCCGCTCGACTCCACGGGTGCCGCGGGCACCGCGTCGGACGCGATCCGGATCGACATGCCCGCTGCGCAGCCGACCAACCTCCGGTCGACGACGACCGGCGCTGCGGTCCGCCTCCTGTGGGACACCGCGCCGATCGCGTCGAAGTACACGGTTCAGTACCGCGTCCTGGGCAGCAGCGCTGCCTACACCAGCATCGACACACCTGGGATCACCACGGTGCTGCTGAACGACATCGCCCCCGGCGACTACGAGTGGAAGGTCGTCGGGACCGACGTCGATGGGACGGGGTACGCGTCCTCGGCGGCGACGTTCACCGTCGGCCAGAAGAACCCGACTCTCGTGACCGCCGATGGCGCGACGTTGAGCTCGTCGGCGGTCGCGTCGGGGAGCGCTCCGGTCATCCTGCAGTGGTCTGCGGTGGCTGGCGCCTCGCGCTACGTCGTCCGGATCGCACATGAAGGCTCATCGATCAGCTCCGGTTACGCGTACGAGACCTCGGCCACGTCGTTGGCGCCGGTCGGCCTCGGCTCGGCATCTCCGTTCCGCTACGGAACGGCCTATCAGTGGCAGGTGCAGGCGATCCCGGAGACCGTCGGATCGCAGGCCGTGCTGGGCACGTCGAGCATCCGTCGGTTCACGGTCACCACGACCCCCGACGCACCCAACCAGCCGGCCCCCTCGGTGACCGGCACCTCAGTCGCGCTGACGTGGCCCGCGCTCACCGGCGCCGCTGCCGGCTCGGGGGTCGCGCCTACCTACGAGCTGCGCTACCGGATCAGCGACCCGACCGGCTCGGGCAACGCGTGGACGGTGACAACTCTCGGCGCCAACACGCTCGGCACAACCCTCCGGGGCCTGAAGACCGCCACCACCTACGAGTTCGGTGTCCGGGCCCGCAACGGCGAAGGCACCGGCCCCTGGTCGGGGACGTCTACCGCGACGACTCCGACGTTCCCGGGTCTCGTCGGGACGCCGACAGCGACTCCCGCACTCGGCAGCTTCAGCCTCTCGTGGAACAGCCCGTCGAACACAGGCGGTGCATCCGTCTCGCGGTACGACGTCGAGTATTGGACAGGTTCGTCTGCGCACACGGTGAAGAGCGCCCCGTACGGTCAGCTCCAGGTGACCGGGCTCGCGCGCGGCGCCTCGTACACGGTGCGCGTGGCCGCGGTGAACGCCGTCGGCCGTGGGCCCTGGTACTCGATCACCGTCGTGACCCGCAACCTGGCGTCCGCACCGCAGAAGGCAGTCGCGTCGGCAGGCAACGGACAGGCGAAAGTCTCGTGGAGCGCACCTAGCTCCACGGGAGGTTCGGCGGTGCAGTCCTACGTGGTGGAGCGCCGTGAGCTGCACTCCAGCAAGTGGAGCGGGTGGACGCTCGTCGGCCAGACGTCCAACGCCACCACGCGCAGCTTCACGTCGACCGGCCTCGTCAACGGAACCCGCTACGAGTTCCGAGTCCGCGCGACCACAGCGATGGGCCAGGGTTCCAACTCCAACAGCGCGAGCGTGATGCCGGCGGGCCCGGCGAGCGCGCCGACGAACGTCACCGTCACGGCGAAGTCGCACAAGGCCACCGTGAAGTGGTCGAAGCCGGCCGCCAACGGTTCGACGATCAAGGGCTACATCGTCCAGTACTCGACCAACGGCACGTCGTGGCACACGCTCAAGACGACCTCCTCGTCGGCCCGGTCCTACACGTGGACGAAGGCGAAGAAGGGCAAGTCCTACTACCTGCGCGTGATCGCCAACAGCACCAAGGGCAAGAGCACGCCCGGCGGGCCTGTGTCCTTCACCGCACCGTAGCCGCTGCTCGTGCAGGAACGCGTCAGGCCCGGTACCGCGCGGTACCGGGCCTGACGCGTTGATGCGTACTTCTCAGCGCAGCAGCTCGGGGACCGACTCGAGGTAGGCGGAGAGGTTGCGACGAACCTCGGCCAGCGAGTCCCCGCCGGTCTTCTCGAGCAGCGTCTCGGCGAGAACCAGCGCCACCATCGCCTCGGCGACGACCGCTGCCGGAGGGACGGCGCAGACGTCCGAGCGCTGGTGCTGAGCCTTCGCCGGCTCGCCCGTCGTCGTGTCGATCGTCGCCAGAGCGCGCGGGACCGTCGAGATCGGCTTCATGGCGGCGCGGACCCGCAGCACCTCGCCGTTCGTCATACCGCCCTCGAGGCCGCCGGCGCGGTTCGTCGCGCGCACGATGCGGCCGTCGGAGCCACGCACGATCTCGTCGTGCGCCGCCGAGCCACGGCGAGCGGCCGTGCGGAAGCCGTCGCCGACCTCGACGCCCTTGATGGCCTGGATACCCATCAGCGCACCGGCAAGCCGTGCGTCCAGGCGCCGGTCCCCGTGCACATACGAGCCGAGCCCGGAGGGCAGGCCGTAGGCGAGCACCTCGACCACTCCCCCGAGCGTGTCGCCGTCCTTGTGGCACTCGTCGATCTCCGCGACCATCGCGGCCGATGTGGCCGCGTCGAAGCACCGCACCGGATCGGCATCCAGCGCCGAGACGTCAGCAGCGGTGGGAAGCGGCGCGTCGTCGGGTGCCGAGACCGGGCCGATCGACACCACGTGTGAGACGAGCTCGATCCCGGCGGCCTTGCGGAGGAAGGCTGCCGCGACCGTGCCAAGCGCAACGCGCGTCGCGGTCTCCCGCGCCGACGCCCGCTCGAGCACCGGGCGCGCGTCGTCGAAGCCGTACTTGCGCATGCCGACGAGATCGGCGTGACCGGGCCGTGGGCGGGTCAGCGGCGCATTGCGAGCCCGCTGTAGCACAGAGGCGTCCTCGAGCGGGTCGGCAGACATGACCTCGACCCACTTGGGCCACTCGGTGTTCCCGATCTCGATCGCCAACGGTCCACCCTGCGTTACGCCGTGACGGACGCCCGCCACCAGGCGGACCTCGTCCTGCTCGAACTTCATCCGCGCGCCGCGGCCGTAGCCAAGACGTCGCCGCGCGAGCGCTGCCTGCACGTCGGCGGTGGTCACCTCCACCCCCGCGGGAAGGCCTTCCATGATGCCGACGAGGGCGGGGCCGTGAGACTCACCTGAGGTCAACCAGCGCAGCATGTGCAGATCCTCCCACGCCCGTCGGGTGTCCCCGGAGCGTGTCCATCGTTCGGTGGCACGGCAGAAGGGTGGCTGCGGAACGATCTCCGCAGCCACCCTCCTGGTCGTTCGACGCTACTGCTCGCCCTTGACGGGGGTGTACGGGGACTTGTCGTTCGGCGCCTTCGGCAGCTTCGGACCCGCCGTGGGCTCGGGCGCCGGCGTCGCTGCAGCCGCAGCGTCGGGAAGCACGTAGGCGAAGCCGGAGATGACGAGCTCCTGGTCACCGACCTTCGTCTGGGGCTTGCCGGCACTCGCCTCCTGGTCCGGCTGACCGGTAGCCGTGAAGCCGCCGACGAGGAAGAGCCGCCCGTTAGTCTTCTGCAGGTCTGAGACGAACGCCGTCGTGTCGTCGTAGGTGCCGACGACCGTCAGGGAGAGCGGGATGGCCGCGAAGCCCTCCGGCACAGGGCTGGCGGTGGGCTGCGTCGCCGCCGGTGACGTGGCGTCACTGGGCGTCGACGAGGCGGCGTCGACGCTGGCCGCAGCCGACCCGCTCGGAGCGGGCGTAGGTGCGGGGGCGGCAGCCTGGGCCAGCGTGACCGCCTGAGCCGCGCTCGGGGCGACGTTCTCAATCGTCACGTCGTGCGCCACGGCGATCTTGTCCAGCTGCTGCAGGTAGGCCGCCAGGGCCGAGTCTGACGGGATGCCGATCCGCAGCTGGGCAAGCTGCTTCTTGAGCTCGGGGAGCCGCTTCGCGTCAGCGGCGAGCTTCGCCACCTTGAGCTCAAGGGTGTCGTTCTGGGCCTCGATCTGCGCGGCCTGGGCCCGCACGTCCGCCGCGCTGGCCCGCTTGGGTGCGATGACCAGGAACCATGCGGCCACGATCAGCACGAGGCACAGGAAGGCCGTGCCGCCGATCCAGGTGCTCTTCTTCGCTCCGGACATCACTTGGTCCCTTCGGACTGGTCGAACCGGTGCGAGAAGGCCTCGGCGTCGAGCTGGACGGTCACCGCGGAGGCGTAATGGACGCCGGAGTCGTCGTCCTCGCCGATCTGGGCGGTCGAGACGGTCGCGTCGCTGAATCCGGGAATCTTGTCGAGCGCATCCATCCAGTCGGCCGCATCGGGCAGCGTGTCGGCTTTCGCGGTGAACTGGATCGACCCGTAGGTCTGCCCCAGGAGCGGGTCCGTCGACTGCTGCACGGGCGCCATCGGCGTGGGTCCAGTCACCGTCATCGTGTCGATGCTGACGTTCTTCGGGAGCGACACCGTGATCGCGTCGAGGTACTTGGCCCACTCGATGTCGGTCGACATCCCCAGCTTCTCTGCAGCCTCGGCGCTCGCCAGCTGCCCGAGGACGAGCGGCACCTCGCGGTACGACGCCTGCTTGGCCATGAGGTCCTGGGTACGCAGCTGCGCGGTGGCGTACTGGTCATCGGCCCTTCCGGCGTCCTGGACGGCGAGGACGTACCCGCCCATGCACGCGAGCACCGTGGCGCCGACGGCGACCAGGAGCAGGCGCTTGGTCCGGCGCAGACCTCGCGCGGCGTAGACCTCCGCGGGGAGCAGGTTGACCTGGGGCAGGCCGACGGCCAGAGCCGGGGCCTCCTTGGTGCGACCCTTGAGGCGGGTACCATCCAGCAGCGCGCTCATGCCGCAACTCCGTACGCGAGACCGACGGACAGGGCTGCGAACGACTCGCGACCGTTCAAGGCTCCGCGGTTCACGGTCTTGCCCGAGCGAAGCCCCGCGAGTGGGTCGCCCAGGACGACGGGAAGTCGGCTAGCGCTCGCCAGGTACTGCCCGAGTCCGGGCAGCTGCGCTCCTCCGCCCACGAGCACGACCGTGTCGATGGGGACGCCGCTGTTCTGTGCGTAGTAGACGAACGTGTTCCGGACCGACTCGACGAGGGCACGCACGATCGTCGAGATCGCGTCGGACGCCTCGGCGCGGTCCGCGGGAACGGCGTAGCCGATGCCGATCTCGCGCTTGAGGTGCTCGGCGTCGGGCGCAGAGATGCCCATGCTGCTCGCGACCGCGGACGTGATGTTGTGACCGCCCGACGGCAGGGACCGCACGAGGCGAGGAACGCCGCGCTCGGCGATGACGACCGTGGTCATCGAGGCGCCGATGTCGACGATGGCGACCGTGCCGCGAGCGAGGTCGCCACGAGCGAGCGAGCGGATCATCGCGAAGGCGTTGAGGTCGACCATCGTGGGCCGCAGGCCAGCCGCCTCGACGGCCATGACGTTGGCATTGACCGTGTCTCGCTGCGCGGCGACCAGCATGCCGTGCACCGTGCGTCCGCTCGGTCCGTCGGCTGACTCGCCGGTCGGGAAGTAGTCGAGGAGCGCGTCGTCCGTGCTCATCGGGAGCAGCTCGGTGACCTGGAACGGCAGGGAGGACTTGAGCTGCGCGAGAGGCATCCACGGGAGGTCGAGCTCTCGCACGACCACGCGCTGGTTACCCACGCCGATGACGACGTCCTTGGACGGGAACTTCGCGCTCGACCAGAGCTGCTTGATGGCGCCCGCGACGACGTCGTGCTGGACGACCTCGCCGTCGCGGACGGCACCCACGGGGATGGCGATCTCGCCGTAGCGCGCGAGGGTTGGCGGGTTCTTGCCCGCCGGCCCTCCGCTTCCGAACTCGAGCTCGGCGGCCCTCACGAACGAGGAGCCGAGGTCGAGCCCGATGACGCGTGACGTAGCCACGGGGTTCCTTCCGTCGGACGGAGACGTACGAAGTTGCTATCGGGCGCGATCGTGCCCGACTTGAGTGCTCTGCGGATCTGCGTGAGACGACTGCGAGGAGTCAGAGGATCCCGGCGTACCAGTCCGCGAGCTGCTGGCCGAAGAGGATTCCGACGCCAGCGCCGAGGAGCATCCACGGCCCGAAGGGGATGCCCGACTTGCGGTCGGCGCGCCGGACCAGGAGCAGCCCGATCGAGAAGATCCCGCCGAGCAGGTACGCCGCGAACCACCCGACGACGAGCGCCCCCCACCCGAACCATCCGAGGTAGAGACCCAGCGCCCCCGCCAGCTTGACGTCGCCGAAACCCATGCCCGCCGGGTAGATGAGCAGCAGCACGAAGTAGACGGTGAACATGGCGGCCGCGCCGATCAGCGCGCGGACGAACGCGCCCCAGTCCGACTCTCCCCCGGGGTTCGCGCTCGCGAGTGCCAGGAGAACGGCCCCGACGACGTAGGACGGGAGCACGATCGCGTTCGGAAGGCGCTTCGTGTCGATGTCGATGAGTGTTAGAGCGATGCCGATGGCGACGAGGTAGAGCATCGCCGGCAACAGCCACGACAGTCCGGTGAGCAGTGCCGTCACCGCGAACAGCACACCCGTCGCGAGCTCGACCAACGGGTACCGCGGCGAGATCGGGTTGCCGCAGTCGCGGCACCTCCCCCGAAGGATCAGCCACCCGATCACGGGGAGGTTGTCCCGCGGGCGGATCTCGTGCCCGCACCGCGGGCACGCGCTCGGCGGGGAGACGATGGACTCCCCGCGCGGCACGCGCCAGATCACGACGTTGAGGAACGACCCGATCATCAGGCCGAAGATCCCGACGATCGTGACGAGCCCAGCGGTCACGGGTTCTTGATCTCGCGCTTGTACACCACGTCGACACGGTAGCCCGAGCTGGCAGTCGGGTTGGTGTTCGGGAAGGACACGCCGGGGATTCCGATGGGCACGTAGCGCATGGTCATGGCGTTGCGCAGGATCACCGAACCGCCGTAGAGCTGGCCGTAGAACGTCGTCGTGTTGTTCGTCTCGAGCGTGCACGGCGTGTAGCCGAAGAAGGTGATCGGTGCGATCGCGAGGGCGCCTGAGTCGAACTTGATGTTGCCAGCCTTGTTGCTACCCACCGTCTTGCACTCCGCGACACCGTTCGGAGTCGTGTCAGGGTCCGGCACGATGATCCAGAACTTGTGGGGCTGGCCGTCTCCGGAAAGGACCTGGAAGTTACCGGTCGCATAGAATTCGTTGGCGTAGATGACCATGTCCGCGTTGAGCTTGATGGTCGTGTTGCCCTCGAACTTCGTCGTAGAGCAGAAGCGCGTGTCATACACGGTAGGCACCGACGGACCGATCAGCGGGCCGTTCAGCCGCCAGCTCTCACCAGCGATGTCGCACTGCTCGTTCGTCGTGTTGTTCCAGTTCGTCGAGTGGTTCTGCGTCGTCGCAGCCGTGTTGACCCACGACTTGTAGGCAGCTGCACGGTCTCCGGAGTTCGCGAAGCCGGTCCAGTCGGCCGGCTTGTAGTTGACCTCCGGGAGACCGGTCGGAACGTACTGCGGGATCGCGCCGGTCCCCACTCCCGTCTTGTACTGGCCACCGACGATCGGGCCACCGGCCCAGGTGCTGACCGCACCCGCGACGATGAGGTCGCGGCCGTACTTCGAGCCGCCGGCGATCGTGGCGTCAGCCGACACGTAGGTGTCCTGCCCCACCGTCGTGAGACCTGCGGACTGAGCAGCGTTGACCGTGAGCTTCTTCTTGCTCCAGAGGTTCTGCGTGACACGGCAGCCGTTCGAGATCGACGTCGTGCCGTTCACGACGATCAAGTTGCCGTCGATCTTGACGTTCGAGTTGCAGTCGACGTTGCCCGTGTCGACCCACACGTCGACGGGAGTGTCGGGCAACGACGTCTCCAGCGTGAACGAGTTGGTCGTCATGATGTTGTTGGCGGCGAAGATCGCCGCACCACGGCCAGGAATCATGTTCGGCGTCAGGTTGACCTTGGCCTGCATGGTCCGCTTGGTGCGGGCCGTGGTCGTCGCACTACCCGCAGCCTGAGACGTAGCGGTGACCACCGCCACAGTCGGCGTTCCGGTCACCACCCCGCCGGCACAGGTCAACGCGTTGTTGTCCTTGTCGAAGTACGCGACCGTCGCCTTGACCGACGACCTGGTGGGGGTCGTCAATGCGTCGAACGAGCCCGCGGTCGGCCACGCGCACGGCGTGCCGTCTTCGAGCTGCGAGAACACGACGTCGAGAGCGCCCTCCGCCGAGTGCACGTCCGTGGTCCGAGCCCGGTCCCGGCCGGACGACGCAGCCGAGGAGATCGCGTTGGAGACGACGACGGTCGCCAGGGCCATGCCGATGATCGCGACGGCGATCGCGGCCATGAGAGCGGTGCCGCGCTCGCTACCGCCTACTCTCGTGCGCTGCCAGAGTGCCCTGAACATGCGTCCTCCTGAGACCGTCATGGTGCTGGAGTCACCCCGCACGAGTCGCTGGGGTAGCCATAGATGGTGTTGCGGCCGGTCAGTGTCGACGTCACCGTCGCCGGCTTGGACTTCGCGCTCTGCGACGGGTCCTTCAGACGGAGCGTCAGCCGGATGGTCTGCGCCTGCGACGAGGCCTCGGCGTCGGTCGCCTGGACGAAGAACGGCGGCCAGGTGGTCGGGTCCGAGGCGGTGAACGTGCCCGTCGGCTTCACGACGTTGTGGGCGACGACACGCCAGGCCGTCGCCGTCGCGACCGACCCGGGCTGCCACGAGCGGAACTCGAGCTGGCCGTACGGAGTCGTGTTCGGGAACCGCACGCGCCATTGCACGCACTGGTAGACCCCGTCCGTCTGCGTGTAGACACGCAGCGCGTAGTACGGGGGTACGCCTGACCCGCTCGTCGCTTCTGTTGCCGGATCCGAGATGACGTTGCCGGAGCGAACCTGGCGGTCGATCTGCATCAGCCCGACCTGCGCCTGGTCCACCGCGCGTGTGCGCGCGATGTTGTCCTTGGTCTGCGTGCTGTAGCTGATCAGCATCGTGAAGATGATCGTCAGGAGCCCGACGAAGATCGTCATCGACACGATGAGCTCGACGAGCGTCCAGCCGCCGTCGCGATCGTCCCCCCGCTTCGCTCGCTGCACCCGAGTCAGCAGGGCGCCATACACGTCACGCACTGGGCGCCGCCTTGAAGGCCGCGTTCGCCCGGCTCGTCCCGAGGGTCGTCGAGACGGTGAATGCCCTGGTGTCACCGCTCGCGGTCACCGTATAGGTGACCGAAAGGGTCACTGTTCCCGTGTCGGCGTCGATCGAGCAGCCCTCACCGCTGCACTTCACCGCGTCGACGTTCTTCAACGTCGAGGTGGTGGGAGTCACGATCAGCGAACCCTTCGCGCTCACGTCCACACCGGACTGGGACCACGTCACCGTTCCGGTCGTGAGCGACGTGGAGGTCGTCGTGGCAAGGCTGAGGTTCGAGTACCCCGTGCCGTTCCAGTACTGCACTGCACCCGTGCGCGACGTGGTCGCAGCAGTCGTGTGCTGGGCGTCCCCGCGCTCCACCCGCACGGAGTCGGCGTAGCCGGTCACACTCATCAGACCCGACGGCGCCTTGCCACCCGACCAGCTCACCGCCCCCAACGTGACGGTTCCGACGGTGCGCTGCGAACCGGCAGCGACACAACCGGCGCCTGAGAGCACTGTGCAGCCGACGGTCGTCGCGCCACCCGTCGTCGTGAAGCGCCCGCCGAAGGCCTTCGACGTCCCTCCGCCGGTCATCGTGACAAGCCGCAGGGGGTTGGCCTTGGCGTTGAACACGACGGTCGAGTCCGAGCCACCGGTCGCGTCGGCCGATGCGCATGGGCTCCCCGCGGCGATCCCCGCGTAGCAGGCCGCAACCGTGGTCGCTCGGGCCACGCCGCTGACTCCCCCACCGGCCGTGAGGCTCATCGAGAGATCCTTGGCGGGGGCCACCGTCGCCGCCGCGGCCGTGCCCGCGCTGGACTGGTCCGGCGGGTTGGCCGGCGCAGCTCCCGTCGAGCCGACATCGTTCGACGCCTGGTTGGAGATCTTCGTCCCGCCCGCTGCCGTCGGTGTCGCGGTCGCGTCCGTGGTCGTCAGGGAGCTTCCAGCCTGGAGCACCGCCGACTCGACATTCGTGGACTGCTGCGACGTCACACCAGTCGTGATCTGGGCGAGCGAGAAGCCGGCGATCGACGTCGTGTCGCCCGGAAGCAACGCCGTAGTGGCGGGATCGACCGTCGGGCCCGAGACGACGCTCGCCGGCGTGATCTGAACTGCCGGGCCGTTGGCGGTTCCGTTGGCTGAGAGGAGCGCCTGGCAGGCGCCGAGGAAGGGCTGGTTGGTCGCGTCGCCGCAGCCGCCGGCCGGTGCGTAGGCCTCCGAGCGCAGCACGACGAACTTCGCCTTGCCGCTCTTGTTGGCGGTCCAGGTTGTGATGACCGTGAGTGTCAGGGCGTCCGCGCCTGCTGCCGTCGTGCGGGAGGTGTACACGCGCGACGTGAAGACGATCCCGGGGATCGACGGGTCCTTGTCTTTGGACACGTTCGTGCCGCCGACGCCGGACAGCGGCACGGCGGTGGTGACCTGGCTGCTCGAGGAGACGAGGACCTCGTCGATCGTCGAGCCGACGGTCGGGCGGAACCGGCCGCTGCTGATGTTGGGGTCCGAGGCTGCGACCGTCGTGCTCACGCCCTTGCTGAGCGTGAGCCACGGGAGCGCTCGGAGCTGCTCCATGACCTGGTTGCCGATGGCGGTTGCCTGCGCGCGCTGGCGCGTCTGGGCGGTCGAGACTAGCGAGCTGGCTTGCAGCGCCATGAGTCCGAGGAGCACTGCGACGATCACGAACATCGCGACGATGAGCTCAACGAGAGTAAAGCCGGATTCCCCGGAGCCCGAGAGACGCCGACGCAGTCTGATGAGCCTCACAGCCACTCCCTCCTCACCTCACAGGCTTGACGTCAACAGCGAAGCGGTGGGGTCACGCCATGGACGTGACCCCACCGCGAGTTGGAGCTAAGTCAGCTGGCCTGCCCGTTGCTGCAGGAACCGCCCTTGACCAGACCGTCCTTCGCCGAGTAGGCGACGGAGGACTTGGTGCCACCGCTGTACGCGATCGCGACACACCAGGCCTGCGAAGCAGCGGCGACGTCCGTGCTCGCCTCGTTGAACGTCACGACGGGCGTGATGTTGCTGGCCTTGCCGATGTCAGAACCGGCAACCGTGTACCGCTTGTTCGTGTCCAGCGCGACGCCGCCCTTGCTGGCGAGAGCGTCGGTCGCGTCGACGTAGTACGTCGCGATCTCCTTGCCGATGGTCGAAACGTCGGACGTAGCGGCCGTGTCCTGGGCCTTCTTGCGCTGGTTCAGGAACACCGGGATCGCGATGGCGGCGAGGATGCCGATGATGATCATGACGACGAGGAGCTCGATAAGGGTGAAGCCCTTGTCCTTCTCCTCCATGGACTTGCGAATGCGAGCGATCATGTTCAGCTCCAGAATGAGAGTGCCGAGTCTGAGTTTCAATTCGAAGCCCGGCCGGAGCCGGTTCAGTGTTGCAACCCGGTCATCGTCACTCGGGGTGGGTACCTTGAGGGCAAGTTCCCGCTTCCCGCGGATTCACCCGGACGGCCTACTGGATCTGGTTGAAGATGCTGAAGATCGGCATGTACAGCGCGATGATCATGGCGCCGATGATGCCGCCGATGACGACGATCATCAGGGGCTCGATGAGGCTCGTGAGCTGCTCGGTCGTGGACTCGACCTCGTCGTCGTAGAAGTCGGCGACCTTGCCCAGCATCGTGTCGAGCGCGCCCGTGTCCTCTCCGACGGCCATCATCTGGACGACCATCGGCGGGAAGATCGGGTGCTCGGCCAAAGGCCCAGACAGTGACTCGCCTCGTCGGACGCTCTCCTGCACCGCCCGCGCAGCGCGCTCGACCACGAGGCTCCCGCTCGTCTCCCCCACGATGTCCAGCGCCTGCAGCAGTGGGACACCCGCGTGAAGCATCGAGCCGAAGTTGCGCGTGAACCGCGCCACGGCGATCTTCCGGTTCAGGTTGCCGAAGACGGGCAGCTTCAACTTGAGGGGGTCGAGCCTCTCGCGCACCGCGCGGTCGTTCTTGTGCTTGCTCCACCACACCACGAAGACACCGACGCCGATCGCGAACGGAATGATGGTCCACTTCATCACGACCGACATTCCTTGCAGGATGCGCGTAGGCAACGGCAGCTCGCCGCCAAGACTCGCAAACATGCCAGCGAAGATCGGCACGATGAACAGCAGCATGCCGATGACAGCGAGGATCGCGATGATGAACACCACGACCGGGTAGGTCATCGCGGACTTGATCTTGTTCCGCAGCTTGACGGTCGCCTCGAAGTTGTCTGCGACGGAGACGAGCACCTGATCCAAGAACCCACCGACCTCGCCGGCCTTGACCATGTTGATCATCAAAGGCGGGAAGACGTCCGGGTGCTTGCCGAGCGCGACGGAGAACGCGGTCCCGACCTCGACGTCGTTGCGCACCTGACTGATGGTCTTCGCCAGCGGCTTGGACTCGGTCTGCTCGGCCAGGATCGACAGCGCGCGCAGCAGCGACAGGCCCGAGTCGATCATCGTCGCGAGCTGACGCGACATCACCGCAAGGTCCTTGAGCTTGATCTTGTTGCCGCCGAAGCCCGGGATGTTGATCTCGGTGTTCAGACCACCGGTCGACACCTCGGAGATCGACATGGCCGCGAGGCCCATCTCGCGCAGCCGGTTGGCGACGGCCGCCTGGTTGGGCGCCTCCACGCGGCCCTTGATCAGTTTGCCGCCCTTGTCCCGGACGGCGTACTCGAAGGTCTTCGTGCCGGCCATCAGTACTGCACCGCCCCGGACATGTCGGTCCCGTGCGCGGCTGCTGCGCCCTGGGCGCCGCCGGAGAACCGGCCGGTGAGCCGGTTGAAGTCCTCCACGTGGTGGCACTTCTCCAGGCCGACCTCGTAGGAGATCTTCCCGGACTTCACCAGGTCCGCCAGGTGTTGGTCCATGGTGTGCATGCCCTGCTTCGCGCCGGCCTGCATGGCCGAGTAGATCTGGTGCGTCTTGCCCTCGCGGATGAGGTTGCGGATGGCGGGGGTCGCGACGAGCACCTCGGTGGCGACCGCGCGGCCGACGCCGTCGGCCTTCTTGCACAGCGTCTGGCAGACGACACCCTGGATGGCGCCGGCCAGCTGCGTGCGGACCTGGGCCTGCTGGCCCGAGGGGAAGACGTCGATGACGCGGTCGATCGTCTGCGCGGCGTCCTGCGTGTGCAGCGTCGCGAAGACGAGGTGGCCGGTCTCGGCCGCGGTCAGCGCGACCGAGATCGTCTCCAGGTCACGCATCTCACCGACCAGGATGATGTCCGGGTCCTGGCGCAGGACGTGCTTGAGCGCGTTGGCGAACGAGTGCGTGTCCTGGCCCACCTCGCGCTGGTTAACCAGCGACTTCTTGTGGCGGTGGAGGAACTCGATCGGGTCCTCGACCGTCATGATGTGGTCCTCGCGCGTGCGGTTGGCGAGGTCGACGATCGACGCAAGGGTCGTGGACTTGCCCGAGCCCGTCGGACCCGTGACCAGGACGAGGCCGCGCGGCATGCCGGCGAAGTTGCCGACGACGGCCGGCACGCCCAGGTCCTCCAGCGGCTTGATCTCGTACGGGATCACACGGAAGGCCGCACCCACCGACTCGCGCTGCTGGTAGATGTTCACGCGGAACCGGGCCAGGCCGCGGACCGAGTAGGAGAAGTCGAGCTCGAGGTTGGCCTCGAACGTCTCGCGCTGCTTCTGCGTCATGATCGCGTAGATGGAACGCCGCAGCGGCTCGGGCGTGAGGCTCGCGTAGCCCTCGAGCGGCTTGAGCGCACCCGAGACGCGGATCATCGGGACGGCGCCCGACGTGAAGTGCACGTCGGACGCGCCCTTCGCCACCATCTCCGTGAGGATCTGGTCGATCGGCAGCGACTCGTCCGGCATCTCCGCGCCGCGGCGCGCACCGCGGTCGCGCGTTGGAGCAGCCGCCGCCTGAGCGGGAGCCGCGGGTGCAGCAGGAGCAGCAGGCGCGGGCGGCGCCGCAGGGGCCGGGGCCTCCGGCGCGGGAGCGAACGTGCGGGCCGATGCCGGCATCGGTGCCGCGGGCGCGGCCACCGGCGACGGCGCGTACCCTGCGGGCGCACCGGCCGGCGCGAACGACTGTGCCGGCGCGGGCGGAACGGGCGCGAAGCTCGTCGTCGGCGCGCCACCGGGCGTGAAGGACGCCGCGGCGGGCGCAGGCGTGAACGACGTCGTCGGCTGACCGGGGTTGTACGAGCCCGCGGGCGCGTACGTGCCCGGCGCCTGGGCCGCGCTCTCGCGCGCGGCGGCGACCGAGGCGGCCGTGCTCTGCGACGGGATCGGCGAGAAGCTCACCGCGCCCGGCGGCGGCCCGGCGGGCGCGCCGGGAGCCTGCGGTCCGTTGGGTCGGTACGGGGGCAGGGGCCGAGTCGGCTCTCCGGCCATCGGCTGCATCGGTTCGCTCACATCAGTGCCCTTCGTCCCTCGTGCGCACGCGGTCGCTCTCGGTGGGTGTATCGGCCCGCAGGCCAGGTGCCTTGAGGTCCGTGGATGCTCGGGAATGACCGAGCTGCGTATGCGGCCAGCGATCAGGCGACGACGCGCAGGATCTCCTCGATCGACGTCTGCCCGAGCGCGACCTTGTGCCAGCCGTCGTCGCGCAGCGGGACCATGCCGCCACGCAGCGCCGCCGAGCCGATGTCCGCGCTCGACGCGTGCGCCACGGCCATGCGCTCGATCTCCTCGGTGACGGGCATGACCTCGTGCAGGGCAAGGCGCCCGCGGTAGCCGGTCTTGGAGCACGTCGCGCAGCCGCCGGGGCGGTAGAGCTCAGGGACCTGCTCCCCCGGCATCCACGGGAACCGCGCCGCGACCATCTCCTGCTCCGACGGCTGGTACGGGACCTTGCACTTGCTGCACAGGCGCCGCGCGAGGCGCTGGGCGACGACGCAGTCGAGCGCCGAGCCGACGAGGAACGGCTCGATCCCCATCTCCGTCAGACGCGTGACGGCCGACGGCGCGTCGTTGGTGTGCAGCGTCGAGAGCACGAGGTGACCGGTGAGGGCCGCCTCGATGGCGATCTGAGCGGTCTCGTGGTCGCGGATCTCACCGAGCAGGACGACGTCGGGGTCCGAGCGCAGGATCGAGCGCAGCGCCGAGGCGAACGTCAGACCGGCCTTGGGGTTGACCTGCACCTGGTTGATGCCCGGCAGGCGGTACTCGACCGGGTCCTCGACCGTGATGACGTTGATCTCGGGCTTGGAGACCGCGTTCAGCGTCGCGTACAGGGTCGTCGACTTGCCGGAACCGGTCGGGCCCGTGACCAGGATCATCCCGTAGGGCTTGGTGTACGCGGACCTGTACATGTCGTAGTTGTGCTCGAGGAACGACAGGTCGCGCAGGTCCAGGCTCGCCGTGGAGTTGTCCAGGATTCGCATGACGATCTTCTCGCCCCACACCGTGGGCAGCGTCGCCACGCGCAGGTCGATCTTCCGTCCGTTGTGCATGACCGACATGCGGCCGTCCTGCGGCTTGCGGCGCTCGGCGATGTCGATGTCGCTCATGATCTTGACGCGGCTGATGACGCCGCCCGTGATCTGCTTGGGCGCGCGCTGCGTCTCGTGCAGCACGCCGTCGATGCGGTACCGCACCCGCAGGTCGTGCTCGGACGGCTCGATGTGGATGTCGGACGCGCGGTCGGTGATCGCCTGCGTGACCAGCAGGTTGACGAAGCGCACGATCGGCGCGTCGTCGTCGCCCAGCTCGGCCATCTTCGACAGGTCGGCCTCGACCTCGACCTCGGCCTCCTCGAAGGCCGACGACAGGTTCTCCATCTCGCCGTCGGCGCGAACGAAGCGGTCGATGGCGCGCAGCAGGTTGTCGTGCGTCGCGATGACGGAGATGACCTGGCGGCCCGACGCGGAGCGCACGTCGTCGACCGCGACGACGTTGCCCGGGTCGGAGGTCGCGAGCACCACGGACCCGCCCTCGAGCGCGATGGGCAGCACGGTGTACTTGCGGCACAGCGCACCCGAGACCATCGATACGGCCATGCGGTCCACCGGGTACTCGTCCAGGTCGACGTACTGCATGCCCACCTGGGCGGCCAGCGCCTGGACCAGCTGCCCCTCGGACAGCACGCCGATCTCGACGAGCGTGCGCCCCAGCGACGCGCCGGACGCCATTGTCTCGTCGAGCGCGGCCAGCAGCTGCGCCTCCGAGACGAGACCTTCCTCGAGCAGGATCTCTCCCAGCTGCTTCACGCGGCGCCTCCCCGGTCCAGGGGTGCGCAGAGCGCGCACCTCCTGCTCGGGTCATCGGCAGACGACCGCGGGTACCTGAGCGAATCAGGCGGATCCGGCGAGTCGCTCCTGCAGGGCCGCGTCCATCGCCTCCACGGGAGCCGGGTGGCCGGTCATGAGACGCACCTGCTCGGCGGCCTGGTGCAGCAGCATGCGCTCCCCGCCCACGGCCACTCCCCCGGCCGCGACCCACGCGGAGTGCAGCGCCGTGGGGCGCGGTTCGTAGGCGACGTCCATCAGGACGCCGCGCACGGGCCCGGCGAGCGCCTCCGCGATCGGGTCGGCCGCGTGGTGCGGGAGGGTGGAGACGACGACGTCCGCCCGCGGCAGGTCGGCCGGGGCGTCGTCGAGCGCGCGGAAGGTCGGTGAGACGCCCATCCGGTGCGCGGCGCGCATCAGGCCGCCGGCGCGCTGCATCGAACGGACGTAGACGACGGGCGACGGGCAGCCCAGCTCGGCCAGCGCCGCCAGGGTGGACGCGGCCGTCGCGCCGGCGCCCAGGACCGCGGCCGACGACACCGACGCGGTCAACCCTTCGCGCAGCGCAGTCACCAGCCCGTAGACGTCCGTGTTGGCGCCGACGCGCGACGAGCCGGTGAACAGCACCGTGTTCACCGCCCCCACCACCTCGGCCAGCGGCTCGACGTGGTCCAGCAGCGGCAGCACCACCTGCTTGTGGGGCATGGTCAGCGACAGGCCGGCCCACTCAGGACCCAGGCCCGCGACGAACGTCGCGAGGTCATCGGCCTCGACGTCGATCGCGTCGTACGACCAATCGTCGAGCCCGAGCGTCGCGTACGCGGCGCGGTGCAGCGTGGGCGACAGCGAGTGCGCCACCGGGTGGCCGAGGACGGCCGCCCGACGAGGAGCCTGCGTCATCCCTGGCCGTGCTCCTTCACCCAGGCGTCGTACTGGTCACCCGCCGCGTTGTGATCGTCCAAGTTGTCCGAGAACACTGTCTCGCCCGTCTCCGGGTTCACCGTCTGCCAGTAGATCCAGTCCCCGTCGGCGGGCTTGAGAACCGCCTTGATCGAGGCCTCGCCAGGCGAGGCGATCGGCGTCGGCGGCAGTCCCGTCTTCACATAGATGTTGTACGGGTTGCTGGTGTCTTCCGTGTCCGCCCGCGTGAGCTTGGTCCCGTTGATGCCCAGGCCGTACGCGACCGCAGCGTCGATCTGCAGGCGCATGCCCTGGTCCAGACGATTCTCGATCGCGCGTGCCATCTTCGGGCGGTCCTCGTCTCGCTTGGCCTCGCGCTCGATCAGCGACGCCTTGTTGAGGACCGTCTCCCAGTCGTCCTTCGCAACCTTGTTCTTCTCCAGCACCTTGACGGTCTGCGCCGTCATGAGCTTGAGCACGTCCGCGGCCGACGAGTCCGGCTCCACGTCGTACGTCGCGGGGAACAGCCAGCCCTCGAGCTTGCCGTCGGCCTGCTTGGGCAGTCCGATCGCGTCGGAGTCCTTGGCGGCCTTCTTGAGGTCGGCGACGGGGATGAGCGTCTTCTCGCTGATCTTGTCCAGGATCTGGTCCGCCGTCAGGCCCTCGGCGATGGTCACGCGGAACGACTCGCGGCTGGCGGGGTTGAGCAGCGCCTGCACGGCGTCGGACGCCTTCATCTCCTGCAGCAGGCGGTAGGTGCCCGGCTGGATCTTGGCGGCGTCGGGGTTGTCGGCGAAGGCCGTCGCGAACGCCTTGGAGGTCGCGACGACGCCGGCGTCCTGCAGCGCCGCGCCCATGTCTGCGCCGGTGTCGCCGGCGGCGATCGTCACGGACGCCGAGCCGAACCCGGGACCCTTGTAGTCGTCCACTGCCTGGGTCGAGCTGCCCTTGTCGTCGAACATGCCGCCCAGCAGGGAGTAGACGACGTAGCCGGCACCGACCACCATCGCGAGGGCGACGACGACGATCACGATGCTGCGACGGCGGCGCTGCTTGCGCTCGCGCGCGGCGCGCTGTCGCCCTCGACTACGAGCCCGGCGTCCTTCAGGCGAAGCGGGGTCGCCACCGAAGAGGTCGGTGCTCTCGCTGCCGCCACTCTCCACAGGTGCCCACCACTCGGTCTGGTTGCTCACGCGCGTGTCACTCCACCGTCGTCCCCGGAACCTGCAGCCCCCGACGCGTCGTCTTCCCCCGCGGCATGCTCCACGGCGACCGGTTCTCCCGGACGTCGCCCCGTCGCGCGCTCTGCGTCCAACGCGTACTGCAGGATGACCACCGCGGCCGCCTGATCGACGACCTGCCGGTGGCGGCGACCGGATCGGCCGGACGCCTGCAGCGCTTGATGGGCGGTCACCGTGCTCATCCGCTCATCGACAAGTCGCACCGGAATAGGTGCTACTGCCTGCGCCAACCCCACAGCGTACGCGCGTGCGGCCTCGGAGGAAGCACCTTCGGCCCCGGAAAGGTGACGAGGGAGCCCGACGTACACACACCCTGCACGTCGCTCACCTGCTTCTCGCACGATCTCGGCGATGTCTTTGGACAGGTGTCCAGCAGGTGGACGGCGGTTGTCCCGCGGGAGTGTCGCGACCGGCGTGGCGATCAGACCGTCGGGGTCGCTGGCTGCGAGACCCACACGGACCGAGCCGACGTCCACCGCCAGCCTCGGCCCGCGCGGGATGCCCTCCACGATCAGCCGCGCACCGCGTCCACGACGGCGGTGAGCGCGTCGCCGAGCTTGGCCGCGTCGGTCCCGCCGCCCTGCGCCAGGTCGTCCTTGCCACCGCCGCCGCCACCGAGGACACCCGACGCCAGGCGCACGAGCGCACCGGCACGGACGCCCGCCTCCCGGGCCGCGGCATTGGTCGCGACGACGACGACGGGGCGCCCCTTGGCCGCACCACCGACGGCGACGACGGCCGGCGCCGACTCGCCCAGGCGGGAGCGGATGTCCAGGACCAGGGTGCGCAGGTCGTCGGCCGAGGCCTCCCCCGCGTCGTGCGTGACGACCTTGGTGCCGCCGACGTCCACGGCACCGGCAGCGAGCGAGCCGGCGGCCGCCAGCACCTGCGCCTGGCGTAGCCCGGCCAGCTCCTTCTCGGACTCCTTGAGTCGCGACAGGAGCGACGAGACCCGTTCGGCGAGCTCGTCGGGCCGCGCTCCGAGCAGAGCGGAGATCTGCCCGACGAGCGCGCGCTCCTTGGCCTGGTAGCCGTACGCACCCGCGCCGACGAGCGCGTCGACGCGCCGCACGCCGGAGCCGATGGCCGACTCCGACAGCAGCGTGACGAGCCCGAGCTCACCCGAACGCTTCACGTGCGTGCCGGCGCACAGCTCGAGCGACCAGTCGCCGCCGATCGAGACGACGCGCACCTCGTTGCCGTACTTCTCGCCGAACAGCGCCATGGCGCCCTTGGCGCGCGCCTCGTCGATGTTCATGGTCTGGTCGGTGACCTCGAGGTCGTCCTGCAGACGCTCGTTCACGCGGGCCTCGATCTCCGCGACCGTGTCCGCCGGCGTGGCCGACGGCGAGCGGAAGTCGAACCGCAGGCGGCTGGGCGCGTTGAGCGACCCGGCCTGCGTCGCGGTCTCACCGATCGACTCGTGCAGCGCCTTGTGCACCAGGTGCGTGGCCGTGTGCGAGCGCGCGATCGCCTGGCGGCGCGCCGTGTCGATGGACGCCGTGCCCGGGTCGCCGAGCGCGATCGTGCCGTCGACCAGGCGGCCGTGGTGCACGGACAGGCCCTTGACCGGCGCCTGCACGTCGTCGACCTCGATGCGCGCGCCGTTGTCGAGCACGATCGTGCCGGTGTCGGCCTGCTGGCCGCCGCCCTCGGCGTAGAACGGCGTGACGTCCAGGATGACCTCGACGTCCGCCGGTGCGGTCGCGGCCGGCGCGGGGACGCCGTCGACGAGCAGGCCGACGACCTTCGACGAAGCCTGCGCGTCGGTGTACCCGACGAACTGCACGGCCTTGCCCGTGTCCGCGCTCAGCTCCTTGTGCAAGTCCTGGTACGCCCCGGTGTCCGCGCGGCCCGCCCGCTTCGACATCGCGTCTGCGCGGGCACGCTCGCGCTGGGCCTGCATGAGGGTGCGGAACGCCTCGCGGTCCACGTCGACGCCCTGCTCGGCCGCCATCTCGAGCGTCAGGTCGATCGGGAAGCCGTAGGTGTCGTGCAGCTGGAACGCGTCCGCGCCCGAGAGCACCTTCGAGCCCGTCTTCGCCGAGGCGACGGCGGTGTCGAGGATCGTCGTGCCCGCCACGAGCGTGCGGCGGAACGCGTCCTCCTCCGCGTAGGCGACCTGACTGATGCGCTCGAAGTTCTGCGCCAGCTCCGGGTAGGACGGGCTCATCGCGTCGCGGCTGATGGGCAGCAGCGTCGGCAGCGCGTGGCCCTCGACGCCCAGCAGGCGCATGGCGCGGATGGAACGACGCAGCAGGCGGCGCAGCACGTACCCGCGGCCCTCGTTGGACGGCGTCACGCCGTCGCCCATGAGCATGAGTGCGCTGCGCACGTGGTCGGCGACCACGCGCATCCGCACGTCGTCGTCGTGGTCGTCACCGTACCGGCGCCCCGACAGCTGCTGCGCGCCCTCGATCACCGGGAAGATCTCGTCGATCTCGTACATGTTGTTGACGCCCTGCAGCAGGAACGCGACGCGCTCCAGGCCCATGCCCGTGTCGATGTTGCGCTGCTTGAGCGGCCCGACGACGTGGAAGTTCTCCTTGCTGCGCACGTCGTCCAGCGCGTACTGCATGAAGACCAGGTTCCAGATCTCGACGTACCGGTCCTCGTCGGCGACCGGGCCGCCCTCGATCCCGAACTCCGGGCCGCGGTCGTAGTAGATCTCCGAGCAGGGGCCGCCGGGGCCAGCGCTGCCCGTGTGCCAGTAGTTGTCCTTCTTGCCGCGGCGCTGGATACGCTCCGACGGCAGGCCGGCGATCTGCATCCACAGGTCGCGCGCCTCGTCGTCGTCCTCGTAGACCGTGACCCAGATGCGGTCGGGGTCGAACCCGTAGCCGCCCTCGTCCTGGGACCGCGTGATCAAGGTCCAGGCGTGCGTGATGGCGCCTTCCTTGAAGTAGTCGCCGAACGAGAAGTTGCCGTTCATCTGGAAGAACGTGCCGTGCCGGGTCGTCTTGCCGACCTCCTCGATGTCGAGCGTGCGCACGCATTTCTGCACGCTGGTGGCGCGCTTCCACGGCGGGGTCTGCTCCCCCAGCATGTACGGGATGAACGGCACCATGCCGGCGATGACGAACAGCGTGGACGGGTCGGGCGAGATCAACGGGGCCGACGGCACCACGGTGTGGCCCTGGCCCTCGAAGTAGTCGAGCCAACGCTGGCGGATCTCGGCGGTACGCATCGTGTCCTTCTCGTTCTGTGCTGGTCTGTGCGGCGGGCGGAGCCTAGAAGAACGCGGCGTCGCCGTCGTCGTCCGGGTCCTCGGTGGGTCCGGCCCAGTGGGCCGGGATGTGGGTCTTGGGGACCTTGGCGTCGGGGCGGAAGCGCCGACGAAGGTCGTCGAGGTTCTCGTCGCGGGAGGCCCGCAGGTCGTCGACGTCAGCGTCGCCCACCAGGTCGTGCATGAGCTCGCGCGTGCGCTCCGCGACGCCCGCCGCGAACTCCGCCCGCGCGGTGTTCCAGCCGCGGGTCAGGCGCGTGGCCCCGTCGACGACGTCCGTGGTCCCGGCGGGCAGGTACTCCGCGGCCCACGAGCGGCCCTTGCGGATCACGACGACGGTGACGGCGACGCCGACGCCCACCCAGAAGAGGCGACGCATCAGCGGCCCTTGCGCGCGCCTGCGGCGAACCCGCCGAACGCCCGCCGCACGCCGTAGCTGAATGCCGCGACGCGCACCATCGGCTGGCCGAGCGTCGCCGAGAACAGGGCCGTCAGCGCCGAGACGTTCTGGGACACCTGGGCGGCGGCCGTCGTCACGGTGTCGATGTTCTCGAGCTGCACGTTGCCCGACGCGACCAGCGCGGCGGTCTCGTCGAGCACGGGCACCGTGTGGTCGGTGAGCTCCTTCACGGACGTCGTCGCCTCGTCGAACACCTTGCCGAGCTTGAGCAACGGCACCGCGAGCAGGCCGACGAGCAGCACGAACGCGACCGCGGCGATCATGCTCGCGATGTCACCCACCATGTTTCCGACCTCCTGCTGCTGCAACGTCGACCCGACCCGAACGGTCCGCGGAAACCCTACCCGTACCGGCACCCCGCACCGGCCCCGAAAAGCCGAGAACCCCGCCGGCGCAGGGCGCGGACGGGGTTCTCGGTGAGGCGTGGATCAGCGGGCGTAGTACTCGACGACCAGCTGGACCTCGCACGTCACGGGGATCTCGGCGCACTTGGGGGCGCGGACCAGGATCGTCGACAGCTTCTCGAGCTGCACGTCCAGGTAGCCCGGGACGGCGGGGAGCACGTCGCGGTGCGCACCGGCGGCGGCGACCTGGAACGGCGTCGTGGCCTGGCTCTTGGGCTTGACCTGCAGCGTCTGGCCCGGCTTCACGCGGAAGGAGGGACGGTCGACGATCTTGCCGTCCACCAGGATGTGACGGTGCGTCACGGCCTGACGGGCCTGCAGGATGGTGCGGGCGAAGCCCGAGCGCAGCACGAGCGCGTCGAGGCGGACCTCGAGGTTCTCGACGAGCGCCTCACCGGTCAGGCCCGGGGCCTTGCGCGCGTCCTCGTACGCACGGGCCATCTGCTTCTCGCGCAGCGCGTACTGGGCGCGCAGACGCTGCTTCTCGCGCAGACGCACCGCGTAGTCCGACTCGGTGCGGCGACGGGCGCGGCCGTGCTCACCGGGCGGGTAGGGGCGCTTCTCGAAGTGCTTGACGGCCTTGGGCGTCAGGGCCAGGCCGAGGGCGCGGCTCAGGCGAACCTGGCGGCGCGAACGGGTCACACTGCTCACAGTGATACTTCCTGTCGTTTGATGACGTCACACCCTGCTCCGGCGACTCCGGTGCGGGCGTGGGGCCGACCATTCGTTGCGCGCGGTGCGCGCTGGCTAGGGCCCCAGGTGGCCGTCCGGACGAGGTGCGTGAGCACGCTGACGCCGGGCGACCTGGACACTCTACCGTCTGGCGGCCCTGCGGCCGAATCCGTCGGTCAGTCGCCGGACAGCATGCCGCGGATTCGGTCGAGCCGTTCGGCGAGCTGGCGCTCGTAGCCGCGGTCGCTCGGCTCGTAGTACCGCGTCCCGACGAGGTCGTCGGGCAGGTACTGCTGCGCGGCGACCGCGTGCGGCTCGTCGTGCGCGTAGACGTACCCCTTGCCGTGGCCGATCTTGCCCGCGCCGGCGTAGTGCGCGTCGCGCAGGTGCGGCGGGACGGACCCGATGCGGCCCGCGCGCACGTCCGCCATCGCGGCGTTGATGCCGTTGTAGGAGCGGTTCGACTTGGGGGCCGTGGCGACGTGGACGACAGCCTCGGCCAGGATGATCCGGCCCTCGGGCATGCCGATGAGCTGGACGGCCTGGGCGGCCGCGACGGCGGTCTGCAGCGCGCTGGGGTCCGCCATCCCGACGTCCTCGGCCGCGGCGATGACCACGCGCCTCGCGATGAACCGCGGGTCCTCCCCCGCCGCGATCATGCGCGCCAGGTAGTGCAGCGCGGCGTCGACGTCCGAGCCACGCATCGACTTGATGAACGCGCTGATGACGTCGTAGTGCTGGTCGCCGTCGCGGTCGTAGCGCACCGCGGCCACGTCGATGGCGCGCTCGACCGTCGGCAGGTCGACCTCCGGCGTGCTGCCGGGGTCGCCGCCGTCCTCCTCGGACGCCGTCAGCGCCGCCCCCGCCGCCGCCTCGAGGATGGTCAGCGCCTTGCGGGCGTCCCCACCCGCGAGGCGCAGCAGGTGCTCGAGCGCGTCGTCGGCCAGCGTGACCGCGCCCCCGAGCCCGCGCTCGTCGTCGACCGCGCGCCGTACCAGCCGGCCCACGTCGTGCTCCGACAACGGCTGCAGCGTCAGCAGCAGCGAGCGGGACAGCAGCGGCGAGTTCACGGAGAACGACGGGTTCTCCGTGGTGGCCGCCACGAGGGTCACCCACCGGTTCTCGACGCTCGGCAGCAGCGCGTCCTGCTGCGACTTGGTGAACCGGTGGACCTCGTCGATGAACAGGACGGTCTCGGCCCCTTCGGTGGCCAGTGCTCGGCGCGCGTCGTCGATCACCGCACGCACGTCCTTGACGCCGGCCGTCACGGCGGAGAGCTCGACGAAGCGGCGCTCGGAGGCCGAGGCGATGAGGTAAGCGAGCGTCGTCTTGCCCGTGCCCGGCGGCCCCCACAGGATCACCGACGACGGCGCCGCGCGGCGCTGTCCGTCGCCCGCGGGCTCCACCAACCGGCGCAGCGGGGACCCCGACGCGAGCAGATGACCCTGGCCCGCGACCTCGTCGACCGACCGCGGACGCATCCGCACCGCGAGCGGCGCGCCCGCACCGACCGCGGGCACGCCGGCGGCCGTCGAGGTCACCGCGTCGAACAGGTCCATGGCGTGCAGGGTACGTCCGCGCGCCGACACCTGTGCGCGGCGGTGTGCGCCGGACGCGGTTCACCTGCGACGATGACCGCGTGTTCGCACGTCTCGGCCGCACCGTCGCCCACCACGCCCGTCTCACCGTCATCGTCTGGCTGGTGCTGGCGGTGCTGGGCTACGCGGTGGCCGTCGTCGGCGTCGGCGGGCAGGGGCTGTTCGACCGGCTCAGCGCCAGCGAGCCCGTGGCGCCGAGCTCGGAGAGCTCGCAGGGCCGGGCGATCCTCGCGCAGGCCGACGAGGCGGGTGCGTCGCTGACGCTCATCGTGTCCGACGTCGACCCCCGGACGAAGGGCATCGACGACGCCCTCGACCCCGCCCGCACGGACCTCGCCGCGATCGACGGCGTGGCCTCGGTCGTCGACCCGTTCGCCCTGCCCGACGGTGTGCAGGACCCGGCCGCGGCACCGCTGCTCGCCAAGGACGGCGACGGGTTCCTCATGGTCGTCGAGCTGGAGCCCGCGCTGAGCGACTCCGCGGAGGAGCACGCGCTGGCGCAGGTGCAGGCGCGGCTCGACCAGGTCCCGGCAGACCTGCACGACGTCGCGCCCGACGCGACGGGTGTCGTGGGCGGCACCACGCTGATCTTCTCGGCGATCACGGACCAGGTCGAGCAGGACCTGCGCACGGGCGAGGCGATCGCCCTGCCCATCGCGCTGCTGGTGATGGTCCTGGTGTTCGGTGGGTTCCTGGCGGCGTCCATGCCGATGGCGGGTGCGATCGCGTCGATCGCCGGCGGCCTGGCCGCGTTGCTGGGCCTGTCGTACGTCCTGGAGCTCGACTCGTCGGTCGTCAACGTCGTCACCGTGCTGGGCCTCGGCCTGTCGATCGACTACGGCCTGCTCATCGTGTCGCGGTTCCGCGAGGAGCTGCACCGGTTGCTCGACCAGGACGAGGGCCGGGCAGCCCGTCGTCGTCGCGGGGACGGCCCCGTCGTGACGGCCGTCGAACGGACCATGGCGACCGCGGGACGCACCGTGGCCTTCTCCGCGGTCACCGTCGCCATCTCGATCGCCAGCCTCCTGGTCTTCAGCCCCGCGATCCTGCGGGCCGTCGGCGCGGCGGGGGTCGCCGTCATCGTCGTCGCGGTCGCCACCGCCCTCACGCTCGTCCCCGCGCTGCTGACGATGACCGGGCGACGCCTCGCGCGACCCGGACTGCTCTCCCGCATCCCCTTCCTGCGTGGCGTGCTCGGGCGCACCGCCGACGTGGAGACCGACGAGGGCGTGTTCTCGCGCCTCGCCGGGCGCGTGCAGCGCCACCCGTGGTGGGTCATGGGCGGCTGCGTGGTCCTGCTCGGCGTCCTCGCGCTCCCCCTCGGCCACATCGAGCTTCGCAACTCCACGACGCAGCTGCTGCCCGCCGGCAGCACGCAGCGCGAGTTCGTCGACACCCTCGCGGCCCAGTACCCGTCCTCGACGTCGCCAGGCATCACCGTGGTCGCCGAGACGACGCTCGAGGACGCGGCCACCTGGTCGCAGCAGATCCAGGCTCTCGATGAGGTCGCCTCCGTCGACGCGCCCACCGCCGTGGGCTCGTACGTCGCGATCGGCGTGCGACCCGACACCACCGACGCGGGCGACGCCACCGCGCGGGCCGTCGTGCACGAGATCCGGGCCCTGGACCCCGGCTTCCCGACGTGGGTGACGGGCCAGGCGGCCGCGCAGATCGACTTCGTCGACGCGCTCAAGGCCGGGGCGCCGTGGGCCGCGCTCATCGTGGTGCTGGCGACGTTCGTCCTGCTGTTCCTCATGACCGGCTCCGTGGTGCTGCCCGTCAAGGCGCTCATCACCAACGTGCTGTCGCTCGCCGCGTCGCTGGGCGTGCTCGTGTGGGTGTTCCAGGACGGGCACCTGTCCGGGCTGCTCGGCTTCGAACCCACCGGCGGCATCGAGACGTACGTCGTGGCCCTCGTCGTCGCCTTCGCCTTCGGCCTGGCGATGGACTACGAGGTGTTCCTGCTCTCCAGGATCAAGGAGCTGCACGACGCCGGCCTCGGCGACCGTGAGGCCGTGCGCCTGGGCCTGCAGCGCTCCGGACGGATCATCACGTCGGCCGCCGCGATCATCATCGTCGTGTTCGCGGGCTTCATGGCCGGCCAGCTGTTGGTCATCAAGGAGGTCGGCTTCGCGCTGGCCGTCGCGGTGCTCATCGACGCGACCGTCGTCCGGCTGCTCCTGGTGCCCGCCACCATGACCGTCCTGGGCCACCTGAACTGGTGGGCACCGCGCTGGATGACGCGCATCTACGACCGAGCGGCTATCACGCACTGAGGCATACCCGATCGGCGGTGGGCGCACCGGGACGACCCGGGTCACCACCCGGCGGTGGCCGGCCCCATCACCCGGACGGCCGTCGCGGGCCTCGTCCGGTCTCCACTAGGCATAGGGCATGCGCGACGACGTGACGTACGACCGGCTGCGCAGGATCGCGCTCCGGTGGTCGGCAGTGCTTGCCGTGCCGTTCTCGATCCTGGTGGCCCAGCTCGTCTACAGCGCGATCCACCACGAGGCGACAGGAGCCTTCGTCTTCTTCCTCACGGGGATCTACTCGCTCGTGTCCGCCGTCGTCCTGCTGCCGATGTGGAGGCGCGTCCGCAACGCGAGACCGGACGACCTCGCGACGCAGATCGCGCAGCACGGAGTCTTCGTCACGCACGAGTCGTTCCAGGACTCCGGCGACCATCCGCCGACGCGTTGGTGAGGCGGCGATGACGAGACCGAGCGCGCCCCGAGGCGTGCGCCTCGCTGTGGCCTACGGAGCTACCGCACTGATCGTCGCGTCGCTCGGGCTGGCGGTCCTGACGATCTTCTCTGTCGCCGGCGGGTTCGCACCGATCGTGATCATCGCGCTCGGCGTCGCCTTCTGGATCCTGCCGCGCTGGTTGCCGCCGCTGCTTGACCCGCTCGAGCCGGCCGCGTGGGTGCGCTATCTGGGCGACCTCTGGCGGTGGGCTCGTGACGAGCCGACACATGCGCCCCCGGTTCGCGATCCGGTCGCCGAACAGCGCCACGCTGGGCTCAGCGGCGCGTCGAGGCCGCCGACCCGCTGGTGAGGACTCGGTCCCGTAGGTCAGTCGGTCCCGGCCTGGATCAGTCGGTTGCGACCGACTGATCCAGGCCCGACCAGCTGATTCACGCCTTGTCGGCAGGGGCCTTCGGCTTGAAGTCGACGCCGGCCTCGCGGCGCTGCTCCGGCGTGATGGGCGCGGGAGCCTGGGTCAGCGGGTCGTAGCCGCCGCCCGACTTCGGGAACGCGATGACGTCGCGGATGGACTCCGCGCCCGTGAGCAGCGCGACGATGCGGTCCCAGCCGAACGCGATCCCGCCGTGCGGCGGCGCGCCGAACTGGAAGGCGTCGAGCAGGAAGCCGAACTTCTCCTGCGCGGCCTCCGGGCCGATCCCCATGATCTCGAACACGCGCTCCTGCACGTCGCGGCGGTGGATACGGATGGACCCGCCGCCGATCTCGTTGCCGTTGCAGACGATGTCGTACGCGTAGGCCAGCGCCTCGCCCGGGTTCTCCTCGAACGTGTCGATCCACTCGGGCGTGGGTGACGTGAACGCGTGGTGCACGGCCGTCCAGGCGCCGCCGCCCACCGCCACGTCGTCGTCCTCGCCCGTGGGCTTGAACAGCGGCGCGTCGACGACCCACACGAACGACCACTCGCTCTCGTCGATCAGGCCGCCTCGGCGACCGATCTCGAGGCGGGCGGCGCCGAGCAGACCGCGTGCGTCGTTCACCGAACCGGCCGCGAAGAAGATCGCGTCGCCCGGGTTGGCGCCCGTGGCAGCGACCAGCCCGGCGCGCTCGTCGTCCGTGATGTTCTTGGCGACCGGGCCGCCCAGCTCGCCGTCCTCGCCGACCGTCACGTACGCCAGGCCCTTGGCGCCGCGCTGCTTGGCCCACTCCTGCCAGGCGTCGAACCCGCGGCGCGGCGTGCTCGCCCCGCCCGGCTGGACGACGGCCCCGACGTACGGCGCCTGGAACACGCGGAACGTCGTGTCCTTGAAGTACTCGGTCAGCTCGACGAGCTCCAGGCCGAAGCGCAGGTCCGGCTTGTCGGAGCCGTACTTCGCCATCGCCTCGTGGAACGTCATGCGACGGATCGGCGTCGGGATCTCGACGTCGATCAGCTTCCAGAGCGCGACGAGGATCTGCTCGCCGAGCGCGATCACGTCGTCCTGCTCGACGAAGCTCATCTCGACGTCCAGCTGCGTGAACTCCGGCTGGCGGTCGGCGCGGAAGTCCTCGTCGCGGTAGCAGCGCGCGATCTGGTAGTAGCGCTCCATGCCGGCCACCATGAGCAGCTGCTTGAACAGCTGCGGCGACTGCGGCAGGGCGTACCAGCTTCCCGGCGCCAGCCGGGCGGGCACCAGGAAGTCGCGCGCGCCCTCGGGGGTGCTGCGTGTCAGGGTCGGCGTCTCGATCTCGACGAAGTCCTGCGCGTCCAGCACGGCACGCGCCGCGGCGTTGGCCTTGGCGCGCAGGCGCAAAGCGCGGGCGGGCGCGGGCCGACGAAGGTCGAGGTAGCGGTGCTTGAGGCGGGCCTCCTCGCCGACCGGCTCGTCGAGCGAGCTCGACACCTGGAACGGCAGCGGGGCGGCCTCGTTGAGCACCACGACGTCGGTCGCGACGACCTCCACCTCGCCCGTCGCGAGGTTCGCGTTCTCGTTGCCCTCGGGCCGACGACCGACCTCACCCGTCACCTGCAGCACGTACTCCGCGCGCAGGCCGTGCGCGACGGCCTCGTCGCGGACGACGACCTGGGCGATGCCCGACGCGTCCCGCAGGTCGACGAACGCCACGCCACCGTGATCCCGACGACGATCCACCCAGCCCGTGAGGGTGACGGTGGAGCCGATGTCCTCGGCTCGCAGCGAGCCGGCGGTGTGGGTGCGGAGCACAGTGCGTCCTTCGATCCGGGGTCGGGTTGGTTGCGCCGGGGCGCCCGTCGATCCTAGTGCCCCGGGCGCGCGGGGGCTGTCGTGGTGCGGCCGGCGGTGCCGCCCGTCGCGACGGTCGTCGTGATCCGGGTGACGGCGGGGCGCCGAGGTGTCGACGAGAAGCCGAACCGGGTGGGCGGGTCCACGTCGCGAAGCTCGCCCAGGTCGTCGTCGCCCCAGCGCGCCTCGACGGCGGTGACGGCGTGCTGATCCCGCGCGGCGTACCACTCGGTGCGTCCGCCCGACGCCGAACCCACGGTGCGCACGCCGGGCAGGACGACCCGCGCGACCGGGTCCAGCGCGGCGGCAGTCGCCGGACGGCCCGCAAGCGCGCCCGGGACCAGGCGCAACGCGTGCCCGACGGACGTGCGCGCCCCGATGTGGAGGGTCGCCTCCAGCGGGCCGGCCAGGATGCGCCACGTGCGGCTCGACCGGTCCGCACCGACGACGACGGGCACCACGTGCACCGCGTCGAACACGTACGTCGCCGCGACCTCGTCGGCGACGCGCTGGTCGGGCGCGAGCAGCAGGCGCGTCCCGTCGGGGTGCTCGACCATGACGTCGCTGAACGAGCCCCACGGGCTCGTCCGCCACCGCCCTACCACCAGGCGGGTGCCCTGCGCGGTGCCCACGCCGGCGATGTGGCCGTCGAACCGCCACGTCGTCGCCTCCCGCCCGGGCACCATGCGGTCACCGTAGAAGCGTCGTGCTCCGGCCGCACGCGCAGGCTCGAGCCGGCTCCGACCGGGATTCAGAACAGTGCGGGCTGCAGGATCGGTGGTGCGGTGGGCTGATGCCCTGCCTGCGGCTGCGGCGTGCTCGTGCGCGGCATGCTGCCCCGCGGGTACGCCCCCTCCTCGTCGGGGCCGGACGACGTTGTGCGGTGCCCGCCGCCGCGTCCCAGCCCGTGCTTGCGGACGAGCGGTCCCACGCGCTCGTCGAGCCAGCGCACGTACTCCCGCGGCGCGTAGGCCCCGTCGCCGTACAGCGACCGGTAGCGAGCGACCAGGTCGGGCCGGTGCGTCGCGAGCCAGTCGAGGAACAACGGCTTGACCGGGCCGCGCAGGTGCAGAGGCAGGACGGTCACACCCGTCGCGCCGGCCTCGGCGAGCTGCGCGAGCAGGGCGTCCAGCTCGTCACGACCGTCGGTGAGCCACGGCAGCACCGGCGCGACCATGACACCGCACGGCAGGCCTGCCTCGCGGACGGCTCGGATGAGGTCCAGCCGTGCCCGCGGCGTCGGCGTCCCCGGTTCGAGCGCCTGCTGCAGCGCCTCGTCGCCGACCGCGACCGACACTCCGATCCCGACGGGCACGTGCTCCGACGCCTCGGCGAGCAGCGCCAGGACCCGGCGGAGCAGGGTGCCCTTGGTGAGGATCGACAGCGGCGTGCGGGCCTCGACCAGCACGCGGATGATCCCGGGCATGAAGGCGTACCGGCCCTCCGCGCGCTGGTAGGGGTCGGTGTTGGTGCCCAGCGCGACCGTGTCGCGGTCCCACGACGGCCGCGCGACCTCGGCCCGCAGCACGTCGACGACGTTGGTCTTGACGACGACCTGCGTCTCGAAGTCGCGTCCGGCGTCGAGGTCCAGGTACTCGTGGGTGGGCCGCGCGAAGCAGTAGACGCACGCGTGCGTGCAGCCCCGGAACGGGTTCACGGTCCAGCGGAACGGCATCGCCGAGGCGGCGGGCACCTTGTTCAGCGCGCTGCGGGCGATCACCTCGTGGAACGTGATCCCGGCGAACTCGGGGGTGCGGACGCTGCGGACCAGCCCGCGCATGCCGAGACCGGGCAGCGTCGCCGCGTCGTCGTCCTTCTGCGTGTCCCATCGCACCCGATGATACGAACACACGTTCGAACGGAAGTCAACGACCGACGTTCAGGAGTCCGTGGGCGTGCTCGCGACCTGCTGCGCCAGTGCGAGCGCATCGTCCAGCGTGTCGCGGCCCGCCGCGCCGACGGCGGTCGTGACCTTGATCGCGGTCTGGCCGGAGACGAGCACCACCGTGCCGCCGGCCGATCGCGCCGACGAATCCGCGGTCGCCCTCGTGGTCGACGTCGGTGCGGGCGTTTCGGTGCGCGTCGTACCAGGTTCGTCGTCGGCCGCACTACCGAGCCAGCCGGCGGCATCGAGTCCCTCGAACGTCTCGTCGGGCGGGTCGTCGCTCGGGCCCGCCGCGTCGACCTCCTCCCGCAGGGCGGCGCCCGCCGCCGACGCCGTCGGTACCGTCTGGACGAGGACGATCGCACCGTCCACCACGCCCTGGTCGGCGGGCCACACCTCGCACACGCGCGTCCCGTCGTCGTCGACCACGTCGCTCAGGTCGCCGACCACGCGACCGACGTCGAGCCCCGTCGCGGTCTGGACGTCCTTCGTCGCCATGCCGCACACGACGTCGCCGCCGCTCGCCTCGGTCGGCAGCGGGCCGTCCGGGGAACCCGACGTGCACGACGACAGGAGCACTGCGGCCAGCAGACCCGCGCCGCCGGCGCGCACGGCCGCGACGAACCGGCTCACGGCGACACCACCAACGGCACCTCGGCGACCGGGATCGCGACGCTCGACCACGGGCTCGCGAACGTCGTCGGGAGACCGTCGAGGTCGAGGCGCGTGCCGTTCTGCTCGACGTGCACGTCGTAGACGAGCCGAGCCGCCGGACGACTCATCCCGCGAGGCCCTCCGACGCGGCCACCTGCTGCGAGAGAGCGGGAAGATCGACGCGCGGGTCGCGCCCGTCGCCCTTCCACATGCTCGTGAGCGCCACGACATCGCCGCCGAAGAACACGACTGAGCTCGCCCCCACCGCGCCAGTCCAACCGCCGCCGTCGAGGCCGTCGTAGCGGACGTCGGGCGCGATCACCCCGGTGGCCGTGCCGTCGAGCTCGGAGCGGTACTCCATTCCCTCGTCCGACGAGGCCGGCAGCACCTTGACGACGAGCATCGCGCCGTCGATGAGCTTTGTGTCGGTGGGCCACACCTCGCAGGTGCGGGTGCCGTCGGCGGACTCGCTGCTCAGGTCTCCCTCGACCCGGCCGACATCGAGCCCCATCGCGGTCTCGACGTCCGTGCGGTCCATCCCGCAGACGAGGTCGGCACCGGCGGCCGGGCTGGACGGGATCACGGTGGGCATGGGCTCCTCCTCGGTCGTGGACGTGCAACCTGCGGCAAGGAACGTCGCCGCAGCCCATGTGGCAACGAGGGCGCGCGCTCTTCGCCCGCTCCATGCGGCACTCCAGCCGGCGGGTGCACCGACCACCAGGACGACCGCCACCTGGGTCCACCTGCGCATCAGCTGCACCCTCTCCCGAGTGTCAGCCGACCGACACGTCGCGACTGGAGTGTCCACCTCATGAGTCGTCGGCACCCGGGGCAGGCTCCGAGCCGCACGCCCATGGGAGCGTCGAGACCAGCAGGGACCGCGCATCGGTCGCCGCGTCGCGGCCCTCGACGTCCACGCCCTGGAGCTCGACGCGCGTCGTCATCCCGTGGCAGATCCACGCGGCAGCCGGGTGGTCGCCCTCACGAACGTAACCTGCGCCATCGGCGTCCGCTTCGATCGCATCTCCCCCGTAGCTCGTCGCAAGTGCCGCGATCGCCTCGTCCTGGTCTGCCGGACCCGGGAACGTCTGCGTCGGCACCGACGTCACCAGTGCGGAACCCTTGGCGTCGCCGCTGCGCACGACCGTGCACGAGAAGTACTGGGAGTCCGCCCCCCACCGCCCGTCGGTCGCCTCCCGCGTCACGTCACCACCGAGCGCGAGGGTCATTCCCCGTGCCTGCACACCGGAACAGATGTACGGGGACGAAGCGGTCGTGGGCACCGGCGCGGTGTCCGGCGAGGAGGACGTGCACGCTGCGAGCACGCCGACGAGGACGACGAGGGCGGCGAGGGCGGCGACGCTTCGAGTCCTCATCCGTCCGACGCCTTCCGGACGCCGTCGGAGAAGGACGACGACATCTGGGGAATGAGGACCGTCGGCGTCTGGCCCAGCTCGCCGCTCTTCAACCACCGGATGAACTCGTTGCGCACGTCGGGGTTGCTCAGCTTCTCGGCGTCGAACGTTCCGCTCTCGAACCATGGGTACGGTGCGCCCGAAGGGTCAGTCATCGCCTCCTTCGGCAGCTTGCCCGCCTCGCCGAGAGCCTGCGCCATCGCGATCTGCTGGTCGGTCCACGCGACCTCCTGGACCGAGTGCTGCTCGTTCTTCACCCGCGACTCGTTGCCGGTGAACTCGTCCGACAGCCAGTCCTCGCCCGCGCCCTTTGCCTGGTCGACCAGGAAGCTCGTGAACGTCCCTCCGGTGGGTATCAGCCCGACGACGTCCGACGCGAAGTCGATGTAGGCCTGGGCCTGCTCGTCGGCCTCGGCCGCCTCGTCGCTCAGCCCCACGCCCATGCTCTGCAGGATGAAGCCCTGGAGTGCGGCACTGCCCTGGGCGGCCGCGGAGAGCGAGGCGTAGTCGTTGCCCTCGCCGCCCCAGTCCTTCGCTGCCCAGTTCATGCGGTCCGCATTCAGGGCCGCGGTCGCGGCACCCAGCTGCGACGCGGCGCCGGTGTCTGTCATGACCTCTCGCAGCACGATCTTGAGGGTATCGACGTCGAACTCGGCACCGACCGGGAAGCCCGTCTGCCAGGGAGCAGGATGGTCTTCGTACGTGCCGGGACCGTCGCCGTCCGTGCCGGCGGCCACGGAGTCGATGTCCGCCACGTAGGACGACAGCAGATGGCCCAGGCTGTCCTTGGCGCTGTCACCGATCCGCTTGTCGTGCCAGCCGTCGTCGCGTGAGCCCAGGTAGTAGACCGTGGCCGAGGCGATCCACGCCGACTGCTCCTGCTGGTACAGCGACGCGTCCGCCGAGTGGTAGGTCGTGCCAGCAGCGTCGAGCGCTGCTCCGATGGAGTCGAAGTCGTCGGCAGACCACGTCCGGTCCTGGATGAGGTACTTCGCACGATCGGTGGCCTGGGCTCCGCCACCGTCGGGGTTGAAGAAGTCCGCCGCGGCCCCCGGGTTGTGGGAGAGGGCGCTCATCAGGCCCGTCATCGGATCGGTGAACCGGACGCCGTCGGCGTCGTAGACACCCCCGTACTGGTTGCTGAGGTCGCTGCCCTTCGGGCCCCACACCTTGCCGCGCTCGTCGCCGACCTCACGCTCGTAGTCGTACATCTGCTCGGCGATGTCACCCAGGAACTCGTCCCCGTAACGACCGGTGTTCAGCAGCACGGTCAGCGCGTTGGCTCGGTCCACCTGCCCGTCGCCGCCGTCGTAGGAGGGCGACGTGGGGACCTCGGCCTTGATGGTGTCCATCCATCCCTGCGCGTAGTCCGACGGGAGCGCGAGGTCCCCGGTGTTCCGGGTCGCGGTCGCGACCGTCGTCGACATCCCGTTCAGGAGACTCGCGTACCACTCGTTCTGCGCGTCGATCTCGTCCTGGGTGTGCTGACCGTCCTGCTTGGTCCGCTGGTACCCCAACCGGATCACGACGTCCGCGAGCTCGTCCGCGTCCAGCGCACCGGCGAACCCGGCTGCGAAGTACGGGTCGTTCTGCAGCTCGGCGATCTGCGCGATGAGCTCGTCGTCAGGCTTGTCGCCCTTCTTGAGCGTCTCGGCCGCCTCCCTGCCGGCCTGCTCGGCCTTGTCGGGGTCCATCGACGTGATGTCCGTGACGTCGTCGAGCTCGACCTTCCCCGTGGGCCACGAGGGGTTGGACCCCTCCAGGGCCTCCGCGAGAGCGAGCCGGCGGCGCAGGGACGGCAGCTCGTCGCGCGCCCAGTCCGCCGGGCCCTGGAGCGCGGCCGTGCGCGACGTGTCGAGGTAGTAGTGCGCCAAGGTGGTGCGCAGCGACGTGCGCGCGGAGTCGAGGGTCTCGATCCCGTTCTGGATGCCCGTCACGATGCGGCTCATGCCCTGGACGTCGATCGTGGCCTTCGCCATGGCGGACTCCCTCAGGACCAGTTGGCGCGGTAGTCGGTCTTGTCGACCTTGAGCGGCTCGCGGCCGTGCCGCGACGTCATCTCCTCGACGCAGTCGTCGGCCGCGTCGCCCGCCGAGCCCTGCTTGCTGGTGCACGTGCTCGAGAAGGCGTCGGCCGTGGTGCTGACCCACGCCTTGGCGTTCAATGCGCTGAGGACGCTCGAGAAGGCGGCCCGTACGTCGTACGCCTGCGACTGCGCGCCGGGGGTGGCGGCGCCCAGCGCACTGCGGTACTCGTTGGCCACCTTGTCGTCGTCGGTCACTGCTCTCGCTCCTCGTGTCGTCCTCGTCCTGTCCCACGTGCCCGTCTCACGGCACCGGCACCTGCACGCTCTGCCACTGGCCCCCCGACGACATGATGCCGCGCCCCGGGACGGCGGACCCGATGACGGATCTCGGCAGCCGGAGGCCGAAGACGTCCCCGTCGTTCGGCGAGGCGGGGCACAGGAGCAGGCCGCTGCGGGACTTCTTCAGCGTGGGCGCGGGGCCGCGGTAGGAACCGGAGAGCTCGTCCGTGGTGCCCGCACCGATGACCATGCCGGGTCGGTCGCGCAGCTCGCCGACGTAGTCGACGATCGCGTCGGCGAGCACGCCGTCCGTGCCGAGCAGCTCGAGGTCGTCGACGAGCAGGAGGGTGGGCCGGTCCTCGCTGGGGACGAGCGCGGCGAGGACCTCGCGGACGTCGTCGCGATCGGACTCGAGGGTCAGCTCGCCGACGAGACCGGGGGTGCCGGCCAGGTCGCGCAGCACGCTGCGACGCGGGGTCACGATGCCGACGGCCCAGCCGCGCTCGAGCGCCGAGACGCCCATCGTCATGAGCGCCGTGCTGCGGCCGGAGCGGCGCGGCCCGGCCACCAGCAGACCGGGCCCGTGCTCCTCGGCCTCGAAACCGAACAGGGTCAGGCTGTCGCCGCCGACGCCGGCCGGGACCGCGGTCCGCGGGAGCGCCCGGCCGCCGAGCGTGATCGCCCGCGCGAGGTCGATCTTCGCCGGCAGGTCGTCGACCCGGAACGGCACCTGGTGCTCCGGGACGGCCCCGGCACGCGAGGCGGCGCGATCGGTCGCGTCGCGTGCGATCCGCTGCAGCGCCGCCACCTGCTCGGCCCCGCCCACCTCCTGGTCGAGCACCGCGACCTGCAGCTCCTGGGAGCCCTGGGAGCGGAACGCCCGCCCGTCGCCCATGTCGCCGGGCACCTCCCGCGGGCTCATGCCCACCGATGCGTAGTCGCCCGGCTCGGGCATGCGCAGCATGATGCGGTCCTCGGTGAGGGTGGAGATGCGGCCGGTCAGCAGACTGCGGTCGCCGCTGAGCACCACCTTGACCCCCGCCCCCGGGCCCTCCTGCAGGATCTGGGTCCACAGGTCGACCAGGACGCCCTGGTCGTAGTCCTCGAATGCCTGGATGAAGCCCTCCCAGCGGTCGAGCAGCACCAGGACGAAGGGCAGGCGCTCGTCGGGCGCCACCCCTGCGCGCTGCTCGGAGACGTCCGCGAACGACTGCTCCGCGAGCAGCCTCTGGCGCCGCGAGATCTCCGCGCGCAGGCGCCTGGTCAGGCGTGCCAGCCGCTCGGGCTGGTCACGGGAGACGACGGCGCCCGTGTGCGGGAGACCGACGAGCGGCAGCAGCGCGTTGTTGCCGCAGTCGACGCCGTACAGGTGGACGTCGCGCGGGGTGACACGCTGCCCGACGGCGGCCGCGAGCGTGCGCAGGACCGTGGATCGACCGGAGCGCGAGGCGCCGACGACAGCCAGGTGCCCGCCGTGCTCCACATCGTGCGACGCCACGTCGCGGCGCTGCTGCGAGGGCAGGTCGACCAGGCCGTACGGCAGCACGAACGGCGACGACGGGAGCTCCCGGCCCGCCGTGTCGGCGAGCTCGTCGAGGGTGACGACCTCCGGCAGCGCCGGGAGCCAGGGCGGCGGCGGTGCTGCCACGCCCGACGTCTGCGCCGCCTCCAGCACCGCGGCGACGAGCGAGGCGAGGTCGGTCGGCGTGTCGACGTCGTCTTCTTGGGACGAGCGCTGCGTGGGGACGGGCCGGCCCAGGGCGGCCCACCCGAGCGGCGCGACCTCCACCGCTCCCCCGCCCGACGAGCTGGTCGGGCGGCCTCCCACGCGCGACGACTGGAACGCGACGAGGCTCGAGTGGCCGAGCCGCGCATAGGCCCGGCCGGGCAGGTTCTGCGCGATCTCCGCCGACTCCGGACCTTCGATGACGTCCTGGCTGTCGTTGCGGTCGGTCACGCGCAGGGCGATGCGCAGATTGGTGTTGGACTTGATCTCCGCGCTGACGACACCGGCGGGTCGCTGCGTCGCGAGCAGCAGGTGGACGCCGAGCGACCGGCCCCGTCGGGCGATGTCGACCAGACCCGTGACGAAGTCGGGCAGCTCGGCGACCAGCGCCGCGAACTCGTCGATGACGATGAGCAGACGTGGCATCGGCGCGTCGTGCGGGCCGCGCGCCCCGAGGTAGTCCTCGATGTCCTTCGCGCCCAGGGTCGCGAGCTGGTGCTCGCGACGCCGCAGCTCGGCCGCCAGGCTCTCCAGCGCGCGCGTCGTCAGGTGCGTGTCGAGGTCGGTGACCATGCCGACGGTGTGCGGCAGGTTGTTGCAGTCCTTGAACGCCGCGCCGCCCTTGTAGTCGACGAGCACGAACGTCATCTCGTCGGGCCGGTTGCCGACCGCGAGCGAGGCGATGAGGGTCTGCAGGAGCTCCGACTTGCCGGAACCGGTGGTGCCGGCGACCAGGCCGTGCGGGCCGTCGGCGCGGATGTCGACCGTGAACAGCCCGTCGCCCGTCTCGCCGATGACGGCCCGCGTGGTGCGGCCGCCGGAAGCCCACCCGGCGGCGACGTCGGACGCGCGGGGCGGATCGAGGTCCAGCACGTCGAGCAGGCGCGACGACGACGGGAGCGTCGATGCGAGGTCCTCCGTGCTGATGTCCCGGATGGGCGACAGCGCGCGGGACAGACGCTCCAGCCACGCGGGCTCGACGAGATCCGCCCGCACGCCCTCGATCGCGTCCTGGCCCGCGACCGTCACCAGGGCGGTGCCGTCCTCGAGCCGGACCACGGCCCGGCACTCCTCGGGGAGCTGACGCTCCTGCTCGTCGAGGCACAGGAACAGCACGCCCACCGCCGGTCCCTCGCGCAGCAACGTGACGAGCCCGGGGAGCAGGCGGATGCGGCGCGCACCGTCGAGCACCACGAGCACGGGTGGCGGCAGGGCGGCAGCGACGCCCGAGAACCCCTTGTCGTCGCGCGACGTGGCCTTGCGGCGCTCGACGACGTCGAGAAGCTCGGCGACCCGGCGCGCCGTCGTCTCGTCGTCGTTGCCCACCGACACCAGAGGCCCGGCGTCCCGGCGCAGGTGCGGCAGCCACCGGACCCACCGCCAGTCCGCATCGGCCCCGGGCTCGGCCAGCAGCACCACGGAGACGTCGGCGGGCGAGTGCGACGCCGCGACCTGCGCGACCATCCAGCCGGCCAGCCGTCGGCGGTCCTCGTCGCTGCCTGCCACGCCCGTGACGCCGACGCGGGCCAGCGGCACGGCGACGGGCACGTCCGCGGCCGTCCAGTGCTGCTCACGCTCGTGGTCCTCGCGCGCCGGGTCGCGCAGCGAGACCTCGCTGGGGACGTCGGCGGTACCGACGCGCGCGAGCATCCAGTCCGGGTCGGTGCGGCGGCGTTCCCAGAGCCGCGATCGCGGGCCCGTGGCGAACAGCAGCACGGTCGCGGGATCGGGCAGGTCGCGGCGGCGCGCGGCGCTCTCGCTCGTCAGCGCCGCGTACGCGTCCGCCTCGACGCGCGACGTCCGCTCGGTGAAGGTCTTGACCGCGTCGACGTGCTGGCCGCGGCGCTGCTTGCGGGAAGTCACCCAGTTGGAGATCGCCATCGCCGGTGACAGCGCCACGATGATGAGCGTGTACGCCTGGCCCGTGATGGCAAACATGGCGCCGCCCATGACGACCGGCAGGATCACCATCGTGAGCGGGAAGCCCTGCTTGTCCGGCGTGCGCGGCTCGGCCGGCAGCCGGAACTCGCTGGTCCGCACGGGCGGCAGGATCCGCGGCGGACGGTTGAAGTCGAGCGTTGCGCCCTCGGGGCTGGGCGAGAGCGACGCGTCGGGCGGCTCGTGCGCGGCGAGCTCGAGGACGACGTCGCCGACGACCAGCGAGTCGCCCGTCCGCCACGCCCGCAGCCCGTCGACGGGCAGGCGCCCCAGGTGGACGAGCGGGCGATCGGCCTCGGGGTCCACCTCGTCGATGCCCGAACCGCCGCTGCGCGCCCGCTCCAGCATGGCCGCGTACCGACGGCCCTTGGCCGCGGTCCGGGGCGACCCGGATTCGGGCCGCGTGACGATGGGACCCTCGAGCGGGCGCAGACGTCGGGGCGGCGGGAGCGTCGCGGTCGAGAGCTCGTCGGGCACGCTGACGGTCACGGAACCGTCGATGCCCACGTCGAGCACGACCGCGAGCTCCGGTCCGCCGTCGATCCGCACGGACGAGGCGCGACCCGACCCGATCTGGTGCCGGCCGGGACCGAGCCGGTGCACCCGCCCCGCGCCCCGCCCGGACACGACGCGCACCTCGGCCGCACCGAAGGGCTCGTCCCAGACGTCGCGTGCGTCGCGCCCCAGCCCGACGACGTGGCCGTGCCGCAGCGGGCTCGCGTCGACGGCCTGCGCAGCGTCGAGCTCCTGGCCGCGCCACCACAGCGGGACGCCGGCACCGTCGTGCGAGCGGGAGACCTCGACGACGCCGAGGTGCCCGGACCCGCGCGGGACCACGCTCGGCTGCTCGTAGCGCAGGGCGTCGGCCAGCGCCGAGCCCAGGTCGCTGATGCGCGCGCCGGGCGCGCACTCGACGACGACGTCCACAGGTCCGTCGGCACCGGGGACGACGACGCTGAGGATCAGCCGCACTCAAGGCTCCTGTCAGTGGTCCGGGATCAGATGTCCGGGATCAGGTGGGCGGCCGTCGAACGGCCCGCCTGCCGGGCGCGTGACGGCCCGCCCCGGGTGGAGCGGGCCGTCCGGTGGTGCTCAGATGCGGTCGGGCTCGCCCGTCGCAGCAGCGATGTTGTTGTGGTTCGTCTTGACGTCCTTGGCGGCGCCGTCGAGCGCCTCCTGCAGCTTGTCGAGGTTGGCGCGGTAGTCCGTCCACGCCGTCCGGAAGTCCTCGGAGTACTTACCCGTCCACACAGCGCTGTGCAGGGCCGTGTCGACCTTCGTCTTGATGTCGTGGGCCTCCTGGGCCTTCGCGACGAACGTCTTGTGGAGGGACTGAAGGGTACTGAGCTCTGCACCGACCGCCACGGAGTTCTCCTTTGATCGTGGCGACGCCCTGCTGACGCCGCCGCTCGTCGTGGACGTTACCGTCCATCTCCCGGTCCGGCAGGCGATCGCCCGAGGATCGGACATGCCCGTCGAACCGGACGATTGTTCAACTTCCTGCTGCTCGGTCCGCCCCGCCCGACGGTGCAAGCTCCTCGAGCAGCGCCGCCGTGGGGGCCGAGATCTCCCGCACACCCGCGTCTCGCAGCTCGCGGTGCATCTCGTCGGCAGCGGCCCGCACGCCGTCCGCACCCGACTCGAGCCACACTGCCCGCAGCAGGTCCCGCCACAGCAGCTCGTCGGTCGGTGCGACCTCGAGCCCCGCCGAGACCGCAGCGCGCGCGGCCCCCGGGTCGTCGTCGTCGAGCATGAGCACGGCCAACCGGTGCGCGGCGTCGACGAGCACCGTGCGAGCATCGCGCTCGAGGCGGGCACGGGCCAGCCACGAGTACCGCCCTGTGGGGACCTCCGCGAGCGTCTCCCCGCGCACGAGAGCGAGCGCCTCGCGCAGCGCCGCCGCCTCGTCGGCCTGCGACGACGCCGTCCGCGACGCGTTCAGCAGGGACTGCACCACGTCCCAGTCGAGGACCGCGCGTGCCCCCAGGACCAGGTTGCCGTCCATGGTGTGCCGCAGGTGCGGCGCGCCGTGCGCATCCTTGCCGAGCCACTCGCGGGCTCGTGCGACGGTCGCGTTGACGACGGCCGTCGTGACCCCTCGCGGCCAGACGGCGGCACCGAGGACCGTCGGGTGGACGCCCTCCGGATGCAGCGCCAGGTGCACGACGAGCTCGGTGCACAGGTCGCGCCGGTCGTCCTCGATCGGCCCCTCGGCCTCGACGCGCGGCGTGCCGAGAACGAGCACCCGGACCGGCGCCGCCCACAGGTCGGCCGTGCCGAGCGCACGGTTGCTCGGAGGCAGGTCGGGACGGTCGAGGTGGCCCTCAACGTCGACCCCGCCACCGGTCGGCTCGTGCTCGTCCGGCGCGGGTGCCAGCAGCTCACCGAGCGCCGCGATCCGCGCCTCCGACAGCCGGTTGGCCGTCACGCGGATGCCCAGCGCATCGATCGCCGCGGACCCCTCGGTGTCCACCTCGATGCGCCACCGCGCCCCCGGCACGTCACCGACGACGACCGCACCCCAGGCCGCGCGCCCGCCGCTACCGGAGATCTCGCCCAGGCGGGCGCCGTCCTGCGGTGCCGGTGCCCGCCCAGCCACCACGTACTCGGGCAGCGCGCTGCCGCCCGAACGAAGGCGCCCCGCGAGGACGCTCGACCCGAGCACGTCCTCCTGACGCGCGGCCAGGTCGGGCAGCACGAGTGCGAGGTCGGACGCCTCCCGGTAGCGGTCGCCGCCCACGTCGCTCAGGGCACCCGGCAGGTCCACGCCGGTCACGCGCAGCCCGTCGGACCACAGGTTGGTCGCGAGCTCCGCCGCGATCGCGGTGGCCAGCTCGTGCGCTGCGGTCTCGTCCCCGACGATGCTGATGGGCCCCTGCGCGGCCTCGAGGTCGACGAGCACGTCGGCGTCCTGCGGGCTGCGACCGAGCGAGACGAGGCCCGGGAACGGTGCTGCGACACCCCGCGCCGGTGTCGTCGGTGCGTCGGCCTCCAGTCGCCACTGCCGGCCGCCTTCGGCTGCCGTCCAGGGCGCCGGAGGGTTCGCGTCGACGGGCGCCAGGAAGACGGTCAGCGCGGTGTCGTCGATCTGCGCTGCGTAGACCGCAGGCAGGTCGCGCCCGTCGGCCTGGCAGCCGGCCGCGAGCTGGCGCAGGCCGTTGTCGAGCCGCCGCGCACGTTCGGGATCGGCCCCGACGCGCAGCGCGACCTCCATCTCGACGGCCTCGTCGCCGGGCGTGGGCGTGCGCCGACGGCGTCGCATCGCGACGAGCGCGGCGAGCAGCCCGGCCGCGAGCAGACCCGCACCCGCCAGGCTCTGCACGTCGTTCGTGGTCGACTCCTGGGTCGCCGCCGGGGCCTGGTCGGAGGCCGCGGCTCCGGCGTGGTCCACGGCCTGGTCCACAGGCGCGGACGGGGCGTCGGCCGGTGCCTGCACAGGCGTCTCCGCCGGCGCCTCGACCGTGACCGTCACGCGCTCGACGTCAGTGGCGTCCTCGGGCATCACCAGCAGCCACCCCGGCTGGATGAGCCGGGCCAGGGTCAGCTCCTGGCCGTCGGGCTGGTCACGGCCCTTGTTGAGCTCGTAGATGTCGTGGTAGCGCCGCCCCTCCCCCAGGTGCCGCTCCGCGATGTCCCAGAGGTTGTCGTGGTAGCGCCCCTCGGGCGGGTTCACGACGGCGACCCGCTTGCCGACGAGCTCCTTGCCCTCGTCCTCGTCGAGCACGATGTCGCCGAGGTGGTAGGTCTTCGTGCCCTCGCTCTCGGCGCGGTGCTCGGCCTGGGCGGCGGGTGCGGCCTCGTCGGCCACCGCGGGACCGGGTGTCGCCGAGGCGACGGCCGCGACGTGCGAGGACGTGGCCGTGTCGATCGTCGCGTGGGTGACCGCGTTGGCCTGGCCCGCCGCGGTGACGAGGAGCAGGACGGCTGCGACGAGCGTGCGGGCCGCACGCTGGCTGGGCCCGGCGAGAGGGACCCGGGCGGGCATCCCGATGCCGCGGACCGCGGACCGGAGCTCGACGAGCACGCAGATGGTGAACTGGAGCCACGCCAGCCACACGATCCACACCAGCACCGCGACGATCTGCTCGGCGCCGATGGAGCCCGTCAGCTGCTCGCGCGTCGGCAGCCCGGTGGGCAGCTTCGGGGCGGCATCGAGCAGCAGGAGGGCGACGGGGACGCCGACGACGAGCAGCAGCAGCACGATCGCCGCGCCGAGACCGCTCCAGCGCGACCGCGTCGACTCGATGTCACCGGCGGCCTGCTGGAAGCGCTGCGGCCCACGCTCGGGGAGGTGCGGCTCGGAGGCGGGGGGACGGGTGGGGGCGCTCACGGCGCACCTCCGATCTCGTTGACGATGCCGACAGCCGCACGCGCGGTCGCCGACCCGGTCACGTGGAAGGTGTTGATGCTGATCAGCGACAGGAGCGTGGTGTCGACGTCGCCACCGACCTGGACGCGCACGCCCTCGGCGGGGAACGACACCTGGATGTCGCCGGCCGGGTAGCCCTTCACCGTGAGGAACCTCCGCGCAGCTGTGCGGGCCGCGTCCTGGTTGATGACCACCCTCCCGGACGATCGCAGGACCGCGTCGTCGATCTGGTTGGCTCCTGCCCGCGCCGCCTGCTCCGCGTCGTCGTTGGCGGCTGCGCGCGCGTTGATCGCCCGGCCGCCGTCAACGACGAGTCCCGCGAGAATGAGGAGCGCGACCGCAAGGCCGATCACGAAGACGGAGATCGTCCCGCGGTCGTTCTGCTCGCGGATGACCGCTAACCGGCGCATCACGCGGCACCGACACGTCGGTACTCGTCGAGGGGCGCGGAGCTCTCGATCGTCACGGTCGTGTGGCCCGTGAGCCCGATCTCCGAGAGATCCGCCCACGAAACCTGGCAGCGCAGCGTCACGGTGAGGGTCGAACCCCGGGTGAACGGACCGCTCAGCTCTGCTGGCTCGCAGTGCGCATCAGAGGGCAGGGATGCCGTCGCGGCTGCCCGCGCCGCCGCGCGGGCCGAAGTCTCGTCCCTGGCCAGCGTCGCGGCACGGACCGACTCGCGCGCGGCGGCCCGGACGTCCCCCTGCGTGGTGACGAATCGGCCCATCGCCACGATGAGGGACAGGAGCAGCAGGAGCGCGGGCACGAGGATAACGATCTCGATCGCCATCGAGCCACGCTCACCCACCGGCTTGCGCCACCTCACTGGTCCCCCCTGAACTTCTCGACCGGCCCCTCGACCGTCGACGACACTCGCGGCGCCAGGCCGCCGAGAACCTCCATCGCGTGCCCGCTGACAGTGGCCCGTACGCGATCACCCGGTACGGCGATGACCGACACCGAGACGTCGGTAAGGCCCTGCTCACCGCCGACAGCCGCTGCGTAGGCACGCCCCTTCTTCTCCGCGGCTTCGAGGGATGCCGGTGTACCGCCTCCGACGCGCGCCACCCGAGCGGCCTCACGGGCGGCAGCGCTCGCGACCGAGGTCCCGTACCAGCTCAGCGCGAACTGGACGAGCAGGAAGGTGATGAGCATGAGCAACGGTGCATAGAGCACGAGCTCGACCGAGGACGCGCCGCGCTCACGGTCGCGCACCGCGCGCGTGAGACGCCGACGCGCACCAGACATCGTCAGGCGCCGCCCTTGATACCGTCCGGCGCGGCGGGCGCCTTCAGCTCGCCGGCCTTGTCCTTGACGATGTTGTAGATGATCAGGCCGACCGCAGCCGCCATCGCGACCAGGATCCCTGTGATGATCACCCACTCGATCGCTGAGGCGCCCAGGTCGTCGGTGCTCCGAGCGCGTGCGACCCGGCGCCGAAGCTCCATGAGGAGGAAGCCTTGGGGGGTCAGAGGCGAGAGGCTGAACATGGTGTTCCTTTCGTCGTGGTGACCGATCGGTCTGGTCAGATTGTGTCGCGCGAACGGGCTACACGCCCGTGAAGACGGCCTCGACGGCCGGGTAGAGCAGAAAGATCAAGAACCCGAGGCAAAGGAGGAGCTGAGCGACGAGCATCGCCTGCGAGCTCTCACCGGCCTTGCCCTCGGACTCGGCGAGCTCCCGTCGCCGCAGCGAGCCGGCGCGGGCCGAGAGTGAGTCGCGGACCTTCGCCCCGTCCTCTGCTACGAGCGCGAGCGCGGCGGCGAGGTCTCTGAGCTCGTCGATGCGCAGCTCCTCGCCCAGCATCCCCAGAGCCGACCACGGCGTGCGCCCGTGGAGCCGGGCCGATCCCAGCGCGTTACGGATCCGGACCATGCCCCAGCTGTCGCTCAGCTCGGACGCGCTCTGCAGGGCCTCCGGAACGCCGCGCCCCCCGGCGAGACTCATCGCCACGAGGTCGAGGAACGATCCGACCACGTGTCGGAAGTCCCTGCGTCGAGTCCGCGCCTGTCCGCGCACGACGATGCTCGGCAGGCCCGCACCGACGACGGCCGCCAGCAAGCTCAGCCCGAGCGGAGCCGCGATCGAGACAGGCGCCCCCGCGAGAACGGCGAGCGTCGCGACGACCACGGGGACGAAGAACCCGACGACCGCACCGACCACGGACGTAGCGAGGTGGGACTCGAGCGTGCGACCGACGACCGCGAGGTCCGACCGGAGCTGTCCCAGCTCGACGCCGGCCCGCGCCAGCACGTCGGACGCGGAACGTCCCAGCGTGCGGACCCACGCAGCCTCGGGCGCCCGGTTCGGGTCGGCGGCGATGGTCTGCGCACGCGCCCTGAGCTCGGTGCGTCGCACGTCCAACCTCGCGAGCGCGCTACCCGGCTGCGTCCGCGGCGGCGCGACGACCAGGATGAAGAGAAGCACCCCGGCACCCGCGGCCGCCCCGGCGATGAGGACCACGATCATCGCTCCTCCTCCTGCACGAGGAAGCGCGCCGGCATGTCGACGCCCGACAGGCGCTTCATCCACCAGAAGCCAGCGGCGAAGAGCGTGGCGATCAGGATCAGCACGAGCTGACCTTGCAGCGAGTCGTACGGCTCCACGTACTGTGGGTTCGCCAAGGTCAGCAGCGCCATCGCTGCGAGCGAGAAGACCGTGACGATCTGCGCGGACCGTCGAGTCGAGCTGCGCCCGGCCGTGACGCGCTGGCGCATCTCCAGCTCGGCACGCGCCGCCTCGGACAGCGACGTGAGCACCTGTCGGAGCCCAGGACCGCGCAGCTTCGCGTTCAGGATCAGGGCTGCGACGACGAGGTCGGCGCTCGGGTCGTCGAGGTCATCGGCCAGGCCACGGAGTGCGACTGGCAGCGGCACCCGGACGCGCAGGCGGTCGACCATGAGCCGGAGCTGCGGCTGGATGGCGGGTGACGCGGCATAGACGGTCGCTGGGATCGCCTGCTCGAGGCCGACGGCACCAGCAATGGTGTCACGCAACGACTCGGTCCAGGCGGCGAGCCCTTCGAGGCGGGCAGTCTGCTCGCGCTCAGCCTTGGCCCCACCCAGGAGCGCCGGCGCGGCCAGGGCGAACACGGCGGCACCGACGGCGGCGACGGGCCACTGCGTCACGACGAGGGTGACCACGAAGACGACCGCAGCGATCACGAGCCGCCGACGAGCCCTCAGCAGGCTGCTGGGACCGCCGCTGCGCACCGTTGCCGTCCGCGGCTCCGTGCCGGTGATCGCAAGCACCAGCAGCATGACGCCACCACCGACCACGCCACCGGCCGCGATGATCGCGAGTGTCGACGCGGGGATCACCGCATCGTCCCGAGTGCGTAGGACGGCTGGTACCCGACGGCGACGAGCTCGTCGAGACACGCGATGGGTGCCGACGCGACGGCGACCCCGTCCGGGCCCGCGGCGAAGACCTCGCTGGACAGCACCCGCCCGTCCACGCCGTTGACCTCGCGGATGCTCGCGACGTACCGCCGAAGGCGACCACCTGAAAGGTAGTCGTTCTGCTTCTGCACGAACACGACGAAGTCGATCGCGCCCGCGATGAGCATCATGGTCGCCTCGACGGGCAGTCGTTCGACCGACTGGATGGCGTAGGTCGAGATGCGGTTGAAGACCTCGATCGAGCTGTTCGCGTGGATCGTCGACAGGGAGCCGTCGTTGCCCTGGCTCATCGCGTTGAGCATCGTCACGATCTCGTCACCGAGCACCTCACCGACGATGACCCGGCTTGGGTTCATGCGCAACGACCGGCGGACGAGCTCGGCCATCTGGATCGCGCCGTTGCCCTCCGAGTTGGGCAGGCGCTCCTCGAAGGAGACCACGTTGGGGTGTAGGTCGGGGAACTCGCCGAGCCCGAGCTCGAGGGCTCGTTCCACCGTGATGAGCCGCTCCCCTGGCGCGATCTCGTTGGCGAGGGCCCGCAGCAGGGTCGTCTTCCCCGCGTTGGTGGCGCCGGCGATCATGATGTTCTTGCGGGCGGCGACCGCGGCGGAGAGAAACGCCGCGACATCGGGGGTGACCGAGCCGAACCGCACCAGATCGTCGAGGTGTACACGGGACAGACGCGCGCGACGGATCGAGATCGACGGACGGGAGCACACGTCCATCACGGCGGAGAGCCGGCTGCCGTCGGGCAGGCGCAGATCGAGCTGCGGGTTGGCAGAGTCGAACGGTCGGCTCGTCAGACCCGAGTACGCACCGAGGATCTGCACCAGCTCGACGAGCTCGTCGTCGGACTCCGCGACGGGGCCCCAGCGTTCCTCACGACCGTCGCCGTACTGCACGAAGACGTTGTCGAAGCCGTTGATGTCGACGTTCTCGACGTCCGGGTCATCGAGGAGCGGCTGCAGCCGACCCACCCCGTACAGCGCCGCATGGATGCCGGCGGAGATCTCCTCCTCGTCCTGCGGCGTCGGCGGTGTCCGCCCGGAGGCCATCTCCCCGCGGGCGTGCGCGTCGAGCACCCGCGCGATGACCGCGCGGGCGAACTGCCGCTCGTCCTCGCTCGACATGGGCGGGAGGCCGGCAGCCGCGTCGTCGCGCCGTTGTCGGGCGAGGACGTCCGCGACCTCCTCGCGCAGGCGACGGACGAGAACCTGGTCGAGGCTCATGTGCTCACTCCCCCCGCACGCCGGCGCGCGCGTAGGCCCGCGACTGCGCCAGCTGCGCGACGGGCTCGACCAGGTGACGGGCCGAGCGGACGAGGAGGGACCTGTCGATCCCGCGTGCGACGCGGGCTGCGACCACGTCGGCCGCCTTCTGGTCGACCCCTACCGCACCCAGCACAGGGACCCGCAGGCCCGCGTGCCCGAGCAGGAGCTCGAGGTCGCGGATCGCACCGGCCTCGCGCGCGTCGGTCACGGCCACGACGCCTAGCGCGGGCATGGGCCGCATCCCGGAGTCGAACGTGGCCAGCCAGCGCAGGCGCTCGCGCAGGTGGGCGTAGCCCTCGATGGTGGGTCGGACGACGAACACGAGCGCGTCCGACTCCAGCACCAGAGGCAGGGCCGGGCTGTCCGGGGTCAGCCTCCCCGCGTCGGCGACGACCGTCCCCGCGTACCCTCGCAGCACGCTGCCGATAGCCGGCCAGACCGGTCCCATGCCTGCCACCTGGCCGGGGTGCTGGACGCCGCACACGACGTCGAGCCCACCGTCGGCCCGCTGCAGGTGAGGCTCGAGCGTGACCGTACCCCGACGTGCCTCGACGGCGAGCGTGAGCAGTCCGGTGTCCGGGTCGAGCGGTGAGCCGTCGGGAGCGGGCGACCACAGCGAGAGGTCGCCCCCAGCTGGGTCGGCGTCGACCAGGACCACGTCCTGGGGCCACACCGAGGCCAGCACCCGCGCTGTCGTGGTGACGCCCGGCGAGCCCTTGGCGGAAGCGAGTGTGACCAGCACGTCAGCTGTCCTCACCGACGGGCGCACCGCGCTTGACGAGTGTCACGGCCAACGACCCGTCCGCGGCCACCGCCGCGACCCTGGGCCCGACCTCCGTGTCCACGAAGAACGTCGCGACCGTACCGCCCGACGAGTCGGAGCCCCCGTCTCGGACCGAGCTCACCCGGGCATCGGGCACCAGGACCTGCCCCTGGCCGTCCCCGACCTGCACGAGCTGGACGATGTCACCCGGCTGCAGGCCGGACGCGGGCATCCGTCCGTCCGCGAGCGAGGCGCCGACGGCCACCGAGCCCTCGGGGAGGGGGGTGGCCTCCGAGAGCATGGTCGTGTCGAGGAGCTGCCCGGCCACGAGTGACACGCGGGCGAACTGTCCGACCACCTGATCCTTGGAACCGGCGCCGATGAGCTGAGTCCCCTCGGCGGCCACCTGCGTCGTGACCAGGTCGTCGGCGGTGATGGCGACGCCGGCGGGTACGTCGTGCGCGAGCTGGAGCACCGCGACGCGCGAGTCCTGGCGAAGAGCCAGGAGGCCGGCGATGGCAGCGCCGCCGACGATCAGCAGGACGGCCAGCACCGCCAGCAACGGGCGACGCTCACGAGGCGCCTTGGGCAGGCGGTCGTCGGTGATCGCGGCGCCCTTCGCGGACTGCAGACCGCGCGCATCCCGTGCCCGACGGCGGTCAGCGACACCGTCCTGCGTCGTCGCACCGGTGTTCGTCGACATTCGTCCCCCGTCTCTGGCCGGTCACAACCACTGCGACCGGTTGCACTATAAACAGCACCAATCGGGCACGCCTGCGCTGTCCGTATCCCGGGGCACCAATCACCCGATCGTCGTAAGCGACGCTCACACGTCCGCGGCGACGACCCGCGGCCACCGGTCGTCGTCCGACGGCGCCCACACCTGCACGTCCGCGTCGAGCTGCTCACCCGAGCGGATGTCCTTGACCTGGTCCCCGACGACAGCGCCGGTGTGGTCCACACCACCCGGGAACCACACGAACGGGATCCCTCGGCGGTCGGCGTGCCGGATCTGCTTCCCGAACTTCGCCGCGGCCGGCGCGACCTCGACGGGGATCCCGCGTGCGCGCAGCGCCGCGGCGATCTGGTCGGAGCGTCCGCGCTCGTCCTCGTTCGACACCGCGACGAGCACCGCGCTCGGGACCGAGCGCGTCGCGCGCACCAGGTGGGCCCCCAGCAACCGCGACACGAGCCGGGAGACGCCGATCGACAGTCCCACTCCCGGATAGCTGTTCGCGCCGTCGGACGCGAGCGTGTCGTAGCGGCCGCCCGAGCAGATGGAACCGAGCTGCTCGTGCCCCACCAGCACGGTCTCGTAGACCGAGCCCGTGTAGTAGTCGAGCCCGCGGGCGATCTTCAGGTCCGCGACGACGACGCCCGGCGCGCGCTCGGCCGCAGCCTCGATGAGCGCCGCCAGCTCCGTCAGCCCCTCGTCCAGCAGGTCGTGGCGGACGCCCTTGGCCTCCGCCAGCGCACGGACGCGGTCGACGACGGTCGAGTCCGCACCGTTGATCGCCGCCAGCTCGAGGCAGGCGGCCGCCTGTGCCTCGTCAGCTCCCGCCTCGGCCACCAGCAGCGCCGCGACCTTCTCGGCGCCGACCTTGTCCAGCTTGTCGATCGACCGCAGCACGCCCTCGACGTCCTCGAGGCCGAGCCCGCGGTAGAAGCCTTCGGCGACCTTGCGGTTGTTGACCAGGATCCGCACGGGCGGCAGGCCGATCGGCTCGAGGGCGGCGAACGCCGCCGCGATGACGAGCGGGAGCTCGACCTCCACGTGGTACGGCAGCGAGCCGGCCCCGACGACGTCGATGTCCGCCTGCACGAACTCACGGAACCGGCCGTCCTGCGGCCGCTCGCCCCGCCACACCTTCTGGATCTGGTAGCGGCGGAACGGGAAAGCGAGGTGGCCCGCGTTCTCCAGCACGTACCGCGCGAACGGCACCGTCAGGTCGAAGTGCAGCCCCAGCTGGCCGCCGCGCTCGGGCGGCGCGTCCGGGTCCTCCTGGAGCCGGCGCAGGACGTAGACCTCCTTGGAGGTCTCACCCTTGCGCAGCAGCTGGTCCAGGGGCTCGACGGCGCGCGTCTCGATGCCGGCGAAGCCGTGGAGCTCGAACGTGCGGCGCAGCGTGTCGAGGACGTGCTGCTCGACGATGCGCCCCTCGGGCAGCCACTCGGGGAATCCGGACAAGGGGGTCGGTCTGGCCATGTCCTGATCCTCGCAGACGCGGCCGAGAAGGACGCCCGCCGTCCGTCACAGATACGGGTTGCGCGACAGCTCGGTGGCGACGTCCGTCGTCGGGCCGTGCCCCGGGACCACGACGGTCTGCGGGTCGAGCCGCGCGACGACCTGCGTCAGCGTGTCCGCCATCGTCGCCGCGTCGCCGCCCGGCAGGTCCGTGCGGCCGACGCTGCCCGCGAACAGCACGTCCCCGGTGAACGCCACGGCCTCGCCGTCGATCTCCATCAGGTAGAGCGTCGACCCCTGCGTGTGACCCGGCGCGTGGCGCGCGACGACGCGGACGGCGCCCAGCTGGAGCACCACGTCGTCGTCGCGCCCGCCCTGCGGCGTACCGAACGGCACGACGTCGCTCGGCGCCCGGTACGACGCGGTGTCGACCCCGGACGCGAGCAGGGCCTGCGCCAGCGGGCCGCTCGGGTCGTGGGAGGGGCCCGGCGAGGTGCCCAGGATCCCGAGCGTGCCGAACGGGTCGGCCAGGCGGTAGACGTCCGCCGCATGCATCCGGACGGGCACACCGAGGTCCTCCGCGAGGCGCGCGGCATCCCACGTGTGGTCGACGTGGCCGTGGGTCAGGAGCACGGCGGTGGGCGTCAGTGCGTGCTCTCGGACGTAGCCGACGACGGCCTCCGCGACACCCGCGCCGGCGTCGACCACCAGGCAGCTGCCGTCGTCGCCGACCACCACCGTGCAGCGCGCGCCGAACACGTCCGAGACGACCGAGAAGACCTCCATCCCTCGACGCTACCGGGCGCCGGCCGGCGAACGTTGCACGACTCTGTGCCTGCCGCGCGGTCGTGGGACGCAGCACCTGGCCAGGCTTGCCTAGACTGTCCGAGGTTCCCCGTGCAGTGCAGCAGGTCGGCCGACCTGCCGCACACCCGACGACGTCCGACCTAGGAGCAGTGCGTGGCCAGCAAGCGCGAGCGCGAGTACCAGCAGCGTCGGTACGAGAAGTGGCAGCAGCGCCAGGCCCAGCACGACGCCGCGCGCCGTCGCCAGCGGATCGTCGCGGGTTCGGTGGTCGGCGTCCTCGTCCTCGGGATCGGCATCGTCGCCGCGGTCCAGGCGACCGGCGACGACACGCCTGCCACCGCTTTCGCGTCGGACCCGGCGACCACCGCTCCCGCTGCCCCGACGCCGTCGGCCGCTGCGACGAACGCCGCCGCCGTCCCCGACAAGGCGCTCGCCGAGGACCGGACCTGGACCGGCGACATCTCCCTGAAGCAGGGCGACATCGGCATCTCGCTCGACGGCGCCAAGGCACCGCAGGCCGTCGCGAACTTCGTGACCCTCGCGCAGGACGGCTTCTTCGACGGCACGAACTGCCACCGCCTGACGACCACGGGCATCTACGTCCTGCAGTGCGGGTCGCCGGACGGGACGGGCACCGACGGTCCGGGCTACAGCTGGGGCCCGATCGAGAACGCCCCCGCGGACAACGTCTACCCGGCCGGCACCATCGCCATGGCGCGCGTCGGCGGCGACGCCAGCTCCATGGGCAGCCAGTTCTTCCTTGTGTACAAGGACAGCACCATCCCGTCGGACTCGGCGGGCGGATACACCGTGTTCGGCCAGATCACGTCCGGCGAGGACGTGCTGAAGGCCATCGCCGACGCGGGCACCACCTCGGGGACCGAGACCCCGGTGCACGACGTCACCATCGAGGGAGTGAAGGTCAAGTGACACAGACCCCGGACCAGCCGACCCAGACCGACGAGGTCACGCAGGAGCCCGCGGCCGAACCCGCGGCGAGCGCGACGACCGCCGACGAGCCCGCGGCCGACGACGTCGCGGCGGACGCTCCGTCGCCCGTGGAGTCGACGCCCGACGAGGCTGGGGCCGATGCGCCGGCAACCGACGACGCTGCTGCCGACGACGCTGCGGCCGAGCCGGTCGCCGGCGATGCTGCGGCCGAGCCGGTCGCCGGCGATGCTGCGGCCGAGCCGGTCGCCGACGAGGTCGTGCCTGCCGAGGATGCTCCCGCCGAGGACGCTCCCGCCGACGAGGCCCCGGCTGCTGCCGCGCCCGCTCCCACACCGGCTCCCACACCCCGACCGGTCCCCCGCCCTCGTCCCACGGCCCCGCTGCCGCACCCACCGACGAGCGCGATCCCCGTGGTCGCGGCGTCGGGCCCCGTCCCCCCGCCCGCGGACGCGGCCGAGGCAGCCCTGGCCGCGACGTTCGGCAGCGTCGACGACGAAGGCACCGTCTCGGTGCGCGAGGCCGCCGGCGAGCGCGTGGTCGGGCAGTTCCCTGGTGCCAGCCACGAGGAGGCCCTGGGCCTGTACGTGCGCCGGTTCCTGGACCTGCAGGCCAAGGTGACGCTCTTCGAGGCCCGCCTGCAGGCCGCCGACCTCTCGGTCAAGGAGATCGACCAGACGCTGTCGCGGCTGACCACGGAGCTCGAGGAGCCGGCCGCCGTCGGAGACCTCGACGGGTTGCGCGCGCGGCTCGACGCCCTGCGGTCGGTGGCCGCGGAACGCCGGGTGGCCGCCGAGGCCGAGCGCGTCGCGGCGCGTGCGGCCGCCGTCGAGGCCCGCACGGCGATCGTCGAGCAGGCGGAGAAGATCGCGGAGACGGACCCGAGCCGCATCCAGTGGCGGCCCGCCGGCGAGCAGCTGCGGACGCTGCTCGACGAGTGGAAGGACGCTCAGCGCAACGGCCCGCGTCTCGACCGTCCCACGGAGGAGTCGCTGTGGAAGCGGTTCAGCCACGCGCGCACCACGTTCGACCGTGAACGTCGGCACTTCTTCGCCGAGCTCGAGCAGCGCAACTCGTCGGCCAAGGCCACCAAGGAGAAGCTCGTGGTCCGCGCCGAGGCGCTGCAGACGAGCACCGACTGGGGCGCCACCGCTGGCGCGTTCCGCGACCTGATGGCCGAGTGGAAGCAGGCCGGCCGCGCCAGCCGATCGGACGACGACGCGCTGTGGGCCCGGTTCCGCGCTGCGCAGGACGCCTTCTTCGCGGCCCGCGACGCCCAGAACGCCGCCACGGACGAGGAGTACCGCGGCAACCTGGAGGTCAAGGAGGCGCTGCTCGTCGAGGCCGAGGCGCTGGTCCCGGTCAAGAACCTGGGCGCCGCCAAGCAGGCGATCCGCTCCATCCAGGACCGCTGGGAGGCCGCCGGCAAGGTCCCGCGAGGTGACATCCAGCGCGTCGAGGGACGGCTGCGGGCGGTCGAGACCGCGATCCGCGACTCAGAGCAGGCGCAGTGGACGCGCACCAACCCGGAGACGCGTGCGCGCGCCGAGGGCGCGGCGGCGCAGCTGGAGGCGGCGATCGCCGGCCTCGAGGCCGACCTCGAGGCCGCCAAGGCCAAGAAGGACGACCGCAAGATCGCGGATGCGCAGGCCGCGCTCGACGCACGCCGGGCCTGGCTCGAGCAGGTCCAGCGCGCGGCGGACGACGCCCGCTGACGGACCGCGCAGCGACGATCGCAGCCGGCGAGACCCCTCGAGGTCTCGCCGGCTGCGTCGGCTCCGGCCTGCCTCGTCCCGAGCAGCGCCCGGTTCTCCACAGGGCCACCCACGCCGTCGCTCCGTCGCGGGCATGCTGGCGGACATGCCGTCCGCACTGGCCCGCTTCCGCCCACCACCGCCCGCCGTCCCCGCTGTCGTACGTCGCGACGGGGTGCCCGCCAGCGCGTGGCACGGTCAGCTCCGCGACGGCGCCCTGCGCGTCGTGTGGGGAGACGTCGCGGCGCCGGCAGGGCTGCGGCTGACGCCCGAGGTGCGCGTCCGAGCGATCGCCGATCTCGTCCCCGACCGTGCCGTGATCGGCCGTTCGACGGCGCTGTGGGTGCACACGGGTCGGCACCGTCCAGATCGAGTCGAGGTGCTGGTTCACCGGCGCACCCGACCGGTCGCCCCGAACCCGCACCGTGTGTGCGCGGAGGCCGACCTGCCCGACGCGGACCTCTCGTGGGTGGCCGGGCTGCGAGTGACGACCGTGCAGCGCACGGGCGTGGACCTGGCGCGGTGGTTGCCCACGGACGCGGCCGTTCCGCTCGTCGCCGACCTGCTCACGTTCGGATTCGACCCCGAACTGGCCGCACGCGACCTGAGGGCCATGACCGGCGAGCGGCACGTCCGCTCAGCCCGGCGCACGCTCGCCCTCGTCAGGCGCTGAGCGATCACGACCGGGCCCGACCCAGACGTCAGACCCGGATCGACGGCTCCTCGGCGCCCTTGGCCCCGGTGATCCGGTAGACGTCGAACACGCCCTCGACCTTGCGCACAGCCGCCAGCACCGACGCCAGGTGCGACGGTTCGGCCATCTCGAAGACGAACCGCGACAGCGCCACCCGGTCGCGCGACGTCGACACGGACGCCGAGAGGATGTTGACGTGGCTGTCCGACAGCACGCGCGTGACATCCGACAGCAGCCGCGAGCGGTCGAGCGCCTCGACCTGGATCTGGACCAGGAACAGGGCCGACGACGACTGCGACCACGACACGTCGACGATCCGCTCGGGCTGCGCCCTCAGCTGCTCGACGTTGATGCAGTCGGTGCGGTGGACGCTGACGCCGGCGCCGCGCGTCACGAAGCCCATGATCTCGTCGCCCGGCACCGGGGTGCAGCACTTGGCGAGCTTGACCCAGACGTCGTCGACGCCCTTGACGACCACACCGGGGTCGCCCGTGCGGACCCGGCGACCCGACGGGCCCGGACGTGTGGCCTCGGCGAGGTCCTCCTCGCTGGCCTCCTCGCCACCCATCGAGTGCACGAGGCGCTGGACCACGGTCGACGCGGACACCTGCCCCTCGCCGACCGCCGCGTACAGCGCCGAGATGTCGGCGTAGCGCATGTCGTTGGCGAGCGCGACGAGCGACTCGTGGGACATGAGCCGTTGGATCGGCAGGTTCTGCTTGCGCATCGCCTTGGCGATCGCGTCCTTGCCGTGCTCGATCGCCTCCTCGCGGCGCTCCTTGGAGAACCACTGGCGGATCTTGTTGCGGGCGCGCGGGCTCTTGACGAAGCCCAGCCAGTCACGCGAGGGCCCGGCGGTCTCGGACTTCGACGTGAACACGTCGACGACGTCGCCGTTCTCGAGCGTCGAGTCCAGAGGCACCAGGCGCCCGTTGACGCGTGCACCCATCGTGCGGTGACCCACCTCGGTGTGGACCGCGTAGGCGAAGTCGACCGGCGTCGAACCCTGCGGCAGCGCCATCACGTCGCCCTTGGGCGTGAAGACGTACACCTCGGATCCGGCGATCTCGAACCGCAACGAGTCCAGGAACTCGGTGGGGTCGGCGGTCTCCTTCTGCCAGTCGACCAGCTGGCGCAGCCACGCCATGTCGTTGCCGGCGGTGTCGGTGGTCGCCGTGGAGCCCTGGCTCTTGGCGGTCTCCTTGTACTTCCAGTGCGCCGCGACGCCGTACTCGGCGCGACGGTGCATGTCGTGCGTGCGGATCTGGATCTCGACCGGCTTGCCGCCGGGCCCGATCACCGTGGTGTGCAGCGACTGGTAGAGGTTGAACTTCGGCATCGCGATGTAGTCCTTGAACCGGCCGGGCACCGGGTTCCATCGCGCGTGCAGCGACCCGAGCGCCGCATAGCAGTCTCGGACGGAGTCCACCAGGACGCGCACGCCCACCAGGTCGTAGATGTCCGCGAAATCGCGGCCGCGGACGATCATCTTCTGGTAGATCGAGTAGTAGTGCTTGGGCCTGCCCGTGACGGTTGCCTTGATCTTGGCGCCGCGCAGGTCCGCGCCCACCTGCTCGCGCACCACCGCGAGATACTCCTCGCGGGCCGGCGCACGCTCGGCGACCAGGTGCACGATCTCGTCGTACACCTTGGGGTAGAGCGTGGCGAACGAGAGGTCCTCGAGCTCCCACTTGATCGTGTTCATGCCCAGGCGGTGGGCCAGCGGGGCATAGATCTCGAGGGTCTCGCGGGCCTTCTTCTCGGCCGACGAGGCCGCGACGAACTTCCACGTCCGCGCGTTGTGCAGGCGGTCGGCGAGCTTGATGACGAGGACGCGGATGTCGCGCGACATCGCGACGACCATCTTGCGGACGGTCTCGGCCTGCGCCGCGTCGCCGTAGGTGACCTTGTCCAGCTTGGTCACGCCGTCGACGAGCATCGCGACCTCGGGGCCGAACTCGCGCCGGAGCTGGTCGAGCGAGTAGTCGGTGTCCTCGACGGTGTCGTGCAGCAGCGCGGCGACGAGCGTCGACGGCGTCATGCCGAGCTCGGCCAGGATCGTCGCGACCGCGACAGGGTGCGTGATGTACGGGTCGCCACTCTTGCGCAGCTGCCCGCGATGCGCCTTCTCGGCGACGACGTACGCCTGCTCCACCACGGCCAGGTCGGCCTTGGGGTGGTTGGTCCGGGCCGCCTGGAGCACGGGTTCGAGCGCCGGGAAGGCTGGCCCGCTGCGGCCGCCGAGCCGGGACAGGCGCGCGCGCACGCTGCGGGCGCTCGTGCCGTCCGTCACGGCTACCTGGGAGCCGGTCCGCGTCGCGTCGACGTCGTCGGTCAAGCCTTGCCCCTCACGCTCGGTGGCTCCCTCGCGCGATGACCGGCGGGGGAACCGATCGCACGAGTCTACGCACGCCGGGACGCGCTGCCGCCCGCCGTCCGGGTCAGGGCACGCGGACGAGCGCCCGCACGTCGTGCCCGACGAGCTGCGCGCGACCGCCCAGCGCCTCGATCTCGACGAGGAACGCGACCGCCGCCACCTGCGCACCGCACCGCTCGAGCAGCCGGACCGTGGCCGCGGCCGTCCCGCCGGTGGCGAGCACGTCGTCGATGACGAGGACCCGGGATCCGGCGGGAACGGTCGAGGGGTGGAGCTCGATGGTCGCGTCGCCGTACTCGAGCGAGTAGCTCTCCGACGCCGACGGCCCCGGCAGCTTGCCCGCCTTGCGGACCGGGATCAGGCCCGCCCCCAGCCGCACCGCGACCGGCGCCGCCAGCAGGAAGCCGCGGGCCTCCATGCCGGCCACGAGGTCCACCGGCCCGTCGACGAGCGCCGCCAGCGCGTCGCACGTCTGGGCGAACGCGTCCGCGTCCGCCAGGAGCGGCGTGATGTCGCGGAACAGGACTCCGGGCTCCGGGAAGTCCGGGACCAGTCGCACCAGCTCGTCGACGCGCCGGCCGGCAGCCTCGAGGTCGGGGACCGTCATCGCGTCGGCTTGCGCTTCCTGGGCTGGGCGCCCTGGCCCTGGTGCGCACCCGGGCGCAGCTGACCGGCCGAGTGCACGCTCGGCACGAGCGCACCCTCCTGACCGGCCGAGCCGGCGGCACGCGCGGCCAGCACCTTGAGGGTGTGGTCGCGGATCGCCGGCTCCCGCTCGCGCAGCGCGACCTCCATGGGCGTGGCCAGGAAGATCGAGGAGAACGTGCCGATCAGCATGCCGACGAACAGCGCGAGCGCGATGTCACGCAGCGTGCCGGCTCCCAGGATCACCGCGCCCACGAAGAGAATCGCCGCGACGGGCAGGAGCGCCACGACCGAGGTGTTGATCGACCGCACCAGGGTCTGGTTGACCGCGAGATTGGCCTTCTCGGCGTAGGTGAACCGGCTCTGGTCGAGCGTGTCCGCGGTGTTCTCGCGCACCTTGTCGAACACGACGACCGTGTCGTAGATCGAGTACCCGAGGATCGTCAGGAAGCCGATCACGGTCGCCGGGGTCACCTCCCAGCCGACCGCGGCGTAGACGCCGACCGTGATGAGCAGGTCGTGGAACAGCGCCACGAGACCCGAGATCGCCATCCGCCAGTTACGGAAGTAGATCGTCATGACGACCGTGACGAAGATCAGGAACACGACGATGCCCGTGATGGCCTTGCGCGTGATGTCCTTGCCCCACGACGGGCCGATGAACGAGCTCGTGACATGGTCGTCCGTCACGTCGTACGCGGAGATGAGGGCGTTCTTGACGTCCTCGACCTCGTCGTTGGTGAGCTCGGCGGTCTGGATCCGCAGCGAGTTGCTGCCGAGCTTGGTGACCTCGGGCGACTCTTCCGGTGCGATCGACTTCACGGTGTCGATGGCGAGCTGCTGGTCGCTCGTGTCGATGCCCGAGACGATGAACTGCGAGCCGCCCTTGAACTCGATGCCGGGGTTGAGGCCCGGCTTGAAGAGCAGGATCGCGGAGAGAGCCACGAGCGTCAACGAGATCGTGAACCAGATCCGGCGTCGCCCGACGATGTCGTACGAGCGACGGCCCGTGTAGAGGTCGTTGCCCCACTGGGAGAACCCGGCCATCAGTGCTCACTCCCGTCGGGACGCCCGGAGGCGTCCTCGTCGTCATCCGTCGTGGGTGCCTGCTCGGCGGCCGCCGCCTTCTGCGCCGCGCGCCGCTCGGCGATCGTCATGCCCGAGGTGCCCGCCGTGCCCCCCACCGTGGCGGGTACCCGCTGCACGGGTGCGTCCGCGTCAGCCTCATCAGCGGCGTCCGCCTCCGGGGTGGTCCGCGCGCCGGACTCGACGCGGCCGCGACCGACGTACCTCGTGCCCGGGACGCCCAGCCGGCGCGGGTCGAGACCCGACGCGCGGTGACCCTCGGCAAAGAACTTGGTGCGTGCCAGCAGCTCCATGACCGGGTGCGTGAACATGAACACCACGAGGATGTCGACGAGCGTCGTCAGACCGAGCGTGAAGGCGAAGCCTCGCACGCCGCCGACGGCGAGCACGTAGAGCACGATGGCGGCCAGGAAGTTGACCGCGTCGGACGCCAGGATCGTGCGCTTGGCACGGTCCCACCCGCGCTCGACCGCCGACCCGAGGGTCCGGCCGTCGCGCAGCTCGTCGCGGATGCGCTCGAAGTACACGATGAACGAGTCCGCCGTGATACCGATGGCGACGATCAGACCGGCGACACCGGGCAGCGACAGGCGGTAGCCCTGGAACCAGGACAGGAACGTGATCAGGCCGTAGGTGAAGATCGCGGCCACGACGAGCGAGCCGACCGTCACGAACCCGAGCGCGCGGTACTGGAACAGCGAGTAGATGACGACCAGGATCAGGCCGATGATGCCGGCGAGGATGCCCTTCTGGAGCTGGTCGGAGCCCAGGGTCGCGGAGATCTGCTCCTCGCTCTGGACGTCGAACGTCATGGGCAGCGAGCCGAAGTTCAGCTGCTGGGCCAGCGTCGCCGCGCTCTGCCGCGTGAACGACCCGGAGATCTGCGCCTGACCGTTGGGGATCGTCTCGTTGACCGACGGCGCGGAGATCACGAGGCCGTCCAGGACGATCCCGAACTGATTCAGCGGGGTCGTCTCCGTGGACAGCCTCTCGGTGACGTCGGCGAACTCCTTGGCGCCCTTCGAGTCGAACTTGAGGTTGACGACCCACTCGCTGCCGACGCCGCCGCCGGGCAGCACGTTGTTGCCCGAGCTCGCGTTGTCGATGCGGTCCCCGTCGACCTCGACCGGACCGAGGATGTACTTCGCGACCCCCACCACCTGGTCGCCCACGGTCTGCGACTCGCACGTCACGAACGCCTTGTCGGGATCGCCGTTGACGCCGCCCTTGAGGTTCGCGGGGTCCGTGCAGTCGAGCTTGTCGTACTTCGCCTGGACGGCGGGCGTCACGTAGTACGCGGCATCGCTCGCGTTGTCCGGCTTCGCCTTGGTCGACGTCGCCGCCGGGCTGGGCTCGGCGCTGGCCGCGGCCGTCGGGGCAGCGGACGCCGAGGCGGTCGGCGCCGGCGTGGCGGCGGCGGTCGCACCGTCGGTCGGGGCTGCCGTGGCCTCTGCGGTGGGCGACGCGGACGGGTCGTCGGTCGTCGTGGGCGACGGGTCACCCTGCGCGAGGACGGGGCGGAACTCCATCTGCGCCGAGGTGCGCACGAGCTTGAGCGTCTCCTCGCTCGGCTTGCCCGGCAGGCCGACGACGATCGTCGCGCCGCTGCCGCTGCCCTGGCTCGTGATCTCCGCCTCGGAGACGCCCGAGGCGTCGACGCGGTTGCGGATGACGTCGATCGCCTGGTCGATCTGGCCCGAGGTGGGAGTCTCGGACGAGACCGGCTTGAGCACGATCTGGGTCCCCCCCTCGAGGTCGAGGGCGAGCTTGGGCGTCCAGCTGCCGTCCGAGAACTGGACGGAGGCGGCGATCGCGCCGTAGAGCACGACAACGAGCCCGGCGAGCACCAGCAGGGTGCGGACAGGCCTGCTTCGGCGTGTGGGAGGGGCCAACGGAGTTCTTCTCTCGTGCGCGCACCGGCTGCCTGGGCGACCGGTGGGGTCCGGGCCGGCGGGATGTCGTCCCGCCGGCCGCTGTCGGTTACTTGGTGTCGGGGTCTTCCTTGGCGCCGTCCGTGGCGGCACCGTCCTTGTCGGCGACGGTCACGTCGTCGACGTCGCTGGCGTCACGGTCCGGGCGGGACTCGTCGGCGGCCTGCGCGGTAGCGGGAGCGTCCTTGCGCAGCGAGGGCATCGACGACAGGTCGTCCGGCACCTCGATGGGGTCCTCGTCGGACTCGTCGGCCCACTCCTGGTCGGGCTCGTCGACGACGGGCTCGATCTTCTTGGCGATCGCGGCGCGGATCCAGCGCGTGCGGCCGCCGCCCGGCTCGGACTCGAGCGTGATGGCTTCGTCGTCGACCGCGACGACCGTGCCGAACAGGCCGGACCCGGTCATGACCTCGTCGCCCGGCTCGAGCGTGTTGCGGAACTCCTGCTGCGCCTTCTGCTGCTTGCGCGTGCGACGCGACATGAGCCAGAAGGCCGCCACCGCGATGACGAGGATGAGCAGGAACGACGAGCTGCCGCCACCGCCGCCGCCAGAGGCAGCAGCGATCACTTCGGCGTGGTGGGTCACGAGATGTCCTTCGGGTCGGGCGTTGTCGGCCGCAGTCTAGGCGCAGCGGCCCGCCGCTCCAACGCGCGACCACCGGCAGTGGTTCCCCGACGTCATCGAGCGGGCACCCGACCGTAACGTACGGCGCAGGCAGAACGAAGAACGGGTCGACGGGCGGACGCGGTGCCTGACCGTCGAACCTGGCGGATCAGCCGAACAGCGCGCCCGGGTCCCGCGGCGGCTGCAGCCCGAGGTGGGCCCAGGCAGGCGGCAGGGCGATCCGGCCGCGCGGGGTCCGTCCGACGAAACCCTCGCGGAACAGGAAGGGCTCGGCGACGGTCTCCACGGTCTCGGGCTCCTCGCCCACGGCGACCGCGAGCGTCGTCAGTCCCACCGGTCCTCCGCCGAACCGGGAGCACAGCGCACCGAGCACCGCACGGTCCAGCCGGTCGAGCCCGCGTTCGTCGACCTCGTACACCGCCAGGGCAGCGCGTGCCGCGGCCAGCCCGAGCGTCCCGTCGCCGCGGACCTCGGCCCAGTCCCGCACGCGGCGCAGCAGCCGGTTGGCGATGCGCGGGGTGCCGCGCGAGCGGGAGGCGACCTCGGCCGCCGCGTCGTGCGCGAGCGGGACGCCGAGCAGCCCCGCCGACCGGATCAGGACGCGCTCGAGCTCGTCGGTGTCGTAGAAGTCGAGGTGACCTGTGAACCCGAACCGGTCACGCAGCGGCGCCGGCAGCAGTCCGGCACGCGTCGTCGCGCCGACCACCGTGAACGGCGGCAGGGCGAGCGGGATCGCGCTGGCCCCGGCACCCTTGCCGACCACGACGTCGACGCGGAAGTCTTCCATCGCTACGTAGAGCAGCTCCTCCGCCGGACGGGCCAGGCGGTGGATCTCGTCGATGAAGAGCACCTCGCCCTCCTCGAGCGAGGACAGGACAGCCGCCAGGTCGCCGGCGTGCTGGATCGCCGGACCGCTCGTCACACGCAACGAGACACCGAGCTCGGCGGCGATGATCATCGCGAGGGTCGTCTTGCCCAGGCCCGGCGGGCCGGAGAGCAGCACGTGGTCGGGGGCCCTGCCCCGGTTGCGCGCCGCCTCGAGCACCAGCGAGAGCTGCTCGCGCACCACCCGCTGGCCGACGAACTCGTCCAGACGCCGCGGGCGCAGCGCGGCCTCGGCCGCCCGCTCCACGTCGTCCGCGCCCGACCGGACCAGCGAGTCCGCATCGATGCGCTCGGTGACGAGCTCGTCGTCAGCCACGTCCGCCGCCCAGCGTCCGCAGCGCGGCGCGCAGCACGCCCGCCACCTCGTCGGCACCGACGGGCCCCTCGACCCCGTCCAGCACCCCGGTCACCGCGTCGTCGGCGACCTTCGCGCTCCAGCCGAGCCCGACGAGAGCCTCGACCACCTGGTCGCGGCGGTCCCCCGCGGCCGCGGAGGCCGGCGCACCGGCGGCGACCGGGACCGGCGCCCCGATCCGGTCCTTGAGCTCGAGGACGATGCGCTGCGCGCCCTTGCGGCCGATGCCGGGCACTCGCTCGAGCGCCTTGAGGTCCTCGTCCACGACCGCACGGCGCAGCCCGTCGGGCGTGTGCACGGCCAGCATGGCGAGCGCGAGCCGGGGGCCGACGCCGCTGACGGTCTGGACGACCTCGAACACCTCGCGCTCGTCGTCGTCGGCGAACCCGAACAGCGTCAGCGAGTCCTCCCGCACCACGAGCGACGTGTGCAGCGTCGCGGACGCCCCCACCCGCAGCCCGGCGAGCGTCGCGGGCGTGGCCTGCACGAGCATCCCGACGCCCCCGACCTCGACCACCGCCGCATCGAGCCGGACCGCTCGCACCGTGCCGCTGACCGACGCGATCACGCGGGCCTCCTTCGTCCGTCCTCACCAACGCACCTGGTCGACGCGTCGCTGTCATGCTGCCACATGTCCGAACATCTGTACGAGCGACACGCACCGGTGCTCAGCCGCGCGCGCGGGAGGCCTGTTCCGCCGCAGCCCACGCGCGCTGCGCAGCCGTCATCGAACCCGGCGCCCGCTGCGGCGAGCCGAGCGAGCCGGCGGGTCGCCACAGGTGGCAGATCGCCAGGGCGAGCGCGTCGGCGGCGTCCGCGGGCTTGGGGAGCGCATCGAGTGCGAGGAGGCGCGCAACCATCGTCTGCACCTGCGCCTTGTCCGCGCGACCGTTGCCCGTGACTGCTGCCTTGACCTCCGACGGCGTGTGCAGCGCGACGGGGATGCGCCGGCGCGCGGCGGCGACCATCGCGAGCCCGGCGACCTGCGCGGTGCCCATGACCGTGCGGACGTTGTGCTGGGCGAAGACCCGCTCGACGGCCACCGCGTCCGGCGCGTACGTGTCCATCCACTCCTCGAGCTGGCGCTCGATCAGCAGGAGTCGCTGGTCGACCTCGAGGCCCGGGTCCGAGCGCGCCACCCCGACGGACACGAGCGCAGCGCGGCGCCCCGGGAGCGCGTCGACGACGCCCAACCCGCACCGGGTCAGGCCGGGGTCCACTCCGAGCACACGCACGCCGACACTGTCGCAGGCCGACCGCGGCGAGCGGGCCCGCACACGCCGCGAGCCCGCGATCCGACGAGGATCACGGGCTCGTGCGCGCGATGGGGTCAGTCGTCCTCGAGCTCCGCCATGACCTCGTCGGACGCGTCGAAGTTCGCGTAGACGTTCTGCACGTCGTCGGAGTCCTCGAGCGCGTCGATGAGGCGCAGGATCTTGCGGGCGCCCTCGGCGTCGACCTCGATCTGCGTCGCGGGCCAGAAGACGACGTCCGCGGAGTCGTACTCGATGCCGGCCTCCTGCAGCGCCGTGCGCACGGGGACCAGGTCCGTGGCCTCGGACAGGACCTCGAAGGCCTCGCCGATGTCGTTGACCTCCTCGCCGCCGGCCTCGAGCACCGCCTCCATCACGGCGTCCTCGTCGGTCCCCTCCTTGGGAACGATGACGACGCCCTTGCGGGAGAACAGGTAGGACACCGAACCGGGGTCGGCCATCTGGCCACCGTTGCGCGTGAAGGCGACGCGCACGTCGGACGCGGCCCGGTTCCGGTTGTCGGTCAGGCACTCGACCAGGACGGCGATGCCGCCGGCGCCGTAGCCCTCGTACATGATCGTCGTGTAGTCCGCGCCGCCGGCCTCCTGGCCGGAGCCGCGCTTGACCGCACGGTTGATGTTGTCGATGGGCACCGAGCTCTTCTTGGCCTTCTGGACCGCGTCGAACAACGTGGGGTTGCCCGCGAGGTCACCGCCGCCGGTGCGCGCGGCCACCTCGATGTTCTTGATCAGCTTGGCGAAGAGCTTGCTCCGCTTCGCGTCGACGACGGCCTTCTTGTGCTTGGTGGTGGCCCACTTGGAGTGACCCGACATCGCTTGGCAGCCCCTAGCTCTCGCGGACGATCTCGACGAACAGACGGTGCACCCGGGTGTCGCCCGTGACCTCCGGATGGAAGGACGACGCGAGCAAGGGACCCTGGCGGACCGCAACGATCCTACCGGCGGCCGGCCCGCCCTCGACCCGGCCGACCACGGAAGCGGCAGGACCGACCTCCTCGACCCACGGCGCGCGGATGAAGACGGCGTGCAGCGGACCCTCGACCCCGTCCACGGACAGGTCGGACTCGAAGGAGTCCACCTGCCGTCCGAACGCGTTGCGTCGCACGGTCACGTCGATGCCGCCGAGCGTCTGCTGCCCCTCGATCCCACCGATCACCCGGTCCGCCAGCAGGATCATGCCGGCGCACGAGCCGTAGGCGGGCATCCCGGCGCGCAGCCGCTGCCGGACCGGCTCGAACAGCTCGAAGGCGCGCAGGAGCTTGTCGATCGTCGTGGACTCGCCACCCGGGATGACCAGCGCGTCGACCGCGTCGAGCTCCGAGGTGCGGCGCACCGGGACGGCGCGCGCGCCCACGTTCTCGAGCGCGTGGACGTGCTCACGCACGTCCCCTTGCAGGGCCAGGACTCCGACGGTTGTCTGCACCCGCACATCGTAGGGACCGCGCCGCGCCGTCCCCACGTCGCGTCCCGTGCCGGTCGTCACACCCGGATGCTCGAGTCGTACGCTCGTCCAGTGACCGACCGACTGACCTCGGAGGCGGCGGCGCTCGACGCGTCGCACGCCGCCACCGACAGGCGCGACCGCTTCCTGCTCCCCGACGGCGTCGTCTACCTCGACGGCAACTCGCTCGGGGCGCTCCCCCGCCACGTCCCGGACGCGGTCGCGGACGTCGTGACGAACCAGTGGGGCCGCGACCTGGTCGAGTCGTGGAACACGCACGGCTGGTGGCAGGCACCCGCGGCGGTGGGCGACCGGGTCGGCCGGATCGTCGGTGCGGCGCCCGGCCAGGTCGTCGTCGGCGACTCCACCAGCGTGCGCCTGCACCAGAGCCTGCACGCGGCCGCGGCGCTGCGCCCCGACCGGCACGTCGTCCTGACGGATCCCGACTCGTTCCCGACCGACCTGTACGTGCTCGCGGGGGTCGCGTCGCAGGTGGGCTGGGCCGTGGAGAAGGTCGTGCCCGACAAGATGGCCAAGCGCCTGGCGACGTCCGACGACGTGGCCGCCGTGCTGGTCTCGCACGTCGACTACCGCACCGGCCGGCTGTGGGACCTGCCGGCGATCACGGCGGCGGCGCACGACGCCGGCGCCCTGGTCGTCTGGGACCTGTGCCACTCGGCGGGCGCCGTCCCGGTCGGGCTCGACGAGCACCGCGTGGACCTCGCCGTCGGGTGCACCTACAAGTTCCTCAACGGCGGACCGGGCGCGCCCGCCTACGGCTACGTCGCGTACCGCCACCAGGCGGCCGCGCCCAACGTGCTGGCGGGCTGGCACGGGCACGCGCAGCCGTTCGCGATGGAGCGCGACTACCGACCGGCGCCCGGCATCGAGCGCATGCGCACCGGCACCGCACCGATGCTGTCGCTGCTTGCCCTCGACGCCGCGCTGGACGTCTTCGACGACGTGGAGGTCGCGTCCGTGCGAGCACGCTCGCTCTCGTTGACCCGGTTCCTGCGCGTGTGCCTCGAGGAGCTCGTCCCCGACGTCGATGTCGTCTCGCCGAGCAAGGACGAACGACGTGGTTCGCAGGTGGCGGTCCGGCACGAGGCCGCCTACGGGGTGGTGCGCGCGATGGCGGGGCGCGGCGTGGTCGGCGACTTCCGGACCCCGGACGTCGTCCGGCTGGGCGTCGCGGCCCCCTACCTGACGCACGCGGACATGCTCACCGCAGCGCGGGCCTACGCGGACGTGCTCGCCTCGGGCGAGCACCTCGACGCCGGCTGGTCACAGCGCTCGACGGTGACGTAGCGCTACTCGACGGCGAGGCCCAGGTGCCGCGTCACGCCGTCCCAGCGCGGCAGCAGGTTCGCGACGAGCGCGGCGAGGCCCTCGGGGAACACCTCGAGCTGCACGGCCGCGAGGTCCGGCAGCGTCCACCAGCGCAGCTCGTCCAGCACGTCCCGCTCGAGCGACGTCCAGCCCGCCTGGTCGCCGGCGAACGCGCCGGCGCCGACGCGCGCCAGGAAGATGACCTCGTCCTGGCGGCAGTGCTCGGCCCAGAAGTCGAAGATGGCCGACCGCGTGAAGACCGGCCCGACGAGCTCGTCGGGCACCAGCGCGATGCCCGTCTCCTCGCGGACCTCCCGCACGGCCGCGGACCGCTCGTCCTCGCCGTCGTCCAGACCGCCCCCGACCGTGAACCACCAGCTGCGCTCGGGCTGGTCGCGGTCGTGCCCGCGCACCAGCAGCACGCGGTCGTCCTCGTCGAGCAGGATCACGCGTGCGGCCCGACGGAACAGCACGCCGTCGTCCCCGCGCACCCACTCCGGGCCGAGGCCCGGTCCGGGTGCCGCAGGGACGTCCGGCGTGCTGGAGTCCGTCACGTCGACGTCAGGAGGCTGACGTCACCAGCCGCGCTCGGCGAGGCGGTGCGGCTCGGGGACGTCCTCGACGTTGATCCCGACCATGGCCTCGCCCAGTCCGCGCGAGACCTTCGCGATCACGTCGGGGTCGTCGTAGAACGTGGTGGCCTTGACGATCGCGGCCGCACGCTCGGCCGGGTTGCCCGACTTGAAGATGCCCGAGCCGACGAACACGCCCTCGGCGCCGAGCTGCATCATCATGGCCGCGTCCGCGGGGGTGGCGATGCCTCCGGCGGTGAACAGCACGACGGGGAGCTTGCCGGCCTCGGCGACCTCCTTGACCAGCTCGTACGGCGCCTGCAGCTCCTTGGCGGCGACGAACAGCTCGTCCTCCGGGAGCGAGGTGAGGCGGCGGATCTGGTCGCGCAGCGTGCGCATGTGCGTCGTCGCGTTGGACACGTCGCCCGTGCCTGCCTCGCCCTTGGAGCGGATCATCGCGGCACCCTCGGTGATGCGGCGCAGGGCCTCACCCAGGTTGGTGGCACCGCAGACGAACGGGGCGGTGAACGCCCACTTGTCGATGTGGTGGGCGTAGTCGGCCGGGGTCAGCACCTCGGACTCGTCGATGTAGTCGACGCCGAGCGACTGCAGCACCTGGGCCTCGACGAAGTGCCCGATGCGGGCCTTGGCCATCACGGGGATCGAGACGGCCTCGATGATGCCGTCGATCAGGTCCGGGTCGCTCATGCGCGCGACGCCGCCCTGGGCGCGGATGTCGGCGGGAACCCGCTCGAGCGCCATGACGGCGACCGCGCCGGCGTCCTCCGCGATCTTGGCCTGCTCCGCCGTGACGACGTCCATGATGACGCCGCCCTTGAGCATCTCGGCCATGCCGCGCTTGACGCGCGCGGTGCCGACGGTGCCGGCGGCAGAGCTGGCGGGCTGGATGTTCTCGCTGGTCACGGCAAGCCTCACAGACGGTGGTGCGGGTGGGACCGGGCCGCGGGCGTCGCGGTCCGATGTCGTCATCGTAGTCCGTCGGCCGAGGCCGACCGAGCGCGTCTCACGGCCGTCCCACGCCCCGACCAGGTGGTGTTCAGTCCTGCGCGGGCTGCTGCACGGGCGTCTCCGCCGTCCGCACACCGGGTCGTCCGAGCGTCGTCGGCCACTCGTCGTCCAGCTCGAGGCTGCGGGGCTCGGGGGCGTGCCCGGCGAGCCGCAGCGCGCGGACGGCGATGCCTCGCCGCATGCGCTGGGTCTGGGCGACCGCCTCGTTGTGGAACCGCCGCGAGAGCTGTACCCGGTACCAGGCGCTGCCCAGCTCGTCGAGCATCTGCGCCCCGCCGGGCTCGGACGCGAGGGCCGCGACCTCGTCGGGGTCGGCCAGCACCTCGCGGAGCGTCGCCGACAGCTCGCTCTCGATGCGACCTCGCTCGCCGATCCCGGCGGACAGGTCCGACGGAGCCACCGGCGCGTGCTGGTCGGCCGCGAGCAGGTCGCGCAGCTCGTCGGGCACCCCGGGCGGGGTCTCCGCGTCGGTGCCGCCCGCGGACAGCGCGGCCCAGGCGGCCTCTCCCACCAGCACCGAGCTGACGGGGTCGAGCAGGCCGGACGTCGCCAGCGCGGCGGACACCGTGGCGCGGCGGACCAGCTGGGTGTCGACGACCGCGCGGGCCGCACCGACCTTCCGGTGCAGCCGGTCGAGCCGCGAGGCGGTCACCCACAGCCACCAGCCCACCAACAGCACGACGGCGACGATCAGCAGCGTCGTGTCGGTCCAGGTCATCGGCCCTCCCCTCGGCCGCGGCGCAGCTCCAGCAGGCGCGCACCGCGCAGCGAGGACGGGTCCTCGCCCACGGGTGCGTCACGTCCCGCGACCGCCATCTCGTAGACCGCGAGCACCTGGTCGGTGACGGCCGACCAGTCGTAGCGGCGCACCACCGTGCTGGCTCGCGCGGCGACCTCCGCACGCCGCGCGGGATCGCGCAGGACCTCGACCAGCGTGCGCGCGAGGTCGTCGGAGTCACCGGTGCGGAACAGCACGCCCGCGGCGCCGTCGTCGAGCACGCGCGAGAACGCCCCCAGGTCGCTCGCGACGACGGCCGCGCCCGCGCTCATCGCCTCGACCAGCACGATGCCGAAGCTCTCTCCCCCGGTCTGGGGTGCGACGTAGACGTCGACGGACGAGAGCAGCCGCGCCTTGTCCTCGTCGGACACCCCACCCAGGAACTCGACGGCCCCGGCCCGGTCGCCCAGCACGTCGCGCGCCTGCTGCTCGCCCGTCTCACCGCGGCCCGCCACGAGGAACCGTGCGCCGGGCACGTGGGCCAGCACCTCCCGCACGGCGCCGAGCAGCACCGGCAGCCCCTTGCGGGTCTCGTCGAGGCGCCCCAGGAACGCGATGGTCGGCGCGTCGGGCGTCCCCGTCCAGCGCGGGTCCGGCTCCGCCGCGGCGAACGTGTCGACGTAGACGCCGTTGGGGATGACGACGGCGTCCCCGCCCAGGTGGTCGACGAGCGTGCGTCGCGCGTCCTCGGACACGGCGATGCGGGCTGAGATCTTCTCCAGGGACTGCCGGACCAGCGGGAACGCGATCTGGAGCGAGCGCGATCGCTCGGTCGACGTGTGGAACGTGGCGACCACCGGGCCGTCCGCGATCCACAGCGCGAGCATCGACAGGCTCGGCGTCACGGGCTCGTGCAGGTGGAGGACGTCGAACTCGCCCGCGGCCAGCCACCGGCGCGCTCGTGCGGCGGTCACGGGGCCGAACGTGAGCCGGGCGACCGAGCCGTTGTACCGGACCGGCACCGCGCGCCCGGCGGCCGTCATGTAGGGCGGGATCGGGGTGTCGTCGTCGGCCGGTGCCAGCACCTGGACGTCGTGCCCGCGCGCCAGCAGCGCCTCGGCGAGGTCGCGCACGTGGAACTGGACGCCACCGGGGACGTCGAACGAGTAGGGGCAGACGATGCCCACCCGCAGGGGGCGCGTCGCGGCGCTCATGCCGACGCCTCGCGCGCGAGTGTCGCGGCGTACCGGTCCGGGTCGAGGTCCTCGACGAACACCTTCTGCAGCATGTGCCAGTCCTGCGGGTGCCGACGGATGCCGTCCAGGAGCTCCGTCACCCACTGCTCGGTCAGCGCACGCACCTGCTCGTTGCGAGAGAGCCCGGCCCCTGCCACCAGGGCGGTGCCGAACTCGATGTGGATCCCCCACGGTGTCCCTGCCGCCCGGCGACGCGCGCCGCGCAGCCTCTCGTAGCTGATGACCGTGGTCATGAGAGTCGCCTGTGCCGCGACGGCCAGGGCCGCCGGGCCCGCTGCGACGCGGGCCCGCCTGCCCGCCAGGTCCACCTCGATCCCCTTGGCCGTCAGGTCCCGGTCCGCGAGGAGCGGGATCAGCCCTTCTCCGTTGCGCGCGGTCCGGAGCAGGTCGCGGAACACGTCGCCGTCACCGAGCGCGAGGATCCGCATGCCCAGCCCCTGCCGGAACGCGAGGAACTCCTGGAACACCTCCTCGGGCTCCAGGCGCTCGGCCACCGTCGTGACCAGGCCGACGTTGCGACCCGCCCATGCCCCCGCCAGGTCCCAGTTCCCGAGGTGGCCGAGTGCCAGGACGACTGTGCTCCCCTCGGCCAGCAGCGCCTTGACCCGGTCGAGGCCGGATGCCCGCACGCGGGCATCGATCTGCTCCGGGCTCGCGTGCGTGAGGGAGAACGCCTCGCCGAAGTAGCGCAGGTAGGAGCGCATGCCCGCCCGGCTCAGGCGACGCACGGCCCGGCCGTCCAGGTCGGGGAGGACGCGTGCGTAGTTCGCCTCGAGCTGCCGAACCCCGTGCCCGTGGGCCAGCCAGGACACGTCGGCGGCGAGGTTGCCCATGCCGCGCAGCACCGGGCCCGGGACGCGGCCGGCGTTGCGCCACGCGAACGCGTAGAGCTTGCCCGTGTCCAGCCTCACTCGGCTGCCGCCGCAGCCTGGCGGTGCACCATGGCCATCCGCTGGACCACGGTGATCGCGGACGCGACGGCCAGCAGCCCGAGGACCACCGTCAGCACGACGTCCGGCACGCCGACGCCCACCAGGAAGGCGGCGATCAGGACGGCGAACAGCCGGTCGGCACGCTCGGCGATGCCGCCCGACGCCGTCATCCCGAGGCCCTCGGCGCGGGCGCGCGCGTACGGCACGATCGAGCCCAGGATCAGGCACGTCAGAGCCAGGACGGCCGTGAGGCGGTCGTCGCCGTCGCCGAAGTAGTACAGCGCGACGCCCGCGAAGATCGCCGCGTCGGCGAACCTGTCGAGCGTCGAGTCCAGGAACGCCCCCCATGGCCCCGACCGACCGGCCCGACGGGCCATCACGCCGTCCAGCGAGTCCGTCAGCGCGAAGAGCGCGATGACGAGCGTGCCGACGACGAACCAGCCCTGCGGGAACGCCCACAGGGCGGTGACGACCACGACGACCGTGCCGGTGATCGTGACGGCGTCGGGCGAGACGCCGCGCTTGAGCAGGGCGTCGGCGACGGGCGTGAAGATGCGCGTCATCGCTCCGCGCAGACGGTTCAGCACGGCTCGATCATCCCTTCGCAGGCGCGGGCCACGCCGCTGCGAGGCGCTCGCGCGTGTCGGCGAGCAGCTCCGGCAGCGCCCGGGTGCGAGCCACGACGGGCAGGAAGTTGGAGTCGCCGCCCCAGCGCGGGACCACGTGCTGGTGCAGGTGCGCGTCGATCCCGGCCCCCGCGACCTCACCCTGGTTGAGGCCCAGGTTGAACCCCGCAGGCGCCGAGACGTCGCGCACCACGCGCATCGCGGTGCGCGTCAGCGCGGCCACCTCGGCGACCTCCTGCTCGGTCAGCTCGGTGTAGTCCGCGACGTGCCGGTACGGGCAGACGAGCAGGTGCCCCGCGTTGTAGGGGTACAGGTTGAGCACGACGAACGCGACCTCGCCGCGCGCGACGATGAGCCCGTCCTCGTCGGACCCGTCCGGCACGCGGCAGAACGGGCAGCCCGGACCGGCCTGCTTGTCGGTGGGCTTGTTCTCACCGCGGATGTAGGCCATCCGGTGCGGCGTCCACAGCCGCTGGAGACCGTCGGGCTCCCCGGCAAAGTGCTCGGCCGGCTCGCCGGCAGGCTCCGTGGCTGCCACCGCTCAGACCTGGACCCGGTCGCGCACGGCCGACACGATCCGCTCGACCGCCTCGGCCACCGGCACCCCGTTCTCCTGGCGGCCGTCGCGGTAGCGGAACGAGACCGCGCCCGCCTCGGCGTCCTCGCCGCCGGCGATGAGCACGAACGGGATCTTCTGCGTGGAGGCGTTGCGGATCTTCTTGCCGAACCGGTCGTCGCTGCGGTCCACCTCGGCGCGGATCCCCTGGGCGCGCAGCTGCGCGACGACGTCGTCGAGGTAGCCCTCGAACGGCTCCGCGACGGGCACGGCCAGCACCTGCACGGGTGCGAGCCAGGCGGGGAACGCGCCGCCGTAGTGCTCGGTGAGCACGGCGAAGAACCGCTCCTCGGACCCGAACAGGGCGCGGTGGATCATCACGGGCCGCTGACGGGTGCCGTCCGGCGCGGTGTACTCGAGCTCGAACCGCTCGGGCAGGTTGAAGTCGAGCTGGATGGTCGACATCTGCCAGGTGCGGCCGATCGCGTCCTTGACCTGCACGGAGATCTTCGGACCGTAGAACGCGGCGCCGCCCGGGTCGGGGACGAGGTCGAGCCCGGAGGCCTCCGCTACCTCGCGCAGGGTCTCGGTCGCCTCCTCCCAGGTCGCGTCGTCGCCGACGGACTTGTCGGGGTTCTTGGTCGAGAGCTCCAGGTAGTAGTCCTCGAGCCCGTAGTCCTTGAGCACGTCGAGCACGAACGTCAGCAGGCTGGTGAGCTCGTCGCGCATCTGCTCACGGGTGCAGTAGATGTGCGCGTCGTCCTGGGTGAACCCGCGGGCGCGGGTCATGCCGTGCACGACGCCCGACTTCTCGTACCGGTACACCGTGCCGAACTCGAACAGGCGCAGCGGCAGCTCACGGTAGGAGCGGCCGCGCGACGCGAAGATCAGGTTGTGCATCGGGCAGTTCATGGGCTTGAGGTAGTAGTTCTGCCCCTGCTTGCGCACGTTGCCGTCCGCGTCGCGCTCCTCGTCGAGGTGCATGGGCGGGTACATGCCGTCGGCGTACCAGTCCAGGTGCCCCGAGATCTGGAAGAGCTGCTCCTTGGTGATGTGCGGGGTGTTGACGAAGGAGTAGCCCGCGGCCAGGTGGCGCTTGCGGCTGTAGTCCTCCATCTCCATCCGGATCATGCCGCCCTTGGGGTGGAACACCGCCAGCCCGGAGCCGATCTCGTCGGGGAAGGAGAACAGGTCGAGCTCGTTGCCGAGCTTGCGGTGGTCGCGACGCTCGGCCTCGGCCACACGCTCCAGGTAGGCACGCAGCTCGTCCTTGCTCGGCCACGCGGTGCCGTACACGCGCTGCAGCTGCGGGTTCTTCTCGCTCCCGCGCCAGTACGCGGCCGCCGAGCGGGTCAGCTGGAAGCCGTTGCCGAGCACGCGGGTGGACGGCACGTGCGGCCCGCGGCACAGGTCCTGCCAGACCACGGTCTCCGACTCGCGACCGGCGCCGCGCACGTTCTGGTAGATGGACAGGCCGCCCAGACCCACCTCGACGGAGGCGCCGTCGGCGGCGGCCGGGTCACCCTTGAGGCCGATGAGCTCGAGCTTGTAGGGCTCGTCGCGCAGCTCCTCGCGCGCCTGCGCCTCGGTGACGTCCCAGCGTCGGAAGGTCTGGCCCTCCTTGACGATGCGGCCCATGACCTTCTCGATGGCCTTCAGGTCGTCCGGGGTGAACGGGGTCTCGACGTCGAAGTCGTAGTAGAAGCCGTCGGTGATGGGCGGTCCGATGCCCAGCTTGGCGCTCGGGTTGACCTCCTGGACCGCCTGGGCGAGCACGTGCGCCGCGGAGTGCCGCAGCACGGCGAGCCCGTCGGGCTCGTCGATGGTCACCGGCTCGACGACCTTCGCGTCGTCCAGCGGTAGGTGCAGGTCCCGCAGCTCGCCGTCCACGCGCACGACGAGCACGTCGCGCCGGTCCCCGAACAGGTCCGTGCCCGTCGTCCCCGGCTCCACGGTGGTCGCAGTTCCGTCGACGGTCAGGGTGATGAGCTCGGGCACGGGTGCAGTCTCCTTCGTGGCCGCCCACCCGGGCGGTGGGCCGCTGACGATGCTACCGGCGCGCGGGTGAACGGCCCGACCGCAATTCGCACTGCACCCGGACGCACGAAGGCCCCCTCCACCAGGAGGGGGCCTTCGTCTGACGTGGGCGATACCGGACTCGAACCGATGACCTCCTCGGTGTGAACGAGGCGCTCTACCAACTGAGCCAATCGCCCTGGCACGCCGTGCGACCGACATCCGATCCGCACGACTCGACAGGCGACCCGTAGGTCACGTCGAGGAAGGATGCTACCCACAACGGGCGCGAAAACCGAACCGGACCGACCGCGTGCAGGTGAGAGCGTTCTCCCCGCACGAGTTTGGGTGATTGCACCCCGTTCGGGGCGTACGTCTGGGTGAACATCGGCGGCGGACCCGTCAAACACGGCGTTCCGCTGCCATGATGGGACCTCGTTCCCTTGTTCGTAGCGGTGCCGTTCCCATCTAGTACCAGGAGGACCCGATGACGCAGTCGTCTTACGACGTCGTCGAGGTCGTCGCCATGCAGCTGATCGGGTCCGACGCGAGCGTCATCCCCGTCAGCGCCGAGCTGTCATTCCGGACGAGCGACCCCTACACGGTGCGAGCCGTGTTCACGGGCCCGCACACCATGTCGACGTGGCTCGTCGGCCGCGAGCTCCTCTCCCTGGGGATGCACGCGACCTCCGAGGCCCCGGCCGGCACCGGCGACGTCCAGGTGTGGCGCGACGAAGACCCCGACTACACCCTCGTGTCGCTCAGCGGCGTCGAGGGCAGTGCGCTGCTCGCCGCACCCAGCGAGCCCATCGTGCGTTTCCTGGCGGGGACCGAGGCCCTGGTGCCGATCGGGACCGAGAGCGACCGCATGGACCCGGAGATCACGGCCCTCATCGCAGCGCTGCTGACGGCCTGACCTCCGCCACACCACGACCGGTTCCGCCTGGGGCGGGGCCGGTCGTCGCACGTCCGGGCGAGCTCAGTGGGCGCGAGGTCAGGGGTCGAGGTCGTCCGCCAGGCGCGCCTGGAACAGTCGCTGCGCCTCGAGCGAGAGCCCACCGGCGGCCACGTCCGCCCGGTCGAGCGAGACGACCGGCGACACGTTGCGGATGGAACCGCTCAGCAGCAGGTGCGCGCGTCCCGCGGCGACGTCGTCCAGGACGGCGTACGGCAGGACGGCCTCGCGGGCGGGCAGACCCGCCTCGGCCGCCCACTCGAGCAGGAGCTCGCGCGTGATGCCGGCCAGGCATCCGCTGTCCAACGGAGGTGTGAGCAGCTCGCCGTCCCTTTCGACGAAGACGTTCGACCCGGTGCCCTCGCACAGCTCGTCGCGCGAGTTGGCCAGGACGGCCTCGTCGGCCCCCTGCCGGTAGGCGGCGGCCAGAGCGACGACGTTCTCGGCGTACGAGGTCGTCTTGAGCCCGGCGACCGCCGAGCGTTCGTTACGGACCCACGGGACCCGCACCACGCGGGACGTCTCGGCACGTACGGCGGGTCCGGCCAGGACGACGAGGGTGGCGCGCTGCTCGGGTGCGGGCAGGCGGTTCGAGCCCAGCGGTCCCGGCCCACCCGTGTAGGTGATGCGCAGCCGGCCCGCGTCGGGAGCGGCGGCCAGCACGGCCTGCGTCGCGGCCCGCACCTCGTCCTCGTCGGGCTCCGGCAGGCCCAGGCCCGCGGCCGAGCGCGCGAGCCTGCGCAGGTGGCGCGTGAGCGCGAACGCCTGGCCGCCGTAGACCGCGCACGTCTCGAACACGCCGTCACCGACCGTCAGCCCGTGGTCGACGCCCGTCGCGATCGCCTCGTCGGCCCGTCGCAACCGGCCGTCCGCCCACAGCACCACACGCGTGTCCATCCGGTCAGTGTCCATCAGCTCAGTCTCCCCCGGCACCCGTGGCGAGCGCGACGAGGCGCGCGGCCTTGAGCTCCGTCTCGGCCCACTCCTGGGCCGGATCGCTGCCCCACGTGATGCCCGCACCGGTGCCGAAGTGCAGCACGCCGTCCCGCCACCAGAACGTGCGGATGGCGACGGCGAGCTCGGCGCGCACCGTGCCGTCGTCGGCGACGTGCACCCAGCCGAACGTCCCGCAGTACGGGCCACGCGCGACAGGTTCGAGGTCGTCGATGATGCGCAGCGCCGACGACTTCGGCGCTCCCGAGACCGATCCGGGCGGGTAGGTCGCGTCCAACAGGCGCGCCCACAGGTCGTCGGCACCGGCGACGTCCGGGTCCAGCGTGCCCTGCACCGTGGAGACAAGGTGGACGAGCCCCGGGTGCTGCTCGACATCCAGGAGCGAAATGACCTCGACGGTGCCGGCGATGCACACGTGCTGAAGGTCGTTGCGCACGAGGTCCGTGATCATGACGTTCTCGGCGCGGTCCTTGGCGCCCAGGCCGTGGGGACGCCGTGCGGTGCCCTTGATGGGCGCGGACGTGATCGTGTCGCCGTCGATCCGCAGGAACAGCTCGGGCGACGCGCAGACCACCCACTCCCGTCCCGGCACGTGGATGCCGCCGGCGAAGGGTGCCGGGTTGCCGGCCTCGAGCACGCGGGCGAGGGACCGTGCGTCGGGCTCGTCGGGGACGTCCAGCGACATCACCCGGCAGACGTTGACCTGGTAGACCTCCCCCTCGCGGATCTGCTCACGTGCCGCGCCCACGGCGGACTCGTAGCCCTCCTGGTCGAGGGACGAGCGCCACGACGCGCCGGCCGCAGGCGCAGGGACCGCCGGCCCAGCCGGCCCGGCCGCCCCGTCGGGCTCGTCGCCGACGACCGCCTGCGCGAACCTCCACGCCCGTACCGGACCCTCGAACTCCCCCACGACCACCCACCAACCGGGCTCACGCAGGCGTTCTGGCTGCGCACGCACGTCGATGACCTGCGTCACATTCGACAGCTCCAGCCCGGCGAACCAGGCCGAACCCGGCGATTCTCGGGGCTGATCAGGCATGTCCACACGCTAACTGGCCCGTGATCATGCGGTTGACGGTGCCCACGGGGAGCCGGTTTGGCTCCTGCCCCAAGACTCGGTTAGAGTCTGGGACGCACACGGAACGCCGGTGAGAACCGGGGGACGTGCGTTGCGGACGTGGCTCAGTGGTAGAGCATCACCTTGCCAAGGTGAGGGTCGCGGGTTCGAATCCCGTCGTCCGCTCGGAGACATTCCTTCTCGGCCTCGGCCGCGCTGGACTGCGGTCTCAGGGTGGAGTGGCCGAGAGGCGAGGCAGCGGCCTGCAAAGCCGTATACGTGGGTTCGAATCCCATCTCCACCTCTCAGCACCAGCTTCACCGGCAGTACCCCATGGGCGATTGGCGCAGCGGTAGCGCGCTTCCCTGACACGGAAGAGGTCACTGGTTCGATCCCAGTATCGCCCACCAGATCCACAGCAGGTTACGAGGCCACCACCGAGCAGTCGGAGGTGGCCTTCGTCGTTCTTCCTGCTCCTACGCCGACGCGTAGCCTGGGCGGATGCCTCGCACCATCGCCACCACGCGCCGCGTCGACCTGCCGGAGCTGCTGGACTTCGTCCGCACGCGGCACCACTTCATCCTCGTGACGTCGCGCGAGGACGGGCTTCCGCAGGTGTCGCCAGTCAGCGGCGGCGTCGACGACGAAGGGCGGCTCGTGATCTCGACGTACCCGGGGCGCGCCAAGGCCGTCAACGCCGAGCGCGAGCCGTGGGTCAGCGTGTGCGTGCTGTCCGACGACTTCGGGGGGCCGTGGGTGCAGGTCGACGGGGACGCCGAGGTGCTGCACATGCCCGAGGCGGAGGACGCGCTGGTCGACTACTACCGGTGCATCGCCGGCGAGCACCCGGACTGGGACGAGTACCGAGCGGCGATGCGCGTCCAGAACAAGTCCTTGATCCGCATCGAGATCACGCGGTGGGGTCCGATCGCGACCGGCGGCTTCCCGGCCGACGTGGCGGCACGCCTGGACGGCTGAGCGCTCTCAGTCCTCGTCGATCGCTGCCTCGTCGGGCGCGGCTTCGCGCACCGCGTCCTCGACGCCCAGTAGGTGCGCGGCCATGCGGATCCGCGCGGCGTCGGCGTCGCCCGTGGCCAGCGCGCGCCAGATGGCGTCGTGCTCGTGCCACGTGCGCTCCTCGGAGCCCTCGTCGTGCAGACCGCGCCACAGCCGCGTGCGGGCGGTTCGGCTGCCGAACGCGTCGACCAGCGCCGCGAGGACGGGGTTGCCGCACTGCTCGGCGACGATGCGGTGGAACTCGATGTCGGTGGCGATGAACGCCTCGTGGTCCACGGGGGTGGCGCTCAGGAGGTCGCGGACACCGTCGAGGACCCCACGAGCCCTGGCGAGCGACGCGGCGTCGATCCGGGTCGCGGCCAGGCCCGCGGCCTCGGTCTCGAGCAGGCGCCGCACGGCGTGGAAGGGCTGCGCGCTGCCGTCGGAGTGCAGGTCGGCGAAGAAGCCCATCGAGCCCAGCAGCCGTGCGGGGTCGAGCCGCGTGACGTAGGTGCCGTCGCCCTGGCGGGTCTCGAGGATGCCGAGCGTGACCAGAGCACGCACGCCTTCGCGCAGCGAGCCTCGGGACACGCCCAGCTCGTCGGCCAGGTCCTGCTCCACCGGGAGCCGGTCGCCGGCGGCCAGCCGGCCGTCCAGGACCATGCGCTGGACGGCGGCGACGACCTCGTCGGTGCGGGACATGGCGCGAGTATCCCCTACGCGCCGCCCGCCCACTCCGCTCCCGCCGGGAACCGGAAGCGCTCCACGGACGCCGCGTGCATCTGCGTGGAGTAGCCCGGCTGCGTCGGCAGGACGTAACCCGGGCCCCAGCCGGTGTCGGCGACGGCGACCGGGTCGGCGAAGTGCTCGTGCAGGTGGTCGACGTACTCGGTGACGCGACCGTCGAGGGAGGCGCCGATCGCGACGTAGTCCAGGACGGAGACGTGCTGGACCATCTCGCACAGCCCGACACCGCCGGCGTGCGGGCACACGGGGACGCCGAACTTCGCGGCGAGCAGCAGGACGGCGACGATCTCGTTGATGCTGGCCAGCCGGCCGGTGTCGAGCTGCAGGTAGTCGAGCGCCTGCGCCTGCAGGAGCTGCTTGAACATCACGCGGTTGTGGCAGTGCTCCCCCGTCGCGACGCGCACGGGTGCGACGCGTCGGCGGATCTCCGCGTGGCCCAGCACGTCGTCGGGGGACGTCGGCTCCTCGATCCACAGCGGGTCGAACCGCGCCAGCGCGCGCACCCACTCGATCGCCTGCGGCACGTCCCACACCTGGTTCGCGTCGATCATCAGGTGCCGGTCGGGGCCGATCACCTCGCGCGCGATGCCGCAGCGCCGCACGTCGTCGGCCAGGTCCGCGCCCACCTTGAGCTTCACGTGCGAGTAGCCCGCGTCCACGGCCTCCTGGCACAGCCGGCGCAGCTTGTCGTCGTCGTAGCCCAGCCAGCCCGCCGACGTCGTGTAGACGGGGTAGCCACGTTCGCGCAGGTGGGCGATGCGTTCGGGCTTCGTCCCGGCCCGTTCGCGCAGCAGCGCGACGGCCTCGTCCCGCGTGATCGCGTCGGACAGGTAGCGCAGGTCGGCGACGTCGGCGAGCTGCTCGGGCGTCAGCTCGACCAACAGCTGCCACAGCGGGACGCCCGCGCGGCGAGCCACCAGGTCCCACGCGGCGTTCAGCACGGCCGCCAGCGAGAGGTGGACGACGCCCTTCTCGGGCCCGAGCCAGCGCAGCTGGGAGTCCGCGGACAGCGCGCGGTGGACCGCACCCATGTCCGCAGCAAGCTCGTCGACGTCGCGGCCGACGAGCCACGCCGCCTGCTGCCGCGCCGCCTGCGCGACGAGGTCGTTGCCCCGGCCGATGGTGAAGGTCAGGCCGTAGCCCGCGAGCTTCTCCTCGTCCGTGCGCAGGACGACGTAGGCCGCGGAGTAGTCCGCGTCGTGGTTCATCGCGTCCGAGCCGTCGGCCGTGCGTGACGTGGGAAAACGGACGTCCTCGACGACGACGTCGACGATCCTGGCCATGCTGCCCTGCTCCCCGTGGACACATCGGACGAACATCCGATGTTTACGCGCCGGACGCTAGGCCTGACGTGCACGTGGCGTCAACTCACACCCCACGCGGAGTGTCATACCTCGGATGATTGGTCGCTCGACGGGCGCCGCGTGCGTTACGTTGACTGCCGACCTGCTCGAGGAGGATGCATGGACGACGAGCTCGGCGGCCTGGCGGCCGTCGTGACCGGCGGCGCGTCGGGGATCGGCGCCGCGATCGTGACCGCGATGCTGGCCCGCGGAGCGCGGGTGGCGTCGATCGACCGCGAGACGCAGGGCGTGCCCGACGGCGCGGTCTCGCTCGTCGCGGACGTCTGCGACGACGACGCCGTGCGGTCCGCCGTCGCCGAGGCCGCGGATCGTCTCGGGGGCATCGACATCCTGGTCAACAACGCCGGCATCGGTGCCGTCGGGACGATCGCGGACCACGACGACGCGCAGTGGTCGCGGGTCCTGGACGTCAACGTCATGGGCCTGGTGCGCGTGACGCGCGCTGCGCTCCCCCACCTCGAGCGCTCGTCCCACGCAGCGATCGTCAACACGTGCTCGGTCGCCGCGACCGTCGGCCTGCCGGCGCGTGCGATCTACTCGGCGTCCAAGGGAGCCGTCGAGGCCCTCACCCGCGCCATGGCCGCCGACCACGTACGCGCCGGGATCCGCGTGAACTGCGTCAACCCCGGCACGGTCGACACGCCCTGGGTGGGTCGGCTGCTGGACCAGGCCGCGGACCCGTCCGCCGAGCGAGCCGCTCTCGCGGCGCGGCAGCCGACGGGCCGCCTCGTCGGGCCCGCCGAGGTCGCCCACGCCGTGTGCTACCTCGCCAGCCCGCTCGCCGCCGCGACGACCGGGACGGTCCTGGCCGTCGACGGCGGCATGGCCGCCCTGCGGGTCCGCACGCCGTGACGCTCGCCCGACGAGGGATCGCCCGCACCGCCGTCGCCGTCACCGAGCTCGGGTTCGGTGCCGCGCAGCTGGGCAACCTGTACCGGGCGACGTCCGACGACGTGGCCCGGGCGGCCGTCGACGCCGCGTGGGACGCCGGAATCCGGTACTTCGACACCGCGCCGCACTACGGCCTCGGCCTGTCCGAGCGGCGTCTCGGGGCCGCCCTCGTGGGCAGGCCGCGCCACGAGCTGGTCGTGTCGACGAAGGTCGGGCGTGTGCTGGAACCCTCGCCGGCGACCGCGTCCCGACGCGACCACCAGGGGTTCGACGTGCCGGCCGATCACGTGCGCCGCTGGGACTTCTCCCGCGACGGCATCCTGCGCTCGCTGGACGACAGCCTGCGGCGCACCGGGCTGGACCGATTCGACGTCGTCTACCTGCACGACCCCGACGAGCACGGGCAGCAGGCCGCGACGACAGGTGTCGAGACCCTCGTCGAGCTCCGCGACCAGGGTGTGGTCGGCGCGATCGGCGCGGGCATGAACCAGTCCGCGATGCTCACGCGGTTCGTGCGCGAGTGCGACGTCGACGTCGTCATGTGCGCAGGGCGCTACACGCTGCTCGAGCAGCCCGCGGCGGCCGACCTGCTGCCCGCCGCCCAGGAGCGCGGCGTCGCGGTCGTCGTCGCCGGCGTCTACAACTCCGGCCTGCTGTCCCGCGACGTCCCGGCCGCCGACGCCACCTACGACTACGCGACCGCACCCGCCGAGCTGGTCGCGCGGGCCCGGGCCGTCGCGTCCGTCTGCGGCGAGCACGGCGTGACGCTTCCCGAGGCGGCGCTCGCGTTCGTGCGCCGCCACCCCGCGGTCGTCAGCACGGTCGTCGGCGTGCGCGACGTCGCGCAGGTGCGCCAGACGGTCGAACGCGCCGCGGCCGTCGTCCCGGACGGACTGTGGGCGGACCTCGTCCACCGCGGCCTGCTCGACGACCACCACGTCTCTCTGCCCGCCTGACAGACCCCGAACCGCACCCAGCACCGGAGGACGACCATGCACCTGCTCCGCCTCGGACCCGTCGGCCACGAGACCCCCGCGGTGATCGGGGACGACGGCGTCGTCCGCGACCTGTCGTCGGTGACCGCCGACATCGACGGCACGTTCCTGGCCGCCGACGGCATCGCCCGCGCCCGCGCGGCCCTCGCCGACCTGCCCGAGCTCGCGGGCGCCGACGAGATGCGGCGCGGCGCCCCCGTCGCGCGGCCCGCCGCCGTCATCTGCATCGGGCAGAACTACGCCGCGCACGCCGCCGAGTCCGGCGCGCAGCCGCCGAGCGCGCCCATCGTCTTCCTCAAGCACCCCAACACCGTGGTGGGCCCCGACGACGACGTGCCGCTCCCGCCGGGCTCGACCAAGCTGGACTGGGAGGTCGAGCTCGCGATCGTCGTCGGGCGTCGCGCCACCTACCTGCCCTCGCCCGCCGACGCCCGGGCGCACATCGCCGGCTACACGGTCGTGGACGACCTGAGCGAGCGGGCGTGGCAGCTCGAGGAGTCCGGCGGCCAGTGGTCCAAGGGCAAGTGCGGACCGGCGTTCGCGCCGTTGGGCCCGGTCCTGGTGCCGGCCGACGAGGTCGACGCGACCCGGCTGGGCCTGCGCTCGTGGGTGAACGGCGAGGCGCGTCAGGACTCGTCGACCGCGGACATGATCTTCGACGTCGACCACCTGGTGTGGGGCCTGTCGCAGTACATGGCGCTCGAGCCGGGCGACGTCATCTGCACCGGCACCCCGCAGGGCGTCGCGCTCTCGGGCCGCTTCGAGTACCTGCGCACCGGCGACGTCGTCGAGATCGAGATCGACGGGCTGGGACGCCAGCGGCACACCGTCACCGGGTGAACCCGCGCGCCACCTGCAGGTCCGCGCGGGACGCGACGTCCGCTCGGCTACCGTGGATGTCGCGCGCCCGGCATCGAGGGCGCCACGCACGGACCAAGGAGGCTCCCGCGCGCATGGACCCCTCCAGGCGCCCACCCACGCTCGACGAGGTGGCCCGGCGCGCAGGCGTCTCCCGCGCGGCCGCGTCGCGCGCGGTCAACAACCTGCCCAACGTCAGCGCGGCCAAGCGTGAGGCGGTCCAGGCTGCCGTCCGTGAGCTGGGCTGGGTGCCGAACGCCTCCGCACGGGCGCTCGCCACGAACCACGCCGGCGCCGTGGTGCTCGCCGTGGCGAACGAGGACCCCACGCTCTTCGTCGACCCCTTCTACGCGCAGATCATCCTGGGCGTGGCGACCGAGCTGGACCGTGCCGACCTCGACCTGACCCTGATGCTGGCCGCCTCGGCCCGCGGTCAGGACCGGCTCAAGCGCATGCTGCGCTCGGGGCGCGCCGACGGCTTCATGGTCATCGCGCCCGGCGGCGACGACTGGCTGGCGGGTGCGGCCCACCTGACGGACCTGCCGGTCGTGTTCTGCGGACGCCCGGTGGGCGCCGAGCCGGCGTGGTTCGTCGACGTCGACAACGCGCAGGGCGGTCGCCAGGCCGCCGAGCACCTGCTCGCGCTCGGGCGGCGGAGGGTCGTGATGATCGCCGGCCCCATGGACCTGCAGGCCTCGATCGACCGCCACCGCGGGTTCGTCGATGCGATGGACGAGGCGGGCGTCGAGCCGGTCGGGCTCGCGACGGCCGACTTCACGCCGCGCGGCGGCGCGCTCGCCCTCGACCGCCTGCTCGACCGCTACCCCGCCGTCGACGGCGTGTTCGCGGCGTCGGACAACATGGCCGCGGGTGCACTGGGCGCGATCAAGGCGCGAGGTCTGCGCGTGCCGCAGGACGTGGCCGTCGTCGGCTTCGACGACCTGACGATCGCCGACCAGACGGACCCGGGGCTGACGACCGTGCACCAGCCGATCCGGGAGCTCGGTGAGGCGCTCGCCGCCATGACCGTGCAGGTCATCGGCGGCGAACGCCCGCGTCCGAAGAAGCTCGCGACGCATCTGGTGGTGCGAGGCTCGGCACCCGGGACCGACTGACCACCGCCGCCGGAGGGCTGGCGGCGTCCGGTGATTTGTCCGTTCCTCTTGACTACCGACTGGTAAGGGTTCAGGATGGGCGCGCTGCTGGAAGCGCTTCCAGTATGCACGGCCGGCCCAGCGAGCAGCACGGTGCAGTGCTGCCCCGAGCCACGGCCGACGTCGCCCGAAGTCCCAACCCAGCACACCCGCTCCCACCTGAGCCGATCCCCTAGCCGACGCCGCGACTCGACCCGCAGGCCGCGCGCCGGACGACGCCATCACCGAGCGCGCGCCACGCGCCCGGCGATGCCGCGCGCGATCTGCGCGTCACGAGCTCCCGGGCCCCGTCGACGTCGACGGCCGATCACCCGGGACACGTCCGAAGACACGTCTGAGAAGAGGCATCACATGTTCGGATCCACACGCCGCGGACGCGGTCTGCGCGTCGGTGTCGTCGTCGCCGCAGCGCTCACGCTGGCCGCGACGACGTTCGCCGGGCCCGCGTCCGCGTCGACCCCGCCGACCCCGTCCGGCTGGACGCAGGTGTTCGCCGACGACTTCACGGGAGCCGCCGGCACCGGGCTCAACACGGCCAACTGGCTCTACGACCTCGGCACCGGCTACCCCGGGGGCGCGGCGAACTGGGGCACCGGCGAGATCGAGACCATGACCAACAGCACGGCAAACGTGTACCAAGACGGCAACGGCAACCTCGCGATCAAGCCGATCCGTGCCGCGAACGGCAGCTGGACCAGTGGCCGGGTCGAGACGCAGCGCACCGACCTGGCGGCACCCGCCGGCGGCAAGCTGCGCCTCGAGGCCCGGATCCAGCAGCCCAACGTCAGCGGTGCGGCGGCGGCCGGGTACTGGCCCGCGTTCTGGGCGCTGGGCGCCGCAGCACGCGGGACGGGTGCGAGCGGCTGGCCCGGCATCGGCGAGATCGACGTGCTGGAGGACATCAACGGACGCAGCTCGGAGTTCGCGACCCTGCACTGCGGGACCTCCCCCGGCGGTCCGTGCAACGAGACCACCGGGCTCGGCAGCGGCGAACGCGCGTGCTCCGGCTGCCAGACCGGCTTCCACACCTACGCAGCCGAGCTCGATCGCAGCGTGTCGCCGGAGCAGCTGCGCTTCTACCTCGACGGCTCGAACTTCTTCACCGTCAACGCGAACCAGGTGGACGCGACGACGTGGAACAACGCGACGCACCACGGGTTCTTCATGATCCTCAACGTCGCGATCGGCGGCGGCTTCCCGGACGCGTTCGGCGGCGGTCCCACGGCGCAGACGCAGTCGGGAGTGCCGATGCTCGTCGACTACGTCGCGGCGTACACCGCGGGCGGCAGCACCGGCGGCGGCGGGACGACGACACCGTCGGGCGGATCGATCACCAACGCCAACGGGCTGTGCCTGGACAACAACGCTGCCAACGCGAGCAACGGCAACAAGGTGCAGATCTGGGACTGCAACGCCTCGGTGGCGCAGAAGTGGACGTTCGTGCAGGCCGGGACCACGCTGCACGTCCAGGGCAAGTGCCTCGACATCCCCGGTGGCGCGACGGCCAACGGCACCAAGCTGCAGATCTGGGACTGCAACAACACGGCCGCGCAGGTGTGGATCCCGCGCGCCGACGGCTCGTACTACAACCCGCAGGCCGACAAGTGCCTCGACGACCCGGCCGGGTCGACCACCCGCGGGACCCAGGTGCAGATCTGGACCTGCAACGGCCAGTCCCCCCAGCGCTGGACGCTGCACTCCTGAGCCCGACCTGGCCGGGCGCGGCGCCTCGTCGCGCCCGGTCGTCGCGAGGGCCCGCCGGGCCGGCCGCGACACCACCCCGCCGGGTCCACCCGGCGGGGAGCACGACACCGACGAACACGAAGGATTGGTCAATGAGGACCAGAAGACGAGTGCTCGGCGCGCTCAGCGCGCTCGCGATCGGCCTGACGACCGCGGTGATCGCCGCACCCGCCGTGCAGGCGGCCGGCCCGGACCGGTTGCCGTTCACCATCACGAACTCCAGCGGCCGCGGCGACGCCGTCTACGTGTACGTGCTCGGCACGAACCTGAGCACGGGCCGGCTCGGCTACGTGAACGCGGGCGGGACGTTCACCGCCTGGCCCGCGGGATCGAACCCGCCGTCCGCGGCACCCGACGTGGCGATCGGCGGTCCCGGCAACGGCAGCAGCACGACGATCCAGGTGCCGCGCGGCATCAGCGGGCGCATCTACTTCTCTCTGGGTCAGAAGCTCAAGTTCTTCCTGACGCCCGACGGGCTCGTCCAGCCTGCCCCGTGGGCGAGCGGGGACCCGAACCACGACATCCTGTTCGACTGGAGCGAGTTCACCTACAACGACGCCGGGCTGTGGCTGAACAGCTCGCAGGTCGACATGTTCGCCGTCCCGCACGCCGTCACCGTCACGGGCAGCGGCGGCACGCACCGCACCGGCGACCTGGTCGCCAACGGGCGCGACAACGTCATCAGCCAGATCTCCGCGCAGTCGGGTTGGGCGAACACCGTGGTCAAGCGCTCGGACGGCACCGTCCTGCGCGTCCTCGCGCCGGGCAAGGCGGCCGGCGCGGGGCTCTTCAGCACCACGTACCTGGACCCGTACATCGCCTCGGCCTGGTCGGCGTACGCGTCGAAGACCCTCACGGTCGTGCCGTTCGCGGACCAGCCGGGCACCAAGTACTTCGGCCGCACGTCGGGCACGGTCATGACCTTCACGAACGGGTCGGGCGCCCAGGTCGCCTCGTTCAACCGACCCAGCAGCGCCGACGTGTGGGGCTGCGACGGCGCGCTCCAGGCGCCCAACGACCAGGTCGTCGGGCCGATCGCCCGCACCCTGTGCGCCGCCCTCAACCGCGGCACGCTCGGCACGGTCGACAACCAGCCCAGCACCGACGCGTCGGCGTTCTACAAGTCCAGTCCCACCAACCAGTACGCCCGGATCGTGCACGCCAACCAGGCCGACGGGAAGGCCTACGCGTTCGCGTTCGACGACGTGGGCAACTTCGAGTCCCTGGTCAACGACGGCTCCCCCACGTCCGCCGGCCTCGTGATCGAGCCCTTCACCGGCGGTGGGACGGGCGGTGGGTCGACGGGCGGCACCGCGACCGCCGGCTCGATCACCTCGTCGACGGGTCTGTGCCTCGACAACAACGCCGCCAGCACCAGCAACGGCAACGAGGTGCAGATCTGGGACTGCAACGGGTCCGTCGCGCAGAAGTGGACGTACGTGGCCGCCGGTTCCACGCTCCGGGTGCAGGGCAAGTGCCTCGACATCCCGGGCGGCGCCACGACCGACGGCACCAAGCTGCAGCTGTGGGACTGCAACAGCACCGGCAGCCAGGTCTTCATCTCCCGGGCTGATGGCACGTTCTTCAACCCGCAGTCGGGTCAGTGCCTGGACAACCCGTCGGGCTCGTCGACGCGCGGCACGCGCGTACAGATCTGGGACTGCAACGGCAGTGCCGCCCAGCGCTGGACGCTCCACACCTGACCGAGGCCCGACGCCCGCCGCCCGGCCGGCCCGTCCTGCGCGGGCCGCCCGGACGGCGAGCACGCCGCGCCCGGTGCACGCCGTGAGCGCACGGCGTCGTCGACCGCGGCACACCGCAACGGCTGCGCCGGCGGCCTCGGGACGCCATGATGGCGCCGGAGGTACTCGATGCAGATCCATCTGGTGACCCCGGCAGGCGTCACCGAGCACACGTCCGACGAGCTCGCGACGTTGCTGGCGGGCGACGGCATCGTCTGGGTGGATGTCCCGCGCTGGGACGACGAGGCGGCGGACGTGCTGACGCGCGTCCTGGGCCTGCACCCCATGGCCGTCCACGACTGCGCCGTGCGCAACCGTCTGCCCAAGGTGCACTCCTACCCCGACGTGCTGTTCCTGGTGCTGCACGCCCCGGAGCGTGGCGCCGCCGGGCACATCCACCACGTCGAGCTCGACCGGTTCGTCGGACCCGACTACCTGGTCACGGTGCACGGCCCGTACAACGAGGCGGTCACCACCGACGTCGCGGAGCAGGACACGCGCGCGGTCCTGGAGCGCATCCGCGCCGGGCGCTTGCGGCCGCGCACGCCGTTCGACATCTCGCACGCCATCGTCTCCGCCATCACCCGACGCATGGAACGCTTCGTCGAGGAGCTCACCAACGACGTCTGGGAGCTCGAGCGCAAGGTCACCGCGGACTCCTACGACGACCCCGAGAAGTTCCTGGACACGATGTTCCGCACGCGGCACGGGCTGCTGTCGGTGCGCACGATCGCTGCGCAGACGGCGGAGATCTACCGACGCGTCGTCTCGCTGCCGGGTGCCGTGCCTGACGAGAGCCGTCACCTGCTCGTCGACCTCGTCGACCAGTTCGAACGCATCGCGGGGCTGGCCGGCGAGGAGAAGGAGTACCTGCAGGGCGTCATCGAGTTCTACCGCACCCGCACCGACACCAAGATGACGATCGCGGCCGAGCGGCTCGCCGTCATCGCCGTCGTGACCCTGCCGATCACGGCACTCGCATCGATCCTGGGCATGAACCTCATCGTCAACCAGAACACCGTCGGGGCGCCCTTGGCCGTGTCCCTCGCGGTGATGCTGGCCATGTCCGGGCTGCTGCTGTGGTGGGCACGCCGCCAGGGTTGGTGGTGACGAGAGCGCGCCCTGGCGTCGTCGTCCCGTCACCCGTTCGCCATGCCCGTGTCACACGCGAAGGTTAGGTTGCCCGATGCACCGCAATCCGGTGCATCTGCGACAACACAGGAGGACCTCGACATGGGGACGACGTTCCGACGCGGCAAGGCGGCCGCTGGACTGACGGCGATGGCGGCGACGGCGCTGCTGGCCGGTCTCGCGATGCCGGCCACGGCCAGCGCGCACGGCAAGGAGCACGGGCCGGGCCACGGGCACGAGCAGAGCCACGGCTCGACGAAGGACTACCACCTGACGGTGATGGGCACCACGGACCTGCACGGCAGCGCCCTCAACTGGGACTACTTCAAGAACGCGGAGTACGACGACAGCGCGCACAACGACGTCGGCCTGGCGAAGGTCTCGACGCTCGTGAACCAGGTCCGCGCGGAGAAGGGCGCCCGCAACACCCTGCTCGTCGACGCCGGTGACACCATTCAGGGCACCTCTCTCGCGTACTACTTCGCCAAGGTCCAGCCGATCTCGAGGACGACGATCCACCCGATGGCCGCTGCCATGAACGCGATCGGCTACGACGCCGCAGCGGTCGGCAACCACGAGTTCAACTACGGCATCCCCTACCTGCGCACGTTCGAGAAGCAGCTCGACTTCCCCCTGCTGGCCGCCAACGCGATCAACGACACCACCGGCAAGCCGGCCTTCGAGCCCTTCGTCATCAAGACGGTCCACCCGAAGAACGGCAAGCCGGTCCGCGTCGGCATCCTCGGCCTGACCAACCCCGGCATCGCCATCTGGGACAAGGCCAACGTCGAGGGCAAGATGAGCTTCGGCGGGCTCGTCGAGCAGGCCAAGAAGTACGTTCCCCAGATGAAGAAGGCCGGCGCCGACGTCGTCCTGGTGGCGGCCCACTCGGGTGCGGACACCTCGTCGTCGTACGGCGACACGCTGCCGTTCCCCGAGAACGCCGCCACCCTGGTGGCACAGCAGGTGCCGGGGATCGACGCGATCCTGGTGGGGCACGCGCACCAGGAGATCGCGAAGCGCGTCGTCACCAACGAGGTCACGGGGAAGCCCGTGGTGCTGTCCGAACCGCTCAAGTGGGGGGAGCGTCTGACGGTCTTCGACTTCGACCTGACCTTCGCACGGGGTCACTGGACCGTGAGCTCGGTCGACTCGACGGTGCGCAACAGCAACGCGGTGCCTGAGGACCCGAAGATCGTGAAGATGCTGGCCAAGGACCAGGAGAAGGTGGTCACGTACGTCAACGGCGTGATCGGGACGGCCACCGAGGCGATGTCCGCGGCGCCTGCCCGGTACGAGGACACCGCCGCGCTCGACTTCATCAACTACGTCCAGGCGGACGCGGTGAAGGCCGGCCTGACCGGGTCCGACGCCGACCTCCCCGTGCTGTCGATCGCGGCGCCGTTCAACAAGGACGCGGCGATCCCCGCCGGTGACATCTCCGTGCGGGACGTCGCCGGGCTGTACATCTACGACAACACGCTGCTGGGCATCAAGCTGACCGGTGCGCAGGTCAAGGCCTACCTCGAGAAGTCGGCGGAGTACTTCAAGCCCGTCACGGGACCGGGCACGTACGCCGCGGACCAGGTCACCAACGCGGTCACGCCCACGGCCCCCACCGGTACGCCTGACTACAACTACGACGTCATGGGCGGGCTCGACCAGCCGCTGACCTACGACATCGACCTCACCAAGCCCGTGGGGAGCCGGATCACCGGCCTGTCGTACGGTGGCACCCCGGTGGCCGCCGACCAGGAGTTCGTCGTCGCGATCAACAACTACCGGCAGTCCGGAGGCGGCAACTTCCCCGGCGTCGCCGGTGCCCCGGTCGTCTACAACCGGCAGCTGGAGATCCGCCAGCTGCTCATCGACTGGGTCAGCGCCCACCAGGTCGTCGACCCGGCCCTGTTCTCGTCGACCAACCCTGACTGGCGGCTGACGGCGGGCACCACCCCGCTGACCATCACCCCGTAGCACCGGCCCGGCGGGCGTCGCGTGTGCGACGCCCGCCGGGGCGCGGGTCAGGTCAGGCGCCGGGGCGCAGGAGGACCTTGGTCCAGCCGTCCTCACGCTTGTCGAAGTGCTCGTAGCCGCTGGCCGCCTCGTCGAGCGGCAGCTCGTGGGAGACGATGAACGACGGGGTGGCCCGACCGGCGACGATCAGGTCGCGCAGCTGGCGGTTGTACCGCATGACCGGGGCCTGGCCCGTCCCCATGTGCTGGCCCTTGGTGAAGAATGTGCCGTAGTCGAAGGCGATCCGGCCCTCCTTGGCGCCCTCGGTCGCCGCGCCCGGGTCCTCGGGCATGTACACGCCCACGACACCGATGCCACCCGTCGTGCGCACCGCCTGGACCAGGTTGTCCAGGACGAGCTCCGGGTGCTCGTCGCCCGACGGGTCGTGCGCCTGGTAGCCCACCGCTTCGACGCCGCAGTCGACGCCACGTCCCTGCGTGGCGTCCACGAGCTGCTCGACGGGGTCGCCGGCGGAGAAGTCCACGGCCACCGCCCCGATCTTCTCGGCGAGCGCGAGCCGGTCCGGCTCCTTGTCGACGACGAACACCCGGGCCGCCCCGCGGATCATGGCGCTGTGGGCGGCCATGAGTCCCACCGGGCCGGCACCGAACACGACGACGTCGTCCCCCGGCTTCTGCCCGGCGAGCACGGTGCCGTGCCAGCCGGTCGGGAAGATGTCGGACAGCATCGTGAAGTCGTTCTCGTGCTCGTCGCCGGCCGGCAGCTCGAGCAGGTTCACGTCCGCGAACGGCACGCGCAGATACTCGGCCTGGCCGCCGGCGTACGGGCCCATGTTGGCGTAACCGTAGGCGGCACCGTCGACGCCCTCGGTCGGGTTGGTGCGGGTGCAGAACGAGGTCCAGCCCTGCAGGCAGTTGCGGCACGTGCCGCAGGCGATGTTGAAGGGCACGCTCACGCGGTCGCCGACCTTGATGCGCGTGACCGCCGGACCCACCTCCTCGACGACGCCCATGTTCTCGTGGCCCAGGACCGTCCCACCCTCGACGCTCGTGCGGCCCTCGAACATGTGCAGGTCCGAGCCGCAGATGTTGGTGGTGGTGATGCGGACGACCGCGTCGGTCGGCTCCTCGATCCGCGCGTCCGGGACGTCCGTGACCTCGACGTCGAACGGCCCGCGGTAGACGACTGCTCGCATGGTGCTTCCTCTCATGGGGGTGTCGCTGCCCGAGGGACCTGCTGGAGGCCCGGGCGGAACAGCGGTCCATCGTGGGCATCCCCACCCCGAGCCCGCATCTCGAGCGCGCTCCGACGTGCCGGTGCAGAGCGCCGGGAGAACGGTTCGACCATGACGCCGCACCGCCCATCGCGCACACACGGGGTCACCGGCGCATCCGGACCGGCGCCGGTTCGACGTGCCGAACCGCGCGGCCCGCGGCACGGTGGTGGCGTGGGTCGATCAGGCGGCCCGTGCGCGAAGGAGGGACACCATGCCGGGACGGGACCCAGGACCGAGCGTCAAGGACAAGAAGCTCTACGAGGACCTGCGCGACGAGGGGAACTCGAAGGAGAAGTCCGCCCGCATCGCGAACGCCGCCGCCGCGCGGGGCGAGAAGAAGGAGGCGGCCAAGGGTGGGAGCGCCGGCTCGTACGACGACTGGACGGTCGCCGACCTGCGCAGACGTGCAGCGGAGATCGGTATCGACGGACGTTCGTCGATGTCCAGGTCCGAGCTGGTCAAGGCGCTGCGTGAGCACTGAGTCCGGGGGCCCCTCCGCGGCGTGGGCCCGCCCACCGGGCCGGCTGCCTGCCCCGCAGCCGACGCCGCTCGTGACGGAGGTGTGAGCGTGCGCGTCGTCGTCATCGGGGCGAGCGGAAACGTGGGCACCGGCGTCCTGCGGCGGTTCGTGGACGACGAGACCATCACGTCGGTCGTCGCCGTCGCGCGCCGTGTCCCCACCTCCACGCCGCCGCGGCCGTACTCGGTCGCCGAGTGGCGGGCGTGCGACCTCGCGTCGTCCGAGCCCGACGAGGTGGTGGTCGACCGGCTCGCCGCCATCGTCGCGGGCGCGGACGCCGTGGTCCACCTGGCCTGGGCCATCCAACCCAGCCACGACCGGCGCCGCCTGGCGCGGGTGAACGTGCTCGGGACCCGTCGCGTCGTGGACGCGGTCGTGCAGGCCGGTGTCCCGCACCTCGTGGTCGCCTCCTCGGCGGGTGCGTACTCCCCCGCTCCCGACGACGTCGCCCGTGCCGAGGGCTGGCCCACCGACGGCGTGTCCACGTCGTCCTACTCGGTGGACAAGGCCGCCTGCGAACGCCTGCTCGACGAGACCGAGGCCCGCCACCCGGAGCTGGCGATCGCGCGGCTACGGCCCGCGCTCGTCTTCCAGCGCGCGGCGGGCAGCGAGATCGGGCGACTGTTCCTGGGCCCGCTGGTCCCGCGCTCTCTCCTGGACGGCCGCCTGCCCGTCCTGCCGTGGCCGCAGGGCCTGCGCCTGCAGGCGATCCACGCCGACGACCTCGCCGACGCCTACCGCGAGACGGTGGTGCGCCAGGCGCGCGGTGCCTTCAACGTGGCCGCCCCGCAGGTGCTGCGCGGGACGGACGTCGCCGAGCTGGTCTCCCGCGGACGCGTTCGCGACGTCTCGCCCGGCCTGGTGCGTACCGCGGTCTGGGCCGGCTGGCACTCGCGAGCCGTCGCGGCCGGCCCCGGCTGGCTCGACATGGCCCTCGCGGCGCCCGTCCTCGACACGACGCGCGCCGAGCGGGAGCTCGGCTTCCGGCCGCGCTGGTCCGCGCTCGACGCCGTCCGCGAGGTCGTCGCCGGCATGGGCCGACGCTCCGGTACCGCCAGCCCGCCCCTGCGCCCGGGCAGGTGACGGCCAGGTTGAGGGACCACACCGACCAGCACGACACCGCGCCTGCCCCTGGGCCGGCACCATCGAGGAGGATTCATGAGCTCACCCATCCCTGACCCCGGCCAGGTTCCCGACGAGCCCAACTTCACCGACCTGCCGCGTGACCCTGATCCGCTGGGCGACGCGACGACGCGACCCGACGGCCCGGCGACACCCGACGCACCGGAAGGCGACTCCCTCGATCCCGCCGGGGAGCTCGAGGGCTCCATCGAACCCGAGTGACGCCAGGTCGCGGCACCGGCGGACGAGAGAAGCAGGAGGAGGACGTCCGTCGGGGCCGCGAGGTGCGCGAGCAGGTCGACACGTCCGACGACGGCGGCTGAGCCGAGCTCACGGCGGGAACCTCGACAGGAGGTAGCCGGCATACCCACCGGGGCTGCGACCCTCGGTGCGCCCGGAGGTGAGCACGTCGGTCACGTCGGTCGCGACCACCGTCACGCACGGGTCGCGGCGCAGGCGCTCGACGAGCAGAACGTCCTCGTGCTCGTCGACGGGCGTGAAACCGCCCGCACGCAGATAGGCGTCGGCGCGCACCCCCAGGTTCGCGCCGTGCACGTGACCGTTCGCCCGCCCCGGCACGCGTGTCGCCTGCCACGCGGCCAGCTGGTGCTCGGCCAGGTCGCGCGGGTCGGGGCGTACGGTGCCGACCACCACGTCGGCGCCCCCCTCCGCCAGCTCCACCTGGGCCGTGAGCCAGGTGTCGGGCACCACGGAGTCGCCGTCGGTGCAGGCGATCCAGGTCGCCGCCGGCTCGGTGGACCGGGCGGCCAGCGCGGCGTCGATCCCGGCGGCGCGTGCAGCCCCGACCGCCCGCTCCCGCACGTCCAGCGCACAGACGTCGAACCGGGCTGCGACCGCCGCCGAACCGTCGCCGCAGTCGTCCAGGACGACCACCACCCCCACCTCCACGTCGGGACGCCGCACGAGCAGGTGGTCCCGGGCGCGGACGAGCGCCTGCAGGCACGCCGGCAGCAGCGCCTCCTCGTCGTGCACCGGGACGACGACCACGACCCGCCGGACGGGCCCGCTCACGGGACCAGGCCCTCTCGCTGCGCCACCGATGCGGGCCGCGTGCGCCAGACGTCGATCACGACGTCGGCGTCCTCGTAGTGGGCCACGCCGGACATGCCCAACGCCTCGGCAAGCACCCGGTGGGCGTCGTCGCCGCGCATGGTGTGCTCGGCGACCGGGTGCCGCCAGTGGCAGGCGAGCACCACGGCGTCGGTCGACAGGTGGTCATGCAGCCCGTCGGCGAGCCGCGTGAGCTCGGACCTGCTCAGGTAGTAGGACACCTCGGACAGCACGACCAGGTCGAACGAGCCGTCGGGAACGCCCGTGCGGACGTCGTGGCGGAGCACCCGGACGCCGGCGTCGCTCCCGACGCGCGCCCCGGCCTGCTCGACCGCGGAGGCCGCGACATCGGTCGCGGTCAACTGGTCGCACCGCTCCGCGAGGCGCGCGGTCAGCAGGCCCACCGAGCACCCGATCTCGAGCCCGGCGGTGTACCTGCGCTCGGGCAGTATCGCCATCGTCAGGTCACGCTTGCGCTCCTCGTACCAGCGCGAGCCCAACCGCCACGGGTCGTCCCGCCGCGCGTAGGCGGCGTCGAAGAACTCCGCTGCCGGTGGTGCGGGCGGCTCGGTCTCCTCGATGAACACCTCTGTCGCCCGCTCGAAATGACGCAGGAAGCGCTGGTGGAGAGGGGCGAGGTCCTGCGGTGCGTCCGACAGCGGCTCCGTCTGCGTCGCGTGCTCGGTGGTGGCGCGTCGCTTGCGGTTGACCCCGCGGTCACCGAGCGGAAGCACCCGCATCTGCTGCCACGGGGTCGCGGGGTCGTCGGGGTGGGCCCAGTGCCACATCCAGATGGGGTACTCGAGCAGCCGCGCCCCGCGCTCGGTCGCGATCTGCGCGCAGACCTCACCCGTGACCCGGTGGTCGCGGTGTCCGTCGCCGCGCCACGGCGCCACGACCGCGGCGAGCGGCTGCGAGCCGATCGCCGCGGCCAGCGCCACAGCGATCTGCTCGCGGTGCTCGCGCACCTGCGAGTCCGGGAAGTCGAGCAGCGTCACCACGGAGTCCGGGCTGAGCACAGCGACGGCCCGCAGGACCTCGTCGCGCCGGACGCGGACCAGATCGTCGGGGGCAAGCGTCGCCGACCCCGGGTGCGATGCGGCGCCGTCGGTCACGACGACGACGTCCGCCGGGCGACCCGCCGCTGCGAGCTCGTGCAGCAGGCCACCGGCACCGAGGGTCTCGTCGTCGGGGTGCGCGGCGACCACCACCACGCGGCCGACGGGCAGCCGCAGCACCGGCAGCTCGGCCCATCGCTCGTCGCCCTCCCACGTCGCCGGCTGCGTACCGGCCGCCCGGCCGTCGAACGTCACCATCGCGTCACCATCGCCTCGACCACGGCCTCACGACCGCGCTCACCACGGTGCACGGTCCGCGCCGGCCAGCGCGCCGCCGAGCGAGGCGTCGTCGCGCTCAGCGTGCTGCTGGCGGACGTAGACCTCGAGGTCCGCGACGCGCTTGGCGTGGTCGGCCTCTTGCGTCAGGGGCCCCGGACCCAGGGCATGGGCCGCGGTGCGCAGCACGTCCTCGCACGTCCGGGCGACGACGGCGCGCACCCGCTTGGCCAGGAGCCGACCGCGCTGGCGGTCTGCAGGGAGCTCCGGCTCGCGACCGCCGCCGGTGGAAGCACCGGAGGCGTCGACGCTCGCGGCGGCGTCGGCGAGCACCAGGCGGGCCGCGTGCAGCCGCTCGTCGAGCGCCCCCAGGTGCATCGTGAGCAGTCGGTCCTCCGGCTTGCGGTGCGCCTCCGTGTGCACACGCCGCGCGATCGCCACCGCTCCCCCGTACCAGCACGCCGCGACCCCGAGGCCGCCCCACCAGAAGCCCGGCCGCTCGAGGTACCAGTCACCGCGGCGCACGAGGGCGGCCGGGACCGCGTCGAAGCGGAGGGGTGTGCTCGGGATCTCTGCCAGCCCGCGTGCGTACCAACCCTGCTCGAGCGACGCGACGCCACGGGCGCGCAGGTCGACCGCGAGCATGACCCGGGTGTCGGGCTCGTCGGCGAGCCGTCCGGTGACGAGCGCCGCGTCGAGCTCGCCAGCCAGGGAGCACCACGGCTTGACGCCGTCCAGGACCCACGACCCGTCTGCCGTCTCCCGTGCGGTCAGCCCGGGGCCCGGGCCCTCGGCGGCGTACACGCCCCACGTCGAGTCGTCGCGGAGCCCGAGCGCGCCGGGAGCGAGACCTGCCTGGTCGAGGATGGCGAGCGCGTCGAGGTGCGGCTCGACCGCGCGGGCGACGGCAAGGTCCATCGCCGCGCACGATGCCAGGAGCTCCCACAGCGCGACCGTGCCGCCCGTCCCGGGACGCAGCTGCGCCGGCCACCCGCGCGCGCGACCGAGGGCTTCGCTGACGCTCCCGAGCACCTCGCCCACCGGCACGGTGCCCGGGGTCGGGGTGGTCCCGATCTGCACCCGAACGTCGTCGTCGCTCACCGCGACCTCCTCTCGTGCCTCGTCGCCGCGCAGCGGCCCGGACAGATCATCACCAGGTTCCCGGCACACGGCCACCGGAACCGGTGCAGGACCCGCCGCAGCCCGCGCGAATCGTTGGACCGGGGGCCGGTGGCTGTGCGACGCTGCGCTCGGCCCGACGGCGCGCCGCCCCACCCGTCCACCCCGCCGCTGAGAGGTCCCTGTGCCGCACGTCCTGGACAACCCCGCCTGGAGCTCGTTGCTCGGCGTCCACGCCGAGTTCGCGGAAGGCACGGGTCACGCGCGCCGCTACCGGCCGGACGTGTCGCCCATCGTGGCCGTCGACGACGCCGCCGACCCGCAGGCGTGGGCCGACCTGGCCGACCTCGTGGGCCCGGGCGCACAGGTGGTCTTGCCCGGTGCCGACCGGCCGGGCGCGGGCTGGACCGAGGTCGCTCGCTTCGCCGGCGTCCAGATGGTCGCGACCGACCGGTTCGTGGACGCGCCCGACCCGGAGGCGGTGACGCTGGGAGCGGACGACGTCACCGACATGCTCGCGATCGTCGACCGCAACCAGCCGGGCCCGTTCGCACCGCAGACCTACCGGCTCGGCACCTACCTGGGCATCCGCCGCGGTCGCACCCTCGTGGCCATGGCCGGAGAGCGGCAGCACCCGGTCGGCTACACGGAGATCAGCGCCGTCTGCACGGACGCGGAGCACCGCGGCCAGGGCCTGGCGGCGCGCCTCGTCCGCGCGGTCGCGGCGGGGATCCGGGGACGTGGCGAGGTCCCGTTCCTGCACGCGTCGGCGGAGAACGTCGGCGCGATCCGCCTGTACGAGGCGCTCGGGTTCGCGTGGCGGCGGGACATCACGTTCCTCGTCGTCCGCGCGCCGGGCGCGTAGGGCGCAGGCCCTTCAGATCCCGCGCGACTCCCGGACCGCCTTGCGCACCAGGACGAACGGGAGCAGCAGCACTCCCAGCATGGTCACGAGCCACACGATGACGGTGCCGAGCACCCAGGTGGTCACCCCGTCGATCGTCAGGCCGTCGCCGACCAGCGTCGCGATCAGCAGCGCGAGGAACGTCGAGACCAGGCCGGCGGCACCGGTCAGTGCGCTGGCGTGGTCGCGGGTGATGCTCGCGATCCAGGGCGCGAGGATCGACTGGAGGATGGCGAAGACCAGCACGGCCACGATGAACCCCGACAGCTCGAGGTTGAAGTCGTCGAGGATCAGCGACGCGATCCACAGGCCCAGCGCCGCGGACGCGAGGAAGATGCCGGTGCGAATCAAGAACCTGATCATGACGGTCCACCTCTGCTCGTGTGTCGGATCTCGCGGTGTCGGCACCCGCCGAACCTGCAGGTCGGGCGCGACGTCCCACCTGGTCCACACCCTAGGGACATCCTGCGCCCGCGTCAGCACGACGGCGGGCGTGTCCGGGAGCGAGCGGGTGCCACGAGCGGGCATGGGATCATGGGAACCGCGCGACGACCGCGCACGCCCGGCATCTCGCCCCTCGGCTCGCCGGCCACTCCCCCGGACGACACCCGAGACGGATCCCGCATGACCACGACCACTCCCGCTCCTGCGACCACCACCGGCACCGGATCGACGACCGACGTCGGCATCGACGCCGCGGAGCTGGCGACGTTCCTGCGCGTGGCCGAGCACATCAGCCGCCTCCCGTCCGACCACCCGCAGCTGGCCCAGGCCCGGCGGGCGACGTCGGCGCTGTTCAAGGCCGCGAAGAAGCAGCGCCGGATCGAGCGCCGCGACGCGATCAGCGCAGCCGACCGAGCCGTGGTCGCCGCGACGGCCACGGGCAGCCCCGGGCGGATCGACGACGAGACGCGCGGCATCCCCCTCGTCTCGTCCACCCGCGGCGCGAGCGCGGGGACGTTGCTGCGGGCGCGTGCCTGCTACATCTGCAAGGAGCCGTACGCCCAGGTCGACGCGTTCTACCACCAGCTCTGCCCGGCGTGCGCCGAGCTCAACCACGCCAAGCGCGACGCACGGACCGACCTGACCGGTCGGCGCGCGCTGCTGACCGGCGGGCGGGCCAAGATCGGCATGTACATCGCGCTGCGGCTGCTGCGGGACGGCGCGCACACCACGATCACGACGCGCTTCCCCCGCGACGCCGCCCGCCGCTTCGCCGCGATGGACGACAGCCACGAGTGGCTCGACCGGCTGAGCATCGTGGGCATCGACCTGCGCGACCCGGCCCAGGTGGTGGCGCTGGCGGACTCCGTGGCCGAGCAGGGTCCGCTGGACGTCCTCATCAACAACGCCGCCCAGACGGTTCGGCGCTCCCCCGGCGCGTACTCGCGGCTCGTCGACGCCGAGCTCGAGCCGCTGCCCGACGGTCCGCTGCCCGCGATCACGACCTTCGGCCGGACCAGCAGCGCGCACCCGCAGCAGCTCGCGGGGGCGGTGAGCGAGCTGAGCAGCCCGACCCTGCCGCTCGCGCAGCGTGAGAGCGTCGCCGAGGCGGCGCTGACGGCGCAGGCGGCCTCGCTCGAGCGGCTCGTCGCGGGCACGGGCATCGACGCGGGCGGTCTGGTCCCCGACCAGGAGCACACCAACTCGTGGGTCGCGACGGTCGACCAGGTCGACCCCCTCGAGCTGCTTGAGGTGCAGCTGTGCAACCAGACCGCTCCGTTCATCCTGGTCAGCCGTCTGCGGCCGGCCATGCGACGCGCAGGCGAGCGGCACTCGTACGTCGTCAACGTCTCCGCGATGGAGGGGGTGTTCTCGCGCGGGTACAAGGGACCGGGTCACCCGCACACCAACATGGCCAAGGCCGCCCTCAACATGCTCACGCGCACGAGCGCCGGTGAGCTGGCCCACGACAACATCCTGATGACCAGCGTCGACACCGGCTGGATCACCGACGAGCGCCCGCACTTCACCAAGGTGCGGCTCGCGGAGGAGGGCTTCCACGCCCCGCTGGACCTCGTGGACGGCGCGGCCCGCGTGTACGACCCGATCGTGCGGGGCGAGGCCGGCGAGCTGCTGCACGGCTGCTTCCTCAAGGACTACGTGCGCTCCGGTTGGTGACCCGCGCGCGTCCCCGCGCGCACGACGTGATGAGCCTCACCCGAGCGCTGCGTCCGGTTCGCCCCGGTGTCGTCGCCGGAGCCTCACCCGAACAGCGCAACGACACCCGAACGTCACCCGGCCGGGGCCCCGCTGCCGCCGCCCGAACGCCGTAGCGTCGGACGTGAGAGCGCTGGCCAGGCGCCGACGAGCCGGGAGACGACGATGAGCGCAGCGGGTCGGGACCCGCAGTGGCGGGAGGCCGAACGGTTCGCCGAGCGCCATGCCCGCATGGTGCTCGCGCTCGTCGACGTCCGCGTCACGCCCGACGACGGCGACCCCGTCGACCTGCTCGGAGCGACGTTCGCGGCGATGGTCGACCGCAGCAGGGCACCGCTGGACATCACCCCGCTCGAGCGCCTGCGCATCGTCGCGGGATCGCGTACGGCGGCCTTCTACTCGCGGTCCGGGTACGCCAAGACGGCCACGCTGTGGGCGGACCGGCACGCCGTCGCGCTGTTCGCGTACACCGACGACGGATACAGCGCACCCGTGAACGAGACCGCCCGCGACCTCGTCGCCGACGCGCAGGCCACCAGCGAGCGACGCGTGCTGACGCAGATCGCGCAGGTCTCGCGCCGCGCCAACCAGCTGCGCGCCGAGCTGGAGCAGCGGGAGCGCGAGGCGTACGCGCACGCGCTGCGGGAGGCCGAACGAGCGCGCGAGGCCGAGCGGCAGCGAGCGATGGCACGGGAGCGGACCGAGGCGATCCTGGGCCGCACCCTGGTGCTCCTGCTCCAGGTCCAGCTCGACACGCACGCGCTGCACCGCGCCGTCGAGGGCCTCGCCGAGTCGTCGCTCGTCGAGACCGTAGTGGCCTCGACCGGCCGGATGACGATGTTCGAGCGCCCCGCCGCCTTCGAGCGGCTGCGGGCCGAGTTCCTGGATGCGACCGCGGCGCTCGACGTGCTGACCGCCGTTCCCGATCGCGGGACGTCGAGCTACCGGGCCGCACGGCGTGCGGTGGACGACGGCCTGGACGCGCTCGACGAGGCGCGCGGCGAGCGTGCATCGGGGCACGTCCCGCCGGAGGTCGTCACCGAGTCGCTGGTGCGTGTGCAGCGCGCCTGGCAGGTGCTCGTCGACGAGCTGGTGCGCGCGGCGCCGCCGGCACCGGTGCCGACCGTCCCGACGCAACGGATCGGGCTGCACCGCGAGCAGTCCCTCGCGTCCTGAGGCGAGGAGCCCGCCGGCTCAGCGCACGCGTTCCGCCAGGCCCCGCACATACGCGGCCTGCCCGAGGTGCTGCAGGTCGTCTGCCAGGATGCTGACCAGGCGCGCGCCGAGCGTGACAGGCGGGTCCCAGCCCTCGTCGACGACGCGGTCGAGGTCGCCCGGCTCCAGCCCGGCGACGAAGGTCGTCGTGGCCTGCGTGGCTGCCTCGAGGTAGCCGAGGAGCAGGTCGGCGGGGACGTCGACGGCGGCGACCTCGTCGGACGACTGGCCGTACCCGCTGGCGTCGTCGGCGAACGGGAGGTCGAAGCGACGCGCCCACCCGTCGCGCAACCACACCTGCTCGGCGCCCGCCAGGGGCGCGAGCTGGGCGTCCTGACCGCGTCCCGCGTGCCAGAGGAGCCACGCGATGGTGTTCGCCTCGGGGTCCGCGCGCCACGTGAGCAGAGGCGCGGGCAGGCCGTCGAGCAGCCGGCGCGCCGTCGGCACGATGCGACCGAAACCGTCGGTGAGCAGGTCGGCGACGTCCATCAGGCCTCCCGGGGTGCGGAGCGGATCAGGCCTGCGCTCGTGGCCAGGACCAGCGCGTCCTCGAGCGCGGCGGCGCGCGTGTCGGGCTGGGCCCAGGCGGGGCCGTCCTTCGCCGCCCAGGTGCGCCACGTGTACCCGGCGAACGAGCCGACGTAGGCGCCCGCGACCCCGACAGGGACCGCGGCCAGCACGGCAGCAGCGGAGCGCCGCTCGGCGAGCGCGAGCCCCAGGGCCCCGACTCCCCCGGCGACGAGCCGCGCGAGGAACACCGGTCGGTCGAGCCGGCTCGGCGCGTCGGGCAGCTTGTCCCCCACCACCTCGCCGGCGACGGCCAGGCGGCCGGCGGACCGCAGGAGGACCGCGACGGTCCCGCTGCGCCCGCGGGTGGCGACGGCGATCGGGACCGTGACCGCGACGGACGACCGCCCGCCGACGGCCAGACCGAGCGTGAACGAACGAACGAACGAGGACATGTCCCGTGTCTACCCGCTGGCGACGGACCTGGCATCTCGGGCGGCCAGGACGGCCTGGTCGTACGCCTGGTCGTACGCCCGGTCGTACGCACGGCGTTCAGCCCAGGTCGCGCAGCGCGCGGCGCTCCACCTCGTCGAGGACCTCGTCGGCGGCCTCGGGACTGACGTCTCCCTGCAGCCGGGCGTCCACGACGAAGCCGCGCTCGACCTCGCTCGCCGCGGCGAGCAGGCGTTGCACCTCGGGGTCGTCGCCGGGGTCGTCGTCGTCGTCCGCCTCACCGTGCGTCGCCGTGACGATGGCCTGCTGGGCCGCGAGGTAGCCGCGGTACTGCAGGGTCACGGCCTCGCGCACACGGTCGGGAACAGGGTCGCCGAGCCCGTCCTCGAGCGCCGCGAGGACCGCCTCGGTCGCACCGCGACGCAGCTCGCGTGCCTCGGCCCGGGCGTCCGACGTGGTGCCGACCTCGAGCCAGGACACCAGCGGGGCGAGCGTCAGGCCCTGGACGACGAGTGTGACGAGCACCGTCACGAGTGCGACGACGACGATGGTGTCGCGGCCGGGGAAGGTCGAGCCGTCGTCGGCGTACAGCGGCAGGGCCAGCGCGGTCGCGACGGTGACCACGCCCCGCATGCCGGCCCAGGAGGTCACGACCGCCTCGCGCCCACCCAGCGGCATGGGCCCACGACGCGACGAGCGACGCGTGCGCAGCGTCGCGGCGAGCACCCACACGAACCGCACGACGACCAGGACGGCGCACGTCCACGCCGCGAGGGACAGCGCGCGGGTCCGCTCGGGGCTGGTCCGCAGCACCTCGGTCAGCTCGAAGCCGATGAACACGAAGACGAAAGCGGTGATGAGGTAGTCCGCGTAGCGCCACACGGCCCGACCCAGCAGCCACCCCTCGGACGTGATCGCCGCGTGGCCGTACGTGCGCAGGTAGAGGCCGAGGGCGAGGACCGCGAGGACGCCCGAGCCGTGCAGCCGGTCGGCCGCGACATAGGCGGCGAAGGGCACCGCGATCGTCAGCGTCGTCTCGGCCGAGGCGGCGTGCAGGCGGGCCATCGCCACGCGGGTGACCCACCCCGACGCGATGCCCAACCCGACGCCGACGACCACCGCGAGCACGAGGCTGAGCCCGAGCTCACCGGCGCTGATCCCGCCGGCGACGACCGCGAGCACCGCCATCTCGTACAGGACCAGGGCGGTCGCGTCGTTGAACATCCCCTCGCCCTCGAGCACGGTGACGAGCCGGCCGGGCAGCCGCAACCGGCGTGCGACCGCCGTCGCGGCCACCGGGTCGGGCGGGGCGACGACGGCACCGAGAACGACAGCGGGCCCCCAGCCGAGGCCCTGCTGGTGCGCGAGCACCGCGACGGCTGCCGCGCTGGCGAGGGTAAGGCCGACCGCGAGCAGCAGGATGGGGCGGGCGTTCTCCTGGAAGTCACGGGCCGTGGCGCGCTGCGTGGCGGCGAACAGCAGGGGCGGAAGCACGAGCGGCAGGATGATGTCGGGGTCGACCCGCAGCACGGGCACGGACGGGAGCAACGGCACCAGCAGACCGAAGACGGTCAGGACGACCGGGAACGGCACGCGCAGGCGGTCCGCGAGCGGGGTCAGGACGATGATGCCCGCGACGAGGATCCCGATCAGCAGCGCGGTCGGCATGCCCCTCCCTCCCGTCGACGAGCCCTGCGAGGAACCCTAGCGAGCAGGCTGGTCGGTGTGCGCGAGCACGTCAGCCGAGCCGGACCAGCCGCGTGACGTCGTCGTCGGGCAGCACGTCCGCCACCGCGCCCACCTCCAGCTCCACGAGCGACACCACCCCGCCGTACGCGCTGAGGAACGCGGTGTCCGCCGCATCGCGCCCGGTCGAGATCCGCAGCAGCGTCCCGCGCGGAGCCAGGGTGGTTGCGTCGACCACGTGCCACGCCCCGTCCACCCAGGCCTCGACCACCGCATGGAAGTCCATGGGGTCGAGCCCCGGCGCGTATACGGCGACGAGGCGCGCGGGCACGTCGAGCGCTCGCAGCAGCGCGATGACGAGGTGGGCGTAGTCGCGGCAGACACCCTGACGGGCCAGGAGCGTGCGCAGCGCGCCGTCCGTCGGCAACGAGGAGCCCGGCACGTACGTCAGCCGCGTGCCGACCCACGAGCTCACCGCAGCCAGGAGCCCGGCACCCGACAGACCCGCGAACTCGGCCCGCGCGGTCGGGGCGAGCGAGTCGGACTCGCAGTACCGGCTCGGCCGCAGGTGCAGCAGGCGGTCGGCCTCGTCGTCCTCGTCCTGCAGCACGTGTCCGTCCACGCTCGCGCGGTACTCCAGCCGAAGGCTCCCCCCAGGTGCGTCGACCACGTGCAGGCGCGATCCGTGCGAGCCGACCAGCTCACGCGGCACGAGCGGCTTGCCGTCGAGCTCCAGGGTCAGGGACTCGTCGGTCGCGTCGCGTGCCGCCAGGGCGAAGGCCAGGGTGGCGGGCGAGGTCACGTCGAGGACGAGGTGGGCGCGGACGTCACGGTGCATGCGGTGATTGTGCAGGTGATCGAGCGCGGCGGCGAGCGGTGCGTCGACACATCTGCGGCTGCCGCAGCGCCGTCTGCGGCACGCCTCAGGCCGACGTCAGGGGCGCGACACCACGCTCGCTGTCGAGATGGTCCGACATCGCGTCCAGGAAGGCGCTGACGTCGCCGCGCGCCTGCGGTGGGACGGCACGCGCGATGGCGGCCATCGCCTCGTGCATCCGGCCCAGGCGTTCTCGGAGCTCGGTGTGCGCGTGGGGTGTGGCGGCCACCACCACCGAGCGTCGGTCCGTCGGGTGCGTGGTCCGGGTGAGGTGGCCGGACGCGCTGAGCCGGTCGAGCAGCTTGGTGGTCGACGCGGTCGAGATCCCGAGGTGGCCAGCGATGTCACCGGGGTGGGCGTGGCCGCCGCGCTGCTCGACGGCGATCACGTACTGGAGGGCGGACATGTCCGTGACGTTCATCCGCATGCCGGCGCTGATCCGCCGCCGCATGTCCTCGTCGGCTCGCCGGAAGCGGCGCACCGCCTCGAGGATCTCGGCCACCGACGGGTCGTCGGCGTACCAGAAGTGCGCGGGCTCGGTCATGCCTGGATACTAGCCTGGCTACCTACTAGCCTTACTAGTGGTGGTCGAAGTTCACCACACCCCTGCGCAAGGAGCTCGCATGCCGACAGCAACCGATGACGTCGTCGTCCTGCTCGACGAGGAGCACCGCCCGTGCGGGACCGCGCCGCGCTCCACCGTCCACGACGACGCCACCCCGCTGCACCTGGCGTTCTCCTGCTATCTGTTCGACCCGGACGGCCTGGTGCTCCTGACGCGGCGCGCGCTGGCCAAGCGCACCTGGCCCGGCGTGTGGACCAACGCGTTCTGCGGCCACCCACGGCCCGACGAGGGGATGCCCGACGCCGTGCGGCGGCACGCCCGCACCGAGCTCGGGATCGAGGTCGACGAGCTGCGCCTCGTGCTCCCCGAGTTCCGCTACCGCGCCACCGACGCGTCCGGGGTGGTGGAGAACGAGTTCTGCCCGGTGTGGTTCGCCACCACGCGGCAGTCGCTCCGTCCGAACCCCGACGAGGTCATGGACCATCGCTGGCTGACGACCGCCGAGCTGGGCCGAGCCACCGCAGCCGCCCCGTGGGCGTTGAGCCCCTGGCTCGTCGGGCAGGTCGCGGAGCTCGCCGCGCTCGATGGCCTGGACAACCACCGCGCCGATGCGGTCCTGGCGGGCTGACGTGGACGGGTTCTTCGCGGAGGGACAGGCGCACGCCGCCGCGTACGGGGCGGAGTACCGCGCGCTGTGGGTCGCGCTGCGGTCCGCCGGCGAGGGCGGCCGACGGCTGCGTCCGGCGCTGGTCGCGGACGCGTACGCCGCGTTCGGGGGCACCGAACCGGCCGTCGCCGAGCGGCTGGGCGAGGCCATCGAGCTGCTGCACACGGCCTTCGTGGTGCACGACGACGTGATCGACCACGACGTCCGGCGCCGCGGGCGCCTCAACGTCTCGGGGATCTTCTCCCACCGCGCCACGGACGCCGGAGCGCGGCCCGCCGCCGCCACCGCCTACGGCCAGGCCGCCGGCATCCTGGCCGGCGACCTGGCGCTGGTCGGCGCGATGGCCCAGCTCGCCACCGTGACGACCGACGCCCGCGTCGGCGCCCGGCTGGTCGCGCTGGTCCACGAGGCGGTGCGCACGAGCGCCGCGGGCGAGCTCGACGACGTGCACCTGGGTCTCGGCACGCGGGTGCCCACGCTCGAGGAGACGCTCGCGGTCGCCGCCCACAAGACGGCCGCCTACTCGTTCGCGCTCCCCCTGCAGGCGGGCGCGCTCGCCGCGGGCGCATCGGAGGAGGACCTGGCTGTCGTCGGGCGCGTCGGGCACCGCCTCGGCACCGCGTTCCAGCTCTGCGACGACCTGCTGGGCGTCTTCGGCGACGAGCAGGTCACGGGCAAGAGCACCGTCTCCGACCTGCGCGAGGGCAAGATGACGGCCCTGATCGCCTGCGCCGCACGCACGTCCGCATGGCCGGCGGTCGCCGCCCACCTGGGCGACCCCCAGCTCGGCGCCGCACAGGCTGCCACGCTGCGGTCGCTGCTCGAGAGCTGCGGCGCGAGGACGGCCGTCGAGCAGCTCGTCGAGGAGCACGTCCACGCAGCTCGCGAGCTCGCACGTACGGTAGGCCTCGACGAGGTCGTCGAACGTGTGACGGCCCTGGCCGCGAAGGACCCGGGGAGGGCGGCATGAGGGCGACGGCACGCGAGGCGCGCGCACGGGCCGACCGCCACGACGGCGCGAGGCTCTACGACGCCGCTGCGGAGCACGCGACCGCCCAGATCGTCGAGGAGTACTCGACGTCCTTCGGACGCGCCTGCCGCCTGCTCGCCGAACCCGTCCGCACGCAGGTGCGCAGCATCTACGGCCTGGTCCGCCTGGCCGACGAGATCGTCGACGCCGACGCGCTCGACCTGACCGACGCCGAGCGCTCCGACCTGCTGGCGGACCTGGAGGCCCAGACCGCGCACGCCATGGAGCGTGGCTTCTCGACGAACCTCGTGGTGCACGCCTTCGCGCGCACGGCCCGGGCGTGCGGTATCGACCAGAGCCTGGTCGCCCCGTTCTTCGCGTCCATGCGCACGGACCTGGAGCGGACCGAGCACGACGCCGACTCGCTCGACACCTACGTGTACGGCTCGGCCGAGGTGGTCGGACTCATGTGCCTGCGCTCGTTCCTGGCCGCGGACCCGGACCGCGACAGGCGGTACGCCGAGCTCGCTCCCGGTGCCCAGCGCCTGGGGGCCGCGTTCCAGAAGGTCAACTTCCTGCGTGACCTCGCCGCGGACCACGACACGCTGGGCCGCACGTACTTCGCCGGCGTCGTGCCGGGCGGGCTCACCGACGCGCTTCGTGACGAGCTGCTCGATGACATCGACGCCGACCTGGCCGCCGCGTCGCCCGCCATCGACGCGCTGCCCTCGTCGTCGCGTCGCGCGGTGCGCTGCGCGTACGACCTGTTCGCGGCGCTGTCCCACCGCCTGCGCGTGACGCCGGCGGCACAGATAGCCCGGACCCGTGTCCGTGTGAGCACGCCCGCGAAGGTGCGGATCGTCGCGCGGTCGCTGGTGGGCTCGTTGCTGACGGGGACGCGGTGAACGGGCGGCGCGCGGTCGTCGTCGGTGCGGGCATCGCGGGGCTGGCGTCTGCGGCCCTGCTGGCGCGCGACGGGTACGACGTCCGGGTGCTCGAGCAGCGCGACCAGGTGGGCGGGCGCGCCGGGACGTGGTCCCAGGACGGGTTCACGTTCGACACGGGCCCGTCGTGGTACCTCATGCCCGAGGTGTTCGAGCACTTCTTCGCGCTGTGCGGGACGAGTGCGGACGCGGAGCTGGACCTCGTCGACCTCGTCCCCGCCTACCGCGTGTACTTCGAGGGCGCACCCGACCCGCTCGAGCTCGTGACCGGCGAGGCGCCCGCGCTCTTCGAGCGGGTCGAGCGCGGCGCGGGAGCGGCCCTGGACGCGTACCTCGACTCGGCCCGCGACGCGTACGACCTGGCCCTCGACGAGTTCCTCTACACCACCTTCGCGTCGCCCCGGTCCCTGCTCTCCGGACGGGCCGTGCGGCGCTCCCCCCGTCTCGCTCGCCTGCTCGCGACGTCGCTCGAGAGCCACGTCGCGGGCCGGTTCACCGACCGGCGGCTGCGCCAGGTGCTCGGCTACCCGGCAGTGTTCCTCGGCACCTCGCCCGAACGCGCGCCGAGCCTCTACCACCTGATGAGCCACTGCGACCTGACCGACGGGGTGCGCTACCCCATGGGCGGATTCGGCACGGTCATCGACGCCGTGGCACGCCTCGCGACGAGCGCCGGCGCGCGGATCAGCACAGGGGTCCGCGTCACGTCGATCCTCACGGGCGACGACCGCGCCGTGCGCGGCGTCGTGACGGACGAGGGCGTCGTCGCGGCGGACGTCGTCGTCGGCGCCGGGGACCTGCACGACCTGGAGACGCGCCTGCTCCCGCGCGATCTCCAGACCTACCCCGAGTCCTGGTGGTGCCGCCGCGACCCCGGCCCGGGGGCCGTCCTGGCCTACCTGGGCGTGCGCGGACGTGTGCCCGGGCTGACGCACCACACGATGTTCTTCAACGCCGACTGGCGGACGAACTTCGACGCGGTCTTCGGGGCGGACAAGCACGTGCCCGACGACGCCTCGATGTACGTCTGCACGCCGTCGCGGACCGACCCGTCGGTCGCGCCCGCCGGCATGGAGAACCTGTTCGTGCTCATCCCCGTCCCGGCGGACGTCACGATCGGGTCCGGCGGCCTCGACGGCGCGGGCGACGAGGCGGTCGAGCGGGCGGTCGACGCGGCCGTCGCGACCATCGCGGAGCGGACCGGCACCCCTGACCTGGCCGAGCGCATCGTGCTGCGCCGCACCGTCGGCCCGGCGGACTTCGCCCGCGACCTGTCCTCGTGGTCGGGCGGCGCGCTGGGCCCGGCGCACACGCTGCGCCAGTCCGCGTTCCTGCGCGGCCGCAACGCGTCCCGCAAGGTCGGTGGCCTGCTCTACGCAGGCGGGTCCACGCTGCCGGGGATCGGCCTGCCGATGTGCCTGATCAGCGCGGAGAACGTGGTCAAGCGCCTGCGGGGCGACACCTCGTCGGGCCCGCTGCCCGAGCCCGTCCGGCAGGCCGTCGGATGAGGGGCTGGTACCTGACCTTCGAGCTGGTCTCGCTCGCATGCATCGTGGCGCTCGACGCGCGCTACCGGTTGTTCCTGTGGGCCGACCTGCGCCGCGGCCTGGTCGTCCTGGTCACCGGCGTGGTCTTCTTCCTCGCGTGGGACGTGGTCGCGATCCACGAGGGCTTCTACGGGCGTGGGAAGGGCAGCGCGATGCTGGGGGTCGAGGTCGCTCCGCACCTGCCCGTCGAGGAGCTCGTGTTCATCACGTTCCTGACGTACCTGACGATGGTGGTGCTCGCGATGGTCAGGCGCGGGCTCGCCGCTGGGGAGGGCCGATGAGCTACCTGGGTCTGGCGCTGCTCTTCGTGGCCTTCGCCGCTGTCGTCGCCGTCGTCGCTGCCGTCCGCCGTCCCGACCCGCGACGAGCCGCCGCGATGGCCGTCACAGCCATGGTCCTCGTCGCCCTGACGATCGTCTTCGACAGCGTCATGGTGCTCGCGGACCTGTTCAGGTACGCGGACGCTCAGCTCGTCGGGATCCGCATCTGGCGGGCACCGGTCGAGGACCTGGCGTGGCCGATCGCCGCCGCCCTGCTGCTGCCGTCGGTGTGGGCGCTGCTCGCTCCCGCGCCCGCCCGGACGACGGACCGGGAGGCCGACCGTGTCCGTTGACACCCACCCGGTGCGCGCGGGGATCGCGCAGGTCGTCGGCTCGTCGAGGCCGCTGTCCTGGATCAACACGGCCTACCCCTTTGCCGCGGCGTTCCTGCTCGCGGGTGGCGACGACGTCCTGACGCTCGTCGTCGGCACCCTCTACTTCCTGGTCCCGTACAACCTGCTGATGTACGGGATCAACGACGTCTTCGACTACGAGTCGGACCTGCGCAACCCCCGCAAGGGCGGCGTGGAGGGCGTGGTGCTGTCCGACCGCTGGCACCGGACGACGATCTGGGCCGCGGTCGTCAGCAACGTCCCGTTCCTGGTGGCGCTGGTGTGGCTCGGCAACGGCTGGTCGGACCTGGTGCTGGCGATCAGCGTGTTCGCGGTCATCGCGTACTCGGCGCCGCACCTGCGGTTCAAGGAACGCCCGGTCCTGGACTCGTTCACGTCCAGCACCCACTTCGTCTCCCCCGCCGTCTTCGGGGTCACGCTCGCGGGCGGATCGTTCACGCGGCCCGTGGTCGCCGTGCTCGCCGCCTACTTCCTGTGGGGCGCGGCATCGCAGGCGTTCGGCGCCGTGCAGGACATCACCGCCGACCGCGAGGCCGGCATCGGGTCGATCGCCACCGCGTTCGGCGCCCGCCGCACGGTCCGCCTCGCCATGGCCGGGTACGCGGCGGCCGCGGTCCTGATGCTCGACGCCGGCTGGCCCGGGATGCTCGCCGCCGCCGTGCCCGTCGTCTACCTGATCTCGGTGGCGCCGTTCCGTGACCTGCGCGACGAGGACTGCGAGCAGGCCAACCGCGGCTGGCGCCGGTTCCTGTGGCTCAACCTCGTGATGGGGTTCCTCATCACGCAGCTGCTCATCGTGATGGCGCTGACGTCCTAGTCAGCGTCCCGTCAGGTCGGCACGTCCCGGCGTCAAGGATGCGTCAACGCCCCCGCCGGCCGCCGCCACGGGTCGTAGACCTGTGCCGTGCCCGCCGTGCGCGGGTGCCGGCCCGTGCCCACGGGCCGCCGGCTCGTCGAAGGCAGAACAGTGGCTGACCTGGCCTTTCTCGCGTTGACGCTCGGCTTCTTCGCCGTGCTCGCGATCGTCGCTTCCCGCGTGGACCGCACATGAGCGGGGAGGATCTCGCCGGCCTGCTGGTCGCCGGCGCCGTGCTCGTGTACCTCGTCGTGCAGCTGCTGCGCGCCGACAAGGTCCGGTGACGCGCGTGAGCACGTTCACCACCGTCGCCCAGGTGCTGGTCGTCGTCGGCGTCCTCGCCGCAACGCACCGCCCCCTGGGCGACTACGTCGCGCACGTCCTGAGCGCGCCCCGCCACCTGCGCGTCGAGCGGGCCGGCTACCGGCTCATGCGGGTCGACCCCGATGCCGACCAGCGGTGGAGCACCTACCTGCTCTCGCTGCTCGGCTTCTCGCTGGCGTCGGTGCTCCTGCTGTTCGGGCTCGCCCGGATGCAGGACCACCTCCCGCTCGACATCGGCATGCCGCCCATGGACGCGCCCGGCGCCTGGAACGCGGCGGTCTCGTTCGTCACCAACACCAACTGGCAGTGGTACTCGGGCGAGACGGCCGCGGGTCACCTGCTGCAGATGACCGGGTTCACCGTGCAGAACTTCGCGTCCGCCGCCGTGGGCGTGACGGTGCTGGCGGCGCTCGCTCGCGGGTTCGCGCGGCACGAGGCAGCGGGGCGGGTCGGGAACTTCTGGTCCGACCTGGTGCGCACGATCGTCCGGGTGCTGCTGCCGCTCGCGTTCGTCGCGGCCCTCGTCCTCGTCGTCGGGGGCGTCATCCAGAACCTGCACGCCCACACCGACCTGACCACGCTCACGGGCGGCACGCAGACGGCGCTGGGCGGCCCGGTGGCCTCGCAGGAGGCCATCAAGGAGCTCGGCACCAACGGCGGCGGGTTCTTCAACGCCAATTCCGCGCACCCGTTCGAGAACCCGACGCCGTGGACCAACATCTTCGAGATCATCCTGCTGCTCCTGCTGCCGTTCGCCCTGCCCCGCACGTTCGGCGTCCTGGTCGGTGACCGACGCCAGGGCACCGCGATCGCCGCGACGATGGGCGTCCTGTGGGCCGGGTCGGTCGCGCTCCTGACGTGGGCGGAGATGGCCGGTCCCGGGCTGGTCCCTGCGGCCGCCGGCGGAGCCATGGAGGGCAAGGAGACCCGCTTCGGCGAGGCCGCCTCCGCACTCTTCGCGGCGTCGACCACCGGCACGTCGACCGGGGCAGTGAACGCCATGCACGACTCCCTGACCGCACCGGGCGGCGGCGTGGCGATGGTGAACATGCTGCTCGGCGAGGTCGCACCGGGTGGCGTCGGCTCCGGCGTCTACGGCATGGTCGTGCTCGCCGTCGTCGCCGTGTTCCTCGCGGGGCTCATGGTGGGCCGCACTCCCGAGTACCTGGGCAAGAAGCTGGCGCGGCCGGAGATCACCCTCGTCGCGCTCTCCGTCCTGGCGATGCCGGCCGTCGTCCTCGTGGGCTCCGCGCTCGCCATCTCGCTTCCCGCAGGTCAGGCGGGGATCCAGGAGCCAGGCGCCCACGGCATCTCCGAGGTCGTGTACGCGCTCGCGTCGGCCGGCAACAACAACGGCTCCGCGTTCGGCGGGCTGACCACCGGGACGCCGTTCTACGACACGCTGCTCGGTCTGGCCATGCTGGTCGGCCGGTTCGTGCCGATCGCGCTCGTCCTCGCGCTGGCCGGTCGCCTCGCGAGCGCCCGCCGGGTGCCAGCCTCCGCCGGCACCCTGCCGACCCACACACCGGTGTTCGTCGGCCTCCTCGTCACCGTGACCCTCGTGGTCGTCGGCCTGACGTTCGTCCCCGTCCTCTCGCTCGGTCCCGTCGTGGAGTCGCTGTCATGAGCACCACCACCCTGGGCGCCCCGGCGCCCGCGCCCACCACCCCCACCCCCGCCGCACCGCGGTCCGCGCTCGCGCCGTCCCAGCTGCTCGCAGCCCTCCCCGGTGCGCTGCGCGGCATGGACCCGCGTGCACTGTGGGACTCCCCCGTCCTGTTCGTCGTCGAGGTCGGCGCGCTGTTCACCACCGTCCTGGCCGTCCTCGACCCGAGCGTGTTCGCGTGGTCGATCGCCGCCTGGCTGTGGATCACCGTGCTGTGCGCGACGCTCGCGGAGTCGGTCGCGGAGGGGCGCGGCAAGGCGCAGGCCGCGTCCCTGCGCGCGACGCAACGGGAGACGGCCGCCCGCCGCCTGGTCGCGGGCTCGGACGAGATCGCGGTGGCCACCGGGCTCGGTTCGTGGCCCACGACCGAGGTCTCGTCGTCCGCGCTGGGCGTCGGGGACGTCGTCGTGGTCAGCGCCGGCCAGACGATCCCCGGCGACGGCGACGTCATCGAGGGCGTCGCGTCCGTCGACGAATCAGCCATCACCGGCGAGTCCGCACCCGTCATCCGCGAGTCCGGCGGGGACCGGTCGGCGGTCACCGGCGGAACGGTCGTGCTGTCCGACGAGATCGTGGTGCGCATCACCGCCCCGGCCGGCCAGACGTTCGTCGACCGCATGATCGCGCTGGTCGAGGGCTCGCAGCGGCAGCGCACGCCCAACGAGGTGGCGCTCAACGTCCTGCTGACGTCGCTGACCATCGTGTTCGTCCTGGCGGTCGTGACGCTGCAGCCCTTCGCGGCGTACTCCGACGCGGCTCCGCCCGTCGTCGTCCTCGTGGCGCTGCTGGTGTGCCTGATCCCGACGACGATCGGTGCGCTGCTGTCCGCGATCGGCATCGCCGGCATGGACCGGCTGGTGCGGCGCAACGTGCTGGCCATGAGCGGCCGCGCGGTCGAGGCCGCCGGTGACGTCGACGTGCTGCTGCTCGACAAGACCGGGACGATCACGTTCGGCAACCGGCAGGCCGCAGAGCTGCTGCCCGCGGCCGGCGTGGACGCCCGTGAGCTCGCCGACGGCGCACAGCTGTCCTCGATGGCCGACGCGACGCCCGAGGGGCGCTCCGTGCTTGTGCTCGTCAAGGAGAAGTTCGGCCTGCGGGAGCGGGCCGAGGGCGACCTGGTGGGTGCTGAGCTGGTGCCCTTCACCGCACGCACCCGCATGAGCGGCGTGGACGTGCAGGGTCGGCGGGTGCGCAAGGGCGCCGCCGCGGCCGTCTCGCACTGGGTGCACTCCACCGGTGGTCACACGGGCGACGACGTCCGCGCGACCGTCGACGCGATCTCGTCTGCCGGTGGGACACCTCTGGTGGTCGCCGAGCAGCGCGGCGACGGGCCGGCACGCGTCCTGGGCGTCATCCACCTCAAAGACGTCGTGAAGAACGGCATGCGCGAGCGGTTCGACGAGCTGCGTGCGATGGGCATCCGCACGGTCATGGTCACCGGCGACAACCCGCTGACCGCGAAGGCGATCGCCGCCGAGGCAGGCGTCGACGACGTCCTGGCCGAGGCGACTCCCGAGGACAAGCTCGCGCTCATCCGGCGCGAGCAGGCCGGCGGCCGGCTCGTGGCGATGTGCGGCGACGGCACCAACGACGCCCCGGCACTGGCACAGGCCGACGTCGGAGTCGCGATGAACACCGGCACGACGGCCGCGAAGGAGGCCGGCAACATGGTCGACCTCGACTCCGACCCCACCAAGCTCATCGAGGTCGTCGAGATCGGCAAACAGCTGCTCATCACGCGCGGCGCACTGACCACGTTCTCCGTGGCGAACGACGTGGCGAAGTACTTCGCCATCCTCCCGGCGATGTTCGCGGTCGCGGTCCCGCAGCTGGACGTCCTCAACGTCATGCGCCTGTCCAGCCCGGAATCGGCGATCCTGTCCGCGGTCGTCTTCAACGCCCTCGTCATCGTCGGGCTCCTCCCCCTGGCACTGCGCGGAGTGCGCTACAAGCCGTCGTCCGCGTCCGCGCTCCTGCGCCGCAACCTGCTGGTCTACGGCGTGGGCGGCATCATCGCGCCGTTCGTCGGCATCAAGCTCATCGACCTGATCATCTCGGCACTCGGAGTCCTGTCATGACCGCCACGACCACTCGTACCCGGCCGACCAGACCGGTCGGCACGGTCGGACTCGCGTTCTGGCGCCAGTCCTGGGCGGGCCTGCGCGTCCTGCTCGTCCTGACCGTGCTGCTCGGCGTCGTCTACCCGCTCATGGTCACCGGCATCAGCCAGGTGACCATGCGCTGGCAGGCCGAGGGGTCGCTCCTCACCGCGAACGGCGGCCGGACCACCGACCGCTCGGAGGCAGTCGGTTCGGCGCTGATCGGGCAGCCCTTCGACGGTCCGTCGTGGTTCCAGCCGCGCCCGTCCGCCGCCGGCGACGGGTACGACACGCTCGCGTCCGCCGGCTCGAACCTGGGACCGCTCGACCGGGACCTCCTCGCCGCCGTCGACCAGCGCCGCGCGGATCTCGCGGCAGCCGACGGGGTCGCTCCCGGGGCCTTGCCCCCGGACGCGGTCACGGCATCGGGTTCGGGCCTCGACCCAGACATCTCCCCCGCCTATGCGCGGCTGCAGGTGAACCGTGTCGCCCGCGAGCGGGGCCTGTCCCGCGACGAGATCGCCGCGCTGGTGGAACGGCAGGTCGTCGGCCGCGATCTCGGCTTCCTCGGCGAGCCGCGGGTCAACGTGCTGCGCCTGAACCTGGCGCTGCAGACAATGGGCTCGTGACGGACGAGCGCGAGGTGGGCGTGGCCGCGCCGGGGAACCGGCGCGGCCGCCTCACCGTCTACCTGGGCGCCGCTCCGGGGGTCGGCAAGACGTACGCGATGCTCGACGAGGCCCACCGCCGGCTCGCACGCGGGACGGACGTGGTCGTCGGCCTGATCGAGACGCACGGGCGCGCCGGGACTGCCGCCCAGGTCGACGGCCTCGAGGTCCTTCCCCGGCGGAGCCTGGTGCACCGGGACGCGTCGTTCACCGAGCTCGACACGGACGCCGTGATCGTCCGCGCACCGCAGGTCGCGCTCGTCGACGAGCTCGCGCACACGAACGTCCCCGGTTCGCGCCACACCAAGCGCTGGCAGGACGTGCACGACCTCCTCGCCGCGGGCATCGACGTCGTCACCACCGTCAACGTCCAGCACCTGGAGTCGCTCAACGCCGACGTCGAGGCCATCACGGGCGTGCGGCAGCGCGAGACCGTGCCGGACCACGTGGTCCGCGACGCCGACCAGATCCAGCTCGTCGACCTCTCCCCCGAGTCGCTGCGACGGCGGATGGCGCACGGCAACGTCTACCGCGCCGAGCAGATCGACGCGTCGCTCTCGTCGTACTTCCGGGTCGGGAACCTCACGGCCCTGCGCGAGCTCGCGCTGCTGTGGCTGGCCGACCGCGTCGACGACGCGCTGGCGGCGTACCGCCGTGACCACGCCATCGAGGCCCCGTGGCCGGCCCGCGAACGCGTCGTCGTCGCAGTGACCGGCGGCCCGGAGACCGACACGCTGCTGCGGCGCGGCGCCCGGATCGCCCAGCGCGCCGCCGGGTCGGAGCTGCTGGCCGTCCACGTGCTCGCGACCGACGGGCTGCCGAGCGTGCCGCCCGCGGATCTCGCCGACCACCGCCGGCTCGTGGAGTCGCTCGGCGGGACGTTCCACACGGTCGTCGGCGAGGGTGTCGCACGTGCGGTCGTCGACTTCGCCCGCGGCGTGAACGCGACGATGGTCGTCGTCGGTGTCTCGCGGCGCAGCCGGTGGCGCGAAGCGCTCTCCGAGGGCAACGGCACGGAGATCGCCCGGCTCGCCGGTGCCATCGACGTCCACCTCGTCACACATGAGGGTGCGCGCAGCGGCGTCCGCCCACGCGTCCGGCGGTCCCCGCTGTCGACGTCGCGGCGGGTCGCGGGCTGGGTCGTGGCGGTCCTCGGTCCGGTCGCCATGACGCTCCTGCTCGAGGCCGTCCGGGAGAACATCGGCCTGCCCACCGACCTGATGCTCTTCCTGGCCCTGACCGTGCTCGTCGCGCTCGTCGGCGGACTGTGGCCCGCCGTCGTCTGCGCGGTGGTCGGCTTCCTGCTCCTCAACTGGTTCTTCACGGCCCCGACGGGCCGCCTGACCATCGAGAAGCCTGAGAACGCGCTGGCGCTCGGTGTGTTCGTCCTGGTCGCGGCTGGTGTCGCGTCCGTCGTCGACCGCGCCGCACGCGCGGCGACGGAGGCGTTCCGGGCCCGCGCCGAGGCGTCCGCCCTGGCAGCCGTCTCGCGGTCGGTCCTGTCCGGCGAGGACACGGCCGCGGCGCTCGTCGCGCGCCTGCGCGAGACGTTCACGCTCGAGTCGGTCGCGCTGCTGGCCCGGACCGACGACGGGTGGCGGACGCTGGCGACCGACGGCTCGCACCCGTGCCAGGACCCCGCGCTGGCGCAGACGGTCCTGACTGTCGACGACGACCGCGTCCTGGCCCTCACCGGCCGGTCGCTCGCCGCCAGCGACCGCAGCGTGCTCGAGGCGTTCGCGTCCCAGGTCGGCATCGTGCTGGAGCACGAGCGTCTCTCCGCGCAGGCCGAGCAGGCCCGGGTGCTCGAGCAGGCCGACGCGACGCGCACGGCCCTGCTCGCGGCAGTCTCGCATGACCTGCGCACGCCGCTCGCCACCATCCGCGCATCGGTGGACGGGCTCACCTCCGAGGACCTGCACCTGACCCTCGCCGACCGCACCGCGCTCGTCACGACGCTCGCGACGTCGACGGCGCGCCTCGAGCGGCTCATCGACAACCTGCTGGACCTCTCCCGGCTCCAGACCGGCAGCGTGCGCCCGGTGCTGCGGGCCACGAGCCTCGACGAGATCGTGCCGCTCGCGATCGAGGGCCACTCTCCCGAGCTCGTCCGGATGGAGGTGCCCGAGACCCTGCCTCTCGTGCTGACCGACGCCGGGCTGCTGGAGCGCGTCGTCGCCAATCTCGTCTCGAACGCCGTCAGGCACGCGCCCGCGGGCGCGCCCGTCGTCGTCACGGCCGAGGCGTCGACGGCCGGCATGGTGCTGCGGGTGGTCGACAAGGGCCCGGGTGTGCCCGGCGACCTCAAGGAGGGGATGTTCGCGCCGTTCCAACGCCTCGGCGACACCTCCGGCCCCGGCCTGGGTCTGGGGCTGGCCGTCGCGGAGGGCCTGGCGACGGCCGTCGGTGCCGAGCTCGCGGTCGAGGACACGCCCGGTGGCGGCCTGACGATGCTCGTCACGGTGCCCCTCGCGGGGGCGTCGTCGTGAGCGGGGGCAACCGGGTCCTGGTGGTCGACGACGAACCGGGCCTCGCTCGCGCGCTCGCGATCACGCTGCGCGCCTCGGGCTGGGACGTGACCACGGCGGCCGACGGGGCGGGAGCGCTGGCCGCCGCGGCCGAGCACCTTCCGGACGTCGTGCTCCTGGACCTCGGCCTGCCCGACATCAGCGGGATCGACGTCCTGACCGCGCTGCGCGCCTGGAGCCGCGTGCCCGTCGTCGTGCTGTCCGCACGGCAGCACGGCGAGGACAAGGTCGAGGCGCTGGATGCCGGCGCCGACGACTACGTCACCAAGCCGTTCGCGATGAACGAGCTGCTCGCCCGCCTGCGCGCCGCCGTCCGTCGTTCCGCAGCCCCGGCCGACGGCGAGTCGGCGCTCGTCGAGGCGGGCACCCTGAGCATCGACCTGGCTCGGCGCCGCGTCCTGCGCGACGGTACGGAGGTCCGCCTCACCCCGACCGAGTGGGCGATGCTCGAGGTCCTCGTGCGCAACCGGGGACGGCTCGTCCCCCGGCGTCAGCTCCTGCAGGAGGTCTGGGGCCCGGCGTACAGCGACGAGACCAACTACCTGCGGGTCTACTCCGCGCAGCTGCGGCGCAAGCTGGAGGACGACCCCGCAGCGCCGCGCCACATCATCACGCAGCCCGGCATGGGCTACGTGTTCGAGGTCTGACGCCCCCCGTGCCTGATACGTTCCGGCCGGAGACATCGCGCCGGGAGGTACACATGCCAGGGGTACGACGACTGCCGGTCGGACGGCTGCGGGCGGAGCCCGACCACTTCGGCGCGGTGCTGGTGCTGCTGGTCGGCGCCTACGTGCTCTCCGTGCTCGACGACGACCCGTGGGTGCGGATCGCCGTCACCGCGCTGAACCTGACCGCGCTGGTCTTCGCCGTCAAGGCCTCCCAGCCGCGGCCGCCGCTGCGGGCGGTGGTCCGCGGCATCGTGATCGCCGGCGGTGTGCTCGTGTGCGTGGCGTTCCTGACGTTGCCGGCCGAGGACGCCGACGGCATCACCGACTGCGTGCTCGTGGTGGTGCTCGCCACCACGCTCGTGTGCATCATGGACCGCATCCTGACGGCGCAGGACGTGACGCTGCGGGTCATCGCCGGGGCGATCTCCGCCTACCTCCTGGTGGGGCTCATGTTCGCCGCCGTCTTCGGCGTCGTCGGGTGGCTGCAGGGTGGGGACTTCTTCGCGAACGGAGAACCGCCCGACCCGGAGACGCTCCAGTACTTCTCGTTCACGACGATCACGACGCTCGGCTACGGGGACTTCACCGCCGCCAGCAGCGCCGGGCGTGGGCTGGCGGCGCTCGAGGCGCTCGTCGGGCAGATCTTCCTGGCCACGCTCATCGCACGGCTGGTGAGCTCGTTCCGGCGTCGACCCGCCGTCACGCCATCGCCGCAGGAGGACGCGGACCCGACGTGATGCGGGGCCGCCCCGCCACGAGCAGCGTGATGCCCTCGACCAGCACCTGGACGCCCAGGAGCACACCGAGCACGGTGAGCGTCGCCTCGGTCGGGAACACCAGGATCCAGCCGCCGAGCAGGATCGACAGGATCCCCGTCAGCACGAACAGGCCCTTGCCCCGCGGGAGCGAGGCGGCCGCGACGACGCGGGTGACGCCACCCGCGACGAACGCGGCGCCGATGAAGACGGTGATCCACAACGCGCCGCGCACGGGATGCTGCAGCACGAGCACGCCCAGCCCGGCGAGGGTGATGCCGCCGAGCAGCGCCCACCAGAACCCGCCGGCGCGGAAGCGCGTGAACGCCCACACCCCCAGGACGAGGCCGGCGCCGATCGCGGTCCAGCCGATGAGGAAGACCGACACGACGGTGGCCACCACGACGTCGCCCAGGATGAGCAGCCCCGCGACCACCATGAGGATCCCGAGAGCGACGTCCCAGCCGCTGCGCCGTCGTTCGATCGTCACCGTCACCTCGGGCGGGTCCACGGGGCCACCTGCTTGCGGTTCGGTCTGCGCCATGGCCTGATCATGGCGCACCGCCCCGCGCCGCGCACGCACCCGTCCGGTCGCGCGCAGCCCGCCTCGCCTCCACACTTGCCCGATGCGGAGCATGGGCATCGAGGAAGAGTTCTTGCTGGTCACCCCCGAGGGGCACCCGACGGCGGTCGCCCCGACCGTCCTGTGGCACGCCGCGCAGGTGCGCGACGAGCCGTCGGTGGAACCCGGCGGCGACGTCGAGAAGGAGTTCAAGCGCGAGCAGATCGAGACGTCCACGCCGCCGCGCACGCTGCTCGGCGAGCTGCTCGACGAGGTCCGCGGCGGGCGTGCACGGGTGGACTCCTTCGCCCAGCAGGCGGGCGCGCGTGCGGTCGCGCTCGGGACCGCACCGCAGGCGGTGGAGTCCACCGTGATCCCGGACCGTCGCGCCCAGGAGATCCGGTCGCGGTTCGGCATGACGGCGGCCGAGCAGCTCACCTGCGGCTGCCACGTGCACGTGGAGGTCGACGACGACGAGCAGGGCGTGCAGGTCCTCGACGGCATGCGCCGCTGGACGCCCGTGCTGCTGGCGCTCAGCGCGAACAGCCCGGCCTGGCAGGGCTCGCACAGCGACTACGCCAGCTACCGCTCACAGGTGTGGGGACGCTGGCCGACGGCCGGCCCGACCGCCCCGTTCGGCGACGCGGCCGGCTACCATCGGGCCATCGAGGCCCTGCTGGAGTCCGGCACGATCGTCGACGACGGCATGGTGTACTTCGACGCGCGCCTCTCCTCGCGGTACCCCACCGTGGAGGTCCGGGTCGCCGACGTGTGCCTCGACGCCGAGGACGCCGTGCTCCAGGCCGCCCTGGTCCGCGCGCTCGCCGAGACCGCGCTCGCGACCGGACCGATCGTGCCGCAGCCGCGCGCGGAGCTCCTGCGCACAGCGACGTGGCGGGCCGCGCGCTCCGGCCTCACGGGTGACCTGGTGAGCCCCGTCGACGGTCTCCCCCGCCCGGCCGCCGTCGTGGTCGGTGAGCTGCTGAGCCACGTCGGCAAGGCCCTCGCCGAGGCGGGCGACCTCGAGTGGGTGCAGCGGCACGCGGCAACGGTGCTGCGCCGCGGGAACGGTGCGATCCAGCAGCAGGCGTGGCGCGCGCAGGGAGCCGACGACGACGAGGTGGTGCGCCGGGCCGTCGCCCGGACCCACGCGGTCTGACCGTCAGACCAGGTCGGCCAGGGGGATGTCCGGGTCGGCGAGCCGGGCCGGCTCCACGACAGCGCGCGACCGGATGAGCCGCTCCACGTCCTCGACCACATCCCACACGTTCACGTTCATGCCGGCGACGACCCGGCCGCCGTGGGTCCAGAACGCGATCAGCTCGCGTCCGGACTCGTCGCCGCGGACCACGACGTCGTCGAACCCGTGCCCGGTCCAGCCGACGTACTCCATGCCGAGGTCGTACTGGTCGGAGAAGAAGTACGGCAGCTTGTCGTAGGGCTCGTCGCGGCCCAGGATCGTGGCCGCGGCCGTCGCAGGCTGGTTGAGCGCGGTGGCCCAGTGCTCGACCCGTACGTGGGTACCGAGAAACGGGTGCTCGGCCCGGGCGATGTCCCCGACGGCCAGCACGTGCTGGTCCGACGAACGCAGGTGCGCGTCGACCACGACGCCGTCGTCGACCAGCAGACCCGCGTCGCGCGCCAGGTCCACACGAGGCGCGGCACCGACCCCGACCACGACGAGGTCGGCGTCCACCACGGTGCCGTCCGCGAGCGCCACGCCCCCGACGTGCGCACCGTCGCCGGCGGCAAGGATCCGCGACACCTCGGCCGAGGTGCGCAGGTCCACCCCGTGGGCGCGGTGCAGGTCGGCGAACAGCGCGGCCATCCGGTCGCCGAGGACCGAGCGCAGCGGGAACTCGTCCCTGACCACGACGGTCACCTCGCAGTCCGCCGCCCGTGCGGCGGCCGCGACCTCGAGGCCGATCCACCCGCCTCCCACGACGACGACACGGGACGCGCTCTGCAGCGACGCGCGCAGCCGGTCGGCGTCCGCCAGGGTCCGCAGGCGCGCGACGCCGAGGAGGTCGGCGCCGGGGACGTCGAGCGGGCGGGGTGCGCTGCCGGTGGCGAGGACGACGTGGGTGAAGCCGTGCCGGGTCCCGGACGTGTCGATGACGTCGCGTCCGGCGAGGTCGAGCGCGGTGGCCTGCACGTCGAGGTGGAGCTCGACGTCATGGTCGGCGTACCAGTCGGCGTCGTGCACGAAGACGGAGTCGCGCTCGTCGGACCCCTGCAGGTAGCCCTTGGACAGCGGTGGCCGCTCGTAGGGCAGCTCGTCGCCTGCCTCGAGGAGCACGATGCCGCCGTCGTGCCCGCCGTCGCGCAGCGCCTCGACCGTCTTCGCCCCCGCCAGTCCCCCGCCGACCACCACCACGCGTCCCGCCACGGCCCCGCCCTTCGCCGGCGCCCCGCACGGGCGCGCTGTCTGGCAGCGCACCAGGTCGCGACCGGTTCCGCAACCGCGGGCGCCGTGTCGGTCATCACCCGGTGCGGGCGCGCACTGGGCGGGCGCCGGAAACATGGGGCTGGCACCCTTGGCCCATGTTGATCTGGCCTGGACGCCCCTACCCGCTCGGCGCGACGTACAGCGGAAGCGGTACGAACTTCGCGCTCTTCTCCGAGGTCGCCGACCGCGTAGAGCTGTGCCTGTTCGACGAGGACGGCACCGAGACCCGTGTCGACCTGCCGGAGGTCGACGCGTTCGTCTGGCACGGCTACCTGCCCGCGGTGCAGCCGGGGCAGCGCTACGGCTTCCGCGTGCACGGCCCGTACGACCCGGCCGCGGGGCACCGCTGCAACCCGGCCAAGCTGCTGCTGGACCCGTACGCGAAGGCCATCGACGGTCAGATCGACGGCGACGCGTCGCTGTTCAGCTACCAGTTCGACGACAACGACGCACGCAACGACGACGACTCCGCGGGCCACACCATGACGTCGGTCGTCATCAACCCGTACTTCGACTGGGGTCAGGACCGTGCACCGCGCCACGAGTACCACGATTCGGTCGTCTACGAGGCGCACGTCAAGGGTCTGACGCAGCAGCACCCGGCCGTGCCCGAGGAGCTGCGCGGCACCTACGCGGGCATGGCGCACCCGGCGGTCATCGCGCACCTCAAGGCGCTGGGGGTCACGGCCGTCGAGCTGATGCCGGTCCATCAGTTCGTCGACGACACCCACCTGCGCGAGCAGGGGCTGTCCAACTACTGGGGTTACAACACGATCGGGTTCTTCGCCCCGCACAACGCCTACTCGGCCTTCAAGCTCCCCGGCCAGCAGGTGCAGGAGTTCAAGGCGATGGTCAAGGAGCTGCACGCGGCGGACATCGAGGTCATCCTCGACGTGGTCTACAACCACACCGCCGAGGGCAACCACATGGGCCCGACCATCAGCTTCCGCGGGATCGACAACGCCAACTACTACCGGCTCGTCGACGAGGACCTGTCGCACTACTTCGACACGACCGGCACCGGGAACTCGCTGCTCATGCGCTCCCCGCACGTGCTGCAGCTGATCATGGACTCGCTGCGGTACTGGGTCACCGAGATGCACGTCGACGGCTTCCGGTTCGACCTGGCCGCGACGCTGGCCCGGCAGTTCCACGAGGTCGACCGGCTGTCGGCGTTCTTCGACCTGGTCCACCAGGACCCGATCGTCAGCCAGGTCAAGCTCATCGCGGAGCCCTGGGACATCGGCGACGGCGGCTACCAGGTGGGCGGCTTCCCGCCGCTGTGGTCGGAGTGGAACGGCAAGTACCGCGACACCGTGCGCGACTTCTGGCGCGGCGAGCCCTCCACGCTCGGCGAGTTCGCCAGCCGCCTGTCGGGCTCGTCGGACCTCTACGAGCACACGGGACGCCGGCCCATCGCGAGCGTCAACTTCGTGGTCGCGCACGACGGGTTCACGCTGGCCGACCTCGTCTCCTACAACGAGAAGCACAACGAGGCCAACGGCGAGGGCAACCGCGACGGCGAGAGCTTCAACCGCTCGTGGAACTGCGGCGCGGAGGGACCGACGGACGACCCGGAGATCCTCAAGCTCCGGGGCCGTCAGCAGCGCAACTTCATGGCCACGATGTTGCTGTCGCAGGGGATCCCGATGATCGCCCACGGCGACGAGATCGGCCGGACCCAGCAGGGCAACAACAACGTGTACTGCCAGGACAGCGAGCTGTCGTGGATGGACTGGGACCTGGGCGACGCGCAGACGACGATGCTCGAGTTCACCCGGGAGGTCGTGCGCCTGCGCCGCGAGCACCCGGTGTTCCGGCGGCGCCGGTTCTTCGCCGGCTCGCCCGAGCACGGCGGGGAGTCCGAGCTGCGCGACATCGCGTGGCTCAACCCGGGCGGCACGCACATGGAGGACGACGCCTGGCAGAACAGCCAGGCCCGGGCGGTCCAGGTGTTCCTCAACGGCGACGCGATCGCCGAGCCCGACCTGCGCGGCGAGCAGATCGTCGACGACTCGTTCCTGGTGCTCTTCAACGGCCAGCCGGAGCCGGCGACGTTCACGCTGCCCGACGCGGAGTACGGGCAGACGTGGACCGCGGTGCTGGACACCGACTCGCAGGTGCCGATCGGCGCGACGGCCGAGGCCGGCAGCGAGGTGACGCTGGCCAGGAGCTCCGTCGTCGTGCTGACGCGTCCCCCGGTCGAGCCGGTGCCGTCGTACTCGTCGGGCGCCCTCGCGGCCGCCGCGCGGGAGTCGGAGCGGGCCGCCAAGCAGAACCCCGAGCACCGCACGGTCGGTACGTCGCCGGGCGACGAGGCCGTGACCGACGAACAGCCGGCCGACGGGAAGCCTGCCGACAAGCCCCAGCGCCGCAGCCGCGCCAAGAACCCGAAGAACGCATGACCGAGCAGTGGACGGTCGCGTCCCGCCGCATCCCGGCGGCGGGCCGGCCGGTGCCCGTCAGCACCTACCGCGTCCAGCTGGGCGCCGACCTCACGTTCGACGACGTCGCGGCGCGTGTGCCGTACCTCGCCCTGCTCGGGGTCACGCACGTGTACCTGTCGCCGATCCTGACGGCCGCACCGGGCTCCACGCACGGGTACGACGTCGTCGACCACGACGAGGTCTCCCCCGTGCTCGGCGGCATCGACGGCCTTCGCCGCCTCGCCGACGCGGCTCACGCCCACGGCCTGGGGCTGGTCCTCGACATCGTGCCCAACCACATGGCGGTCCCCACGCCCGTGTGGCACAACGCGCCGCTGTGGTCGGTGATGGCGCAGGGGCCGGAGTCGCCGTACGCGCACTGGTTCGACGTCGACTGGTCGGCCGGTGACGGGGCGCTGCTGGCGCCCGTGCTGGGCGACCGCATCGGGACGGTCCTGGCGGAGGGGCAGATCACGCGCGACGAGGTCGAGATCCCCGGCCTCGGCGTGACGCCCGTGCTGCGGTACTTCGACCACGTGTTCCCCATCCGTCCCGGCACGGAGGCGCTGGGACTGGCCGAGCTGGTCGAGCGCCAGCACTACCGGCTGGCCTACTGGCGCGTGGCCGACGAGGAGCTCAACTACCGCCGCTTCTTCGACGTCGGCACCCTGGTGGCGATCCGCGTCGAGGACCCGGAGGTCTTCGACGCGACGCACGCCCTGGTCCTGGACCTGCTGCGCGACGGCACGATCGACGGCCTGCGCATCGACCACCCCGACGGCCTGGCCGACCCGGCCGGCTACCTGGCCCGGCTGCGGCAGCACAGCGACGGCGCATGGGTGGTCGTCGAGAAGATCCTGGAGGGCGACGAGGAGCTGCCCGGCGACTGGGACACGGCGGGCAGCACGGGGTACGAGGCGCTCTGGCGGGTGCAGCAGACGTTCGTCGACCCGGGCGGTGCGGCCGACCTGGCCGGGCTCATGCACCGCGTCACCGGCGACGCCTCGGACGGCTTCGAGGACATGGCCAACCGGGCCAAGCGCGAGATCGTCGACGGTCCGCTGTACGCCGAGGTGCACCGCCTGACGTCGCTCGCTGCGGACATCTGCCGCGACGACCTGCGCCTGCGCGACCACACGTTCCGCGCGCTCGAGGACTGCCTGATCGAGCTGCTGGTCGCGTTCGACCGCTACCGCGCCTACGTGGTGCCGGGTCAGACGCCGCGCGCCCAGGGGATCGAGGTCCTGACGTCGGCGGCCGACGAGGCGCGCGCCCACCTGAGCCCGGAGCGTGGCGCGACCATGGACGTGCTGGTCGACCTGCTGCTCGGGCGCGAGGTCGGCAGCGCGGGGCGGACCCGCGGGCACCGGCGCGACGAGCTCGTCGTCCGGTTCCAGCAGACGTGCGGCGCGGTCATGGCCAAGGGCGTCGAGGACACCACGTTCTACCGCTGGACCCACCTGTCCGCGCTGTGCGAGGTGGGCGGGGCGCCCGAGCGCTTCGCGCTGACGCCCACCGAGCTCATGGCGTGGGCCGCGCGCGCGCAGCACACCACGCCGTACGGCATGACGACGCTGTCGACCCACGACACCAAGCGCAGCGAGGACACCCGCACCCGGATGGGCGTGCTCAGCGAGCTGCCGCGCGAGTGGTCGGCGCTGGTGCGCGACCTGCGTGCCGCATCCGTCCGGTACCGCAGCGGCCTGGTGGACGGCCGCACCGAGTACCTGCTGTGGCAGACCTTGGCGGGCACGTGGGCCGCCGACGGGCCGCTCGCGGTCGAGCGCCTCGAGCAGTACCTGGTCAAGGCGATGCGCGAGGCGAAGGACAGGACCACGTGGACGGCGCCCGACGAGGAGTACGAGACGGCCGTCCTCGACCTGGCCCGCAACGCGGTCGCCGACGAGGCCGTCGTCGAGCTGTTCACCGCGTGGGAGGCCCGGACCCGCGCCGCGGTTCGGGCGGCGACGCTGGGGACCAAGCTGGTCCAGCTCACCCTGCCGGGCGTCGCCGACGTCTACCAGGGCACCGAGGCGACGGCCGTCGCGCTGGTGGACCCCGACAACCGGCGTCCGGTCGAGGTGGCCGCGCTCGCCGCCCGGCTGGAGCGGCTGGACGACGGTGCCGGCCCGCGAGACCTGGACGACGAGAAGCTGCTGGTCACGTCGCGGGCGCTGCGGGTGCGCCGCGACCTGGCTGACGCGTTCGTGGGGCCGGGCGCCGGGTTCCTGCCGCTCGCGCACTCCGCGGGGAACGCCCTGACGTTCGCCCGCACGGTCGACGGCGAGCCGCGGGTGGCCGTCGTCGCGACCCGTCTGGGTGCCGCCCTCGAACGCCTGGGCGGCTGGGGCGAGCACACCGTCGCACTCCCGGAGGGGAGCTGGCACGACGTGCTCACCGACCGGGTGGTCGACGGCGGAGTCGTCCCGGTGGCCGACCTGCTGGACCGCCTGCCCGTCGCCCTGCTGGTGCGGGAGGTGTTCTGATGCTGCCCCGCGTGTGGGCGCCGGGCGCGGGGCGCGTGGAGGTGGTGCTGAGCGACGAGCGCCGTGCGCTGGTCGCCGACGGTGGTGGGTGGTGGACGCACGACGTCGACCTGCCGCACGGGACCGACTATGCGTTCAGCGTGGACGGCGGCGATCCTCGGCCCGACCCGCGCAGCGCGTGGCAGCCGCGCGGCGTGCACGCGCCCAGCCGCGTCTTCGACGCGATGCGATACACCTGGCGCTCGGACTGGGCGGGAGTCGACGTGCGCGGTCGCGTGCTGTACGAGCTGCACGTCGGGACGTTCACGGCCGCCGGGACGCTCGCGGCCGCCGTCGAGCACCTGAACGACCTCGTCTCGCTAGGCGTCGACGTCGTCGAGCTCCTGCCGCTCGCCCCCTTCGACGGGGAGTTCGGCTGGGGCTACGACGGGGTCGACCCGTACGGGGTGCACGAGGTCTACGGGGGCCCGGCCGCGCTGCAGCACTTCGTCGACGAGGCGCACGCCCGCGGCCTGGGCGTCTGCCTGGACGTCGTGCACAACCACCTGGGCCCGTCCGGCAACTACCTGTCGGCGTTCGGGCCGTACTTCACGTCGACGCACCAGACACCGTGGGGCGACGCCGTCAACCTCGACGCCGACGGCTCGCACGAGGTGCGTCGCTGGGTGGTCGGCTCCGCGCTGCGCTGGTTCACCGACTTCCACGTGGACGCCCTGCGCCTCGACGCCGTGCACGAGCTGCGCGACGACTCCGACCAGCACGTCCTCGCGCAGCTGTCCGACGAGGTCGCAGCCCTGTCGGCCTCGCTGGGGCGGCCGCTCGCGCTCGTCGCGGAGACCGACCTCAACGACCCCGTCAGCATCGCCGCCACGGCGGACGGCGGCTGGGGCATGACCGGGCAGTGGGCCGACGACGTCCATCACGCGATCCACGCCCTCGTGACCGGCGAGCGGCACGGCTACTACGTCGACTTCGGCTCCGCCCCGACCCTCCGCAAGGCCCTGACCGGCGCATTCGTCCACGACGGGACCCTGTCGACGTTCCGCGGCGTGCCGTGGGGGGCGCCCGTCCCGGCGGGCACCGACGGCCACCGCTTCGTCGTCAGCGTGCAGAACCACGACCAGGTGGGCAACCGTGGCCTGGGCGACCGACCCTCCGAACGCCTGCCGGTCGGTGCGCTGGCGGTCGAGGCGGCGCTGCTGCTGCTCTCCCCCTTCACGCCGATGCTCTTCATGGGTGAGGAGTGGGGTGCGCGCACCCGGTGGCAGTACTTCGCCGACCACCCCGACCCCGAGCTGGCCCGCGCCGTGCGCGAGGGCAGGCGCGGCGAGTTCGGCGGCCACGGGTGGGCCGCGCTGTACGGGCCGGACGCGCAGATCCCCGATCCGGGCGCGCGGTCCACGTTCGAGGGCAGCCGCCTGGTCCGTGGCGAGATCGACGACCCGGAGAGAGCCGCGCTGCACGACTGGTACCGGCTGCTGATCGCCCTGCGACGCTCGGTCCCCGAACTCGCGTCCGGCGACCTCGCGGCGACCGACCTGACATGGGACGGGCCCGACGACGCCGACGGCCCCTGGCGCGGGGTCCTCGTACTGCACCGCGGCCGCGCGCGGGTGGTCCTCGCGCTCGGCGACGCCGAGGCTCAGGTGACCGTGCCCGACGCCGACGACCTCGTCGTGGCCGCGTCGTGGGGCGAGCCGGTCCGGACGTCGCCCGGCGTCCTGCGCGTGAGCGCACCGTCGGTGACCATCCTGACGCCTCCGGCATGAGCGCGTCGTGCTGACTCAAGGCCGGCCAATTCATCAGTTCTACTGACGCATATGGTGCCTGATTCATCGCTGTACCTGACGACTGTGCCGGTCGCATACTGGCCGGAGCGGGGTGATCCGATGCCTCGCTGCCCGCGCGCGGGCACGTGATCGAAGGAACCGCCGGCACCATGACTCCCCCCTCGTCGCTCAGCCGCCCCGTCACCACCGACGCCACGGACCCCGCGCTCGCGGCCGAGGCCGTCGCCCTCGTCGAACGCTGGCTGACCGAGGCGGCCGCGCACCCCGCGGACGGCTCCGCGGCACAGCTCGCCGCTGCCCTCGAGGACCCGGACGGGCTCGACTTCGTCGTCGGTTTCGTCGACGGCGTGGTCCGACCCGAGGACGTGCACGTCGCCGCACGCCGGCTGCGCTCGCTGGCTCGCCACTGCCCGGGCTTCCTCACCCCCGTGCAGCGCACCCTGCTGCGCGTCGGCGGCGCCGTCTCCGTGGTGGCCCCGCAGGTCGTCGTCCCCGCCGCTCGCCGCGTGCTGCGACACCTCGTCGGGCACCTGGTCGTCGACGCGACCGACCGCCGGCTGGGCCACTCCGTCTCCCGCCTGCGACGTCCCGGCGTGCGGCTCAACATCAACCTGCTGGGCGAGGCCGTCCTGGGGCAGCACGAGGCCGAGCGCCGCCTCGCGGGCACACGCCGCCTGCTCGCGCGCGACGACGTCGACTACGTCTCCATCAAGGTCTCCTCGACCGTCGCGCCGCACAACCCGTGGGCGTTCGACGCCGCGGTCGAGCACACCGTCGAGCAGCTCGAGCCGCTCTACCGGTACGCCGCCGCGTCCCCCACCCCCAAGTTCATCAACCTGGACATGGAGGAGTACAAGGACCTCGACGTCACGATCGAGGTCTTCACGCGCCTGCTCGACCAGCCCGAGCTGCTCGGGCTCGAGGCCGGGATCGTCCTGCAGGCCTACCTGCCCGACTCGCTCGCCGCCATGCAGCGGCTGCAGACGTGGGCCGCGGCCCGCCGGGCTCGTGGGGGCGCCGCGATCAAGGTCCGGCTCGTCAAGGGGGCCAACCTGCCGATGGAGCACGTCGAGGCCGACGTGCACGGCTGGCCTCTCGCGACCTGGCACTCCAAGCGCGAGTCCGACACCCAGTACAAGCGCGTCCTGGACTACGCCCTGCACCCCGAGCGCGCCGCGAACGTCCGGCTCGGCGTCGCGGGTCACAACCTGTTCGACGTCGCCTGGGCGTGGCAGCTGGCCGGCCGGCGCGACGTCCGCGACGCGGTCGAGTTCGAGATGCTGCTCGGGATGGCGCCCGGGCAGGCGGAGGTGGTGCGACGCGAGGTCGGCGGCCTCCTGCTCTACACACCCGTCGTGGCCCCCCGCGAGTTCGACGTCGCGATCGCCTACCTGATCCGGCGCCTCGAGGAGGGCGCGTCCAGCGACAACTTCATGTCCGCGGTCTTCCAGCTCGACGCCGACCCGGAGCTCTTCGCCCGCGAGCGGGACCGTTTCCTGGCCTCCGTCGCCGCGCTCGACGAGGACGTGCCGAGCACCCACCGCACGGGCGAGCGGTTCGCTGCCGGCGCCGCGACGCCCGGCCCCGGGCGGTTCGCCAGCACCCCGGACACGGACCCCGCCGTCGGGACCAACCGCGCCTGGGCCGCGGACGTGCTCGCCCGCGTCCCGTCCTCGACGCTGGGGCTGGACGTGATCGAGGCCGCGCGCCTGACGTCGGCCGCGCAGGTCGACGAGACCGTCGAGGGTGCCCGGGCGGCGGCCGTCGCGTGGGGCGCGCTGCCCGCGGACGAGCGCGCGGCCGTCCTGCACCGCGCCGCCGACGCCCTGGAGGCGCGCCGCGGCGAGCTGCTCGAGGTGATGGCGTCGGAGACGGGCAAGACGATCGACCAGGGCGACCCGGAGGTGAGCGAGGCCATCGACTTCGCGCACTACTACGCCGAGCTGGCCCGCGAGCTCGAGCACGTGGACGGCGCCCGGTTCTCCCCCGCACGGCTCACGCTGGTGACGCCGCCGTGGAACTTCCCCGTCGCGATCCCTGCCGGCTCGACGCTCGCGGCGCTGGCCAGCGGCTCCGCCGTCGTCCTCAAGCCCGCCGGCCCGGCGGAGCGGTGCGGGGCGGTCCTGGCCGACGTGCTCTGGGCGGCAGGCGTCCCGCGCGACGTGCTCCGCCTGGTGCAGGTCGACGAGCAAGACCTGGGCCGCGAGCTCGTCGCCCACCCGGGGGTGGACCGCGTGATCCTCACCGGCGCCTACGAGACCGCCGCCCTCTTCCGCGAGCTCCGCCCCGACCTGCCGCTGCTGGCCGAGACGAGCGGCAAGAATGCGATCATCGTGACGCCGAGCGCCGACCTGGACCTGGCGGTCAAGGACGTCGTGGCCTCCGCCTTCGGGCACGCCGGGCAGAAGTGCTCGGCAGCGTCGCTCGTCATCCTCGTCGGCTCGGTGGCCCGGTCGCGACGCTTCCACGACCAGCTCCTCGACGCGGCCTCCTCGCTCGTCGTCGGCTATCCCGACGACCCGCGCACGCAGGTCGGCCCGGTCATCGAGCCCGCTGCCGGCAAGCTGCTCGACGGCCTGACCCGCCTGGCGCCAGGCGAGCGCTGGGCTCTCGAGCCGCGCCGCCTCGACGTCAGCGGCCGGCTGTGGAGCCCGGGCGTACGGACGGGGGTCCGCCGTGGCGCGCCGTCGCACCTCACCGAGTACTTCGGCCCCGTGCTGTCCGTCATGACGGCCGACGACCTGCCCGAGGCGATCGCCGTCGCGAACGACGTCGACTACGGACTCACGGCCGGGCTGCACTCGCTGGACCCGGCGGAGATCGACACGTGGCTCGGCTCGATCCAGGCCGGCAACCTCTACGTGAACCGCGGCATCACGGGCGCGATCGTGCGCCGCCAGCCGTTCGGCGGCTGGAAGCGCTCGGCGGTGGGACCGGGCACCAAGGCGGGTGGCCCCAGCTACCTCGACGGCCTGGGCACGTGGTCGCCCGCACCGGCGCAGGACGGCTCGTCGATCCTCGATGCGGGCGCCCTCGCGGTCGTGACGGCCTGCTTCGCCTCGCTCGACGACCACGACAGCGCCTTCGTCGAGCGTGGCGCGCGCAGCGACGCCCTCGCGCTCGCGACGCGCTTCGCCGCCGACGACGTCACGGGGCTCACGGCCGAGCGCAACGTGCTGCGGCACCTGCCCTACGGCGACCCGGTGCTCGTACGGCTCGCCGACCATGCCGCGGCGGCGCTCGCCCGTGTCGTCGCCGCCGCGTCGGCGGCCCGCGCACGGATCGTCGTCTCGACCGCCGTCGTGCTTCCCCGCGAGCTGGCCGATGCCGTCAGGGCCGTGGCCGACGAGGTCCACGTCGAGGACGAGGCCGCGTGGCAGACCCGCGTCGGCGCCCTGGCCGGCGGCCGCGTCCGGCTCCTCGGCGCGCCCGCGTCGTCGCTCGTCGAGGCGACCGGGGGCCGCCCGGACGTCGCCGTGTGGGACCACGAGGCGACCGAGTCCGGTCGGGTCGAGCTGCTCCCGTTCCTGCGCGAGCAGGCCGTCAGCATCACCGCACACCGATTCGGCACCCCGAACCACCTGACCGACGAGATCCTCCCGCTGGGCTGAGCATCGAGCCCGGGACGGGGGCGCCGGGAAAAGGGTGCGAGGTGCGACGAGGTGGGTGGTAGCGTCGCCTCGATCGTGATCCGACCGGAGGAGGTGAGCCCGATGCACGCAGTGTCCATCACAGGCGCTCTCCCGAAGTCCACGATCCACGGCTGACGCAGCCGACCGGGAGCGCCGAACCACCCATCGCGAGAGGCGATCGGCATGAGCTCCTCATCTTCCTCACCCGCTCCCGAGCGGGCCCTCGTCCTCGGCGGAGGCGGGTCGACCGGCAACGCCTGGTTGATCGGCCTCCTGGCCGGCCTGGCGGAGGCCGGCGTCGACGTGACGGCCGCCGACCTGACGATCGGCACCTCGGCCGGGTCGACCGCGGCCGCCCAGGTCGTCGGCACCCCCCTGCCCGAGCTGTACGCAGCCGCCCTGACCGCCCCCGACCGGCACCGACCGACCGGCGCACCACCCGGTCCACGCCGCAACCCGGGCCGCCCCGTGCCCGACCAGCTGCAGCGGCTGCACGCGACCATCGCGGCCTCGTCGGACATCACCGACTTCCGCCGCCGGATGGGCGCGGCGGCGCTCGAGCTCGACGCGAGCGCCGACGGGTTTTGGGCGCCGCGGTGGCGCTCGACCGTCGCCGCGCGGCTGCCCGGCGCGCGGTGGCCGGAGCGACGGGTGCTCGTCACGGCCGTCGACGCCCGCAGCGGTCAGCCCGTCACGTTCGACCGCGACAGCGGCGTCGACGTGGTCGACGCCGTCGCCGCCAGCTGTTCGAGCGGGTTGCCGTACCGGATCGGCGACGAGCTCTACATCGACGGCGGCTACCGGGCCAACGCGGAGAACGCGGACCTCGCCGCGGGTGCGGCCCGCGTGCTCGTGCTGTCGCCGTTCGGCGGCAGGTCGCTGCACCCGTTCGCCTGGGGAACGCACCTGCAGACGCAGGTCGACGCGCTGCGCGCGGGCGGCAGCGAGGTGCTCACGGTGTTCCCCACGCCGGACGCCGAGCACCTGTTCGGAGAGCGCGGCATGGAGCTGTCGCTGCGGCCCGACGCCGCTCGCGCGGGGCACGACCAGGGGCACGACCTGGCTGCGAGCGTCGCGGGGTTCTGGCAGTAGAGCTTTGCCGTCGACTGCCGTCGGGAGCCGAGCTCAGCTCCCGACGGCCCGGGCGAACCCCTCGCGCACGGTCGCCTCGGCGGCCTTGCCGAACATGCAGTAGTCGTCGTTCGTCGCCGCGTCGGCCTCGTCGTACAGGCGGGCCGGCCAGTCCCAGAGCATGAACCCCCGCACCCACGGCCGGCTGGCGCACGCGGTGAACGCCGCGGCGTACCACTCGACCTGCGCCTGCTGCGACGGCTCACCCGCGAGGTTCCAGTCGTTGGGCAGGTCCGGCGAGCCGACCCGGCTGGAGCAGCCGGCCTCCATGAAGAAGAACGGCTTGCCGTGAGCGGCGACGACGGGAGCGATCCGGTCGAGCTGGTTCTCCCAGTCCCCCGCCGGGTAGTAGCCGGACGACGAGATCACGTCGACAGCGTCCCACCAGGTCACGTGGTCCTCCTGGTACTTGTCGCAGTTGTACGTGACCAGCCCGTCGTAGACCTCGCGCACGGCGGCGACCAGCGCGCGCCACTCGTCGGCCCGGCGGTCGCTCTGCACCATCTCGCAGCCGATGCAGAGCATCTCGACGCCCTCGTCGGCCGCGATGCGGGCGTGGTGGACGACGAACTCGGTGTACGACGCGAACCACTGCGACCACTTCGGCTCGGGCGGGACGTCGACGTCGAAGAAGTTGATGTGGGCGCGCCACGTGCCGTCGGCGACGTTGACGACGGGCTTGAGCACGACCTTCAGGCCCCGAGCCTTCGCGGCGCGGATCGCCCAGCGCACCTCGTCGTCGGTGACCGTCGGCTCGTCGTGGAAGTGGATCTGCGTCGACTGCGCGGTGTCCTGCAGGGCGCCGAACGTGATCGCCGTCCACGTCACGCCCAGCCGTTCGACCATGAGGTCCATCGACTGCTCCGCCTCGGCGCCGCCCCACGTGCCCCGCACGCCGGTCCAGCCCCACGTCATGCCCGCCACGTACCCGTCGAGGTTCGTCATGGCGACCACGCTATCCGGCGAGGAGGGCCTGCCCGTCGGCGGCGAGCGACCCGAGCCGCGACAGTGCGCGGTAGTACTTCTTGCGGTAGCCGCCGGCCAGCATCGCCTCGGAGAACAGCGCGCGCTCCCCCGCACCGCCCAGCAGCACGGGCACGTCACGGTCGTAGAGACGATCGACGAGCACCACGAGGCGCAGCGCGACGTCCTGCGTCGGGACCGCGTGCACGCCGGTGAGCCCGACGAGGCCGACGCCGTCCAGCAGGGCGCCGTAGCGGCTCGGGTGGACGGTCGCCAGGTGGTCGAGCAGCGCTCCGAAGTCGTCGAGCGTCGCGTCTGCGCGCCCGTCGACGCCGGCGACCACGACGTCCTGCGGCAGGCCGTCCGCGTCCGTGACCACCGAGCGGTGCCGATAGTCCTCACCGTCGACGCGCAGCACCTCGAACCGGTCCGACAGCGCCTGGATCTCGCGCAGGAAGTCGTCGGCGGCGAACCGCCCCTCGCCCAGCGAGCCCGGCAGCGTGTTGGACGTCGCCGCCAGCGCCACGCCGCGGTCGGCGAGCTCGCGCAGCAGGCGCGACATGAGGACGGTGTCGCCCGGATCGTCGAGCTCGAACTCGTCGATGCAGACCAGGCGGCGGGTGGCGAGGGCCTCGACCGTCGGGAGGAACCCGAGCGCGCCCACCAGGTTGGTGTACTCGACGAACGTGCCGTACGCGGCGTCGCCGACGGCGTGCGCGAGCGAGGTGAGCAGGTGGGTCTTGCCGACGCCGAACCCGCCGTCCAGGTAGACCGCCACCGGCCGGCGCCGGCGCCGCAGCAGGCCACCCTTGCCGCCGCCGCGGATCTCGTCGGCCGCGGAACGCAGTCGCGCGACCGTGGCGGCCTGCGACGGGTGCGCGGTGTCGGGCACGTAGGTGTCGAACGACGCATCCGCGAAGTGGCGCGGCGGCACGAGCTCGGCCAGCAGCCGCGCGGTGGGGACCTGCGGTCGTCGTCCGACGAGGGACGCCACGACGTGCCCCGCGAGAGGGGGCGCGGACACGTCCTGCTCAGAAGTCACGATCGCCCAGCCTACGTCGATCGGGCGGAAGTCCAGACTTCGAGCAGAGGATCTCATCATGCGGAAGCCTGGTTCTCGGGTGGCAGTTCGCGTGACAGGCTGTGCGAGTGATGACGTCCGGGTTCGAGCGTGCGTGTCGGCACTGTTGTGCCGTCGACGCGGCTGCCGGCATGTGCATGTGCCGCTGTCTGCGGAGCATCTGACCTCGCCCCCACCCCCCATCAGGGCGCGCGGTCCGCGCCCGAAGCGAGCGCCCGGTTCATCCGGGTGCCAGGCGCAGACGCACGTCCACGAACCCCCTCGGAGGTAGCGCCACATGGCGCAGACCCGGATCGCCCCACCCGCAGCACGCAACGAAGGCCAGTGGGCCTTCGACCAGCGTGAGGCCCTCAACGGCAACGAGCAGTTCAAGCAGGACGACGACGCGCTGAACGTGCGCGCCCGCATCGAGGAGACCTACTCGAAGGAGGGTTTCGCCTCGATCGCGCCCGAAGACCTGCGCGGACGGATGCGCTGGTGGGGCCTGTACACGCAGCGCAAGCCCGGGATCGACGGCGGCAAGACCGCCACGCTCGAGCCGCACGAGCTGGACGACGAGTACTTCATGCTGCGCGTCCGCTGCGACGGCGGCGCCCTCTCGCTCGAGCAGCTGCGCACGATCGCCGGCATCTCGGTCGAGTTCGGCCGCGGCACGGCCGACGTGACGGACCGGCAGAACATCCAGCTGCACTGGATCCGCGTCGAGGACGTGCCCGAGATCTGGCGCCGGCTCGAGGCCGTCGGCCTGTCGACCCAGGAAGCGTGCGGCGACTGCCCGCGCGTCGTGCTCGGCTCCCCCGTCGCGGGCGTCGCGGCCGACGAGATCATCGACGGCACGCCGGCCGTGCGCGCGATCGTCGACAACTACATCGGCGACCCGCGCTTCTCCAACCTGCCGCGCAAGTTCAAGACCGCCATCTCCGGCTCGCCGCACCACGACGTCGCGCACGAGATCAACGACGTCGCGTTCGTCGGCGTGGTGCACCCCGAGCTCGGCCCCGGCTTCGACCTGTGGGTGGGTGGCGGCCTGTCCACCAACCCCAAGCTCGGCGTCCGCCTGGGCACGTTCGTCACGCTCGAGCAGATCCCCGAGGTCTGGGTGGGCGTGGTCAGCATCTTCCGCGACTACGGCTACCGCCGGCTGCGCACGCGCGCCCGCCTGAAGTTCCTGGTGGCGGACTGGGGACCGGAGCTGTTCCGCGAGGTGCTGGAGGGCGAGTACCTGGGCTTCACGCTCCCCGACGGTCCCGAGCCGCCCCCGCCGCCGACCGGCCGCCGTGACCACGTGGGCGTCCACCCGCAGGCCGACGGGCAGTTCTACGTCGGCGTCGCCCCGACCGTCGGCCGCATCTCCGGCGACATCCTCACGGGCATCGCCGACCTCATGGAGACCGCCGGGTCCGACCGTCTGCGCCTGACGGTCGAGCAGAAGCTCGTCGTGCTCGACGTCGCGGCCGACCGCGTCGACCCGCTCGTCGAGGGGCTCGAGGACCTGGGCCTCGCCGTGCGGTCCGCGTCCACGTTCCGCCGCGGCACCATGGCGTGCACCGGCATCGAGTTCTGCAAGCTCGCCATCGTCGAGACGAAGGCGCGTGCCACGGCGCTCGTCGGCGAGCTCGAGGACCGGCTGCCCACGTTCGACCAGCCGATCACCATCAACCTCAACGGCTGCCCCAACTCGTGCGCCCGCATCCAGACGGCCGACATCGGCCTCAAGGGCGCGCTCGCGGGCGGCGAGGACGGCTACCAGGTGCACCTGGGCGGCGGTCTGGGCCTGACCAGCGGTCTTGGGAAGACCCTGCGCGGCCTGCGCGTTCCTGCCGAGGAGCTGCCCGACTACATCGAGCGCGTCACCCGACGCTTCGACGAGCAGCGCACCGAGGGCGAGCTGTTCGCCCAGTGGACCCAGCGAGCCGCCGAGGAGGACCTGCGATGAGCGAGTCCGGCCAGCGCGCGGTGCCCTACTACTGCCCCTTCTGCGCCGACGAGGACCTGGTCCCCGCCGGCGAGAAGCACGGCGAGTGGGAGTGCCGCTCGTGCGCGCGCGTCTTCGCACTGCGGTTCGTCGGCCTGAAAGGGGTCCCGTCATGACCGTCCTGGACACGCACACGAGCGCCCTCGACCTGCGTGAGCTGGCCGAGCAGGCGGGCCGCGACCTCGAGGGGGCGCACCCGCGCGAGATCCTGGAGTGGGCCGGCCGCACGTTCGGCAAGGACCTGGTCGTCGCGTCGTCGATGGGCGACGAGGTGCTGGTGCACCTGGCGGCGCAGGCCGTGCCGGGCGTCGACGTCATCTTCCTGGACACCGGCTACCACTTCGCCGAGACGCTGGGCACGCGCGACTACTACGCCGACTTCACGGACATCTCGCTGCGCACGGTCCTGCCGCTGACCACGGTCGAGCAGCAGGACGCCGAGCACGGTCCGCGCCTGCACGACCGCGACCCCAACCTGTGCTGCGCCATGCGCAAGGTGGAGCCGCTCGAGCGCGGCCTCGCGCCCTACTCGGCGTGGGTGACCGGCATGCGCCGCGAGGACGCCCCCACCCGCACGGACATCACGGTCGTCGGCTGGGACGAGAAGCGGAACAAGGTCAAGCTCAACCCCCTGGCCGCGTGGACCCAGGACGACGTCGATGCCTTCGTCGAGGCGGAGCACGTCGTGCTCAACCCCCTGCGCCAGGCCGGCTACGCCTCGATCGGCTGCGAGCCGTGCACGCGGGCCGTCGCGCCCGGCGAGGATCCGCGCGCGGGACGCTGGTCCGGTACCTCCAAGACGGAATGCGGTCTGCACACATGACGACCACCAGCACGACGACGCTGACCCAGCTGGACGCGCTGGAGTCGGAGGCCATCCACGTCATGCGTGAGGTGGCGGGCGAGTTCGAGCGGCCGGTGCTGCTGTTCAGCGGCGGCAAGGACTCGATCGTGATGCTGCACCTGGCGCGCAAGGCCTTCTGGCCCGCGCCGGTGCCGTTCACGCTCATGCACGTCGACACCGGGCACAACTTCCCCGAGGTCATCGAGTACCGCGACGACGTCGTGGCGCGCTACGGCCTGCGGCTCGTGGTCGCGAGCGTGCAGGACGCCATCGACGACGGCCGCGTCGTCGAGCGCCCCGACGGGTCGCGCAACCCGCTGCAGACCGTCCCGCTCCTGGACGGCATCACGAGCAACCGGTTCGACGCGGTGTTCGGCGGCGGGCGGCGCGACGAGGAGAAGGCGCGCGCCAAGGAGCGGATGTTCTCGCTGCGCGACGAGTTCGGGCAGTGGGACCCGCGCCGCCAGCGGCCCGAGCTGTGGGACCTGTACAACGGCCGGCACAAGCCCGGTGAGCACGTGCGCGTCTTCCCGCTGTCCAACTGGACCGAGCTGGACGTGTGGCGCTACATCGAGCGCGAGGAGATCGACCTGCCCTCGATCTACTACAGCCACGACCGCGAGGTGTTCCTGCGCGACGGCATGTGGCTGGCGCCCGGCGAGTGGGGCGGCCCGAAGCCGTCGGAGACGCTCGAGGTCCGCCGCGTGCGCTACCGCACGGTGGGTGACATGAGCTGCACGGGTGCGGTGGAGTCGACCGCGGCGACCGTGCCCGAGGTGATCGCCGAGGTCGGCGCGAGCCGCCTGACCGAGCGCGGGGCCACCCGCGCCGACGACCGGGCCTCCGAGGCCGCCATGGAGGACCGCAAGCGTGAGGGCTACTTCTGATGGGTACGACGCAGTTGAGTGCTGAGCCGACGACCGCCGACCACACCCAGCGCGACCTCCTGCGCCTGGCCACGGCCGGGTCCGTCGACGACGGCAAGTCGACCCTGATCGGCCGCCTGCTCTACGACACGAAGTCGGTCCTGGCCGACCAGCTCTCCGCCGTCGAGGCGGCGACCGCGGCGCGCGGCGGCGGCCAGGTCGACCTGGCGCTCCTCACCGACGGCCTACGGGCCGAGCGCGAGCAGGGCATCACGATCGACGTCGCTTACCGCTACTTCTCCACGGCGACCCGCGCGTTCGTCCTGGCGGACACGCCGGGGCACGTGCAGTACACGCGCAACATGGTGACGGGCGCCTCGACGGCCGAGCTCGCGATCGTGCTCGTCGACGCGCGCAAGGGGGTGCTGGAGCAGACGCGCCGGCACGCGACGATCACCGCGCTGCTGGGCGTGCCGCACGTCGTGCTGGCCGTGAACAAGATGGACCTGGTCGACTTCGACGAGGCCGTCTTCCGGGCCATCGCCGACGACTTCACGTCCTACGCCACGGGCCTGGGCCTGACGGACGTCGTCGCGGTGCCGCTGTCCGCGCTCGACGGCGACAACGTCGTGGACCGCTCCTCACGCACCCCCTGGTACTCCGGGCCCACGCTGCTCGAGCACCTCGAGGCCGTCCCCGTGCTGCGCGACCCGCGCACGGAGGACTTCCGCTTCCCCGTGCAGGTGGTCATCCGCCCGCGCAACGCCGAGCACCCCGACTACCGGGGGTACGCCGGGCGCATCGCGTCGGGCGTGGTCCGGGTGGGCGACGAGCTCACCGTCCTGCCGTCGGGCAAGACGAGCCGCGTGATGGGCATCGACACGTTCGACGGACCGCTCGACGAGGCGCACGCGCCGCTGTCGGTCACGCTGCGCCTGGCGGACGACGTCGACATCTCCCGCGGGGACCTGCTGGTGCCCACGTCGGTGCCCGCTCAGACCGGGCAGGACCTGGTCGGCACGGTGTGCTGGCTCGCCGAGAAGCGGTCGGTCCTGGGCCAGCGCGTGTTCGTCCGCATCGGGACGCGCACAGTCCGGGCACTGCTGCGCGAGGTCAACGCGCGGCTCGACGTCGACAGCCTGACGGTCGAGGAGTGGCGCGGCACGGACACGCTGCACGCCGTGGACGCGACGGACACCTCGTCGGACGCGGCGCCTTCCGCGCTGGGGCTGAACGCCATCGGGCGCGTCGTCCTGCGGCTGGCCGAGCCGGTCGCGCTCGACGAGTACGCCACGCACCGACGCACGGGCGGCTTCCTGATCGTCGACCCGGCCGACGGCGCGACGCTCGCGGCCGGCATGGTGGGACGCACGCTGCTCGACGCGCTCGTGCCGGTGGACCCGGCCGCGGGCAACGACTCCGACTGGTTGGCCGGGGCCGGGATATGACCGACCGGCACCCGCTGTGGCTGGACCTCGCCGGTCGGCGCGTCGTCGTCGTCGGCGGAGGTCCGGTCGCGGCCCGACGAGCCTCGGTGCTGGTCGGCGACGGTGCCGACGTCCTGGTGGTCGCCCCCGCGATCTGCGAGGACCTGGCCGACCTGGTCTCCTCCGCGCTGGTGACGTGGGTGCGGCGCGACTACCTCAGCACCGACCTCGACGACGCCTGGCTGGTCCACACCGCGACGGGTGACCGCGCGGTGGACGACCAGGTCGCGGCCGACGCGCACGCCGCGCGGTTGTGGTGCGTGCGCGCGGACTCCGCCGCCGACTCGAGCGCCTGGAGCGCGGCCGTGGCCCGCTCCGGCGACGTCTCGGTGGCCGTCTCCGCGGGCGGCGACCCGCGTCGGGCGACCGCCTTGCGCTCGGCGATCGCGCTGCTGCTCGACACCGGTGCACTGCCCGTGCGCCGCCACCGCGCCGGGTCCGGCCACGTCACCCTCGTCGGCGGCGGCCCGGGCGATCCGGGGCTCATCACGACCCGGGGGCGCCGGGCGCTGGCCGAGGCCGACGTCGTCGTCGTCGACCGTCTCGCGCCGCGCGCGCTGCTCGCCGAGCTGGACGCATCGGTCGAGGTGATCGAGGCGGGCAAGTCCCCGCACGCGCACACCCTGACGCAGACGCAGATCAACGCGGTGCTCGTGGAGCGGGCCCAGGCCGGCCTGCGGGTCGTGCGGCTCAAGGGCGGCGACCCGTTCGTGCTGGGCCGCGGCGGCGAGGAGCTCGCCGCGTGCCTCGAGGCCGGCGTCCCGGTCGAGGTCGTGCCCGGCGTCACCAGCGCCATCGCGGTCCCCGGCGCGGCCGGCATCCCGGTGACCCATCGCGGCGTGGCCCGCCAGTTCACGGTGCTGTCCGCGCACGACGCCCTGCCCGACTGGGCGACGCTCGCCCGGCTCGAGGGCACGTTGGTCCTGCTCATGGGCGTCGCGCAGCTCGCCGGCCACGCCGCGGCGCTCGTCGCGCACGGCCGCGACCCGCACACCCCGGTGGCTGTCGTCGAGAACGGCACCCTGCCCACGCAGCGCACGACGACGGGAACGCTGGCCACGATCGCGGCGATCGCCGCGGAGCGAGGCGTCGGCAACCCGGCAGTGGTCGTCGTCGGCGACGTCGCCGCCCTGACGGGCGTTCTCTCCCCGAGCTGACACCCGCAGGGCGGTCGCGATGGTGAGGTGTCCGCTCTGGGCAGAAGGCACGAGCACCGTCCTGAGCGTCGGCCGCGCTAGCGTGGCAGCACGGGCGCAGACTGCCCGCTCGCCGGCAGGAGGCTTCATGACTATCGAGCTCGTTCGCAATCAGCCGCTGCTGCGGCACCTCGTCGGTGGCATCCTGCGCGAGCGCCGTGAGGAGCAGGGACGCACGCTGCGGGACGTCGCCGACGACGCCCGCGTGTCACTGGCCTACCTGTCCGAGGTGGAGCGCGGACGCAAGGAAGCGTCGTCGGAGGTGCTCGTCGCCATCTGCCGGGCGCTCGGAATGCGGCTCGTCGACCTCGTCGGGGCAGCGCACGCGCAGCTCGCTCAGGCCGAGGGCCGGATCGTCGTCGACCTCGCCGCCGCCACGTCGTCCGCCGAGCACACCGTTCGCTCCGCGTCCGCCACGGGAGGCCCGGCGACGGGTCTTCTGCTTGCCGCCTGACCCGCGGCGGCGAACGACCAGCGCCCGCCGCCGGGCGCGTCACGCGGCGGCGGCCTCCTTCAGCGTCGCGACGACGCGGTCCGCGACCCCGTAGGCCACGGCCTGCTCGGCGGTGAGGATCAGGTCCCGGTCCGTGTCGAGCCGCAGCTTCTCGACCGGCTGCCCCGTGTGCCGCGCCAGGATCTCCTCCACCTGCTCACGCATCCGCAGGATCTCGCGCGCCTGGATCTCCAGGTCCGCCGCCGTGCCCTCTCCCCCTCCGGACGGCTGGTGCAGCAGCACCCGTGCGTGCTCGAGCACGTGCCGCTGACCCGGCGTGCCGGCGGCCAGCAGCACCGCCGCGGCGGACGCCGCCTGGCCCAGGCAGAACGTCGCCACCGGCGGCTTGATGTAGCGGATGGTGTCGTAGACGGCGAGCAACGCGGTGATGGAGCCGCCCGGCGAGTTGATGTAGAGGTGGATGGGCGACTCCTGGCTCTCGGAGGCCAGGTGCAGCAGCTGCGCGATGATCACGTTGGACACCCCGTCGTCGATCTCCGTGCCGAGGAAGATGATCCGGTCCGACAGCAGCCGGGAGTAGACGTCGGCCGTCCGCTCGCCGTGCGGTCGCTGCTCGACGACCACGGGGATCGTGTACTGCCCGCTCATCACAGCCCCACCTTCCGCGCGGCATCGGGACGCACGTCGTCGAGATGCTCGACCACCCGGTCGACGAACCCGTACTCCAGCGCCTCCACCGCGGTGAACCACCGGTCGCGGTCGGCGTCGCGCTCGATCGTCGCGACGTCCTGGCCCGTGTGCTCCGCGGTGAGCTCCTGCATGGTCCGCTTCACGTGGGCCAGGTTCTGAGCCTGGATCGCGATGTCCACGGCCGTGCCGCCGATGCCGCCCGACGGCTGGTGCATGAGCACCCGCGCGTGCCGCATGGCGTACCGCTTGCCGGGCGTGCCCGCACTGAGCAGGAACTGCCCGGCGCTGGCGGCCAGCCCCATGGCCAGCGTGGAGACGTCGTTGGGGATCAGCCGCATCGTGTCGTACATCGCCAGGGCGGCGCTGATCGAGCCGCCGGGCGAGTTGATGTACAGCGCGACGTCCCGCCGCGGGTCCTCCGCGGACAGGAGCAGGAGCTGGGCGCAGATGCGGTTGGCGACCGCGTCGTCGACCTCCTGCCCCAGCACCACGATCCGTTGGTGCAGGAGTCGCGTCGACAGGTCGTCGTCGAACGGGCGGGTGGGTGGTGCCGCGGTGCGGCCGAGCGTCTGGTGCACGGTGTCCTCCAGGTGCAGGTGTGGGTGCCGACCTGACGAACGTCGCATGCCCAGCACCTCCGCGGACCCCGGATCTGCCCGCAGCAGATCCGCCTCAGGCAGACGCCGACAGTCGCGCTCCGCATTCCTGCCGCTATTCGGCAGAAAGGCAGAACACGACCGACGACGAGCACTCGCGTGCCACCGTCGCCGTGTCCGCGGCGCACACCGCCGCTACCGTGACCCGGGTGACCGACTCCCCCGCCCTCGACCTGCTCCTACCCGTCGACCGCGCCCGCAGGTTCGAGCCGCGCGACGACGAGGCCGAGCTGCTCGCCCTGTTCGACGACGCCCCGGCGCGACACGTCCGCGCCAACATGGTGTCCACCGTCGACGGCGGGGGCACCGGCCCCGACGATGTCAGCGGCTCGATCAACGGCCCCGCCGACAACCGCATCTTCCAGGTGCTGCGGGCACTCGCCGACGTCGTGGTGGTCGGGGCCGGTACCGCGCGCGACGAGGGGTACACGCCCCTCCACGTCCCCGCGAGCCTGGCCGCCGAGCGCCGCCGCCGCGGTCTGCGCGACCCGCTCGAGCTGGCCGTCGTCTCGGCCAGCGGAGCCGTACCGGCGGCGCTGCTCGATGCCGACCGCCCGCCGTTCGTCCTCACGACGCCCGGCTGCCCGGACCTGGCCGAGCTGCGCCGGCGCGTCGGGGGCGACCACGTGATCGCCACGGGCAGCGGCCGCGACGTCGACCTCGGCGCCGCCCTGAGCGCGCTGGCCGCGCGCGGGCTGCACCGGGTCCTGGCCGAGGGCGGTCCGGGCCTGCTCGCCCAGCTCGTCGCCGCTGACCTGATCGACGAGCTGTGCCTGACCTGGAGCCCGCTGCTCGTCGGCGGCCCCGCCCCCCGCGTCCTGCGCACCGACGACTGGCTGGACCCGCCGCGCCGCCTCGTCGCCCGGCACCTGCTGCACGCCGACGGCACCCTGCTCGGCCGCTGGCAGGTCGCACGCGCCTGATCCGACGCGTCAGCCGCCGAAGCTGACGGTGGTCGGGTGCATCGCGTCGTCACGCAGCGCGTCGATCGTCAGACCGTCGACGTCGGGGACGAGTGCACTCAGCCAGCTCGTGTCGTCCGCGCGCTCGATGACGCCCATCGTCACGGACCCGGCGTCGTCGATGGTGCCGACAAATCCCCCGTCGCCCGCGATGCTCCACAACCGGGCCACCGAGGGATTGCTCGGGTGGCGAAGGAACACGACGGTCTCACCCGCGCCGGTCAGCCCGTCGCCGACGTCGCCCGGTCGGACGCCACCGTCCAGCGACACCCACACCGTGAGCTCGCGGGCGGCATACACCCCCTCGGCTGCGGCCACCGTCGAGTCCACCGTGAAGGTCAGGAGGATCGTCCGTGTGTCCGCGGCGTCGTCGTCCCAGTCGACCTCCGTCCCGCTGTCGCCCCCGCCCGCAGGCCACACGGTCGCGACGCCGCGCTGCCAGCCCGTGAACCGCCCCGTGACGACGAGGTCGCTGAACGTGCCGGAGTCACCGTTCACGGCAGAGACGTATCGCGTGGTCGGGAGCGCCTCGGCGATCGTCGTGGGCACGTTGCTGTAGCTCGCCATCGAGCCGTTGACGCGATCGGCCAGGATCGACGCAGCTCCGTCGTACGACGGCTGGGGCGACGAGCAGGCCGCGACGAACGTCGTGCCGACGGCTGCCGCCGCCAGGAGCGCCCCGAACCGACGTGTGCGTGCAGCCTTCACCCTTGCCCCCGAGGTCGATGCCTGCGCCGGAGCCTAGGGGGACCGCACGGGTGAGCACCAGGTGCCGTCCCTGCATCGCTCGCGAGGCGCCGTGCTCCGCCAGCCCGATGACAGGACCAACGCGCCGCAGCGTCTAGGCTCGACGCGTGACCGACACCATCCTGGTCCTCGCGGAGGACACGCTGGCCGCCGTCGACATCGAGCACCTGCTCGCCCTGCACGAGGGCGAGGTGCTCGAGTACCGCGTGCTGATCCCCGCGGACTCCGACCAGCCGCTGCTGCCGACCATCGTCGACAACCTGGGGCTCGGCGAGCTCAAGGAGGCGTTCGACCGTCTCATCGGCAAGGAGCCGAGCAAGCCGCAGGCCGAGGCGACGGCCGCCGAGCGGCTGGCTGCGACGCTGGCCGAGTTCGAGGGCGCCGGCCGCGCCGCCACCGGCACGGTCGTCGAGGACGACCCGCTGCCGGCTCTGCGCCGTGGCGTCGAGGAGGGCGCGCGCGAGATCGCGGTCGTGACCTACCCGCACGCCTGGCAGGACACGTTCCACCAGGACTGGGCCAGCCGGGCTCGCGAGGAGCTGCAGGTCCCCGTGCTGCACCTGTACTCGGGCACGTCCGAGCTGGGCTGAGGCACCGTACGACGAAGGCGCCGGGGAACGAGTCCCCGGCGCCTTCGTCGTGCTCGGGCTAGAACCCCGTCTCGGTGACCGCGGGGTACCACCGGCGGAACTTGCGCACCTGGTTGACCAGCGCCGCGAGGACGTACGCCCGCCGACGCGGCGAGCGGTCCGCCCGGTAGCGCAGCGGGTGGGCGGTCTTCTTCGCGCGGATCAGCCCCCGCACGCGGGCGGCCAGGGCCGGGTCCAGCACGTAGCGCAGCAGGAGGCGGTGCGGCACGACGGCGTAGAGCACCGACGTGTCCACCACCACGGGCTCGACCGCCAGGCCGTGCACGTGGTCGTCCACCACGAACCGCATCGGGTTGGCCCCCGCCGCGGTCACGTAGTAGTTGTTGCGCCCGATGCGGGGGTTGACCTCGAAGAAGCGGAACTGCCCGGTGCGCGGGTCCACCTTCACGTCGAAGTTCGCGAACCCCCGGTAGCCGGTCGCCTCGAGGAAGCGCGCTGCCTGGGCCAGCATCTCGTCGTCGCGATAGGTGAACATCGCGGCCGGGTTGCCCAGCCCGGACGGCGTGTGCTCCTCGAGCAGCACGTGCGCGGAGCACAGCAGGGTCGTCACGCCCCGGCTGTCCACGTACGCCGTGACCGACCGCATCTGCGTGTCGTCGCCGGGCACCAGCTCCTGGACCACGAACCGGCCCTGGTAGCCGGCCTCGCGCAGCGCGCCCCACAGCCACACGAGCTCGTCGGGCGTCGCGATCTCGAAGACCTTCTTCTTCCCGGCGAACTCGACGTCCTGGTAGTCCGCGCTGCTCGCCGCCTTCGCGATCAGCGGGTACTCCAGGTCGACGACGACGTCGGGCGACCCGTCGCCGAACGTCTGCACGAACGTGCGCGGCACGGAGATGTCCAGGTCGGCGCAGATCTCCGCGAACGTCGCCTTGTCCGAGATGCGGGCCAGCAGGTCCGCGGACAGGAACGGCACCACGTAGTACGGCTCGAGCTCGGTGCGGTGCTCGACGACGACGCGCACGAGCCAGTCGGAGTTGGCCATGAGCACCAGCCGGCGGTCCGGCAGGCGCTGCGCCACGGCCAACAGCCGGTCGACGAGCTGGCGCGCGTCGTGCCCGTCTCCGACGATCTCGTGCTCGACGATCCGCGAGTGCGCGACCGGTCCGAGCGCGGCACCGGCCACGACGATCGACGTCACGCCGTACGCCTCGTGGAACGAGCGCGCCAGGGCGTAGACGCCGATGTCGGCGCCGAGGATGACGGGCTGCAGGGAGACGCCCCGCAGCCCGTCGGACGGCTGCGTCACGCGTCCTGCTCGCTGCGCTCGCCGGACCACGTGGTGTGGAACGTGCCCTCGCGGTCGGTCCGGCGGTACGTGTGCGCACCGAAGAAGTCGCGCTGCGCCTGGATCAGCGCGGCGGGCAGACGCTCGGCCCGCACGCCGTCGTAGTAGGCGAGCGACGACGAGAACGCCGGGGTCGGCACGCCGTGCAGCGCCGCACCCGCGACGGTGCGCCGCCAGGCCTCGACGCCATTGCCGACGGCACCCGTGAAGTACTCGTCGGCCAGCAGGAGCGGCAGGTGCGCGTCGCGCTCGTACGCCTCGGTGATGCGGTTGAGGAAGCGCGCGCGGATGATGCAGCCGCCCCGCCAGATGCGGGCCATGGCTCCGCGGTCGATGTCCCAGCCGAACTCGGCCGACGCGGCGGCGATCTGGTCGAAGCCCTGCGAGTACGCGACCACCTTGGAGGCGTACAGCGCCAGGCGGACATCCTCGATGAACGCGTCGCGGTCCGTGACGTCCCACGGCGTGGTGTGCGCGGGCAGCACGCCGACCGCGGCCTCGCGCTGAGCGGTGCCACCGGACAGGGCTCGCGCGAACGTCGCCTCGGCGATGCCGGTGATCGGCACGCCCAGGTCCAGACCGTTCTGCACGGTCCAGCGACCCGTGCCCTTCTGCTCGGCCTGGTCGAGGACGATGTCGACGAACGCCGACCCCGTCGCGGCGTCGACGTGCTGCAGCACGTCTGCCGTGATCTCGATGAGGAACGACTCCAGGTCGCCCGTGTTCCACTCCGCGAAGATCTGCCCGATCTCGGCCGCAGACGCACCCAGGCCCTGCTTGAGCAGGTCGTACGCCTCGGCGATGAGCTGCATGTCCGCGTACTCGATGCCGTTGTGCACCATCTTGACGAAGTGACCGGCGCCGTCGGGCCCGACGTACGTGCAGCACGGCACGCCGTCGACCTTCGCGGAGATCTTCTCCAGGATCGGGCCCAGGCTCTCGTAGGACTTCGCCGTGCCGCCGGGCATGATCGACGGGCCCAGCAGGGCGCCCTCCTCGCCACCCGAGACGCCGGAGCCGACGAAGTGCAGTCCCTTGGCGCTCAGCGCGTTCTCGCGCCGGATCGTGTCGGGGAAGTGGGCGTTGCCGGCGTCGACGACGATGTCGCCTTCGTCGAGCAGCGGCACCAGCTCGTCGATCACCGCGTCGGTGGGGCCACCGGCCTTGACCATGACGACGATCTTGCGCGGCCGCTCGAGCGACGCGACGAAGTCCTCGACCGACTCCGAGGGGACGAACGTGCCCTCGTCGCCGTGGTCGTCGACCAGGGACTGGGTCTTGGCGTACGAGCGGTTGTGGATCGCGACCGTGAACCCGTTGCGCGCGAAGTTGCGCGCCAGGTTGCGGCCCATGACCGCCAGTCCGGTGACGCCGATCTGCGCCGTTCCAGTCGCCGTTTCAGCCATGCGAGGGATGCTCCTTCGATTCGTCGGCCCCACGGGTCGTCGAGGTGCGCGTGCGCGCACGACGATCGCGCCGGAGCCGGGTGCTGGGTGCCCGATCAGCGTAGTGCTCGAAGCGGAGCCACGACGCGGCGTGCCGGACCGCAAGACGGCACCGGTCGCCCGTACGCTCCACCCCGTGACCACCGCCGGCCCCCAGGACGTCCCCGCCGAGTTCGTGCGCTCGCTGCGCTCGTTGCGCGGCGTCGCGGTGCGACCCGAGGTGGTGCTCGACGAGGTGCCCGGTCCCGCGCGGATCGCGCCGTACTCGGCCGCGCTCACCGCGGAGGTCCGCACCGAGCGGCGGTCGGTGTCCGCCGCCGAGCTCGCGTCCGGTCGCTTCGTCGTGCTGTACGACCCGGCCGGGCACGAGGCGTGGGAGGGCAGCTTCCGCCTGGTCACGCTGGTGCGCGCCACGCTCGAGGCGGAGGTCGGCACGGACCCGCTGCTCGCCGAGGTCGCCTGGTCGTGGTTCACCGACGCCCTGGCGTCGGCCGACCTGGACCCGCTCGCGGCCGGGGGCACCGTGACGCGTGTGCTCTCGCAGAGCTTCGGCTCGCTGGACGTTCGGCAGGAGCAGACCGAGCTCGAGATCCGCGCGTCCTGGACGGCCGCCGACGAGGATCTCGCCCCTCACCTGCGCGCCTGGGCGACGCTGCTGTGCACCGCGGCGGGCCTGCCCCCGCTCCCCGAGGGCGTCGTGCCGCTCGCGCCGCGACACTGAGGACCACACGCCGCTGACGGCTCTCAAGTCGCACCGCCCCGGTGCCGATGACCGTGCTGTGAGCATCGAGCCCCTGCGACCTCAGGTCGTGCGCCGACCCGGCACCCTGCGTGCCGACGCTCCGGCGCGCCCGGCGGGGCACCAGATGTGCGTGGTCGTGAGCGAGGTGGCCGACGGTGACGGCTCGGCCCTCGTCACGAACCTGCGCCGCCGCGGCAGTCACCGCGTCGTCGTCCTGACGCGGCGCGCGAGCCGGCCCGAGCTGGGCATCCTGCTCGCCGGTGGCGTGCGGGGCGCGGTCGCCGGCACGACGACGGCGAGCCTGGTCCGGCTCCCCGCTCCTCCGCCTCCCCCGGCCGAGCTGCCCGAGCTGACCGCGCGCGAGATCAGCGTGCTCGAGCTCGTCGCGGACGGCCGCAGCAACCGGCTGATCGGCGAGGAGCTGGGCCTGTCCGCTCTCACCGTCAAGAGCCACCTGGCACGGATCTCGCGCAAGTTCGGGACGGGTGACCGCGCCGAGCTGGTCGCGATCTCGATCCGGGGCGGCATCCTGCGCTGAGACGCACGTCTCGGTGATTGCCACGGCGCACCGCTCGCGCCTGCGGAGCCGCACGCGGGTTCTCGCTTACGGTTGAGGCCATGGAGAACGAGGTCGGCGACGCCACGACCGGCGCTGGCCCGACCCCGGGCGAGGCGCCGGAGCCCGTGATCACCCCCCTGACCGAGCCGGCGGAGGGGATCCCGCCGGTCGTCGAGACCCCTGAGGCGCTCGCCGCTGTGGTCGAGGCCTTCGGCTCGGGGACCGGTCCGGTCGCCGTCGACGCCGAGCGGGCGTCCGGCTACCGCTACGGCCAGCGCACCTACCTGGTCCAGCTGCGCCGCGAGGGTGCGGGCACCGCGCTCATCGATCCCATCGCCCTGCCCGACCTGTCGGCGCTGTCCGACGCGCTGGTCGGCGTCGAGTGGGTGCTGCACGCCGCGTCGCAGGACCTGCCCGGCCTGGCCGAGCAGGGCATGCGGGCCAGCCGCGTCTTCGACACCGAGCTGGGCGCCCGGCTGCTCGGCATGGAGCGCGTCGGTCTCGCGGCCGTCGTCGCCGACACGCTGGGCCTGGGTCTGGCCAAGGAGCACTCCGCGGTCGACTGGTCGACGCGCCCGCTGCCGTCGGACTGGCTGCGCTACGCCGCACTCGACGTCGAGGTCCTCGTCGAGGTGCGCTCGATCCTCGCCGAACGCCTGGCGGTCGCGGGCAAGGCCGAGTGGGCCGCGCAGGAGTTCGAGGCCGTGCGCACCGCTCCCCCGCCCCCGCCGCGTGCCGAGCCGTGGCGGCGGGTCTCGGGTCTGCACACCATCCGCGACGCCCGTCGGCTCGCGGTCGTGCGCGAGCTGTGGACCACGCGCGACACGAACGCGCGCCAGCGCGACATCTCGCCGGGCCGTGTGCTGCCCGACTCCGCGATCGTCGCCGCGGCCCAGGCCCTGCCGCGCTCGGTGCCGCAGCTCACCGCACTGCCGGCGTTCGCGGGCAAGGGCACCCGACGACGAGCGACGCTGTGGCAGTCCGCGATCGACCGCGGCCTCGCCCTGCCCGACTCCGAGCTGCCGTCCGTGCGCGGACCCAAGAGCGACGCTCCGCCGCCGCCGCGCGCGTGGGCGGACAAGGACCCGGCAGCGGCCGCCCGGCTGACGGCGGCGAGAGACGTCGTCGCCGCGCTGTCCCTGCAGTACGACGTGCCGACCGAGAACCTGCTGCAGCCCGACCTGCTGCGCCGCCTGTGCTGGACCCCGCCGGACCCCCTGGACGAGACGTCGATCGCTGCGACGCTCGCCGCGGGCGGGGCACGCGCGTGGCAGGTGGAGCTGGTGGCACCGCGCCTGGCCGAGGCTTTCGCCTGAGTCGTCCGGACCCTCGTCGGGCGTACTTCCTGAGACTGCCCGATACCCGTTCCCGCAGGGCCGGACACGTTGTTACTCTTCAGTAACTTCGGCTGGCGTGGGACCTCGGTCCCGAGTAGCGTCGGCCGTCGCGGTGCCGCATCTCGCGGCACCTCAAGGACACAGCCGTCCCGCCCTGGAGGTCCCGATGCCCACCGCATCCCCCGCCCCGCGCGTCCGCCGCGTGGTCTTCGTCGACGGGGTCCGCACCCCGTTCGGCCGCGCCCGCAAGGACGGCCTGTACGCGCACACGCGCGCCGACGACCTGTCCGTCAAGACGATCCGCGAGCTGCTGCGCCGGCACCCCGCCCTCGACCCGGCCCGGGTCGACGAGGTGGCCATCGCCGCGACCACGCAGCAGGGCGACCAGGGTCTGACGCTCGGCCGCACGGTCGGCGTGCTCGCCGGCCTGCCGCGCACGGTCCCCGGCTACGCCATCGACCGCATGTGCGCCGGCGCGATGACGGCGGTCACCAACGTCGCCGCGCAGATCGGCGTCGGCGCCGCCGACGTGGTCCTCGCGGGCGGCGTCGAGCACATGGGTCACCACCCGATGGGCTTCGACGCGGACCCCAACCCGCGCTTCATGTCCGAGCAGCTCGTCGCCGCCGACGCGCTGAACATGGGCGTCACCGCGGAGAACCTGCACGACCGCTTCCCCGCGCTGACGCGCGAGCGCGCCGACGCCTACGGCGCCGCGAGCCAGGCCAAGTTCGCCGCCGCGCTGGCCGCGGGCAAGATCGACCCCGACCTGGTCCCGGTCGCCCTGCGCGACCCCGAGCACGGCTGGGGCCTGGCGACGGCCGACGAGCCGCCCCGGCCGGGCACCACGGTCGAGGCTATCGGCCAGCTCCCCACGCCCTTCCGCCCGGGGGGCCGCGTCACCGCCGGCACGGCCGCACCGCTGACCGACGGCGCCGCGTCCTGCCTGCTCGCCGCCGAGGACACCGCCGCCGAGCTGGGCCTGCCCGCCCGGATGCGGATGGTCTCCTTCGCGTACGCCGGCGTGGAGCCGGAGATCATGGGCATCGGCCCGGTCCCGGCCACCCAGAAGGCGCTGCAGCGCGCCGGGCTCACCATCGACGACATCGGGCTCTTCGAGATCAACGAGGCCTTCGCCGTCCAGGTGCTCGCGTTCCTGGACGCGTACGGCATCGCCGACGACGACCCGCGCGTCAACCAGTACGGCGGCGCGATCGCCGTGGGGCACCCGCTGGCCTCGTCGGGCGTGCGCCTGATGACCCAGCTCGCCCGCCAGTTCGAGGAGAACCCGGACGTCCGCTACGGCCTGACGACCATGTGCGTCGGTCTGGGCCAGGGCGGCACCGTCATCTGGGAGAACCCCCACCACGCCGACTACGTCGCCGACGACCAGAACGGGAGCACGCTGTGACGACCACCGACGTGACCACCGAGAACCCGCAGTCCCCGCGCGCCGAGCGCGTCTCGCACGCCCTGGTCCGCGACGTCGCGCTGCCCGGCGGAGCCGGCACCCTCGCGCTCGTCACGATCGACAACGGGCTGGACCACACCAAGCCCTCGACCTTCGGCCCGCTGGGGATCGCCTCGCTGACCGAGGCCCTGACGTCCGTCAAGGCGCGGGTCCAGGCCGGCGAGGTGGCGGCGGTCGCCGTGACCGGCAAGCCGTACTTCCTGGCTGCGGGCGCCGACCTGTCCCAGATCGCGTCGGTCACCGGTCGCGACGCCGCCCTCGAGCTGGGCCGCAGCGGCCATGCCGCGTACGAGCTGCTGCACACCATGGGCGTGCCGACGTTCGCCTTCGTCAACGGCGTCGCCCTGGGCGGGGGCCTGGAGCTGGCGCTGAACTGCGACTACCGCACGGTGGCGTCCGACGTCCGTGCGCTCGCGCTGCCCGAGACCGGCCTGGGCCTGGTGCCCGGCTGGGGCGGGGCGTACCTGGTCCCGCGCCTGATCGGCGTCGAGAAGGCGCTCGAGGTGATCCTCACGCGTCCGGCCACCAACAAGCCGTTCAATGCCAAGCAGGCCACGGAGATCGGCCTCATGGACGCGATCCTGGACCCGGCCGACTTCCTCGAGGAGTCGATCCGGTGGGCGGCCCGCGTGCTGTCCGGCGAGGTGGTCGTCGAGCGCCGCGAGCTGGACGACCAGCAGACGTGGGACGCGGTGGCGGCCGGCGCCCGCAAGCGCCTGGACGCCGTGATCCACGGCTCACGCCCGGCGCCGTACCGCGCGCTCGACCTGGTCGCCGCGGCCCGGACGGCGTCGCGCGAGGAGGCCTTCGCCGCCGAGGACGAGGCGCTCGCCGACCTCATCATGAGCGACGAGATGCGTTCGTCGGTCTACGCGTTCGGCCTCGTCTCGGGCGGCAAGAAGCCCGTCGGGGCGCCGGACCGCTCGCTCGCGCAGCCGGTCACGCGCGTCGGCATCGTCGGCGCGGGCCTCATGGCCGCGCAGATCGCACTGCTGTTCGCGCAGCGGCTCGGCGTGCCCGTCGTGATGCGCGACCTCGACGCCGAGCGCGTGGAGCACGGCCTGGCCGCGGTCCGCTCCACGGTGGAGCGCCTCACGTCTTCGGGCCGGATGAGCGAGGGCACCGCGGCGCGCCTGGTCGGCTCGATCCACGGCACCACCGACATCACCGAGTTCGCATCGTGCGACCTGGTCATCGAGGCGGTCACCGAGATCCTCGACCTCAAGAAGCGCGTCTTCGCCGAGCTCGAGGGCATCGTCTCCCCGACGACGATCCTCGCGACGAACACCTCGGCCCTGTCGATCACGGCGATGTCCGCCGATCTGCAGCACCCCGAGCGTGTGGTCGGCCTGCACTTCTTCAACCCCGTGGCCGCGATGCCGCTGGTCGAGGTGATCCACGCCGAGCACACGTCCGCCGAGGCCCTCGCCACCGGGTTCGCGGTCGCCGCCAAGCTGCGCAAGACCGCCGTGCTCGCGGCCGACCGCCCGGGCTTCGTCGTCAACCGCCTGCTCGTGCTGCTGCTCGGCGTGATCGTCGACGCCGTCGAGCACGGCACGCCCGTCGAGGTCGCCGACCGTGCGCTGCGCCCGCTCGGACTGCCGATGCCGCCGTTCGAGCTGTTCGACCTGGTGGGTCCCGCCGTCGGCCTGCACGTGCTCACGTCGTTGCGCGAGGACCTGGGCGACCGGTTCCCGCGCTCCCCGGGCCTCGAGAAGCTGGTGGCCGACGGCACGCGGGTCGTGCTCGACGCGCCGGCCAAGGGGCTGCCCAAGCCCGTCGACCCGGCGATCCAGGCGGTGTTCGACGGCACGCGGACCGTCGCCGACGAGCCGCTCGACGAGGCCGGCGTCCTGGACTCGGTCCTGACCGCGCTCACGGTCGAGATCGGCCACATGCTGGACGAGGGCGTCGTCGCGACGCCGCAGCAGATCGACCTGTGCATGATCCTGGGCGCCGGATGGGGCTTCCACCTGGGCGGCATCACGCCGTACCTGGACCGCACGGGCTACTCCGAGCGCGTCCTGGGCCGCCGCATCCTGCCGGACGGCGTCGCGAACGTCCCGGCCTGACACGCGCGGAAGGGACCTGCTCGCCGGGCGAGCAGGTCCCTTTCGTCTGTCAGAAGGTCGTCAGTCCGCGCGAGCGGAACTGGCCGCGGACCCGCTCGACGAGCTCCGGCGTCGGCGGCTGCGTGTCCTCGAGCTCGTAGGTCAGCCCCAGCTCGGCCCACTTGTCGCGGCCCATCTGGTGGAACGGCAGCACCTCGACGCGTGCGACGCTCGACAGCGTGGCGACGTGGTCGGCGACGGCATCGACATTGGCCTCGTCGTCCGTCAGGCCCGGCACCAGCACGAACCGCACCCAGATCTCGGTGCCGCGCGCAGCGAGGCGGCGGCCGAAGTCCAGGGTCGGCTGCAGGTCGCGGCCCGTCACGCGGCGGTACGTCGCCGGGTCGCCGGACTTGACGTCCAGCAGCACCAGGTCGACGTCGTCGAGCATCTCGTCGCTCAGGTGCGCGCCCAGGTAGCCCGACGTGTCGATCGTCGTGTGCACGCCCATCGCCTTCGCACCCCGCAGCAGACGCCGCACGAACGCCGGCTGCATGAGCGGCTCGCCGCCGGAGATCGTCAGGCCCCCGCCGGTCGCCCGGAACACGCCGCGGTAACGGGCGATGCGGGCCAGGAGCTCGTCGGCCGCGACGTCCGTGCCCCGGCGCATCTCCATCGTGTCGGGGTTGTGGCAGTACAGGCAGCGCAGGGGGCACCCGGACAGGAACACGGTCAGACGCGTCCCGGGACCGTCGACGGCCGTGACGAGCTCCCACGAGTGCACGGACCCGAGGTCGCCGGCGCGGACGGCCGCCAGGCGCGCGGACCGTCCGGCCTCGACGCTCTCCAGCCCGGCCGTGCCGTGCCCGTGGGCCCGCTCGTGCGAGCCGCCGACGAGCGGCATCCCGAGCGCGACCACGGGGGCGCCTGGCTGCCGCTCGTCGGTGACGGTGCTCATGGTCAGACCGCTCCGTGGAAGGTCCGCGACAGGACGTCGAGCTGCTGCTCACGCGTCAGCCGCACGAAGTTCACGGCGTAGCCGGAGACCCGGATGGTGAGCTGCGGGTAGTTCTCGGGGTGCTCCATGGCGTCCAGCAGCGTCTCGCGGTTCAGCACGTTGACGTTCATGTGGTAGCCCTCGGACAGCGTGTACGCGTCCAGCAGCCCGACGAGGTTGCGCACCTGCTCCTCGCGCGTACGGCCCAGGCCGGACGGCACGACCGACGACGTCAGCGAGATGCCGTCCTGCGCCGCGGCGTAGGGCAGCTTCGCGACCGACAGGCCCGACGCGAGCATGCCGTGCGTGTCGCGGCCGTTCATCGGGTTGGCGCCCGGTGCGAACGGCTGACCCTTGAGCCGGCCGTCGGGCGTCGAGCCCGTGGCCTTGCCGTAGACCACGTTCGAGGTGATGGTGAGCACCGACTGCGTGTGCACCGCGTCGCGGTAGGTCGGGAACCGGCGGACCTTCTCCATGAACGTGCGGACCAGACCCACGGCGATGTCGTCGACGCGGTCGTCGTCGTTGCCGAAGGTCGGGAAGTCGCCCTCGATCTCGTACTCCGTGACCAGGCCGTTCTCGTCGCGGACGGGACGCACCGTCGCGTACCTGATCGCCGACAGCGAGTCGGCGACCACGGACAGCCCGGCGATGCCGCAGGCCATCGTGCGCAGGACCGTCCGGTCGTGCAGCGCCATCTCGATGCGCTCGTACGCGTACTTGTCGTGCATGTAGTGCACGCAGTTGAGCGCGTCGACGTAGGTCTGGGCCAACCAGTCCATGAGGCCGTCGAACTTGGCCATGACGTCGTCGTAGTCCAGCACGTCGCCGGCCACGGGGGCGCTCACCGGCGCCACCTGCTTGCCCGACACCTCGTCGCGGCCGCCGTTGATCGCGTACAGCAGCGTCTTGGCCAGATTCACGCGGGCACCGAAGAACTGCATCTGCTTGCCGACGCGCATCGGGGACACGCAGCACGCGATGGCCGCGTCGTCGCCCCACGAGCCGCGGATGAGGTCGTCGGACTCGTACTGCACCGCCGAGGTGTCGATCGACACCTGCGCGCAGTAGTCCTTGAACCCCTGCGGCAGCGCGTCGCTCCAGAACACCGTCATGTTCGGCTCGGGTGCCGGGCCCAGGTTGTAGAGCGTCTGCAGGTAGCGGAACGACGTGCGCGTGACGAGCGGACGCCCGTCCTCCCCCATGCCGCCGATGGACTCGGTCACCCACGTCGGGTCGCCCGAGAACAGCTCGTCGTACTCGGGAGTGCGCAGGAAGCGGACGATCCGCAGCTTGATGACGAAGTCGTCGATGATCTCCTGCGCCTGCTCCTCCGTCAGCGTGCCGGCCTCCAGGTCACGCTGCAGGAACACGTCGAGGAAGGTCGACGTGCGGCCCAGCGACATCGCCGCGCCGTTCTGCTCCTTCACCGCGGCCAGGTAGCCGAAGTAGAGCCACTGCACGGCCTCGCGGCCCGTGGTCGCCGGGCCGGAGATGTCGTATCCGTACGACGCGGCCATCGCCTTGAGCTCACCCAGGGCCCGCACCTGCTCCGCGAGCTCCTCGCGGTCACGGATGACGTTCTCGACCGAGCGCTCGAGGTCCAGCTCGGCGCGCTCCAGCTTCTTGGCGGCGATCAGCGCGTCCACGCCGTACAGGGCCACGCGCCGGTAGTCGCCGATGATGCGGCCGCGCCCGTAGGCGTCCGGCAGGCCCGTGATGATGTGGCTGCTGCGTGCCGCACGCACGGCCGGCGGGTAGACGTCGAAGACCCCGTCGTTGTGGGTCTTGCGGTACTTGGTGAAGATCTCGGTGACGACCGGGTCGGCCTCGTAGCCGTACGTCTGCAGCGAGTTGAGCACCATGCGGTAGCCGCCGTTGGGCATGATCGCGCGCTTGAGCGGGGCGTCGGTCTGCAGGCCGACGATGACCTCGTCGTCCTGGGCGATGTAGCCGGGTGCGTGCGACGTGATGGTCGACGGCGTCGTCGCGTCGATGTCGTAGACACCCTTGGCTCGCTCGACGGGGAACATCACCGCGAGCCGGTCCCACATCGCGGTGGTCCGCGCCGTCGGGCCGGCAAGGAAGGACGCGTCACCCGTGTACGGGCTGTAGTTGCGCTGGATGAAGTCGCGCACGTCGACGTGGTCGACCCATGGTCCGGCGACGAAGCCGTCCCACGACTCGGGCATCGTCTGCTCGCTGACCTGCTGCGGAACTGCGGTGGTGGACATCCCGACTCCCTTGGTTCGACCCGATACCTCGAACCTAGGGAGCAAATGATGGGATGTCTTGGGACCTGAGTCCCGGATCAGTCCCCCAGGGCCGCCAGCACGTCGCGCCCGACGTCGGCGGCGCCCAGGCGCAGCGTCCCGACGAGCTGGTCGCGTGTCGCGTGGTCGAGAAACTCGCGTGGGATCCCGAACGACTGCACGGGCGTCCCGATGCCCGCCTCGCGGGCCCGCTGCGCGACGATCGCACCGATGCCCCCGTCGACGACACCGTCCTCGAGCGTCACCACGTGGTCGAACTCCCCGACCAGCTTGGTCAGGCCCGGCGCCACGGGCAGCACCCAACGCGGGTCGACGACGGTGACGCCCAGCCCGTGCGCGACCAGCAGGTCGGCCAGCTCGAGCGCTGTCGGGGCCATGGCGCCGACGCCGACCACCAGGACGGAACGTGCGTCGGGTGCTGCCTCGCGCCGGGCCAGCACGTCGACGCCGTCGACCGTGTCGACCGCCTCGATCGCGTCGCCCATCGCCCCCTTGGGGTAGCGCACGACGGTGGGTGCGTCGTCGACGTCGACCGCCTCCCGCAGCGCCGACCGCAGCGTGGCCTCGTCGCGCGGCGCCGCCAGGCGCAGCCCCGGGACGACGCCCAGCATCGCCATGTCCCACATGCCGTTGTGGCTCGCGCCGTCGTCGCCCGTCAGGCCGGCCCGGTCGAGCACGAACGTGACGCCCGCGCGGTGCAGGGCCACGTCCATGAGGACCTGGTCGAACGCGCGGTTGAGGAACGTCGCGTACACCGCGACCACGGGGTGCAGCCCACCGAAGGCCATCCCGGCCGCCGACGTCGCCGCGTGCTGCTCCGCGATCCCGACGTCGAAGACGCGCTCGGGGAACTCGGCGGCGAACGGCGCGAGCCCGACGGGCTGCAGCATCGCGGCCGTGATCGCGACGACGTCCTTGCGGCGGCGACCGATCCGGACGATCTCGTCGGCGAACACGCTGGTCCAGCCGAAGCGCGACGGTGCGACGGGCAGGCCGGTCTCGGGGTGGATCTTGCCGACCGAGTGGAACCGGTCGGCGATGTCCTCCTCCGCGGGCGTGTAGCCGCGGCCCTTCTCGGTGATGACGTGCACGATCACCGGTCCTGCGTAGCCGCGCGCCCGGCGCAGGGCCCGCTCCACGGCGGCCTCGTCGTGCCCGTCGACCGGGCCCACGTACTTCAGACCCAGGTCCTCGAACATCCCCTGCGGGGCGACGACGTCCTTGATGCCCTTCTTCAGACCGTGCAGCGCGTCGTAGGCCGCCCGCCCGGGCGGACCCGAGCGGTTCAGCGTCCGCTTGCCCCACGACAGGACGTTCTCGTAGCCCTGTGTGGTGCGCAGCGTGTCGAGATGCTGGGCGAGCCCACCGATCGTCGGGTCGTACGAGCGACCGTTGTCGTTCACGACGATGACCAGGCGGCGGTCCTGACCTGCGGCGATGTTGTTCAGCGCCTCCCAGGCCATCCCGCCGGTCAGCGCGCCGTCGCCGATCACGGCGACCACCGAGCGGTCGGAGCGACCGCTGAGCTGGTTCGCCTTGGCGATGCCGTCGGCCCAGGACAGCGCGGTCGAGGCGTGCGAGTTCTCCACGACGTCGTGCTCGGACTCGGCGCGGCTGGGGTAGCCGGACAGCCCGCCGCGGCGGCGCAGGTCGGAGAAGTCCTGGCGACCGGTGAGCAGCTTGTGCACGTACGACTGGTGGCCCGTGTCGAAGACGAACGTGTCGGCGGGCGACTCGAAGACGCGGTGCATCGCGATCGTCAGCTCGACCACGCCCAGGTTGGGACCGAGGTGCCCACCCGTGCGCGAGACCGACTCCACGAGGAAGGTGCGGATGTCCGTGGCGAGCTGCTCGACCTGGCGCGGCGTCAGCGCCCGGACGTCGGCGGGCTTCGAGATGGTCGACAGGATCGTGCGCTTCAACGCGACCGTGCCTCCTGTCCGGGTTGTGCGTGCCGACGGCGGTGTCGGCCTCGGCTCGTCGGGTCACCCCACTGTAGAGGCCGGCCCGACCCGCGGTCGCGCCAGGGCGGGGTGAGCCTCGTGACGGTCCTGTGCAGAGCCCTCGCGCCCGCGAGCCTCTATCATTGATCGGAAAGGGGAACACCCATGCGCTTCCTGCCCGGCCACCAGGCCACCTCCGACCTCACCTACGGCGACGTCTTCCTCGTCCCGTCGCGTTCCGAGGTCACCTCCCGCTTCGACGTCGATCTGTCGTCCGTCGACGGCACCGGCACCACCGTCCCGCTCGTCGTGGCCAACATGACGGCCGTCGCCGGCCGACGGATGGCCGAGACGATCGCCCGTCGCGGCGGCATCGCGGTCATCCCGCAGGACATCCCCACCGAGGTGGTGGCGGACGTCGTGTCGTCGGTGAAGGCCAAGAGCCCGGTCGTCGAGACAGCTGTCGTCGTGGCGCCGCACGACACCGTGCACACCGCCCTGACCCTGATCGGCAAGCGCGCGCACGGCGCCGCGGTGGTCGTGACCGACGGGCGTCCCGTCGGCGTCGTGACCGAGGCCGACTGCCAGGGCGTCGACCGCTTCACGCAGGTCGCCGACGTCATGACGGCGGACCCGACGACCATCGACGCGGACGTGCTCGAGGGCAGCGGCCCGCGCGGCCTGGAGGAGGCGTTCGAGCGTCTGCACGCCTCGCGTCGCCGCTTCTCCCCCGTGGTCCGCGACGGCGCGCTCGTCGGCGTGCTGACCCGCGTGGGCGCGCTGCGCTCATCCATCTACGAGCCCGCGCTCGACGCGTCGGGCCGCCTGCGTGTGGCCGCCGCCGTGGGGATCAACGGTGACGTCAAGGCCAAGGCCGCCGAGCTCCTCGAGGCCGGCATCGACGTGATCGTCGTCGACACCGCGCACGGCCACCAGCGCAAGATGCTCGACGCGCTGGCGTCGGTGCGCGCGCTGGACCCGCAGGTCCCGGTCGTCGCCGGCAACGTGGTGAGCGCCGAGGGCACACGCGACCTCATCGAGGCCGGTGCGGACATCGTCAAGGTCGGCGTCGGCCCCGGCGCCATGTGCACCACGCGCATGATGACGGCCGTCGGCCGCCCGCAGTTCTCCGCGGTCCTCGAGTGCGCCGCCGAGGCCCGCCGGCTCGGCAAGCACGTCTGGGCCGACGGCGGCGTGCGCCACCCGCGCGACGTCGCGCTCGCCCTGGCGGCCGGCGCGTCGCAGGTCATGGTCGGGTCGTGGTTCGCAGGCACCTACGAGTCGCCCGGCGACCTGCACGACGATGGCAGCGGCCGGCTCTACAAGGAGTCGTTCGGCATGGCGTCCGCGCGTGCCGTCGCCAACCGCACCCGCGGTGGTTCGGCGTTCGACCGGGCCCGCAAGGCGCTGTACGAGGAGGGCATCAGCTCCTCGCGCATGTACCTGGACCCGAAGCGTCCGGGCGTCGAGGACCTCGTCGACCACATCACCGCGGGCGTCCGCTCGGCCGCCACGTACGTGGGCGCCACGACGCTCGACGAGCTGCACGAGCGTGCTGTCGTTGGGATCCAGAGCGCGGCCGGCTACGAAGAGGGCCGCCCGCTGCCTGACGGCTGGTGACCGGCATGCGTCCCGTCCTGATCCTCACGCACGCCCCGCACGAGGGCCCGGGGCTCATCGCCCCGGCCCTCGACGCGCCGGTGCGCGTGCGCACGGTCGTCTCCTCGGACGCACCCGACCTGCCAGCGCTCGACGAGATCTCCGGGCTGGTCGTCATGGGCGGTGCGATGGACGCCGACGACGACCGTTTCCCCGGGCTGGCCGCCGAGCGCGACCTGATCGCCCGTGCCGTCGAGGCCGACGTGCCCGTGCTCGGCATCTGCCTGGGCATGCAGCTCGTCGGCCTCGCGCTGGGCGGCGAGCTGTCGCGCCGGCACGGCACGGAGATCGGCTTCGCGCCGGTCGACGTGGTGGCCGAGGACCCGGCCCTGTCGGTCCTCGGCGAGCAGCCGACCGTCCTGCACTGGCACGACGACGCCGTCTCGCTCCCGCCGGGCGCGACGCTCCTGGCCTCCACGTCGACGACGCCCGTCCAGGCGTTCCGCCTCGGCTCGGCGCTCGCGCTGCAGTTCCATCCCGAGCTGGAGCCCGGGATGCTCGACCTGTGGCTGTCGACGCCCGAGATGACCGAACGGCTCGGCGAGGACGAGATCGAGGCGATCCGCGCTGACGGCGCCAAGTACCTTCCCGACCTGGCGCCCGCAGCGCGTGCGTTCGTCGGTGCGTTCGCTACGCAGGTGCGGGCGCGCGGTTGACCTCGTCTGCCGACGCCCGGTCCGGCCTCGTCGAGCTGTGCCGGCGGGGCATCGACTGGCGCCTTGACCCGTCGCGGATGATCACGCTCGGGACGGCGAGCCGGCCCGCGGCGGTGCTCGTGCTGTTCGGGCGCCTGGACGCGACGCCCGCAACTGCCGGTGCGGCGGCGGTGCCGGCAGACCTCGACGTGCTGCTGCAGCGCAGGGCGTCCACGCTCGGGCACCACGCGGGGCAGGTCGCGTTCCCGGGCGGTCGCCTGGAGCCGTCCGACGACGGACCGGTCGCTGCGGCCCTGCGGGAGGCGACCGAGGAGGTGGGGCTCGACGTCGCCGGCGTGGACGTCCTCGGCACGCTTGCTCCCCTGCCGGTCCCGGTGAGCAACCACCTGGTGACGCCCGTCCCGGCCTGGTGGGCGCGTCCCTCGCAGGTCGCGGCCGTCGACCACGCCGAGACAGTCGAGGTCTTCCGCCTGCCGGTGGCCGACCTGCTCGACCCGGCCAACCGGGCGAGCGTCGCCCACTCGCGCTCGGGCGCGACCGTGCGGACCCCCGCGTTCGTCGTCGACGGCACGCTGGTGTGGGGCTTCACGGCCATCGTGCTGTCCCGGATGTTCGAGGCGCTCGGCTGGGCACTCCCGTGGGACACCCACCGCCTCGTGGAGGTCTCGTGACCCACCCCATGATCGAGGTGATGCTCGACGAGGCCCTCGTGCGCGCGCTGCTGCGCGACCAGCACCCTGACCTCGCGGACCTGCCGGTAACCCTCGTCGGGACGGGGTGGGACAACGCGACGTGGCGGCTCGGCGAGCACCTGGCGCTGCGCCTCCCCGTCCGCGAGGCGGCCGCCCACCTGGTGGAGCACGAGCAGCAGGCGCTGCCCGTGCTCGCGCCCCGGCTTCCGGTCGACGTGCCTGCGCCCGTCCGGGTCGGAGCGCCGGGCGCAGGCTTCCCGTGGACCTGGAGCGTCGTGCCGTGGTTCGACGCCGTCCCCGCGTGGGCGGTGCCGGTAGCCGCGCGGACCGCGTGGGCGGAGCACCTCGCCGACGTCTTCGTCGCGCTGCACACCCCGGCGCCCGACGACGCCCCGGACAACCCGGTGCGGGGCGACGACATCCGCACGCGCCGCGAACCGCTGCACGAACGCCTGGCGACGCAGCGCCAGCCCGCGGCCGCGCGCATCGCAGCACGGTTCGACGAGCTCGCGGCTGCTCCTGCCTGGGACGGGCCGCCCACGTGGATCCACGGTGACCCGCACCCCGCCAACCTCCTTGTGCACGACGATGGGCTGCGTGCCGTGATCGACTTCGGTGACGTGACGTCGGGCGACCCGGCGTGCGACCTGGCCACGGCGTGGCTGACGTTCGACGAGGCCGGTCGTGCGCTGTTCCGGGCCCGCGTGGATGCCGGCAGCGGCTGGGACGCGGCGACCTGGCAACGCGCGCAGGCGTGGGCGTTGCACCTCGCGGTCGCGATGCAGGCGCATCCCGAGCAGTACCCGCAGATGCTCGCGATCGGCCGGCACGGGCTCGAGCAGGCCCTCGCCCCCTGACGGCCCGAGGCCGTAGCCTCACGCCCATGACCGTTCTCGACGTGGACCTGCCCGACGGCCGCACGCTGCGGGTGCACGACAGCGGCGACGACGGACCAGCGCTCGTCTGGCACCACGGCTCCCCGCAGACGGGCGCGTTGCTCGCACCGGTCCTCGAGGCCGCCCGGGCGCGCGGACTGCGCCTGCTGTCCTACGGCCGTCCCAGCTACGGCGGGTCCACCCCGCACCCGGGACGCGACGTCGCGTCCGCTGCGAGCGACGTCGCACACGTGCTCGATGCCCTCGACATCGACTCCGCCGCGCACGCCGGCGCGTCCGGTGGTGGCCCGCACGCGCTCGCGTGCGCCGCGTTGCTCCCCGACAAAACCACGGGCGTCGTGTCGCTGGCGGGGCTCGCGCCGTTCGTCGACGGCTTCGACTGGGCGGCCGGGATGGCGTCCGACGCCACGCTCCGCGCGGGTGCGGCCGGGCGCGGCGTGCGGGCCGCGACACCGGAGGGCGGTGTCGAGGCGTTCACGGCCGCCGACTGGGCGACGCTGTCCGGGGCATGGGCGCCGCTCGGAGAGGATGCACAACGAGCTTCGGGGCAAGGGCTCGACGGGATCGTCGACGACGACGTCGCGTTCGCCCACCCGTGGGGCTTCGACCCCGCGTCGATCACCGTGCCCGTGCTCCTGGTGCACGGGTCGCTGGACCGTGTCGTGCCGCCGCAGCACAGCGCGTGGCTGCTCGAGCACCTGCCCGCCGCCGAGCTCTGGACCCGCCCTCGCGACAGCCACGTCTCCGTCCTCGAGGCCCTGCCCGTCGCGCTGGACTGGCTCGTCGCCGCGACGTCGTGAGTTCGCCCCAGCCCTGACACACCGCGAGCCCGGTCCTGGTGTCAGGACCGGGCTCGCGTCGTCGTGCTGGTCAGGCCTGCGCGACCTGGCGCAGCACGTACTGCAGGATGCCGCCGTTGCGGTAGTAGTCCGCCTCACCGGGGGTGTCGATGCGCAGGACCGCGTCGAACTCGACGACCGAGCCGTCCTCCTTGGTCGCCTTCACGGCCAGGGTGCGCGGCGTGGTGCCCTCGTTGAGCGCCGTGACGCCCGCGATGTCGAACGTCTCGGTGCCGTCCAGGCCCAGGGAGTCGGCCGACTCGCCCTCGGGGAACTGCAGCGGCAGCACCCCCATCCCGATGAGGTTGGAGCGGTGGATCCGCTCGAAGCTCTCGGTGATGACGGCCTTGACGCCCAGCAGGCTGGTGCCCTTGGCGGCCCAGTCGCGCGACGAGCCGGAGCCGTACTCCTTGCCGCCGAGGACGACGAGCGGGATGCCGGCGGCCTGGTACGCCTGCGACGCGTCGTAGATCGACGTCTGCTCGCCGGTCAGCAGGTTCTTGGTGAACCCGCCCTCGACACCGGGGACCAGCTGGTTGCGCAGGCGGATGTTGGCGAACGTGCCGCGGATCATGACCTCGTGGTTCCCGCGGCGCGAGCCGTAGGAGTTGTAGTCACGACGCTCGACGCCGTTCTCGGCGAGATACAGGCCGGCGGGGCTGTCGGCCTTGATCGAGCCGGCGGGGCTGATGTGGTCGGTGGTGACCGAGTCGCCCAGCTTGGCCAGCACGCGGGCACCCGTGAAGTCGACCACGGGCGCGGGCTCGGCCTGCATGCCCTCGAAGTACGGGGGCTTGCGGACGTAGGTGGAGTCGGCGTCCCACTCGAACGTGTCGCCCTCGGGGGTCTGCAGCGCGCGCCACCGCTCGTCGCCCGTGAAGACGTCGGCGTAGTCCTTGGTGAACATCGCCCGGTCGATCGACGCGTCGATGGTCGCCTGGACCTCCTCCGGGGACGGCCAGATGTCCGCCAGGAAGATGGGCTGACCGGCCTCGTCGCGACCCAGCGGGTCGGACTCGAAGTCGAAGTCCATCGTCCCGGCCAGCGCGTACGCGATGACCAGCGGCGGGGACGCCAGGTAGTTCATCTTCACGTCGGGGTTGATGCGCCCCTCGAAGTTGCGGTTGCCGGACAGCACCGCGGCGACGGCCAGGTCGTGCTCGTTGACGACGGCCGAGACCTGGTCGTCGAGCGGGCCCGAGTTGCCGATGCACGTGGCGCAGCCGTAGCCGACCAGGTGGAAGCCCAGCTTCTCGAGGTACGGCCACAGGCCGGCCTTCTCGTAGTAGTTGGTCACGACCTGCGAGCCGGGCGCCATGGACGTCTTGACCCACGGCTTGGCGACGAGACCCTTCTCGACGGCCTTCTTCGCGACCAGGGCCGCGGCGATCATGACCGACGGGTTGGACGTGTTGGTGCACGACGTGATCGACGCGATCGCGACGGCTCCGTGGAAGAGCTCGAACTGGCGGCCGTCGGCGTCCGTGACCGGGTAGGTGCGCTCGGCCGCCGACGTGATCGCCGGCGAGTCAGACGCCGGGAACGACTCACGCTCCGCCTCGTCGACGCCCGTGGCGAACTCCGGCGCGTAGGTGGGCAGGTCGCGCTGGAACTGCTCCTTGGCCCGCGACAGCTCGATGCGGTCCTGGGGACGCTTGGGGCCGGCGATCGACGGGACGACCGTCGACAGGTCGAGCTCGAGGTACTCCGAGAACACCGGCTGCACGTAACCGTCGGCGCTCGGGTCGAGCCACATGCCCTGCTCCTTGGCGTAGGCCTCGACCAGCGCGAGCTGCTCGTCGGACCGGCCCGTGAGACGCAGGTAGTCGATCGTGACCGAGTCGATCGGGAAGATCGCGCAGGTGGAGCCGAACTCGGGGCTCATGTTGCCGATCGTGGCGCGGTTGGCCAGCGGCACCGCCGCGACGCCCTCGCCGTAGAACTCGACGAACTTGCCGACGACGCCGTGCTGGCGCAGCTTCTGCGTGATGGTCAGCACGACGTCCGTGGCGGTGACGCCCGCGGGGATGTTGCCGGTCAGCTTGAAGCCGACGACGCGCGGGATGAGCATCGAGACCGGCTGGCCGAGCATCGCGGCCTCTGCCTCGATGCCGCCGACACCCCAGCCCAGCACGCCCAGGCCGTTGACCATCGTCGTGTGCGAGTCGGTACCGACGCAGGTGTCGGGGTACGCCTTGCCGTCGCGGACCATGATGCCGCGGGCCAGGTACTCGATGTTGACCTGGTGCACGATGCCCGTGCCCGGGGGGACGACCTTGAAGTCGTCGAACGCCGTCTGGCCCCAGCGCAGGAACTGGTAGCGCTCGCGGTTGCGCTGGTACTCCAGCTCGACGTTGCGCTCGAACGCATCGGCGCGGCCGGCGACGTCGATCTGGACCGAGTGGTCGATGACCATCTCGGCCGGCGCGAGGGGGTTGATGCGGGTCGCGTCGCCGCCGAGCTCGACGACGGCCTCACGCATGGTGGCGAGGTCGACGACGCAGGGCACACCGGTGAAGTCCTGCATGATCACGCGCGCGGGCGTGAACTGGATCTCGGTGTCGGGCTGGGCGTCGGGGTCCCACGTCGCGAGCGCGTTGATGTGGTCGGCGGTGATGTTGGCGCCGTCCTCGGTGCGCAGCAGGTTCTCCGCGAGCACCTTGAGGCTGAAGGGAAGACGCTCGAGGCCGGGCACGGCCGCCAGGCGGTAGACCTCGTACGAGGCGTCACCTACCTCGAGGGTTCCCTTGGATCCGAAGCTGTCGACAGTGCTCACGCAGGACTCCTTCATCGGGGCGAGTCGGCCGGGAGCGTGTGGGGGCCCGGCTCGAGACGATGCGGGACCAGCCTAGTGGTCGCACCGAAGTATCTTGACATCAAGATACATCACCATGCACGTCGCCCGCGACCCCGCGTGCCGGGGAGTCGGGCTACTTCGCGTCGCGCGCCTCGTCGGCGGCGTGCTGCGCCTTGCGCTCGGCCTCGACCGCCCGCTGCTGAGCGCGCGGGTCGTAGTCCGGCGTGCCGGACTTGAACAGCTCCTGGGTGGCCGTCCGCTTCGCCTCGGCCAGCTTCTCCTGCGTGCTCTCGTCGCTCACGACACTCTCCTCTCGTCGGCGGGCCGTCCTGCCCCACCCACGCTAGGACGCCCGTGCACGCCGCGCGACATGTCGGCGCCGGGTGATCTGCCCGACTTGTCGCGTAACCTGTCCGCGCACCGAGGCAACCACGACATCGGAGGACGGGCGTGATCCGCAGACAGCACAGCCGGCGGACCCAGGGGGCGACGAACGATCGTCTCCTGCGTCGAGCACCACGAGCACTCGCTGCAACCCTGGGGGCGGTGCTCGTCGCGGGGCTGGCGACCGTCGTCGCAGCCCCCGCCCACGCCGCCACCACGGTGACGATCTCCGGATCGGTGAAGGACGAGCAGGGCCACCCGGTCTCCGCGACCGTCCAGTACTACTCGTGGGTCTCGAACGCGTCGATCGACGCGACCACGAAGGCCGACGGCTCCTTCACCATCAGCGGTGCCACGCCGGGCAAGAGCGACCTGACGGCCGCCCCCGTCGTCGACGACCACGTGCTGGCGAGCGCGACCTGGGACGGCACGAAGAGCGTCGAGGGCTATGGCGCGTCGTTCACGGTCCCGAGCACCTCCGTGTCGGGTGTCGACCTCGTCCTCCCGCCCGCGACCGGCATCCTCGGCACGGCGACCGACCTGGCAGGCAACCCGCTGCCCAACATCGGCTGGACCGTGCTGGAGTGGCGCCCGCAGGAGCAGGACTGGTACCCGCCGCAGATGGGTCCGCTCATCACCGACGAGAAGGGGCAGATGTGGTGGCGCACGGAGGTCGGCAAGACCTACCGCCTGTGCTTCATGGACGACTTCTACGTCGACGACGACTGGGTCCCCTCCCAGCGATACGCCGACAGGTGCTGGGACGACGAGGCGACGCAGGACACGGCCACGGACATCACCGTCACGGCGACGAACCGGCGCCAGGAGCTCACCGTCGCCCTGACGCCGGCCGGAAAGTCCCTCGTGCCGGGCACGCCGTGGGTGACGGGCTCGGCAGCCGTCGGCGGCGTGCTCACGGTGGACCCCGGCACCTGGATCCCCGGCGACACCGCGCTCACCTACCAGTGGGGCACCTGGGAGGGTTCGACGCGGGTCGACTTCCCCGGCGCGACGGGACGGACCTATTCCCCGACGGCCGCGCAGGCCGGTGACTCGATCTTCGTCGTCGTGACCGGCACGCGAGCGGGCTACAAGACCACGTCGCAGTACGGGTACGCCGGCACCGTCGGCCGGCCCTCCCCCACGCTGTCCGCCCCTCTGACGATCTCCGGGACACCCACGGTCGGCTCGACGCTCCAGGTGAAGTACGGCATGGTCACGCCGGCGACGGACAACCCCGCGATGTTCACCTGGTACGTCGACGGCCGTGCCACGAACCAGGGCATGTCCTCGGGTGACACCAGCTACGTGGTCGCTCCCGGTGACGTCGGCAAGCGGATCAGCGTGCACATGACGGTCTCCGGCTCGTCGGGCTACAACGAGCTCCACGCGGCGGCCTCGACCGTCGTCACCGGGACCCTGACCGCCCCCAAGCCGACGATCTCCGGCACCCTCGCGGTGGGCAGCACGCTGACGGCGAAGCCCGGCACGTGGGGGCCCGCTCCGGTGACGCTGGCCTACCAGTGGTACCGCGCGGGCTCCAAGATCACGGGCGCGACGGCGAGCACCTACAAGCTCACCGCGTCGGACCAGGCCAAGACGCTCACGGTCCACGTCATCGGGACCAAGACCGGCTACGCGAGGGCCGAGACCTACTCGTCGCCGACCACCGCGATCCAGGGCGTCCTGACGGCTCCCACACCCACCATCAGCGGGACGCGTGCCGTGGGGAGCAAGCTCACCGCCGTGCCTGGCACCTGGGGGCCGTCACCCGTGACGCTGAAGTACCAGTGGTACCGGTCCGGCACGGCGATCTCGGGAGCGACGGCCAGCACCTACACGCCGACCACGTCCGACCGGGCCAAGACGCTCACGGTCCACGTCACCGGGTCGAAGTCCGGGTTCGTGACCGCCGTGCGCGGCTCGGCCGCCACCGCGGCGATCCTCGGCAAGCTCACGACGAAGACGCCGACGATCAGCGGCACCGCGAAGGTGGGTCAGACGCTCAAGGCCACGGCCGGGACGTGGGGGCCGTCGCCCGTCACGCTCACCTACCAGTGGTACCGCGGCTCGACGGCGATCAGCGGCGCGAAGTCGTCGTCGTACAAGCTGGTCACCGCCGACAAGGGCGCGACGATCAAGGTGCGCGTCACCGGGACCAAGACCGGGTACCTCACCGCCTCGACGTACTCGGCGGCGAGCGCGAAGGTCGGCTGACCCGCGCCTGACGGGCGCCCACGCACGTGGGCGCCCGTCAGCGCGTCAGGACCGCGACGGCCTCGAGGTGGTGGGTCATCGGGAACAGGTCGTGCCCGACGAGGGAGGCCACGGAGTAGCCGCCGGCGCCGAACGTCGCCAGGTCGCGCGCGAGCGCGGCCGGGTCGCACGCGACGTACACCACGCGCTCGGGCCGCAGGTCCAGGATCCCGTCCACGACCGCGCGCCCGGCACCCGTCCGGGGCGGGTCCAGCACCACGACGTCGGCGTGCACCACGTCGGAGTCCGCGTCGTCGCGGCCGGTCAGGACGCGGGCCACGTCCCCGGCGTGCAGCTCGACGTTCGAGCGGTCGTGCAGATTGCGGCGCGCGTCCTTGACCGCGCGCTCGTCACCCTCGACCGACACGACCTCGCCCGAATCGCCCACCGCGTCGGCCAGCGGTGCCGTGAACAGGCCCGCGCCCGAGTAGAGGTCCAGCACGGCCGCACCGTCGACGTCGCCCACGCCGGCCAGGACGGCGTCGACGAGCACACCGGGCGCCTCGCGGTGGACCTGCCAGAACCCGGCCGCGGCGACCCGGTAGACGCGGTCCCCGACGCGCTCACGCACCGACGTGCGGGCGTTCGGGCGCGGGTCGACGCGACTGCGGCGCACGTCGTAGGGCACGCCGTCGAGCAGCACGATCGGGTCGTCCCCACCCGCTGGGGCGATCGCCTCGATGTGCGTACCGGCCGGCCACCGCCGGCCGAACAGGTCCAGGTTCTCGATGGCGGGTGACGCGAGCGGCATCGACTCCATGGCGTGCACCTCGTGCGAGCGGTGACCGCGCATGCCGGCACGGCCCTCGGCGTCCGCCACCAGGTCGATCCGCGTGCGCCAGCCCAGCCCGCCCCGCTCGTCGTCGCCGGGTGCGCCGAGCACGGCGACGTCCAGGTCCAGCTTCGCCAGCCGGCGCAGCTGCTCGTCGAGCACGGCCGTCTTCCACGCCCGCTGCGCGGGCAGCGCGACGTGCGCGAGCTCTCCCCCGCCGACGCCGCCGGGTCCGGCCTGCGGCCACGCGGACGGCACGCGGTCGGGCGACGCGTCCAGCACCTCGACCGCGTCCGCCCGCCAGAACTTCGCGTCGGGTGCCGCGTCCGTCAACCGCGCGAGCACGCGCTCCCCCGGCAGCGTGTGCCTCACGAAGACGACGCGGCCCTCGTACCGCGCCACGCAGTGACCGCCGTGGGCGATCGGGCCGATCTCGAGCTCTACGAGCTGGGACATGTCAGAAGCCACGCTTCACCGGTCCTCGCACGGGGTCCTCGAGGCCCGTCTGCCCCTCGGTCGACGACAACTGCCACGGCACGGACGCCACGACGACGCCGGGTGTGAACAGCAGACGTCCCTTGAGCCGGAGCGCGCTCTGGTTGTGCAGCAGCTGCTCCCACCAGTGCCCCACCACGTACTCGGGGATGTAGACGACCACCAGGTCGCGCGGGCTCTCCCGGCGGATCGAGCGGACGTAGGTGAGCACGGGACGCGTGATCTCCCGGAACGGGGAGTCGAGGATCCGCAGCGGGACCGGGAGGTCCATCGCGTCCCACTGGGTGCGCAGGTCGGCGACGTCGTCCGGGTCGACGCCCACGGTCACCGCCTCCAGCACGCTGGGTCGCGACGCGCGGGCGTACGCGAGCGCGCGCATCGTCGGGCGGTGCAGGTGCGAGACGAGCACGATGGCGTGCACACGGCTGGGCAGCGCGCGCGCCGCCTCCGCGTCCACGCCCAGCGCGAGCTCCTTGCGGACCGTCTCGTAGTGCTTGTGGATGGCTCGCATGATCACGAAGACCACGATCATCGCGATGATCGCGATGTAGGCGCCGTGCGTGAACTTGGTCAGCAGGACGACGATCAGCACGGTCCCCGTCATGACGAACCCGATCGAGTTCACGACGCGGGCACGCAGCATCTGCGACCGGCGGCCCGACTCAGTCTCGGTCCGCAGCTCTCTCGTCCAGTGCCGCACCATGCCGAGCTGGCTGAGGGTGAACGAGACGAACACGCCGACGATGTAGAGCTGGATCAGGCGCGTGACCTCGGCGTCGAACGCCCAGATCAGCACGATCGCCACCGCAGCGAGCGTCACGATGCCGTTGGAGTACGCCAGCCGGTCGCCGCGCGTGTGGAGCTGGCGCGGCAGGTAGCCGTCACGGGCCAGGATCGAGCCGAGCACCGGGAAGCCGTTGAACGCGGTGTTGGCGGCGAGAACCAGGATCAGGCCGGTCACCACGGCCACCAGGACGGACAGTGCGGGGACGCCCTCGAAGACCGCCGACGAGAGCTGGCTGATCACGGGGTGCTGGACGTACGTGTCCCCCACGGGGACGCCGTCGCGCAGCAGCTGGGTGGCGGGGTCGTCCGCGAACCGGATCCCTGTCGCCCGGCCGAGGAACAGGATCGCCAGGATCATGGTGATGGAGATGCCGCCCAGAAGGGCGAGCGTGGTCGCGGCGTTCTTCGACTTCGGCTTGCGGAACGCCGGGACCCCGTTGCTGATGGCCTCGACGCCCGTCAGCGCAGCACAGCCGGAGGCGAAGGCCCGCAGGATCAGGAAGAAGCCAGCGAGTCCCACCAGGCCCTGGCTGTACGCGGGCTCCGCCACGATGTCGAGGTCGGAGCTCTCGGCCATCGGCAGGTTGCCCGTCGCGTAGCGCACGGCACCGAACACGGCGATGAGGCCGATGGCGAACATGAACAGGTAGACGGGGATCGCGAAGGCCGAGCCCGACTCCTTCACGCCACGGAGGTTGGCGACGGTCAGCAGGATCACAAGGCCGACGGCGAACGCCGCCTCGTGCCCCCGCAGGGCCGGGAAGGCTGTCGCCGCGTACTGCGCCCCCGAGGAGATGGAGACGGCCACCGTCAGGACGTAGTCGACGAGCAGCGCGCTCGCGACCGTCACACCAGCCGTCGGGCCGAGGTTGACCGTCGCGACCTCGTAGTCGCCACCACCCGAGGGGTACGCACGCACGTTCTGGCGGTAGGAGGCCACCACGGTGATCATCACGAGTGCGACGGCGAGACCGACCCACGGGGAGATCACGAGCGCACTGAGGCCCGCCATCGAGAGCGTGAGCAGGATCTCGTCCGGCGCGTACGCCACGGACGAGAGCGCGTCCGACGCGAACACGGGCAGCGCGATGCGCTTGGGCAGCAACGAGTGGCCGGCGTTCTCGCTGCGGACCGGCCGTCCGATCAGCAAGCGCTTGGCGGCATCCGAGAGGTCCGACACGAGTGTGATCGTAGGCCCGGACGGCCGGCTGCACGCACCGGCGTCCGGTGGGATAGCGTGACCGGCTGTGCACTTCGTCATCATGGGCTGCGGCCGCGTCGGGGCTTCCCTCGCGCAGAACCTCGAGGAGCACGGCCACTCGGTGGCCGTGATCGACCAGAACCCGGACGCCTTCCGGCGCCTCCCGCCCGACTTCGGCGGGAACAAGGTCACGGGTCTGGGGTTCGACCGGGACACGCTGAGCAAAGCGGGCATCGACGACGCGTTCGGGTTCGCGGCGGTCGCCGACGGCGACAACTCCAACATCCTGGCCGCTCGGGTGGCGCGCGAGACGTACGGCATCGAGAACGTCGTGGCACGCATCTACGACCCGCACCGCGCCGAGATCTACCAGCGCCTGGGCATCCCCACGGTGGCGACCGTGCGCTGGACCGCGCTGCAGGTCCTGCGACGCCTGCTGCCACTCGGTTCGACCAGCGAGTTCGTCGACTCGTCGGGCCAGGTCAAGCTGGTCCAGATCGACGTCCACGAGGGGTGGATCGGCCGCCCCCTGCGCGCGCTGGAGGACGCCAGCAGCGCCCGCGTCGCCTACCTGACGCGGTTCGGTGACGGCATCCTGCCCGGTGCCGAGTCGGTGCTGCAGGAGAACGACACCGTCCACGTGCTGGTCCTGGTGGACCAGCTCGCCCACGTCGAACGCGTGCTCGCGCGCGCACCGGAGGTGTCCGAGTGAGGGTCGTCATCGCAGGAGCAGGCTCCGTCGGCCGCTCCATCGCCCGCGAGCTGCTCGCGCACGACCACGAGGTCACGATCATCGACCGCCAGCCCACGGCGATGCGCATCGCACAGGTGGCCGACGCGGACTGGCTGCTGGCGGACGCGTGCGAGCTGCCGATCCTGCGCGAGGCTCGTGCCGACGAGTGCGACGTCATGGTCGCGGCGACGGGCGACGACAAGGCGAACCTGGTCATCTCGCTGCTCGCCAAGACGGAGTTCGGCGTGCCCCGCACGGTCGCCCGCGTCAACAACCCCAAGAACGAGTGGATGTTCGACGAGGCGTGGGGCGTGGACGTCGCGGTCTCGACCCCGCGCATCATGACGGCGATGGTCGAGGAGGCCGTCTCCGTGGGCGACCTCGTCCGGATCTTCACGTTCCACCAGTCGCGGGCCGGGATCCTCGAGCTCACGCTCCCCGACGGGTCCCCGCTGGCCGGCGTGCGCGTGGGTCAGATCGCGTGGCCCGACGACACGGTGCTCGCCTGCATCGTCCGCGACGCGCGCCCGATCGCACCGAGCGCCGACGACACCCTCGAGGGGCGTGACGAGCTGCTGTTCGTGATGGGGCGCGACGCCGACGAGGCCGCCCTGGAGCAGGTGCTCAGGCGGGGGCTGGACGCGAGCCGCGAACCAGCATCCAGCTGATCCACAGCGCGAGCGCCGTCAGCGGCAGACCCATCGCGAGCTTGGCGGTCCCGAGCCACCCGATGTCGTCGGAGTAGTACAGCGGCACCTGCACGGCCAGCCGGACGGCGAACATCGCGACCCACGGCCACGTCGCGAGCGCGTACCTGCGTCGCAGCGCAGGGTCGCCACGCCACGCCACAGCGGCGGACCAGGACCCCCCGGACAGCGGCCCGCCCTTGGCGAACAGCCCCATCACCAGACCGACCAACGGCCAGCCGACCAGGACGCTCACGAGCGTGCCGACGAGGTAGACGCCGTTGACCCACAGCCCGTAGGCGAAGTAGTCCGACGCGTCGCCGGTGCGCCACGCCCAGACCACGCCGATGCCGACGCCGAGCAGCCCGGAGAACGCCTGCGTCACCGGAGTGCCCTGGACCAGGCGCGCCAGGACCGCAAGCACCGCCGCGCCCGCGGCGGCGATCAGGGCCGGCTTGAGCTCCTGCCCGGTCGCCAGGTACACGATCACGAACAGCAGGCCCGGGGCGACCGACTCGACGACCCCCCGCACACCGCCGACCGCGTCCCGCGCCGAGAACTCCTCGGCAGTCAGAGCCTTGAGCCCGCGCAGGCCACCCTCCTCGGGCTGCACCACGTCGTCGATCGCGTCGACCGGCCCCTCCGGCCGCTCGTCGGGGAGACGGCCCGTCACGTCACTCACCCGGCCGCGGCTTGAGCTCGTAGCCGGGGTTGAAGACCGTCCGACGGCCGTCGACCATGCACACGAGCCCCTCGGCCTTGAGCCTCCGACCGGGGACGATGCCTCCGATCTCACGCCGGCCCAGCCACACCAGCACCAGCGTGCCGCTGCCGTCGTACAGCTCGGCCTCGAGGGCTGGCACACCGTCGCGCGGACGGAACGTCACGGAGCGGACCACGCCGGAGACGCGCGCACGCGAACGGACGGGGAGCTGGTCGACCGGGGTACAGCCGACCGCGCGCACGGCCTCGGCGCGCTCCTCGGTGGCCTCGATCTCCGCGCGGGAGGCGGCCAGGGTGCGCAGGCGGTCGGTGAGGCTCATCGGATCTCCGTGATCTCCGGTCCGCGCTCGAGCGGGTTGAAGCCGGCGTCGTCGTTCGACGACTCCTGCTCCGGCTCGGCCGCGGTCGCCTCGGGCGCGGACACGCTTCCCGGCAGGGTCAGCGCCAGCAGGTCGCGCGGCGCGTGCGCCTCGGTCCCCCGCACCACGACGACGCCCGCGAACACCTGCTCCAGGACGGCCGCGGCACCGGGCTCGACGGCCGCCTTGCCCGTCACGACGGCCCGGACGAACCAGCGCGGTCCGTCGACGCCGAGGAACCGCGCCGGGCGGTGACCGGTGCGCCCTTCGGCCGTCCGGACGGGGAGCCGCGCGAGCAGCTCGCGCCCGAACGGCCCGGGCAGGTCGTCGGCCGAGCCGCCCTGCTGGACGACGGAGGCTGCGATCTCCTCGCGGATCTCGTCCCAGATGCCGTCGGTCCGCGGCGCCGCGTACGCCTGCAGCTGCATCGAGGAGCCGTCCACGCTCACGCTCGCCGCGGAGACGACGTCGGTGGCCTTGTCGATCTCCATCCGCAGCTCCATGCCGGCGACGCCGGGCACGCGCAGCGCACCCAGGTCGACGCGGGCGACCTCGTCGTCGACCTCGCTCACGTCCCACGGGCCACGCTCGCGTGCGGGCGCGTCGACGACGTCGTCGTCGGCGGGCGCGTCGACCTGCGTCTCGGTGGTGTCGTCGGGCGCGATGTCCTTCGCGCCACGCCGGAACAGGGCCACGTGTCACTCCTTCGTATCGACGCGCGCGTGCGCGTCCTCGGCATCGAGCGTAGTCGCCCGCGGGCGGGCTAGTGCGCCCCGGCCGCGTGCCAGCCGCCGGACGAGCCGAATCCACCCGACCCGCGGTGCGAGCCGGGAAGGGTCTCGACCTCGACGAACCGCACGCGCTCGACGCGCTGGATGACGAGCTGCGCGATCCGGTCGCCGCGGTGGAGCTCGAGGGTGTGCTCGACGTCGGTGTTCAGCAACGTCACCGCGATCTCGCCGCGATACCCCGCGTCCACCGTGCCCGGGGCGTTCACGATGGTCAGCCCGTGCTTGGCCGCGAGCCCCGATCGCGGGTGCACGAACGCCGCGAACCCGTCGGGCAGCGCGATCGCGACGCCCGTCGGAACGGTCACCCGGCCCTGCGGCGGGATGGTCACGTCCACGCGGGCCAGCAGGTCCGCGCCCGCGTCGCCCGGGTGGGCGTACGCGGGGGGCGCCAGGTCGGGGTCGAGCCGGAGCAGCAGCACCTCGGTGGTGCGGTCGTCGATCACGGGCCACGACCCTACAGCCCGGGCCACCGCCCCAGGGACGCCCCAAGGACGTCCCGGGTGCGGGCCCGACGGCGCGCGGATGAGACGCTGGTCCCATGACGGCCGCGCCACCCACCCTGTCCTACTCGGAACGACTGTGGTTCGGTCCCGTCGGCTGGATCAGCCTCGTCGGCTTCGCCCTGGTGCTCGGGATCGCGGCCCTGCCGATCGACGACGTCCTCGCCCTCGTGGTGGCGGTCGTGGCCCTCGTCGTCCTGGTGGTCCTGGCCGTCGTCATGACGACGCGCGTCGAGGTGCGCGACGGCACGCTGCACGCGGGAGCCGCGCGGATCCCGACCACCTTCCTGACGGACGCCCGCGTGCTCGACCGCGGGCAGCTGCGCACCGAGCTCGGAACCGGTCTGGACGCGCGCGCCTACCTGTGCACGCGCGGCTGGGTCCGAGGCGCCGTCCGTGTCACGGTCACCGACCCGGCCGACCCGACGCCGTACTGGATCGTCTCGAGCCGGCACCCCGACGCGCTGGCGAAGGCGCTCGGCCCGCGCTGACCTGCTCGCCACAGCCTGACCGGGCACGGCGCACAGACGACGACGGCCGACGTCCCGGGTGTCCGGGCCGTCGGCCGTGGTCGTACGTGGTGGGGCGAGCTCAGGCAGCGCACTCCGAGCAGACGGGCTGGCCGTCGCGCTCGTAGGCGAGCTGGCTGCGGTGGTGCACCAGGAAGCAGTGCGAGCACGTGAACTCGTCGGCCTGACGCGGGAGCACCCGCACCGAGAGCTCCTCACCCGAGAGGTCCGCGCCGGGAAGCTCGAATCCTTCGGCTGCTTCCGTCTCGTCCTCGTCCACCACGCCCGAGTTCTTGTCGGAGCGCCGGGCCTGGAGCTCCTGCAGCGAGTCCTCGCTGAGGTCCTCCTCGGTCTTGCGCGGGGCGTCGTAGTCCGTAGCCATGTGTGGCGTCACACTCCGTCTTCTGCGTGGTCTGTTCGGTACGCGTGTCCAATGCGTACGAGACGCATTTTGTTCCCACGTGCGGTGGGATTGTGCACCACATCGCGCAGATGTGCGAATGTGGACACGTGACCTGTTTGTGCGCGTTCTTTCACAAGTCCGTGGCGGCGTCGTTCGCCTCGAGGAAACGGCACAGCTCGCGCTGCAGCGACGGGTGCCCCGCTACCGTCATCTCCGCTCCCGGTGCCGCCCCGTTCAGGCCGCTGACCAGCGCGCCCGCCTCGGTCGCGACCAGCTGGCCGGCGGCCAGGTCCCACGGCGACAGGCCGCGCTCGTAGTACAGGTCGAGGCCACCCGCGGCGAGCGTGCACAGGTCCAGGGCGGCCGAACCGATGCGACGAATGTCACGTACTCGGGGCAACAGCTCCGCGACGATTCTTCCCTGCGCGCGCCGGCGCTCCGCCCGGTAGCCGAACCCCGTCCCCACCAACGAGTCGAGCATGGACGGCGCCGCCCGGACCCGGAGCTGCTGCCCGTCGAGCGTCGCCCCACGCCCGGCGCCCGCGCGGAACGTCCTGCCGTCCGCAGGCGCGTGCACGCACGCGGCCACGACCGTCCACCGAGCCGGGTCGGGCTCGCCGAGCACGGCCGCGACCGAGACCGAGTAGGACGGCAGGCCGTACAGGTAGTTCACGGTGCCGTCGATGGGGTCGACCACCCACGTCACGCCGCTCGTGCCACCCGTCGCGCCGCCCTCCTCCCCCAGGAACGCGTCGTCGGGGCGCAGCCGGGCCAGCCGTGTGCGCAGGTGCTGCTCGACCGCGAGGTCCATCGCCGTCACGACGTCCTGCGCGCTGGACTTGGTCGCGGCGACCTCGACCGTCGACGGTCGCCCCTCGCGCACCATCGCACCGCCCTCGAGCGCGACCGTGTGCGCCACCTCCATCAGGTCGTCGACGAGCTGCGGGTCCGGATCCGTTGCCATGCCCCCATCCTGACGTGCGCGAGGCGTGACGCATCCCCTCGCGGCACACCGGCAGGCTTGCAGCGCATCCGCACGCCGGGATGGCAGGCTCGTCCCGAGGTACTGGGAGGTCGGATGGAAGAGCTCGAGCTGGTCGGTCTGCACGAGGACGGGGAGCACCTGGTCCTGGCACGCGCCGACGGCGGACGGTTCCGCGTCCGCATCGACGAACCGTTGCGCGCCGCGGTGCGGCGTGATCGCCCGCAGCTGGAACAGCTCCGGGCCGAGAACGCCGGGACGCTGAGCCCGCGCGAGATCCAGGCGCGCATCCGTGCGGGTGCCACCGCTCAGGAGGTCGCGGACTCGTCCGGCCTGAGCGTCGAGCACGTGCGCCGGTACGAGGGGCCCGTCCTTGCCGAGCGCGAGTACGTGGCCGAGCAGGCCAGGGCCACCCGGATAGGCCGCGACTCCGGCGCGCCGACGCTCGGCGACCTCGTCACGGACCGCCTCGCGACACGCGGCGTGGACTCCGGCTCGCTGTCCTGGGACGCGGCCCGCCTGGCGGCAGGTCCGTGGACCGTGCTTGCGCGCTACTCGGTGGACGGCACAGCGCACGAGGCACGATGGGTCTTCGACGCCAACGCCCGCTCGCTCGCGGCCGACGAGGACGAGGCACGCTGGCTGTCCGAGACGGAGATCGCCGACGAGCCCGTCGCGCGCCGCCACCTGGCGGCCGTCCGCGACGTCGTCTTCGACTTCGACTCGACGGTCGCGGCCTCCACGCAGGCGGTCCCCGCGGTGGAGGAACCGGCGGCTGCCGACGAGAGCGACGCGACCGCCGACCTGCTCGACGACCTGCGCTCCAGGCGCGGCGTCCGACAGGCGATCGAGCTCGACGACGACGCGGACGAGTTCGAGGGCTTCGGACCCCAGCACGCCTTCGACTTCTCGCACCTGGACGAGTCGGTGCCCGGTGCGCACCCGGTGGACGCCGACGACGACGCCGAGGCCGTGGTGCTCCCGGCTCCCGCCCGCCCGGACGACGCGACCGCCGCTGCCGAGAGGTCAGCGCCCGAGACGCCCGCCGAACAGACCCGCAAGCCCGTCGCCATCCGGCCCACGCACATCAGCGCCCTGCCCGCCGCGGAGCCGGACCCCGGGCCCCAGCCGACGCCCGGCGAGGCCGAGGCGACGCCGGCGGCCGTGGGTGACGAGACCGAACGGCCCCGGTCGCGGCGGGCCCGCGCCAAGGTCCCGAGCTGGGACGAGATCGTGTTCGGCGCCCGCCCGGAGTGAGGACGGCTACCCGAGCAGCTCGTCGCCCAGCAGACGAGCGCTCGGGGCGGACGCGCGCGCCGTCGCGGCCGTCATGCGCCGCATGTGGTGGCGCCGGCACAGGACCTCGTACGCCACCTCTCCCGCGGCGGCCCCCACGTCCCCGACGACGACCTGGGCACCCTCCACGACCATGACGCCGTCGACCGTGCGGGCGTTGTGGGTCGCCCTCGCACCGCACCAGCACAGCGCGCGGACCTGCAAGATCTCGACGCGGTCGGCCAGCTCGACCAGGCGGGAGGCACCCGGGAAGAGCCGCGCCCGGAAGTCGGTCGAGATGCCGAACGCGAACACGTCGACCGCCAGCTCGTCGACCACACGCGCGAGCTGCTCCACCTGCGCGGCCGTGTAGAACTGCGCCTCGTCGCCGATCACGTAGTCGACCGGGCTGCCCTGCGTGCGACGCCCGATGATCTCGAGCCAGAAGTCCGTCGCATCGTCGACCTCCGCCGCGGTGTGCACCAGGCCCAGGCGGGAGGAGATCGTGGCGCTCCCCGCCCGGTCCTGGCGCGTGTACAGGACGCCGTCACGCCCGCGCGCCGCGTGGTTGTGGTGCATCTGCAGCGCGAGCGTGGACTTGCCGCAGTCCATGGTCCCGGAGAAGAAGACGAGCTCGGCCACGGTCAGGCTCCCTTGCTCGAGCGGGTCGTCGCCCGACGACCCGTCAGGCGACGACGAGGCACGGAATCAGCATCTCGGACGGGGTCAGCGAACCGTGCACGCCCACGAGCTCGAGCGACGCGGGCGTCTGCGTGCGCGAGTCCACGACGGTCGCACGTCCGCGCATCGCGACGACGACGTCGCCGATGACGGGGCGGACCCGCTCGGCGACGGTGCCGAGCAGCCCCGCGGCGATCGCGTCGTCCCGGGTCAGGACCAGTGCGTTGTGCTCCAGCACCTGCGCCCAACGGTCCCGGACGGCCACCGGGTCGGCCTGGTCGTCGAGGTGCAGGTGGAGCGCGCGGGGCTCGCCGGCCACGAGCGCGACGTCACGGCCGAGCGTCGCGTCGTGCGCGACGTCCCAGCGGGCGGCGAGGTCGACGTCGACCATGCCGTGGTCGGCCGTGATCACGACGACCGTCCCGCGCGGCAGCGACCGCGCGAGCCGCCCCAGCTCGAAGTCGAGCTCCGCGAGCGCGTCCCCCCACTGCCAGGACCCCCACCCGTGGTGGTGGCCGGCCTTGTCGACGTCACCCCAGTACAGGTACGCGAGCCCGGGTTGTCGAAGCGTCGCGACGGCCGCGTCGACACGCGCGGGCAGCGACTCGGCCGCGACGTACGCGGCTCCACGCAACGCCGCCTGCGTGAGGCCCGACCCGGCGAACCGCGCGGGGCCGACGCTCGTGACGGCGCTGCCCGCCGCGACCAGGCGCTGGAAGATCGTCGGCTCGGGCTGCCACTGCTCCGCGGGCGGCAGGCCGGTCCACGACACCAGGTTCCCGAGCGTGGCCGTGCCGGGGTCACGCACGGTGTAGCCCAGCATGCCCGTCGACCCGGGGGGCAGCCCGACCCCGAACGTGCCCATGGCCGTGGCGGTCGTCGACGGGAACGTGCTGGTCAGCGGCTCGGAACCGGCAAGGGCGCGACGCAGGAACGGCGCGTGGCCGGCCCGCTCGGAGAGGTTCGTCCAGCCGAGCCCGTCGACAAGCACCACGCACACGCGCGACGCCGCGGGGATCGCGGGTCCCGCCGTCTCGCCGTCCAGGGGTACCCCGAGCGCACCCGCGACCGCGGGGAGCACCGAGCCGACGCAGTGCCGATCGCGACCCGGCAGGACCAGCTCGCCGGACTGCGCGAGCGCGGCCGGCGTCGCGGCGCTCGTCGTCGTCATCGCGCCCGAGCGCTCGCCGCGGAGAGCACGCGCGCGAAGTCGGTGGCCGCACGCACGGAGTCGGGCCCCTCCGCCGCGGTGCTCACACGAACCACGACGTCGTCGGGCGCCAGGGTGCCGGTCAGGCCGTGGTCGGCCTCGCACGCGGGGTCGCCGCAGGTGGCCGGTTCCAGGTCCACGCGGGACACCGCCCCCCACCCGATCGCGAGCGTGAGCTCGAGCGCCGGGCGACCGGGCTTGTGCTTGGCCGGCTCCGCCACCACGTGCGTCAGCGCGACGGACCGGAGCTCGGACAGGGGCACCGACTCCGTGGTGGCGGACGCACTCGCGGAAGGGTGCTCGAGGTCCGCGGGGTGGTCGTCGACGTGGGCGCAGACCAGACGGGTGGGGGTCAGGACCAGGACGGTGACGTGGCGACGCACCTCGGCGGCGTCGAACGTCGTCTCGGGGTGGACCAGGTGGGCCACGACCTGCTCGTCGGCGAGGGCGACGTCCAGCACGTCGGCGACGAGCTCCGGGTAGTAACCCGCGCGGTGCAGGTCCTGGCGCAGGGATGGGGATGCGGCGGGCACACCCCCATCCTTCCACCTCCGTGCACGACCTCCGGCGCGACGTCCCCGGACGTGCCCGCTCACCCGCGCAGCAGCCGCCTCGTGGCGTCGGCACGGTCGGCGGGCGCGAGGCTCGCTCGCGCCCCGAGCACGACGACCCCCTGCTCGCTGACGACCACCGGGTTGAGCTCGAGGGAGCGCAGCTCGGGCAGGTCGTCGCACAGCAGGGCGACACGCGCGACGAGGGCCTCGAGGGCCTCGATGTCCAGGCGCGGCAGGCCGCGGTAGCCGAACAGTCGCGGGGCCGCCCGCGGCGCGCGGACCAGCTCGGCGACGTCGGTGTCGGTCAGGGGCGGCACGCCGTACGACACGTCGCCGAGCAGGTCGGAGGCGTCTCCCGAGAGCCCGAAGCTGACGATGGGCCCGAACAACGGGTCCTCGACGGAACGGATCACGCACGCCGACCCCCGCGCCGCCATCGCCTGCACCTCCAACGGCGCGCGGTCGCCGTCGGGGGCGTGGCCGGCAGCCAGGGCCAGCACCTGCGCGACGTCGGCACGCAGCGACGCCTCGTCGCTGAGGTCGAGCCGGACCCCGCCCAGGTCGGCGCGGTGGCGAAGCGCGGGGACGGTCGTCTTGACGGCGACCGGCCACCCGATGCGTCGCGCGACCTCGACGGCCTCGTCCGCGTCGTGCACCTCGTAGGAGGCGAGCACCGGGATCCCGACGGTGGCGAGGAGCTCCGCGACCTGCGCGGGGCTCAGGACCAGGCCGTCGCTGCCGTGCTCCGCGAGCCACCGCGCGACGATGCGGCGTGCCGCCTGGGTGTCGACGCCCTCGACCTGCAGCGGGCGCCCGTGGTCGGCGGCGCGGCGCGTGGCGTAGCGGGCGGCGCGGCCGAGGGCGAGTGCGGCGTCCTCGGGTGCGCTGTAGGCGGGGACCGTCCACGACCTGCCGTCGGCTCCGGCTGCGGTCAGGACGTCCGTGATGCCGTGCAGACCCAGGATGCACGCGGCGGTCGTCCGCCCGGTGCGCGCCGCGGCCCGCGCGACGACGCCGGCCAGGGCCGGATCGGGCTCACCGACGGTCGGCACGACGACGACCAGGACGACGTCGCAGTCCGGGTCGTCGTAGAGCGCGTCGATCCGGTCGCGCACCTCGTCGGCGTCGGCGTCCTCGGGCAGGACCGTGACGGCGCCCGGGACGGTCAGGCCCGCGCTGGCCGCCGCCTCGGCGACGAGCGCCGCCACCGAGGCGGAGCTCGCGACGATGGCGACGCGACGTCCCACCGGCAGCGGCTGGTGGGCGAAGACCTGGACGAGGTCGAGCAGCTGGTGCGTGTTGTCGACGCGGACCACGCCGGACTGGCGCAGCACCTCGTCGAGCGCGCGGGGCGGAGCGTGCGTGGGGCGGACGGCATGCCCGGGTGGGACCACCTGGCCGGAGCGACCGGTGGTCACGACGACGACGGGCTTGAGCTGGGAGAGCCGGCGCGCGATGCGGGAGAACTTGCGGGGGTTGCCGATCGACTCGAGGTAGAGCCCGACGACGTCGGTGCCGTCGTCGTCGGCCCAGAACTGCATGAGGTCGTTGCCGGACACGTCGGCGCGGTGCCCGGCCGAGACGAACTCGGCCAGGCCGAGGCCGCGCCGCGAGACGGCGGCGAGCAGCGAGACGGCCAGCGGCGCGGACTGGCAGAACAGGCCGACACGCCCGGGGGCCGGTGGCGCCGCGGCGAGGGAGGCGTTGAGCCAGCCGCCCGGACGGGCGACGAGCACGCCCAGGGACGCCGGCCCGACGATGCGCATGCCGGCGGCGTGCGCGAGGTGCAGCAGCTCGCGCTGCCGGGCCAGCCCGATGGGTCCCAGCTCGGCGAACCCGGCGGACATCAGGACCACCGTGCGCACACCGCGCCGCGCGAGCTCGCGCACCACCGCGGGTGCGCGCTCGGACGGCACCGCGACGACAGCGAGGTCGAGCGGCCCCGGGACGGCGGCGACCGACGCCACGCACGGCACGCCGACGACGTCGACGGCGTGCACCCGCACGGACTCGTCGCCGGCCACGAGGTGGGCGAAGGCGGCCGAGGCCATCCGGTCCAGGTGGGTTCCGGACTCCCCCGGACCGACGACCACCACCGAGCTCGCCTCGAGCAGGGCGCGCATCGAGCGCGCCTCGGCGCGGTGCTCACGGTCCGCCATCACGGCGAGCGACCGGTCCGTCGGGTCGATGTCGAACGCGACGGCGACGACGCCGTCCTCGGTCTGCTGACGGACCGCGTAGCCGGCGTCCTTGAAGACACCGATCATGCGGCCGTTCTGGGGCAGCACCTCGGCGACGAACCGGCGCACCCCCCGTTCGCGCGCCGCCGCGGCGAGGTGCTCGAGCAGCACGGACGCCAGGCCGCGCCCCTGGTGGGCGTCCGCGACGTTGAAGGCGACCTCGGCCTCGTCGTCGTCGATCCGGTCGTACCGCGCCACCCCGATGATGTGCTCGGCCTCGGTCTCGGCACCGCCCTCGTCGTCGCCCGCACGGCCCCCCTGCGACGTCGCGACCGCCACGAGCGCGACACGGTCGACGTGGTCGACCGTCACGAGCCGCTCCAGGTCCCGGGCGGGCAGCCGCTCGAGGTGGGCGAAGAAGCGCAGGTAGGTGGACCGTTCCGACTGTGCGACATGGAAGGCCTGCAGCGCGTCGGCGTCCTGTGGCCGGATCGGACGCAGCTGCGCGGTGCTGCCGTCCTGCAGCACGACGTCCGCCTCCCACGCCGCGGGATAGGCCGGGGCGTGCTGCGCTGCGTCGTCGCTGACGTCTGCCATGACCGCCAGGGTAGTGCGCGACCGCGGACCGACCCGCGTGCCGCGGCACCGTCGGCGTGCTCGTCGGGCGACAATGGTCGCCGCACCACCGCCTGTCCCCGAGGAGAGCACCCCGCATGGCGCGTCGCCCCGCGACCCCCGACCTGCCGCCCGACGACCTCGTCGAGCGGATCGTCGACATCGACGTCGCGACCGAGATGGAGGGCTCGTTCCTCGAGTACGCGTACTCGGTCATCTACTCGCGTGCGCTGCCGGACGCCCGCGACGGCCTCAAGCCGGTCCAGCGCCGCATCCTGTTCCAGATGTCGGAGATGGGCCTGCGCCCGGACCGTCCGTACGTGAAGTCGGCCCGTGTGGTCGGCGACGTCATGGGCAAGCTGCACCCGCACGGCGACAGCGCGATCTATGACGCGATGGTGCGCCTGGCGCAGCCGTTCTCGCTGCGCCTGCCGCTGATCGACGGGCACGGCAACTTCGGCTCGCTCGACGACGGCCCGGCCGCCCCCCGCTACACCGAGGCCCGCATGGCACCGGCGGCGATGGCGATGACCACGGGGCTCGACGAGGACGTCGTCGACTTCGTCCCGAACTACGACAACAAGCTCACGCAGCCCGAGGTCCTGCCGGCGGCGATCCCGAACCTGCTCGTCAACGGCGCGGCAGGCATCGCGGTCGGCATGGCCACCAACATGGCCCCGCACAACCTCGTCGAGGTGGTGGCCGCGGCACGGCACCTGGTGGCCAATCCGGACGCGACGCTCGACGAGCTCATGCGGTTCGTGCCCGGCCCCGACCTGCCCGGCGGCGGCAAGATCGTCGGCCTGGACGGGATCCGCGACGCCTACCGCACGGGCCGTGGCGCGTTCCGCACCCGCGCCACGGCGCGCGTCGAGAACGTGACGCCCAAGCGCAAGGGCATCGTCGTCACCGAGCTCCCCTACGGCGTGGGCCCGGAGAAGGTCATCGAGCGCATCAAGGAGGGCGTGCAGACCAAGAAGCTGTCCGGGATCTCGGCGGCCGTCGACCTGACCGACCGCCAGCACGGCCTGCGCCTGGTCATCGAGGTCAAGACGGGGTTCAACCCCGACGCGGTCCTCGAGCAGCTCTACCGGTTCACGCCGCTGGAGGACTCGTTCTCGATCAACAACGTGGCGCTCGTCGAGGGGCAGCCGCGCACGCTCGGGCTGCGCGAGCTCCTAGTCGTGTGGGTCGAGCACCGGCTCGTCGTGGTACGGCGGCGGTCCGAGCACCGGCTGAGCAAGCGCCTCGAGCGGCTGCACCTCGTCGAGGGTCTGCTCATCGCGATCCTGGACATCGACGAGGTCATCCAGGTGATCCGCACCTCCGACGACGCGGACTCGGCCCGGTCGCGTCTCCGCACGGTGTTCGACCTGTCGGAGGCGCAGGCCGAGTACATCCTCGAGCTGCGTCTGCGGCGCCTGACCAAGTTCTCCCGCCTCGACCTGGAGCGCGAGCAGGCCGAGCTGACCGAGCAGATCGCGGAGCTACGCGAGATCCTCGCAGACGACGCCCGGCTGCGTGCGCTCGTGTCCGACGAGATGGCGGACGTCGCCGCCACGTACGGCACACCGCGACGCACGATCCTGCTCGACTCCGCGGGCGGTTCGTCGGTGACCGGTGCCCCCGCGGCGGGCCGGTCCACGCGCGCCGCCGCCACGCCGCTCGAGATCGCGGACACCCCCACCTGGGTGCTGCTGTCCGGCACCGGTCTGCTCGCGCGGACCGCTTCCGACGAGCCGGTGCTGCGCGACGAGGAGTCGCGACGCGCCAAGCACGACGTGCTGGTCAGCACCGTCCTGACGACCGCACGGGCCGAGCTCGGTGCCGTGACGTCGGCCGGCCGCATGGTCCGCTTCTCGGTCCTCGACCTGCCGTCGCTCCCGCCGACGGACGGGACGCCCTCGCTCTCGGGCGGCGTGCCGGTGTCCGAGGTCGTCACGCTCGAGAAGGGTGAGCGCGTCGTCGCGGTGGCGTCGCTGGCCGTCGAAGCGCCCACGCTCGCAATGGCCACGGCGCAGGGGGTCGTCAAGCGCGTCGCGTCGGGCGACGTGCCGAACAACCGCGACACGTGGGAGGTCGTCGCGCTCAAGCCGGGCGACGAGGTGGTGGGCGCGGCCGCGGCGTCAGAGGACGACGAGCTGACGCTGGTCAGCTCGGACACGTCGCTGCTGCACTTCCCCGCCTCCCAGGTCCGCCCGCAGGGCCGCGCGGCCGGCGGCATGGCGGGCATCAAGCTCGCCGCCGGTCAGCGCGTCGTCACGTTCGGCGTCGTTCCTGCCGACCGTGCCGCCGACGCGGTGGTCGTCACCGTCGCCGGGTCGTCGTCCGCTCTGCCCGGGACGCAGGCAGGCAGCGCCAAGGTCTCACCGTTCGAGGTCTACCCCGGCAAGGGCCGTGCCACGGGCGGGGTCCGCGCGCACCGGCTGCTCAAGGGCGAGGACGCGCTGATCCTGGCGTGGGTGGGCGTCGGCCCTGCGTGGGCGACCGGCTCGGGCGGGCAGGCGATCGAGCTGCCCGCGCTCGACCAGCGTCGGGACATGTCGGGTCAGCCGCTGCCGGCCCCGGTGCACGCGATCGGCTGACCCGGGTCACAGCTCGATGCTGCGCAGCGTGACCCGGTGGAACACCCCGAACCCGAGTCCCGCGTAGAGACGGTGGGCGCCGGAGGGGTTGTCGGTGTCGACGCCGAGCTCGGCGTGCTCGACGCCGTCACGGCGGTACGCCTGCATGGCGGCGACGAGCAGCGCGCTCGCGACGCCGCGCCCGCGCCACGCCCGTCGCACGCCGAGCCGTTCGACATAGCCCGAGGAGTGCCCGGTGACAGCCCAGTCCTGCTCGTAGCGTCCGGACATCAGATACCCGACGATCTCCCCGGACGCCGCGTCGACGGCCACGAAGCTCCATCCGGCGGCGAACTGCGACCGTCCCTCGAACCACTGGTTCCGCGTGCGAGGCTCGCTGCCCCAGTGGTCGGCGAACGCCTCGTTGTGTGCGACACGCGCCGCCTCCTCGATGTCGTCGGACCATGCCCGCACCTCGACGCCGTCGACCGTCACGACGGCCAGCGGGTCACGCACGGGCCGACGCAGCTCCGCGTAGTACCGGACAGGTCTCATCCCGCCCGCCTCGAGGAGCGCGGCCGTCCGCGCGTCGGTGTCGTCGGTGAACGCCCCGATCCGCGCTGGCGCGTCCTTGGCCGCGGCCGCGATGCGCTGCCGGGCGCGGTCCTGCGACCAGACGAGCACCTGGCGGCCGATCCCCCGGCCCGTCCACGCCGGGTGCACGCCGCCGGACAGGAACGCCCGCACGACACGTTCGTCGCCCTCGGGCTGGTCCACCAGTGCCCACGCGCGCAGCGTGCCGTGGGCGTCCCACCCACCCAGCGTGTCCGCCTCAGCATCGAGGTCGCTCGCGCCGAGACGCTCGGCGAGCTCTTGCTCCGACGTCCGGTAGGGCGCACCGGCGTCCTGCTCGATGGCCGCGACCAGCCGTGCGAGCGCGGGCACGTCCCCGTCCGTGAGCGGCCGCCAGATCAGGCCCGACCCGGCATCCGGGCGGCGCGCGACCGCGGGTACCGCGAAGCGCCGCACGAGGGACTGCGACTCGTCGTCCATGCAGCCCAGCCTGCCGACCCGCTGCCCGGGCCGGCAACCCGAGGTCAGGCGTCGATGCGGCTGCGGTCCAGCCCGTCGGCGCCGGCGACGATGAAGTCCTTGCGCGGCGCCACGTCGGAGCCCATGAGCAGCTCGAAGATCTCGTCGGCCCGCTGGGCCCCCTCGACCGTGACCCGCCGCAACGTGCGGTGACGCGGGTCCATGGTCGTCTCGGCGAGCTGGTCGGCGTCCATCTCCCCCAGGCCCTTGTAGCGCTGGATGTCCTCCTTGTAGCGCTTGCCGGCCCGGTCGAGCTTCTTCAGGGTCGCCGTGAGCTCCGCCTCCGAGTACGTGTAGATGTACTCGTTCTTCCTGCTGCCGGCACCGATCACCTCGATGCGGTGCAGCGGCGGCACGGCCGCGTACACGCGACCCGCCTCGACCAGCGGGCGCATGTACCGGAAGAGGAGCGTCAGCAGCAGCGTGCGGATGTGCGCGCCGTCGACGTCGGCGTCCGTCATCAGGACGATCTTGCCGTACCGCGCGGCCTCCAGATCGAACGACCGACCCGATCCTGCACCCACCACCTGGATGATCGCCGCGCACTCCGCGTTCTTGAGCATGTCGGAGATCGACGCCTTCTGGACGTTGAGGATCTTGCCGCGGATGGGCAGCAGCGCCTGGTAGTCCGAGCTGCGTGCCAGCTTGGCGGTGCCCAGGGCGCTGTCGCCCTCGACGATGAACAGCTCGCTGCGGTCCACGTCGTCGATCCGGCAGTCGGCCAGCTTGGCCGGCAGCGTCGACGTCTCGAGCGCGTTCTTGCGCCGCGAGATCTCCTTCTGCTTGCGGGCGGACAGCCGAGCCCGCATCTCGCCGACGATCTTGTCCAGCAGCAGCGACGACTGCGCCTTGTGGTCGCGCTTGGGCGAGGCGAAGATCTCCGCGATCTGCGCGTCGACGACCTTCGTCACGATGGCCCGCACGGGCCCCGTGCCGAGGACCTCCTTGGTCTGGCCCTCGAACTGCGGCTCCGCCAGGCGCACGGTCACGACAGCCGTCAGGCCGGCCATGACGTCGTCCTTCTCGATCCGTTCGGTGGCCGCGTCCTTGGCCGCGATCTTCAGCCGACGGGCGTTGAGCTCGACCTGCTTGCGCAGCACGCGCAGCAGCCCCGCCTCGAAGCCCGCCAGGTGCGTACCGCCCTTGGGGGTCGCGATGATGTTGACGAACGAGCGCACCTCGGTGTCGTAGCCGACGCCCCAGCGCAGCGCCACCTCCACGTCGCAGGACCGCTGCACCTCCTGCGGGGTCATGTGCCCCCGCTCGTCGAGCACCGGCACGGTCTCGGTGAACGTGCCCTGTCCCGTCAGCTTCCAGGTGTCGGTGACGGCCGCGTCGGGCGCCAGGTGGTCGACGAAGTCGACGACCCCTCCCGAATGGAAGAACGTCTCCTCGTGCGGGCCGTCCTGGCCCGGCGTGCCGGCGATGCCGCGCTCGTCACGCACGACGATCGTCAGGCCCGGCACCAGGAAGCTCGTCTGCCGGGCGCGCGTCACGAGCTCGTCGTAGGAGAACACCGCCGTCTTGGGGAAGATGTGCCGGTCCGCCCAGTAGCGCACGCGCGTCCCGGTGCGCGCCCGTGCCGTCTTGCCGACGATCGCCAGCTCGGAGCCGGAGACGAAGGGCTCGAACGGCGCCTCGGGCGACCGCTCCCCCGAGTCGTCGAACACTCCCGGCTCGCCGCGGTGGAACGTCATACGGTGCGTCTTGCCGCCGCGGTCGACCTCGACGTCGAGGCGCGACGACAACGCGTTCACGACCGAGGCGCCGACGCCGTGCAGGCCGCCCGACGCGCCGTAGGAACCACCGCCGAACTTGCCGCCCGCGTGGAGCTTGGTGAACACGACTTCCACACCGGTGAGTCCTGTCTTGGGCTCGATGTCGACGGGGATGCCGCGGCCGTTGTCCCGCACCTCGACCGACGAGTCCGCGTGCAGGATGACCTCGATCCGGTCGCCGAACCCGCCCAGCGCCTCGTCGACGGAGTTGTCGATGATCTCCCACAGGCAGTGCATCAGGCCGCGGCTGTCGGTGGTCCCGATGTACATGCCGGGGCGCTTGCGCACCGCCTCGAGGCCCTCGAGCACCGACAGGTGCCGGGCGGTGTATCCGGACTGCGAGGAGGTGGTCGTCACGGGGAGATCGTAGTCGCGACCACCGTCAGAACCCGGAGCGGCGCGGCACGCCGCGGCTCACGTGCCGCAGGATCGCCGTCACGTCACGATCAGGTGACGGTTGTGTACGCGGTCAGCGAACCACCCCCTGTCGGTGAGATGGAATCCGCGACGAGATGGTTCTATGTCTATGTGACTGGGACCATGACTGAACCGCTGACCGCAGCCGACCGCTGCGACCGCTGCAACGCGCAGGCGTACGTCCGCGTCGTCCTGCCCGTGGGCGAGCTGCTGTTCTGCGCGCACCACGCGCGCGAGCACGCCCCCAAGTTCGCCGAGCTCGCCACGCACGTCCAGGACGAGACCGACCGCCTGCTCGCCGAGCACGGCGCCGGCGCGGGCGCCGCGAGCGTCTGACAGCTGGTCGCACCGACGACCAGGAAGGCCCGGACCCATGAGGTCCGGGCCTTTCTCGTCCCCGAGCGCATCCGTCTCGGAGGCCCGAAGCCCTGGGAACGCCAACGCGGGGCCCGCCTCGTGGCAGGCCCCGCGTCGTTGGTTCGTGACGACCGCGCGTCAGTCCAGGTAGTCGCGCAGCACCTGCGAGCGCGACGGGTGACGCAGCTTGCTCATCGTCTTGGACTCGATCTGACGGATCCGCTCACGCGTCACGCCGTAGACCTTGCCGATCTCGTCCAGCGTCTTGGGCTGGCCGTCGGTGAGGCCGAAGCGCATCGACACCACGCCGGCCTCGCGCTCGGAGAGCGTGTCGAGCACCTGGTGCAGCTGCTCCTGCAGGAGCGTGAAGCTGACCGCGTCGGCGGGAACGACGGCCTCGGAGTCCTCGATGAGGTCGCCGAACTCGCTGTCGCCGTCCTCGCCCAGGGGCGTGTGCAGCGAGATGGGCTCGCGGCCGTACTTCTGGACCTCGACAACCTTCTCGGGCGTCATGTCGAGCTCCTTGGCGAGCTCCTCGGGCGTGGGCTCGCGGCCCAGGTCCTGGAGCATCTGCCGCTGGACGCGGGCCAGCTTGTTGATGACCTCGACCATGTGCACCGGGATACGGATGGTGCGGGCCTGGTCGGCCATGGCGCGCGTGATGGCCTGCCGGATCCACCACGTGGCGTACGTCGAGAACTTGTAGCCCTTGGTGTAGTCGAACTTCTCGACAGCACGGATCAGACCGAGGTTGCCCTCCTGGATCAGGTCCAGGAAGAGCATGCCGCGGCCCGTGTAGCGCTTGGCGAGGGAGACGACGAGGCGCAGGTTGGCCTCGAGCAGGTGGTTCTTGGCGCGGCGGCCGTCCTGCGCGATCCACTCGAGCTCGCGGCGGGCCTTGGGCTCGAGCGTGAGCCCGGCCCCCAGACGCTCCTCAGCGAACAGGCCGGCCTCGATGCGCTTGGCGAGCTCGACCTCCTGCTCGGCGTTCAGCAGCGCGACCTTGCCGATCTGCTTGAGGTAGTCCTTGACGGGGTCCGCGGTGGCGCCCGCCGTCACGACCTGCTGCGCGGGGGCGTCGTCGTCGTCGGCGTCGGAGTAGGTGAACCCCGAGTCCTCCGTCTCCTCGGCGGCGGCGGCAGGCTTCTTGGCGTCGTCGCTCTCGTCCGAGTCCGCGTCGCTCGTGGCCTCGGCGTCGTCCGCCTCGACCTCGACGTCGTCGACCTCGATCTCCTCGAGGTTCGTGGGCTCGTCGTCGTCCGACGTCTCCGCCTCGGCTGCCCCCTTGGCCTTCGCCGCGGCCTTCGTGGCCGTGGCGGACTTGGCCTTGGGCGCCGCCTTCTTCGCGGCGGGCGCGGCGCCGTCAGCCGTCTCGGCGGCCGTCACCGTCGCCTTGGGCGCGGCGGCACGACGACGCGCGGGCTTGGCGGCCTGCTCGTCGCCGCTCACCGCGGCCTGGGCCGCGGGGCGTCCAGTGGTACGCGTGGCTGCCACGGCACGGGCGGGGGTCGGCTCGCTCACGGCGATACCGGCCGTCGCGAGGCCACGCACCACGGCCCGGAGCCGCTTGGCGTCCTGGACGTCGGCGACCTCGCACGCCGCGCGCACCTCGGCGGCGGCGATGGTGCCATGGGTCCTGCCACGCACGACGAGGTCCTGGAGAGCGGGGTGCTCGAACTCACGCGGAAGTGCGGGATGCGGGGTCTGGGACGACACGAACGACCTTTCGGCAGCGCAGCCCCCCGGGAAGGAGCGGCGTGGTGTGACGATATTGTACCGAGCCATTTCCCCTCCCGGCGCCCCGACGGGCATGACGAAGCGACCGGAAACAGGGGGCTCGATGGGTGGAACGCGTGAGCGCGGCCGAAGATTCCCGCTCAGCCCGTCGGACCGGGCTTCACCGTCAGGACAGGGCACGGTGCGTCGAAGAGCACACGCTGGGCGTTCGCGCCGAGGATGAGCTTGCCGACCGGGCTGCGCCGACGAAGCCCGATCACGACGAGCTCGGCGTCGATCTCCTCCGCCGTCCCGATGAGGTCGTCGGCGACGTCCCCGCCGTCCAGGAGGCGGATCTCGTGCGGTGTGTGGTCCCGGTCCAGGTCGGCCGCCACGCTCGCGAGCTCGGCCTCGACCGTCGCGCGCTGCTCGGCCGGCTCGTCCGGTCGCGTGCTGACCACCACGACGACCGTCGTCGAGCGCTTGTGGGCCTCGTCGACGGCCGCGGCGAGCGCCGCGCGACCTTCCGGAGTCGCCAGATATCCGACCACGATCCCCATGACGCGCTCCCGTCCCACCGCCACCGCCCGACCTCCTGGCCGAGCTCACGCTCGAGCGCACCCGCCGAGCGGGTGCACGACCGTGCTGGCGCGACGCTACCGGAGTCGGCCGGTCCCGACGAGCGCGCGCGGACCCACGTCACCGCCCGGACGCCGTCGCGAACCGGTGCACCACCTCACGCCGCGTCGCGCCGTACCCACCCTGGGCTGACGGCCGAGCGCAGCAGGTCCTCGACCATCCTCGCCAACCGGTAGGTGGCGTCGTGCTCGAGCGCCGTGGCCAGCAGGATCTGCGCACGCGCGCCCTCGCCCTGCCACCACGCGAGCACGGCGAGAAGCGTCAGCGCGGGCGCCTGACGGCGAGGGCGCCCGTGCGCGACGACGAGCTCGAGCGCCTCCTGGTGGACCCGCGCCTGGTCCGGCGGCGGGCGGACCCCGTGAGCGGGGTCCATCACGAGCCGGAGCGCCTCCCGGACCGCCACGTCGTCCGCCGTCTCGGGCGCCCTGCCGAGCACGTACCGCTCGGCCAGCTCACCCGTGCCCGGGATGAGGGCGACGAGGACCGCGTCGCGCACGCGCCGGTCCACGAGACCCGCCTCGAGCCTGCCCCACGGGGCAGGGTGCTCGGGTCCCGTGCCCTCGACGCACCGCACGGCCGAGCGCCACGCGGCGACGGAGTCGGCCCGCCACGCCGCGCGCGCCTCCTCACGCTGCTCGCCGGCCCGCTCGTCCGCCTCGACACCACGCGTGACCCACCGGGCCCGCACACGCGCCGCGGACCGCCGCGCCTGCTGACCGACCGCCGGGAACCGCACCAGCTCCTCGCGCGAGCCGGCCACCACCGACCCCGAGAGCACCATGTGCGCACCCACCTGCGTCGCGTCGAGCTCGCTCAGCGGACGTCCGCCGGCAGGGCAGCAGACGGGGTCGGTGCAGTCGAGCGTGAGGAAGCCCGAGTCGGTCACGACGTGCACGGGGACCCAGCCGAACGGCCCTTCGGCGGCCTCCCGGACGTGGGCGGCGGCCCGGTGCGCGGCCGACCGACCGGGCTCGGCGTGCAGACGAGGGTCGTCCGGGCCCACGTACAGGACGCACGCGACGTGCCGCGCACCGTCCGCGTCCAGCGCCGACAGGGCCGACCGCGCGACCTGACGCCCGGTGCCGCCGTCGGCCAGGTGGACCAGGTCGACCCGCATCACCAGGCCCACCCGGCCACGCGGTGGGCGCAGGCTCACCAGCACCGCGCTGTCGCGCGGCCGGAATCCCAGCCGGTGCGGGATGAGGGCCAGCAGCTCGCGGGGCTCGCTGGTACGCACTGTCTCGAGGTCGGTGTCCATGGCACCAGCCCACTGCACGAGACGGCGGTGTGACGGGCGAGCGGCCCGATCTGTGGGCCGGCGGTCCGGGCGACGGTGGCTGTGGTCACGTCGACGGGCACGGCTACCCTGACCCGGTGCTGAGCGTCCGCCTCCTCGTCGTCCCCGCCTGCTGCGCCGTCGCCGCCGCGATGCTCGCGGCGTGCAGCCCGAGCGAGCCCGCGACCCTCGAGCCGTCGGCCTCCGCGTCGCTGCTCGTCGACCCCGCTCCGAGCCCCACGGACTCACTGCTGGCCGCGCCGACCGCGACCGCGGCCACGGTGGGCGGCCTGGCGCCGGGCTTCCCGTCCGCGCTGCTGCCCGTGCCCGACGACGCGACCGTCCTGCTCTCGTCGGCCGAGCCCGTCCCCGACTCCGACCTGGTCACGATCAGCCTCAACCTGCGCAGCGACGCCTCCGCCAAGGCGCTGCTCGCGGCTGTCGGCAAGCCGCTCGAGAAGGCCGGCTTCACGCGCAGCGACCCCGACGAGAAGGAGCCGGAGCTCGCCGTGCAGGCCTCCTTCACCCGTCACGACGGCAAGGAGCACGTGCTGCTCGGGATCCTCGACTCCGGCGGCGCACGGACGCTGACGCTCAGCGGCCAGGTCGAGGACGTCGCCTAGGCTGCGGACGGTGACCCCGACCCCGCGCGCCCTGACGGACGTCGACGACGTCCGCGGCCGGATCGACACCCTCCTCGACGAGTACGCCACGCGCCTGCGTAGCACGGTGGTCGCGATCGGCACCGACGCCGCGCCACTCGCGGACGCCGTCGCGCAGATGCTCTCCGGCGGCAAGCGCCTGCGGGCGGCGTTCTGCTACTGGTCCTGGCGCGCGCACGGCGGGCAGGTCGGCACCGCCGACGAGGCGTCGGTGCTGCGCGTCGGTGCCGCGCTCGAGCTCTTCCAGGCCGCGGCGCTCTTCCACGACGACGTGATGGACGACTCCGACACGCGTCGCGGCTTCCCCGCCGCCCACCGCGCGTTCGCCGAGCGCCACGCGCAGGAGTCGTGGGGCGGCGACGGTGACCGGTTCGGTCAGGCAGCCGCCATCCTGCTCGGCGACCTGGCCCTCGTGGCGAGCGAGGAGGAGTTCTCGGCAGCCGTGGCGGGCGTCGTGACTCCCAGCGCCGCGCGGGCCCGGGCGGTCTTCGACCACATGCGGACCGAGGTGACGGTCGGCCAGTACCTCGACGTCGTCGCCCAGGCGCTGCCGTGGTCGACGCACCCGGGCGCCGACGAGGCCCGGGCCCGCGAGGTCATCCGCGCCAAGTCGGCGCGCTACAGCGTCGAGCACCCGATCGTGCTCGGTGCGGCCCTCGCGGGGGCGGGCGACGACGACCTGGACGCGTGCCGCGCGATCGGGCTGCCGCTGGGTGAGGCGTTCCAGCTCAGGGACGACCTGCTCGGTGTCTTCGGCGACCCCGCCGCGACCGGCAAGCCCGCCGGGGACGACCTGCGCGAGGGCAAGCGAACGGTCCTCGTCGCGCGCGCGGTGGACCGGGCACGCGGCACGCGCGACACCCGCACGCTCGAGCTCGTGGACCGCACCCTCGGCGACCGGGACGCGGACGCGGAGGCCGTCGCCGCGCTCGCGGACGCCGTCGCGAGCACGGGGTCGGTCGAGTCGGTCGAGGAGCTCATCGCCGATCTCTCGTCGACCGCCTTCGCCGCGATCGACGCCCGCGGGTGGCCGGAACCGGCGCGCGGGATGCTCGTCGCGCTCGCGCGTGCCGCCGTCGAGCGCACCGCCTGACGGCGGCGCCGAACAGCCCGGCGGGCCGAAGACCCGCTGCTACAGCTCGGCCTGCGCCCGGCGGCGCACCTCGGTCTTGCGACCGTCGCGCAGCGCGTCGAGCGGGGAGCCGCCCAGCGAGTCGTCGGGCGTGAACAACCAGGCGATGGCCTCGGCGTCGCCGAAACCGGCGTCGCGCAGCACCGTGAGCGTGCCTTGCAGCGCAGCCAGGATGGTCCACTGCGGCAGGCCGGCGGCACGCGACGGTGCCGCCGGGTTCGCGAGGTGGCCGGGCACCAGGAACGCGGCCGGGACGCTCAGCACCTTCGGCTCGCCGCGACGGACGCCGACCAGCCGGCCCTCCTGAAGGCTGCGACGCACTTTTCCCGCGTCGATCTCCAGCTTCTCGGCGACGTCGGGAACGGTCAGCCAGTCGTCGACGAGGGCATCCAGGGCAGCAGTGTCGGTCACGCGACAAGCCTACGCATGCCAGCGCGACGGGCGTGATCATGCCGCGGGCGACCCGCGCGAATTCCGGTGCAATTCGGTCCTGGGCTTTTCACAGGTGTGTCACTGGGATACGTTCACGTTCTGTCACATCAGTAACACCAGTCACATTCTGTCACTCGTGCACCAGGGGTCACACCATGACGCAGCCCATCGCCAGCCGCTCGGATGCGCGTCGCCTCGCGACGACCAGCACCGGCGCCATCGCGCTCGCCGCCATCGCCGTGTCCGCCACCGGGTCCGGCGCGCAGGCCGACGAGCGCTACACCGTGCGCCCGGGTGACACCGTGAGCCACATCGCCGCGCGCACCGGTACGTCGATCACCTCCATCGCGCGGGCCAACTCGCTGGCCGACGCCTCGCGCATCCAGGTGGGACAGGTCCTGACGATCCCTGCCAAGCACGCGGCCACGACGACGGCCACCAAGCACACCGCCAAGGTGACCCACACCGTGCGCGCGGGCGAGACCGTGAGCGCGATCGCCTCCAGGTACTCGACGACCGTCGCGAAGGTGGTCAAGCTCAACCACCTCGACGCGCGTGCGCTCATCCGGATCGGTCAGGTCCTCACGATCTCCGAGGCGACGACGACCTCGACCTCGTCGGCGGCGAAGCCGGCGAGCACGTCCGGCGCGTCGAGCCGCTACACCGTCAAGGCCGGCGACACCGTCGGCGCGATCGCGAGCCGCCACGGCCTGACCGTCGCGGCCATCGTCAAGGCCAACCACCTCGACGCCCGCGCCCTGATCCGCATCGGCGACGTGCTGACGCTGCCCGGGGCCGCGTCCTCGTCGAGCAGCTCGAAGGCGTCCTCCTCGAAGCAGGCGGTCCCCAGCACGTTCGAGGGCCGGACCTACTCCGCGGCCGTCGTCGGCGCCGCCAACGCCAACAAGAACACGCTGGTGAGCACCGGTGTCCCGTCGCCCGCCACGATGCAGGCCAAGGTCCGCGCCACCGCGCGGGCGATGGGCGTCGACCCCGCTCTGGCCCAGGCCGTCGCGTTCCAGGAGTCCGGGTTCAACCACACCTCGGTCTCCCCCGCCAACGCCATCGGCGTCATGCAGGTGATCCCGTCCGCCGGCGAGTGGGCATCCCAGCTCGTCGGGCGGCACCTCAACCTGCTGGACCCGGACGACAACGTCACGGCCGGCGTCGCGATCCTGCGCTCGCTGGTCCGCACGTCGCCCGACCTCCCCCGCGCGATCGCCGGCTACTACCAGGGCGCGACATCCGTGAGGAAGTACGGGATGTTCTCCGACACGCGCCGGTACGTCGCCAACGTGCAGACGCTCATGGCGCGATTCCGCTGACTCGCCCGACCAGCGGACTGACACCCGCCCGCCTCCCCCGGTCTGCGCCCGGGCGCCCGTAGAATCTCGCGCGTGGGAACAACCGTCACCGATCCGCTCCTCGGCCGCCTGGTCGACGGGCGGTACGAGGTCGTGTCCCGCATCGCCCGCGGAGGCATGGCCACCGTGTACCTCGCGGTCGACCGACGCCTGGACCGCGACGTCGCGCTCAAGGTCATGCACCCGCACCTCGCCGAGGGAGCCTCGGGTGCCGACTTCGTCGCCCGGTTCCGCCGCGAGGCCCGCACCGCCGCCCGTCTCACCCACCCCGGCCTCGTCGGCGTGTACGACCAGGGAGTCGACGGCGAGACGAGCTACCTGACCATGGAGTACGTCGACGGCGTGAACCTGCGCCGCCGCATCGGCGAACGCGGGGCGCTGTCGGTCGGCGAGTCGCTCGGCGTCGCGGCCGCCGTCCTCGACGCACTTGCCGCGGCGCACCGCGCCGGCCTCGTCCATCGCGACGTGAAGCCCGAGAACGTGCTGATCGCGACGGACGACCGCGTGAAGCTGGCCGACTTCGGCCTCGCACGCGCCGTCACCGAGGTCACGTCGACGACGACCGGCACCGTGCTCGGCACGGTCGCGTACCTGGCGCCCGAGCTCGTGGTCCGCGGCGCGAGCGACGCACGCACCGACGTGTATGCGTGCGGCGTCCTGATCTTCGAGATGCTCACCGGCCGTCAGCCCTTCACGGGCGAGACACCCATCCAGGTCGCGTTCCAGCACGTCAACAACGACATCCCGGCGCCCTCGGACCTGGTCGACTGGCTGCCGATCGAGGTCGACGAGCTGGTGCGCTCGCTCGCGGCGCGCGACCCCGAGGACCGACCGGTCGACGCGGGCGCAGCGGCCGAGCTGCTGCGGCGCACCCGCGCAGCGCTCGACGAGGAGACGCTCGAGCGTCGCGCGGACGTGCCCCCGTCGATCGTCCTGCCCGCCGCGACCGACCCCGACGAGACCGACCTCACGTCCGACCCGGTCGTCGCCACCGCGGACCCGGGCGACGACACGCCCGACGACCACGCGACGAAGCGCCTCGAGACCGGATCGACCGTCGCCCTGCCGATCGGCCTGAACGGCGCCCTCGTCGCCCCGGCTGGTCCGCCCCCGCCCGCGGCCCACGCGCGCGGCCGGCGCCGCCGAGGCCGGATCCTCGTCGTCCTGCTCGTCGTCCTCGCGCTCGTCGGCGGCGGCGTGTGGTGGTACGCCACCCACGGCCCGGGATCGTGGACCACCGTCCCCACCGTCGCCGGGCAGAGCCAGGAGGTGGCGGAGGCTGCGCTCGACGCCCAGGGGCTCGACGCCCACGCCACGGAGAGCTACGACCCGAAGGTCCCGTCCGGCGAGGTCATCTCCAGCGACCCCGCGTCCGACGCCCGCGCACGCAAGGGATCCACCGTCGAGCTCAGCGTCTCCAAGGGCCCCGACTACGTGAACGTTCCCTCCGGCGTCGTCGGGCAGATGCAGAAGGCCGCCGAGACGACCCTCGACCAGGCCGGCCTGAAGGTCGCCTACGCATCGCCGGCGTACGACGACACGGCCTCCGTGGGTGAGGTCCTCTCGGCGGTCCTGCCCGACGGCACGCCGGCAGACCCCGGCACGCAAACCACGCGCGGGACGACCGTCACGCTCACGCTCTCCCAGGGCCCGGAGCCGGTCACGGTCTCGAGCGTCGTCGGTGCGACCCTCACCGACGCGACGGCGCAGCTCACCGGCGACGGTCTCGAGGTCAAGTCTGCGAAGGCCTACAGCGACACCGTCCCCGCGGGAACCGTCATCAGCCAGGCGCCGAAGTCGGGGACCAAGGCGCACAAGGGAGACACCGTCAAGCTCAAGGTCAGCAAGGGCCACGCGCCGGTCGTCGTGCCGAACGTGGAGCGGACCGGCTTCGCGGACGCGAAGGCGACGCTCGAGAACCTCGGCTTCGTCGTGAAGCGTGAGACGTCGTGGGGCGGTCTGCTCAACCAGGTCGTCGACCAGAGCGTCGATGCCGACACAGAGGCGCCGTTCGGCTCCACCATCGTGCTGACGGTCGTCTGACCTCGTCGCGACGGCGCGCGGTCCGGAGGACGCGGAGGGCGCGACGGCTCACTGCCGTCGCGCCCTGCGCGTTCGTCCGATCAGGAGGCTCGCAGGAGCTCCGCCACCTGGAAGGCCAGCTCCAGCGACTGCTGGTGGTTCAGGCGCGGGTCGACGAGCGTCTCGTAGCGACGCCCCAGACCCTCGTCGTCGATCTCCTCGGACCCGCCGAGCACCTCGGTGACGTCGTCACCCGTGAGCTCGATGTGCAGGCCACCGGGCACGGTGCCGAGCGCGCGGTGCACCTCGAAGAAGCCCGTGACCTCGTCCATGACGTCGGAGAACCGCCGCGTCTTGTAGCCGGACGCCGACGTGATGCCGTTGCCGTGCATCGGGTCGCACACCCACGTGACGGGACGGCCGTCCGCCGCCACCTTCTCGACGAGAGCCGGCAGCAGGTCACGCACCTTGCTCGCACCCATGCGGGTGATGAACGTGATGCGCCCCTCCTCCGCCGTCGGGTTCAGCTTGTCCATCAGGGCGAGCGCGTCGTCGCCGCTGGACGTGGGACCCAGCTTGATGCCGATGGGGTTGCGCAGCCGGGAGAAGTAGTCGACGTGCGCTCCCCCGAGCTCGCGTGTGCGCTCCCCGATCCACACGAAGTGGGCCGAGCAGTCGTACGGCTGGCCGGTCCGCGAGTCGATGCGGGTCAGCGGTCGCTCGTAGTCGAGCAGCAGACCCTCGTGGCTCGAGAACAAGTCGACCGTGCGCAAGGCGTCGAAGTCGGCCCCGCACGCCGCCATGAAGCGGATGGCCCGGTCGATCTCGGCGGCGATCTCCTCGTACCGCGAGTAGGCCGGGTTGGCCGTGAAGCCGCGGTTCCACTCGTGCACGCGCAGCAGCGACGCGAAGCCACCGGTGGTGAACGCGCGGATCAGGTTCAGCGTCGAGGCGGACGTGTGGTACGCCTCGAGCAGCCGCTGCGGGTCCGGCGTGCGGGCCTCGGGCGTGAAGTCGTAGCCGTTGATGATGTCGCCGCGGAACGCGGGCAGGGTGACCCCGTCGCGCGTCTCGCTGTCCGACGAACGCGGCTTGGCGTACTGCCCCGCCATGCGACCCATCTTGACGACGGGCAGGCTCGCGCCGTAGGTCAGGACGACCGCCATCTGCAGGATCGTCTTGATCTTGTTGCGGATGTTGTCCGCCGTCGCCTCGCCGAACGTCTCGGCGCAGTCGCCGCCCTGGAGCAGGAACGCCTCACCCCGGCCCGCGGCGGCGAGCTGGGCGCGCAGCGCGTCCGACTCGCCGGCGAACACGAGCGGTGGCAGCTGCTCGAGGCGTGACGTCACCCGTGCGAGCGAGTCCGCGTCCGGCCACGCCGGCTGCTGCCCGGCGGGCAGGTCGCGCCATGCGTCGAGACCCTCGACGACCCCCGGAGCCGGTGCGACGGTCATGAGTGGCTCGCCGGGACGAGGTCCTGCCCGATGTCGGCCAGGAGCGCGCCGAACCAGGGCTGGGAGACGTCGAACGCCTTGCCGCCCGCGATGCGCGGGAACTCGATGGCGCGCAGCAGGTCGCCCTGCTCCTCGTCGTGCCCGATCACGCCGGACTCGCCGCGCAGCGCGCACTCGACGGCCAGGTCGGTCATGGACTTGATGAGACGCAGGTCCTCCGCGTTCGCGGCCGCGGCGCGCGAGTAGTAGCCCGACTTCTGGACCATCGTCTTCTCGGCACCCAGCTTCTCACCGAACTGCTTGGCGAACCACTGCCCCGGGTTGACGGTGTCGAGCTTGACGTGGCCGAACGGGTCGCGCTCCACCGGCGTGCCGGCGGCTTCGAGCTGCTCGACGATCTCGTGCATGCCCGCGCCCTCGGACAGGAAGATGTTGACGTTGCCCTGGCTGTCCATCACGCCCTTGAGGCGCTCGGCCTCGGCGTCGATGTCGAGCGCGAGCTCGGGCACGAAGACGGCGTGGATGTCCCAGCGCTCGCGGGTGAGGCCGATGCCCGGCACCCACTCCTGCTGGTCGAGCCACTTGCGGTACTCGACGGCGGCGGCGGCGGTGAGCCAGCCGCAGTGCCGGCCCATGACCTCGTGCACGATGAGCATGCGCGGGCCCGAGCGGTGCTCGCCGATGATGTTCGCGGCGAAGCCGGCGGCCTCCTCGGCGGCGGTCCACGCGCCCAGCGACTGGCGGATCGGCACCACGTCGTTGTCGATCGTCTTGGGCAGACCCACGACCGTCAGGCCGTAGTCGTTGTCCGCGAGGTAGGCGGCCAGGTCGGCGGCCGTCGTGTTCGTGTCGTCGCCACCGATGGTGTGCAGCACGTCCACGCCGTCGGCCTTGAGCTGCTCGGCAGCCACCTGCAGCGGGTCCTGGCCCTCCTGGACCAGGCCGCGCTTGACGCAGTCCTTGGCGTTGGTGAGCTTGACGCGCGAGTTGCCGATGGGCGAGCCGCCGAACCGGTGCAGGATGCCGGCGTTCTTGCGGACCTCGTCGCTGATGACGATCTTGTCCCCGCGCAGCAGGCCGTAGTAACCGTGCTCGTAGGCGATGATCTCGACGTCCGGCGCGATCTCGGTGTAGCGCTCGATGAGCCCACCGACGGCGGAGGACAGGCACGGAGCGAAGCCACCCGCGGTGAGGAGCGCGACGCGACGAACCGACATGAGAAACACCTCTCGTAGAACTGCACGGGGAACTTGCACGAGCTGGCGCGGACCGACGGTCCGCACGCGGCCGGGACAGGGACGTCACCGACGGCGGAGCACGTCCGTCATCCTACTGACGTCGCGTCGCCGTCCTGCGGGGGGACCGGAACCTGGACGTCGGGGGCCGGACGGCCGCCCGGCGCCGCCGGGAGCTGGTCGGTGGACTCGCCGCTCGCCGCGGGGTGACCGGTCGCGATGCGCGCCTTCTGGGTCGCCGCGTAGACGTCGACGTACTCCTGGCCGGACAGGCTCATGATCGCGTACATGATCTCGTCGGTCACCGAGCGCAGGATGAACCGGTCGTTCTCCATCCCACGATATCGGCTGAAGTCGAGCGGCTCGCCGACGACCATCCCGATGCGCATGACCTTGGGGATCGTGCGGCCGAGCGGTTGCGCGACGTCCGTGTCCACCATGGCGACGGGGATCACAGGGGCGCCGGACTCGATGGCCAGACGCGCGATTCCGGTCTTGCCGCGGTACAGGCGCCCGTCCGGGCTGCGCGTCCCCTCGGGGTAGATGCCGAAGAGGCCACCCTCCTCGAGCCTGCGCAGCCCCGTGCGCAGCGCGGCCTCGCTCGCCTTGCCGCCGCCGCGGTCCACGGGGATCGTGCCGACGCCGCGGAAGAAGCCCGCCTGGAGGCGGCCCTTGAGCCCGCTCCCGGTGAAGTACTCCTGCTTGCCGATGAACACGAGCTCGCGGTCCAGCATGAGCGGCAGGAAGAACGAGTCGATGACCGCCAGGTGGTTGCTGGCGAGGATCGCCCCGCCCTCGGCGGGGATGTTCTGGGCACCACGGATCCACGGTCGGTAGACCAGGTGCAGGAGCGGACCCACGAAGACCCGCTTCATCAACCAGTAGAACAAGTGCTCACCTCTCCAGCGAACGTGCCTGCCAGCATGCCGCATCGCGGCCCGGACTCCCGACCCGCACCGTCCGACTCTAGAGTGCTCTCATGGCTCCTCGCCCCGACGACCCGGACGAGCCGGCCCGCGGACCCGAAGGCGACGTCCCCGGACCGGGTGTCGAGCGACCCGACCCGGGCGCCGACGCCTCGGCACCCGTGGACGACGCCGCGTGGGCGGCCATCGTCGCCCAGCTGAACGAGGTCGACAGTGCCGACGCGCCGACGCGTACCGACGAGGCGCCCGACCGGGGTCTCGACTTCCCGGTGGCACCGTGGGTCACGACGCCGCACGTCGTCCGCGCGGCCGACGAGCCCCCGGCGGCCGCCCGCGACTGGGACGGCACGTCGCAGTACGACGACGCCGAGGCGACGGTCGACGAGGCGGAGGCCTTCCAGCCGCCGGACCCGGGCCCCGTGCTCGGCGGCGACCCGCTGCTGACGATGGCGTGGCTCGCCGCCGCCGGCATGCCGATCTTCCTGCTCGTCGTCCTCATCGCCTGGGCCGGAGCCCCCGCCGCCCTGGTGCAGGCGGCGTGCGTCGTGTTCGTGCTGGGTGTGGGCGTGCTCGTCTGGCGCATGCCCAGCCGACGGGACCCCGGCGACGACGACACGGGCGCCGTCGTCTGAGGCGCCGCCCCTCGGAGCGCGCGCCGCGCGATCGCGGGTCAGATCCGAGCCAGGTCTGCCGCACCGACCATGCCGGCGTCGTTGCCCATCGACGCGACCACGAACGGCGCCTCGGGGCGGTGTCCCCGGCCCGAGAGCTGCTCGCTGAACGCCTTGCGTGCAGGTGCCAGGAGCAGGTCACCGGCGGCCGCGACGCCGCCGCCCACGACGATGAGCGCGGGGTCGAGCAGCGCGGTCGCGGAGGCTGCCCCCTCACCGAGCCACCGCCCGAGCTCGGCGAGCAGCTCGATCGCGAGCGCGTCACCCTCCTGCGCCGCACGCGTCACGTGCGGGCCGGTGATCTTCTCGACCTCGCCACCGGCCAGCTCCAGGATGCGGGCGGCACGCGCCCGCTGGGTGAGCACGGCCGCCTGGGCGTCGCGGACCAGCGCGCTGCCCGACGTGTACTGCTCCCAGCAGCCCTCGTGGCCGCACCCGCAGTAGTGGCCGCCGGGGACGACCCGCATGTGGCCGATCTCGGACGCGACTCCCCACGCCCCACGGACCAGCTCCCCGCTCGAGACGATCGCGCCACCGAGCCCGGTGCCCACGGTCAGCGTCAGCATGTCGTCGACGTCGCGCGCGGCGCCGAAGCGGAACTCGGCCCAGCCGGCGGCGTTCGCGTCGTTCTCGACGACGATGTCCACCTTGTCGTCGATCAGCGCAGCCACGTTGTCGCGCAGCGGGTAGTCGCGCCAGGCGATGTTGGGTGCGAACAGGACGCCCGAGCGGTCCGCCGCGACGAACCCGGCGGCGGCCAGGCCGATCGCGCCGATGTCGTACTTCGAGCTCAGCTCGCCGTAGACGTCGGCGATGGCGCGGTCGATGCTCGCGGCGTCGTCGGGCGCAGTGTCGCGGCGCGTCTGCGCGAGGATCGTGCCCTCGTCGTCCACGACGCCTGCCGCGATCTTGGTCCCGCCGATGTCCACACCGATGGCGTGCATGTGTGAGTGCTCCTACGCGATGGTCGAATGAGGACCGCCTGCGGTGCGGTCCGGTGGACCACGCTAGCGGTCGCTACGGGTTGATGCGGACGACGTTCGTCCCGGGCACGCTGTGCCGATCGGCGGACATCCGCGAACAGCGGAACCTACTCGCGAGTAACTTCGCGTATCCTCTGCTCACGCTTCGCCACCTGCCACTGGAGTCAGCATGGACGAGTCCCGTACGCCCCTGCTCATCGAGGTCGACCCGTCGAGCAACCTCAACACCCTCTTCGCCGCCCGCGTCGACGCCGACCCGGACGGTCCCGTCGTCGAGCACAAGACGCAGGAGGACGGTCCCTGGATCCCCCTGTCGGCGCGCGAGTACGACGCCGAGATCGTCGCCGCGGCCAAGGGCCTCGTCGCCCTCGGCGTGGCCCCCGGTGACCGCGTCGGCATCATGTCGCGCACGCGCTACGAGTGGTCGCTGCTCGACTGGGCCGCGTGGGCCGTGGGCGCCGTTCCCGTCCCGCTGTACGAGACGTCCTCGGCCGAGCAGGTCGCCTGGATCCTGACGGACGCAGGCGTCTCGTTGCTGGTCGTCGAGTCGGCCGCGCACGCGGCGACCGTGGCCGAGGTGCTCCCGGACACGCCCGACGTGCGCAAGGTCCTGGTCATCGACGAGGGCGCCGTCGACGAGCTCGTCTCGGCGGGACAGGACGTGAGCGACGACGAGATCGTCCACCGGCGCGGTCTGGCCGACCTGGCCGACGTCGCGACCGTCATCTACACGTCCGGCACGACCGGCCGGCCCAAGGGCGTCGAGCTCACGCACGGCAACTTCTACGAGCTGACCGTCAACACGGTCGCCGACCTGAACGTGGTGGTCGCCGAGCCCGGCTCGCGCACGCTGCTGTTCATGCCGCTGGCCCACGTGTTCGCGCGCTTCATCCACGTGCTCGCGATCCCGGCCGGCGCGGTCCTGGGCCACACGCCGGACACCCGCACGCTGCTCGACGACCTCGCCTCGTTCCAGCCGACGTTCATCCTCGCCGTGCCGCGCGTGTTCGAGAAGGTCTACAACTCCGCCGAGCAGAAGGCCGCGGCCGGCGGCAAGGGTGCGATCTTCCAGCGTGCCGCCAAGACCTCGATCGTCTACTCACGGGCGCTCGACACGCCCCGCGGCCCGAGCCCGTGGCTCCGCCTGCAGCACAAGGTGGCCGACGTCCTGGTGCTGTCGAAGCTCCGCAAGGCGCTCGGTGGCCGGGCGCGCTGGGCCATCTCGGGCGGCGCACCGCTCGGTGAGCGGCTCGGACACTTCTACCGGGGCGTCGGGCTGGTGGTCCTCGAGGGCTACGGGCTGACCGAGACCACGGCTCCGGCCACGGTGAACCGGCCCGACACGACGAAGATCGGCTCCGTCGGGCGCCCCCTGCCCGGCACCGCGGTGCGGATCGCCGACGACGGCGAGGTGGAGGTCAAGGGCATCCAGGTGTTCCGTGGCTACCACGCCAACGACGTGGCCACCGCGGAGTCCCTGCAGGACGGCTGGTTCAAGACGGGCGACCTGGGTGCGATCGACGAGGACGGGAACCTGTCGATCACGGGCCGCAAGAAGGAGATCATCGTCACCGCGGGCGGCAAGAACGTCGCCCCCGCCGTGCTCGAGGACCGCCTGCGCGCGCACCCGCTGATCAGCCAGGTCGTCGTCGTCGGCGACCAGAAGCCGTTCATCGGTGCGCTCGTCACCCTCGACCCCGAGGGCGTGCCCGGCTGGCTCGCGGCGCACGGCAAGCCGGCGCTCACGCTCGAGCAGGCGGCGACCGACACGGACGTGCTGGCCTCCATCGACCTGGCCGTCGAGAAGGCGAACAAGGCGGTGTCCCGGGCCGAGTCGATCCGCAAGTACCGCATCCTCGACACCGACCTCACGATCGCGAACGGCTACCTCACGCCCAAGCTGAGCGTGAAGCGCTCGATCGTGCTCAAGGACTTCTCGGCAGAGGTCGAGGCGCTCTACACGGACGAGCGCGAGGGCTGACGCGCCGGCGCATGGAGCCCGCCCTCACACGGCGGGCTCCATGCGCAACGGGGGCACGAGCCCGGACGCGGCGAGCACGCCGATCGCGCGCTGCTCCGCCGGGTCGAGCTCCAACCCGTCCGACGCGACGACGCGCCTGATCGCCTCGGACGGCCGCCCGATCGTCAGGAACGTCACCACGCAGTCGTCGCACGCAGCCGGGCCGGCCTTGCCGACGGTGCAGGTCTCGCAGTCGATCCTCATGCGCGGCAAACTAGCGACGAGGTCTGACACGGCCTGTGCCGCGGGGGCTCAGACCCGGTTGAGCCGCGCGACCAGGGTCGCAGACGGCACCACCCACGCGCCGTCGGACTCCGCGTCGCGTGCCACGGCCTGGTCGCTGGTCACGACGACGACCACGCGACCCGGCGGCTCCGCGTGCACGAGGCGGCGGATGAGGTCGTCGGCGATCTCGCCGACGGAGAACCGCACGCGCACGCCCCGCGCGTACCCGCCGGGCGGCAGGGCGGTCTCCTGACCGTCGAAGCAGCACGTGATCTCGGCGCCCGTGCGCGCCGCGACGACGGCCAGCCCGTCGACGAGCCGACGACGCTGCTCGTCGAGCGGCAACGCGCCGAACCCCGTCTTGGAGACGTTGTAGCCGTCCACCAGCAGGTGTGCCCACGGCTGACGCAGCACCTCGTCGAGCAGGGCGGGATCGTCGAGAGACCGCCCACGAGATCCCTGTCGCTGGGCGTCGACCGGCGCGGGCGGCGCGACGAGGTCGGCGGGCAGCTGGTCGAGAGGTGGCAGCGCGAGCTCGTGCCGCAACCCGCTCGCCGCGTCGACGATGGTGTCCAGCAGGAGCCGCACCCGGGCCTGTGCGAGCTGACGTGCGACCCGGACCTCGGCACGCGCCTGGTCGCGCAGCGCCCCGGCCTCGCGCCGCTCGCGCACCGCCTCGTCGTGCGCCGCCGCAGCGGCCTCCCGCTCGCGGCGCGCCTCGTCGAGCGTGTCAGCCGCCTGCTCGACCGCACGGCGTGCCTCGCTCCGGGCACGGTCCGCGTCGGACCGCAGCCGGCGCAGCTCGCGCTGGTTGGCGGCCACCTCGTCGCGGGCCAGCCGCGCGGCCGCCAGCGCCTCGTCCCGCTCCGCGCGGACCCGGTCGACGGCTGCCGTCGCCCGGACCAGTCGCGCATCGGTCTGTTCACCGGCGGGCTCCACGGGCGGTACCAGCGCCGCCCAGTCGTCGCGGCGCAGCCACGCCCCGGCCGCGGCGTCGAGGTCCGGCGCTCCGGCCGGTGGGGTCCCCTCCTCCACCTCCCCGGGGCGCTCCTCGCCGTCGACCGCCGACGAGGCCGACCGCGTCGCCCACACCCGCGCGACGCGCGCCCGGAACGGGTCGCCCTGGAGCGCGGACCACAACGGTCCGGCTCCGGCCGACGCGCGCTTGCGTGGGGCGAACCGCGCGACGGCGCGCAGGCCGGCGGGCACCTCCGCGGGCTCCATCTCCCCCAGCACCTCGGCGGCGAACGCCACCAGGCGGGCCTGCAGTGCAGGCGGGACCTGACCGGTGCTCATCCGCCCAGACTAGGTGCGCCGCGGCGTGCCGCACGGCGGTGTGGGTGGTCGTGGGTAGCGTCCGTCAGGTGTCGACCGTCCGCCGCCTGCGCCCCGTGTGGGCCCAGCAGTCGGTCGACCCCGGAGCGCGTGCGATCCAGCCGAGCCTCGACGACGTGGGGACGCCGCTGTCCGAGGTGACCTTCGTCGTCGTCGACCTGGAGACGACGGGCGGCACGCCCGCCGACTGCGCGATCACCGAGATCGGCGCCGTCAAGGTGCGGGGCGGCGAGGTCCTCGGCGAGTTCCAGACGTTGGTCGACCCGGGCGGCCCGGTCCCGCCGTTCATCCAGGTGCTGACCGGGATCACCACGACCATGCTCATCGGCGCGCCGCCCATCGAGGAGGTCTTGCCGTCGTTCCTCGAGTTCGCGCGCGACGCGGTGCTCGTCGCGCACAACGCACCGTTCGACGTCGGGTTCCTCAAGGCCGCCGCCGCACGCACGGGCCACCGCTGGCCCGGCAACCGCGTGCTGGACACCGTGCGGCTCGCGCGGCGCGTGGTGACGCGCGACGAGGCGCCCAACCACAAGCTCTCCAGCCTGGCCGCGCTGTTCGGCGCCACCGTGACGCCCAACCACCGTGCCCTGTCCGACGCGCGCGCCACGGTCGACGTCCTGCACGCGCTCCTGGGCCGCCTGGCGCCGCTCGGGGTGACCCACCTCGAGGACCTCGCGACGGCCACCGACCCCGTACCGGCCGACGTGCGGCGCAAACGCACGCTGGCCGACGGGCTGCCCGACTCCCCCGGCGTGTACCTGTTCCGCGGTCCCGGCGACGAGGTGCTGTACGTCGGCACGTCGACGACCTCCCTGCGGCGGCGGGTCCGCTCCTACTTCACGTCGTCCGAGAAGCGCGGCCGGATCACCGAGATGGTCCGGATCGCCGAACGCGTCGACCCGGTGGTGTGCGCGACGCCCCTGGAGGCACGGGTCCGCGAGCTGCGCCTCATCGCCGAGCACTCCCCGCGCTACAACCGACGCTCGCGCTTCCCCGAGCGGATGCCGTGGGTCCGGCTCACCTCCGAGCCGTACCCGCGGCTGTCGGTGGTCCGCGACGTGCGCGACGAGGACGGCGCCGCCTACATCGGTCCGTTCGGGTCGGCGCGCACGGCCACGCTCGCGGTCGACGCGTTGCACGAGAGCTTCGAGATCCGCCAGTGCACGCGCCGGCTGCCGCTCGTCGCGACGCCGGGTGCGTCGTCGTGCGCCCTGGCGGGCATGGGACGGTGCGGGGCGCCGTGCGTCGGGGCCCAGGGCGCCGACGAGTACGCGGTGCTCGTCGAACGCGTCCGGCGGGCCATGACGAGCGACCCGGCGCCGGTGGTCGCGGCGCACGCCGGGAGGCTGCAGCAGCTCGTCGACCAGCAGCGGTACGAGGAGGCCGCGACGGTGCGGGACCGGCTCGGTGCGTTCCTGCGGGGCGCGTCGCGTGCGCAGCGACTGGACCCGTTGGCGCGCTGCGCCGAGCTCGTGGCCGCGGCCCGCACGCCGGACGGCGGGTGGGAGCTGGTGCTCGTCCGGCACGGGCGCCTGGCCGCGACCGCGCGGGTCGACCGACGCACCGACCCGCGCCCGGTGATCGCGACGCTGCGCGAGACGGCCGCGCACGTGGTCGCCCCGGTCGCTCCAGCCCCGGCGGCGCACCCGGAGGAGACCGACCTGGTCCTGGCGTGGCTCGACCAGCCGGGTGTGCGCCTCGTCCACGTGGACGGTGTCTACGCCTACCCGGTCCGGTCCGCCCTGGCCGATCCCGACACGGCTGCAGCGCTGGACGCGCACGGTCGCCTTCTGGCCGGTGTCGAGGCGTCGACCGGCTTCGGCGCGGACTCCAGCCCGGCGCGGCCGGAGGCGGATCTCGGCGCGGCAGTCCCGCGCACGGCATGATGAATGCATGCTGACTGCGATCGTCCTCATCGACACCGACGCCGCCCGGATCCCCGAGGTCGCCGCCGCCATCGCCGAGATCCCCGGCGTGACCGAGGTCTACTCGGTCACCGGCGAGGTCGACCTCATCGCGCTGGTGCGTGTGCGCGAGCACGACGACCTCGCCGACGTGATCGCCGACAAGGCGAGCAAGATCGAGGGCGTCATCCGCACCCAGACGTACATCGCGTTCCGCACGTACTCGAGGCACGACCTGGACCAGGCGTTCGCGCTCGGGCTGGAGGACTGAACCGGAGCGGAGCGAATCGTGAGGGCGAGCGCAGCGAGCCCTCGCGATTCGCGGAGCGGAGGTTCAGTCCGACCACAAGCACAGTGGACTGCCCCGCACCAGACAGACCAACCCGAGCGCAGCGAGCCCTCGCGATTCGCGGAGCGGAGGTTCAGTCCGACCACAAGCACAGTGGACTGCCCCGCACCAGACAGACCAACCCGAGCGCAGCGAGCCCTCGCGGCCTGACCCGCGCGTCGGTTTCCCAGCACAAGTAGTCGATCTCCCCACAAGGTAGTCGATCGCTACCGACTACCTCGCTGGAACTCGACTACCACGCCGCGCAGCTGAGCTACCGCAGGCGACGCGCTCGCACCAGTCGCGCACGCAGCAGTCGGGCGCCCCGGGTCACGCGCTCGCTGCGCGCCAACGCTCCAGCGCACCAGCGGCCGCCCCCGAGTCCAGGGACGCCCGGCCCAGCTCGACCCCGGCGGCCAGACGCTCGAGCAAGGGGCCGTCGGCGGTGCCGGGCAGCGTCCCGTCGGCGACGAGCGCCGCGGCGACGTTGAGGAGCACCGTCTCGCGGACCGGGCCGGGCTCGCCGGCGAGCAGCCGGCTCGCGACGTCGGCGTTGAAGGCCGCGTCGGCGCCGCGCAGGTCGGCCAGCGTGACGGGTGCGACGCCCAGGTCGGTGGGCCAGTCGACCACCGACGCGGTGACGCCGCCGTCGCGCGCCTCCCAGACCTGCGTGGGCCCGGTGGCTGCGATCTCGTCGAGCCCGTTGCCGTCCACGTCGCCGCGGAACACGAGCGCGCTCTTGCCCCGCGCGGCCAGCACCCCCGCGATGAGGGGGGCCATCCGCGCGTCGGCCACGCCGATCGCGCACGCGTCGGGCTGGGCCGGGTTGGTGAGCGGGCCCAGGAAGTTGAAGGCAGTGGCGATGCCCAGGCCGGACCGGGCCGCGGCCGTGTGCCGGAACGACGGGTGGAACACCTGCGCGAAGCAGAACGTGATCCCCGCGTCGCCCGCGATCTGCGCGACGCGCTCAGGGCTGTGGTCGAGCCTGATGCCGAGCGCCTCGAGCACGTCGGCGGATCCCGACGACGACGACGCAGCGCGGTTGCCGTGCTTGACGACGCGGATGCCCGCGCCCGCGATCACGACCGCCGACATCGTGGAGATGTTGACCGTGTGCGACCGATCGCCACCGGTGCCGACGATGTCGAGGGTCCGACCCGGTACGGAGATGCGGACGGCGTGGTCGAGCATCGTGTCCGCGAGGCCGGTGAGCTCGTCGACCGTCTCACCCTTGGCCCGCAGCGCCACGAGGAAGCCGGCGATCTGGACGGGGCTCGCCTCGCCGCTCATGATCTCGTCCATCGCCCAGGACGCCTGCGCGGTGGTGAGGTCGCGACGTGCGACGAGCCACGTGAGGATGTCGGGCCAGGTGGGCGCGTCGCTCATCCGGCGACTGCCCGCGGCTCGAGCACGCGCGCGACCGCCGCCTGCAGCTCGATCGGGTCGAGGGGGCGGCTGACCACCGCGTCCGCGTTCGACCAGGACGCGAGCCACGCGTCCTGCGGGCGCCCGGTCAGGACGAGGGTCGGCGGGCACCGGTAGACCTCGTCCTTGAGCTGACGCGCCAGACCCATGCCACCGACCTTGTCTGCCTCGCCGTCGAGGATGAGCAGGTCGAGGCCGCCTGCCTCGGTCGAGGCGATCACCGCGGCGGCCGTCGCCACCTCGACCCACTCGATCTCGGGCGCGTCGTGGCGTAGACGCCGGCCGACGGCGAGACGGACCTGCGCACGCGCGTCCACGTCGTCGCTGTACAGCAGGATGCGCGGGCCGGAGGTGCTTGCCTGCTCGGTGCTCATGGTGGTCCTCACTCGTCGTCGACGTGCGTCCGAACGGCATCTTGGCACGACCGACGGGCACCGTGTCACGGCTCGGGCGCGGCGTGCCGCGACCGCATAGCACGGACGGGCAGGTGGGCACGGCGTGTCGGACCCCGCGCACCCCCGGGCCGAGCGTGCGCGGGGGCGCCCGTGGCCGATGATTGCGCGCCACCACGCACGTGAACCTGAGAGCCCACTGACAGATGTGAGATTCGCCGCGCGACGCGACCTGGGCCCAACGTCCCACTCGGGGCGTTGATCGGCCATAATGGCGAACGTGTCGACCGCAACGGCTGCCCCTCGCACCGCCCCCCACGTGAGCGTCAACCGACCCAACCCGGTGTCGGTAGGAACGATCGTGTGGCTCGCCAGCGAGCTCATGTTCTTCGCAGGCCTCTTCGCCATGTACTTCACGCTCCGCTCCGCGGTGCCTGACGAGTGGGCATTGCAGACTGCCAAGCTGAACGTCACGTTCGCCTCCATCAACACCACGGTGCTGGTGCTGTCGTCCGTGACGTGCCAGATGGGCGTGTGGGCGGCCGAGCGCTTCCAGCCCGTGCGCAGCGGCAAGCTGTGGGCGGTCAACCGCTGGGGCATGAACGAGTGGATGACCCTGACGTACGTCATGGGTGCCTTCTTCATCGGCGGCCAGGTCTACGAGTACGCGAGCCTGGTGCGCGACGGTCTGACCATCTCCTCCAGCCCGTACGGCTCGGTCTTCTACCTGACGACCGGTTTCCACGGTCTTCACGTCATCGGCGGTCTGATCGCCTTCATGTTCCTGCTCGGCCGCTCGTTCTCGGCCAAGCGGTTCGGTCACCACGAGGCCACCACCGCGATCGTGACGTCGTACTACTGGCACTTCGTCGACGTCGTCTGGATCGCGCTCTTCGCGGTCATCTACCTTCTGAAGTAAGCCCGGCGCGCAGTCGCGCCACCTTTGCCCCCTTCCCCCCATGTGCGAGACGAGGAACGATCCGTGAAGGCACTCGCAGCCCGCAGGCACGATCGGCGCGCGCCGATCGTCCTGCTCCTGCTGGCGCTGCTGCTCACCGGTGGCCTGTACGCAGTACTGGCCCCCACATCGGCCGATGCGGCTGCCGCTGCTCCCAGCGCGAGCGACATCCAGACCGGTGAGAAGCTGTTCCAGGCCAACTGCGCGACGTGCCACGGCCCGTCCGGTGCCGGTACCGCGAGCGGCCCGTCGCTCATCGGTGTCGGTGCGGCAGCGGTCAACTTCCAGGTCGGGACCGGCCGCATGCCGGCGCAGCAGAACGGCCCGCAGATCGAGGCCAAGCCCGTCCAGTTCGACGACGAGCAGATCAGCCAGCTCGGTGCGTTCGTCGCGTCCCTCGGCGCCGGGCCTGCGGTCCCGACCGAGGACCAGGTCGACCCGAGCAAGGGCAACTCCGCCAACGGCATGGCCTTGTTCCGCACGAACTGCGCCATGTGCCACAACGCGGTGGGCGCCGGCGGCGCGCTCTCGCGCGGCAAGTTCGCCCCGAAGCTGTGGGAGACCAGCCCCACGCACCTGTACGAGGCCATGCTGACCGGCCCGCAGTCGATGCCGGTCTTCAGCGACACCAACCTGTCGCCCGACGAGAAGCGCGACATCATCGCGTTCATCAGCGAGCAGGGTGACGTGGCCCCCGGTGGCCTCGACCTCGGTTCGCTCGGCGCCGTCAGCGAGGGCCTGTGGGCCTGGATCGTCGGCATCGGCCTGCTCATCGGCGCGGCCGTCTGGATCGGAGCGAAGTCCTCGTGAGCACGCACGACACCCACTCCCACGAGCTCGAGCCGCACGGCGACGGGACGCTGCCGGACCGGTTCGAGAACCCGGGCCACCCGGAGCACCACCAGCGCCTGGGCGACCTCGACCCCAAGGCCAACAAGAAGGCCGAGCGCCAGGTCCTCGCGCTGTTCACGGTCTCGGTCGTGGGCACGATCGCCTTCGCCGTCGCGTACTTCGCGCTCGGCGACCCGACGACCGACCCGACGAAGATCGCGTCCGCGACGCGCACCGAGAACCTCTGGCTGGGCCTGACCCTCGCGTTCGCGCTGCTCGGCATCGGCACCGGGGCCGTGCACTGGGCCAAGACGCTCATGAACGACCACGAGATGAGCGAGGAGCGGCACGCGATCGCCAGCGACGCCGAGTCGCGCGAGGCCGCGTTGCAGGCGCTGCAGGACGGTGCCGAGGACTCGGGCATCAGCCGCCGTGGGGCCCTCAAGGGGGCCGTGATCGGTGCGCTCGCCCTGTTCCCCATCACCATCGCGCTGCCGCTGATCGGCAACATCGGTGGCGACTGGAACGTCGGCAAGCTGAAGCACACGATGTGGAAGAAGGGCACCCGCCTCGCCCGGGACCCCTCCGGCCGCGCCATCAAGGCCTCCGACGTCACCATCGGCTCGGTCTTCCACGTCATCCCCGAGAACCTCGAGGAGGCGGAGCACCCGCTGGACGAGAAGGCCAAGGCCGTCGTCCTGCTGATCCGGCTCGACCCCCGGGACATCAAGTCCGAGCAGGGTGAGGGCTGGTCGTACGACGGCATCGTCGCGTACTCCAAGATCTGCACGCACGTCGGGTGCCCGGTGGCCCTGTACGAGCAGCAGACGCACCACCTTCTCTGCCCGTGCCACCAGTCGACGTTCGACGTCGCGGACAGCGCCAAGGTCGTGTTCGGCCCCGCGAAGCGGGCCTTGCCCCAGCTGCCGATCACGATCGACGACGAGGGCTACCTCATCGCGCAGAGCGACTTTCACGAGCCGGTCGGCCCGAGCTTCTGGGAGCGGAAGAAGTGACCACCACATCGACCCCGACGCCTGCCGCGAAGGCGGCAGGCGCGACGGCGGACTACCTGGACCAGCGCACCGGGATCGGCGTCGTCGTCAAGACGTTCGCCCGCAAGATCTTTCCCGACCACTGGTCGTTCCTGCTGGGCGAGATCGCGCTGTACAGCTTCGTCACCATCTTGATCTCGGGCGTGTTCCTCACGATGTTCTTCGTGCCGAGCATGGGCGAGACCACGTACACCGGTCCCTGGTCGTCGATGCAGGGCGTCGAGATGTCGCAGGCGTTCAGCTCGACGCTGCGTCTCTCGTTCGAGGTCCGCGGCGGTCTGCTGATGCGGCAGGTCCACCACTGGGCCGCGCTCATCTTCATGGCCGCGATCGTCACGCACATGATGCGTGTCTTCTTCACCGGCGCGTTCCGCAAGCCGCGTGAGCTCAACTGGGTCGTCGGCTTCACGCTGCTGATCCTCGGCATGCTCGCGGGCTTCTCGGGCTACTCGCTCCCCGACGACGTCCTGTCCGGAAACGGCCTGCGGATCGCCGACGGCGTCATCAAGGCCGTCCCGCTGATCGGCTCGTACACGTCCTACTTCGTGTTCGGCGGCGAGTTCCCGGGCCAGGAGCTCATCCCCCGCCTGTTCACGGTGCACGTCCTGCTGATCCCCGCGCTCATCCTCGCGCTGATCGGTCTGCACCTGCTGTTCGTCGTCCTGCACAAGCACACGCAGTACCCGGGTTCGGGCCGGACCGAGAAGAACGTCGTCGGCTACCCGGTCCTGCCGGTGTACGCGGCCAAGGCCGGCGGGTTCTTCTTCGTCGTGTTCGGCGTGATCGCCCTCATGGGTGCCACCATGTCGATCAACGCGGTGTGGAACTACGGACCGTACGACCCGTCCCCGGTCTCCGCCGGTGCGCAGCCGGACTGGTACATGCTCTTCCTCGAAGGATCGCTACGACTCATGCCGGGGCAGGCGGAGTTCGTGACATGGGGCGGGTACACGGTCAGTGCGAACATCATCATCCCGGCGATGATCGTGCCGGGGATCTTGTTCACGATGCTCGCGGCCTACCCGTTCATCGAGGCGGCCGTCACCGGCGACCGGCGTGAGCACCACATCCTGGACCGGCCGCGCAACCGGCCGTTCCGGACGGCTTTCGGCGTCTCCATCGTCGTAGCGTTCTTCATCCTCGCGCTGGCAGGCTCCAACGACCTGATCGCTACGCACTTCCACCTGTCGATCAACGACATCACGTGGGCCTTCCGCGTCCTGATCTTCGTCGGCCCGTGGCTCTCGTTCGTCATCACCAAGCGCATCTGCCTGGGGCTGCAGCGCAAGGACCGCGAGCTGGTCCTGCACGGCCACGAGACGGGCCGCATCGTGCGGTTCGCGAGCGGTGAGTACATCGAGGTCCACAAGCCGCTGGATGCCCACGAGCGCTGGCTGCGCGTCCAGCACGAGGCCATCCGCCCGCTCGAGATCGAGCCGGCCGAGGACTCGCGCGGCGTGCGCCGCAAGGGGTACGCCCTGGACCGGATGAGGCAGCGCGTGTCGCAGGTCTTCTACGAGGACCGCGTCGAGCCGGTCACTCCCGCGGAGCTCACCGCGTCGCACTCGCACGGCGAGCACGACGCGCTCGAGGCGGATGTTCACGAGCCCACCCAGGTAGGCGGCGGGTCACACCTTGTCGAGCCGGATGCTGAGACAGGCGTCGAGGGGCGGAATCCCCAGATCTGAGCAAGAGTTGGATGAGTCGGGCGGCTCGCCGTAGCGGCGGGCCGCCCGTTCTCGTCAGTCCCCCGCGGGACGCCCCATCGCCCCGCACACGACGCAGGAGAGGTACTCAACGCATGGCTGACTACACGCTTCCGGACCTGTCGTACGACTACGCGGCCCTCGAGCCGCACATCTCCGGCAGGATCATGGAGCTGCACCACGACAAGCACCACGCCGCTTACGTGACGGGCGCCAACACGGCGTTGGAGAAGCTCGCGGAGGCACGCGAGAAGGACGACCTGGCGGCCGTCAACCTGCACGAGAAGAACCTGGCGTTCAACCTCGGTGGTCACGTCAACCACTCGGTGTTCTGGCAGAACCTCTCCCCCGAGGGCGGCGACAAGCCGGTCGGCGACCTCGCCGCCGCGGTCGACGAGTTCTTCGGTTCGTTCGACGCGTTCCAGAAGCACTTCGCGGCCAACGCCGCGGGCATCCAGGGCTCCGGCTGGTCGATCCTGGCCTGGGACTCGATCGGCGCCAAGCTCGTCATCGTGCAGCTGTACGACCAGCAGTCCAACATCGCGCTGGGCCTCGTGCCGATCGTCGTCCTGGACATGTGGGAGCACGCCTTCTACCTCGACTACGTGAACGTCAAGGCCGACTACATCAAGGCCTGGTGGAACATCGTGAACTGGGCCGACGCAGGCGCCCGCTTCGACCGCGCGCGTTCCCAGACCGCGGGGCTGATCGTCCCGGCGCTCTGACGCCTCATCTCACGACGAAGGGCGGTCCCGCGGGGGCCGCCCTTCGTCGTGAGGCGGGCAGTGCCGTTATTCGCTGCCGTCGAGCAGCCCGGAGCTGCCAGGATCGCCGCCATGACACGCGAGCACCTGTCCCCCACCCTGATCAGCTGGGCCTCCGTCCTCGACGACGGCGCCCGCGAGCAGGCACTGCGCACGGCCGCCATGCCGTTCGTCTTCCCCCACCTGGCACTCATGCCCGACGCGCACCTCGGCAAGGGCGCGACCGTCGGGTCGGTGATCCCGACGCTCGGCGCCATCATCCCGGCCGCCGTCGGGGTGGACATCGGCTGCGGCATGATCGCCGTCCGCACGCAGTGGACGGCGGAGCAGGTGCGAGCCGAAGGTGACCTCTCCTCGCTGCGCCGGGCGATCGAGAAGGCCGTTCCCCTGTCCGCGGGCGCCGCCAACCAGGACCTCACCGCGTCGGCAGCCGCTCGGGTCACGCTCCTCGAGCAGGAGGCGGCTGCGGCGGGGTTCGACCCCGACCAGCGCCTGGGGCGCTGGCGGCTCCAGCTGGGGTCGCTGGGGTCCGGCAACCACTTCATCGAGGTGAGCGCCGACGAGACCGGTACGGTCTGGCTCTTCCTGCACTCGGGGTCCCGGGGCGTGGGGAACAAGATCGCCCAGCACCACATCGCCGTGGCCCGCGAGCTGTGCGCCCGCTGGTGGATCGGCCTGCCCGACCGCGACCTGGCCTACCTGGTGGAGGGGACGGACGAGTTCTGGTCGTACGTCCGCGAGCTCAGGTGGGCGCAGCACTACGCGCTGCTCAACCGTGAGGAGATGATGGATCGCGTCGTCGCCGCGATCGCCGGCCACATGGGCGAGGACGTCGACGAGCGGGAGCGCATCAACTGCCACCACAACTTCACGGAGCAGGAGACGCACTTCGGCAAGAGGGTGTGGGTCTCCCGCAAGGGGGCGATCCAAGCCGACGAGGGGCGCCCCGGTCTCATCCCGGGCTCGATGGGGACGGCGTCCTACGTGGTCGTCGGGAAGGGCGACCGGTTGTCGCTGAGCTCAGCACCGCACGGCGCCGGGCGCAACCACTCGCGGACGGCGGCGCGACGGCTGTTCACGCACGACCAGCTGAGGGAGTCGATGGCCGGCATCGACTACCGCGACACGGAGGCGTTCCTCGACGAGATCCCCGCGGCGTACAAGGACATCGACCAGGTGATGGCGGACGCGCAGGACCTCGTGGAGGTCCGGCACGTCCTGCACCAGCTGGTGAACGTCAAGGGCGACTGAGAGGCCCGGGACACAACGACGGCACCACCCCGCGGGGTGGTGCCGTCGTGTGCGCAGGGTCGCGCAGCGTCAGTGCGCGTGCTGTCCGCGGGAGAACTCGAACACCCAGCCGACCAGGCCGATGACGCCGATCGCGAGGCCGATGCCGCTGAGCCAGAACCCGACCGCGAAGCCGAGGAACGTGACGGCGCCGGCGACGCCGATGACGAGCGGCCACCAGCTCCAGGGCGCGTAGACACCCTGGTCGCCGGCACCCTCCTCGATCCGACCGTCCTCGTCGTCCTCAGGACGCGCGTCGATGCGGCGGGACAGGAGCGCGAAGTAGGCACCGATCATGCCGACCATGCCGCCTACCAGCGGGATGCCGAGCATGCCGACGGCCTCGCCGTCGCTCCAGATCCCGTAGATGACGCCGACCGGGATGAAGAAGACCACCCCGTAGAGGAAGAGCTTCGTCTCGAGCTTCACTTGCCCTCCTCCTCGTCACGGGCGGTGTCGCCACGCTCGTCGACGATCGTCGTCGACGACTGGTGCTGCTCGCCGGTGCCGTTGACGACGCGGTCGTTCGCCAGCGAGGTCTCCCCGCTACGGCTGGCCTCCCAGTCGAGCGGACCAGGGTTGGGCTCGACGAAGTCCATCGCGGCGACCTCCGGGTGGTGCAGGTCGAAGGCCGGGCGCTCCGAGCGGATCCGCGGGAGCGAGACGAAGTTGTGCCGCGGCGGCGGGCAGCTGGTGGCCCACTCGAGCGAGGCACCGTAGCCCCACGGGTCGTCGACCGTCACCTTGGGTGCGTTCTTGGCCGTCGTGTAGACGTTCCAGAGGAACGGCAGCGTCGACGCGGCCAGGATGAAGGCGCCGATGGTCGACAGCTCGTTCATCCACGTGAAGCCCTCGGCGGGCGAGTAGTCCGCATACCGGCGCGGGAACCCGATGACGCCGAGCCAGTGCTGGATGAGGAACGTGGTGTGGAAGCCGATGAACAGCAGCCAGAAGTGCCACTTGCCGAGCGTCTCGTTCAGCATCTTGCCCGTCATCTTGGGCCACCAGAAGTAGAAGCCCGCGAACATGGCGAACACGACCGTGCCGAAGACGACGTAGTGGAAGTGCGCCACCACGAAGTAGGAGTCGGAGAGCTGGAAGTCGAGGGCGGGACTGGCCAGGATGATGCCGGTCAGACCGCCGAAGAGGAAGGTGACCAGGAAGCCGATCGTCCAGAGCATGGGGGTCTCGAAGGTGAGCTTCCCCCGCCACATCGTGCCGATCCAGTTGAAGAACTTCACACCGGTCGGGACCGCGATGAGCATGGTCATGAACGAGAAGAACGGCAGGAGCACCGAACCGGTGACGTACATGTGGTGGGCCCACACCGTCACGGACAGGGCAGCGATCGCGATGGTCGCGTAGACCAGGCCCTTGTAGCCGAAGACGGGCTTGCGGCTGAACACCGGCAGGATCTCGGTCACGATGCCGAAGAACGGCAGGGCGATGATGTAGACCTCGGGGTGCCCGAAGAACCAGAACAGGTGCTGCCAGAGGATCGCTCCCCCGTTCTCGGGGTTGAACACCTGGGCACCGAGGCGACGGTCCGCACCGAGCGCGAAGAGCGCGGCGGCCAGCGGCGGGAAGGCCATGAGCACCAGCAGCGACGTCACCAGGATGTTCCAGGTGAAGATCGGCATGCGGAACATCGTCATGCCGGGCGCACGCATGGTGACGACCGTGGTGATGAAGTTGACGGCACCGAGGATGGTGCCGAAGCCGGCGAGCGCGAGCCCGAAGACCCACAGATCACCGCCCAACCCGGGTGAGTACACCGTGTTGGACAGCGGCGCGTACGCGAACCAGCCGAACGAGGCGGCGCCCTGAGGCGTCAGGAAGCCCGACGCGGCGATGAGGCCGCCGAAGAAGAAGAGCCAGAACGCGAACATGTTGAGCCGCGGGAACGCCACGTCGGGCGCGCCGATCTGCAGCGGCATGATCACGTTGGCGAAGCCGGCGAACAGGGGCGTGGCGAAGAGCAGCAGCATGATCGTGCCGTGCATCGTGAACGCCTGGTTGTACTGCTCCTTGGACTGGAACACCTGCATCCCGGGAGCGAACAGCTCGGCGCGGATGAGCAGGGCCAGGACGCCACCGACCATGAACCAGACGAACGAGACGATCAGGTACATGTACCCGATGGTCTTGTGGTCGGTCGAGGTGACCCACTTGACCAGCGTGCGGCCCAGCGACTGGCGCGACGGCGCCAGGCCCGGGATGGTCTCTGCGGCGTACGCCATCAGCTGTCGCCTTCCTTGGTGTCGCCGTGCGTCGCCGCGCTCTCGAGGTCCTGCTGGCGGCTGTACTCGAGACCGAGCGCACCCTCCTGACCCTTGGCCTTGAGCTCCGCGATGTGCTTGTCGTAGTCCTCGCGAGAGACGACGTTGACGGTGAAGAGCATCGACGAGTGGTACTCGCCGCACAGCTCCGCGCACTTGCCCTCGTACGTGCCGATGACCTTGGGCGTGAGCTGGAAGGAGTTGGTCTTGCCCGGGATCATGTCCATCTTGTAGAGGAAGGACGGGACCCAGAACGAGTGGATGACGTCGCGCGACTCAAGCGTGAAGCGCGTGCTCTCGTTCACAGGGAGCCACAGGGTGACCTGGTCGAGCAGCTGACCGGTGCCGGCGCTGCCGACGTCCTCGGCGTGCTGACCGGTGTCGTACGCGTCGTCGTCGAGGTAGTTGAAGTCCCAGCTCCACTGCTTGCCGATCACCTCGACGTGGTTCTGCGCCTCCGTGGAGGTGGACTGGATCTCCGTGACGTCGCGGTTCGTGTAGAAGAACAGCACGCCGACCATCACGATCGGGAGCACGACGTACATGAACTCCAGCGGCACGTGGTAGCGCAGCTGCACGGGCAGGACGTTGTCGTCCTTGCGCTTGCGGTAGACCGCGACGCACCAGAGCATCAGCCCCCACGTCAGCAGGCCCACGGCGAGCGCGGCGACCCACGACCCGACCCACAGGTTCACGATCCGACCGGTCTGGTCGGTGATCTCGGCATCGGAGTTGCCGGGCAGCCAGCCGCGCTGCACCTCGGCGGAGCATCCGCTGAGGGCTACCGCGACGACGGCTGCGAGTCCGGCCCACTTCAGGGCCAGGCGCCGCTTCCGGCGGGGGGTTTCCGGGTGCACTGGGGACCTCTCACTTGGCGTCCCGTCGACGCACCACCCAGTGCAGGCAGCCGTCACCCGGGACCTTCGTCCTCGACCCGTGCAGCCTAGCGCGCCGACCACCGGCTTTCGCCCCGGCGACACCCCTTGGCGACACGGTGTCAGGACCATCACATCACCGAAGTGCGGCATTCGGAACGGGTGGACGGGCTCGGGCCGCGTCCTCATGCGCCACGGCGGGCTACCGTGCGACCGTGAGCACGTACCCGGACCCCTCCGACGGCGCCCGCGATGTGACCGATCCCACGTCCCGTGCGGGAACCCGGCGTGTCGTCCTGGACGCCGGTGGTCACGCGCCGTTGCTCCCGGAGGCCCGCCAGGCGTTCCTCGAGGCGCTCGACCAGGGTTGGGCGGACCCGCGTCGTCTCTTCTCCGAGGGGCGGCGCGCGCGGATGCTGCTGGACGGCGCGCGCGAGGCCGTGGCGGCCGTCGTCGGCGCCCGCACCGAGCAGGTCGACCTGGCGCCGTCCCACGTCGCCGCCCTGCACGGAGCCGTCCGGTCGGTCGCCCGAGGGCGCCGCCGCGTGGGCCCGGGCGTCGTCACCAGCGCGGTGGAGCGTGCGGCACTCCTGCAGGCGGCGACCTTCACGGCACCCGACGACCACGTCGTCGTCCCGGTGGACGGGTCCGGCCGGGTCGACGTGGACGCGTTCTCGTCGGCCGTCGCCGCGCCGGGCGTCGCGCTGGCCGTGCTGCAGCACGCCAACGGCGAGGTCGGCACGCTCCAGCCGGTCGACGAGGTCCACGCGGCGGCTCGGTCGGCAGGTGTGCCGCTGCTCGTCGACGCCGGCGCGAGCCTGGGCCACACGCCCGTGCCGCCGACCTGGGACCTGCTCGCCGCCGACGCCGCCGACTGGGGCGGCCCGGCGGGCATCGGCGTGCTGGCCACCCGCGCGGGCGTCCGGCGCACCCCGGACTGGCCGGAGGACGACGACCGCTGGTTCCCCGGCGGCGTGAGCATCCCGGCGGCACTGGCGGCCGCCGTCGCACTGCAGGTCGCCGAGGCGCGCAGGGTCCGCGAGGCCGACGCGCTGCGCGACCTCGTCGACCGCGTGCGCACACGTGTGGTCGCCGACGTCCCCGACGTCGAGGTCGTCGGCGACGCCACCGACCGGCTCCCCCACGTCGTCACGTTCTCCTGCCTCTACGTCGACGGCGAGGCGCTGGTGACCGAGCTCGACGCCCGCGGCTTCGGCGTCGGCTCGGGCTCCGCGTGCACGTCCAGCGCTCTCGAGCCGAGCCACGTGCTCGCGGCGATGGGCGTCCTCACGCACGGCAACGTGCGGTTGGTCCTGCCCACCGGTACGACGGAGGCGGACCTCGACGCGTTCCTGGCGACGCTGCCGTCGGCGGTGGCGCAGGTCCGCTCGGCGCTGGGGGTCGAAAGGCTGTGAACGCGGCTGCGGACCAGGGGCCGACGATCGTCGACGCGCGCGGGTTGCGCTGCCCCGCCCCCGTCATCCGGCTCGCGCGGGCCGCGAAGGCAGCCGCACCGGGCGAGCGCCTGACCGTCCTGTGCACCGACCCCGCCGCCGAGCACGACGTCCCCGCCTGGGCCCGCATGCGCGGCCACACGCTCGTCGGGACCGTTCGGGGACCCGAGCACGTCGCGATCACCGTCGAGGTCCGACCGCTCCACGCATCGTCCCGGGACGACGAAGGCCCGGCCGCCCCGTGAGGGTGGGCCGGGCCTCTCGTGCCGACGTGGTCAGCTGAAGGAGCCGCCGCACGCGCAGGCGCTGCCCGCGTTGGGGTTGTCGATCGTGAAGCCCTGCTTCTCGATCGTGTCGGCGAAGTCGATGGTCGCGCCGTCCAGGTACGGGACGCTCATGCGGTCGACGATGACCTCCACGCCGCCGAAGTCCTTGGTGACGTCGCCGTCGAGGTAGCGCTCGTCGAAGTAGAGCTGGTAGATGAGGCCCGAGCAGCCGCCGGGCTGCACGGCCACGCGCAGACGAAGGTCGTCGCGACCCTCCTGCTCCAGCAGGCTGCGCACCTTGTCCGCGGCGAAGTCGGTGAGAAGGACGCCGTGCGTCGCGGTCTCGGTGGTCTCGCTCATTGATCTCTCCTGGATGCTGGCGGTCTGTGCTTCCCGGGCGGACCCGCGTGCCGCGACTCCCGCTCCAAAGACCGGCAACCGACGCGCACGCGCAATTGTTCCCGGCCCTGCGATGCACGTTCAGCGTACGCCGCCGCCGTGGTGTCAGAGGATGACGTCCACCACAGCGCGTCGGGGCCTCAGCGCGACCAGGTCCGGGCGACGCGCTCGGCCCGCCGCTCCAGCGAGCCCTGTGCGTCGGCGATCGCGGCGGCGACCTCGTCGGGCGCGTCCGCCACAGCGTACGCAGCCGCGATGCCCGCCGACGAGAGCTCGCGACGCCCCACCAGCACCTCGCCGGCGATCACGACGGCCGGGACGGCGTGCCGCAGCGCCCGCTCCGCCACGGACGTCGTCACCTTGCCGTGCAGCGACTGCCAGTCGAAGCGCCCCTCGCCCGTCACGACGACGTCCACGTCCCGCAGCGCCGCGTCGAGGCCGGTCGCGGCGGCCACGAGCGACGCACCCGGGACCAGTCGCGCGCCGACGAGCGACAGGCCGAACCCCAGGCCACCCGCGGCCCCGGCGCCCGCGGCCGTGAGCAGTCGTCGCGAACCGGTCGACCCGCCGGTGAGCAGATCGGGCCGCAGCACGGCCCCCAGGACGTCGGCCGCCGCGTGCGCGAACGCACCGAGCGCGCGCTCGAGCTGCTGCGTCTGCTCGGGGCTCGCGCCCTTCTGCGGCGCGAAGCCCGCGCTCGCGCCCTGCAGACCGAGCAGGGGGACGTCGACGTCGGTCGCGACGACGATCTCGGTGCGCACCCACCGTTCGCGCAGCGCGACGAGCCCAGCGAGGTCCGGTGCGCTCAGGCCCCCGATGCCGCCCCCGCCGGAGCCGAGCAGCCCGGTCGGGTCCGCGAGCCCCAGCCCGACGAGCGCGCCGGCGCCCGCGTCGTTGGTCGCCGAACCGCCGAGCCCGACGACGACACGGCGCGCCCCGCCCTCGACCGCCGCGGCGACGAGCTCCCCCACGCCACGGGTCGTGGTGCGCGTCGGGTCGCGCCGGTCGACGGGGACCAGCGGCAGCCCGATCGCCTGGGCGGACTCGACGTACGCGGTGGGTCCGCGCTCGTCGTCGACGCGCAGCACGACCGCGGGCACGGGGTCGCCGAGCGGGCCGGTGACCGTGACGGCCTCGAGGGACCCACCGAGGCTCGCGTGCAGGGCCTCGACGAATCCCGGCCCTCCGTCCGACATGGGCAGCGTGCGCACGTCGTCGTGCGGCGCGCCGCGACGCCAGCCGGCGGCGATCGCGTCCGCAGCCTGCCGGGCGCTGAGGGCGGAGCCGAACGAGTCGGGGGCGACGAGGACATCCACGCCCGGCATCGTGGCACGGGTCGCGCGACGTGACGTGCACCACTCGCGCCGGCACCACGTCGCCCGTGGCGCGTCGCCACCCGTGTGGGAAGATCGCGGCGTGAGCCTTGCGACCTCCGCCCCCTCGTTCGCCGAGCCCGCCCCGTCCGCCCTGCTGCTGCTGGGCCGCGGCGTCGACCTCGCCTCGGAGCGCGGCGTCGAGTGCGTCGGCGGCCTGCCCGCCGCGAGCGACCCCGACCTGGTGGAGCGGGCCCGCGTCGCGCGCGCCGCGCTCGGCGACCGCGCGTTCGTGCTGGGCCACCACTACCAGCGTGACGAGGTCATCGCGTTCGCCGACGTCACGGGCGACTCGTTCAAGCTCGCGCGCGAGGCGGCGGCGCGGCCCGAGGCCGAGTTCGTCATCTTCTGCGGCGTGCACTTCATGGCCGAGTCCGCCGACATCCTCACGTCGGACACGCAGCAGGTGGTCCTGCCCGATCTGGCCGCCGGTTGCTCGATGGCCGACATGGCCGCGATCGACCAGGTGGAGGACGCGTGGGACGTGCTCGTCGACGCGGGCGTGGCCGAGCAGACCGTGCCGGTGACGTACATGAACTCGACGGCGGCGATCAAGGCGTTCACGGGTCGCCACGGCGGCACCATCTGCACGTCGTCGAACGCGCACGTCGCGCTGCGGTGGGCCTTCGACCAGGTGGGCGGCGTCGAGGGCACCGGCAAGGTCCTGTTCATGCCCGACCAGCACCTGGGCCGCAACACCGCGGTGCTCGAGCTGGGGCTCTCCCTCGACGACTGCGTGGTCTTCGACCCGCGCAAGCCCGGCGGCGGGCTGACGAAGGCCGAGCTCGAGGCGGCTCGCATGATCCTGTGGCGCGGGCACTGCTCGGTGCACGGTCGCTTCTCTGCCCGCAACGTGAGCGACATCCGTGCCGCCGCACCCGGCGTGACCGTCCTGGTCCACCCGGAGTGCAAGCACGAGGTCGTCACCGCGGCCGACATGGTCGGCTCGACGGAGTACATCATCAAGGCGCTCGACGCGGCCCCCGCCGGTTCGACGTGGGCCATCGGCACGGAGCTCAACCTGGTGCGACGCCTCGCCGCCGCGCACCCGGACAAGCAGATCCACTACCTGGACTCGACGGTGTGCTTCTGCTCGACGATGAACCGCATCGACCTGCCCCACCTGGTCTGGGCCATGGAACAGCTGCTGGCCGGGCAGACCGTCAACCGCATCGTGGTGGACGAGGACGACGCCCACTGGGCGCGCGTGGCCCTCGACCAGATGCTCGCCCTGCCGGGGTACTGACCGTGCGCACGAGCGAGCGATGAGCACGGGCAGCGCGCTGCGCGTCGGCGTCTTCGTCTTCGACGGGGCCGAGGAGCTCGACGTCGTCGGCCCCTACGAGGTGCTCGCGTACTGGGCGCAGCACTCGGCTCTGCACCCGGAGGTCGTCACGTTCTCGGCGGACGGCGGCGGCGTCCGGTGCGCCAAGGGCCTCTGCCTCGTCCCTGACCACTCCGCCGCGGACGTCGGGCCGCTGCACGTGCTCGTCTACCCGGGCGGCCGCGGCACCCGTCCGTTGACGGCCGACACCGAGCACCTCGAGTGGGTGCGCGGGATGCGGGCGTCGACGCCGCTCATGACCAGCGTGTGCACGGGTTCGCTCGTCTACGCGGCCGCGGGTCTGCTCGCGGGACGGCCGGCGACGACGCACTGGAGCGCGTTCGACGAGCTCGCCGCGTACGACCCGAGCGTCCTCGCCGACGACGAGGCACGGTTCGTCGACGACGGAGACGTCGTGACGTCGGCCGGCGTGTCGGCGGGCATCGACATGGCGCTGCACCTGGTCTCGCGCCTCGAGTCCGTGGCGGCGGCCCGCGAGGTCAGGCGTGGGATCCAGTACGACCCGGCTCCCCCGGTCTGATGGGTGACCTGCTGGCCGCTCCCGTGCTGGAGCACGCCCTGCTCCCCGTACGTCCCGGGACGTCCGCCGCGTTCGAGCGGGCGATGGCGCAGGCGCTGCCGATCATCCGCGCCGTGCCGGGCTGCCACGGGGCGCGCGTGTCCCGCTGCGTGGAACGACCCGACACCTACCTGTTGCTCGTGGGCTGGGACTCGGTCGAGGCGCACGAGGTGGGATTCCGCGGGTCGGCCGACTACGAACGCTGGCGGAGCCTGCTGCACCAGTTCTACGACCCCTTCCCGATCGTCGAGCACTTCGTAGCTACTCACGAGTAACATCGCGCCGTGACCCGCACCGTGCAGCTCGCCCTCGCCACGTTCCGCCCGCGCAAGGCCGTCCCCGGCCAGCGGATGTTCGACGCGTCCGTGACGCGGATGCGGGTCTGGCCCACCGACCTGGACCTCTACCGCCACGTGAACAACGGCGTCTACCTGCAGTGCTGCGACGTGGGCCGGAGCAACTTCCTCGCGGACCTGGGCGCGTTCGGTGCGCTCAACGACAAGGGCTGGTACCCCGTGGTGGCCGCGCAGACCATCAAGTACCGACGCTCGCTGACGCTGGGTCAGCGCTTCGAGCTCACCACGCGGGTGCTGGGCTGGGACGAGCGGGTCGTCTACCTCGAGCAGTCGTTCTCGCGGCCGACGAAGCGCGGCGACGAGCACGTCGCGCGTGCCGTGATCGCCGGCCGCTTCCTGAGCCGCACGGGCGAGCGCGTCCCCGCGCCCGACGTCGTCGCGCTGCTGAGCGGTGCACCGGTGCAGAGCCCCGCGCTGCCCGACGACGTGCAGGCGTGGGCTCGCGCCGTCGACGTCGCCCAGCGCCCCGAGGTCTGACCTCTGGGGTCTGACGCCCTACCTCCCGCCGGCCAACCGCTCCAGCATCAGGGCCTCCGCGAGGACGACCTTCTCCAGCTCGCCCAGGTGCACCGACTCGTTGGCGCCGTGCGCCCGGCTGTCGGGGTCCTCGACGCCCGTCACGAGGATCGACGCCGACGGGTACACCTCGAGCAGGTCCGCGATGAAGGGGATCGACCCGCCGATGCCGACGTCGACCGGGTCCGTCCCCCACGCCTGACCGAACGCCCAGCGTGCGGCCTGCATCGCGTCCGAGTCCCCCGGAGCCTGGAACGGCTTGCCCTGGTCACCCTCGTGCATGGTCACGCGCGCACCGAGGGGTGCGTGCTCCTCGAGGTGGGTGCGCAGCGCGGCCATCGCCGCCGCGGGGTCCTGGCCGGGCGCGATGCGGACGGAGAGCTTGGCCGTCGCGCGGGGGGTGATGGTGTTGGAGGCGCTCGCCACGCGCGGGGCGTCGAACCCGATCACGCTGATGGCCGGCCGTGTCCACAGCCGCGCGGTGATGGGCCCGGTCCCGGCGAGCGGGACGCCGTCCAGGACGCCCGCATCGGCGCGGAACGCGGCCTCGTCGTAGTCCACGGCCGGGTCGGGCGCGCGCACCAGACCGGCGACGGCCACGTCGCCCGCGTCGTCGTGCAACGTCGCGATCAGCCGGGCCAGCAGCGTCGGCGCGTCGAGCACGGCGCCGCCGAACATGCCGGAGTGGATGGCGTGGTCGACGACCGCGACCTCGACCTCGCAGTCGACGAGCCCGCGCAGCGACGTCGTCAGCGCCGGGGTCCCGACGGCCCAGTTGGCGGAGTCCGCGACCACGATGACGTCGGCCGCGAGCTCGTCGCGGTGGGCGTGCAGGAAGTCGACGAACGTCGGCGAACCGATCTCCTCCTCGCCCTCGACGAAGACGGTGACACCCACCCCGAGGTCGTCGGCCAGGACGCGCAGCGCGCCCAGGTGCGCGACGATCCCCGCCTTGTCGTCGGCCGCCCCGCGCCCGTAGAGCCGGCCGTCACGCTCGGTCGGCTCGAACGGATGCGTGTCCCAGTCGGCGTCCTCGCCGGGAGGCTGGACGTCCAGGTGCGCGTACAGCAGGACGGTCGGCGCCCCGGCAGGGGCGGGCCGACGAGCGATCACCGCGGGCCGGCTTCGCTGCCCGTCCGCCGTGGTCGCCGAGGTGAGCCGGACGTCGTCGATCCCCACGCCGCGCAACAGCTCCGCGACGGCGTCCGCGGCCGCCGCGACGTGCGTCTGGTCGAATTCGCCGTTCGAGACGCTGGGGATGCGCACCAGCCGCTCGAGGTCCGCCCGCAGCGCGGGGAAGAGGCTTGCGGCCCGAGCCCGCAGCTCGCTCGTCCGGTCGTCGGCGGGGGTGCTGGCAGGGGTGGTGCTTCGCTCGTCCGTCACGACCGTCCACCGTACTCGACTACCCTGTCAGGGTGCCTCGACTGGAGAAGGAACCCATGAACGCTGCCTCGACGCCCTCGGGCGAGACGGGTGACCAGACGTCCGGCGAGGTCACGGGCGCCGGCGCCCCCAAGGGGCGCCCGACGCCCAAGCGCAAGGAGTCCGAGGCTCTCAACAAGCGCCCCCTGGTCCCGACCGACCGCAAGGGCGCGACGAAGGCGAGCAAGGGTGCGGCGCGCGACACGCGCAACCGCGAGTACCGCGCCATGCAGACCGGCGACGAGAAGTCGATGCCGGCCAACCACCGCGGCCCGGTCCGCAAGTACATCCGCGACTACGTGGACGGCCGGTTCAACCTCGCCGAGTTCTTCCTCCCCGTCGCGGCCGTGTTCCTCGTGCTGCAGATCAGCTTGGCGTCGTCGGCGCCGAACCTGGCCGCCCTCGCGATCGTCGTGCTGTACGCCTACGTGATCTTCGCGATCGTCGACGGCTTCCTCCTGTGGCGTGGCCTGCGCAAGCGCCTGCGCGCGAAGTTCGGCGCGGACAACCTGGGCCGCGGCCTGGTGATGTACACCGAGATGCGCGCGTTCCAGCTGCGCCCCACCCGCCTGCCCAAGGCGCAGGTCAAGCGCGGCTACAAACCGGAGTGAGTCGACGTAAGGTCGAGGGATGGTCGCCTACCGCACCCTCGGCCGCTCCGGGCTCAAGATCACGGAGATCACCTACGGCAACTGGTTGACCCACGGGTCGCAGGTGGAGAACGAGCAGGCCACGGCCTGCGTCCGCGCAGCGCTGGACGCGGGCATCACCACCTTCGACACCGCTGACACGTACGCCAACACAGCAGCCGAGTCGGTGCTGGGGGCTGCCCTGAAGGGCGAGCGCCGGCAGAGCCTGGAGATCTTCACCAAGGTCTACTGGCCGACGGGACCGAAGGGCGCCAACGACTCGGGCCTGTCGCGCAAGCACGTCCTCGAGTCGATCGACGGCTCGTTGGCCCGGCTCGGCACGGACTACGTCGACCTCTACCAGGCGCACCGCTACGACAACGCGACGCCGCTCGAGGAGACGATGCAGGCGTTCGCGCACGTCGTCCGCCAGGGCAAGGCCCTGTACGTGGGGGTCTCCGAGTGGACTGCCGAGCAGATCCGCGACGGCCAGGCGCTCGCCTCCGACCTCGGCTTCCGGCTGATCTCGAACCAGCCCCAGTACTCGATGCTCTGGCGCGTCATCGAGGACGAGGTCGTGCCGACCAGCGCGGAGCTCGGGCTCTCGCAGATCGTCTGGTCCCCCGTCGCCCAGGGGGTCCTGACGGGCAAGTACCTGCCCGGTCAGGCCGCACCGGCCGGGTCGCGCGGCACCGACAGCAAGGGCGGCGCGCAGATGATCAGCCGCTTCCTGGAGCAGGAGCAGACGCTGCGGCGCGTCCAGGACCTGCGCCCGATCGCCGACGAACTGGGCCTGACGATGGCCCAGCTCGCCGTCGCCTGGGTGCTGCAGAACCCGAACGTCGCGTCGGCGATCATCGGAGCGTCGCGACCGGAGCAGGTCGCCGAGAACGTGCGGGCCTCCGGCGTCGAGATCCCCACCGAGCTGCTCGCCCGCATCGACGACGTGCTCGGTGACAGCGTCGTCAGCGACCCGCGGGAGACGGAGAAGAGCTCGCCCCGGCGCTGACCCGCCCCGACGCACGCGCCGGCGCGGCGTCTGGCACGGCGATGGTCAGGCGAGGCAGCACCAGGTGCACGAGCGGACCGACGCAGACCGCGTAGACGACGGTCGCGATGCCGAGCCTGCCCCCGAGCGCCCAGCCGACGCTCACCACGAGCACCTCGATCGTGGTGCGGACCACCGCGACCGGCCGTCCGGTGCGGCGCACGAGCCCCGTCATGAGCCCGTCGCGGGGACCCGGTCCGAGCTGGGCACCGACGTAGAGCCCCGTCGCGACCGCGTTCATCACGATCCCGAGACCGGCCATCGCCGCACGGGCTGCCCACGGCAGGTCCGGCAGCAGGTCCAGCAGGTCCAGGAGCGGGTCGACGAGGAACCCGATGACCAGGACGTTCGCCACCGTGCCCACGCCGGGGCGCTGGCGCAGCGGGATCCAGCAGACGAGCACCAGCACGCTGATCGCCAGCGTCACCGTCCCGAACGACGCACCCGTGCGCCTGGCGATCCCCTGGGACAGCACGTCCCACGGCATGTTGCCGAGGTCGGCGTGCACGAGCAACGCCATCGAGAGGGTGTAGAGCACGAGACCGACGACGAGCTGGGCGGAGCGCCTGCCGACGGGGGCGGGGACGAGAAACGTTCGCATAGGACCATTCACGCGCACGATGGCTATCCGATCCATAGCCACCTGGGAGATAGTGGCCTCGTGACAATCATCGACCTTCCGCCGGACCGCCGCATCGCGGGCGCCCGCCTCGCCGCCGTCCTCGGCACGTGGCAGCGCCCGGGCCCCGCCTACGGTGCGCTCGCCGACGCGCTGCGCTCGGCCGTGCTCTCGGGCTCCGTTCCGCTGAGCACGCGCCTGCCGAGCGAGCGCGAGCTCGCGGAGGCGGTCGGGGTCTCGCGGACGACGACGACCGCGGCGTACGACCTGCTGCGCGACGAGGGCTACCTGGTGAGCCGCCGCGGCTCCGGCACGGTGACGACGCTCCCGGTCGATCGGAGCGCCTCCGCCCCTGACACGGTCGGGCCCGTGGACGCGCTCGTCGACCTCACCATCGCCGCACCCAGCGCGCCGTCCAGCCTCCACGGCGCCTACCTCGCCGCTCTGGACGCACTCCCCCGCCACCTGACCGGCACCGGGTACGCACCGGCGGGCCTGCCCGTCCTGCGGGAGGCGATCGCGCAGCGCTACCGCGACCGCGGGACCCCGACGACGCCCGAGCAGATCCTGGTGACGACGGGCGCCCAGCAGGCGATCCACCTGCTGGTCGCCGCACACGCCGGCCCTGGCGACCGCGTCGCCGTCGAGCACCCGACGTACCCGCACGCGATCGAGGCGGTCCGCGCGGTCGGCGCCCGGCCGGTCGCCGTGCCCGCCGGTCCGGACGGCCTCGACCTCGACCTGCTCGAGTCGACGCTGCGACAGTCCGCGCCGCGCCTCGTCTACCTCATCCCCGACCACCGCAACCCGACCGGGACCAGCCTGACCGGCGCGGAGCGGGAACGCGTGCGCAGCCTCGCCCGGCGGCACCGCACCCTCGTCGTCGGCGACGAGGTCCTGCGTGACCTCACGCTCGACGGCCCGGAGCCCGAGCCGTTCGACGGGGACGGGACCGGCGGCGCGCACGTCGTCTCGATCGGGTCGGTGTCCAAGGCGTTCTGGGGTGGGCTGCGCGTGGGGTGGGTGCGGGCGCACCCGGACCTCGTCGCCCGCCTCGCCGTCCGACGAGGCCACGTGGACATCGCGACGCCAGTGCTCGAGCAGCTCGTTGCCGCCGAGCTCCTGACCGCGGACGACGGCACGCTCGAACGCCGGCGCGCGGGCCTGCGAGAGCGCCGCGACCTGCTGCTCGACGCGCTCGCCGACGAGCTGCCAGGGTGGCGGCCCAACGCACCGGCCGGCGGCCTCGCGCTCTGGGTCGACCTGGGCGCTCCCCTGTCGTCGGCGCTCGCCGCCCTCGCGCCGCGCCACGGCGTGCGTGTCGCGGCCGGCACCGCGTTCTCCGTCGACGGCAGCTTCGAGGACTACCTGCGGATCCCGTTCAGCGCGTCGCCCGACGACCTACGGCGTGCTGTCACCGGCCTGCGGCGGGCGTGGACCGACGTGGGCGGTGAGGCGCACCGTCTCGTGGGCCGACCCGCGACGGCGATGGTGGTCTGAGCCCTCAGGCCTGCGGGAGCGGCAGCGTCGCCGCGACCGGCTCGCCGTGGTGCAGCAGCGTCGCGGCGACGACACCCTGACCCGCGAGCGACCGCCAGTGCTCACCGATCCACTGCTCGGCGTCGTAGCGCGTGGTGAACACGGGACTCGTCGGGACGCCGGGCGGCTCCGCCGACGCGGCGTCGAGTCGCCACTCCCACTGCGGCCGCAGCACCATCACGCCGCTCCGCTCGTCGCGGTCTCGCTCGTCGACGTCTCGGCGCCACGGTCGCGCGCGAGCGCCCGGCCGATGCGCGCGGCCCAGAACGGTCCGCGGTAGATGAAGCCGGTGTACCCCTGGACGAGCGTCGCGCCGACGGCCAGGTACTCGAGCGCGTCGGCCGGGGTGCTGACGCCGCCGACGCCGATGATCACGGGGTCCGGACCCAGCCGGTTGCGCAGGCGGGCGACGACGTCCAGGCCACGCTCGAGGACGGGCGGACCGGACAGTCCGCCGGGCCCCAGGTCGTGCGCGATCGTCGTGTTGACCGCGACCACGCCGTCGAGCCCGAGCTCGGCGGCGAGCTCGGCGACCGCGTCGACGTCGTCGTCCGAGAGGTCCGGGGCGATCTTGACCAGCAGAGGAACGTCCGGACGCCCTGCCCGTGCCGTCGCCTCGTCGGCCGCCGCACGGGTGGCCTGCAGGATCGGGCGCAACGCCGCGACGGACTGCAGGTCGCGCAGGCCGGGCGTGTTGGGTGAGGAGACGTTGACCACGAGGTAGTCGGCGAACGGCGCGAGGCGGCCGGCGCTGATCGCGTAGTCGTCGGGCGCCTGCTCGGCGGGCGTGACCTTCGTCTTGCCGATGTTCACCCCGACGACGAGGCGACGACCCCGGCGGGTCGAGCGCAGCTCCGCGAGACGTTCCGCGACCGCGGCCGAGCCCTGGTTGTTGAAGCCCATCCGGTTGCGCAGCGCGCGGTCGTCGAGCACGCGCCACAGCCGCGGCGGCTCGTTGCCGGGCTGCGGGTGCGCGGTGACGGTGCCGACCTCGACGAAACCGAACCCGAGCATCGTCAGACCCTCGACCCCGCGCGCGTCCTTGTCGAAGCCGGCCGCCACGCCGAAGCGGGACGGGAACCCGCGCCCCAGCACCCGGACGGAGCCGCTCGCGGGCGGGGTCATCACGCCGGCGATCACGTCACGCAGGACAGGCACGCGCCCGACGCCACGGATCAGGCCGAACGCGACCTCGTGGGCGTGCTCGGGGTCCATGCGACGGAAGACGAGGTCGAAGAGCAGCCGGTACACGCCGTTCACCCTACGGTGGCGGCGCCGTCGTCGTCGGTCGAGTCCGCGGCGGCCACGTCGTCGGGCGCCCGGCGGCCCGTGCGCCACAGCCAGAGCAGACCGAGGAACGGCAGCACCAGCGGGATGTACCCGTACCCGGCACCGAAGCCCGACCACACGGTCTCGTCGGGGAACTCGCCCACGTCGACCACCGACAGCGTGCCGACCACGAGCACGCCCACCAGCTCGACGAGAACGGTGACCCACGCCAGGCGGCGGCGATCGGTCGCGAGCGCGATCGTGGCCAGGATGTAGACGACGCCCGAGAACAGCGAGAGAAGGTAGGCGACCGGCGCGTCGGAGAGCTTGGTGGCGACCTGGTAGATCCCACGCGCCGTGGCCGCCAGGGCCAGGATCCCGTACACGGCGACGAGCAGGCGGCCCGGACCGGAGCCGGTCGGACGGGTGGGTGCGACCTTGGTCACGAGACTCCCCAGATCTGCCACAACCGGTACTCGAGGAAACCGGTGGTGAGGGCGGCGACGAGCAGGACGACCGAGCTCCAGCGGGTGCGCTCGGCGAAGGCCCACGCGGCGGCGATGGGCAGGACGATGAGCTGGACCACGACGTAGCCCCAGAACAGGGCGGCGTCGACGTCGTGGTCCTTCGTGGCCAGGACCGCTGCGGCGATCACGCCCTGGACGACGAGCACGGCCTCGACCACGGCCCCGCCCCAGAGCTGACGCAGGACCACGGCCCGGTCGGCGGCCACGAACCACGCCGCCCACGCGGCCAGCGCGACGCACAGGGCGCCGACGAGCAGCGCGACGGGCAGGATCACGAGGCCCCAACCTACCGGCCCGATCGCAGGGCCGTTGACGAGCGCTCGTGCGTCGCGGACTACCATCGAGACGTGATCTCGCTGACGTCCAAGTCCCCCGCCCGCCTGTCCGTCGACGCCCTCGTGGTGGCCGTCGGCCGATCCGGGGAGGCGGTGACGCCGCTGGACGCGGACTGGCTCCCCCAGGACCTCGCGCGGCTGATCAGCACGGATGCCGCAAAGCTCGGCATCACCGGCGCGGTCGACGAGGTGCGGCGCGTGCCCGGCCTCGGCATCTCCGCCGCCGTCCTCGTGGTGACCGGGGTCGGCGACGTCGACGCCGTGACGCCCGAGACCCTGCGCCGGGCCGCGGGAGCCGCGGCCCGCGAGCTCGCCGGCACGTCGTCGGTCGGTCTGGCCCTTCCCGCGGTCGACGCTGCGCAGGTCGCCGCCGTCGCCGAGGGCGCGCTGCTCGGCGCCTACTCCTACGACCGGTACTCCAAGGCCCCGGCCGCGGTCGAGCGCTTCGAGCTCGTGACCGACCGGACGCGCGACGCGGCCGCCAAGAAGGCCGTCGCGCGCGCTGAGGTGATCGGTGACGCCGTGCGCGCGACCCGCGACCTCGTGAACACCGCCCCCAACGACCTGTTCCCCGCCGCCTTCGCGGACCTCGCCAAGGTCGCGGCCAAGGAGGCCAAGGGCGTCAAGGTCTCGGTCCTCGACGAGAAGGCGCTCGCCTCGGGCGGCTACGGCGGCCTGATCGGCGTCGGCCAGGGCTCCACCCGCGGCCCGCGCCTGGTGCGCGTCTCCTACTCGCCGTCGCGCCCGCACGCCTCGGTCGCGCTGGTCGGCAAGGGCATCACGTTCGACTCGGGCGGCATCTCGATCAAGCCGGCAGCGGGCATGGACGCGATGAAGTCCGACATGGCCGGCGCCGCGGCCGTGCTGCACACGGTCGTCGCGGCGGCCCGCCTCGAGCTGCCCGTGGCCGTCACCGGCTGGCTGTGCCTCGCCGAGAACATGCCCTCGGGCAGCGCGCAGCGCCCGTCGGACGTCATCACGATCCGCGGTGGCAAGACTGTCGAGGTGCTGAACACCGACGCCGAGGGCCGCCTGGTCATGGCCGACGGCCTGGTCGCCGCCGTGGAGGAGAAGCCCGACGTCGTCCTCGACATCGCAACCCTCACGGGTGCGCAGATGGTCGCGCTCGGCTACCGCGTCTCCGCGGTCATGGGCGCCGACGACGTGCGCACCGAGATCGTCGACGCCGCCACGGCGACGGGCGAGCAGTTCTGGCCCATGCCGCTGCCCGCCGAGCTCCGCGCGGGCCTGAAGTCGAAGGTCGCCGACCTGGCCAACATCGGCGACCGGTTCGGCGGCATGCTGACCGCCGGGGTCTTCCTGCGTGAGTTCGTCGGCGAGACGCCGTGGGCCCACCTCGACATCGCCGGACCGTCCTTCAACGAGAAGGGCGCCCACGGCTACACGCCCGTCGGCGGCACCGGTGTGGGCGTCCGCACCCTGCTCGGGTTCCTGGAGGCACGCGCCGCGCGCTGATCCCGGCCGACGACGCCCGTCAGACGATCTTGCGCTGCCGCTCGAACCTCTGGCGGGCGTTGTAGTCCCGGACGCGCTGCGGGTAGCCCGTGCGCTGGACGTCGTAAGCAGGGATGCCGAGCGCACGGGCGAGCTTGGCGGCCGTCGCGCCGTCCGGGACACGACGTCGGGTCCACTCGCCGTCCGTGGCCACGAGCATCACGGTGGTCTGCGTGACGTTCGTGGCGGGCTCGATGTAGGCCTCGACGCCGACCCGCGTCTGCACGAACTCGCGCAGGTGCGCGGTGGTGGCGTCGCGCGCGGCGCGGTCGCTCGTGTCGGCGGCAGGCGTCGGCGTCGACGCGCGGCGTCGGGAGAACAGGCCCATGCCGTGAAGATTATCGGCCGCACGAGCGGTCCGGGGCCGGTTCCGGCAGGTCCTGACGGACTCGTCGCGCCTCACCGTCACCGCGAGACCGCTGCCCGGAACACTGTTCCGAGCGTCACACGTCCCACGGCGCGGTCCGGTTCGTTGCGGACCTGGCTTGATGACAAGATGGACAGCGAGCATGAGACCGACACGTCTCTACGTCTGCGTATGAGGAGTCTGCACGTGGCCGACACCAACGGCACCGCTTTCGACATCATCGTCCTGGGAGCGGGGAGCGGCGGCTACGCCGCGGCGCTGCGCGCGGCCCAGCTCGGCAAGAACGTCGCCCTGATCGAGGCCGGCAAGCTGGGCGGGACCTGCCTGCACAACGGCTGCATCCCGACCAAGGCCCTGCTGCACGCCGCCGAGCTGGCGGACAACGCTCGAGAGGGTGAGCACTACGGCGTGCACTCCTCGCTCGAGCGCATCGACATGGCCGGGGTGAACCAGTACAAGGACACCGTCATCGGCGGCCTGTACAAGGGTCTGCAGGGGCTGATCAAGTCCCGCAAGATCACGGTGGTCGAGGGCTGGGGCAAGCTCGTCGGGACCGACGCCGTCGAGGTCGACGGCACGCGGTACACCGCGGAGCACATCATCCTGGCGACCGGCTCGTACGCCCGCTCGCTGCCCGGCCTGGACATCGGTGGTCGGGTCATGACCTCCGACCAGGCCCTCACGCTGGACTGGGTGCCGAAGTCGGCGCTCATCCTCGGCGGCGGCGTCATCGGCTCGGAGTTCGCGAGCGTCTGGAAGTCGTTCGGCGCGGACGTCACGATCATCGAGGCGCTCCCCCACCTGGTCCCCAACGAGGACGAGGCGCTGTCCAAGGCGTTCGAGCGCGCGTTCCGCAAGCGCGGCATCAAGTTCAACCTGGGCGTCCGCTTCTCCGGCGTCACGCAGGACGACAACGGCGTCCACGTCACGCTCGAGGACGGCAAGACGTTCGACGCCGACCTCCTGCTCGTCGCCGTCGGCCGCGGGCCGAGCACCAACGGCGTGGGCTTCGAGGAGCAGGGCGTCACGCTCGATCGCGGCTTCGTCATCACCGACGAGAAGCTGCACACGGGCGTCGCCAACATCTGGGCCGTCGGCGACATCGTCCCCGGCCTGCAGCTCGCGCACCGCGGCTTCGCGCAGGGCATCTACGTCGCCGAGCAGATCGCGGGCCTGAACCCGGCCCCGATCGTCGAGTCCGGCATCCCCCGCGTCACGTACTCCGACCCCGAGGTCGCCTCGGTGGGTCTCACGGAGGCCGCTGCCAAGGAGGTGCACGGCGAGGACTCGGTCGAGACGCTCGAGTACAACCTGGCCGGCAACGGCAAGAGCAAGATCCTCGGCACGCAGGGCTTCGTCAAGCTGGTCCGCCAGAAGGACGGCCCCGTCGTGGGCGTCCACATGATCGGCGCCCGCGTCGGCGAGCTCATCGGGGAGGGCCAGCTCATCGTGAACTGGGAGGCCTACCCCGAGGACGTCGCCTCGCTCATCCACGCACACCCCACGCAGACCGAAGCCGTCGGCGAGGCCTTCCTCGCGCTCGCCGGCAAGCCGCTGCACGCCCACAACTGACCCCAGGATCAAAGGAGACGACGCGGTCATGTCCGACAACGTGCAGCTTCCCGCACTCGGTGAGTCCGTCACCGAAGGCACCGTCACCCGTTGGCTGAAGAACGTGGGCGACACGGTGGAGGTCGACGAGCCCCTGCTCGAGATCTCCACCGACAAGGTCGACACGGAGATCCCCTCGCCGTTCGCCGGCGTGCTCGAGAAGATCCTGGTCGAGGAGGACGAGACCGTCGAGGTCGGCGCCACCCTGGCCGTGATCGGCTCGGGCGACGGCGTGTCCGGCGACGACTCGTCGTCCGACGAGGCCCCCGCACAGGAGTCCGCTGCGCAGGAGGCACCCGCGGAGCAGGCCCCCGCCGAGGAGCCGGCCGCCGAGGCCGCCCCGGCCGAGCAGGCACCTGAGCAGCACGAGGAGTCCGAGCCGGCAGCCGCCGCGTCGTCGGGCAGCTCCGGCGGGGCCGGTGCAGGCGAGAAGGTCACGCTCCCCGCGCTGGGCGAGTCCGTGACCGAGGGCACCGTCACGCGCTGGCTCAAGTCGGTCGGCGACAGCGTCGAGGTCGACGAGCCACTGCTCGAGATCTCGACCGACAAGGTCGACACCGAGATCCCGTCGCCGTTCGCCGGCACGCTCACCGAGATCCTGGTCCAGGAGGACGAGACCGTCGAGGTCGGCGCCCCTCTGGCCGTCATCGGCTCGGGCGACGCCCCGGCAGCCGATCAGCCGTCCGCTCCCGAGCCCGCCGCGGAGCCCGAGGCACCGGCGGCCGAGGAGAAGCCCGAGGCGAAGCCCGAGCCGCAGAGCGCGCCCGAGCCCGCCGCGGAGCAGGAGACGGCGAAGTCCGCTCCCGCACCCGTCCCGGCCACCCCGCAGCCCGCGCCAGTCGCAGCTCCCGCCGCTCCTGCGGCGCCTGCCGCCTCGGGCTCGTACCTGACGCCGCTCGTGCGCAAGCTGGCCGCGGACAAGGGCGTCGACGTCTCGACCCTCACCGGGACGGGCGTCGGCGGTCGCATCCGCAAGGAGGACGTCCTCGAGGCGGCCGCGAAGGCGGAGGAGGCGGCCAAGGCCGCTCAGGCCGCCCCTGCGGCGACCGCTCCGTCGCCCGCCAAGGCCGCCACGGTCCCGTCGGTCTCGCCGCTGCGCGGCACCACGGAGAAGGCCAGCCGTCTGCGCCAGATCATCGCCGAGCGCATGGTCGACGCCCTGCACTCGCAGGCGCAGCTCACCACGGTCATCGAGGTGGACGTCACCAAGATCGCCCGCCTGCGCGCCCGCGCGAAGAACGACTTCAAGGCTCGTGAGGGCGTCAACCTCACGTTCCTGCCGTTCTTCGTGCTCGCCGCGATCGAGGGCCTCAAGGCGTACCCGAAGATCAACGGGGTGCTCGAGGGCAACCAGATCACGTACCACGGCGAGGAGAACGTCGGCATCGCCGTCGACACCGAGCGTGGCCTGCTGGTCCCGGTCATCCGCGACGCGGGTGACCTGAACCTGGCCGGCATCTCGCGCAAGATCGTCGACCTCGCCGGCCGCACGCGGGAGAACAAGGTCACGCCCGACGAGCTGAGCGGGGCCACCTTCACGGTGACGAACACCGGCTCGGGCGGCGCGATCATCGACACGCCCATCGTCCCCGGCGGCACGTCCGCGATCCTGGGCACGGGCGCGATCGTCAAGCGGCCCGTCGTCATCTCCGACGGCGACGGCGGCGAGGTCATCGCCATCCGCTCGATGTGCTACCTGTCGCTGTCGTACGACCACCGCCTGGTCGACGGCGCCGACGCGTCGCGCTACCTCTCGGCTCTCAAGGCCCGTCTCGAGGAGGGCGCGTTCGAGGCCGAGATCGGCCTCTGAGCAGGCTCACCACGACGCCCCCGGCTCGCTTCGGCGGTCCGGGGGCGTCGTGCGTCCGGCGCGCATAGGGTGACCGGATGCGCGTGGTCGTCGGAGGTTCGCACGGGTTCATCGGTGGTGCGCTGGTGCCGCTGCTGCAGGACCGGGGGCACGAGGTCCGTCGCCTGGTGCGTCGCGCACCCGCGTCGGCCGACGAGATCTTCTGGGACCCGGACGCGGGCGAGCTGGACCCGGCGGCGCTGAACGGTGTCGACGCGGTGGTCGACCTGGCGGGCGTGAACCCGGCCGGCCGGCCTCTGACCACGGCCCGCAAGCGGCTCGTCCTCTCGTCGCGCGTCCGCTCAGCGAGCCTTCTCTCCCACACGCTCGCACGCATGGACGACGGGCCGCGTGTGCTGCTGCAGGCATCGGGCATCGGCGCCTATGGGCCGCGAGGCGAGGACGTGCTGACGGAGGCTGAGCCGCTGGGCTCGACGTTCTTCGCGCACGTGGTGCGCGAGTGGGAGTCCGCGACGGCGTCGGCGAGGGACGCGGACGTGCGGGTCGTGAACCTGCGGACCGGCATCGTGCTCGGCCCTGGCGGGGGCGCGCTCGGCCCGCTGCTCCCGATCATGCGGCTCGGCCTGGCCGGCAGGCTCGGCTCCGGCGAGCAGTACTGGCCGTGGATCAGCCTGCTCGACGAGGCGCGCGCGATCGAGCACCTGCTGTCCGCCGACGTGCACGGGCCGGTCAACCTGGTGACCGAGCCACGCCGCAGCATCGAGGTGATCGAGGCGCTGGCCCGCGCGATGCACCGGCCTGCTCGCGTCCCGGTCCCCGCCTTCGCGCTGCGACTCGCGCTGGGCGACTTCTCCTCCGAGGTGCTCGGCTCGGTCCGTGCGATACCGACGGCTCTGGTCGCGTCGGGCTTCGAGCCGGAGCTCGCCGACCTCGACGACGCCGCCGCGTGGGCGGTCACGACGGGCTGACGGCCCACACCCGCCACCCGTCGTCGGTCCACCTCAGCTCCAGCACCACGGCGCGCTCGCGAGCCGCAGCCACTCGCGTGCGACCCCCGTCCGGGTCGACCCGGACGTAGCTGCCCGCCGCGGAGGTCACCGCGACCCGGGGCGCGTCGTCCGTCCCGGCGGGCTCCGCGCGCGTCGCGGACCGCACCTCGACCGCGAGGCCCTCCATGCGGGCCCCGTCCCACGACGCGACCAACGCCGCGTCGGCGGCATGCGCCGGCCCGTCGGGCACCTCCACCGAACCGAGCGCGTCCGCGTCGCCCGCCGCGAGCACCGATCCCCGAGCCCGGCTGAGATCGACCGCAGCCCGGACCGCGTCGGGCCTCGTCGCGACGCGGTCTCCCCCACGATCGCCACCGAGAGCGCCGATCACCAGCGCGGCGCCCGTGACGAGGAGGGACAGGACGGTCGCGCCGATCAACCACGCCCGAGCACGCGGGCCCAGCGTCCACCGGTCCGGGCCGCCGCGGTCACTGCGCTCCCTGCGGGGTCGTGGTGCTCTGCCGGCACGCATCGCCCGCACCGGCGCACGGTCGGCCCGACGCGCCGGGGGCTCACCGCGCCGAGCACCCTGCCGGGTCAGCTCGCCCGCAGCCAGCACGGCCGGGTCGGGAAGCCGCAGGCCCTCCGGCTCGGCGGCCGCGAAGCACGACCGGACGAGCGTGTCGAGGTCGAGGTCGTCGCGCAGCGCGGGCTCGAGCACCTCGCGCAACGTGGGGTCGCGCGGCACCGGGAGCAGTGCGTCGAGGTCGGCGCCGGGCAGACGGCCGACGACCGTGGCCAGCCATCGCCGCACGTCGCCGTCGACCGACCCCGACCCGAGCACCGCGCCCCGCAGGTCGGTGAGCACGGGCCGGCCGTCGGGCCGCACGACGACGGTCGACGCCGTGACGGGCCCGTGCACGAGGCCGGCTCCGTGCAGCGCCGCGAGGGCCTGCAGGATCGGGACGACGAGCGTGACCCCCTCCCCGTCGCTCAGAGGTGCCCGCGCCCCGGTCAGCTCGTCGAGCGTGAGACCGGGAACGTGCTCGACGAGCAGTGCGAGCCGGCCGGCGGACAGCTCACGGGCGTCGAGGAGCTCGCTCAGGTGCGGGTGGTGCAGGGCCCGTAGGAGGTCGAGGCGGCGAGCCAGCTCGTCATCGAACGGCACGGGCACCACGTGCAGCTCGACGTAGCGGTCGGTTCGGTCGTCAGCGACCGCCAGCCACCCGGTGCCCTCGGGCCCGGCAGGCGCGACCGCCCGCATACCGAGCTCGGCGAGCGCCTCCGTGACGTCCAACGGCACCAGTGCGGGGTCCATGCGCCCATGCAAGCGCGCTGGTGCACGACGCGTCGGCCGTCATCCACAGGCCCCCACCTCAACCGGCGGTGACGACCTGCCCACGCTCCGACGAGAGCCGCGCGAGGTCGAGGACCCGCGCCGTGGCGACGGCGTCCGCCGGGTCGACGGGCACCGGTCCGTCGCCGCGCACCCACGCGGCCACCGCGGGATAGATGTCCCCGTGCCCGCCGGACGGTGCCGGGACCGGGCGGCGGTCGCTGCCCTGCACCAGCCAGCCTTCGTGCTCGGGCTCGCCCGGCCGCCGCGTCTCGGCGTACGCGTCGTCGAACGCCGCGAAGGGCGTCGGCTCGCCCTCGTAGCTGGTGACCAGGTAGGCGCCGCCCGAGCCGAGGACGCGCGTGCGGGGCCCGGGTGCGCCGACGAGCCCGCCGGCCTGCAGGTGGCTGATCACTCCGCCCGCGTGGGTCAGTGCGAGGAAGACGTCGTCGAATGCGGGCGTCGTCAGGGCGCGGAGCTCCGCGTACACGCTGGTCGCGGGGCCGAAGAGCTGCACCGCCGAGTCCACGAGGTGCGCGCCGAGATCGAGGAGGAGCCCGCCCGCCTCGACGTCGTTCTCCTTCCACCGGTCCTGCGGCTGCGGCCGGTACCTCTCCCACCGCCGCTCGAACCGGTGAACGGTTCCCAGCGAACCGTCCCGCAGCAGTCCGGCGAGCGCGAGCTGCTCGGGGTCCCAGCGCCGGTTCTGGAACACGGTGAGACGACCGTCCCCGGCGGCCGCCACCCGCTCCGCGTCGGCCGTGGTGGTCGCGAGCGGCTTGTCGACGAGCACGTGCACACCCGACGCGAGCGCGGCGAGCGCGTGCTCGACGTGGTCGCCGGTGGGGCTTGCGACGACGACGAGGTCCAGCCGGTCCGCGTGCGCCAGCAGCGCCTCCACGTCCGGCACGACGACGGCGTCCGGCCAGTCACCCCGCACCTGCTCACCACGGCTGCGCGTGACGACGTGCGTCACCTGCTGTCCCGCCGCGCGCACGAGCCGCGCGTGGATGCCTCGTCCTGCCCCGCCGTACCCGATCAACCCGACCCGCATGCGCACCACCCTAGGCGCTGGGCGCGGGTCCAGCCGGGGTGCTGTACACATGAGGACGACATGGCACACGCACATCGGGAGGCCTCGTGCTCGACCTGCATCGCCTCGTGCTCCTGCGTGAGCTCTCGATCCGCGGCACGCTCGCCGCGGTCGCACAGGCGCTGAACCACAGTCCGTCGGCCGTCTCGCAGCAGCTCAGCCTGCTCGAGAAGGAGGCGGGTGTGAAGCTGCTCCGCAAGTCGGGCCGTGGGGTCCGCCTCACCCCGCAGGCCGAGGTGCTGGTCGAAGCGACCTCCGAGCTGCTCGACACGATCGAGCGGGCCGAGGCGACGCTGGCCGCGTCTCTCACGGAGGTGCGGGGACGCGTCCGGGTGGCGGTGTTCCAGTCGGCCGCGCTCGCCCTCATGCCTCAGGCGCTGCGCATCATGTCGGAGCGATTCCCCGAGGTTCGCGTCGAGATGGTGCAGCGTGAGCCCGAGGAGGCGCTGCACGACACCTGGGCGCGCGAGTTCGACATCGTCGTCGCCGAGCAGTACCCGTCCCACACGGCCGCGTGGCTCCCCGACCTCGACCGACGCGAGCTCACGCGCGACGAGATCCGGCTCGCACTGCCGCCCGCCGGCATCGCGGTCCCGCTCACCTCGACCGACCTGCTCGGCGCGCGGGACATGCCGTGGGTCATGGAACCGCGCGGGACCGCCACCCGGCACTTCGCGGAGCAGGCGTGCCGCACCGCCGGTTTCGAGCCGGACGTCCGCTACGAGACCGCCGACCTCCAGGCGCAGATCCGGCTGGTCGAGTCCGGGAACGCGGTCGCGTTCCTGCCCGACCTGCTCTGGGTCGGACGGGACACGACCTGTCGGCTCGTCGAGCTCGCGGGGGCGCCTCACCGCACGGTCTTCACCGCGCAGCGCACGGCCGGGCTCGGCTCCCCCGCCGTCGCCGCCTTCCGCGAGGCGCTCGAGGAGGTCGCGGCGTCGGTCTGACGCCGCGCGACGTCAGGCCGACGACCTGGCCCGCCGGCTCAGCGCGCTGGGCCACCACGTGCGCCGGTCCAGGTCGTGGACGAGCGCGGGCACCAGCAGGCTGCGCACGACGAGCGTGTCGAGCAGCACGCCGAAGGCGACGATGAACGCGATCTGCGCGAGGAACAGCAGCGGGATGATGCCGAGGGCCGCGAACGTCGTCGCGAGCACCACGCCCGCCGACGTGATCACACCGCCCGTCACGGCCAGCCCGCGCACCACACCGAGCCGGGTGCCGGAGGCCACCGACTCCTCCCGGACGCGCGTCATGAGGAAGATCGAGTAGTCCACCCCGAGCGCCACGAGGAAGACGAATGCGAACAGCGGGACCGTCGGGTCCGCGCCCGGGTAGTCGAGGACGTGGTTGAAGACGACCGCGGAGACACCCAGGGCCGCCGCGAACGAGAGCACGTTCGCGACGAGCAGCAGCACCGCCGCGGCGATCGACCGCAGCAGGACCATGAGGATGAGGCCGATGACCAGCAGCACCACCGGCACGATGACCCGGATGTCCCGCTCGCCGGCCTGCTGCGTGTCCAGCTGCTCGGCCGCGGCACCACCCACCAGCGCGTCGGGGTCGACCTGGTGCACGGCGGTGCGCAGGTCGGCGACCGTGGCGACGGCCTCCTGGGAGTCCGACGGGGCGGTGGTCACCACGTCGAGCCGCACCCGGCCGTCGACGACGACGGGCTCGCCGCCCTCGTCGGGCTCGCCGGCGCCGGCCGATGCCCCCGCGTACGGCGCGACCGACTCGACGCCGTCGACGCCCTGGGCCGCCTGCGAGACCGCGTCAGCCTGGTCCTGGTCGACGATGATCGTCGCCGGCTGCACCGACCCCGCCGGGAAGTGCTCGGCGAGGACCTCCTGACCGCTGACCGCGTCGACGTCGGTGCGGAAGACGTCCGCCTGGCTGGTGCCCGACGCCCGCAGCGTGGGCAGGAACGCGGCCCCCACCGCGAGCAGCAGTGCCGTGACGATCCACACGACGCGTGCGTGCGCGCCGACGAAGCGCGCGAGCCGCGCCCACAGGCCGGTGCCCTGCGCCGGGTCGGGCGCACCCCGACCGTCCGCGTCGCGCGCCGACGGTCGCGGCGCCCGCGGCCAGAACAGCACGCGCGACCCCCGGCCCCCGACGAGGAGCAGGGCGGGCAGCAGCGTCAGCGCGGCGAGCAGCGCGGACGCGATCCCGATCGCGGCGACGGGCCCCAGACCGCGGTTGGAGCCGAGCTCGGACAGGAGCAGGCACAGCACGCCCGCGATCACCGTGCCGGCGCTGGCCGCGATCGGTTCGACGCAGGCCCGCCACGCGCGCCGCATCGCCGTGAAGGGATCGTCGACGGACCGCAGCTCCTCGCGGTAGCGCGCGACGAGGAGCAGCGCGTAGTCGACGCTCGCGCCCACCACCAGGATCGAGAGGATCCCCTGCGCCTGACCGTTGAGCGTGATGGTGCCGTCGTCGGCCAGGTGGTAGACGACGAGCCCGGCCAGGCACAGCGCGAAGACCGCTGTCAGGATCACGACGAGCGGGATCAGCGGCGACCGGTACACCAGCACCAGGATCAGCAGCACCGCCCCGAGCGCGACCAGCAGCAGCACACCGTCGATCCCACCGAACGCCGTCACGAGGTCCGCCACGAAGCCCGCGGGCCCGGTCACCCAGGCATGCAGGCCCAGGTCCCCCGACGTCGTCGCCGTGGCCCCCAGGTCGTCCTCGAGACCCGCCCGCAGGTCGACGACGAACGCGTCGGTGACGCCGTCGCCGTCGGGCAGCAGCTGTTCGGCCGCGTCGGCGTCCAGCGAGAACGCGACAAGCAAAGCCGCGCCGTCCTGCGACGGCACCACGGCGGGCTGGCCCACCAGGTACTCGGACCACGTCCCGCCGCCGGGCACCGCACGGTCCGGCACGCCTGCCGCGAACTCCTGCACCGCGGCCGTCTGCTCGGCCGTGATCGCCGTCCCGTCCGCGGCCGTGAGCACGACGAGCGCCGGCAGCGTCTCCTGCTCGACGAAGGCGCGGCTCGCCTCCGCGGCCCGCGTCGACTCTGCCGTCGAGGGCAGGAACGCGGCCGCGTCGTTGGTCTGGACCTCGGAGAGCTTGCCCTGGGCCTGCCCCCCGATCGACCCGAACACGAGCCAGACGGCGATGACGGCGACGAGGACGAGGGCGCGGGTGACCGCGGCGCGACGTGATCGGGGCATGCAGACATCCTGCGGGACGGCGCGCGCTCTCGCAGGTCGCACGCGCGGGGTTAGCCTGCTCGCCATGAGGTTCGACGAGCTGGACCTGGGGACGCGGCGGCTGCCCTACGAGCCGACCTGGCAGCTGCAGCGCGAGGTCCACGCCGCGGTCGTCGCGGGCGACGCACCCGACACCGTCCTGCTGTGCGAGCACGAGGACGTCTACACGGCCGGTCGCCGCACCGCCCGGTGGGACCGCCCCGTCGACGGCACCCCGGTGGTGGACGTCGACCGTGGTGGTCGCATCACGTGGCACGGTCCCGGCCAGCTGGTCGGCTACCCCATCGTCCGGCTGGGCGAACCGCTCGACGTCGTGCGCTACGTCCGCGCCCTCGAGGAGGCTCTGATCCGCACCTGCGCCGATCTCGGCCTGACCGCCGTCCGCGTCGACGGGCGCAGCGGTGTCTGGTTCGCCGCGGACCCGGCCACGGGGCGCCGCGAGCGCAAGGTCGCCGCCATCGGTGTGCGTGTCAGCCGCGGCGTGACCATGCACGGCTTCGCGCTCAACTGCGAGCCGGACCTGGACGCCTTCACGCGGATCGTCCCGTGCGGGATCGCGGACGCGGACGTCACGTCGCTGACGCTCGAGACCGGCCGCCGGGTCACGATCGCCGAGGTGGTGCCGCTGGTGCGCGTGCACCTCGTCGACGCCCTGGCACCGCTGCTCGCCGCGACGCGGCCGGACGTCGAGGCCCCGGTCGCCGGCTGAGAAGCCGACGACGGGGTGGCGTGACGAACCCGGCCACCGCCCTCGTCGCCGAGTCCGGGTCCGTCACGCGTCTGGAGGACCTCAGACGGGCTGCGCCGTGAGGTTCTCGGCGACGGTCCGCGCCCACGCGCGCACGGCGTCGAGGTCGCGGAAGTCGCCCGCGGGGGCCTGCGTGAGCGCGACGAGCGCACGCTCGCTCAGGTCGAGGACGCCGGGGTCGATGCGGCCGACGAAGCACCGGGGCTCGAGCGCGCCGACGGCGTCGGCGATGACGTGGACGTCGTCGGGCGGTGTGATCGGCAGCGGCGGGTCACCCACGGGCCCGGACCAGAACAGCCACACGGGCCGCGCCCGCAGCTGTCCGCCGAACCGCTCGACGAGCGCCCGCAGCGCGACGGCCAGACGCCCGGCGTACACGGCGGAGCCGAGCACCACCGCGTCGTAGTCGGTCACGCCCTCGACCTCGTCGGGCTCGACCACGTGCACGTCGTGCCCCGCCCGCGCCAGCTCGAGCGCGATCTCCTCGCCCATCTCGGCCGTCGCGCCGTGGCGCGACGCCACGCTCACCAGCACCCGCATGACGACCCCTCCGATCCGGACGTTCACGACGTGTCGTCGTTCCCCCAGCCTTCTCCCGACCCGGACCGGTCCGCGTGGGACCCAGGTCCCGTGTGACGTCCACCTCGCCGCAGTCCCAACTCCGGCGAGGCGGTCTAGGGTGAACGACGTGACCACCGCACCCGACGGACGCAGGCTGCTCCGCGTCGAGGCCCGCAACGCCGCGACGCCCATCGAGAAGAAGCCCGAGTGGATCCGCACCCGCGCCACCATGGGGCCCGAGTACTCGGAGCTCAAGGGCCTGGTGAAGCGCGAGGGCCTGCACACGGTGTGCGAGGAGGCCGGCTGCCCCAACATCTTCGAGTGCTGGGAGGACCGCGAGGCCACGTTCCTCATCGGCGGCGACCAGTGCACGCGACGCTGCGACTTCTGCCAGATCGACACGGGCAAGCCCGCGGACTTCGACGCCGACGAACCCCGCCGCGTGGCCGCGTCCGTGCAGGCCATGGGCCTGAAGTACGCGACGGTCACGGGCGTGGCGCGCGACGACCTGGCCGACGGCGGTGCGTGGCTGTACGCCGAGACCGTGCGCCAGATCCACGCGGTCAACCCCGGCACGGGCGTCGAGCTGCTGATCCCCGACTTCAACGCGCTTCCCGAGCTGCTCGACGAGGTGAACTCGTCGCGGCCCGAGGTGCTGGCCCACAACCTCGAGACGGTCCCCCGCATCTTCAAGCAGATCCGCCCCGGGTTCCGCTACGAGCGGTCGCTGTCCGTCATCACTCGCGCCCGCGAGGCCGGGCTGGTGACCAAGTCCAACCTGATCCTGGGCATGGGCGAGACGACCGAGGAGATCGTCGAGGCGCTCGCCCAGCTGCACGAGGCCGGTTGCGACCTCATCACGATCACGCAGTACCTGCGCCCGTCGCTGCGCCACCACCCGGTGGACCGCTGGGTCCGCCCGGAGGAGTTCGTCGAGCTGTCGGAGGAGGCCACGCGCCTCGGGTTCCTCGGCGTGATGTCGGGGCCCCTCGTGCGCTCGTCGTACCGCGCCGGACGCCTGTGGGGCCAGGCGATGCGCCGCCGCGGCCTGCCGATCCCCGACGCGCTGGCCCACCTGGGCGAGCCGACGACCGCACGCCAGGAGGCCGCGAGCCTGCTCGCGCGCTGACACGTCCCGGACGGCTGCGCCCTGAGCGGACGCGGTCCGCGCCGGTTCGGGCGCTCGGTAGACTCACTGACCATGGCCCGTGACAACTCTGCCGCCGATGCGCCCAAGGTGAAGAAGACCCGCTGGTACACGCAGATCTGGCAGGCGTACCAGATGACGCGCAAGAACGACCCGGCGGTGACGTGGATCGTCCTGGGTTCGTTCCTCGGCGTGATCGTGCTCGGCGTCGTCGTCGGCCTGATCATCGGGCACACCGTCTACATGGCGCTGCTCAGCATCCCGTTCGCGGTGCTCGTCGGGATGTTCCTGCTGGCCCGCCGCGCCGAAAGCTCGGCGTACGCGAGCATCGAGGGGCAGCCGGGTGCGTCGCGTGCGGCGCTCGGCACCATCCGCCGCGGCTGGACGTTCGCCGAGGAGCCCGTGGCCGTGGACCCGCGCACACAGGACATGGTCTTCCGCGGCCTCGGCCGTGCCGGCGTCGTCCTGGTGAGCGAGGGACCGGCCAACCGCGTCGGGCGCCTGCTCGATGCCGAGCGCAAGCGCACCGCCCGCGTCATCTCCGGTGCACCGATCACAATCATCCAGTGCGGCAACGAGGAGGGCCAGGTCGCGCTGCGCAGCCTGCCCCGCGCCGTGCAGAAGCTCAAGCCGAAGCTGACCAAGCAGGAGGTCGCCGAGGTCAGCAAGCGCCTCACCGCCCTCGGTGGCGTCCGTCTGCCCGTCCCGAAGGGCGTCGACCCGATGCGGGCACGCCCCGACCGCAAGGGCATGCGCGGGCGCTGACGCCGACGGATCCCCGACGGGCTCAGCGGCGGACGATCGCGGTCCCAGCGAGCCGGTCGTGCAGGCCGCGGCCGTCCGAGTCCCACACGACGGCCGGGACGACCAGGCAGAGCAGGACCGTGCGGATCAGCGCGCGCCCGAAGCCGGGTGCGCGGCCGTCGTCGGGCTCCGCCGCTCCCCCCTCGGTCGCGATGAGCATCCGCCGGACCCGCAGTCCCACAAGGCGATGCCCGAAGCTGAAGCCCAGCGAACCGATCAGCAGCAGGTTCTCGATCGCGAAGATCAGGAGCGTCGCGCCCGAGCTCCCGCGCGTCAGCCATGCGCCGGTGCTCGTCGGGAAGAACGCCGCCGAGATCGCCAGGCAGGCGACCCAGTCGATGGCGAGCGCACCGACGCGCCGCCCCAGATCCGCCCGCGAGCCGGGGCCGTCCTCGGGCAGGCCCAGGCGACGCCCGGACTGGTCCGGACCGGTCGGTCCACCCTCGAGCCAGGAACCCATGTTGTCGCGCGACGTCATATCGACCAGGGTAGGTGCCGTACCTGGGTCCGGACGCCTGTCCGGTTCGACCACGGATCGTTACACCCGAGCCTTCGGCGTAACGCGGCGGAAACATTTGGTACACCACAGAGAAACGGCGCGCTCGTAACGTCAGCCCTGCCCGACGCACGGGCGCCACCAACCGAGGAGCAGCGGATGTTCAAGAAGCCAGAGGAAGTCCTGGCGTTCATCGCGAGCGAGGACGTCAAGTTCGTCGACGTGCGGTTCTGCGACCTGCCCGGCACGATGCAGCACTTCAACGTGCCCGCAGCGTCCGTCGACGAGGCGTTCTTCACCGACGGCCAGATGTTCGACGGTTCGTCGATCCGCGGCTTCCAGGCCATCCACGAGTCCGACATGAAGCTCATCCCGGACGTGACGTCGGCCTACATCGACCCGTTCCGCGTCGAGAAGACGCTGAACATCAACATGCACATCGTCGACCCGTACACCGACGAGCCCTACAGCCGCGACCCGCGTCAGGTCGCCGCCAAGGCCGAGGCGTACCTGCGCTCGACCGGCATCGCGGACACCGCGTTCTTCGCGCCCGAGGCCGAGTTCTACATCTTCGACGACGTGCGCTTCAAGACGGCGCAGAACGAGTCCTTCTACAAGATCGACTCCTTCGAGGCGGCCTGGAACACCGGCCGCGAGGAGGAGGGTGGCAACCTCGGCCACAAGATCCCCTACAAGGGTGGCTACTTCCCCGTCCCGCCGGTCGACGGCTTCGCCGACATCCGCGACGAGATCAGCCTGCAGCTGGACGCGCTGGGCCTGGGCGTCGAGCGCGCGCACCACGAGGTCGGCACCGCCGGCCAGCAGGAGATCAACTACCGCTTCGACAAGCTGGCGATCTCCGGCGACAAGGTCATGCTCTTCAAGTACGTCGTGAAGAACGTGGCCCACAACAACGGCAAGTCGGCCACCTTCATGCCGAAGCCGCTGTTCGGCGACAACGGCTCGGGCATGCACGTGCACCAGTCCCTGTGGAAGGACGGCGAGCCGCTGTTCTTCGACGAGAAGGGCTACGGCGGCCTGTCCGACACGGCCCGCTGGTACATCGGCGGCCTGCTCAAGCACGCGCCCTCGCTGCTGGCCTTCACCAACCCGACGGTGAACTCCTACCACCGCCTGGTCCCCGGCTTCGAGGCCCCGGTCAACCTGGTCTACTCGGCCCGTAACCGCTCCGCGTGCATCCGCATCCCGGTCACCGGTTCCAACCCGAAGGCCAAGCGCATCGAGTTCCGAGTGCCGGACCCGTCGTCGAACCCGTACCTGGCGTTCGCGGCCATGCTGATGGCCGGCATCGACGGCATCCAGAACCGCATCGAGCCGCCGGAGCCGGTCGACAAGGACCTGTACGAGCTGCCCCCGGAGGAGCACGCGCTCATCCAGCAGGTCCCGGGCTCGCTGGGCGAGGTCCTGGACCGTCTCGAGGCCGACCACGACTTCCTCACGGCGGGCAACGTCTTCACGCCCGACCTGATCGAGACGTGGATCGACTACAAGCGCTCCGCCGAGGTGGACCCGATTCGCCTGCGGCCGCACCCGCACGAGTTCGAGCTCTACTACGACGTGTGATCGTCCCGCCTCACGGCTGCTCCCGTGAGGCGGTGACCTGCAGTAACGGCACCCCCGTCGCCTCCGTGCGGCGGGGGTGCCACACGTTTTGCCACAAGTTCCATGCGGGGAGTGCGCCCCCCGCGGCGAGTGGGGACGTTCCGCGTCATGCACAGCGGACGCACACCACTTCTCCCGGTCGACCAGGCCGACCCGATCTGGGCGGTCGAGCACATCGCCGTGGCCTTGCGCCAGGGCACCCGCGCCACGCGAGCCCTGCTGGGCCGACCCGACTTCCCGCCTGCTTTCCGGCTCACCGGCAGAACGCTTGGCACGCGTCCCCGCCGACCGAGTCGGCATCCGAGTAGTGGGGAGCGCAAAGTACATCCCGGCCGCCCCTGCCGAACTGGTCAGCATCGTCGTTCCGAGCTTGACGACGGTGTGGCGGGAGCCCGACACCCACGTCTCGAGCTACTGCTGAACCGCGTCAGGTGCCGCGCTCGACGCCCCTTCCTGCGGAACTTCCCGGCGCACCGGATGCGATGAGCTCGGCTGCGAGCGCGGGAGCATCCACCGAGATCAGTCGGTCAGTACCAGCTGGGCAGCTCAGGCTGCCACTCTCGGGTGTACGTCCACGTGCCGCCGTCCAAGGCCCAGTCCCCGCTGACCAGCAGTCTCGTCCACGCCTCGAACGCGTGAGCGATCGATGGCAGGTTCTCCCGCTCGAAGTCCTCCTGGGTGTTGTAGTCCCCCAGCTTCCGGTAGATGAGCTGGCCCTGCGCTGTGCCGGCGCAGTCGACAAGCAGCTGGTCACCGTGCCCCATCGTGGCGATGGGGAACCAGTCCGGTGACATGTCGTCCAGGTCTGTCCACGGAAAGTCCGCCACGGAGGCCTGGTAGTTCTGCACGGCCAGCTCGAGCGGCAGGAACACCAGGCCTCCGGGTAGCTGCTCACTGCCCGGGACGCGGGTCAGGTCCGTGGTGTCGACCCCGTCGTGCCACGACCACAACCGCGCGGCCGCCTCAGGCAGCCGCAGCGGCGGCCCGCTCGCGCCGGCCGGTGGCGTGCCCCGGTGGGTTGTGGCCATCAGCGACTCGATCCGCTCGACGGACAGCCCCGGGCGCAAAAACCGGCCCAGTGGGTGGTTGCGGGCGGCCAGTGCCGCCTCGAACTGCTCCGAGGCGGCACTGAACCGGTCTGCTTCGTTACTCAACGCTGTCCCATCTGAAGCCGTTGCCCCGCTCATCGGGGGCAAACCCAGTCTGTCGGAGCGGCTGCGGGCCCCACCAGCGGAACCACCAGGAACGGCTTGCGCGGTGTCGAGCTCACCGGAGGGCACGACCTGGTGAACGCCGAGTAGGCGTTCCCCTCGGCCGTGTTCTCCGAGCCGAGCACCACGGCCAGCCGCGACCCGGCCCCGCCAACCGGCGGCCCCGAACGCGTCGATGCGAAGAATGGATATTCATCGCAGGCGTACGGAGCCGAGTACGTCTTGCACGGGTCGTACTGCTGGTACCACTGGCGCGGGTTGCTCGACGGCTTCCCATCAGCGATCAGTGCGGCCTGGACGACAGGGAGCCGCTCGGCAGCAGGCGCGTACTGGAGCAGCAGCTTGCTCGGGTCTGCAGCGATGGCCGCAGCGTCATTGCGCGCTGCGCCGCCGGCGTCGGTCTCCCCCGGAAGGAAGATCGGGTTAACCTGCACGGGTGAGCGGCGCCTCGGTCCGGAAGGATCAAGAGCACGGCCGTCTGCGAGCACGCCCGCACTGCGCGGGTCACCCGGTCGCGCCGCTCGGCGTCGGAGCTGACCTGCGACTCGCGGTACAGGGTCGTCGAGACTGCGACAACGGCCGCGATCCGGCCGATTGCTGCCGGGTCCATCGTGGGGGCGGTGCCGACCCTCTGGCTCAAGGTGTTCGCCGCTCCCCTGCCCAGCTCAGGAGCCTCGAGCTTCTTGGCGACGAGCGCGGCCGCGGCGACCATCCCGCCCGCGATCGTGTCGTTGCCGGCTCCACCGTCGATGACGTCGTCGCCGTTGCCGCCGTTGATGGTGTCGTTACCGCCCAGGCCGCACATGACGTCAGGCGCGGCCAGACCGGGTCCGGGAGGCCATCGTTGTCCGTGTCGGCCTTGTCCGGCCGGCCGTCGCCCTCAGGGCGGCGGGGGTGTTCGTTCTCGTCGTCGACTCAGCTCGTCCGCTCGGTGAACGGGCGCAGGTCGAACTCGTCGTCGGGCAGCTGGACCAGCGCACGGCTGACGCCGACGCAGCCCGCGGCGAGGACCACCAGACCCGCGCCATGCACCACGTGGTCGAACGTCAGGAAGATGTGCGTCGCACCGCCGAGCGCGATGCACAACGCGGCCCAGAGCGGCACCGCGGCGCTCTTCCAGAGTGCGAGTCCGATCAGGATCGACCCGACGACGATCGCCACGAGGAAGCCGAGGATCCCGACGGGCTGACGAGGATCCACCAGCGCGTCGAGCGTCGCGCCCGTGGTGGCGGGATCCATCCCCTTCTGCGCCGCCGCCCATGCCGACCAGTCACCGCCACCAGCGTTGTTCAGCGTCAACGCGAGGAGGAAGCCGCCCGCCATCAGGACGGTCGCCGCGGTCGCGAGGCGCGGCGCCCCGCGCCGGGAGATCAACACCATCGCCAGAACCGACGGCACGACCAGGACGACGAACAGCGCGTCGAGCCACTGCAGGTACTGGTAGGCGCCGTGCGCGGCGTCGTAGCTGATCTGGTCGGCGGCGTGGTCGAAGCTGCGTCCGTCGACGACGTACTGGATGCCCTTGGCCAGCCACGGGATCGGGACGACGACGGCCAGGAGCAGCCGCCAGAACCGGCGGGCGTCGTGGACCGTGGTGGGCTCGGGCGCCAGGTGCCCGGTGGGCGTGTTCGTCAGGGAAGCCATCATGATCTCCTTCGGTTCGAGGTAGCCCCACCGTGGCCCCCGGCTCGATCCCGGCCACAGGGCACGGGCTCACGCCGCGATCCCGCCGCTGCAGGAACGGTTCCCGGGAACTCGGGACCCGCGTCGACCCCATGGCGGCACTCGGTGGGCCAGACTTCGAACGTGAGGTCAGCCCTGATCAGGCGCGCGGACGTGATCGCGTTCGCCCTGCTCGTGCTGACCGCGGTCGTCGCTGCTGCCGCGATCGGGATGCAGGTCCGCGACGACCTCGGCCCAGACGCGCAGATACCGGAGCGCACGGCCGAGCTCGTCGCCTGGGGGCTGACGGCATCGATCCTGCTCGTGCGAAGGCCCGATCTGTCGTTCGGGTGGATCTTCGCGACCGGCGCCGTGGTCGAGGTCGTCTACCTCGGGGTCGGCGTGCCGGCCGCGGTCGCGTTCGATGACGGGCACGGCAGCTCGGCGCTGCTGTGGGCCTACTCTCTGGCAGGGATACAATGGGTCCCCGACGTCCTGCTCGGGCTTGTCTTCTGCCGTTTCCCGACAGGTGCTCCGGCAGGCCGCACGTGGGTCCTCCTCGACCGTGTGATCCGCTGGGGCGTCGTCGTGGGGGCCTGCGCCGGCCTCCTCGAGGACTGGAACGGCACCGACGCGGTCGCCGGGACGTCGCGGTTCATCGACGGCACGCCCGTGCCGAGCATCGCCTCCGCACTGCTCGTCGTCCTCCCCCTGCTCGTGCTGCTGACCGGCGTCGCCGGCGTGAACGTCGTCGTGCGTTGGTACCGGGCTCGGGACCTGGAACGTCGCCAGCTGGCGTGGATGGCCGGGGGTGCTGTCGTCACACTGCTCGGCTGGCCCGTCGCCGCCACCGGGCACGCGCCGCCCTGGTTGCTCGCCGCGTCCGCATTCGTCGCGCCCGCCGCGCTGCTCGTCGCGATCCTGCGCTACGACCTGTGGGCGATCGACTCGATCGTGCGCCGCTCCGCGAGCTACCACCTGCGCGGCGGCGGCACGCTCGACGGCATCGTGCACGCCACCTCGGACCTGCTCCGACTGCCGTACGTCGCCGTGTGCCGCGGCGCGGTCGTCGTGGCGTCGGTCGGGCAGGCGCAGGACGACGTCGAGCGGTGGCCGATCGACTACGAGGGCGAGGTGCTCGGCGAGCTGGTCTGCGCACCGCGTTTCGGTCGCGAGCAGATCAGCAGCCAGGACCGTGTTGTCCTCGCGTCGACGACACGGCTCGTCGCCGGCTCGCTGCGCACCGAGGTCCTCACGGCGGACCTGCTCGACGCCCGCCAGCGCCTGATCGCGGCGCGTGAGGAGGAACGTCGACGCATGCGGCGCGACCTGCACGACGGCATCGGGCCCATGCTCACGGGCCTGGGCCTCAACCTGGACGCGGCGCGCGCCGACCCCGACCGTGCCAACGAGTACCTCGCCACCGCCAAGGACGCGTCCGGCGAGGTGATCCGCACCTTGCGCGCCCTCGTCTACGACCTGCGACCACCGAACCTCGACGAGCTCGGGTTCGCCGGCGCGTTGAAGCTGCAGGTCGCCCACGTGGCCGGCACCCTGCAGGCGACGACGACCGTGCCTGATGCCCTGGACCTGCCCGCAGCCGTCGAGGTGGCCGCCCTGCGCACCGCCGTCGAGGCTGTCCACAACGTGGTGAAGCACGCGGGCGCGACGCGTGTGGACGTCGTCGTCGAGGTCGGCACCGCACTCACGCTCACCGTCGTCGACGACGGCACGGGCCACGACTGGGGCATGCCCGGCGTGGGGCTCGCGTCGATGCGAGAACGCGCCGACGAGCTGGGCGGGACGTTCACCGCCGGACCGGGGCCGTCCGGCGGTCGCGTCCGGGCTACCTACCCGCTGGAGGTGCTGACGTGACCACCATCGTGCTGGCCGACGACCACCCCCTGGTCCGCCAGGGGCTGCGCGCGGTGCTGGAGGCGAGCGACGACCTCACGGTCGTCGGTGAGGCGGCCGACGGCAGGGCGGCGGTCCGCCTCTGCCTCGACCTGCGGCCGGACGTCGTGCTGATGGACCTGCAGATGCCGGAGCTGAAGGGGCTGGACGCCACGGCCGAGCTCGCCTCGGCCGGCTCGGCAACGAAGGTCGTGGTGCTCACGATGTTCGACGACGATGACACGGTGTTCGCCGCCGTGCGGGCGGGTGCGGTCGGTTACCTGCTCAAGGGCGCGGACGGCGCGGACATCGTCGCCGCCGTCCGGGCTGCGGCGGCAGGTCAGGCGGTGTTCGGTACGGCGCTCGCGCGACGGCTGCAGGCATGGTTCCGCGCCGGTCCGTACCGCCCCGAGCGGGCGTTCCCGAGCCTCAGCGAGCGGGAGCGCGAGATCCTCGACGGCGTCGCCGCCGGGCTGAGCAACCCCGAGATCGGCGCGCGGCTGTTCCTGTCCCCCAAGACCGTCGCCAACAACGTCAGTGCGATCCTCGACAAGCTGCACCTCGCGAGCCGCGCCGAGGCCATCGTCGCGGCACGCGACGCGGGCCTGGGCGGCTGACCACGCTCAGCCGCGGACCCAGCTCGCGCCGGGACTCGAGACGAGCGTCCCGTCGGGCCGTTCGACCACCACCACGAGCACGGCGTCGCATGCGGCGCACCGCACGACGGCCCCCATCGGGCTGAGGTGCACGCGGGTCCGGGCCACGACGTCCGTGTGGCCGCACGAGACGCACCGCACGACGGCGAGCGTCACGTCGATGCCGTACGCCGCCCCGAGCGCGCCGGCGACGGCGTTGCCGTCGAGCCGGTCGGTCCTCTGCGCATCGTCGCTCATGAGGTACCTCCGAATCGCTCGGTGCGCACCCGGCCCGGCGCGTGCCCGATCGTCGTGAGCAGTCCCGCGGCGTGCTCGACGAAACCCGTCGGCCCGCACACGAAGACGGCGGGGTGGTCCTCGGGCGCAAAGCCGGGTGCGACGAGGTCATCGGCCGCCAATCGGTGCGGGCCAGCAGGCCAGTCCGGCGGCGTCCGGCGCGTGAACACCCACCGCACCTCGACACCGACGGTCGGCTCGTCGATCTCTGCCCGCGCGATCGCGTCGTCAGGCGTACGTACGGAGACGACGACGAGGAACGGCGCAACGCTCGACGACGCCCGCCGCGCCCGCAGCATCGCGAGCAGCGGCACCACGCCCGAGCCGCCGGCGACCAGAAGCACGGGGCCCGGATCGTCCTCGTGCCAGACGAAGAAGCCGCCGAGCGGACCGCGCACCTCCATGACGTCGCCCGGCCGGGCCTCCTCCACGAGGTACGGCGACACCTCGCCGCCCGGCACGCGGTCCACGACCAGGTCGACGCGCTCCGCCTGCCCGCTCGCGGCCAGCGAGTAGGACCGCGTCGCCGTGTAGCCGTCGGGCGCGGTGAGCCGCAGGTCGACGTGCTGCCCGGGCAGCGGCGCGGGCAGGCCGGGTACGGCCAGCGTCAGGCCCCGCGCCGTGGGCGTGAGCGGGCGCGCGGCCACGACGGTGGCCACGTGCCAACCGGCTGCAGACCCGCTCACGAGTACCGCTGCTCGAGCCAGGGATCGCCGTAGAGGTGGTACCCGTTGCGCTCCCAGAACCCGGGTTCGTCGTCGTCCTGCATGACCAGGCCGTGCAGCCACTTGGCGCTCTTCCAGAAGTACAGGTGCGGCACCAGCAGCCGTGCCGGGCCGCCGTGCACCGGGTCGAGCGGCTCCCCCTCGAACTCGAACGCGACCCATGCCTGGCCGTCGAGCAGGTCCTGCAGCGGCAGGTTGGTCGTGTAGCCGCCGTAGGAGTGGGCCATCACGAAGTCGGCGCTGGTCTCGACGTCCTCGAACAGGGTGTCGAGGCTGACCCCCCGCCACGTCGTGCCGAGCTTGGTCCAGTGCGTGACGCAGTGGATGTCCGTGGTCACGTCCTGGGCAGGCAGCGCCAGGAACTGCTCCCACGACCAGCGGTGCACCTCGCCCGTCTCGGCGTGGATCTCCAGCTGCCAGTGGGCCTCGTCGACGTTCGGCGTCGGACCCGCCGACAGCACCGGGAAGTCCTGGGTCAGGAACTGCCCCGGAGGGAGCTCCCGGTCGGGATCGGGCCGTCTGCCACCGAAACCTCGCGTCACCACGCCCATCGTCCCTCGCCCTCCGCTCGTACCTGGTTCGTCAGTGGACTTCCGCGACCGGCGCTGCCTCCACCGGCGCCGGCGGCGTGCTCAGCAGCTGCAGGATGCCGAGGACCACGAGCGCGATGATCGCGGTGGTGACGACCAGTGCAGCCGTCGGCGTGTCCGCCAGCACGATGACCAGCACCGCGATCGCGGCGACGACCCAGCGCAGCGGCACCAGCCGCGCCCGCAGCCACAGCCCGAACGCGCCCGTGTCGACGCCCCGGCCCGAACCCCACGAGCGGACGGCGCCGGCACCGGACGCGGCCGAGCGCCGCGTCGCGAGGGCGGCAGCGGAGCCGCCCGCGAGGAACGCGATGATCGCGACGAACAGGCCGACCACCGCGACGGCTCGCAGGCTGATCCGCATGAACCTGACGATGTCGTTGAACAGCACCTCGACGGCGGGACCCGACGTACCCGCCGGCAGCGCGCCGAGCAGCGCACTTCGCCCGATCGCGAGGCCGAGCGCCAGCACCAGCATCCCGACGACGAGCGCCAGCCCGGCGCCGACGGCCATGCGCGCACGCCGCGGCGCGATCAGCACCCCCGCGATCAGGAACGCGAGCGCGACCCAGGGCAACCAGGTGCCGACCGCGTTCAGGAGCTTGTAGCCCGTCCGGAGCTGGCTCAGGGAGTCGGCCTGGGCGATCGCGATGCTCGGGTTGATCGCCGGGATCGACGCCGCGATCCCGATGCCCGCGTCGACGAGCTGCTGCTTGACCACGTCGATGATCGGGCCGAGCTGAAGGGTCAGGTTGCCGTCGTCGTCGAGCTGCAGCGCGATGTCCGGGTCGCCCTCGAGGATGCCGACGATCTGCTCGTGCGAGATCCGGTTGACCTGCAGCCAGAGCGAGTTGAACGCGTCCGACTCCACGAAGCGCGTCACCACGCGGGTGACGACCGTCTGGACGCCGTTCTGCAGCGGCTGCTCGAGCAGCGGGATGGCCTCGGTCAGGCGCGGCGGCGCACCCTGCTCGGAGAGGAAGTTCTCGAGCTCGCCCGTCACGCTCGACACGTCGATGTTGGACATGATCGCCGTGGTCGTGCGGTTGATGATCGCGCTCTGGATCTGCGGCTTGTCCGCGAGCGGCGCGACCGTCTCGAGGTAGCGGTCGGTGTCGGTCAGCGTGCGGTCGGCCCAGTGCGCGACGACGCCGAGCGGAGCCAGCAGCGCACCGATCGCGACCAGCGCGACGGCAGCCCAGCGGCGACCGCGGTGCGACGAGTCCTTGCGCGGCGCCGCCTCCACGGCGGGTGCGGCGAGCTTGGCCCGCAGCGCGGCGTTCTCCTCCTCGAGCCGCGCCAGCCGTTGCTCGGCGTCCGACGGCGACACCACGTCGTTCGCCACGGGGACGGACTCGGTCGCGGCCATGGGCTCGTCGGCCTCGACGGGCTCGTCGGCCTCGACGGGCTCGTCGACGTCAACCGGGGCGTCGGCCTGCGACGGAAGGTCCAGCGCCAAGGTGTCGTCCTGCATCGGGTGGTCCTCGACGGGCTGGTCGCCGACCGTCTCGTCCGGTTCGGGAGTGTTCCCTGCTGCGGGCTTGCGCCCCCGGGGTGGTGTCACGACGACCTCCTGCTGCTGTGATGACCTGCGCCGACGCCCTGATCCTGCCAGTCGTGGGCCGTCCGGGACAGAGCGAACCCGCCCGACGGTCCGGACGCCTTCGCCTCCCCCGCAACCGGCGCGTCGACCGATAGGTTGCAGCCAAGCACCCGACGCACCTTCGAGGACGCCATGACCGTGCAGCCCGTGCCGCCGCTGCCCGAGCGCGACGACAAGCGACCACCTGCCTGGTTACCGCGCGCGCTCGTGATGATCGTCATCGCGGCCTTCGTCGGGATGTGGATCTGGCGTGCCCTCGGCGCGCTCACGACGACCATCGTGATCATCGTGCTGGCCTGGTTCATCGCGCTGGCCATGGAGCCGTCGATCCGCTGGCTCGTGCGGCACGGCTGGCGCCGCACGCGCGCGACGGGCCTGGTGATGGTGACGTTCCTCGTCGGCAGCGCCGTCGTCCTGGCGCTGTTCGGCCAGCTGTTCATCGAACAGCTCGTCGCCCTGATCTCGTCGTTGCCCGAGTACTACGCGGATCTGGCCAGCTGGTTGCACAACGAGTTCGACATCGACATCCCGACGTCGGACGAGGCTGTCGGCACGATCACGGCCCACTGGCGTGACATCGCGCCCGGCGTGCTGGGCGCGGGCGCGTCGATCGTCAGCGGGTTGTTCATGGCGAGCTCGATCCTGCTGGTCGTGTACTACATGGCCAGCCGCGGACCCGCGTTCCGCGCCTCCGTCCTGCGCATGTTCGCGACCAACCACCAGGTCGAGGTGCTGCGCGTGTGGGAGGTGTCGCAGCAGAAGATCGCCAACTTCATCACGTCGCGCCTCGTGCTCGCCGGACTCTCGGCGACGTTCACCACCGTCTTCCTGCTCATCGTCGACGTGCCGTACGCCCTCCCGCTGGGTGTCTTCACCGGGATCGTCTCGCAGTTCATCCCCACGATCGGCACCTACATCGGCGGGGCGCTGCCCGTGGCCGTGGCGCTGACGATCTCCCCCGCCAAGGGCCTGCTCGTCCTCGCGTTCATCATCGCGTACCAGCAGGTGGAGAACCTGATCTTCTCCCCCAAGATCTCCGCCGACTCGCTCGACCTCAACCCCGCCGTGTCGTTTCTCGGGGTCATCGGGTTCGGGGCGATGTTCGGCGCCATCGGCGCGTTCCTGGCGCTGCCCGTCGTCGCGACGGTGCAGGCCATCGCGAGCACGTACGTCGGACGCCACGAGCTCGTGGACTCGCCGCTGCTCACCGAGGACGTCGCCGCGCTGAAGAGAAACCACGGGTGGAAGCAGGTGCACGAGGACGCCGTCGCCGGCGCTCCGGTGTCCGGCGACGCGCCGGCGGACCAACCGACCGACGCTGTGGCGACCTCCGACGACGAGCGACCGCCCGCTCAACCGTAGAAGACGCGCTCCACCACCGAGCGGGCTCGACGTGCCGTCCGGAGGTAGTCCTCCTCGAGGTCACCGCCCGACCCGGCCGGGTAGCCGAGCACGCGCGCGAGCCCGGCCAGCGCCTGCCGGTCGTGCGGCAGGACGTCGGAGTGCGCCCCCTCCGCGCGCCCCGTCCACAGGACGTTCGCGTCGCGCAGGCGCGAGGCCAGGTGCCAGGCGGCGACGAGCGCGGCGTGGTCGTCAACCTCGAGGAGACCCGCGTCGCGCGCCGCGTCCAGTGCCCCGATCGTCGCCGTCGTCCGCAGCTCGGGCACCTCGGCGCCGTGCTGGAGCTGCAGGAGCTGCGCCGTCCACTCGACGTCGGAGATCCCTCCTCGCCCCAGCTTGAGGTGCCGGCTCGGGTCGACGCCACGGGGAAGCCGCTCGGCCTCGACCCGCGCCTTGATCCGTCGGACCTCGCGCACGACCGTCGCGTCGAGACCTCCGGCCGGGTAGCGCAGGGGGCCGACGAGGGCGACGAACCGCTCACCGAGCTCGACGTCCCCCGCCACGGGCCGGGCACGAAGCAGCGCCTGGCTCTCCCACGGCGACGACCACCGTCCGTAGTACTCGGCGTACGCGTCGAACGAGCGCGCGAGCGGACCGTTGCGCCCCTCGGGACGCAGGTCGGCGTCGACGGCGAGCGCCGGTTCCGGACCGACGGCGCTGAGCAGCGCCCTGACCTGGCTCGCGACGGCGACGGCGAACTCCTGGGCGAGCACCTGGTCGACGCCCGGCACCGGGTCGTGCACGAACATCACGTCGGCGTCGGACGAGTAGCCCATCTCGCGGCCGCCGAACCGGCCCATCGCGACGATCAGGACACGTGTCGGGTTCTCGTCGAGCCCGCGCTCACGTCGCACCTCCCACTCGGCGATCCGCAGCGCGCCGCCGACGACGACGTCCGCTGCGTTGGTGAGGCTCTCGGACGCGCGGGTGCCCGTGACGACGCCCAGCACGCCGGCGGCTGCGGTGCGCGCCAGCTCGCGTCGGCGCAGCCCGCGCATCAGCCCGATCGCCACCGCGGGCTCGTCGGCCCTCGTCAGCACCGCGTCCGCCTCGGCCGCGAGCCGGTCCCGGGAGCGCGGCTCGAGCTCGTCGTCGTCCGCGAGCCAACGCACCGACTCCGGCGACCGCGTGAGGGCGTCCGCCACGTACCGGCTCGTCGACAGGACGGCGGCGAGGCGCTGCCCGGCCGCTGCGGAGTCGCGCAGGAGCTTGAGGTACCAGTGGGTCGTGCCGAGCTCCTCGGACAGCCGGCGGAACGCGAGCAGGCCGGCGTCCGGGTCCGGGCCGTCGGCGAACCAGCCCAGAAGCACGGGCAGGAGCTGGCGCTGGATCGCCGCGCGACGCGAGAGGCCCTCGGTCAATGCCTTGAGGTGCCGCAGCGCGCCGGCCGGGTCGCGGTAGCCGATCGCCGCGAGCCGAGCCCGGGCGGCGTCGGGTGCGAGCGCCGCCTCCTCCACCGAGAGCTGGGCGGTGGCGGGGAGCAGCGGGCGGTAGAAGAGCTCCTCGTGCAGGCCGCGGACCTCACGACGCACCGATCGCCACCGCTCCAGGAGGCCCGCAGGACCCTCCGCACGCATCCCGACGGCTCGGGCCAGGCGCCGCAGGTCGGACTCCGCGGTCGGCAGCAGGTGGGTGCGGCGCAGACGGTACAGCTGGATGCGGTGCTCGAGCAGCCGCAGGAACCGGTAGTCCACGGCCAGCCTGGCGGCGTCCGAGCGCCCGACGTACCCGCGGGCCGCGAGGCTCGCGAGCGCGGTGAGCGTGTTGGGGCTGCGGATCTCGTCGTCCGACCGGCCGTGCACCAGCTGCAGGAGCTGCACCGTGAACTCGACGTCCCGCAGGCCCCCGATGCCGAGCTTGAGCTGCCGGTCGGCCTCGGCCGCCGGGACGTGAGACTCCACCCGACGCCGCATCGCCTGGGAGTCCTCGACGAAGTTGTCCCGCTGGACCGCGGCCCAGACGAACGGCTGGGTCATCTCGACGTACTCGGCGCCGAGCGCGCGGTCCCCCGCCAGCGGCCGCGCCTTGAGCAGCGCCTGGAACTCCCAGGTCTTGGCCCAGCGCTCGTAGTACGCGCGGTGGCTCGCGATCGTGCGGACCAACGGCCCGTCCTTGCCCTCGGGCCGCAGGGCCGCGTCGACGGGCCACAGCGCGGGCTCGGCCGACGGCGTCGAGCAGGCGCGGGCCAGGCCGGCGGCCAGCTTGGCGCCGACCGCCAGGGCGCGCGCCTCGTCGACCCCGTCCGCCGGCTCCGCCACGTAGATGACGTCGACGTCGGACACGTAGTTGAGCTCGCGGCCACCGCCCTTGCCCATGCCGATGACGGCGAGCCGGACGTCGCGCCCGTGGTCGTCCAGGTCGCCGCGAGCGATCGCGAGGGACGCCTCGAGCGCCGCACCGGCCAGGTCTGCCAGGGCGGCGGCGACGCCGGGGAGCCTGCTGAGCGGGTCCTGGGCGGTGAGGTCGCTCGCGGCGATGCGCAGCAGACGCGTGCGGTAGGCGCGGCGCATCGCGTCGACACCAGGGCTGCCCGCCACCGTCGCCACGGGGATGTCGTCGTCGGGGTCGGCGCCGGCCGCCACGAGCAGCTCACGACGCACGTCAGCGACGGGGACGCCGACGCCCGGGGCGTCGTCGGCCAGCACCCGGAGGTTCTCGGGGTGCGCGACGAGCGTGTCGCCGAGCGCGACCGACGCGCCCGCCACGGCGAGGAGCCGGTGGCGCGCCGGGCCGCCGTCGGTCAGCACGTCGCGCAGGAGTGCCGCGAGGTCCGGCCGGCCGCGCACGGCTCCCGCGAGCTTGGCGAGCGTGAGCAGCGCGGCGTCGGGGTCCGCGACGTCCGCGAGCGCACCGACGACGAGCTCGGCGGCGTCGGGCTGGACCTCCAGCAGTGCCGCGTCGGTGACCAGCCGCTCGGCTCGCCGCACGTCCTCGACACCGACGCGCGTCAGCCTCCCGGCGAGGCTCGCCCCACGTGACTCGCTCACAGCAGCTCGCTCACAGGACCGGCAGGAACCGCCGCAGCTCGTAGGGCGTGACCTGCGCGCGGTACTCGTCCCACTCGCGCTTCTTGTTGCGCAGGAAGAAGTCGAAGACGTGCTCGCCCAGGGTCTCGGCGACGAGCTCGGACTTCTCCATCACGGCGATGGCGGCGTCGAGCGACTGCGGCAGCGGCTCGATGCCGAGCGCGCGGCGCTCCGCGTCGGTCAGCTCCCACACGTCGTCCTCGGCGCCCTCAGGCATCTCGTAGCCATCCTCGATGCCCTTGAGGCCCGCGGCGAGCATGACGGCGAACGCGAGGTAGGGGTTGGTCGCCGCGTCGACAGCGCGGTACTCGATGCGGCTCGAGTTGCCCTTGCCCGGCTTGTACATCGGCACACGCACCAGGGCGGAGCGGTTGTTGTGGCCCCAGCAGACGTAGCTCGGCGCCTCGGCGCCGCCCCAGAGCCGCTTGTACGAGTTCACGAACTGGTTGGTGACGGCGGTGATCTCCGCAGCGTGGACCAGCAGGCCGGCGATGAAGGAGCGGGCGACCTTGGACAGCTCGAGCGGTGCACCGGGCTCGTGGAACGCGTTGCGGTCCCCCTCGAACAGGGACAGGTGCGTGTGCATGCCGGAGCCGGGCTGGTCGGCCAGCGGCTTGGGCATGAAGCTCGCGAAGACGCCCTGCTCGAGGGCGACCTCCTTGACGACCGTGCGGAAGGTCATGATGTTGTCGGCCGTCGTCAGCGCGTCGGCGTACCGCAGGTCGATCTCGTTCTGCCCCGGTCCTGCCTCGTGGTGGGAGAACTCGACCGAGATGCCCATCGACTCGAGCATCGTGATCGCGGCGCGGCGGAAGTCGTGCGCGGTGCCGCGCGGGACGTGGTCGAAGTAGCCGCCCTGATCCACGGGGACCAGCGGCTGGGCCGGGTCCGCGGGGGCGTCGAACAGGTAGAACTCGACCTCGGGGTGCGTGTAGAACGTGAACCCCTTGTCGCTGGCCTTGGACAGGGCGCGCTTGAGCACGTTGCGGGAGTCGGCCAGGCTCGGCTCCCCGTCGGGCGTCAGCAGGTCGCAGAACATGCGCGCGGTGCCGTGCCGCTCGCCGCGCCAGGGCAGCACCTGGAACGTCGACGGGTCGGGCTTGGCGATCATGTCCGCCTCGTAGACCCGCGTCAGCCCCTCGATGGAGCTGCCGTCGAAGCCGATGCCCTCGGCGAAGGCAGCCTCCAGCTCGGCGGGGGCGACCGCCACCGACTTGAGGATCCCGAGCACGTCGGTGAACCAGAGACGGATGAAGCGGATGTCCCGCTCCTCTACGGTGCGGAGCACGAACTCCTGCTGCCTGTCCATGGCGTACATCCTGCCCGACATCTGCGCTGCACAGCACCGATGTCCGCAAGCAGCTCCCGGCGCGCCGCACCGCGACCTCGCACTGGAGCAGCTCGCCACCGCGCCGCGGCCGAACGGAGCGTCCCCGCTTCCCGATTCCTGGTTGCACCGATGGTTGCATCGCGGGTGCCCATGGTGGTCACCAACGATGCAACCACCCCTGCATCCATCGCCGCGCCGATGCGCTCGGCGTCGGCTGAGCAACCCCTGGCGTTCGTCCTGGAAGTGCGGCCCTTGCACGCCCGAGGTGTCCACAGCACGCTCGCCGCGCCTGCCCGTCCACAGGAGACCTCGGTGACGCACCGGATCCCACACCTCCACGGGCACGCTCTGGCGATGTCGATCCTCACGCTGCCGCCGTCCATCGAGGCACTGGGAGCCGTGCAGTCGGGCCTCGTGACCCGCGCACAGCTCGAGGATGCCGGGATCAGCTCGAAGATGGTGCGCCGGCGGCTCGTCTCGCAGTGGCTGCTCCCCCTCCCGGGGGTGGTGCAGCTCGGCCGTGGTCCGCTCGACGAGCAGCGGAAGCTGGTTGCCGCTGCGCTCCTCGCCGGCCCGGACGCCGTCGTGACCGGGCCCGCGGCAGCCCGGTGGCACGGGCTCACGAACGCGGCAGACCCCATGATCGATGTGCTGGTGCCCTCGCACCTCGCGTCTCGGACGGTCGGGTTCGTGCGCATCCGGCGCACGTCCCGACCCGCCCGGTTCACGACTGGGTCCGGGCTGGTCAGGATCGCACCAGCGCCACGTGCGGTGGCCGATGCCTGTCGCCGCATGCGCGTCCCCCGCGACGCGGAGGCGCTCGTGATCGAAGCCGTCCAGAGACGCAAGGTGAAGATCGACGAGCTGCGGCACGAGCTCCACGCCGGCCCGCGCCGTGATTCCGCCGCGCTCAGGACAGCCATCGAAGCTGCCGCCACCGGTGCGTGGTCGGCCCCCGAGCACGACCTGCTCGCCCTGTGTCTCACGAGCCGCCACCTACCCGAACCGTGGCCGAACCCTGAGCTGCGCGCCGGCGATGGCTCCCGGCTGCCCACGCCGGACCTGTGGTTCGACGACGTCGGCCTGGCGGTCCAGGTCCACTCCGCCCAGCACCACGCTTCGCCGCAGGACTGGACACGCACCGTCCGCGACGACAGCCGCCTGGCGGAGGCCGGCATCCTGCGACTCGCGGTCGCTCCGCGTGAGATCACCTCGAACGCCGCCGGAGTCCTTGCCCGCATCGAGTCGCTCCACGGATCGATGCGCGCATCGAGGCGACCGCCGGTGGACGCGAGAAGGCGCGCACCAGGCTGAGCGGTGGGGGCCACGTCGCTCCCAACCACGAAGTCGTTGCAGCGATGGTTGCAGCAGACGTGCCCGCCATGGGCACGCGCGATGCAACCACCGCTGCAACCACCACGGGAGGCGGAGGCGCGCACGGTCGCCGCTCGCCGCCTCCTCGTCGGCGGCGACGGCTGGTGCGCGAGCCGAACCTCGAGACGGCGTGGGGGGCGTCACGTCGGGGCGGGGCTCGTCGCGGGCGGTGCGTGGATAGGCTCGGGGGATGGTTCGGCCTCGGATTGCCCTCGCTCAGATCGACACCCGGGTCGGTGACGTGACGGGGAACGCGGCGGCGGTCGTCGAGTGGTCGCGCAAGGCGGCCGATGCGGGCGCCGACCTGGTCGTCTTCCCGGAGATGACGCTCACCGGGTACCCCATCGAGGACCTCGCGCTGCGCGCGTCGTTCCGCCGCGGCGCCGAGGCGTCGTTGCAGCAGACCGCGACCGATCTGGCGGCGGCCGGGCTCGGCGAGCTCGCCGTCCTGGTGGGCACGGTCGGCGAACGGGCCGTCACGCCGGTGGACGCGCCCGGCGCCCCGGCCGGCCCGCAGCGCCCCACCAACCAGGCGGTCCTGCTGCAGCACGGTGCGGTGCAGACCCGCTACGACAAGCACCACCTGCCCAACTACGGCGTGTTCGACGAGTTCCGCATCTTCGCGGCCGGCGACGAGGCGTGCGTCATCGACGTGCGGGGGCGTCGTGTCGGCGTCGTGATCTGCGAGGACATCTGGCAGGACGGGGGCCCGGTCTCCCAGATGGACGAGAACGAGGTCTCGGCGCTCGTGGTCCTGAACGCCTCCCCGTACGAGGAGGGCAAGGGCCACCAGCGCGTCGACCTGGCCGCCCGACGAGCACGCGAGGTGAACGCGCCGGTCGCCTACGTCAACCTCGTCGGCGCGCAGGACGACCTCGTGTTCGACGGTGGGAGCTTCGTCATCGGACGCGACGGCACGCTGCTGACGCGGGCCCCGCAGTTCGTCGAGCACCTGTTGGTCTGGGATCTCGCGGAGGACGACGACGAGCCCGCCACGGGCGAGATCGCGCAGCCTCTGGACGCCGACGAGGAGGTCTACCGCGCTCTCGTCGCCGGCCTGCGCGGCTACGTCCGCAAGAACGGCTTCCGCTCGGTGACGTTCGGGATGTCCGGTGGCATCGACTCGGCGCTCGTGGCGGCCATCGCCGCGGACGCGATCGGCGGCGAGAACGTCGTCGGCGTGTCCATGCCGTCCGTCTACTCGAGCGAGCACAGCAAGGACGACGCGGCCGACCTCGCGCAGCGCATCGGCGCGGACTATCGCGTCCAGCCCATCGCACCCATGGTCGACGCGTTCGAGAGCCAGCTCGGGCTCGACGGCCTGGCGGCGGAGAACCTGCAGGCCCGCGTGCGTGGCGTGATCCTCATGGCGCTGTCCAACGCCGAGGGCCACCTGGTGCTGGCGCCCGGCAACAAGACCGAGCTGGCCACGGGGTACTCGACGATCTACGGCGACGCGGTCGGCGGGTTCGCGCCCATCAAGGACATCGACAAGTCGCGCGTGTGGGCGCTGGCGCGGTGGCGCAACAACGCCGCGATCGACGGCGTGTTCGGGCCCGACGAGCTCCCGCCCATCCCCGAGTCGTCGATCACCAAGCCGCCGTCCGCCGAGCTGCGCCCGGGCCAGGTGGACCAGGACTCGCTGCCGCCGTACGAGCTGCTCGACGAGGTCCTCGACGCGTACGTCGAGAACGCGCAGGGCCGGGCCGAGCTGCTGGCGCAGGGCTTCGACGAGGCCGTCGTCGACAAGGTGCTGGCCCTGGTCGACCGGGCCGAGTGGAAGCGCCGCCAGTACCCGATCGGCACCAAGGTGACGGCGCTGGCCTTCGGCCGCGACCGCCGGCTGCCCATCACGACCCAGTGGCGCGAGCCCTGATCCCACGAGCCCCGATCCCGCGAACCGATCCCGACGAAGGAGCGACCATGACCCCCCAGCGCGTGCGCGTGCACCACCTGCGCCAGGCGAAGGAGCGCGGCGAGCGGCTGACCATGCTGACCGCCTACGACGCCGTGACGGCGCGGATCTTCGACGAGGCCGGCGTCGACATGCTGCTGGTCGGCGACTCGATCGGCAACACCATGCACGGGCACGACACGACGCTGCCCGTCACGGTCGACGACATCGTCCTGGCCGCCCGCTCCGTGGCCCGCGGCGCACAGCGCGCGTTCGTCGTGGCGGACCTCCCGTTCGGGTCGTACGAAGCGGGCCCCGAGCAGGCGTTGGCCACAGCGGTGCGCGTCATGAAGGAGACCGGCGTCTCGGCGGTGAAGTTCGAGGGCGGCCGACGCGTCGCCGCGCAGGTCCGGGCCCTGACCGACGCCGGCATCCCCGTGGTCGGGCATCTCGGTTACACGCCGCAGTCGGAGAACCTGCTGGGTGGTCCGCGCGTGCAGGGCCGCGGCGACGAGGCAGCCGAGGCGCTGAGCGAGGACGCGGTTGCTCTCGCCGAGGCCGGCGCCGTGGCCGTGGTGCTCGAGATGGTGCCAGCGCCGGTCGCCGCGCAGATCACCGAGGTCATCGCCATCCCGACCATCGGCATCGGCGCCGGCGCGGAGTGCGACGGCCAGGTGCTGGTGTGGGTCGACATGGCGGGCATGGGCGACTGGTCGCCCAAGTTCGCCAAGCGGTTCGGCGAGGTGGGCACCGCGCTGCGCAACGCCGCGACCGCGTACGTCGACGAGGTCCGCGCGCGCACGTTCCCGGACGCCGCGCACCAGTTCGACGCGTGATCCGGCGCGCCGGCTGGGTGCTGGCCGGCGTGGCCGCGCTGGCCTCGGCGGTGCTCGCGGTGCCGTGGGGCGCCGGCCTCGTCGGCGTCGCGCAGCTCGTGTCGTTCCGCGCGCTGATCGCGATCGGATCGGCGGCGGCAGCGGTGCTGGTCGCGCTCGGCGGTGCCCTGCTGCTGCGCAGGGACCGGCTCGCGGTGGTCCCGCTGGTCGGGGTTCTGCTCGTCGCCGCGGGCGTCCAGACCATTGTGCTGCTGGTCCGCGGGCACGAGCCGACCGTCGCCGCGAGCTCCGCGGAACGGACCGTCACGGTGCTGAGCTTCAACACGCTCGGCCGAGTGCCGGCCGACACGCTCGCCCGGCTCGTCCAGGAGCAGCACGCGCAGGTCGTCGTGCTGCCCGAGACGTCCGCGACGACCGCGACCGAGACCGCACGCTTGCTGGACGCCGCCGGCGTTCCGATGCAGGTGCACACAGCCGCGAGCACGGACCCGTGGGTCGACGGGGTCGCGCTGCTCGTCTCCCCCGACGTCGGCACCTACCCCGCCGCGGTCCCGCTTCCACTGCGACACGGCGGTCTCACGACTACCTCGCGTACGGGCCCGACGCTCGTAGCCGTGCACCCGGTCTCGCCGTCGGAGCCGTCGTCGATGCCGCTGTGGCGCACGGAGACGCGTGCCGCGGCGGCGACGTGCGCGGACAACCCCGGTGCGATCGTCGCGGGCGACTTCAACGCGACGATCGACCACCCGGCCCTCGCGCACCTCGACCCGTGCGTCGATGTGGCCCGCGCGCTGGGACGGGCCGCGAGCGGGACGTGGCCCGCGGCAGCGCCCACGTGGCTCGCCACCCCGATCGACCACGTCCTGGTCGACGGTCGGGCGTGGCGACCGCTCCGGTTCGACGTTCTCCCCGCGACGGGCGGCAGCGACCACCGCCCGGTCGTCGTGACCGTCGCCGCCCGGTAGGGCTGCCCGTCAGTAGCCCGCGTACCGGCCCGGCCGGTGGTTCATGGCCAGGATGAGGTTGAGCAAGGCGGCGCCGGCAGCGGACACCAGCACGGTCCCGACGTCGACCACGGTGAGCGACGCGAGCACGACGACGGTGTCGAGCGCCATCTGCACGTAGCCGGCCCGCCAGCCGAGCCGGTCCTGCGCGACGAGCGCGACGATGTTGAACCCACCGACGCTCGACCGGTGCCGGAACAGGATCAGCAGCCCGACGCCTGCCAGCACGTTGCCCGCCAGCACGCCGTAGGCGACGGGGAGGTCGAGGTCACCGAACATCCGCGGGTGCACGGCGCTGAGCACCGACACGATCGCGATGCAGATGCCCGTCCGGATCGTGAAGTCCCACCCCTTCTTGCTGATGGCCAGCAGGAAGAACGGCAGGTTGATCAGCGCGAACAGCGCCCCGAACGGCACGTCGACGACGTACCCGACCAGCAGCGAGAGGCCCGCGGTACCGCCGGTGACGGCGTGCACGGACTTCAGCAGGAACAGTCCGAGCGAGACGACGAACGTCCCGACGAGGATGCCCGCGGCGTCCTCGAACCAGGTGTGCTTGACGCCCGGCGGGACGGGCAGGTGCGACGGGTCGGACAGCGGCGCGGTCACGGTGGGGTCCTCCGAGGTGACGGTCCCGCCGGGCTGGGGTGGTGCCCGGCGGCGCCCCATCGTCACACGCCGTCGCGCCGGGAGCGTTCAGTCCTCGTCGGCGTCCCAGGCCTTGTTGCGCGCCTTCGCCTTCTCGATCGCCTTCGCCGCCTCGTCGCGGCTGCCGTAGGGACCCATGAGCTTGCTCCAGTCGCTCTGCCGCCCCTCCTCGACCTCGTGGGTCTCGGTGTTGAACCAGAAGTCGCCGGCCATCGTCGTGCTCCTCTCACCTGCCGGGGCCGCGCCCCGGACCTGCTCGTAGACTGCCAGTCATGTCGCCCGTGCACAGCCGCAGCGCCCTGGTCCCGGGGCGCGTCAGCCCTCGTCGAGCCGTCCCCGCCACCATCGCGCGGCCCGAGTACGTCGGCAAGCCGGGCCCTGCCCCGTGGGAGGGGCCGGACGTCTTCTCCGAGGAGATGATCGAGCGGATCCGCGTCGCGGCGCGCATCGGGGCGCAGGCGCTGGCCGAGGTCGGCCGCGCGGTCGAGCCGGGTATCACGACGGACGAGCTGGACCGGATCGGCCACGAGTTCCTGGTCGACCACGGCGCCTTCCCGTCGACGCTCGGCTATCGCGGCTTCCCGAAGGCGCTGTGCACGTCCGTCAACGAGGTGATCTGCCACGGCATCCCGGACTCGACCGTGATCGAGGACGGCGACATCGTCAACATCGACGTCACGGCCTACATCGGGGGCGTGCACGGGGACAACAACGCGACGTTCCTGGCGGGCGACGTCGACGAGGAGTCGCGGCTGCTCGTCGAGCGGACGGCCGAGGCGCTCAACCGCGCGATCAAGGCCGTGAAGCCGGGCCGCGAGCTCAACGTCATCGGGCGGGTCATCGAGAAGTACGCGGACCGGTTCGGCTACGGGGTGGTACGCGACTACACGGGTCACGGCGTCGGCCCCGCATTCCACACGGGGCTCGTCGTCCCGCACTACGACGCGGCGCCCATGTACGACACGATCATCGAGCCGGGCATGGTGTTCACCATCGAGCCCATGCTGAACCTCGGCACACCTGATTGGATCATGTGGGACGACGACTGGACGGTGCTCACCGCCGACGGTCGTCGCAGCGCGCAGTTCGAGCACACCTTGCTGGTCACCGAAGACGGAGCGGAGATCCTGACACTGCCATGAGCCACCACAAGCACTCGCACCACGACGTCGCGTTCGGCATCGACATCGGCGGCAGCGGCATCAAGGGCGCCCCGGTCGACCTGCACAAGGGCGAGTTCGCCGCCGACCGCCTGCGCATCCCGACGCCCCAGCCCGCCACGCCCGCCGCGGTCGCGAAGACCGTCGCCGAGATCGTCGACTCGTTCGACCTGGACAAGAAGGTCCCGATCGGCGTCACGTTCCCGGCCGTGATGCTGCACGGCGTCGCGCAGTCCGCAGCGAACGTCGACAAGTCGTGGATCGGTACCGACGCGCAGAAGCTGTTCAGCGACGCGACCGACCGCACGGTCGTCGCGGTCAACGACGCGGACGCCGCCGGCTTCGCCGAGGTCGCCTACGGCGCCGCCAAGGACGTCGACGGCGTCGTCCTGGTGGTCACGCTCGGCACCGGCATCGGGTCCGCCCTGATCGTCGACGGGCAGCTGGTCCCCAACACCGAGCTGGGCCACCTGGAGATCGACGGGCACGACGCCGAGTCGCGCGCCGCCGAGTCGGTCCGCGACCGCGAGGGCCTGGACTGGGAGCAGTGGGCGCAGCGCCTGCAGCGCTACTTCACGGTGGTGGAGAACCTGTTCTGGCCCGACCTCATCGTGGTGGGCGGCGGCGTCAGCAAGCACCACAAGGACTTCCTGCCGCTGCTGGACATCCGCACCAAGATCGTCCCCGCCGAGCTGCGCAACGCGGCCGGCATCGTCGGCGCGGCAGCGCTGGCCGCCCAGGAGGACGACGACGACTGACAGGGGTCTCAGCGCGGGAGCTCGACCCCCGTCAGGTCGGCGAGACGCGCGAGCAGCGCCTCCTGGACGGTCTCGTCGGAAGCGGCCGGGTTGGCCTCCAGCTGCTCGAAGCGCTTGAGGTACACGCCCGAGACGCGTGCGCCGTCGTCGTCCGACACGGCGAGCCATGCCTGCGTCGCCGCGCCGTCGCCCACCTCGTCCCACGCGTCGGGACCGCCCAGCTTCGTCTTGATCCAGCCCGGGTCGACGGTGGTGGTCAGCACGCCGGGCCACAGCCGGGCGATGGCGAAGGCGAGCACGACGTCCGCGAGCTTCGAGTCGGAGTACGCCTGCATGCCGTGCCAGTCGCGTGACGCCCACTGCAGGTCGTCGAGGTCCAGCCGGCCGTCGGCTTCGAGGCCCGACGTCAGGTACACGAGGCGTCCGGGCCGCGGCATGAGCGCCGTGAGCAGGTAGGGCGCGACGACGTTGACGTGCCAGATGCGCTCGATCCCGTCCCGCGTGACGGTCCGCTCCGGGACGCCGCCACCGATCCCCGCGTTGTGGATGACGGCGTCGAAGGGCCCGCAGGCGGCTGCCGCGGCAGCCAGGGCTCGCGTCTCGTCGAGCGACGCGAGGTCGCCGACCACCACGTCGGCGATCTGCGGCAACGCCGCTCGCAGGTCGTCGGCCCGACGCCGGTCGCGTGCATGGCCCACCACGCGGTGCCCACCCTCGAGCAGCTGCCGTGCGGTCTCCAGGCCGATACCGTCGGTCGATCCGGTCACGAAGATGGTGGGCACGAGCTCTCCTTGCTGGTGAGGGGGTCGCGCCGAGCGTAGCCGCACGGGACGACGCTCACTCCCCCAGCACGGGCTTGAGGTCGCCGACGTGCCAGCGACGCCGCCATCGCACGGCGAGCGTCCCGAGGACGACGAACAGGAGCAGGAAGCCGGCCACGACACCCAGGTCGACCCAGAACCGGTCGGCCGGCCCTCCGGTCATCGCGATGCGCAAGCCGTCGACCACGTAGGTCATCGGCAGCAGCGGGTGGATGGCCTGGAAGAACGCGGGCAGCGTCTGCACGGGATAGATTCCCGCGCAGCTGGTGAGCTGGAGCATCAGCAGCACCAGCGCGACCGACGAGCCGACCACCCCGAACGCCGTGCGCAAGGCGTGCGCGACCGCTGTGAACGCGAGCGAGCCCACGGTCACCAGACCCAGCAGCCGCGGCCACGACGCCGGGTCGAGCCCGAGCGCGACGGCGATGATGCCCGTCAGCACCCAGCCGCCGACGACGCCGATGGTCGCGACCGGCAGGAATCCGGCCAGCTCGACGCCGAACGACCCGGCGCGTGATGTCAGGCCACGCGGGTTCACCGGGCGCAGGACCGTGAACGCGACGACACCGAACACGCACAACGCGATGCCGAAGAAGAACGGCGCCAGGCCGGCGCCGTAGGTGGCGGCCTGGTTGACGCCGCGCTCGTCGATGAGCGACGGCGACGACAGAGACGACGCGGTCGCGGCGGGATCGTCGACCTGCGGGACGCGGTCGGCGGCCTTGCCCAGCTTGTCGGCCAGCGTCGTGGCGCCCTTCTGCAACGAGGCGGTGCCGTCGGCCAGGTCCCCGGCCCCGTCCTGGGCCTTCTTCAGGGCGGGCGTCAGGTCCGCGAGACCGTCGGAGACCTGCCGTGCGCCCGTCGCCAGGTCGTCGATGTCGTCGCGCGCGCCCGTGAGCTTGGCCTGGAGCGCCGGCACGCCCTTGTTGATCGACGTGACCTTGGTGTCGACGTCTCCCGCGGCCTTCGCCACCTCGGACGCCGCGGTGTCGATGTCGTCCGCGCGATCGGCGGCCTGCTGCGCGGCGTCCTGGGCTCGTTGGAATCCGGGGTCGGCGGCGAGGTCCGGGTCGGCCTTGGCGAGGGCATCGAGCTGCGCGACGACGGCCTGCGTGGTCGCGTCGATCCCGGTGGAGCCGCTGGAGACGGCGTCGGTCAGGTCGGCGACGGCGCCCGTCAGGTCGTCGGTCGCATCCGCGATCGTGGGCAGGGCCGGGACGATGTCGTCGACGACGGGGTCGACGACTCCGGCGATCTTCTCGTTGCCGTCCGCCACCTTGTCGGCGCCGGTCGCGAGCTTGCCCGACGCGTCGACGGCGTCGCCCAGGCCGGACTCCAGCGACGTGGCGCCGTCGTGCGCCTCCTTCGCCCCGTCGGCAAGCTGCTGCGCGCCGTCGGCCGCGTCGTGGATGCCGTCGCGCAGCTCGTCGAGCTGCCCGAACGCGACCCGGAGGTAGGCCTCCGTGGCAGCCTGGTTGATCCGTTCCTGCAGCTCGAGCGCTGCGCCGCGGGACGCGACCGAGACGATGAACCCGTTGGCGCCGTCGCGCGCCAGGATCACCTTCGCGGACGTCGGGTTCCCCTCCGCCACCGACGCGAGGCTCGCGGAGAAGTCCTGCGGGATGGTGAGCGTCATGAGGTAGCGGCCGTTGGCCAGGCCGTCGGCCGCGTCCGCGGCGTCGGTCGTCGTCCAGTCGACGACGGGCTCCTTCTCCAGCTCGGCGACCATCTGCGCGCCGGCGTCGATCTTCTCGCCGTCGTCCGTGGTGACCGGCGAGTCCTCGTTCACCACCGCCACCTTGATCGTGTCGACCTTGGCATAGGGGTCCCAGTTGGACCACAGGTACAGCCCGCCGTACAGGCTGGGCACCAGCACCAGGAACGCGAGGGCGATCCGCTCCAGCGGGCGGCGGTAGCGGCGCAGCTCCTCGATGGCCAGCGCGAGGACGTTCATCGGGCCTCCTGTGCCGCATGGACGGGCTGGTGGGCGTGCACGGGGACGACGACAGCACGTGCCGCCCCGCTGGGGCGAGCGGCCGACGAGAGCACGGCGACCCCGGTGGAGGCGACGTCCGCGAGCGCCTCGCCGACGCGCAGGTGCTCCTCGCTCGACAGGCCGACGTCCGCGTCGTCGAGGACGAGGACCTCGTGCGGCGCCATGAGGGCCAGCGCGACGGCCAGGAGCGTGCGGTCGACGGCCGACAGGAGCTCGACGAGCGTCGAGCCGTGGAGCTCGAGGCCGACGAGCGCGACAGCCTCGTCGTACGTCGCCGCCGCGCCGTCCCACCGCCGGCGGTCGGACACCGACTGCGCGACCGTGAGCTGATCGTCGAGCTCCACCGCCGGACCGATCCGCGCGACGGCCGTCCTGCGGCGCACGGCCCGCGCCTGCGCGGCGCCGTGCCATCCCGGCCGCAGGCCCGTCCCGAGCACGTCGAGGTCACCGTCGGTGTGCCGCGCGCGGCCGACGAGCGCCAGCAGCAGCATCGAGCGTCCCGTGCCACCGCTGCCGACGAGCTCGACGGACTCCCCTGCCGTCGCGCGCACGTCCATGTGCCGGAACACCCACCCCGACCGCAGGCGCAGCCCGAGCCCGCGCGCGTCGAGCAACGGCCGAGGGGCGGGTGGCTGCTCCGGCTCGGGCGAGGAGAGCTCGTCGGTCTCGGACGCAGGCAGGTCGTCAGCCGCAGGCGCCTCGGGCGGGTCCTGCACCGATTCCGCGTCTTGCGCTGCAGGTGGGTCCTCGGCCTCGGCGGGGCGATCGGTCTCGTCGTCGCGCATCTGCGGACCTCCTGGTCACGGTCGACCGTCGTCGTCCGGTCCAGCATGTCGAGTTCGTGCCGCGAGGGCGAGCGGCGACACGACTGAGCACCGGGAGCGTGTCGGCGGGTGGTGCCACGATGGGCGAGCAACCGTCGCCCGACCGGAAGGCCGCCACCATGTCTCTCGTCATCTCCCAGCTCGCCGTCGACTGCGCCGATCCGTACGCGCTGGCGCAGTGGTGGGCCCGGGTCCTCGAGTGGGACCTGGCGTACGACCCGACTCCTGAGGACGACGAGGTGAGCATCGTCCCGGCCGATCGCTCGGACGAGTGGATCTTCCTCAAGGTCCCCGAGGTCAAGACGGTCAAGAACCGCCTGCACGTCGACTTCCGGCCGGCCAACGACACCGACCAGGACACCGAGCTGGCACGGCTGCTCGACCTGGGCGCCACGCGTGTGGACGTCGGGCAGGGCGACGTCGCCTGGCACGTGCTGGCCGACCCCGAGGGCAACGAGTTCTGCCTCCTCAAGCGCACGCCCGCTCAGGTGGCCGCGGACGAGGCCTGATCTCTCCGGTTGCCGACGTCGCTGACGTCGGCAACGCTCGTCGCATGCCGATCGAAGACGAGGACAAGGCCATCGACGAGGTGGTCGACCGCATCGCCGACAAGTTCCCGGGCGTCGAGCGCGACAAGGTGGCCGAGGCGGTCGAGACCCACCGCGACCAGTTCGACGAGGCCGCGGTGCGCGACTTCGTCCCTGTGCTCGTCGAGCACCAGGTCGCCGACGAGCTCCGCACCCAGGACGACGAGTAGCCCTGCGGGGCGGATGAGTCAGTCGGTACGCCGGGTTCTGTCCCCGTGCGCGGTTGCCCCCGCACGGGTGACGGCCATCCATCTACGACGTACGTTGCCGCACGCCTCCAGCGGCCTACCCGGGAGCTCGGGCGGGCAGCCCTCGAACGCTCCCTGTCTGGCCTTGCTCCGGGTGGGGTTTACCTAGCCGCACCGGTCACCCGGCACGCTGGTGGTCTCTTACACCACCGTTTCACCCTTACCGCCGTGGCGAACCACGACGGCGGTCTGTTCTCTGTGGCACTGTCCCGCGGGTCACCCCGGGTGGGCGTTACCCACCACCCTGCCCTACGGAGCCCGGACGTTCCTCGGCGGACCCGAAGGTCCGACGCGGCCGCCTGACTGACTCATCCGCGCGAGCAAGCCTAGCCGTACTTCTTCACCCCGCTTCCCATCCGGACACCGGACCGCTCCGAACAAGGGGCATGACCTCTTCCATCTACCTCTCGCGGCGAGAGCGCGTGATCCTCGCCCACCTGGCCCTGCCGATCACCCTGTCCCAGATCGGCGCATCCCTCTACGTCAGTCGCAACACCGTCAAGACGCAGGTGCAGTCGATCTACCGCAAGCTGGGCGTGACAGACCGCGAGTCGGCCGTGGCCGTCGCACGCGAGCGCGGGTACCTCGACGAGGAGCACATCCAGCCGGAGGCTCGCGAGCTGGTCACCCAGCGTGGGCGAACGTCGGACCACTAGCGCCCGAGGGGACGGACACCACAGCCGTCCCGCATCGTGGTGGGACGGTCGGCGGCCTACAGTTCGGTCGTGCTCGTCATGCTGCCGCCCTCCGAGGGCAAGACCGCCGCGCGTCGCGGCATGCCCGTCGATCTGGACGCCCTGTCGTCTCCCCCGCTGTCGCCCGTGCGACGCAAGGTCGCCGAGGCGCTGGCGGAGGTCAGTGCGCGGGACGACGCGCTCGACGTGCTCGGCGTCGGGGCGTCGCTGGCCGACGAGGTGGCCCGCAACGCCAGCGTCCTGGCCCAGCCCGCGGCACCGGCGAAGAAGGTCTACAGCGGCGTGCTCTACGCGGCGGCGGGGCTCGACCACCTCACACCGACCGGACGCGCCCGCGCCGCCGAGTCCGTCCGCATCGTGTCCGCGCTGTGGGGCGTCGTCACGCCCGAGGACGTCGTCCCTGCATACCGGCTGTCGATGGGCACCGACCTGCCCGGCATCGGCCCGCTCGCACCCGCGTGGCGCGCGCCGCTGAGCGAGGTGCTCGACCCGCCGGCCGTTGGCGCCCTCGTCGTCGACTGCCGCTCGGCCGCCTACCTCGCCGCGTGGACTCCCCCGCGGACGGCGGACTGGGTCACCGTGCGCGTGGAGCGCGAGCTCGACGGGACGCGATCGGTCGTCTCGCACAACGCCAAGCACGCCCGCGGTGTCCTGACGCGCCACCTGCTGACGCGCCGGGGCCACGCCCCGAAGGACGCCGAGCACCTGGCGCGGGTCGCACGGGAGCTGGTCGGCGGCGAGCTGCTCGACGTCGAGCTGACGCCCGCCCGCGCACGCGGTGCACGCGTCCTGACGCTCGTGGTCGCGTAGGGACTGCCGTGGCCGTCGCCCGACGAGTGCGCGTGCCGTGGTGGGCGCTCGCCGTCGTCGTCACGGCGGTCGTGGTGGTCACGGGGCTGCTGCCGGCCGACGACGCCCGTGAGCTGGCCACCCGGACCGTACCGGTGCTGGTGTTCGTCGCGGCGCTGACCGTGACGGCTGAGATGTGTGCGGGCGCGGGCCTGTTCGACGCGGGTGCGCGGTTCGCCGCACGCGCGGCTCGCGGCCGACGACCGGTGCTGTGGTTGCTCGTCGTCGCGCTCGCCACGCTCAGCACGGCGGTCCTGTCGTTGGACACGACGGCCGTGCTGCTCACCCCGGTCGTCATCGCGCTCGCCCGGCAGACCAAGAGTCATCCCCTGCCGTGGGCGCTGCTGGTCCTGGCCCTGGCCAACACCGCGTCGCTCGTCCTGCCGGTCTCCAACCTCACCAACCTGCTGGCCGATCACACCCTGCGCGCGCAGCACGTGAACTACCTGGCCCTGATGTGGGCACCCGCGCTGGCGTCGATCGTCGTCACCGTCGTCGTGCTCGCCGTGCGCGACCGCGCGGCCGTCGCCGGCACCTACGAGCCGCCGCCGGTGCGGCTGCCGAAGGACCGCGGTCTGCTGGTCCTGACCGGGGTGACGGTCGCCGCGATGGCCGTGGCCTTCGTCGTCGGCGCCCCGCCGGCACCGGCGGCCGTCGTCGCCGCCGTCGTGCTGACCGCCGCGACCTGGCTGCGCCGACGCGCGTTCCCCGTCCCCGCCGCCGATCTGGTGCCCTGGCGCACGCTGCTCGTGGTCGCCGGCCTGTTCGCGGCGGTCGCCACGGCCCACGCGCACGGGCTCGGCGACGTCCTGGCCGACGTCGCCGGCTCCGGGAACGGCTTCGCCGACCTGCTCCGGCTCGCGGGGGTCGGTGCCGGGACGTCGAACGCCGTGAACAACCTGCCCGCCTACCTCGCGATGGAGCCCGCCGCCGGCCCGGACCCGCTGCGCGTCGGCGCGCTGCTGATCGGCACGGGCGTCGGGCCGCTGATCACGCCGTGGGGGTCGCTCGCCACGATCCTGTGGTGGCAGCGATGCCGGTCGGTCATGCTGCCCGTCAACGCGCGCAGCATCGTGGTGCAGGGTCTGGTGCTCGCCCCGCTGACGGTCGTCGCGGCCGTGGCGGCGCTGGCCCTCTGACGCGTCAGACGGCGCCCCAGCCCTCGCTGGGCACGCCGACGACCGCGATCTCATGCCGCTTGTCCGGGAACAGCCGCACGATGCTGAGGGAGGCGGGCGCGACGCGGAGCTGGCTCCACGACGACGGCTGTGCGCCCATCGCGACGCCCAGGACTGCCCGGATGGCCACGGCATGGCTGACCACGACGACCGTCCGGTCGGTCCCCGCCTCGATCAGCCCGTCCAGGCCCCGCCGCACCCGGTCGCCGACCTGCGCGATCGACTCGCCCCCGGGCGGCACCAGGTCGCCGCGCGTGTGCCACGGCGCGAGCTGCCCCGGCCAGCGCTCCTCGATCTGCTCCGCAGTCAGCCCCTGCCACTCGCCGAAGTCGGCCTCCTGGAACGTGGCGTCCACCTGCACCGGCAGCCCCAGCCGCTCGGCCACGATCCCGGCCGTCTCCTGCGTCCGCACCATCGGCGACGCGATGATCTGGCTCGGGTAGTGGATGTCGCCCCACAGGTCCCGGCCCACGCGGTCGACGAGCACCGCGGCCGCTCGCGCCTGGTCGCGCCCGTGCTCGTCGAGCGGCGGACCGGGCTCACCCGAGCCCGAGTAGCCGCGCGCGACGGTCATCGTCGTCTGCCCGTGCCGGACCAGGACGACGGTCACGGGCTGCTCGTCGTCGAACCGGACGCCCGAGCCCAACGGCTTGGGTGCCCGCCCCGAACCGGGGTCGGACGCGGGGACGGGCTGGTGGTCGCTCACGCCTCCACCCTGGCCGCCCAGCGCGCCCGGCGCCAGCGGTCAGGCCTCGGGCAGGCGCACCAGGATCCGGCCGCACTCCTCGCAGCGCACCACCTGGTCGTCGGACTGCTTCTTGATCGCGTCCAGGTCCAGCGGGTTGAGCTCGAGCCGGCACCCCTCGCAGCGCCGCCCTCGCAGTGCCGCGGCACCAGACCCGCCGAGCTGGCCGCGCAGACGCTCGTAGAGCGTGACGAGACCGGAGTCGAGTCCGTCGGCGGCCTTGGCACGCTCACCGCCGAGCCGAGCGATCTCCCGGTCGACCTCCGCGAAGGCCTCGTCCCGCGCGTTCTCGACCTCGGTGCGCTGCGCTCGCAGGGCGTCGTGCGCCGACGTGACCTCGGCGAGCGCGGTCTCGTGCGCCTCCAGGCGCTCCATGACCTCGAGCTCGACCTCCTCGAGGTCGCCCTGACGACGGGCCAGCGACTCCAGCTCGTGCTGGATCGCCTGCAGGTCCTTGGCGCTGCCCTGGCCGGAGTCGAGCCGCTGCTGGTCGCGCGCCGCGCGGTTGCGGACCTGCTCGACGTCGGTCTCGGCCTTGGTGACCTCGCGACGAAGGTCGCTGACCGCCGTCCGCGACGTGACGAGCGAGGTGTGCAGGTCCTCGAGCTGGCCGTCGAGCTCGGCCAGACGAGCCAGCTCCGGCAGCGTGCGACGCTTGTGCGCGAGCTGGTCGAGGCGGGTGTCGAGGGCCTGGACGTCGAGGAGACGTCGCTGGTCGGCTGCGGGGGCAGTGGTCACGAGGGTCCTTCCGGCTGGGCGGTGAGCCGCCCGGTCCAGGGGTCGGTGCGCAGGGTGCTGACGCGGGTCTCTACCGTAGTGCCCCGCGCGGCGAGGTCCGCCTCGAGGTCGCGGGCGGCGTACGCGAGCCACGGCCACTCCGAGGCGAAGTGCGCCAGGTCGACGAGGTAGGGCGTGGCGGCGGCATCGCCCCCGAGACCTGCCTCGAACTCGGCCCGCTCCCGCAGCTCGGAGGCGGGGTGGTGGCGCAGGTCCGCCGTCACGTACGCGTCGACGCCGGCGGCACGGACGGCGTCGAACAGCGAGTCCCCCGACCCGCCGACGACGGCGACACGTCCCACCCGGCCGTCGGGGTCGCCGGCGAACCGGACTCCCTGCGCGGTGGCCGGCACCGCGTCGGCGACGCGCTGGGCGAACGCCCGCAACGTCGTCGGCGAGGCCAGCGTCCCGACGCGGCCGATGCCGGTCGCCTCGTCGTCCCCTGCCACCAGGGGGACGGTATCGACGAGCCCGACGGCCGCCGCGAGCGCATCGGCGACGCCGCCGACCGCCGCGTCCGCGTTGGTGTGCGCGGCGTACAGCGCGACGCCGGACCGGATGAGCCTGTGCAGGAGCGCCCCCTTGAAGGTCGTCGCCGCGACCGAGTGGATGCCACGCAGCAGGAGCGGATGGTGCGTGACGACCAGGTCCGCCCCCCACTCGACGGCCTCGTCGAGCACAGCCGCGACCGGATCGACCGCGAACAGGACGCGGCTGACGGGCGCCGCGGGATCGCCGGCCACCAGGCCGACCGCGTCCCAGTCCTCCGCCGTCGCGGGCGGGTAGCGGTGCTCGAGGACACGGACGACATCGGCGACCGAAGCAGTGCTCACGACGGCGACGTTACCGCCGTCCGCGACGACACGGCGCCCTGGTCAGCCCGTGACCGGGTCGCCGACCGACACGCGGCCGGCGCTCAGCGGCACGGCCTGGATGCCGAACCGCACCTCCCCGTCCCAGCGGCGGTGACGCGCCAGCGCACGCAGGGGTTCCTTGCCCTTGGCGTAGGTGTCGGGGTCGACGGTCGTCATGACGCACCGCCCGGTGTGCTCGGCGAAGCGCACGTCGACAGGCCCCAGGGAGAAGCGGTCCCACCCGTCTTCGGCGAACGGCTCGAGTTCGCCGTCCACCACGACGTTCGGCCGGAAGCGGCGCACGTCGAGAAGCTGCTCAGCCCACGCCGACACCTCCCGCAGGGACGCGGTGCTGAACACGTGCAGGGGCGCGGTGTCGACCAGGCTGATCGGGTCCGCGGAGGTTCCGCCGTGCTTCTCGGACATCCCGCGTCGTGCGGTGTCGTCCAGCCACACGAGGCGGGCGCGCCGGCCGACGAGCTCCGAGCACCACGCCGCGGCGTCGTCGCCCGCGTCCGTGGCGGTATCGAGCCGGGACGCGGTGACGGCGACGACGGGGCCGTCGACCGGCTCAGCGACGTCGAGCGCGCCGAGCGCCGGCGAGACGAGTCGCAGACCGCCGCCCACAGGCTCGGCGTGCGCACCCAGCATCTGCGGGAACTTGCGGGCCGTGAGCGTGTCGCCGCGCTCGTCGACCACCATCCACCGTCGGTCGCCGACGGGCCCGTCCACCCCGACGTCGAACGCCTCGACCACGTGGCCCGCGAAGGACTTGACCGGATAGACGGTGAGACGGCTGACGACGGCGTGCACGTGGGCCCGGCCGGGTTCGAACCGGCGACCCCCGCGGTGTAAACGCGGTGCTCTGACCAGCTGAGCTACAGGCCCCTCGCCACGCGCTGCGCGACGGGCGCACAGCCTACCGGTCCGTCAGAGCGAGGCGAGCGCCTCGCGGTACGCCTCGAGCGGGCGGGCCTGTCCCGGTCCGTTGACGACGCTCCAGCGCAGCACGCCCTCGCCGTCGACCAGGAACGACCCGCGCACGGCGAACCCGCGCTCCTCGTCGAACACGCCGTACGCACGGGCGACCTCACCGTGCGGCCAGAAGTCGGAGAGCAGGTCGAAGCCGTACCCCTCCTTCTCCGCCCAGGCGCGCAGCGCGTGCATCGGGTCGCAGGAGATGACCAGGACGTGGACGCCTGCCTGCTCGAAGTCGGCGATGTTGTCGCGCAGCTCGCACAGCTCGCCGGTGCAGGTGCCGGAGAACGCGAAGGGCACGAAGACCACGACGACGGGACCGCCGCGCAGCCCGGCCAGCGTGACCGGCGTGCCGTGCGTGTCGTTCAGGCTGAAGTCGGGGGCCGCGTCGCCGACCGCGAGGCTCACTTGCCGCGTCCGCGGGTGGCCAGGCGGGTCGCCGACCAGTCGGGCGCGATCGAGAACGTGCTCATCGCGTGCAGGCCGGACGTGGTCGCGGCCTCCTCGATGTCGCTGTGGGAGACGTGCCCGTCGCGACCGGACTTGGGCGTGAACACCCAGATGGGTCCGTTGTCGTCGAGGACGGTCAGGGCGTCGACCAGGAAGTCGGTCAGGTCGCCGTCGTCCTCGCGGAACCAGATCACGGCACCGTCGGTGACGTCGTCGTAGTCCTCGTCGACCAGGTCGGTGGTCGTGACCTGCTCGATCGCCGCGCGCAGGTCGTCGTCGACGTCGTCGTCGTACCCGAGCTCCTGGATCACCTGTCCGGCGCTGACCCCCAGACGGGTTGCCGCCGCGGCGACGCCGTCCGCACTGTCTGCCACGTCCCGACCGATCCCTTCGTCATGGCGACCCCGATGGCCGCCGTCCTGTGCTCGCAACCGTAGCCCACCGCATGACGACGGGCCCTGGCAAGAGGGCGCACCGGGCGCACCACGAGCGGGTGTCATGCACGTCACGGTCCTGTATGCGGTACCCAAAGTGACTTTCTGGCCCGCAGGGTCCGAGAATGGGTCGACTACCCCATCCCGATCCGACGCGGCCAGACGCCGCGCGCACGGGACGGGCCGACGATGTGCGCCGATGCCGACCAGGCTCGCGTGCGGACGAGAGGCGAGGAGCACTGGTGGCTTCGATCGAGGAGACAGGACCGCTCATCGGCGGCCTGCTCAGCCAGGTACCGGACATCGACCCGGACGAGACCGGGGAGTGGTTGGAGTCCCTCGACGGGCTCATCGACGACAAGGGTGGTCCGCGCGCCCGCTACGTCCTGCTGAGCATGCTGCGGCACGCCCGGCAGAAGAACGTCGCGATCCCCGTGTCGATGAACACGCCGTACGTGAACACCATCGCGGTGCACGACGAGCCCTACTTCCCCGGCGACGAGGCCATGGAGCGGCGCTACCGCTCGTGGAACCGCTGGAACGCGGCCGTGATGGTCACGCGCGCGCAGCGCCCGGGCATCGGGGTCGGCGGGCACATCTCCTCCTACGCGTCCGTCGCGACCCTGACCGAGGTGGGCCTCAACCACTTCTTCCGCGGCAAGGACCACCCGGGCGGCGGTGACCAGGTCTACTTCCAGGGCCACGCCTCCCCCGGCGTCTACGCCCGCGCGTTCCTCGAGGGCCGCCTGTCCGAGCACCAGCTCGACGGGTTCCGCCAGGAGCTGTCGCACCCGGGCGGCGGCCTGCCGTCCTACCCGCACCCGCGCCTGGCGCCTGACCTGTGGGAGTTCCCGACCGTGTCGATGGGCCTGGGCCCGTCGGGTGCGATCTACCAGGCCTGGACCAACCGCTACCTGCACAACCGCGGCATCAAGGACACGAGCCAGCAGGACGTGTGGGCGTTCCTGGGCGACGGCGAGATGGACGAGCCCGAGTCGCGCGGCATGCTCCAGCTCGCGGCGCAGCAGAACCTCGACAACCTGACGTTCGTCGTGAACTGCAACCTGCAGCGGCTCGACGGGCCGGTGCGTGGCAACGGCAAGATCATCCAGGAGCTCGAGGCGCAGTTCCGCGGCGCCGGCTGGAACGTCATCAAGGTCATCTGGGGCCGCGAGTGGGACGTCCTGCTCAACGCGGACAAGGACCGTGCGCTGGTCAACCTGATGAACACCACGCCCGACGGTGACTTCCAGACCTACCGGGCCGAGGACGGCGCGTTCATCCGCGAGCACTTCTTCGGGCGCGACCCGCGCACCAAGCAGCTCGTCGAGAACCTGAGCGACGACGAGATCTGGGCGCTCAAGCGTGGTGGTCACGACTACCGCAAGATCTACGCCGCCTACAAGGCCGCCCGCGAGCACACGGGCCAGCCGACCGTCATCCTGGCGCACACCATCAAGGGCTACGGCCTGGGCTCCGGCTTCGCCGGGCGCAACGCCACGCACCAGATGAAGAAGCTCAAGGCCGACGACCTCAAGACGCTGCGCGACTCGCTGCACATCCCGATCACGGACGAGCAGATCGACGCCAACCCGTACGTCCCGCCGTACTACCACCCGGGTCCGGACGACGAGGCCATCCAGTACATGCTGGAGCGGCGTCGCCAGCTGGGCGGGTTCGTGCCCGAGCGCCGCACCACGCACACCGCGCTGACGCTTCCGGGCGACAAGGTGTACGAGGGGCTGGCCAAGGGCTCGGGCCACCAGGAGGTCGCCACGACCATGGCGCTCGTGCGCCTGTTCAAGGACCTCGTCAAGGACAAGGAGTTCGGTCACCGCCTGGTGCCGATCATCCCCGACGAGGCGCGCACGTTCGGCCTGGACTCGATCTTCCCGAGCGCCAAGATCTTCAACACGGTGGGCCAGAACTACCTGGCCGTGGACCGCGACCTCATGCTCAGCTACAAGGAGTCCGAGTCCGGCCAGATCATGCACACCGGCATCAACGAGGCCGGTTCGGCGTCCGCCTTCCAGGCGGTCGGCACGGCCTACGCGACGCACGGCGAGCCGCTGGTGCCGTTCTACTTCTACTACTCGATGTTCGGGTTCCAGCGCACCGGCGACCAGTTCTGGGCCGCCGGTGACCAGATGGCGCGCGGGTTCCTGGTCGGCGCGACCGCCGGCCGCACCACGCTGACCGGTGAGGGCCTGCAGCACGCCGACGGTCACTCCCCGCTGCTCGCGGGCACCATGTCGCACGTCGTGCACTACGACGCGGCGTACGGCTACGAGCTGCGCCACATCGTGCGCGACGGCATCGAGCGGATGTACGCCGAGGACAACGGTGGCCGCGACCGTGACGTCATCTACTACCTGACGGTCTACAACGAGCCGATCGTCCAGCCGGCCGAGCCCGAGGGCGTGGACGTCGAGGGCATCCTGCGCGGCATCCACCTGGTCTCGCCGGCCGAGGGCGACGGGCCGCGCGCCCAGATCCTCGCGTCGGGCGTCGCGGTGCCGTGGGCCCTCGAGGCCCAGCAGCTGCTGGCCGACGACTGGGGCGTGCGCGCCGCGGTGTGGTCGGTGACCAGCTGGAACGAGCTGCGCCGCGACGGCCTGGCCGCCGACCAGCAGGCGTTCCTGCACCCCGGCGAGGAGCCGCGCGAGGCCTACCTCACGCAGAAGCTCGCCGGCGCGGAGGGGCCGTTCGTCGCGACGACGGACTACGACCACCTCGTGGCCGACCAGGTCCGCCAGTGGATCCCCGGCCGGTACGCGACGCTCGGTGCGGACGGCTTCGGCTTCTCCGACACCCGCGCCGCGGCCCGTCGTCACTTCAAGATCGACGGCCCGTCCACGGTGGTCCGCGTCCTGCAGCAGCTCGCCCGTGAGGGCGCCGTCGCCGCGGACGCCCCCGCGCAGGCCATCGAGCGCTACCGCCTGCACGACGTGACCGCCGGCACCAGCGGCAACGCGGGCGGCGAGAGCTAGTCCGACGACACGACGAGGGGCGCCCCGCTGCAGCGGGGCGCCCCTCGTCGTCGTACCGGATCAGGTGCCGGGGATCGTCTGCTCCGCCTGGGCCACCTCGCGGATCAGCTCCTCCCGGAGCCCGGCGACCGCGGACTGGTCGCGGTAGAAGTCGAGCGACGCGATGTGCTGCTTGGCCTCGAGCGGGCGGCCGGCCTCAATGGACGCGAGCACGAGCTGACGCGCCACCTCCGGGTCCTGGTCCTTCGGATGCCAGTGCCCGACGCCCAGGCCGAGGGCCTCGACCGGCTCGCCGGCCTCGCGGAGCAGCGCGAGCGACTCGACGAGCGCGCGGCCGGACGGGTCGCGCTCGGCTGCGGTGCGCAGGCGGCGCAGCGTCCCCTCGTGGTCGTCACGCACGGAGAGGCGGGCGACCTCGATGAGCGGGTACCAGGCCCGCGGGTTGCCCGCGAGCTCCTCGCCGAGGGCCCAGACGGCCAGGTCGGCGGCGCGCTGGCGCTCGTCGTCGTCGCGGGCGTCGTCGACCGGGTCGGCCGACAACGGGTCGTCGTCGGATCCCGTGCCCGAGGCACGGCGGCGGACGATCTCCGCCAGGGCCGCGAAGGCCCTCTCGTTGTTGGGGTCGTCACTGAGCATGGAGCGCAACGCGTCCTCGTGGAGCGTGTCACCTCGGCGCGCGGCGCTCGTCGGTCGACGGGCGCCCACGGTGGACGCGGACGTCGGCCGCCGCATGAGCTGTCGGAGTCGGGGCAGAAGAGCCATGCAGCGACCCTAGCCGCTGGGCCCGCTGCGCACCGGGCGGACGCCGGCATCGGGGCCGCCCGCACGCCGATGCTCCCGGCACCGTTTGTCGACTTCCCACAATGCGCGACCTATGCTCGCACCGTGCCCACCCCCACCTCCTCATCGACCCGGTCCCGGCGCGACGCCGCCTCCGGCGCACGCCCGCCCGGTGTGACCTCTCCGCAGGTGGGTGCCGAGACGCAGCGCCGCGTGCGCGACGGCGCGGGGCTCCTGGCCGCCGCGGCCATGCGCCGCCTGGACGAGGACCTGCAGTGGTACCGCGCGCTGCCGGCCGAGGACCGCTCCTGGGTCGGACTGGTCGCGCAGGCGGGCATCACGGCGTTCGTCACCTGGTTCGCGGACCCGACACGTCCCGCGCACGGCGTCGGTGACATCTTCGCGGCCGCCCCGCCGGAGCTGACGCGCTCGATCTCGCTGCAGCACACGCTCCAGCTGGTCCGCGTGGTCGTCGACGTGGTCGAGACGCACAGCGACCGGCTGGCCGCCCCCGGCGAGGAGCGCGAGCTGCGCGAGGCCGTGCTGCGCTACTCGCGCGAGGTCGCGTTCTCCGCCGCCGAGGTCTACGCGCGCGCCGCCGAGGTGCGCGGCGCCTGGGACGCCCGCCTCGAGGCGCTCGTCGTGGACGCGCTGGTGCGCGGTGACGTCGACGACTCGTTGCGCTCGCGCGTCTCCGCGCTGGGGTGGAGCGGTCGCGGGTCCACGCTGGTCATGGTCGGGACGACCGCCTCGACGCTCGACGACGTGCGGGGCACCGACCTGCGTCGGGCGACCCGACGCGCCGCCGACGACGCGCTCGTCGGCATCCAGGGCGACCGGCTCGTCGTGTTCCTGGGCGGCGAGGGCGACCTGCGCGCGGCGGCGACGTCCCTGCTCCCGCGCTTCGGGCCGGGACCGGTCGTGCTGGGGCCCGTCGTCCAGGACCTGACCGACAGCGCCCGGTCCGCACGGGCCGCACTGGCAGGGCTCGCCGCCGCAGCCGCCTGGCAGCAGGCCCCGCGCCCGGTGCTGGCCGACGACCTGCTGCCCGAGCGCGTGCTCGTCGGCGACGTGACCGCTCGCCGCACGCTCGTCGCGCAGGCGTACGCGCCGCTGGCCGCCAGCCAGGGCTCGTTGCTGGAGACGTTGTCGGCGTACCTGGGCACCGGCCGGTCGCTCGAGGCGGCCGCGCGCTCGCTCTACGTGCACCCGAACACCGTCCGCTACCGCCTCAAGCGGGTGGCCGACGTGACGGGCTGGGACCCGCTCGACGCGCGCGAGTCGTACGTCCTGCAAACCGCCCTCGCGCTCGGTCGGCTCGATCCGCCCGCTGCGCCGACTTTGTAGGAGTCGAACAAGAGCCTCCCGCAAGGTTCGTGCGAGCCGTGACCCGGCTGCGCGGGCTCCGACCGGCAGAGTTGACGCGTGCTCGTCGTCGCCTGCCCCGGCCAGGGGGCCCAGTCCCCCGGCATGCTCGCCCCGTGGTTGGAGCTCCCCGGCTTCGCCGCGTCGATCCGCCGGTCCGGTGAGGTGACCGGGCTCGACCTCGCCGCGCACGGCACGACGTCGGACGCGGACACGATCCGCGACACCGCGGTGGCGCAGCCGCTGCTGGTCGCCTCCGCGCTCGCGAGCCTGCGCGCCGTTCTCGACGTCGCGGCCGACGCGCCCCTGGGTGCCTCCGTCGCCGCCCAGGTCGACGTCGCCGCGGGGCACTCCGTCGGCGAGCTCGCGGCCGCTGCGGTCGCCGGCGTGCTGACGGACGACGAGGCGCTCGCGCTGGTCACCGTCCGCGGTGCCGCCATGGCCCGCGCGGCGGCCGCCACGCCCACGGGCATGAGCGCCGTGCTCGGTGGCGACCCGGACGAGGTGCTCGCAGCGCTCGACGCGCACGGCCTGGTGCCCGCCAACGTCAACGGCGGCGGGCAGGTCGTGGCCGCCGGCACGCTCGAGGCTCTCGCCGCCTTCGCGGCCGCTCCTCCCGCCCGTGCCCGTGTGATCGCCCTGCAGGTCGCCGGCGCGTTCCACACCGAGCACATGGCTCCCGCCGTCGACGAGCTGCGCAGCGCTGCCGCGACCGTGACACCCGGCGCCCCCGGCGTGACGCTGCTCACCAACCGCGACGGCTCGGCGGTGGACAGCGGCGAGCGCGCGCTCGAGCTGGTCGTCGCGCAGGTGGCCAACCCGGTGCGCTGGGACCTGTGCCAGGCGACGATGCAGGACCTGGGCGTCACGGCGCTGCTGGAGCTGGCGCCCGGCGGTGTGCTCACCGGCCTGGCCCGGCGTACGCTGCCCGGGGTCGAGACGGTCGCCGTCAAGACCCCCGCCGACCTGGACGCCGCACGCGATCTCGTGCGCCGGCACGCCGGGTCGTCCACCGCCGCCAGCACCCAGGAGCAGTCGTCGTGACGCGTCCCACCCTGACCCAGGCCACCGGCCCCGCCCACACCCGGATCCTCGGGCTCGGTGCGGTCCGGGGAGAGAACGTCGTCCCGAACGACGACCTCGTGGGCCCCATCGACTCGTCCGACGAGTGGATCCGCCAGCGCACCGGCATCGCGACGCGTACCCGCGCCGGCGCAGGCACGGACGTGCTTGACCTGGCCGAGGGCGCGGCGCGTCAGGCGCTCGAGAACGCCGGGCTGACCGGTGCCGACATCGACGCCGTCATCGTCTCGACCGTCACGTACTTCCACCAGACGCCCGCCGCCGCCGCGATCATCGCGGACCGCATCGGTGCCACGCCCGCGGCCGCCTTCGACATCTCCGCCGCCTGCGCCGGCTATTGCTACGGCATCGGCCAGGCCGACGCGCTCGTCCGGTCGGGCAACGCCCGCAACGTGCTGGTGATCGGCGCGGAGAAGATGAGCGAGTTCGTCGACCCGGCGGACCGCACCATCTCCTTCCTGCTCGGCGACGGTGCCGGCGCGGTCGTCGTCGGTCCCTCCGACACGCCGGGCATCGGCCCGACGGTCTGGGGCTCGGACGGCAGCCAGGCGCAGGCCATCCGCCAGACTCACTCGTGGCTCGCGACGCGCGACGAGGGCGCGGGCTGGCCCACGCTGCGCCAGGAGGGCCAGTCGGTCTTCAAGTGGGCCGTGTGGCAGATGGCACCCGTCGCGCAGAAGGCGCTCGACGCCGCCGGCATCACCGCCGACCAGCTCGACGCGTTCATCCCGCACCAGGCCAACAACCGGATCATCGACCAGATGGTCAAGACGCTCAAGCTGCCCGACACGGTCGTGGTCGCCCGCGACATCGTGGACACCGGCAACACGTCCGCGGCCTCGATCCCCCTGGCCACCGAGCGCCTGCTGCGCGAGGGCCAGGTCTCCAGCGGTGCGCTCGCGCTGCAGATCGGCTTCGGCGCGGGGCTGGTCTACGCCGCCCAGGTCGTCGTCCTGCCGTAGCAGCCGCTGTACCGTTCGTCCGACCCCGTTACCGCACCACCCAACTGAGGAGAAACCCCATGGCGTACAGCGAGCAGGAGATCCTGGCCGGTCTGGCCGAGATCGTCAGCGAGGAGACCGGCCTGCCCACGGACTCCGTCCTGCCCGAGAAGTCGTTCACGGACGACCTGGACATCGACTCGCTGTCGATGATGACGATCGTCACCCTCGCCGAGGAGAAGTTCGACGTGCGCATCCCCGACGACGAGGTCAAGAACCTCGCCACCGTCGGCGACGCCGTCTCGTTCATCGCGGGCGCGCAGGCCTGACGCCGCCGCCCACAGGGTGTGCCCCCGGACCCGTCCGGGGGCACACCGCGCACCACAACCCCGCCGACCAGGAGCACCGATGAGCCACCCGATCGACGTCGTCGTCACAGGACTGGGCGCCACCACGCCGCTCGGCGGCGACGCGCCCACCACCTGGGCCGCCGCACTCGCCGGCGAGTCCGGTGCCCGCCCCTTCGAGCACGACTGGGCCGCGCAGTACGGCCTGCCCGTCGAGTTCGCGGCCACCATCAAGGTCAAGCCGGAGGACGTGCTGCCGCGTCCCGAGCTCAAGCGCATGGACCCCTCCGCCCAGTACGCGGTCATCGCGGCGCGCGAGGCGTGGGCCGACGCCGGCACCCCGGAGGTGGACGGGCTGCGCCTGGGCGCCGTCGTCTCCTCCGGCATCGGCGGCATCTGGACCACGCTCGACGGCTGGGACACGCTGCGGGAGAAGGGTGCCCGCCGCATCCTGCCCATGACGGTCCCCATGCTGATGCCCAACTCCCCCAGCGCCTACGTGTCGCTCGAGTTCGGCGCCAAGGCCGGCGCGCACGCCCTGGTCTCCGCCTGCGCGTCCGGCGCAGAGGCCATCGGCTACGGCGTCGAGATGATCCGCAGCGGTCGCGCGGACGTCGTCATCGCCGGCGGCACCGAGGCGACCATCCACCCGATGCCCATCGCCGCGTTCGCCGCGTCGCGCACGCTGTCTCTGCGCAACGACGACCCGACCGGCGCCTCGCGTCCGTACGACGTGGACCGCGACGGATTCGTCATCGGCGAGGGTGCCGGCGTCGTGGTGCTGGAGTCCGCCGCGCACGCCGCGGCGCGCGGCGCGCGCGTCTACGCCCGCATCGCGGGTGTCGGTCTGTCCGCGGACGGCTACCACATCACCTCTCCCGAGCCGTCCGGCGACGGCCAGGTGCGCGCCATGAACGCGGCGCTCGAGGAGTCCGGGATCGCTGCCCGGGAGGTCGTGCACGTCAACGCGCACGCCACCTCGACCGTGGTCGGCGACCTCATCGAGGCCCGCTCCATCCGCGGTGTCCTGGGCGACGACGCGGACCATGTGGCCCTGTCGGCCACCAAGTCGATGACGGGCCACCTGCTGGGCGGCGCCGGCGCGCTCGAGACGATCTTCACCGTCCTCGCCCTCCACGACCGGCAGGCTCCCCCGACGATCAACGTCGAGAACCCCGACCCCGAGCTGGTCCTGGACCTGGTCCGCGACAAGCCGCGCGAGCTGCCGACGGGCGAGATCGCCGCGATCAACAACTCGTTCGGCTTCGGCGGCCACAACGTGGCCCTGGTGGTCACGTCGGCCTGACCCGCCTGGACAGCACGAGAGCCTCGCCCCCTCCGGGCGAGGCTCTCGTCATTCGTGCGGCCCGCGCGCGTCAGCCGACGCGATGCAGCCAGCGCACGGGCGCACCCGCGCCGGCGTAGCGGAACGGCTCGAGCTCGTCGTCCCAGGCCTGCCCGAGGGCGAGGTCCAGCTCGCTGCGCAGCCGCTCGGGATCCGCGGCGTGCTGCAGGGCGGCGCGGATGCGGTCCTCCGGGACGACGACGTTGCCGTGCACGTCGGTCGCGGCGTGGAAGATGCCCAGCTCCGGGGTGTGGCTCCAGCGCGAGCCGTCGACGCCGCGGCTGGCCTCCTCCGTCACCTCGTAGCGCAGGTGGGCCCAGCCGCGCAGCGCGGACGCCAGGCGCGCACCGGTCCCGGGCTCGCCCTGCCACGAGTGCTCGGCCCGGAAGAAGCCGGGACCGGCGGGCTGCTCGGTCCAGTCGAACGCGGTACGTCCGGACAGCACGTTGCCTGCCGCCCACTCGATGTGGGGGCACAGCGCACGGGGCGCTGAGTGCACGAAAAGTACACCGCGGGTGATCCCACCTGCCATGTCGTCCTCCTGGAGCGGTTCGAGGTTCGTCTTCCCCAACGACCTCTGCCCATCTCCTAGGCGGGCGCACAGTCTCGCGGCGTGCTGGTCACAGTGTGCCGCAGTATGTGGCGGGACGCCAGCAGGCTCTCAGAGCTGCTCGCGGATCGCCCGCATCGCCTTCTTGCGGACCGACCGCTCCAGGCGGTCCAGGTAGAGCATCCCGTCCAGGTGGTCGACCTCGTGCTGCAGGCACCGCGCCATGAGCTCGGTGCCCTCGACGACGACCTCCTTGCCGTCCAGGTCCGTCCCGACCACCCGGGCGTACCAGGCGCGCGTCGTGGGGTACCAGAGGCCGGGGACCGAGAGGCAGCCCTCGTCGCCGTCCTGGTACTCGTCCTCCGACAGGTCGACGATGACCGGGTTGAGCACGTAGCCGATCTCGTCGTCGATGTTCCACGAGAACGCCCGCAGGCTGACGCCGATCTGGTTGGCGGCGAGTCCGGCGCGCCCGTCGTGGTCGACCGTCTCGAGCAGGTCGTCGACGAGGGACCGCACGCGGTCGTCGATCGCCGTCACGGGGTCGCAGGGGGTACGCAGGACGGGGTCGCCCACCGTCCGGATCTCTCGCATCGCCATGGGGCAAGTCTTTCACGCCGCGACCGGGCACAGGCACCGCAGGACGCACGAAGGGCCGGTGACGTCGACGTCACCGGCCCTTCGAGGATGGAGCTAGAGGATCACTCGCCCGAACGCTGCTGCGGGACGCCCGTGAGGAGCTGGCGCACCTCAGCCTCGTGGAAGCGGCGGTGGCCGCCGAGGGTACGGACGGCCGAGAGCTTGCCGGCCTGGGCCCAGCGCGTGACCGTCTTGGGGTCGACGCGGAAGAGGACCGCAACCTCACCGGGGGTGAGAAGGGCGCCCTGGGAGAGGGGGGACTCGGTGGACATCGCCATGATGGAACTCCTGTCGTTCGGTAGCTCGGCTGACCCTGTAGGCCCCGTGGCTTTGCGTCCCCACCTTGCGGCGGGTTTGCCGTTTTTCGCTGACAAGCCAGAACTATGCCCGAAACTGGACACTTGTGCAACAAGCCGCGACGTCCGGTTCGCGCGCAAACGGGTGAAATCGATTCGGCAGGTACCGGACAGACCCGACGCACCGGTTGCGCGGAGCACCTTTGCGTGGCAGCGCCGCCCTGGTCAGCGGGTTCGTGGCGTACCCTGGCGGCTCTCGGGGCAGTAGCTCAGCCGGTCAGAGCAGCGGACTCATAATCCGTCGGTCGTGGGTTCAAGCCCCACCTGCCCCACCCATCACGACGCCCGGGCAGATCACAGCTCCGGCATCTCGAGCCGGACGGGCACGGCGCCTTCGGGCTGCACCAGCTCCGTCGCCCACCTGAAGTCCTCGGGGTGCTCGATGACCCAGTCGAGCACCGCGGTCGCCGTCCTGACCTGGACGACCGGTGCGCCCGGGTTGACGCTCTGCGCCCACGGCGTCCAGCCGAAGACGCGCGTCGGGGTGTACACGGCGAGGATCTGGACGGTGAGGTAGGTGGGCGGCCGGAAGAGCCGCTGCCGGGCGACCGTCAGGCGACCTGGCGTCACGCGTGCGACCTCGAAGGTCCACTCACGGCCGAGACCCGCTTGCGCACCGTCCACCACCCGAAGGCCGCAGGCGAGCTTTCGCCCGGGGCGGACCGGCTCGGCGTCGTGCGGCACGGGCCGATCCTGCCTCACACCTGGCGCGACGCCACCGATCGGCACGCGCCCGACCGGTCAGAGCTTGCCGTACCTCGAGCGCACGAACGAGTACACGCCGTAGGCGATGAATCCGACTCCCACGGCGGTCAGCAGCCAGACACCGGCGGGCTGGTCGCGCAAGGTGTGCAGTGCGCCGTCCAGGCCCGTCGCCTTGTCGGGGTCGTGCTTCACGGCGGCGACGACGAACAGGACGCCGACGATCGCCAGGGCGAGGCCCTTGAGCGTGTAGCCGAGCACCCCGCACCACGTCACGGCCGTGCCGGCGCTCCCCGAGGGCAGCGCGTGGAGGTCCTCGAGGAACTTCTTGCGCAGGCCCTTGAGCGCGTAGACGACGCCGCCGATGATCACGGCCGCTCCGACGATCCCGACGAGCGTGCGGCCGAAGGGCTGCTCCATGAGCTTTCCGGTGGCGTCGGACGTCGACTTCGAGCTCGACTTGCCGCCGCCCGTGGCGAACGTGAGCGCGGTGAACGCCAGGAAGAGGTAGATGACCGCCCGGAGCCCAGCCGTCAGGCGGTCCCCCGTCGACGACCCCTGGCTCGAGGGCTGCTTGCGGAACGCGACCGCGAGCTGCCACAGCCCCAGGGCCGCGAAGGCGACCACCGACACCCAGAGCACGACCCCGCCGAACGGCGTCTCGGCGATGGTCCCCAGCGCGCCCGACTGGTCGGCGTTCTTCCCGCCGCTGCCGAACGCGATCCGGATCGCCAGGACGCCGATCAGGACGTGCAGCACGGCGTTGACGACGTACCCGACCCTGGCCGTCAGCTCCCAGCCGTGCTGGGCCGTCCCCGTCGCGCTGCTCGTTGCGGTGCCTGACGTCATCGCTCCACCTCTCGTCGGTTGCCGGCGCGCCTGCCGCCCGGATGCTGGCGCTGATCGTTGCAGCGCGCGGCGGGTCGCGCGACCGGAGGACGCGACGCCCGCCGGACGCGCGCCCAGGTCGGGGCGGCCAGACCTGCCCGGTACCGTGGTTCCGTGCCCGTCTCTCCTCGTCGCCGCCGGTTGTCGGCCCCGGAACGCGCGCGCCTCGACCTGCGTCCGCGCGACCGCGTCCTCGCCTCGGTCCAGCTCGCCGACGGCACCCTCGCCGTCGCGTCCCGCCTCGCCCTCCACGTCCTCGACGCGGCGACCGTGACTCGGACCCCGTGGGCCGACGTCGACCACGGGACGCTGGACGCGCCCACGCGCACCCTGACGGTCCGATGGGTGTGGGGCGCGTCGACGGCCCTGACGTTCACCGAGGACCGCGCGTCGGTCGCGTTCGCGCAGACGTTCCGCGAGCGGGTCCAGCAGTCCGTGATCCACACGACGAGCGTGCCGCTGCCCGGCGGTCACCGCGCCCGCGTGGCCCTGCGGCGCGACGAGGACGGCGAGCTGTTCAGCCAGGTGATCGCCGACGACAGCGTGGACCTGGCGGACCCGCAGGTCGCCGCCCTGGTAGACGCGGCGGAGGACGCCGTCCGCGACGCCGCCGGCCTGCCCCGCTGAGCAGGCACGCGCTATTCACGCTGCGATGGACGTCACCGGGAACACGTCCGGGGCACCCCCCGGAGGCTGCTAGAGTTTTCCCCGCTGCGGTCCCCCGTAGCTCAATTGGCAGAGCATTCGACTGTTAATCGAAGGGTTACTGGTTCGAGTCCAGTCGGGGGAGCAGAAGAGGGCCCTGACCGTCACGGTCAGGGCCCTCGTTCGTCGTCCGAGCCGTTGTCGGGGCTCGTCGCTGTGGCTGGTCAGGCCGCGACGGGGACGTCGCGCTCCTCCCCGGCCTCCTGGGCCACCGACAGGCGACGGACGACACGCACGGCGGCGTAGGCGATGGCGTAGGTGACCGCGCCGGCCACCGCGTCGAGCACGAAGTGGTTGCCGGTCGCGATGATGACCAGCAGCGTGGCGGTCGGGAAGGCGATGGCGAGGACGCGCTGCCACCGCACGGTCGTCGCCTGGAAGAACGCGAGCCCGCACCAGAGAGCCCAGCCGAAGTGCATCGACGGCATGGCTGCGTACGCGTTGGACACCGTGTGCCCGGTGTTCGCGGCGGCGTCGGCCGCCGTCTTGCCCCAGGTGCCGAAGGCGACGACGGTGTCGACGTAGCCGCCGCCCGGCAACAGACGTGGCGGTGCCGCCGGGAAGACCCAGTACGACACGAGCGCCATCATCGTCATGACCAGCAGGACCGTGCGTTGGACCACGTAGAGCCGTGGAGCCCGGAACCACATCCACAGCAGGACGAAGATCGCGGACGGCAGGAAGAGCGTCGCGTACATGTAGTTGGCGACGGTCACGATGGCCGTGTGCTGCACGAAGAAGTGGTTGATCGCGTGCTCGATGTCGATGCCGAGATTCTTCTCGATGCTCAGCACGTCGCGTGCGTGGGCGTTGGCCACAGCGACCTTGTTGGGTGCGTGGTTGCGGATCACCGAGTAGACGACGTAGACCGCGACGATGATCGCGGCCTCGCGGGCCAGGAGCGCATGACGCAGCCGTGAACCGGCGCGGACCTCGTCGAGCTCCGTTGCGGGCGGTGCCGCCGTCACGAGAGCGGCACCGTGGCGGGACCTCGTCCGGCGCGCGATCGAGCAAGGCGCGGCATCGGACACGTACGAGGCATTGCTCGATTGTTGCACCGATGGGTCACGTGTTGGGCGCGATTTCTTGGTGAGTTTCCCCACCCGATGGCCGCCGCGACCTCGATCGTCAGACCCCTGACCTGCTGCGTCACCGCCCGCTGGACGAAGTGCCTTCCGAGCCTCACACTTGCGCTGCCCCTCTTGATGGTCCGGCCGCCGACGGCCGGGGAAGGAACCTCGCGGCCGTGTTGCGCACAGTCACCTCTCACCTCAGTCTCGACGTGCGCACCCCGCTCGAGATGCACCTCGCGGTGGCCGTCGCCGACGGCTCCTACGACCGCACCGAGGTGCTCACCGTCCGCCACGAGGACGGCCTCCTGGACGTCCTCGAGGTCAAGACCGGCAACGGGGGCCGGATGCACCGCGTGCTCGCTCCCGCGGGTCGCGTCGTCGTCGACTACCAGGCCACCGTGCTCGGCGCGGCCGACGCCCCGCCGCTGGAGGACCTGGACCTCATCGAGCTGCGCCGGCCCAGCCGGTACGCCGACTCCGACCGCCTGCTTGCCTTCGCGCGCGACCAGTTCGGCGACCTGACCGGCCGCCCGCTGCTCGACGCCGTCGCCGACTGGGTGCACGGGCACGTCACCTACTCCCCCGGATCGAGCCTGCCGACGGACGGCGCGACCGACACGCTGCTCAAGCGCCGCGGCGTGTGCCGCGACTTCGCGCACCTGACCGTGGCTCTCATGCGTGCGTGCGACGTCCCGGCCCGCCTGGTGTCGGTGTACGCCCCCGGCCTCAAGCCGATGGACTTCCACGCGGTGGCCGAGGCGTTCGTCGACGACCGCTGGCAGGTGGTCGACGCGACGCGGCTCGCGCCGGTAGGCACGCTGCTGCGCATCGCGACCGGCCGCGACGCGACGGACACCGCGTTCCTCTCTCACTACGGCGGGTCGCTGTCCCTGCGGTCGATGACCGTGACCGCGTCGGTCAAGGACGCCGCCGACGACGACGGCGCCGGCTGCCTGCGCTGAGGGACCGACGGGCGCGGTCATGACGTGGGCGGCGCGACGTCGCGGCGGTCCGCGGCCGACGAACGGCCCTTGGTCGCGTCCTGCACGATCCGTGCCCTGCTCTCGAGCAGCCGCGTGACGAGCTCCTGCGAGAACCCGAACAGCAGCGCGAACACAGCCACCTGGGCAGGTCGGGTCAGCACGAGCCCGGGGATCTCCCCGCTCTGGACGAGCATGATCCCCACGACGGCGGTGAGCCCTCCGAGCGGGACACGGACCAGGCTCAGAGCGGGCGTGATCCGGTAGGGCGACGACCCCGGGCTCGCCCGCCGCATCGCGAGGATCGCCGCGAGGGCCCCGCCCAGCGCGCCGAGGAACGCGACGACCGTCGCGTCGTGGCCGGTGGCGCGCGCCGCCCCGCCCGGGCACAGCAGCCCACCGTCCTGCAGCGTCGCGCACAGCGGCAGGTAGGCGGGCCGCAGAGCCGCGACGATCACGGTCATCACGACGGCGAGCAGTGCGAGCGCGGCGACGCGCAGCAGCCGGTTGCGCCAGTCGCGCAGGTTGCGGTGCTCGTCGTCGGCCAGCTCGAGCGACGCACGCAGGGCGGCGTTGATCGTGTGGCGGTCGCGGCGGGTAGCCCGGCCTGCCTCGGTCCGGTCGGTGAGCGCCGGCTCCTCGACCGCGGTGCGCAACGGGTCCGCCACCGCGAGGCGCATCATCGATCGGCGCCGTGCGTCCACGAGCTGGCCGGGAAGTGCGGCGGAGTCCACGACCAGGGGAAGCATCGACTGGGCGAGGTGCGTGGCGTTCCAGGCGGTCTCGATGCTGGTGCCGTTCCACCACTGCCAGCGGGGGAAGGGACGCGTGGACGCGCGTCGCGCCAGCTCGAGCTGCTGGTCCACAGAGCCGCGTGCGGCCGGAGGCAGCGCCGCGACCTGTGACGCGAGGTCCTCCACCCGGTGGCGGACCTCCACCTGCCACGGTCCGACGCGCTCCGACCGCTTCCACCAGCGTGCCGACGCCTGTGGCTCGGGAGCGGTGGCGGCGGACGAGGTCGGCGGCGGCGCGGGGCGCGCGGCGGTGGCGGCGGCGACCTTCGTCGACACACCGGGCGTGGCGGTGCTCCGCAACGGCCGGGCACGGGTCGGCCGACCGGCGCGGTCTGCCGCGGACGCTCTCGCGGTCGACGCCTTCGGGGGCGCCGCACTCACCGCCGGGGTCTTCTCGACGGACGCCGACGTCTTCCCGACGGACGGTGACGTCTCACGTCGGGAACGCGCGAGCGACGACGAGTGGTTCTGGTTCTGGTCCGATCGCACCTTCATGGTGGGCCCCCGGGGCTCAGGGCGGCCCCGCACCGGGGCCCTGTCCCCCGGAAGGATGACGCCAGCGCAGCTCTGATACGTCGGCCAGGGGCACAGTCGCGAGGCCGACGTCCGATCAGGCGCTCTCGCGCAGCAGCCGACGACGACCCTCGACGGCGACCAGCTCCGCGAAGGCCGCGTTGTACGCGCCCGGGTCGGCGGTCGCGTCCATGCGCTGCAGCCGTCCGCGCAGCTCGGCGATGTGCCGCGTGAAGCCGAGCTCGACGAGCCGGATCACGACGCCGCGGACGTACTCGGGCAGGGCCGAGGCCCGGTCCTCGGGGATGGGCGCGACCGCGAGCTCGGTGACCAGGGCCTGCACCGGCGACGCGGCCTCCTCGATCACGGTACCGACCCATGCCGTCGCGTCCCCGCCGTCGGCGAGCGGTCGTGCGACGGCCAGGCCACCGGCCGCCCGGACCGCCTCGTGCACGGCCCGGTAGGCGGGCGCCGAGAACGCGTCGCCCGCGAGGTCGTCGAACTCCGCCGGGACGAGCTGGGGGAGCTGCAGGACGACCTCGAGCGCGGTGCGCTCGGTCTGCGCGACCGGGTCACGCCGGTCCGGCATCGTCAGGCGAGGCTGCGGCGGAGCCCCCGGGCGGCCCGCACGATCGTCCGGGCGAGCAGGCCTGCGCTCGTCGGACCGCCCGGGGGTGCGCGCCGCGGACGTGACCGCCCGACGCACCGTGTCGAGGTCCTCGACGCCCAGCCAGCCGGCGAGCAGGCGCGTGTACTCCGGCCGCAGGGCCGTGTCCCGGATGCCGGCGACGACGGGCGCCGCGGCCCGCAGCGCGCCGATGCGCCCTTCGGCGGTCGCGAGGTCGTACGACGCGAGGGTCGACCTGATGACGAACTCGAACAACGGCTGGCGAGCGGCTACGAGCGCCCGCACGGCGTCCGGTCCCTGCGCCTGGCGGAGCTCGCACGGGTCCTTGCCGCTGGGCTCGACCGCGACGAAGGTCTGCGCGGAGAAGCTCTGGTCCTCACCGAACGCCCGCAGCGCGGCCTTCTGCCCGGCGGCGTCGCCGTCGAACGTGAAGATGATCTCGCCGCCCACGGACGTGCCCGACGCGAGCTGGACTCCCCCGCTGCCACCGCTGTCCCCCACCAGCCGCCGCACGATCCGCGCGTGGTCGGAGCCGAATGCCGTCCCGCAGGTGGCCACGGCGGAGCCGACGCCCGACAGGTGCATCGCCATGACGTCGGTGTACCCCTCGACGACCACGACGCGCTTCTCGCGCTGCATCTCCCGCTTGGCCAGGTCCAGGCCGTACAGCACGTGCGACTTGCGGTACAGCGGGGTCTCGGGCGTGTTCAGGTACTTGGGCCCCTGGTCCTCGTCGAACAGCCGTCGTGCACCGAAGCCGACGGTCTCGCCCGTGACCTCGCGGATCGGCCACACGAGCCGCCCGCGGAACCGGTCGTAGACGCCGCGCTGCCCCTGGCTGACCAGGCCCGACGCGGTCAGCTCGGCCTCGGTGAAGCCGCGTCCGCGCAGGTGTCGTAGCAGCGAGTCCCAGCCCTGGGGGGCGAAGCCGACGCCGAACTGCTCCGCGGCAGCGCGGTCGAACCCGCGCTCGGCCAGGAACGTGCGCCCGGCCGCGGCGCCGGGCGACGTGAGCTGCTCGCGGTAGAACTGCTCGGCGACCGCGTGCGCCTCGATCAGCCGACGGCGCTTGCCCGGCTCGTCGCCGGGCCGCGGCGCACCGCCCTCCTCGTAGCGCAGCTGGATCCCGACGCGCCCGGCCAGGTACTCGACGGCCTCGGTGAAGCCGAGTCCGTCCACCTGCTGCACGAACGAGATGACGTCGCCGCCCTCGCCGCACCCGAAGCAGTGGTAGCGCCCCACCTGCGGCCGGACGTGGAACGACGGTGACCGCTCGTCGTGGAACGGGCACAGGCCCTTGAGCGACCCGACGCCCGCAGGCTTGAGGGTGACGTGCGCGCCGACGATCTCCTCGATGGAGGCACGCTCGCGGACCGCTTCCACGTCCTCCCGCCGGATGCGTCCTGCCACGGGCGCAGTCTATGGCGGATCACGGGTCGCTCCGTGCGGCCGAACGGTGGACTCAGTGCCGCGGCGGGTGCAGCAGGCGCGTGTGCAGAGCCACGGCGGAGACGTCGGTCAGGGAGGCGACCTGGTCGACGACGACGCGCAGCCGGGCGGCGTCGTCGGGCGCGTCCGCCCAGTCCGCCGCGAACGGTGGTTCGAGCAGCTGCGGTGCCCGCTCGGACAGCACCTGGACCAGGTCGGTGAGCATCTCGCGCTGGCGCTGGTAGAGCGGCTCGAGCTCGCGGGGCGCCATGACGTACGCGACGGCCAACCCCTTGAGCACGAGGATCTCGGCAAGCGTGGAGTGCGGGACCACGAGCTCCGCGCCGTACCGCGTCAGCGGGCCCGGCCCGTACTGCTCGCGGGTGGCCTTCTGCGAGGCCTTCGCGAAGCGGCCGATGAGCTGGCTGGTGGCGTCCTTGAGCATCGCGAGGGCGGCGCGCGACCCGTCGAAGCCCGGCCCCCACAGTCGGGCGCGGACCAGCCGGTCCATCGCCTCGCGCAGCCCGTCCGCGGACACCGCGTCGCCGTACCAGGTGCTCACGGCGTCGACGACCCGCTCCCGCTCGTCGGGCCGCGTCAGCACGTCGAGGTCCAGGCGACCGCCGACGACGGCGTCCTCGACGTCGTGCACCGAGTAGGAGATGTCGTCGGCCAGGTCCATGACCTGCGCCTCCAGGCACTTGCGCCCGTCCGGCGCGTCCTGGCGCAGCCACTCGAAGACGGGCAGGTCGTCCTCGTAGACACCGAACTTGTGCGTCGGCCGGCCGCTGGCCGCGCTCACCGGCCCCTGCAGGTGCCGCCATGGGTACTTCACCGACGCGTCCAGGGAGGCGCGCGTGAGGTTGAGCCCCACGGCGCGGCCGTCGGGCGCCACGACCTTGGGCTCAAGTCGCGTGAGGAGCCGCAGCGTCTGCGCGTTGCCCTCGAACCCGCCGATCCCGCGTGCGATCTGCGCGAGGGCGCGCTCGCCGTTGTGGCCGAAGGGCGGGTGGCCCAGGTCGTGCGCCAGGCAGGCGGTGTCGACGATGTCCGGGTCGCACCCGAGCGCCTTGCCGATCTCGCGGCCGACCTGCGCGACCTCGAGCGTGTGCGTGAGGCGCGTGCGCACGAAGTCGTCCGACGAGGGTCCGAGCACCTGCGTCTTGGCGCCCAGCCGTCGCAGCGCGGAGGAGTGCACGAGCCGGGCGCGGTCGCGCTCGAACGCGGTCCGCTGCCGGTTCTTGGTCCCCTCGGTGACCCACCGCTCGCGGTCGGCGTCGACGTAGCCGTCGAGGTCGAGGGTCTCCTTGAGCGCGGTCACGCGCACAGCCTAACGAGCGCGCTCGTTCGGGCAGGCGCACGGCCCGGGCCGACGACGCCGAGGCGTACCCGTGGCCCGAGGTCCCCATTCCGTCGCGCCCGGGATCATGGCGTCAGGCCAGCCGCCAGACACCCACGCCCGGCCCGTCACCGGGCAGGGCGATCCCGTCGTCGTCGACCCTCAGCGCGCGGGCGCCGTACAGGACCTCCGGCTCGTGGTCAGCGAGGTGACGCGGGAGCACCGCGCCCGACCAGGACGCCCGCGCCAGGACCACCAGCACGCGTTCGTCGGCCGTCTCCCGCAGGTAGGCCACGCCGTCGTCCTCGACGACCACCCAGCGCAGGCCCCCGTCGCGCAGCGCGCGCGACGAGCGACGCAGGGCGATCAACGCGCGGTAGACCTCGAACGTCGCCGCGTCCCAGCGCGGACCGCCGTCCTCGATGTCGTCCCACGGCATCGGCACGCGCGCGTGCTCGCCGTTGACGCCGGTCAGCCCGCCCTCGTCACCCGCGAACAGCACGGGCGTGCCCGGGTAGGTGAGCAGCAGGCCCGCCGAGACCTCCTGCATCGCCGGTGTCCCGACGACGGTCCGCAGACGCGCCGTGTCGTGCGAGCCGAGCATGTTCCACTGGTGGCGCGTCACGGCCCACGGCACGGTCGCGTCGAACTCGCGCATCGTCGCGACCATCGCCGGGCCCGGCAGGTGCGGCACCGGGACCGGCAGACCCATGAACGACGCTGCGGTACCGGGCTCCGCGAGCCACGTCCACGCGGGGCGCGTGAACGCCGAGTAGTTCATGTTGACGTGCCAGCCGCCCTGGGCCAGGTCGGACGCCGCGTCGTGGAAGTGCTCGGAGACGAGCACTGCTTCGGGGTTGAGGTCGCGCATCGTGGCCCGGATGGTGCGCGCGATCTCGTGCGTGAAGTCGTCGGCCGCGTAGCGCCCGGTCATGTTGGCGACGTCGATGCGCCAGCCGTCGATGCCGAACGGCTGCGCCAGCCAGCGGCCGATCACCGAGTCCGGGCCCGCGACCATCCGGCCCGCGAGCGCGGGGGCGTTGTAGTTGAGCTTGGGCAGCGACGAGTGCTCGAGCCAGCCGACGTACCCCGGCTCACCGGGCGTCCAGTAGTAGAAGTCGTGCTCCACGCTGGTCGGGTCGGCCTGCGCCCGACGGAACCACTCGTGCCCGTCGCCCGTGTGGTTGGTGGTGAAGTCGCCCATGATCCGCAGCCCGCGCGCGTGCACGGCCGACGACAGCGACGCCAGCGCCTCGTCGCCGCCGAGCAGCGGGTCGACCTCGTCGAACGTGCTGGCGTCGTAGCGGTGGTTGGAGCGTGCCGGGAAGATGGGCGTCAGGTAGAGCGTGTCGACACCGAGGCGCTCCAGGTGGTCGAGGTGCTGCTCGACGCCGGGCAGGTCGCCGCCGTAGAACTGCTGCGCGACACCGGGCCCTGCGGCGATGGGTTCGTCGGACCAGTCCGCCGGCAGTGCCCACTCGGGCAGCGGGCCGTGGTCCTCGTCCGAGCGGGCGAACCGGTCCGGGAACACCTGGTAGACCACCGCGTCGTCCATCCAGGCCGGCGCCGGCTCGTGCACGGTGAGCCGGAAGTCGGCGGCGTCGGGGACGTCGCGGTCCACCACCCCGCGCCCGGTGAGCCAGCGGTAGCCGCCGGGCACGTCGAGCAGGAACCGGTAGCTGACCACCGGGTTGTGGATCAGCAGGTCCGCGACGTACCAGCGTTCGTGCTCGTCGGCGCTCTCCAACCGGGCCGCGGACAGCCGCGGCTCGCCGTCGCGTACGGCCCGCAGCCAGACGGCCGTCTCGGGGTAGTCGGCGGGGACGCGCACCCGCACCGGCACGACGTCGCCGAGACGCGGCGTGGCGCGCGGGACGTACAGCTCGGAGCCGTCGTGGTGCGGGCCGAGCTGGTAGGACACCGCGCTCATCCCTTCACGGACCCCGCGGTGAGGCCGCCGACGATGTACTTCTGCAGGTACAGGAACAGGGCCAGGACCGGCAGCGTGGCGATCACGGCGCCGGCGGCGAACAGGCCCCAGTTGGCCTCGAGCAGCGACGACACCCAGCCGTAGAGCCCGACGGCAAGCGTCCAGTTGCCCTCCGACTGCAGCACGGAGCGGGCGATGATGAACTCCCCGAACGTCGAGATGAACGACAGCAGGCCGACGACCGCGAGGATCGGCGCGACCAGACGCAGGATGATCGTCCAGTAGATCTGGGCGTGCGTGGCGCCGTCGATCTTGGCCGCCTCGTCGAGCTCGCGTGGGATCGTGTTGAAGAACCCGTACATGAGGAACGTGTTCACGCCGAGCGCCCCGCCCAGGTACACGCAGATCAGCGCGAGCTTGCTGTTCAGCCCCAGGGCCGGCACCACGTCACCCAGGCTGATGAGCAGCAGGAAGATCGCGACGAACGCGAGCATCTGGGGGAACATCTGGATGATCAGCAGCGACGTGAGCCCGAGCCGGCGCCCCGAGAAGCGGTAGCGCGAGAACGCGTAGGCGGCGGCCGCACCCATGAGCACCGTGCCGACCGACGTGGCGACGGCGATGATCACGCTGTTGCCCATCCACGTCCAGAACATCGTCTCCGACAGCGCGGAGTAGTTGGCGGTGCTCACCGGGCCGAACAGGTCGGTGAGCGACCCCTTCTCGTGCAGGGACGCGGACAGCAGGTACACCAGCGGGAACGCCGCGAAGACGACGGCGACGACGCCGACGACGTGCCGCCAGCCGAGCTCGGAGAACCACTTGCCGAACGCCATCTTGTTGCGGCGCACCTGGGCGGTCGACGCCTTCGCGGGGACTGCGGTCGAGGTGGACATCAGTTGATCTCCTCGAGCTTGCGGGTCTGCCGGAAGGCGAGAGCGGAGATGCCGCCGACGATGACGAAGATGACGATGGACAACGCGCTGGCCAGGCCGTAGTTCTTGGGCGCACTGCCGTCGATCCCGGAGATGGAGTACACCATCGAGATCAGGATGTCGGTATGGCCGAGCGGCACCGACGCGTCCTCGAACTGCGGCCCACCGCCCGTCAGCATGTAGATGAGCGTGAAGTTGTTGAAGTTGAACGCGAAGGACGAGATCAGCAGCGGCGCCGTCGAGACGAGCAGCAACGGCATGATCACCGAGCGCCACGTCCGCAGCTTGCTCGCGCCGTCGATCTTGGCGGCCTCAAGGACGTCGCTCGGGAGCGACTGCAGCGCGCCCGTGCAGATCAGGAACATGTAGGGGAAGCCGAGCCACAGGTTCACGAAGAGCACCGAGAACTTGGCGAGCCACGGGTCCGTCAGCCACGGGATCTCGGCGCCACCGAAGAACAGGTTGTTGATCAGCCCGAACCGGCGGTTGAACATGCCCGACCACAGCAGCGCCGCGACGAACCCGGGAATGGCGTACGGCAGGATCATCAGCATCCGGTAGACCTTGCGGCCCCGCATGCGGGTGTCGTTGAAGACCATCGCCAGGAACAGCCCGAGCAGGAACGTCGTCAGCACGGACAGGATCGCGAACGCAAACGTCCAGACCAGGATCGAGAAGAACGGCTTGGCGTAGCGCGAGTCGGAGAACGCGGTGGTGAAGTTCTCGAAGCCGACGGTGACGCGCCATCCGATCGGGAGCGTGGTCCCGTCGGGGGCCTCGAACTCACCGTGGTCGTTGGGGGCGTAGACGGCGCCGGACTCGGTGTCCGTCATCGTCCCGGCCGCGGCGTCGTACGTCAGGGTGGACTTGAAGACGTACCCGACCCGCGCGTCCTGCGTGCGGATGGAACCGTCGGCGGCCTCGTCGGAGATGGGCACGCGCAGGGCGGTGATGGCCTTCTGCTGGGCCAGGATGTCCTGGCGGCTGAGGACGGTCCAGCCGTCCACGGCCGTGATGCGGTCGGACTCGACCGTGGCGTCGTCGGGCGTGAGCGGGTCCTCGGCGGTCCCGACGAGCGTCTTGCCGTCGGGGTCGATCACGGCGAAGCCGAGCGTGCCGTCCTGGGACACGACGGTCAGCGGGTAGGAGGGTGACCCCTCGACCCGCTTCTCGTCCTGCACGAGCAGCGCGTCGACGGCCTGCTGCTTGGTGCCGTTGTGGCCGTCGCCGTAGTTCGTGAACGCGACGAAGCCGGTGTAGACGACGACGAAGATCTGGAAGACGAGCAGGAAAGCCAACCCGGGCAGGATGTACTTCAGCGCCAGTGCGCGACGCGTGAAGTAGACCCAGTTGGCGGCGACGAGCAGGACGAGCATCGCGGCGAAGATGCCCCACGCATCCGCGTTCCAGGCCGCCAGCAGGCAGTAGACGCCGATCGCGTCGACGACCGCCATGAGGACCAGCTTGGCCAGGAAGCCCGGGCGCATGGTGCGCGCGTGCGAGTGGTCGGCACGTCCCACGGGTTCGAGGTCGGGTGTTCTCGGCGGTGCACCCTGGTCGGCGTGCGGGGACTTCACTGTCGGCATCGTCGCCTCCGGTCAGGTTCTGCTCAGGTCAGTCTGCTCCCGCGGGGCGTGGCGCTCGTCGGCGCCACGCCCCGCGGGTCGTGATCAGGACGTCAGGAGCCGATGGCCTTGTTGATGTCGTCGATCATCTTGTTCCAGCCCTTGGTCGCGTCGACCTTGCCCGAGATGATCTGGGCCTCCGTCACGCCCCAGAACTGCCACACCGAACCCATCTGCGGGATGGACGGCATGGGGACCGCGTCCTTGCCGACCGCGGCGAAGCCGGCCGTGATCGGGTCGGACGAGGCCTTCTCCGCCGCGCTGATCAGCGCGGGCGGACGGTTGCCGGCCTCGTAGAGGGCGGTCTGCGCCTCGTCGGTCGACATGTAGTTGGTCAGGAAGTCGTTCGCCAGCAGCGCGTTCTGGCTCTGCGCGCTGATGTAGAAGCCCTGGACGCCGACGAACGGCTGCGCCGGCTTGCCACCCGCGGAGGGCACGGGGTCGATGGACAGGTCCATGCCCTTGAAGGTGTCGAGCATCCACGGACCGCCGACGATGAACGGCGACTCGCCCTTGGCGAACGCGGCCGTCGCGTTGTCGTAGGTGATCGCGGTGTCGAGGTTCTTGGTGCCCTTCTCACCCTCCTTGGCCAGCCACTTGGCGAAGGCAATGCCCTCGTCGCCGCCCATCGCGAGCTTCGGGTTGTACGAGCCGTCGGCGTTCTGCTCGAACACCGGGGCGCCGAAGGACGTCTGCAGCGGGTAGTACGTGTACGGGTCGCCCTGGTCGCTCGTCTGGATGAGGAACGGGAACTTGGTCTTGGCCGCCTTGCCCGCCTTGATCGCGTCGGCCCACGTCTTGGGGGCTTCCTTGGCGAGCTTCGTGTTGCGGATGAGGGCGACGTTCTCGATCGCGTAGGGCAGGCCGTAGACCTGGCCGTCCTGCGTGAAGGCCTGGATCGAGACGGGCTCGAACTCCGACGTCTTGTCGCCCAGCTCGATCGGGGCGACGACGCCGTTCTTGGTGAGCTCGCCCAGCCAGTCGTGCGCGCCGACGGTGATGTCGGGGCCCTTGCCGGTGGGGACCTGGGCGATGAAGTCCGCCTTGATGTCCTCGAAGTTCTTCTGGACGAGGGTGACCTTGGCGCCGGTCTCCTTCTCGAACGCGGAGGCCGCGTCCTGCACGGCCTTCTTCCGCGTCTCGTCGACCCAGATCGTCAGGGTGCCGCCGTCGGTCGGCGTCGTGGCACTGGCGCTCGCCGTGTCGGCGGTCGTCGGCGCCGTGGTCGCGTCGCTGCCGCTCGAGCTGTCGCTCGAGCAGGCGCTCATCGTCAGCGCGAGGCCGAGGGCCGCGGCAACGACAGGGATGCTCCGTCGCATCTTCGATCTCCTGGTTTCAGTGGGTGTGCCGGCGTCCGGTTACCCACCGTCGCTGGCCTGATGGAGGGAACGTAGCCTCGTTGCAACAGGGCTTGCAAGTCGTTACGGTAACTTTCAGGCAACGGTTGCAGCGGCGACCGCTGCATCGTCGCTCAACCCGAAAGACCCAGGACGAGGAGGTCCCGTGTCACCCACGCTGCCCCCCGTGCGCACCCGACTGACGGACCTGGCCGAACAGGCCGGCGTCAGCACCGCCACGGTCTCCCGCGTGCTCAACGGCAAGCACGGCGTCTCCACCCAGGCCCGCCAGGCCGTGCTCGCGGCGCTCGACGTGCTCGGCTACGAGCGCCCCGAGAAGCTGCGCACGCGCTCGGCAGGCCTCGTCGGCCTGGTCGTCCCGGAGCTGTCCAACCCGGTGTTCCCCGCGTTCGCGCAGGTCATCGAGTCGATGCTGACCGAGCGCGGATTCACTCCCCTGCTGTGCACGCAGTCGCCCGGCGGCACCACCGAGGACCAGTACGTCGAGATGCTCCTGGAGCACGGCGTCGCCGGGATCGTCTTCGTGTCCGGGTTGCACGCCGACACGTCGGCGTCCAAGGACCGCTACCACCGCCTGCGCGCGCTCGGCATGCCGTTCGTGCTGGTCAACGGCTTCGCCGAGGGGGTCGACGCGCCCAGCGTGTCGACCGACGACGCCGCCGCGCTGGACCAGTCGTTCCGGCACCTGATCTCGCTCGGTCACCGCCGGATCGGCCTCGCCATCGGGCCCGAGCGGTTCATCCCCGCCGCCCGCAAGCGCAGCGAGTTCGCCGCCAACCTCGAGCGGCACCTCGGGATCACCGACCCGTCGCCCCACGTCTACTCGACGCTGTTCACGGTCGAGGGTGGCCAGGCCGCAGCGCTCGAGCTGATCGCCTCGGGCCACACCGCCATCATCTGCGGCTCGGACCTCATGGCCCTGGGCGCCATCCGCGGCGCCCGCGCGCAGGGGCTGTCCGTCCCCGGCGACGTCTCGGTGGTCGGGTTCGACGACTCCAAGCTGATCGCCTTCACCGACCCGCCGCTGACCACCGTGCGCCAGCCCGTGCTGGCGATGGGCCACGCCGCGGTCTCCGCCCTGGTCGCGGAGATCAACGGCACGCCGGCCTCACGCATCGAGCTGAAGTTCCACCCCGAGCTCGTCGTGCGCGGTTCCACCGGCGCCGTCCCCGGCCTCGAGGCCGCGCTCAGCGCGGTCGCGGAGCCCGCAGCACACTGACCCGCACCCTCGCCCGTCCCGCGTTCCACCTGAAAGGCCTTCTGTGACCTCGCTCGACATCCGCCCCGCCGTCCACGCCCCGTCCGCGCCGGACGCCGAGTGGTGGCGGCACGCCGTCATCTACCAGGTGTACCCGCGCTCGTTCGCGGACGCGTCGGGCGACGGCATCGGCGACCTGGCCGGCATCACGGCCCGCCTCCCCCACCTCGTCGAGCTCGGGGTCGACGCGGTCTGGCTCTCGCCGTTCTACCTCTCCCCGCAGGCCGACGCGGGCTACGACGTGGCCGACTACCGCCAGGTGGACCCGCTGTTCGGGACGCTCGACGACTTCGACGCGATGCTGACGCGCGCGCACGACCTGGGCCTGCGCGTGATCGTCGACCTGGTGCCCAACCACACGTCCGACGAGCACGTCTGGTTCCAGGCCGCGCTCGAGGCCGGCATCGGTTCGGCCGAGCGCGACCGCTACCTGTTCCGCGAGGGGCGCGGCGAGAGCGGCGAGCTGCCCCCCAACAACTGGGAGTCGATCTTCGGCGGCCCGGCATGGACGCGCCTGGCCGACGGCCAGTGGTACCTGCACCTGTTCGACTCGCGCCAGCCGGACCTCAACTGGGAGCACCCGGAGGTCCGGGCGGAGTTCGAGGACGTGCTGCGGTTCTGGCTGGACCGCGGTGTCGACGGCTTCCGCGTGGACGTGGCGCACGGCATGGTCAAGGAGCCCGGGCTGCCCGACTGGGACGGGCACGTCTCCATGATCGAGGGCACCGACGACGAGGACGTCGCGAACGGGTCCGGCAACCACGGCCCCATGTTCGACCAGGACGGCGTCCACGAGATCTACCGCGCCTGGCACCGCGTGCTGGCCGACTACGCGGGTGACCGCGCCCTGGTCGCGGAGGCCTGGGTCGAGCCGCTGTCCCGCCTGGCCCGCTACGTGCGGCCCGACGAGATGCAGCAGGCCTTCAACTTCGCGTTCCTGGCCACGCGCTGGGACGCGCCCGCGCTGCGCTCGGTCATCGAGGCGTCCTACGCGACGGCCGACTCCGTCGGTGCGCCGACCACCTGGGTGCTGTCCAACCACGACGTGGTCCGCCACGCCTCCCGGCTCGGACTGGCCGACGCGGGCTCACGCCCCAACGGCATCGGCGTCGGTGACGAGCAGCCCGACGAGGCGCTCGGCCTGCGCCGCGCCCGGGGCGCCACGCTCCTGATGCTCGGCCTGCCCGGCTCCGCCTACCTCTACCAGGGCGAGGAGCTGGGCCTGCCCGATCACACGGCCCTGCCCGACGAGCTGCGCCAGGACCCCGCCTTCTTCCGCACGGGCGGCGTCGAGCGCGGCCGCGACGGCTGCCGCGTCCCGCTGCCGTGGTCGTCCGACGAGCCCGGCCTCGGGTTCTCCCCGACGGGCCTGACCTGGCTCCCGCAGCCGTCGTCGTGGGCCGCCTACGCGCTCGACGCCCAGCGTGGTGTCGCGGGCTCGACGTACGAGATCTATCGCTCCACGCTCGGGCTGCGCCGCTCGCACGAGCTGGGCACCGGCGGCCTGGAGTGGGCCGACGGCTACGGCGACGACGTCATCGCGTTCACCAACCGCGACGTGCTCGTCGTCGCCAACCTGGGCGCGACGCCCGTCCCGCTCCCGGTCGGCGCCACCGTGCTGGCGTCGTCGGTCGAGGTCACGGGCCACGAGGTCCCCGGCGACGCGACCGTGTGGCTGCAGGTCCAGACCGCCTGAGCACGGGCACACGAGCGATGCAGGTCCTGGTCAACGGTGCGGCCGCGTGGAACACGCTCGTCCACGTGGCCGCGCTGCCCGAGCCGCGCTCGCAGATGCTGATGGCGTCTCGCCATCACGACGGGCTCGGCGGCACCTCCGCCGGCAAGGCGGTCACGCTGGCCGCGCTGGGTGTCGACGTCACGTTGTCGACCGTCCTGGGCGACGACGAGGAGGCTGCCAAGGTGCGCGAGGCGCTGCGCCACGACCTCCTACGGCTCGTTGCCCAACCGACGCATGCAGGCCGCACCGAGCGCCACGTCAACCTCATGGCCGACGACGGTTCGCGCGTCTCGATCTACCTCGAGCTGCCGTCGGGACCACCTGGTCCGCCGGCCGACGTGCTCGCGGCGCTCGACGCCGCTGACGTCGCCGTCCTCGACCTGGCCGACTCGTCCGTGCCTCTGCTGGCGGCAGCGCGCGAGCGCGGAGTCCCGGTGTGGTGCGACGTGCACGACGACGACGGCATCGGCGCCTACGCCCGCCCGTTCGCGGAGGCGGCGGACGTGCTGCTGGTCAGCGCTGACCGTCTGGCCGACCCGCGCGCGTACCTGCGGGCCCGAGTGGACGCCGGATCCACGCTCGTGGTCTGCAGCGACGGGGCTCGCGGCGCGATCGCGCTGGACCGACGGCTGGTGGGAGGTCGGCGCGGCGCCGGTGACCGACGTCGTCGACACCAACGGCGCCGGCGACGCGTTCCTCGCCGGGCTGCTCGCCAGCCAGGGCCTAGGCACGGCCGAGCGCCTCGCGTGGGCCTCGGCCGCCGGGGCGATGGCGGTCACGGCGAGTGAGCTCGGCGCACCGCACGCGACGCGAGCGGCGGTCGCAGCACTGGCGCGCTCTGTGCGAGTCTGCCGGGTCTGACCGACCGAAACTGCGTCAGCCCTGCGACGTCGCCGACCCCACCCGACCGTTGCCGCGCACCTCGATGCGCGCGCCCGCGGCGGCGAGGTCGACGCTCCATCGGTCCAGCTCGTCGGGCGCCAGAGCCAGGGCGAGGACGAGCGGCTCCTCGGTGCGTGTCGCGTCGCGCGCGCTGCGGAAGCACACGCCACGGTCCCTGAGCACCTTCACGACCTGGATGATGCGATCGCCCGGGTCGAGCAGAACGATCGACAGACCGCTCGGATTCGCGCCGACGAACGGCAGTTCGCTCCCGCGCAGCTCCGACGGCCCCTCCAGAATGCGGCGGGCGATCCAGCTCGCGCCCGAGCACACCACCGCCATCACGACCGCGCCGAGGAACTCGTGGTCGCCGACGGGCGTCCAGCTGAACAGTGCCACGCCCACCGGTACGGCGATGAGAAGCGCCAGGCCGAATCCCTGCCACGTCGTGCGGCGAGACCTCACAGCGACCCTCCCGTGAAGCGCCGGCAGCCTGGCGACGCGACCCCATCGTGGAGGCGCAACGACCACGTACGCAACGGGCAGGCTGGACGTCACCCGTCCGGCTGACGCCGCTGGTCAGCCGCCCGAGACGCTGAGCTCGGCCTCGTGCAGCTCGCGGGCGAACTCGTCGGACAGCTCACGCGAGTCGAGCCAGCCGTACGGCAGGATCGGACGCTTGGGCGAGCCGGCGCGGCCGCGCTGGCCCTCGGCGGCCTCGCCCGGGTAGCCCTGGGTCAGATCGAGGGCGGCGAGGCGGTCGTCGAGCTCGGCCATCGTCGAGACCAGGCCGAGCGCCGCGCGCGTCTCCCCGCCCACGACGTAGCCCTTGAAGTACCACGCCATGTGCTTGCGCATCTCGCGCAGGGCCTTCGACTCGTCCCCGAAGTGCTCGACCATCAGCTCGGCGTGCCGGCGCACGACGGTCGCGACGTACGCCAGGCCGGGCCGGATGCGCTCGTCGGACCCGGCGAACGCCGCCGCGAGGTCGGCGAAGAGCCACGGCCGACCCTGGCAGCCGCGCCCGACGACGACGCCGTCGCACCCGGTCTGCTCGACCATGGCCAGCGCGTCCTCGGCGGACCAGATGTCGCCGTTGCCGAGCACGGGGATGTCGGTGACAGTCTCCTTGAGGCGCGCGATCGACTCCCAGTCGGCGGTGCCGGAGTAGTAGTCGGCGGCGGTGCGGGCGTGCAGCGCGACGGCCGCGACACCCACCTCCTGCGCGATGAGCCCGGCCTCGAGGTAGGTCAGGTGGTCCTCGTCGATCCCCTTGCGCATCTTGACCGTGACCGGCACCCCGTAGGGCGCGGCGGCGTCGACGGCCGACGTGACGATCGCGCGGAACAGGTCCCGCTTCCACGGCAGCACCGCTCCCCCGCCACGGCGCGTCACCTTGGGGACAGGGCAGCCGAAGTTGAGGTCGACGTGGTCGGCGCGGTCCTCGCTCGCGATGAGGCGGACGGCCGCGGCGACGGTGGCCGGATCGACGCCGTACACCTGCACGGAACGCGGCTTCTCGCCGGGCTCGTGCGAGATGATCCGCATCGACTCCTCGCCGCGCTCGACGAGCGCGCGGCTCGTCACCATCTCGGCGACGTACAGCCCCGCGCCCGACTCGCGGCACAGGCGTCGGAACGCGGCGTTGGTGACCCCCGCCATCGGCGCCAGCACCACCGGCGTGTCGATCGTCAGGGGCCCGATCTTCAGCGGAGGGGCGATCATGGCGCCCATTCTCCCACCCTTGGCGACGGCCCCTCACCCGCTCTCGCCGTGCGGGGTCGTGCGATGCCTGCCAAGGTTGCGCCGGAACGTCTACGAAAGGAAGTCCCCGTGGCCCTCTGGCTCGTCCTCATCATCGCCGGTCTCGTCCTGCTGGTCCTCGGCCTGGCCGGGCTCGGGCCCTTCTTCATCTACGTGGGGCTCATCGTCGCCGTCATCGGGGTCGTGCTGGTCGTCGTCGGGCGTGGCAACCGCAACGTGGGCGGCGGCCGCAGGCTCTAGAGCAACCAGCCGTTCTCCTGCGCGATCCGGGCCGCCTCGGCCCGGGTCCGCCCACCGGTCTTGCCCATCGCGGCGGACAGGTAGTTGCGCACCGTCCCCTCGGACAGGAACGTGTCGCGGGCGATGTCGGCGACGGTCCCGCCCGTGGCGGCCGCGGCCAGCACGTCCCGCTCCCGGTCGGTCAACGGGCTCGTGCCCGTGGCCAGCGACTCCACGGCCAGGTCGGGGTCCACGACCCGCAGGCCCCGGTGCACGCGACGCACCGCGTCGGCGAGCTGCTCCGCGGGAGTGTCCTTGACGACGAACCCGCTGGCCCCCGCGTCCAGAGCGCGGCGCAGGTAGCCCGGTCGGCCGAAGGTCGTGACGATCAGCGAGCGGCACGACGGCATTGCGCGGTGGAGCTCTGCCGCGACGGTGATCCCGTCCAGCCCAGGCATCTCGACGTCGAGCAGGGCGACGTCGACGGCGTTGTCACGGGCGGCGGCCAGCACCTCGTCGCCGCGCCCCACCTGTGCGACGACCTGCAGGTCAGACTCCAGGTCCAGCAGCGCGGCGAGTGCGCCGCGGACGAGAGCCTGGTCGTCGGCGAGCAGCAGGCGGATGGTCGTCATGCGGTGCGCTCCTTGCTGTCCCGGGCGTCGTCCCGGGTGGTGACGAGCAGGCGATACCCGCCGAGGGGGCTCGTGGACACCTCGACGCGCGCGCCGGCTGCGCGGGCTCGCTCGACGAGGCCGTGCAGGCCGTTGCCGCGCTCGTCGTCGGCCGGGCCGGTGCCGTCGTCGTCGACCGTCAGCGCGTCCGGGCCCATCGTGATCTGGACGGACGTCGCGGCCGCGTGCCGCAGCACGTTCGTCGTCGCCTCGCGGATGGCCCAGGCGAACAGCACGCGCAGCTCCTCGGGCACCTCGTCGATCGTGCCCGGGACCTGCGCGGCGATGGCCGCCGAGTCGAAGGCCTGCCGGGCCCCGGCCAGCTCGCCCGCGAGCGTCACGGCGCGGGTCGCGGTGACCATCCCCCGCACGTCCGCGAGCGCGGTGCGCGCCAGGTTCTGGACCTCGAGCATCTCCTGGCGCGAGCGGTCGGGGTCGACGTCGTGCAGCTTGGCCGCGAGCTCGGCCTTGACCGAGATGACGGTCAGGGAGTGGCCCAGGACGTCGTGGATGTCGCGCGCGATGCGTTCGCGCTCCCGCTCGACGGCCAGCACCGCGACCTCGTCGCGCGCGAGCTGGAGCTGTCGGTTGCGCATGACGAGCTGGGTGAACCCGAACACCGCCACCGTCGCCAGGATCACGGAGATCAGCAGGTCGTCGATCGTCTCCCACCCGGGGACGAGCCGCGGGACGACGAGGATCAGGAGGCACGCCCACAGCGCGAGCCCGAGCGAGCGCGGGTCGCGGAGCAGGAAGACACCCGTCACGCACACGAAGACGAGGCCGACCAGGCCGTCCTGCTTCGCGCCCAGGCACGACACGGCCACCAAGGCCGTCTGCCCGACGAGGAAGAGCGCGGCGTGGCGGTTCGACATCCGCTCCCCGTGGGGACCCGCCCGGGTGAACACGACCCAGGCGAACGACAGGCCGAGCGCCAGCACGGCCGCCAGGGACACGATCCGCTCCCAGCCCGGCACGCTGTCCCACGCGGCCTGCCACGGCTGCAGCAGGAACACCGCCCAGACCACCCCCATGAGCGGGCCGACGACGCGCATGACCCGTCGCACGCGCCCCGTGGGCGGCTCGCCGTCGCCGGGTCCCACCGCGTAGTAGGCCGTGTCGCCCTGGGGCCAGTTCTGCTCGAGGCGCTCGCGCCACGTCAGGTTCCGGCTCACGGGTGCCACGCTAGCGTCCGCGCACGCCGACGACCCGGCACCTCGCTCGGCACCGGGTCGTCCCGTCTTCGTACTGGTCACACGCGTGCCGTGTCCCGGCGGAACCGCCACGCGGCGCCGGCCACGAACACCGCGCCCCAGGCGATCACGTTGACGAACGCCCACATGCTCACCCCGTCGTCCGTGACGGGCGCCCGGACGATCTGGGCCAGCCCGTAGGTGGGAACGAACTTCGCGATCGTGGCGAAGACGCCGTCGCCGAGCGGCATGAACAGGCCGCCCGCGAACGACAGGAGCGCCAGCACCGGACCCAGGATCTGCATGACGTTCTCGGCGGGCAGCAGATAGCCCATGAACAGACCGAAGGCCGCGAAGACCGACGAGCCCACCCACGCCAGCACGAGCGACTCGGTGATGCGCGCCATGTCGCCGTCCGCACCCGCCGGGATGCCGACGGCGGCCGTGACGACGACCGCCCCGAGACCGAGCACCATGGCACTGATGACCTTGGTCGCGACGTACGTCACGGGGCTCAGCGGGGTCAGGCGCAGCTGGCGCGTCCAGCCCTGGGCCCGTTCGATGGAGACGCTCGCGCCGCCGCTCGTCGTCGCCAGGATGGCGCCGTACAGGGCCATGGAGATCATGATCCAGGCGGTGACGTTGGCGTGGCCCACCGAGTCGGTCTTGTAGCTGTCGACCGTGCCGAACAGCAGGAAGAACACCGGCGGCATGACCAGCGTGAAGATGACGGTGCGGCGGTTGCGCAGCAGGCGGCGCAGCTCGACCTTGAGGTAGGTGAGGTTCAGCCCGCGCCGCGGCCGGGCCGCGGTGATCGGGACGGCGACGGCGCTCATGCTCGGCTCTTCTCGGTGGTCGTGGTGGTCGTGGTGGCCGTCGCTGTGTCGGAACGGTCGGTGGTGAGGGCGATGAACGCGTCCTCGAGCCCGCGGGCGGCGATCTCGAGGTCGGTCGCGTCCGTGGCCGTCAGCAGGTGGCGTGCCACCGCGTCGGAGTCGGTGGTGCGCACGATGAGACGTTCGCGGCGGACCTCGACGTCCAGCACGCCGGGCAGCGCCCGCAGTGCGGCCTCGTCGATCGGCTCGTCGAAGGACGCCGACACGACGCGACCGCTCGTCAGGTTCTTGACCTGGGCGGCGGACCCGTCGGCGACGATCCTGCCGTGGCTCACCATGACGATGCGGTCCGCGTACGCGTCCGCCTCCTCCAGGTAGTGGGTCGCGAACAGGATCGTGCGCCCGCGCGCGGCGTCGGCCCGCAGGGCGTTCCAGAAGTCCCGTCGACCCTCGACGTCCATGCCCGTGGTCGGCTCGTCCAGGACGATCAGGTCCGGGTCGGGCAGCAGGGCCAGCGCGAAGCGCAGCCGCTGCTGCTGGCCGCCCGAGCACTTGCCGACGCGACGGTCCGCGATGTCCGCGATCCCGGCGCGCTGCAGGACCTCGGACGCAGGGCGAGCCCCCGCGAAGAACGACGCCGTGAGCTCGACGGTCTCGCGGACCGTCAGATCCTTGAGCAGGCCGCCGCTCTGCATCACGGCCGAGACGCGGCCCGCGGCGATCGCGGCGCCGGGCTCCAGCCCGAGCACGCTCACCGTCCCCTCGTCGGGGTCGGCCAGGCCCAGCAGCATGTCGATCGTCGTCGTCTTGCCGGCCCCGTTGGGACCGAGGAAGGCGACGACCTCGCCGGGACGGACGGCCAGGTCGAGGCCGGCGACGGCACGCACGGTGCCGAAGGACTTGCGCAGTCCGCGCAGGTCGAGCGCGAGGGTCCCCGTCGGCGACGGGTCCAGCAGGTCTGTGGTCATGTCTCGATCCTGACGGCACGACGAACGGCGCTCCCCCGTCGCCCGTCATCGGTCCGACATGACGGATGTCATGACTCAACCTTCTGTGGCGGTCGTGCGTCTTCTACGGTGTGACCACGATGCCGAACTTCCTCGTGCACGACGCCGTGCACGGACCAGCCCGCGGGCCCGACGAGACGATCGACGTCGTCGTCGGCCGCTCCGACCGGACCTCCAGGGCGCAGCGCGACGAGCAGTTCACCGCGTTCATGGCCGCCCACCAGGACCACCTGCTGCACACCGCGTGGCTGCTCACCGGTGACGCGCACCGGGCCGAGGAGCTGGTCCAGCAGGCGCTCGTGCGGACCTACTCGTCGTGGGACCGCGTCTCCACCGACCGGCTCGCGTACACGCGCCGCACGCTGGTCAACCTGCGGGTCGACACCTGGCGACGGCGTCGTCGGGAGGTCCTGACCTCCGAGCTGCCCGAACGGGGCGGCGACGACGCGCACGCCCCCACCGACGATCGCGACCAGCTGGTCCGCGCGCTCGCCCTGCTCAGCCCGCGCCAGCGCCGCATCGTCGTGCTGCGCCACCTCGTCGGCCTGCCCGAGGCCGAGGTCGCCGCCGAGCTCGGCGTCAGCGTCGGCACCGTCAAGTCCACCGCGTCGCGCGGCCTGCAGCGCCTGCGCGAGTCCCTCAACGAAGCCGCCGTCTCCGAGGAGTCCCGATGACCGTCGCACCCGACCTGCGCCCCGATCCCGCCCTGGCTGCCCGCGCGGCCGCCGCGCGTCCGACCATGACCCTCGACCCCGACGCGGTGCTCGGCGCCGCGCACCGGCACGCCACGCGGCGAACCGCCGGCCAGGTCGTCGCGTCCGTCGCCGCCGTCGGCGCAGTCGCCGCCGTCGTCGTGAACCTCCCGCTCGGCGGGACCGGAACGGCGTCCCCGGCATGGCGGACGTCCGGCCCGACGAGCACGAACCAACTCCCTCACACGGACTCCGTCAGCGATCTGGAGACGCTCGCGCAAGGCGTCAAGGCGGTCAGCGTCCCTGGACCTCTCGAGCCTGCGTCGGCCGCCGCCCGGGCGAAGGTCGCCGGCATCACCGACGTCCGCGACCTCGGGCTGGTGGGTCCCGGCGGGACATCGGTCCTGATGTACAGCAGGCCGGCAGCATCGGACGGTGCGGCGCGGCTGCTCGTGACCTACGCCGAAGACGGGGTGCCGATCTCTTCCGGCGCCGACGCACCTTTGTGGTCCTGGCGCGACGGCACCACCGCGAACGACGCGGTGTGGGCGGCAAGCGTCGTCGACTCGAAGCATCGCCTCGACGCAGCGCTGGTGCCTGCAAACGTGCCGAACCCGGCGGCACTCTCGTTCGTCGACACACCTGAAGGTCGGCAGTTCCAAGAGGTTCCGCTGTTCGACACCGGCAACGGCCGGCTCGCAACCGTGTTCACGACGACGGGCACGCTCACCGGCAGGGCTGGTCTCGTCTTCGTCGGGGACGACGGCACCATCGTCGAACCCCCGTGCCCCGCATCGATGCAGTGCCTCACGGTCGATGACGTGCCAGGCCTCGTCTCCCAGCTCAAGACCTATACGCCGGAGGGTCAGCGCGAGGCGGACGCACGGATGGACGCGTTGTCGAAGGCAGGCGATGCCCTCCAGACGGCGCAGGACGCCTTGAAGAAAGCACGTACGGCGGCAGAGAAGGACGCCGCACAACTCCGCGTGGACGAAGCCCAGCGTGGCCTCGACGCGCTGCCGATGCCGGGTAGCTGAGCAGTACGGGAACAGACGTCACGCCGGGCGCTCAGGGGGCGCGCCCGGCGTGACGTGCGTCAGCGGTTCGTGACTCAGCAGCCGATCAGCCGCTGCGCGAGGTAACCGGTGACCTGGTCCAGCGCGACACGCTGCTGGCTCATGTCGTCGCGGTGCCGGATGGTCACGGCCTGGTCGTCGAGCGTGTCGAAGTCGACCGTGATGCAGAACGGCGTGCCGATCTCGTCCTGGCGGCGGTAGCGGCGGCCGATGGCGCCGGCGTCGTCGAACTCGATGTTCCAGCTCTTGCGCAGCTCGGCCGCGAGGTCGCGGGCCTTGGGCGACAGGGCCTCGTTGCGGGACAGCGGCAGGACCGCGGCCTTGACCGGGGCCAGGCGCGGGTCGAGCTTGAGCACCACGCGGGTGTCGACGCCGCCCTTGGTGTTCGGGGCCTCGTCCTCGGTGTAGGACTCCACCAGGAATGCCATCAGCGAACGTGTCAGGCCGGCGGCCGGCTCGATGACGTACGGCACGTAGCGCTCGTTCTTGGCCTGGTCGAAGTACGACAGGTCCTGGCCCGAGTGCTCGGTGTGCGTCTTGAGGTCGAAGTCCGTGCGGTTGGCGATGCCCTCGAGCTCGCCCCACTCGCTGCCCTGGAAACCGAACCGATACTCGATGTCGACGGTCCGCTTGGAGTAGTGCGACAGCTTCTCGGACGGGTGCTCGTAGTGGCGCAGGTTGTCGCGCGCGATGCCCAGGTCCGTGTACCAGTCGGTGCGGGTGTCGATCCAGTACTGGTGCCAGGTCTCGTCCGTACCCGGCTCGACGAAGAACTCCATCTCCATCTGCTCGAACTCGCGCGTCCGGAAGATGAAGTTGCCGGGCGTGATCTCGTTGCGGAACGACTTGCCGATCTGGCCGATGCCGAACGGCGGCTTGCGGCGCGCGGCGGTGAGGACGTTGGCGAAGTTCACGAAGATGCCCTGCGCGGTCTCGGGCCGCAGGTAGTGCAGGCCGGACTCGTCCTCGACGGGGCCGAGGTACGTCTTGAGCATCATGTTGAAGTCGCGGGGCTCGGTCCACTGGCCGCGGGTGCCGCAGTTGGGGCACGCGATGTCCGCGAGGCCGTTTTCCGGGGCGCGCCCCTTCTTCTCCTCGAACTCCTCGAGCATGTGGTCCTCGCGGAACCGCTTGTGGCAGCTCAGGCACTCGGTCAGCGGGTCGGTGAACACACCGACGTGGCCGGAGGCGACCCAGACCTGGCGAGGCAGGATGACCGACGAGTCGAGCCCGACGATGTCCTCGCGGCTCGTCACCATCGCGCGCCACCACTGGCGCTTGATGTTCTCCTTCAGCTCGACACCCAGCGGCCCGTAGTCCCACGCCGACCGGGTACCGCCGTAGATCTCGCCGCTGGGGAAGACGAAGCCGCGCCGCTTGGCGAGGGAGACGACGGAATCCAGGCGGGACGGTGCAGCCACGATCGAACACTCTCCAGAAATGGGTGGGCCCGCTGTTGGGTGCAACGGGCGAAGGTTCGCGACCGGATGCCGCGATAGGAGCCCGCCCAGGCTACCGGCCCTAGGATCGCGGCGTGAACGATGATCCCCTCGACGCGTTCGGGCTCGGTGGCCTCTCGCTCGTCGCTGCCCTCATCGTGCTGTTCCTGTTCGCCCTAGCACGCTCGCACGCCACGTACTGGGCGGGCCGCGGTGTCGTGCGCGGCGCCCACACCGTGCACGAGACCGACCGCGGGTTCGCGTGGTGGCGCTCGATGATCACGCACCTCGAGGCGTGGACCAATACCCGCGCCGCCCAGCGCGGGCTCGACCTGGTCCGCGGCTGGGGCCCGATGGCCGTCACCGTCGCGTTCCTGATGTTCGGGCTGCAGACGGCCATCTTCGCGTCGGCCGGCCTCATCCAGATGAAGTACACCAAGTTCACGCTCGCGACGATCCCCGGCGCCGTCGTGTGGGCCGTGGTGTGGGCGACTGTCGGCGTGAGCTTCGTCTGGGGCGGTATCAAGCTGCTCGCCGCTTCGCCGATCGTGTTCACGATCGTCGTCGCGCTGATCGTCCTGGTCGTGGCGTGGTTCATCCGCCGGAGGCTGCTGAGCCGCAGCGCCGCTGCCGCGCCAGGGGCGCACGTCGACCCGGCCGGCCGGCCGGCCGACCACGTGGGACGACACGTCTCAATGGCTGACTCGAACGCTACCGAGGCTGGAAACCCCGACGCGCCCGGAGCATCGCGCTCCTCGATGTGACGTGCAGAGACGTCGTCCGGGCTGCGCCTCGCTGAGTCAGCTCGGCTTGTCGACCGCCCCGCCATAGCGCCGATCACGGCGCGCGTACTCTTCGACCGCGCGCCACAGGTGCCGGCGGTCGACGTCCGGCCAGGGTTCGTCGAGGAAGACGAGCTCGGCGTACGCGGCCTGCCAGATCATGAAGTTGGACGTGCGCTGCTCGCCCGACGAGCGCAGGAACAGGTCGACGTCCGGCAGGTCGGGCTCGTCGAGGTAGCGGGCGAACACCTTCTCGTTGATCTTGTCCGGGTTCACCTTGCCCGCAGCGACGTCCTTGGCCAGCGCCTGCGCCGCATCCGCGACCTCGGCGCGACCGCCGTAGTTCACGCACATGGTCAGCGTGCACGTCGAGTTGCCGCGCGTCTGCCGCTCCGCGGTCTCCAGCTCGTTGATCACCGACCGCCACAGGCGCGGCCGACGACCCGCCCACCGCACCCGCACGCCCCACGAGTCCATGAGGTCACGGCGGCGGCGCAGGACGTCACGGTTGAAGCCCATCAGGAAGCGGACCTCGTCGGGCGACCTCGACCAGTTCTCCGTCGAGAACGCGTACGCCGAGACGTACTCGACGCCCACCTCGATCGCGCCGGCCACGACGTCCAGCAGGGACGCCTCTCCCGCCTTGTGTCCCTCGACGCGCGGCAACCCGCGCGCGTTCGCCCAGCGGCCGTTGCCATCCATCACCACGGCGACGTGGCGCGGGACGAACTCCTTGGGGATCTGGGGCGCGACGGCGCCGGAAGGGTGCGGGTAGGGGGGGACGGGTGCAGGCACGGACTCATTGTGCCCGGCACGACGTCAGACTCGTTCGACCATGGGCAGCGAGCGCAGCTGGCGCTCCAAGTGGAACTGGCCGTACGCCGCGACCACGCCGTTCGCCTCGCCCCGGTGCCGCTCGGCGCTCGCGTCCGCGACGGACCAGTCCCCCGCCAGCAGCGCGGCCAGCAGCGCGAACGTCTCCGGAGCGGGTGACGCGGCACCGGGCGGCCGGCACCGCTGGCACACCGCACCACCCATCGCGATCGCGAACGCGTGGTGCGGGCCCGGCTCACCGCAGCGGGCGCAGTCCTCGAACGACGGTGCCCACCCGGCGATCGCCAGCGCGCGCAACAGGTACGAGTCCAGCACCAGGCCCGGGGCGTGCTCACGGGTGGACAGCGCCCGGACCGCACCGACGAGCAGCCAGTACTGCTGCACCGCGGGCTCGTGCTCGGCCTCGACCAGCCGGTCCGCCGTCTCGAGCATGACCGTGCCCGCCGTGTAGAGGGTGTAGTCCTCGCACACCGACCGCCCGTACGCGCCCAGCGTCTCGGCCTGCGTGACGATGTCGAGATTGCGGCCCGTCGAGAGCTGCAGGTCCACGTGCATGAACGGCTCGAGCCGCGACCCGAACCGCGACGTCGTCCGGCGGACGCCCTTGCCCACCGCACGCACCTTGCCGTGCGTGCGGGTCAGGAGGGTGACGATGCGGTCCGCCTCTCCCAGCTTGTGGGTGCGGAGCACGATCGCCTCGTCGCGGTAGAGGCTCACCGGCTCATTCTCCCCCGGAACACTGACACACCGAGCGCACACGCCGGACCGCCGCACCGACCGCACGGATCGCCCCTACTGATCAGCCCCACTGCCTGATCAGCGCGCACTGCGCAGCGCGCACTCGACAGCGGGAACCCCACCGAGGTTGAGCTCCCGCCGCTCTCCCCTCACGCCACGCGCAGCTCGTGCTCCGCCACCAGGGCACGGAAGGAGATGTCGACCACTGAACAGAAGCCCACCGCTACGCGCGACGGCTCCTGGCCCGAGGCCCACGACACCGGGTGCCGCGCAGGAACCGGCATGGCGGGCGGTTCGCTGACGTACCGGTGACCTGTCGGCGTGGTCGTCACCACCACGTGTCGAGCCGCTGGCGGACCCGACGTCCGTGCGACGTCGACCCGCTCGCGCCTCCAGCCCGGCGCCTCCTTGACCAGGTTGCACTGCACGCAGAGCCCCTCGCCGTTGGACGCCGACGTCTCGCCCCCGGACCCGGCGCTCGCGATGTGGTCGATGTGGCGGATGGGCGCGCCGCAGTACGGGGTCCGACAGATGCCCTGGTCACGGATGCGCAAGAAGTCGGCAAGACCGTCCGGATGGAAGCGGGACCTGGACGTCATCGCGACCAGGTCACCGGTCGGATCCGCGTACAGGCGCCGCAGCCAGGCGGCATCCGTCGCGATCCCGGCCGCGGCGAGCTCGCGTGCGACCTGCGCCGGGATCACTCCACCCCCGGACAGGTGGCCGGCCTCGTGCCCAGCGCCGAGGAGCGCCGAGTCGCTCATGACGAGGTTGATGGTCACCGGGACCTCGTCGGCGCGCACCTGGCCGGTCAACCGCTCGACCAGCGTGTCAGCCATGACCTGCCCGCGGCTGCGTGGCGGCGCCGAGGAGACCGTCGCGTTGTCGCCGCGCCGATCCCCCACGGCCGCAGCCAGATCCGCTGCCCGACAGAGGGCGGCATACGCTGCGACCCCTTGCGCGACCGGCAGCAGCGCGGTCAGGTACGTCATGGAATCGGGCGCCGGCCGCAGCGTCACGCATCGTTCGGACTCGGCCTTCCGCGCACGCTTCACGACCGCGGACGGGTCGAGTCGCGCCGCATGCTGTCGCACGAGCGCCACGAGTCGCCGCGTGCCGAGCCCGTCCAGCGAAGCCGGGTCCGCACACAGCAGCGCGTCGATCTCGGCGCGGTCCTCGCGCTCGAGGCACGCGGTCTCCTGTACCAGCTGGATCGCCTGGTACTCCGACAGCCGACCGTGGCGCAGCGCCCGGAACGTGTGCGGCATCTCCGTCGCCCAGACCTTCGCCGCGCCGAGGAGCACACGGCCGCGATGCGGGGACTCGCGTCGAGCCAGTCCGACCTGGCTCCCCACCCCGAGCCCACGCCGCTGCGTCGGGACGCCGGCGACGGCCTGACGGTCCCGTTCGATCACGTCGAGATCCACCGCAGCCTGCGCCTGGGCGGCACACGCCGCGGCTTTGAGCTTTTCCAGCGCTCCCAGCACGTCGACGAGCGCATGGTCTGCTCGGGGCACAGCTCCGTCGACGAGCCGGCGCGTCCACTCGAGGACGTCCGCCGCGGACACCGCGGGCGGCATCGGCTGCTCGGCGTGCGTGGCGGTTGTCGTCATGGACCCATGATATCGAACACCTGTTCGATCTACACCGAAGCCAGCGCCCGATTTGTCCGCCCTGAGCGAACACTCGCGCGTCCGGTGCCCGCGGCCCGGCCGCCGGCCGTTCGGCACCGGGTGTGAGGACGATGGCGCCATGCGAAGGTGACGAGCGGCGGGTGTCGGTGTCGGATGTCGGGTTGTCAGGCGTCAGCCGACGCGTCGCCGAAGCCGTATGCCGTCACGGCCGGCACGTGCCCCGCGGCGAGGGCGGACAGCACCACCAGCTCGTGCGGCACGACGGGATCGGGGAGCCCGCCGAGCGGGAACCAGCGCAGGTCGGCAGCCTTGTCGGCCTCCTGCAGCGCGGGAGTCCCCGACCATCGGCGGCACTCGAAGAACCAGTCCACGCGCTCGTCGATCGCCTCGCCGGTGCCGTTGGTGCGGTGCATGCCGGTGAGCCCGACGAGGTCCGCGAGGTCGATCGCGATCCCGAGCTCTTCGCGCGCCTCTCGTGCGGCGGCGGCGTGGACCGACTCCCCCGCCTCGACGTGGCCGGCCGCCGCGCACGCCCAGTGCCCGTCCATGTAGCCGGTGCCGCGGCGGAGCTGGAGGAGGACCTCGTGGTCGCGGCGGAGCACGACGTACGCGGCGGGAATCACCTGGAACCTGTCGATGCTCACCCGCACACCGTAGGTGAGGATAGGGATGCCACAGCGCCCGACGAGCACACCGGGCACCACGTCAGGAGCGGATCACGAACCAGGACCAAGGCACGGCAGCACCCGACCTGCACGACGATCGCGAGCCGGAGCCGGACGGCGACGCCGCCGGGCGCACGATCGTCGTCGACGGCGAGACCTTCGTCGTCCACGGACCGGGGTGGCGGGGCGGCAGCGGCACGAGCTTCGACTGGGTGAACAGACCGAACCCGGACTACGGCTTCTTCGTCGCGCCCAGCGACGGGCACGAGCTGAGCGAGGTCGAGCAGGTCGACTCCGTCCGCGAGTTCCTCGCGCACGTCGACCCGGTCACGGGCTACCTCGAGTGAGGTGCCCGCGCCGCCGACGCCGGTGATCGCCGGACCGTCGAGGGGTGGTGACGGCGGAGCGGTCAGGGTGTCGGCGGCGCGAGTCTGCGCGCAGGGTCGTCGGGATCACCGACGACCACCAGCGCGCGCCCGACGCGGCAGGCAGGTGATGCCGCGATCGGGAAGTGCGTCCGCCGTCAGCGCAGGTGGCGGTTGACGGCCGAGGTGATGGCCTTGAGCGACGCCGTGGTGATGGACGGGTCGATGCCGACACCCCACAGGATCTCGTCGCCGATCGCGCACTCGACGTACGCGGCGGCCGTAGCGTCGCCGCCCGACGAGAGCGCGTGCTCGGCGTAGTCGAGGACGGCGACGTCGACGCCGACGGACTTCAGCGCGGTCACGAAGGCCGCGACGGGCCCGTTGCCGGAGCCCTCGACCGTGCGGACGTCACCGCCGTCGGCGAGGTCGACCGACAGCGAGTCGGCGCCGTCCTGCACGCTCGTCGTGCGCGTCCCGCGCAGCGCGAACCGGCCCCACGGCTCCAGGCCACCGAAGTCCTGCGCGGGCGTCGCCACGGCGGCAGCCTCGACCGGCAGGTACTCGTCGACGAAGATGCGCCACAGCTCGTCGGCCGTGACCTCGGTGCCGTGCTCGTCGGTGTGCTTCTGGACCACCTGCGAGAACTCGATCTGCAGCCGGCGCGGCAGGTCCAGGTCCTTCTCCGACTTCATCAGGTAGCTGATGCCGCCCTTGCCGGACTGCGAGTTGACGCGGATGATCGCCTCGTACGAGCGCCCGACGTCCTTGGGGTCGATGGGCAGGTAGGGAACGGCCCAGACGACGTCGTCCACCGTCTTGCCGACCCGCTCCGCCGACGCAGACAGCGCGTCCAGCCCCTTCTTGATCGCGTCCTGGTGCGACCCGGAGAACGCGGTGAAGACCAGGTCGCCGCCGTACGGGTGCCGCTCGCCCACCGGCAGCTGGTTGCAGCGCTCGACGGTGCGGCGGATGTGGTCCATGTCCGAGAAGTCGATCTGCGGGTCGATCCCCTGACTGAACAGGTTCATGCCCAGCGTCACCAGGCAGACGTTGCCGGTGCGCTCGCCGTTGCCGAACAGGCAGCCCTCGATGCGGTCGGCACCGGCCTGGTAACCCAGCTCGGCGGCGGCCACCGCGGTGCCGCGGTCGTTGTGCGGGTGCAGCGACAGCACCACGGACTCGCGGTAGCGCAGGTTGCGGCTCATCCACTCGATCGAGTCGGCGTAGACGTTGGGCGTCGCCATCTCGACCGTCGCCGGCAGGTTGATGATGACCTTGCGGTCCGGCGTCGGCTCCAGCTCGTCGAGCACCGCGTTGCAGATCCGCAGCGCGAACTCCAGCTCGGTGCCCGTGTACGACTCGGGGCTGTACTCGTAGAACACCTCGGTGTCCGGGATCAGCTCCTCGTACTTCTTGCAGAAACGGGCGCCCGAGACGGCGATGTCGACGATGCCGTCCTCGTCGGACCGGAACACGACCTCGCGCTGCAGCGTGGACGTCGAGTTGTACAGGTGGACGATGGCCTGCTTGGCGCCGGCGATCGCCTCGTACGTCCGCTCGATCAGGTGCTCGCGCGCCTGGGTCAGCACCTGGATGACGACGTCGTCCGGGATGCGGTTCTCCTCGATCAGCATCCGGACGAAGTCGAAGTCCGTCTGGGACGCCGCGGGGAAGCCGACCTCGATCTCCTTGAAGCCCATCTGCACCAGCAGCTCGAACATCTCGAGCTTGCGGGCGGGGTTCATCGGCTCGATCAGGGCCTGGTTGCCGTCGCGCAGGTCCACGGCGCACCACCGCGGGGCCTTCTCGATCCGGTTGTCGGGCCAGCGCCGGTCCGGCAGCTCGACGCGGATCTGCTCGTGGAACGGCCGGTACTTGTGGATCGGCATGGGCGACGGCTGCTGCGCGCTCGTCTCGAGGTAGCTCATCACTTCTGTCCTTCGCTGCGTGTCTGCGGGTGGCCAGCCGGCACACGGAACACCGCGGCGAGGATCCGGCCTAGAAGGCCTCGCCGCGGCAGCGAAGAAGGAGGTTGTACCCGAGCATGCGCGTCACACTACTCCCCGACCGGCCCTCGGGTGCAAACCGGAACACAGGGCGAGACGGCTCGACCTACCGCAGCGCGACCAGGCTGTCCGCGGTCAGCGCGTACAGCTGGCTACCGGCACGCACCACGCGCACGGTGCCGGCGGGCAGCCCGACCTGCCACGACAGGTCCCCGTCGGCGAGGGAGAACGCGGCCAGCGCCGGCGACCCGTCCGCCTCGCGGACCATGAGCGCGATGCGGCGCCCGTCGCAGAACACGGCCGCCGGCCCGTCGCCCGCGACCGCCTCCACGGGGCGCTGCCACACACGCGTCCCCGTCGCGGCGTCCAGCCCGACGAGCGACGTCGTGCGCACCAGGACGACGCGACCGCCCGCGTCCGCGACGACCTGGGCGTCCGGTTCGACGGTCGTCCACGTCGCGTCCGTCCCCCACGGGCGGTCGTACGCACGGAGCATGAGGACGCCGTTACCACGCTCGACCGTGAGCACCCGGTGGATGCCCGCGTCGTCGACGACGGCCGGGCTCACGGCCTCGCCGTCGACGAGGGCGAGGCGACGGCCGGTGCCGTCGCGCAGGACCGAGCGTGCACCGACGATCCGGTCGTGGAGGTGATAACGGATCCCCACGACGGTGCCGTCGGGGCGCAGGCGCACGGCGTCGTCCTGCCGAGTCGGTGCGGCCGACGAGCTGCGCTCCCCGTCGAGCGAGCGTCCGTCGCGCGCATCGAGGACGAGGCGCGCCGGCACCGCGGTCGCGAGCACCACCTGACCGGCGACCACCAGGTCGAGGTTGCGGGCCTCGCGCAGCCCCACACCCGAGTCCGACGAGGCTCGCCACCGCTCCGCGCCCGTGGCACCGTCGAGCCGCACGACGGCGATCGCGACCTCGTCGAGCGGCCATCCGGCCAGCAGCACGTCGCCGCGGTCGGCACCCATCGCGACCCACGCGCCCGGCACGTCGGTGTCGAGCAGCACCTCACCCGTGGTGGGCGCGAGCGCGACGACGTGCGTCGCCGTGGCGGTTCGGCGTCCCGGCGCTCCGACGAGGCAGGCCAGCCGGTCGCCGGTCGCCACGCAGTCCCGGACGGTCGCGCCCTCCGGCGCGACGGCACGCGTCCAACGCACGTCCCCCGTGACCACGTCGACCGCGTCGAGGATGCGACCGTCCGACGACACGACGACCGCGTCGCCGGCGAGGACCGGCGTGAACCCCGCGCGCGCCGGCACCCGCCACACCTCGCGCGGTGCCTGCCGCAGCGAGCGGACGGCGTCGGTGAAAGCGCCGGCGCCCAGGACGTCGCGCCGCTCCCGCTCGGACACCGCCCGCGGCACCAGGACCACGAGCCAGGCGAGCACCAGCACCGCCGCCAGCGCAAGCCCGGCCGCGGACGCACGGTGCCGCGCGCTCCAGGAGACGAGCGCGTGGGTGCCGTCGGCGAGGCGCGCGGGTGGCCGTCGCTCGTCCTCGTCGACCTGGACGAGCAGCAGCTCCTGGCCCCGACGCTGCGGCCCCATCCCCGCACCGTACGTCCGTCCCGGCCGCACGACGACCGGGCGGCGACCGGGGAGCGGGCCTGCCCCTCAGTCGCGCGCGCGCGGCCCTCTCACCAGGACGAACGAGGAGTCGCCAAACGCCACGCTGGCCCCGGCCCGCAGCCGGACCGGCTGGTCGACCGGGCACACCACCTGGGCGCCGTCGGGCAGCGTCACGACGGTCCCGTTGGTGGACCCGCGGTCGGCGACCCACACACCGTGCGGCGTGACCGCGACCTGCAGGTGCGTCTTGGACACGGACCGCGTGGGGTCGACGACGCGGACCAGCTGGACGTCCACGGCCGCCGCGGGGTTCCGGCCGACGAGCGCCACCCCGTCGATCACGACGCGCCGCCCGTCGCTCAGCGCGACCTCGGCGGTGTCGGGCGGCGTCGCGACCGCGACGACCGGCTCCGGGGCGACGTCCTGTCGCGGCGCCACGCGGCGCGTCATCTCGACCTCGGGGTCGAGCTCGGGGATCGCGACCTGCCTCGCGTCGAGGGCACCGACCTCCAGGACCGTCGCTGTCCCGGCGACGGCCGCCGCCGGGAGAGCGACGGCAACCGCTGCCGGGCCGCCGGCCGGTGTCGTGGCCGACGCTCGCGCCCGGACCGTGCCGACCGTCGGGATCACCCGCGTGTCGACGTCAGGACCGTGCTCGCGCGGCGCGAGCGGCGCCAGCACCAGCGGCGTGCTGCCCGTGACGGCGGGCGCCCCGGACGCGTCGTGGGCCGAGACCCAGTCCGGGACCTGGACAGGTGGAGGTGCCGGCGCCCACGGCGAGGGTTCGGCGGCGCTCCCGCGTGAACCGTGGCGCTCGAGCCGGACGTCGCCGGGCGCGTCCCCGGACCACGACACGGGCGCATCTGCGTCGGTGCCGACGAGGTCGACGACCTCGTCGCGGGCGGCACGGTCGTGCCATCCGCGGTTGCGACCGGTGCGGTCGAAGGCCGGCGAGGCGAGCACGACGAGCTGCCCGATGCCGAGCACCAGGGTTCCGGCGGCGACCACGAGCCCTCGCAGCAGCACACGCAGCATCCCGATGGGTCGCAGCGTGTCGACGTCGACCGTCCTCATCCCGAGCACGAGGCGCCCGACCGTCCAGCCGAGCAGCCCGTGCGCCACCCACTGGCCGACCGCGACGACCACGACGAGCACCAGGCCGCAGGCGGCGAGGGCGGACGGCGCACCGTCACCTCCGCCGCGCGCGACGGCAGCCAGAGCGAGCGGTGTCGCGGCGAGGGCCGCAACCACCCCGTCGACGAGCCAACCCAGGAAGCGTCGACCGAGCGACGAGACGCGCGCGGGCGCGGCGGCGAGCGGGGCGGGAGCGGGACTCATGAGCTTCTCCGGGTTCGGGTGCCGCGGCGCGCCGACGACGGTGCCTGCGGGCGCGGGCGGTGGCGCCCGCGCAACGAGCTGAGCGACAGGAGGGCACGCAGGCGTCGCCGCCGCGTCACCCCGCCGTGCATCGCCTTGACGGCGCTGTCGACGTCGGCCCAGTACGCCTTCGCCTCTGCTGCCGTCGGTGGCTTGGCCGCGAACGTCGCACGGTCCGCCTGGCGGGCGAGCTGGGTCACCGTGGCTCCGACGGCGGTCTTGGCGGACGTCGCCGTGAACGCGTCCCCCAGCGCCCGCGCCGACTCCGTACGGGTCGCGTGCGCGAGCACGGGCTGACGCAGGTCGACGGCCGCGTCGAGGACCTCGTCCCATCCGCCGGCCATGCGCTGCGACGTGTCCCGCGTGCGCCGACGACGCCGCCGGCGACGCGCCTTGAGCACGCCGATCACGAGGAACGGCAACGCCAGCAGGAACAGCGGGACCGCGACAGCCCCACCGATCAGCGCCACGGTGCGCCACAGCGGCACGCTGTCGTCCGCGCTGGGCGGAGCCTTCGGGGCCGGCTGCTCGGTGTCGTCGTCGGGCGGCTTGACGGCGTCCGGGGCCGCAGGCGGTGGTTGCACGACCTGCGGCTGCGGGTCCGACGGCGTCGGCTCCTCGCTCTCCTGCGGTGTCTGCTCGCGGGGCGGCGTGGGCTCGAACGGCACCCATCCGTGGCCGTCGAACGCGATCTCCACCCACGCCGAGATGTCGTCGCCGGTCACGGCCAACGGCTTGCCGTCCTCCTGGGTGGCCGACGGCTCGAAGCCCAGCACGACGCGCGCCGGCAGGCCCACGTCGCGTGCCATCAGCGCCATCGCGGACGCGTACTGCTCGCCGTCGCCGATCATCTGGTCGCCGCCGAGCAAGGACGACATGCGGTCGGCGCCGTGACCGGACAGCGACCTCGCCTGGCCCGCGTCCGTCAGCCCGTTGCTGAAGTAGCCCTTCTCGTTCAAGAACTGCGTGAGGGAGCGAGCCACCTGCACCGGCGTCCCGGCGTCACGCGCGACGTCGCCGGCCGTGGCGCCCACCTCCTCGGGGACGCCCGAGTCGTCGGGCAGCGTCACGTCCGAGGCGAGCGAGCCACCGATCTGGGCATCGGTGGGTTCACGCGGGACGACGACGTCCATCGTGTAGTCCAGCCCCTTGCGCACGCCGCCGGTGAGCACCGCCGCCTCGGTCGCCTCGTTGAAGCGCAGCCCGTCGGCCGCGTCGGAGTCGTGGACGTCGATGCTGGTCGGCTCGCCGACCGTCGGCAGCCACACGCCCGTCAGTCCCTCGACGTCGATCGAGACCTTCGCCCGCGTCCCGCGGTCGGTCGCGGGGATCGTCGAGCCCACCCGGCGGAACTCGCCCGAGCTGTCGGCGGTGCCGTCGCCCGCGACGTTCCACACGACGCCGTCGTAGCGGTCCATCGTCGCGAGCCGGATGCGGGCGCCGGCGGGCAGTCCCGCGACGGTGAACAGCGTCGTGTCCTTGCGCTGCTTGACGAACTCGCGGAAGGCGGACAGCGGGCTCGGGTAGGCGCGCGGGTCGAACGGCGGCACGATCTCGTCGCGCACCACCAGGCGCGGGGTCTGCCCGACGACCGCCGGCGCCGCCAGGACCGACGCGCCGACCCCGACGGCCGCGATCAGCGCGAGCGACACGAACCTCCGCGCGCGCAGCGTGCCCGCGCGCCAGGCCGCCCACGGCAGCAGCACGACGAGCAGGACCACGCCGGTCGCGATCGGCGGCAGGCTCGGGTGGCGCACCCCCAGCACGACGACCGCGACGGCGACGAGCACCGGCACGAGCGCGGCACACGCGGCACCCGCTCCGCTGCGCACCCGCAGCGCGATGCCGACGGCGGCGGCGGAGCCGACCAGCGCCAGGACGAACGCCGGGATCAGGACGCCGCCGATCGAGCCGACCGGCGGCTGCAGCGTGAGCATCTCCTGCCACGAGGTGCCGAGCCCGCGTGCCAGGACCTGCAAGGTCTCGGCGGTGGGGACGACGCGCGCGACCGTCGTCGTCGGCGCGGCCAACGCTCCCCCGGCGAGGAAGTACACGACCACGACCCCCGCGACCACGGTGATCGCCGACCACCGGCGCGCCGCGCCGAGCACCGCGAGGCCGGCGCCGAGGACGAGCCCACCGGCGATGGCCGGGACCGCCGTGCGCCCGCCGTAGACCGCGACGAGCGGCACGAGCGCGACGGCGAGTGCGCCGACGAGCACCACGACATCGATGAGCGTCTGGACCGGGGTGCGGACGGTGCGCTTCCTCATGCCAGCGCCCGCCGCAGCAGCCGGGGCAGGTCGGCCAGGTCGCCGATCGTCGCGAGCGTGAGCGCTCCCTGGGTCCGCACGCCCAGCTCCTCGCCGCGCGTGCAGCGCACCACGAGCGTCCGGGTGCCGTGCGGGACGTACCGCGCACCCAGGCGCAGGTCGGAGTCGTCGGGGACGGAGCCCGTGAGCAGGATCGCGACTGTCGCGTCGGGCGCCTCGCGTGTGACGCGGCGGCCCAGCAGCGTGGCGCCCGCCCCGGTCGCGGACGTCCCGACGCCGGAGCAGTCGTCGAGCAGGCGCGGCGGCGTGCTCACGCGCAGGCTCCCCGGACCGGCGAGCACCGCCAGGCCGCGCTCCTCGCGGATCACCTGGACGCCGATGGACGCGGCCGTGGACACGGCCAGCTCGAACTCGTCCTCGTGCGCGTAGTCGGCCGGGTCGGTGGCGAGCGCCAGGACGGTCTGGGTGCGGCGCGTGTCCTCGAACTGCTTGACCATGAGCTGGCCGCGGCGGGCCGTCGTGCGCCAGTGGATGTAGCGCCGGTCGTCGCCCGCGACGTAGTCACGCAACGCGTGGAACGACAGGTCCGCGTCGGTGATCTCGCGCGTCGACTGGCCCTCCAGGTCACGCAGCAGCCCGGCGCTCGCACCGGCGAGCGGAACCACGCGCGGGTGGACGAACAGGTCCTCGGGCGTGGTCCACAGCACGGACCGGCGGACCAGGCCCAGCGGGTCGCCGCGCACCGACCGCACCGGCCCGACGACGACGACCGCGCGGCGGTCGGTGGGGATCGCGAACAGCTCGTCGTGCGTCCCTCCGGGCGCCAGGCTCGGGACGCCCAGCTCGGCCACGTTGGATCCGACCGGCAGCTCGATGCGGGACGGCAGGGACCGCCGACGCGCCCGGTTGGTCACCTCGATGCGCCCGACCGCCCGCTCGCCGATCTGCACGCGGCGGTCCGCCATGTCCAGGTCCACCCGGTAGCGCGCACGCCCCAGGGTCATGAGCAGCGCGACGACGAGGACGGCCGCGAGGCCGACCCCGACGGCCGCGAGCTCCAGCCAGCCGAGCCAGCGGCCCACCACGAGACCGGCGGCCGCGACGACCGCGACCCCCCAGCCGAGAGGTGAGACGCGCACGGTCAGGCCGCCCGCACCGTCGGCGGGGCCACCGTCTCCAGGACGCGCGCGACGACCTCGGCCTGCGTCACGCCGGCGAACTCGGCCTCCGAGTCGAGGATGATGCGGTGCGCCAGCACGGGCTGGGCCAGCTCCTTGATGTCGTCGGGGATGACGAACTCACGGCCGCAGGACGCCGCCCACACCTTGGCGCAGCGCACGAGCGCCAGCCCGCCGCGCACGCTCGCACCCAGCGCGGCGCGGCCGTCCTCGCGCGTGCCCTCGATGAGGCGCGCGATGTAGTCGAGGACCGCTTCCTCGATGTGCACGGTCTGGGCCAGGTCCGCCATCGTCCCGACGGCCTGGGTGGTGATCCGCGCGGTCAGCGACGCCGTACGGTCCCGCGCACCGGCGAGGATCTCGATCGACGACGCCCGGTCGGGGTAGCCCAACGACGTCTTGAGCAGGAACCGGTCGAGCTGTGCCTCGGGAAGCCGGTAGGTGCCGGCCTGCTCGATCGGGTTCTGCGTGGCGATGACCATGAACGGGCGACCCACCGGGTGCGTCACGCCGTCGACCGTGACGTTGCCCTCCTCCATGACCTCGAGCAGCGCCGCCTGCGTCTTCGGCGAGGCGCGGTTGATCTCGTCGGCCAGGACGACCGACGCGAACACGGGGCCTGGGTGGAACTCGAACCGCTGCGTGCCCTGGTCGTAGATCGTGACGCCCGTGACGTCCGAGGGCAGCAGGTCCGGCGTGAACTGGATGCGGTGGTGCGTCCCCTGCACCGTCGCCGACAGCGCCTTGGCCAGGCTCGTCTTGCCCGTGCCGGGCGCGTCCTCGAGCAGGATGTGCCCCTCCGCGACCATGGCCGTCAGGGCCAGGCGGATGGTCTGCTCCTTGCCCAGCAGGGCCAGCCCCACGTTGTCGACGAGGGCGTCGAACGTCTCGGCGAACCAGGCGCTCTGCTCGGGCGTCATCTGTGTGTCTCTCCTCGGTGCTGTCTGGGTCGTATCGGTCACGGCGTGCCCCCGCCTGAGTCTGCCGGGGGTGTCGGGTTCGGGTCTGGGTCCGTCGTGTACGCCTTCTCACGCGGGTCGCCCGAGCCTCGCTTGTTGGACGGCGTGACGGTGACCTTGACCTCGGTCGAATAACCCGCGTTCAGGCTCCCGCTTGTGGCCGTGACGTCCTCGGTCGTCGTGCACCGACCCACCTGGCGGCCCGCGACGGACCAGCACACCTCGTACGTGATGTCGCCACCACCCGTCGACGTCGGCTGGGACCAGGTCGCCTTGAACGAGCCCGCGTCCCCGTTGGGGGCGAGATCGAGGTTCTCGACCGATCCTGGAGCCCTGCCCCATGTCACGGTGACGGGCTTGCTCGCGTCGTCGCTCGACCCGATGCTCGTGCGGGCCGTCACCGTCAGCGTCAGCGTGGTGTCCTGCCCGAACGGGATGTTCCAGCCGTCGATGCCCGTGCTCGCCGTACGGTCGCTCGTATCGCCGTTGGCGGAGTCGCCGCGCGACGACCTCAGCACCCAGTGGTAGGTCACGTCGGCACCACCGCTGGCGACCTTGTCCCACGACAGGTTCACGGACGACGGCCTGCCGAAGCTGCCGGACGTCTGGACGTCGAGCGTGAGGCTCGTCGGCGTCCCCGGCGGGGTCGTCGGCGTCGCGGACGCGGTGTCGCTCCACCCGCTCGACCCGGCCTCGTTGACGGCGCGCACCTTGTAGGTCACGGCGTCACCCCCCTTGAGACCGTCGAACGTCGTCGCCAGCGTCGACCCGCCGACCACCTTCTCGGTCCCGTCGGGGAGCGCGACGACGTAGCTGGTGATCTTCGAGCCGTTGTCGTCGGCCGCGTTCCAGCTCAGCTCGACGGTGCCCTTGCCCGACGGCGCGGCGGCGGTCACACCCGTGGGCGCGCTCGGGAGCCCGAAGGTCGAGGCCTTCGTCGAGCCCTTGGCGCCCCAGCCGGCCTTGTTGGAGGCCCGCACCGACACCGTGTAGGCGACCTTCGTCTTCGCGTTCGTGAACGTGAAGTGTGGCTTGGACGTCGCGTCGATGGTCGCCGTCAGGCCGTTGGGGCCGTCGATCGTGATCTCGTACTTCTTGATCGGATCGCCGTTGAGCTTGGGCTGCGACCACGTGATGTCCAGGACGCTGCCGGCCTTGGTGTCGGTGGGCGCGGCCGCGACGTCGTCGGGCGCGTCCGGGACACCCGCCGGCGTCTGGGACGTCGACGGGCTCCAGCCGCTCGGGTCCTTCGCGTCGTTGTTGGCGCGCAGGCGGACGGTGTACTGCACACCGTTCGTGAGGCCGGTGAACGTGTGCCGCGTGGTCGGCTCGGTGGCCGTGACCACGCGCCCGCCGCCCGTGAGCTCGACGGTGTAGGACGTGATGGGCGACCCCGTGCTGTTCGGCGCCGTCCACGAGACGTCGAGGCGGCCGTCGCCGAAGTCGACGGTCGGCGCAGCGGGCGCGTCCGGGACGGCGTCCGGTCGGGCCGGCAGGGACGCCGGGCTCGGGTCGGACCAGCCCACCGCGTTCTGCGCCTCCACCTTGAACGTGTACTCGACGTCGTTCGTCAGGTCGCTGATCGTGCAGGAGGTCGCGGGGCACGACGTCGTCTTCCCGCCGGGCGACGCCGTCACGCGGTAGCCCGTGATGGGTGTGCCGCGGCTGTCGGGCGCGGTCCAGCTCAGCGCCACGGTCCGGTCGCGGACCTCGCCAATCCGGGGGGCGGTCGGGGTCGCGGGCTTGCCGCGGACGACGACCGTGATGCGCCCCTCGACGTAGCGGTCGGGGTCGCCCGTGACGTCGCGGACCCTGAATCGCGTCGTCATCGTGCCGATGAAACCCACAGCCGGGCGGACGCTGACGGTCGACGCGGTCCAGCCGACCGTGCCGGCGTCGGGCGTCTCCACGACGGCGTCGACCACGGACAGCGGGGACTCCGGGAACGGGTTCCTCGCTCCCTCGAGCACGTTCAGGGTCACCTGCTTGCCCTCGGCCCCGTCCTCCACCCTCTGGTCGAGCACCTGCGCCTTGGCGCGCGTGCTGGCGATGACCCGCAGGGCGAGCGACGTCTGCAGCTTGCCCGCCTTGCCGTAGCCGATCTGCAGGTCCAGCGTCCCGGTCTTGCCCTTCGGGGCGGTCTTGTCGGCCGTGACGAGCAGGTTGTTGTTCTTGTCGATCGTCGCGGAGAAGCCCGCCGGGACCGCCGAGGTGATGGTGTACGAGTACTGCCGCGGGGAGGCGACCGCACCTTCCGGCGTCAGGGTGATGGCCGGCAGCGAGACGGGTTGGGCAGGTTCGCCCGGTGCGACGTCGAGCGTCAACGGCTGGAACGTCGGCGGGTGGTCCTCGGGCGCGTAGACCTCGATCTCGAGCGTGATGTACGCCGTGCGCACGCCGTCCGTCACCGGGATCGTGATCGACGCGGTCCCGGCGAAGCTCTTCGCGGACGTGTACGTCACCTCGGCCGGGCCGGTCACCAGGTCGTCGCCGTTGGCGTTCGACGCCGTCACCCCCAGCGTGTCGCTGATCGACGCCGTTCGCCCGGGGGCGACCTTGACGTACTCGTCGAGCGAGATCGTCAACGGCATCCCCGACGCGACCCGCAGCTCGGGAGCGTTCGGGCGCAGCGTCGGCGGGAAGAAACCGAGCGCGGGGACCGTGATGAAGGCGTACGAGCGCGCGGCGGGCGACGTCTTGTTGGTGATGAGGAACGGCACGGTCTGGGCGTCCTTGACCAGCGTGACGATGACGTTCCCCGCCGCGTCGACACGGGCCACGTCAGCCACCGACGACGGGACGGACACCACCAGGTCGGACACCGGTCCGCTGGGGTTCTGGGCCACCTCGAGCACCTTCACCGAGACCTCGGTCAACCCCAAGGTGTCCTTGGGCGGCACCACCACGTCGCGCGCGAGCGGCGGCAGCACCGGTGCCTTGTCGTTGACCGTCACGACGAGGTTGCCGGTGTCCCGGCCGCCGCGGACGTTGGTGACCGTGTAGCCGATCTGCCAGGTGCCGTTCTTCTTCGGAGCGACGACGGCGATCCGGCGCTCGGCCGTCGTGGCCGTGATGCCCTTCTGGACGTCCAGGTCCGGCGACAGGGTCAGCTCGCCTCCGGACGAGTCCACGTCGTTGGCCAGGACGCGCACCTCGACCGACTGGCCTGGCCGGATCTCGACCGCGTCGTCGCGGGCCACGACCGTGGCGGCTCCCTGCGGTGGTGGGCTGATCCCCACCCGGATCGTCGCAGTCGCGCGCTGGCCGACCCAGTCCTCGACGGCGTAGGTGAACTCGTCGGTCCCCGCGGCACCGTTCGGCGCGGTGTACTCGATGTAGTCGGCGCCGACGTTCTTGATGCTGCCGAGCTTGGGGGCCGTGGCGGGACCGAGCAACGTCACGCCGTCGCCGTCGTCGTCGATCCCGATCAGGGTGATGGGGATGCGCACCGTCGAGCCCGCGAACACGCGCGCGGTCAGGTCCTTGGGTCGCGGCGGCTTCTTGGTCTCCGCCGACGACGCGTGCACGTGCACGGTCACCGCCGCCGAAGCCTCGTACGTGCCGTCGGACACCGTGAACACGGCATGGGCCGTCGTCGCGCTCGACGGCGCCTGGTAGCGCAGCACGTCGCCGGAGACGAACATGAGGCCCTGGCCGGCCTTCACCGTCTCGGCGAGGTCGGGCTTCAACGTGAGCTGGTCACCGTCGGGGTCGTAGGCGGTGTCGAGCACAGGGATCGTCACGACGCCGCCGGTGCGGACGTTCACCTCGACGGCGGCGACGACCGGCGGCTGCTCCGCCTTGGGGGGGACGGGTTGGACCACGATCTGGCCGACCGCCGTCGCGGTGCCGTTGGAGACCGTGTACGTCAGCACCTGAGCGGACGTCAGCGTGGTGTCGGCGTGGATCTGCGCCAGGTGATGGTCGAGCACGGCCACGTGGATGTTGTCGTCCGGCACGGTGACGCCCTGGAGCACCAGGACGCCGCCCGCGGGATCCGAGTCGTTGGCGAGCGGGTCGATCGTGACCTCGCCGCCGGCCGGGAGGAACGCCTGGTCCCGGACGGCGACGGGCGGCACCGCCTTCGTGGGGAACTCGCGCACGTCGATCCGGGCCAGGCCCGACGCGCTCTGCGGCGAGGCCGTGACGCCGAACGACACGTAATACGTGGCCGCACGGGTGGCCTGGAAGGTGAACGTCCCCGCCACCAGGTCGGGGGTGATGACGGCGCCCGGCACGTCCCCCACGGTCGACAGCCGCACGGGCTCGTCCGAGCCGGACTTCACGGCGTCGAGCGGCTTGACGGTGATGGTCTGACCGACGTAGGCGACCGCGAAGACCGGGTCGATCTGCGGCGGCACGGACCCGGCGGACCGGATGTCCACGTCCAGCCGTCCCTCGATCGTCGACGTGCCGTCGGAGACCTGGAGCGTCACCTTGACGCGCCCCAGCTTGGGTCCGTCGGCGGAGAAGGTCACGGAACCGTCCTGCTTGAAGGTGACCGTCCCGGCCCCAGCGTCCGCGGCCGCGCCGACCAGGACGAGGTCGTCGCCGTCGGGGTCACGGAAGTCGGCGAGGGCCTGGTAGGTCGAGCTTCCCCCCTGCTCCACCTTCATCGACCCGGTGCGCAGCTGCACGGGTTCGTCGTTGCGGGAGCTGTCGTGTGCGGTGAGGTGCACGGTCGCGGTCGACGGTGCGCTGCTCCCCCGGCCGTCGCTGATCGTGTACGTGAACGACGCCGAGCCCGTCGCGGTGTCCGCGACGTCGACCTGCAGCGCTCGCCCGTCGTAGACGAGGCTCACCGTGCCGAAGTCCTTGGGCAGCGGATCCACCTCGGAGATCACGAGCACGCCGCAGTCCCCCGACGAGTCGTTGTCGATCACGGGCAGGATCGTGGCGCGCCCAGGGCGCACGCCGAACTCGTCGTCGACCGCGGTGGGCGCCGACGACTTCGCGGAGCACTCGGTCACCAGGTCCTGGACGGTGTCGGTGCTGTCGGTGTCGTCCTCGTTCTTCTGCGGATCGTCGGGCGACTTGATGTCGTCCCAGTTGGGCGTGCGCAGGTTGGTGTCCTCGAGCGGGCTCCACAGCCGGCCGCGCAGCGTGTCGTTGAGCAGCACCATCGACCGGTTCACGCGGAACGTCAGCTCGTCCTGCGCGGACGTGTCCTGCAGGTTCTCGACCTGCGCCTTCTTGCCGTCGCACAGCTGCAGGTACGAGCCCGTGGCCGTCGCCCACGCGGCGTGCGCGCACGAGCCCACCTGGACCGGCGCGGCGGGCTTGCCGTTGCCGGTGGTGGGGTGCTTGACCACGTCACCGCCGTCGAGCGGGACCTCGTACAGCGCGGACGTGCTGGAGACGAGCACGCGGGACGACGACGGGCCGGGCTGCTGGAGCACGAGGCCCGTGTCGTCGATCCGGACGTCACCGTGCGGGGTCGTCACGGTGTTCCCCCGCAGGACCACGGGCACGTCACCGACCGCTGTGAGCGCGTCGGCGGGGCCCGACCCGAGCGAGCCGCTGTCCGTCGGGCCCGCACCGGGCGCCACCTTCGTCACGCTCCCGTCGTCGTCGACGGCCAGCACCGTGCCGTCCTGCGCGACGACGGCCAGACCGTCGGCCGACAGGTCGGCGTCAGGTGCGTCCGTGCCCACGCGCAGCCCCTCGACGCTGCCGATGGGGCGTACGTACAGACCACCCTGCGCGCCGACGACGGACACGATGCCGGCCGCCATCGACACGTCGGCGCCCGGCGCGGGGACGGTGGGGCCGGCGGTGACCCCGGTGGGATCCACGACGGCGAACCCGTCGGGCTGCTTGAGGACCACGTCCTGGGCGTCCTGCAGCACGTCGAACGAGCTTCCCTGCGCGACCAGACCAGCGTTGAGCTCCTGGACGGGCACGTTGTACCGGCCCAGCTTGAGCTGGCTCGTCGCCGTGACCCAGACGGCACCGTCGTTGAGGTCGAGCTTGGCCAGCGGGAAGCCCTGGTTGATGAACGCCAGCACGGCGACGAGCACGGGGACCGTCACGACCGCGGCCGCCGTCGTCGCCCGCTGGCGCACCCGAGGCCACCTCACGACGCGCACCCCTGCGTGGGCTGCTCGGACGCGCGGCCGCCGGCGCGGACCAGCGAGACCTCGATGCAGACCTCGTCCTTGCCGGGGTCCGGGACGACGACGGTCGGCTGGTCGACGATCGCGAGCTCGGGCTCGCCCGTCGCCTGCAGCAGCCCCCACGCGTAGCTGTCCCCGTCGAGCGGCTGGGGGTTCGTCCACGTGAACACGACCGAGCCGTCGGCCCGGCGCTCGCCCGCGAGGTTCGTCGGCGACGGCACCTGCGCCTGCACCACCGCACCGTCGGGCGGGGTGTACTCGGGGGTGCTGGTGGGCGCGGGGTCGGAACCGTCGCCGAGCGTCACGGCGGCGATCGCGACGACGGCGGCCACGACCACGAGGCCGGACACGATCGCGGTCACCACGCGGCCCCGTCCGCCCGCGGGTTCGTCCTCGTCCTCGGTCTGCCCCAGCACGACGACGTCCCGCTCGGCCTCCGCCGCGTCCGCGGATGGCGGCGGCGCGATCGTCGAGGTCGGGACCGCGGCCCACGTCGGCGCGGCGGGGGCCGTGGGCGCCACCGACACGACGGGGCGCAGCCGCGTCGCGTCGTCGCTCTGAGCGGGCTCGCGCCCCGGCTCGGGTTCGTGCGCCGGCAGGTCGGGCAGGTCCAGCGGCGTCACCGGCAGGTTGAGGTCCGCCTCCACCTGCTGCAGCGCGCGAGCCACGGCCTGCGCGCTCGCGTACCGGCGCGAGGGGTGCTTGGCCATCGCTCGCTCGAGCACCGCGAACAGCGCGGGCGGCACGTCGCGGCGGCCGATCGCCGGAAGCGGCGTGCGCTCGATGCGTGTGACCAGGTCCTGCGCGCTGTTCGTGCCACCCGGCACCTCGAAGGGCGTCCGGCCGGCCAGCAACGAGTAGATGGTCGCGGCGAGCGAGTAGACGTCGGAGCGCTCGTCGCCCGTCGGGTGCTCGGCCAGCAGCTCGGGCGGCGACCACGGGATCGACATGCCGACCGTCGCCCCGCCACCCTGCCCCACCGTGGCGGCGATGCCGAAGTCCGTCAGGGCCGGCCAGCCGAAGTCGGTCGTCAGGACGTTCGCCGGCTTGATGTCGCGGTGCAGGATGCCCACCCGGTGCGCGGCCTCGACCGCCGACGCGAGCCGGATGCCGATGCGCAGCGCCTCGTGCACGGAGATGTGCTCGGTCCGGTACCGCTGGGCCAGGCCGGGCCGGGAGCAGTACTCCATGACCAGGTACGGCCGACCGTCGGCGGCGATCGCCGCCTGGTGGATCGTGACGATGGACGGGTGGTGCGACAGCTGGGCCATGAGGTTGGCCTCGGCGTGGAACCGCTCGCGCACGTCGTCGTCGAGGCTGCCCGCGAGCAGCACCTTGACCGCGACGTCGCGGACGGGCAGGTCCTGGCGGTACAGGAACACGTCCGCGAACCCGCCCAGCCCCAGCAACCGCACGTACCGGTAGCCGGGAAGCGTCGGCGGTGCCGATGGCTCCCGGCGTGCGGTCACGACCCGTGCTCCACCGTGAAGGTGACGCCGTCACCCAGGTCGACGACGTGCCCCGGCTCCACCACGGTCGCCTCGCCGGGGTGCAGACGGCGTGCGCCCTCCCCCTTGCGCGTCAGGTGCACGCCGTTCGTCGACGCGAGATCGGTGACCGTCACCTTGCCGTTCTCGTACCGGACCTCCGCGTGCGTGCGGGAGATGTCCTGCTGCGGGCTCGGGACCGTCACCAGGTGCGGCAGCTCGCTGTTCGCGACCCGCGTCACCTGCGGGGCACGCCCCAGCAGCACCGCCCGGTCCAGCGGGACCACGAGCCCGGTGGACAGCACCAACTGGGGGACCTGCGACGATGCGGGGGCGCCGAACGGTCCGGGGACAGCCTCGGCACCCGTCCAGTCCGCCGCCCAGGAGGGCAGCCGCTCGCGGATGGCCGCGAGGTCGGTGGACAGGATCGTCAGTCCGTCGTGGTCGTCGGCCGACGCCGCGCCCACCGCGACCAGAGCCGGCAGCGAGGTCGGCGACGTGCCCGTGGTCGTCGTCGTGACCGCCGGTGCCGACGGCGTGACCGGTGTCGGCGCGGAGACGGGCGACGGCGCGACGACGGGCGTCGGGACCGAGTCGGGCACCGCGGCGAGCGGCGAGATCATCGGCACGGGCTCGGTGCGCGGCGCGGGTGTCCGTTGCGCGACGGCACCACCGGACGGCGACGTCGACTCGAGCGGCACGAGTGCGGGCACCGGCTCGTCGTCGTCGGCGTCCGTCTGGAGGTCAGCGTCGGGCCGGTCCTCCGGCGAGTACGCCTGCGTGGTCTCCACGGTCTCGTCCGCGGACTCGTCGCCGGGCGCGTCGGCGGGCTCGTCTGCGGGCTCGTCTACGGGCTCGGTGTCGTCGGCAGGGACGGTCCCGTCGGCAGGAACCGTGTCGTCAGCGGGCGCTGTCTCGTCGGCCACGACCGTCGGCACGGCCGCGACGGCGGGCAGCGCGCTGGTCGGCACGGAAGCCTCGGCGGCGTCGGTCTCGTCAGGGGCGTCGGTCTCGTCGATCTGAGCCACGTCGACGAGCGTGACCTCGACGGACGTGGCGGCGGCCGCGCCGTCGCCGAGCGGCCAGGCCGTGGCGTCGGCGTCGGCGTCGTCGACGACCCGCAGCGACACGGCGGTCGCGGGCTCGAGCACCTGCTCGGTCCACGTCGTGACGCCGTCGGCCGTCAGGGTGCGCGCACCGACGGCCGACGAGACGACGACCTCCACGGTGCCGCGCTGGACGATGTGCACGCGCTGGCCCCGCACCGCGACGAGCGCGAACGACGGCAGGCCCTCGAACCCCTCGCGCGCCAGGACGGCGAGCGCGCCCAGCACCCCCTCGGCACCGCGCTCCCAGACGGCGCGGACGGTCGCGGCCGGCACGCTCGGGTCGAGCAGGGCGACGAACCCGGGGCACGCCACGGCCGTCCACGTTCCGGGGACGTATGCGGGCACGCTCATCGCTGGACCTCCTGCTGGACGGATGCGGTGGGGGCGCTGCTGATGCGCGGGACCGTTGCCCCGTGCAGCATCTCGTCCCACTGGTGGACCCCGAGCTCCGCGCCCATGCGCGGGACGGTGATGTGGACGTCGTCCATGGCTCCGGCCGACGTGGCGACGTCGACGACGACCGCGCTCACGTTGTCGCGTGCGCCGTGCTCGAGGGCCCGGCCGACGAGGGTCGCGGCCGCCTCCTGGGCGTCCGGGACCGCGGCGAGGACGGCGGCGAGCTCGGTGGGGCCGAGCTCGCGCGTCAGACCGTCCGTGCAGATGAGCAGGCGGTCGTGCGGGCCGGCGGGAAGCAGCCAGTAGTCGGGCTCGGGCTCGCCGCTCGTGCCCAGGGCGCGGGTCAGGACGTGCCGCTCGGGATGGGAGGCGACGTCGGCGACGTCGATGCGCCCCATGTCGACCAGCTCCTGGACCACCGAGTGGTCGACGGAGACCTGGTCGAGATCGTCGTCGGCCCAGCGGTACACGCGCGAGTCGCCGACGTTGAAGACGAGCCAGTAGGCGCCGCCCTCGTGCTCGGTGACGGCCACGCCGGCCACCGTCGTGCCGCCCTGGCGACCTCCCGTGAACTCGCCGCGGATCCGGCTCGCAGTGCGCGAGAAGCACGCGTGCACGTCGTCGGCCGTCGCCGACGGCTGGCCCGCGAGCTGGGCGAACTCCTCGACCGCGATCCGGCTGGCGAGGTCGCCCGCGTCATGGCCACCCATCCCGTCGGCGACGAGGAACACGGGCGGGTACGCGAGCAGCGCGTCCTCGTTGACCTCGCGCACGAGCCCGCGGTCGGTGGCCGATCCCCACGACGTGCGCATGCCACTCCCTCGTATCTCTCGTCCGGGCCCGGACGATGCGTCGGCGCACATCGTGCCTCACGCGAGCCCGCAAAGGCACATCTGGCCGCAGATCGGTCAGCGCGCGTCGCGAGTGCCGTGCGGAGATCGGACTGCGCCGTCAGATGCCGAGCTGGAACACACCCCAGTATGCGAGCACGACGAGCAGCACGGCAGACCCCACGACGACCGACCAGAGCGCCACGGTGCGCAGCACGCCGACGGCGCCCCACCCGGTGCGCTCGACCTCCCGCCGCTCGCGCTGCAGCAGGACGACGAGCGCCGCCACCGCCGCGATGCCGAACAGGCGCACCGCGACCCAGCCGCCCTTGACCACCCAGTCGTTGTGCTCGTAGTCGAGCGCGAGCCGCGCGATCGAGACGATGTACCAGACGAGCGCGAGCACGGTCAGCGTGGCGGCGAGCCCCGCGAGGAGCATGCGCAGCGGCACCCCGGCGGGAAGGCGGTGCACCGCCCGCCCGATGCGTCCGCGGCGGCTGCGCCACGAATCGACGACGCGCGCGCCGGCCACCAGGACGGGCGCCAGGAGGAGCAGCCCGAATGCCGCGAGCACCGTGCCGACCACCACGTCGCCGTCGCGCAGCCAGCGTGGCTCGGGCACGGGCGCGGCCACGAACTCCTGGGTCGGCTGGTCGCCCGCGACGGTCGGTTGAGCCCCTGCGGTCTGCGGCAGGCCCAGCACCCAGCCGCTGAGGTTCGTCAGGAAGTCGGGCGCCATGACGTCGTCGACCTTCAGACCGTGGTTGGCACCCGCGTAGTAGCGGACCGTCACGTCGCCGTTGCCCGCGATCGCCGTGTCGCGCAGGATCTGCTCAGCGCCCTGCACGATCGGCATCGACGCGTCGCCCGTGCCGTAGTTGACCAGCACGGGTTGGGTCATGCGCCGCTGGTAGGGCGTGACGTCGAAGTCCGCATACTCGAACCCGCCACCGGGCAGCGCCATGCCGACGGCGCGCGGGATGGCCCGGAAGACCCCGTGCGGGACGTTCGTGTTGCGCAGGTAGTTGTCCGCCGCGAAGGCCGCCTGCTCGCGCGGGGGGACCACGGGGTCGGACGTCAGGATGACGAACGCGAGCGAGGGGTCGTCGGCGGCCATCACCGGGGCGATCCAGGCACCCTCGCTCTCGGCGTAGATGCCAACCTTCGCAGGATCGACCCCGGTCCAGTGGCGCAGCACCTCGACCGAGCGGGCGTAGTCGGCGGCCATCGCCACGTAGTCACGGTGCCGCGTCGTGTACGTGTCGAGCCGCTTGTCGGGCACCATCGTGACGATGCCGGCGGCCGCCATCGCGGCGGTCTGCTCGCTGAAGGCCGTCGCACCCTTGCCGGTGCCCGCGCCGTGCAGGAACACCACGCCCGGCCGCAGCCCGGGAGCACCCACGGGTGCGCTGACCTTGGCCTGCACGGTCACGCCGTCCAGCTGCACCGTCGTCATGTTCGTGGTGACGGGATAGGTCTGCAGGGCGGGAGCGTTCGTGATGGCCGTGGACGTCGACTGGACGTCCAGCGGGTCGGCCAGCGGGATCGGGTCCCACTGGGGTCCCATCACGGCTCCGAGGATCGCCAGCACGACGACGCCCAGCGCGGTGCTCGCCACGAGCCGGTACGGGCCCGTCAGCCGCCGGTCGACGAAAGCGCGCACGCCCCGGCGACGAGCCACGACCCGGGAGTCGTCCTCGGTGTCCGCGATCAGCACCTCAGAATCCGAGCCTGCCGAGCTGCTTGGGGTCACGTTGCCAGTCCTTCGCCACCTTGACGTGCAGGTCCAGGTATACCCGCGAACCCAGCAGCGCCTCGATGCCGCGCCGTGCCTGGCTGCCGACATCACGCAGCCGCGCCCCGCCCTTGCCGATGATGATGGCCTTCTGGCTGTCACGTTCGACGAACAGGTGGACGCGCACGTCGAGCATGGGCGGTCCGTCGCCGGTCTGGTCACGCGGCACGATCTCGTCGACGACGACGGCCAGCGAGTGGGGCAGCTCGTCGTGCACGCCCTCCAGCGCGGCCTCGCGCACGAGCTCGGCGACCATCACGATCTCGGGCTCGTCGGTGAGCTCCCCGTCCGGGTAGAGCGCGGGCCCCTCGGGCAGGTGGGAGATGAGGACGTCGGCGAGCGTGTCCACCTGGTAGCCGCCCACGGCGGAGACGGGCACGATGTCGGCCCACTCCCCCAGTCGCTGCACGGCGAGCAGGTGCTCGGCCAGCCGCCCCTTGGGCACCAGGTCGGACTTGGTGACGACCGCGACGACGGGTGTCCCGCGCCCGTCGCGCGCGAGCTGGTCGAGCTGCTCGGCGATGAACCGGTCTCCCGGGCCCACCTTCTGGTCGGCCGGCAGGCAGAAGCCCACGACGTCGACCTCGGTCAGCGTGTCCTTGACCAGCGCGTTCAGGCGCTCGCCCAGCAGCGTGCGCGGCCGGTGCAGCCCGGGGGTGTCGACCAGGACCAGCTGGGCGTCGTCGCGGTGGACGATCCCGCGCACGGTGTGCCGCGTGGTCTGCGGGCGGCCCGACGTGATGGCGACCTTCTGCCCGACGAGCGCGTTGGTGAGCGTCGACTTGCCCGCGTTGGGGCGGCCGACGAAGCAGGCGAAGCCCGAGTGGAAGGTCATGTGCGTGCTCCGTGGTGCTCGTCGGGGTGGCTGCGTGCGTGCGCCCGGTCCGGCTCGTGGTCGGGCTCGGCGTCGGGGTCGTCGGGCTCGACCATGCGCACGAGGACGGTCGCCAGGCGGCGTCGTCGTCCCTCCACACGCTCCGCGACCAGGTGCAGGCCGTGGATCTCGCCGGCGGAACCCGGCAGGGGTACTTTACCGAGTGCCTTGGCCAACAGACCGCCGGCACTGTCGACGTCGTCGTCGTCGACGTCCAGGCCGAACAGCTCGCCGAGCTCGTCGCGGCCCAGCCGGGCCGGCACACGGTAGACGCCGTCGCCCAGGTCCTCGACCGCGAGCGCGCTCGGGTCGTGCTCGTCGGTGAGCTCGCCGACGATCTCCTCGAGCGCATCCTCGATCGTGACGAGGCCAGCGATGCCGCCGTACTCGTCGACCACCATCGCGATGTGCGAGGCGCCCGCCTGCAGCTCGCGCAGCAGGTCGTCGACCGGCTTGGACTCCGGCACGAAGATCGCCGGGCGCACGAGCGAGCCTGCAGGCGCGTCGAGGACGTCGTCGGACTCGCGCGCACCGGGCGCCACCGGCAGGCGCCGGACGACGTCCTTGAGGTAGAGCACGCCGCGCAGGTCGTCGACGGAGTCGCCGGTGATCGGCACGCGGGAGAACCCGGAGCGCAGCAGCAAGGAGAGCACCTTGTGGACCGGGGTGTCGGCGTGGGCTGTCACCATGTCGGTGCGCGGGACCATGACCTCGCGCGTGAGCGTGTCGCCGAGCCCCAGCACGGAGCGGAAGAGCTCACGGTCGTCGGCCTCCATCGCCTCGGACTCGCTGACGCGCTGCACCATGTCGCGCAGCTCGTCCTCGTCGTCGCCGTTCGTACCGCGCGCGGACGGAAGGCCACGCGAGACGACGGCGGTCAGAGCCGTCACCGCGGTGAGCGGTCCGGACAGCAGCGTCACCGTCCGCAGCGGGTTGCGGCGGCCGATGGTGCGCGGGCTGACGCGGACCAGCAGGTAGGCGACCACGGCGCAGATGGCCACGGCGATCAGCAGCACGGCCCACCAGGGCAGGGTGCCCGACGCGACCACGAGCGTGATGCAGACGGTCGCGACCATCTCCGCGACGAGCCGCACGAACGCTGCGGCGGCCGCCACCTGGGCCGGGTGCTCCACGAGGCGCTGCACGCGGTTCGAGGCGGGGTGCCGCTCGGCCACGAGCTCGGTCACCGCGGCCCGGGATACCCGCCCGACGGCGATCTCCCCGGCGGACAGCAGCGCCGCCGCGAGGACGCCGAGGACCGCGACGGCGACCAGCAGCGCGACGGGGACGTCAGTCATGCGGGCTCGGTCAGCGGCTCGCGAGGAAGGTCAGGAGCAGCCGGCGCTGGAGCGCGAACATCTCCTTCTCCTCCTCGGGCTCGACGTGGTCGTAGCCCAGCAGGTGCAGGATCCCGTGGGTGGTGAGCAGCAGCATCTCCTCGGCCGCGGAGTGGCCCGCGGTCACGGCCTGCTGCGCGGCGACCTCGGGGCACAGCACGACGTCGCCCAGCAGGCCGGCCGGCGTCGTGTCGCCCTCGCGGCCGGGACGCAGCTCGTCCATCGGGAACGACAGCACGTCGGTGGGGCCGGGCTCGTCCATCCACTTGACGTGCAGGTCCGTCATGACGTCCGTGCCCACCAGCATGATCGACAGGTCCGTCTGCGGGTGCAGGTGCATCTCGTCGAGCACGTAGCGCGCTAGGGCGGCGAACTCCGCCTCGTCGACCGCCCACCCGGACTCGTTGTTGACCTCGATGCTCATGTGGCCGTCAGCTCCTGTCCCAGCGCGCGTACGCGTCGATGATCTTGCCCACCAGCTGGTGGCGCACCACGTCCGACGACGACAGCCGGCAGAACGCGACGTCGTCGACGTCGCCCAGGATCTGCTCCACGACCCGCAGGCCCGACGGCTGCCCCGAGGGCAGGTCCACCTGCGTGACGTCACCCGTCACGACGACGGTCGAGCCGAACCCCAGGCGGGTCAGGAACATCTTCATCTGCTCGACGGTCGTGTTCTGCGCCTCGTCGAGGATGATGAACGCGTCGTTGAGGGTGCGCCCGCGCATGTACGCGAGCGGCGCCACCTCGATGGTGCCCGCCTCCATGAGCCGCGGGATCTGGTCGGGGTCGACCATGTCGTGCAGCGCGTCGTACAGCGGCCGCAGGTACGGGTCGATCTTGTCGGACAGCGACCCGGGCAGGAAGCCGAGCCGCTCGCCCGCCTCCACCGCGGGCCGCGTCAGCACGATGCGGTGCACGCGTCGCTCCTGCAGCGCCTGCACGGCCTTCGCCATCGCGAGGTACGTCTTGCCCGTGCCCGCGGGCCCGATGCCGAACGTCACCGTGTTGCGGTCGATCGCGTCGACGTAGTCCTTCTGCCCCTCGGTCTTGGGCCGGATGGTGCGACCCCGGCTGGAGACGATGTTGAACGAAAGGACGTCGGCGGGCCGGGCGTGGGCGCTGGCCGTGAGCATCGCGACCGTGCGGCTCACGACGTCGGGGGTCAGCGGGGTGCCGGCGGCGGTCATCTCCACGAGCTCGTCCACGAGCCGGGCGACCAGTGCCACGTCGCCGGCGGGACCGGACAGCGTGACCTCGTTGCCGCGGACGTGCACGTCGACGCCGGTGAAGCCCTCCTCGATCGAGCGCAGGACCTCGTCGCGCAGACCCAGGAGCTCGACCATCGACACATCCGCGGGGACCGAGATGCGGTGCACGACGCGTGCGGGGGCGTCGTGCCGGGGTGCGGGGGTGGACTCAGCCATGTGCTCGGCGTACGCCGCTGCGCTCCTTCGAGGGACGGATCCTGTCGCCACGAGTCTAGTCAGCCCCAGCGTCCGAGGCGCTGGGCGAGCAGCGCGAGGGCGACCGGTCCCGCGGTGGACGTGCGCAGCACGTGCGGGCCGAGCCGCGCGACGAGCGCGCCGGCGTCGGTGAGGCGGGCCAGCTCGGCCTCCCCGATGCCCCCCTCGGGGCCGACGACGACGAGCAGCTCACCGCTCGTCGGCAGCGCGACCTCCGCGATGGGCCGGGACGACTCCTCGTGCAGGACGAGCACCGCTCCCCCGGCGTCGACGGTGGCCGCGACGCGGGCCGCGAGCGCCTTGGTGTCGAGTGCGACGTCGACCTCCGGCACCCACGCGCGCCGCGACTGCTTGGCCGCCGCGAGGACCGTGGCCTGCCACTTCGCCCGGCTCTTGGCGGCCCGCTCGCCCCGCCAGACGACGACGGACCGCTCGGCCTGCCACGGCAGCACACGGTCGACGCCCACCTCGGTGGCCGCCTCGATCGCGTGCTCGTCGCGGTCGCCCTTGGCCAGCGCCTGGACCAGCACGAGCGTCACGTCGGGCGCGGGCTCGACCACCCGCTCGTCGACCTCGACGTGGACCTCCGCGCCGGCGACCGCCACGATCCGGCCGACGAGCCGCGTGCCGGCGCCGTCCACGACGTCGACCCGCTCACCGATCGCCTTGCGCTGCACGACGCCCGCGTGCCGGCCTTCCGCACCGTCGAGCAGCACCGTGGCGCCGACCGTCGCGGCACCGACCCGGGCCGGATCGCCCAGGAAGACGGGCGCGCTCAACGCCCCGAGAGCTTGTCGCGGAGCTTGCCGAACACGCCGGAGTGGCTCGCCGCCAGCCGCGCCTCGGGTCGCTCCTCGCCGCGCAGTGCGGCGAGCTGGCGCAGCAGGTCGGCCTGCTGCTCGTCGATGGACGTCGGCACGCTGACCTCGACGTGCACGTGCAGGTCGCCGCGGCCGCCCACGTGCAGGTGCCCCACACCGAGCCCCTTGAGCGTGACGACCTGCGACGGCTGCGTGCCGGGGCGCAGGTCGACCTCCTGCTCGCCGTCCAGGGTGTCGAGCGTGAGGACGGTGCCGAGCGCGGCGGCGGTCATCGGGACCTCGAGCGTCGCGTGCAGGTCGTCACCGCGGCGCACGAAGGTGTCGTGCTTGCGCTCGCGCACCTCGAGGTAGACGTCGCCCGCGGGGCCGCCGGCAGGACCGACCTCACCCTGGCCCGTGAGCTTGATGCGCGTGCCGGTGTCGACGCCGGCGGGGACGTCGACGGACAGAGTGCGGCGCGAGCGCACGCGGCCCTCGCCGGAGCACTCGGTGCACGGCTCGGGGATGACGGTGCCGAATCCGTGGCACGCGGCGCACGGCTGGGTCGTCATGACCTGGCCCAGGAACGAGCGCGCGACCCGCTGGACGGTGCCGCGGCCGTGGCACACGTCGCAGGTGCGCGGCGAGGTGCCCGGTCGGCAGCACGTGCCGGAGCACGTCGGGCAGACGACCGCGGTGTCCACCGGGACCTCGCGGTGCACGCCGAACGTGACGTCGGCCAGGTCGAGGTCCAGGCGGACGAGGGCGTCCTGGCCGCGGCGTGCGCGCGGCACCGGGCCGCGCTGCGCCTGGGCGCCGGCCGCGCCGAAGAACGTCTCGAAGATGTCCTGGAACCCGAAGCCGCCGCCCGCGCCGCCGCCGGCCGACGCCGGGTCGCCGCCCATGTCGTACGAGCGGCGCTTGTCGGCGTTGCCGAGCACGTCGTAGGCGCGCGAGACGTCCTTGAACCGCTCCTCGGCGGCCGGGTCGTCACCCGCGACGTCCGGGTGGTTGGCCCGGGCGAGCTTGCGGTAGGCCTTCTTGATCTGCTCGGGGCTCGCGTCGCGCGGCACGCCGAGGATCTCGTAGTAGTCCGTCACAGAAAGGTGCGCTCTCTTCCGATGGTCGTCTGGGCTCAGGAACCCGCGAGGATCCGGGTCAGGTACCGCGCGACGGCGCGCACGGCGGCCATGGTGCCCGGGTAGTTCATGCGTGTGGGGCCGATCGAGCCGACACGCGCGATGGCGCCGTGCTCGTCGCCGTACGCGGTGGTCACGAAGCTCGTCTCGAGCAGGCCGACGTGCTGGGTCTCGGAGCCGATCCGGACCGACACGGCGGCCTCGTCCTCGGCCATCTCCGAGAGCAGGCGCAGCAGCACCACCTGCTCCTCGAGCGCCTCCAGCACGGGCCCGAGCGTGTTGTTGAAGTCGGCGCCGCCGCGCGCGAGGTTCGCCGTGCCCGCCAGGACCACGCGCTCCTCGCTCTCCTGCGCCAGCGTCTCCTCGATGATGGCGACGACGCTCGCGACGAGCGGCGCGTGCTCCGGCTCGAAAGCCGCGCCCAGGTCCCGCAGCGCGGTGGTCAGCTCCGGCAGTCGTCGTCCCGCGACGCACACGTTGAGCTGTGCGCGCAGGCGCGCGACGAGGAGCTCGTCCAGGTCCAGGCCCGCGTCCAGCGTCCGCTGCTCCACGCGGCCCGTGTCCGTGATGAGCACGACGAGCAGGTGCCGCGGGCCCACGGGGACGAGCTCGATGTGCCGCAGGGCGGAGCGCCGCAGCGACGGGTACTGCACGACGGCGACCTGCTGCGTGAGCTGGGCGATGAGCCGCACGGAGCGGTCGACGACGTCGTCCAGGTCCACCGCGTCCTCGAGGAACGAGCCGATCGCACGCCGCTCGGGCGCGGACAGCGGCTTGACGGTGGAAAGGCGGTCGACGAAGACGCGGTAGCCCTTGTCCGTCGGGACGCGCCCCGCCGAGGTGTGCGGCTGGGCGATGTACCCGGCGTCCTCGAGCGCGGCCATGTCGTTGCGGATGGTGGCCGGCGAGACGCCGAGGGTGTGACGCTCGACGAGTGCCCGGGAGCCGACGGGCTCGCGCGTGGCGACGTAGTCCTCGACGATGGCGCGCAGCACGTCGAGCCTGCGGTCCTCGCTCATCCGGCCTCCCTCCGTCGTCGTCGTGCCCGCAGCGCTCTGGGTAGCACTCTCGGGGTTCGAGTGCCAAGCCTACGCCGCCACGCCGACACGTACCCGGGCCGACACCGTTCCCCCACCTAAGGTGCCGGGGTGACCCACGACCGCTACGGCTCCGACGTCCTGGGCGGTACGCCCACCACCCACCACCGCGCCCCGCGCACGTCCCGCCCGCAGCCCGCCGAGCGCGGGCTCGTCGTGGAGGACGTCAGCACGGGCTGGGTCGGGGCCGTGGTCCGCGTGGAGAAGTCGGGCGGCCAGCACGTCGTCGTGCTCGAGGACCGGGCGGGCCGCACGCGGACGTTCGCGCTCGGACCCGGGTTCTGGGTCGACGGGGAACCCGTGGTCCTGACGCCGCCGGTGCGCGCGTCCGCGCCCGCAGCCCCCACGCGGACCGCGTCGGGCTCCCGTGCCGTCGCGAACGCACCCGCGCGGGTGGCCCGCGCCAGTCGCATCTGGGTCGAGGGCAAGCACGACGCCGAGCTCGTCGAGAAGGTCTGGGGCGACGACCTGCGCGTCGAGGGGATCGTGGTCGAGCTGCTCGACGGCGTCGACAACCTGGCCGACGCCCTGCGCGACTTCCGGCCCGGGCCGCAGCGCCGCGTCGGGGTGCTCGTCGACCACCTGGTCCCGGGCTCGAAGGAGACGCGCATCGTGGCCGAGGCCACCCGCGGCGTCCCCGCCGGCTCCGTGCTGGTTCTGGGCCACCCGTACGTGGACGTCTGGCAGGCGATCAAGCCCGAGCGCGTCGGCCTGCGGGCCTGGCCGACGATCGAGCGCGGCACCGAGTGGAAGCACGGCATCCTGCGCGAGCTGGGCTGGCCGGCGGACGAGCAGGCCGACGTGGCCCGAGCGTGGCAGCGGATCCTGCGCTCGGTGCGCAGCTACGCCGACCTCGAACCGAGCCTGCTCGGTCGCGTCGAGGAGCTCATCGACTTCGTCACGCTGGACTGATCCTCACGCCACGGGTGCGATGGGCTCACCCAGCAGCCGCTTGTAGAAGTACGACGTCGCGACCAGCACGACCGGCGCGGCGACCAGCAGGCCGATGCCGCACAGGAGGGCGCCGGCGATCAGGATGACGACGCCCAGCAGGTAGAACAGCAACGTGTTCGCGAGGTTCGCGCGCACCAGCTCGAAGCTCGACCTCAACGCGTCGACCGGGCTCAGCTGCTTGTCCACGACGAACCAGAGCGTGAACAGCAGGAAAAGGTTCACGGCGAACGCGACCAGCTGACCGAGGAGCGGGATCCACGAGACCAGGCTCACCACGATGTTGACGGCCGTGAGCAGCAGCGCCGTCAGAACGAGGTTGGTCGAGTTCTCGAAGCGGAAGAAGTCGGCGAGCTCGGGACGTCGACCCTCCGTCACCTTGAGCGAGGCCCGCACGAAGGCGGCCTGCACCAGGAAGAGGATCAGGTAGAACACGGCCGCGACGACCAGGAAGCCGATGGACAGTCCGATCCGCGGCGTGTTGTCGTCGTTCTCGAACAGGCTCGCGAAGCCGCCGAAGATCAGCGTGACGAGGAAGAGCACGACGCCCCCGGCGATCAACCAGATCAGCGTCGCGGCGATGAACACCCCGCCGCTGCGCGTGAACGCGTTCCAGCCGTAGGAGAACGCCTCGCCCAGCGGCGACGGCTGCGGGGCGGGGTAGCCACCTCCGGGAGGCGGAGCGCTCGGGTATCCGCCCGCCTGCGGTGGCGCGTAGCCACCGGGCGGAGGCGGCGGGTACCCGCCCGCGGCCGGTGGCGGGGTCGCAGCCGCGGCGGGCGGCGGGTACGCGGCCGCGGGCGGCGGGGCGTACGACGGGGCCGCCGGCGGCTGGTACGTCGGGGCGGGCGGCTCGGGCGCCGCGGACTCGGCCTTGGCGAGCGACGGAGGTGCGTCGGGCGCCTCTGGGGCGTCGGGGACGCTGGACTCGTCGGGCACCGCCGGGATGTCCGGCGTCGTCGGCTCGTCGGGCACCGTGGGCACGTCCGGCGTCGAAGGCTCACCCGGGGCGCCGGACGTGCCTGCGGGCTGCTTGTCGTCGCGCGGCGGGGTCCCGCCAGGGTTCTCGCTCATGTCCGAATCCTCCAGGTCCCCGGGCTGTCGTCGCCCAGTCGCCAGCGAACCGAAGACGTGCAGGTGGTGTCAAGGATCCGCCCTCGTCGACCGTCCCGCGAGACGACCGTGGCCGGTACCCTGGCGCCGGCAGGACGCACGGGATCCGCCCGTGCTCGACGAGCCGAGGATGCAGACGATGAGCGCACAGGGTCCCGACCCGGAGTTCCTCCGCAAGCCCGAGCCCGGGCAGCAGTACGCCCCGCCGGCCGCAGGTGTGCCGCCTCAGCCCGCGTGGGGCGGCCCGGTGCCGCTGCGTCCCGACGAGGAGCGGACCTGGGCCGTGCTGGCGCACGCGCTCCCGCTCGTCGGTCTCGGCTTCCTGGCGCCGCTCGTCATCTGGCTCTGCTTCCGCGGCCGCGGCCCGTACCTGGAGGACCAGGCCAAGGAGGCGCTGAACTTCCAGCTCACGCTCCTGATCGGCGTGGTCGTCGGCGTGGTGACCCTGATCATCGTCGTCGGCATCTTCGTGCTGATCGCGGTGAGCATCGCGAGCCTGGTCTTCGGCATCATCGCGGCGATCGCCGCCAGCCGGTACGAGTGGTACCGCTACCCGTTCAACATCCGCTTCGTCCGCTGACGCGACCTCCGCCCGCAGCGCATCTTCACGCCCATCAGGAGGACGCGATGTCCCAGCAGTACCCCTCGCCGCACGAGCACCAGCCCTACGGCGACCAGCCCCGCACGGGCGGCAGCGGCAACAACCTGGCGATGGTCGCCCACCTGGGCGGGATCCTCACCTACTTCTTCGCCGGCTGGGTGGCCTCGCTCGTCGTCCTCCTCGTCGAGCGCGACCGCCCGCACGGCGCCCGCGAGGAGGCGCGCGTCGCGCTGAACTTCCAGCTCACGCTGCTGATCGCGATGGTCGTCGGCAAGATCATCAACTCGCTGCCCGTGATCGACATCATCGGCTGGATCCTCATGCTCGCCGTCGGGATCATCGGCCTGGTGCTGTCCATCCTGGCCGCGATCACGGTCTCCCGCGGCGCGAGCTACCGCTACCCGTTCTCGCTCGAGCTCGTGCGCTGACTCGGCTCAGTCGCCGAAGCCGGCCAGGGTGCGCACCACGAGATCCGCGAGGAGCCGGCCGCGCAGCGTGAGCAGGACGCGGCGGTCGACCAGCAGGGCGCGGCCGTCGACGAGCCCGTCGGCGACCAGACCGGCGAGCGCCGTGCGGTTCTCGGCCGGGACCTCGTCGACGGGCATGCCGCCGGACAGGCGGACGTGGAGCATGAGGCGCTCGAGCGTCGCCGCCTCGGCGTCCACGACCTCCCGGCCCGCCGCCGGGCTCAGCCCCGCCTCGAGCCGCGACGCGTAGGCGCGGGGATGCTTGACGTTCCACCAACGCACGCCGCCGACGTGGCTGTGCGCGCCCGGACCGATCCCCCACCAGTCGTCGCCGCGCCAGTACGCGAGGTTGTGCCGGCACACCGTCTGCGGGGTGCGCGACCAGTTCGACACCTCGTACCAGTGCAGGCCCGCGGCGGTGAGCAGCTCGTCGGCCAGCTCGTACTTGGCGGCCTGGTCGTCGCCGTCGGGCAGCGTCAGCTCGCCTCGTCGGACCTGGACCGCCATCTTGGTGCCCTGCTCCACCACCAGCGCGTACGCGGACACGTGGTCGACGCCGGTGGCGAGCGCGGACTCGAGCGAGGCGCGCCAGTCGTCGAGCGACTCCCCCGGCGTGCCGTAGATGAGGTCGACCGAGACGTCGAGGCCCGCGTCGCGCGCCCAGCGCACCACGTCGGGGATGCGGCGCGGGTCGTGGGTGCGCTCCAGGGTGGCGAGCACGTGCGGGACCGCGGACTGCATGCCGAACGAGACGCGCGTGAACCCGCCGGCGGCGAGCGCGGCGAGCGACTGCGGTGTCACTGAGTCCGGGTTCGCCTCGGTGGTCACCTCGGCGTCGTCGGCCAGGCCCCACGCGTCGCGGATGCCACCGAGCATGCGGACCAGGTCGTCGGCCGCCAGGACCGTGGGCGTGCCGCCGCCGACGAAGACCGTCGAGACCTCCCGGCGCGGCAGGCCAGACTCCGCCAGCACGCGCTGCGCGAGCGTGACCTCCTGCAGGGCCGTGTCCGCGTAGGACGCCTGGCTCGCGCCGCCGCCCAGCTCGGTGGCGGTGTAGGTGTTGAAGTCGCAGTACCCGCAGCGCACGGTGCAGAACGGGACGTGCAGGTAGACGCCGAACGCGCGCTCGTCGGCCCCGGCGACGACGGAGGCCGGCAACGCGCCGTCGTCGGGCGCGTCGTCCCCGTCGGGGAGAGCCGGGCTCACTTCTTCTTCGCGTCCTTGGCGTCCTTGCCGCCCGACGACCCGGCAGCGTCCGACGAGAGCGCGGCGATGAAGGCTTCCTGCGGCACGTCGACCCGTCCGATGGTCTTCATGCGCTTCTTGCCCTCCTTCTGCTTCTCCAGCAGCTTGCGCTTCCGGGTGATGTCACCGCCGTAGCACTTGGCCAGGACGTCCTTGCGGATGGCGCGGATGGTCTCGCGCGCGATCACGCGGGCGCCGATGGCGGCCTGGATGGGCACCTCGAACTGCTGGCGCGGGATGAGCTCGCGCAGCTTGCCGGTCATCATCACGCCGTAGGCGTACGCCTTGTCCTTGTGCACGATGGCGCTGAACGCGTCGACCGTCTCGCCCTGCAGCAGGATGTCGACCTTGACCAGGTCGGCGGTCTGGTCGCCGATGGGCTCGTAGTCGAGGCTCGCGTAGCCGCGCGTGCGGGACTTGAGCTGGTCGAAGAAGTCGAAGACGATCTCCGCCATCGGCAGCACGTAGCGCAGCTCGACGCGGTCCTCGGACAGGTAGTCCATGCCCTGCAGCTCGCCGCGCTTGGACTGGCTGAGCTCCATGATCGCGCCGATGAACTCGCTCGGCGCCAAGATCGTCGCCTTCACGATCGGCTCGCGGACCTCGCCGATCTTGCCGCTGGGGAACTCGCTCGGGTTGGTGACCGTCACGACGCTCTTGTCCTCGAGCGAGACCTCGTAGACGACGTTCGGGGCGGTCGAGATGAGGTCGAGGTCGAACTCGCGCTCGAGCCGCTCGCGGATGATCTCCAGGTGCAGCAGGCCCAGGAAGCCGACGCGGAACCCGAAGCCCAGGGCGACCGACGTCTCGGGCTCGTAGTTGAGCGCGGCGTCGTTGAGCTTGAGCTTGTCCAGGGCGTCGCGCAGCACCGGGTAGTCGGTGCCGTCGATCGGGTACAGACCCGAGAAGACCATGGGCTTGGGATCGGAGTACCCGCCCAGAGCCTCGGCGGCGGGCTTGCCGGCGTTGGTGACGGTGTCGCCGACCTTGGACTGGCGCACGTCCTTCACGCCGGTGATGAGGTAGCCGACCTCGCCGACGCCCAGGCCCTTGGTCGGCACGGGCTCCGGGGAGATGACGCCGATCTCGAGCAGCTCGTGCGTCGCCTTCGTCGACATCATCGAGATCCGCTCGCGCGGGTTGAGGTTGCCGTCGACCACGCGGACGTACGTGACGACGCCGCGGTAGGTGTCGTAGACGGAGTCGAAGATCATGGCACGGGCGGGCGCGTCCGCGTCGCCCGTGGGCGGCGGGACCAGCTCGACGATGCGGTCGAGCAGCGCCTCGACGCCGACGCCGGTCTTGCCGGACACCTTGAGGCAGTCCTCGGGCTCGCCGCCGATGAGCTTGGCGAGCTCCTCCGCGTACTTCTCCGGCTGCGCCGCCGGCAGGTCGATCTTGTTGAGGACCGGGATGATCGTCAGGTCGTTCTCGAGAGCCAGGTACAGGTTGGCCAGCGTCTGCGCCTCGATGCCCTGCGCGGCGTCGACCAGCAGCACGGCGCCCTCGCACGCGGCCAGCGACCGCGACACCTCGTACGTGAAGTCGACGTGCCCGGGTGTGTCGATCATGTTCAGCGCGTACGCCTGGTCGTCGACACCCCACGGCATGCGTACGGCCTGCGACTTGATGGTGATGCCGCGCTCGCGCTCGATGTCCATCCGGTCCAGGTACTGCGCCCGCATGGCCCGCGCGTCCACCACGCCCGTGAGCTGCAGCATCCGGTCCGCCAGCGTCGACTTGCCGTGGTCGATGTGCGCGATGATACAGAAGTTGCGCAGCAGGTCGGGCGACGTCGCGGCAGGGTGGATGCGCGACGATGCGGCGGCACTGGGGATCGGGGACACGCGCGGACAACTCCCGGCTGGTGGGTACTGGTGCGCCCGATGGCGCTCGATCGACGGTTCGTGACCGGCCCGGACCTGTCGGGGGTCCTCGGCCGACCCCACCATGGTCCCATGACGAGCGCCCCGGACGCTGCCACGGTCCCCGACGACGCCACCGCCGCCTCTCCCGCAGCCGCGCCGCTCGACCACCTGGCCGAGCTCACCGTGCTCCAGGACCAGTTCCTGGCGACGATCGACCTCGTCGACCCGGCGACGCCGGTCCCCTCGTGCGGCGACTGGACAGTCCGCGACCTCGTCGAGCACGTCGCGGAGATCCACCACTGGGCCGCCGCCCAAGCCCGCCGCGAGGAGGTGGAGCCGCTGGCGCCGGCGTCGTCGCTGACGGCCCGCTACGCCGACGCGGCAGCCGAGCTCCGCTCGACCCTCGCGGCCCTGTCCCCCGACGCGCCCGCCTGGACCCTCGACGACAGCAACGTCACCGCGTTCTGGCGCCGCCGCCAGCTCCACGAGACCCTCATCCACCTGTGGGACCTGCGCACGGCGGCCGGCCTCCCCCTCGACGTCGCCCCCGCCATCTGGGCCGATGCCGTCGACGAGGTCGTCACGGTCATGCAGCCCCGCCAAGAGCGTCTCGGCCGGATGGCTCCGCTGCACCGCGCGCTCCGGATCGACGCGGCCGACCGAGCTGCCACGTGGCTGCTCGGCCCAGGCACGCCGCTCGTCACCGTCGCTGGAACCTCCCGATCCGTGGCGCTCCTCCTGTGGCGCCGCACGGGTGCCGACCTGTCAGACCTGCACGTGACGGGAGCCAGGGATGTCCTCGACGACGCGTTGGGCGCGGGTCTGACGCCGTAGCGGCGCCGTCCCGACGGTGTCAGAAGCGCTGCGCGCGGTCGGTGGCGTGGCCAGTCGTGTCCAGGAACGACTGAGCGACAGCCCCGAGGCGGTCGGCGTCGTAGCTGCGGTGCGCCTGGAGGAGCACGACGATGTCGGCGTCACCGACCTCCGTGAGGAGCGCTCCGTCGGCGATCCGCTTCGTGCCCACGACGGGCCACTCGCGGACCAGCGGGTCGTGGAACGCGACATCGGCGCCGAGTGCGACGAGCTGCTCGGCCAGAGGCACAGCCGGTGACTCGCGGTCGTCGGCGATGTCGGGCTTGTAGGTGACGCCGAGCAGCAGGACCCGCGCCCCCGCCAGGTCGCGACCGCCGGCGGCCAGCGTCTCTCGCACCCGCTGCACGACATAGGCGGGCATCGACGTGTTGATCTCCTGCGCGAGCTCCACGAAGCGCAGCGGCCGGCCGAGGCGCTCGACGACGTGGTGGTCGAGGTACATCGGGTCGATGGGGATGCAGTGCCCGCCGACACCGACGCCGGGCCGGAACGCCTGGAAGCCGAACGGCTTGGTCGATGCGGCGCCGATGACGTCCCAGATGTCGATGTCGAGCTCGTGGAACGCCTGCGCCAGCTCGTTGACGAGCGCGATGTTGACCTGCCGGTAGGTGTTCTCGAGCAGCTTCGCGGTCTCGGCCTCACGCGTGCTGCGCACGGGGACGACGTGGTCCACCACCTGGGAGTAGAAGGCGACGGCTCGCTCGGTGCACGACGGCGTCAGCCCGCCCACGACCTTCGGGGTGTTGCGGATGCCGAACCGCCCGTTGCCGGGGTCGACCCGCTCGGGCGAGAACGCCAGCGCGAAGTCACGGCCGGCACGCAAGCCCGAGAACTCCTCGAGCATGGGGGCCACGATCTCCTCGGTGGTGCCGGGGAACGTGGTCGACTCCAGCACGACCAGCGATCCGGGACTCAGCCGCTCGCCGACGGTCCGCACGGCGCCGCGCACGGCGCCCAGGTCGGGGCCGCCCGATGCCGACAGCGGCGTGGGCACGCAGATCACGATCGTGTCCGCCCGGGACAGGAGCGAGGCGTCCGTGCTCGGCGTGAATCCCGCCGCGGTCATCGCCCGCACGTCCGCGTCGCTGAGGTCGTCGATGTGCGACGTGCCGCCACGCAGACCCTCGACGACGCGAGAGCTCAGGTCGAAGCCTGCGACCGCCAGGCCGGCCGAGCAGGCCTCCTGAGCGAGCGGGACCCCGACGTAGCCGAGGCCGACGACGGCGACGTCGAACCGCGGCCACGCGACAGGTGCCTGCGGGTAGCGGACGGGCAGCGCGAACTGCTCGAGGGCCGGGGCGGTGGTGGATGTCGTGTTCATGATCTGTGTCCTCTCCTGTGGCTACAACTCGAATCTAGGTTGTATACCGGTATGCACATTGGGCCTTTCGTCCTGACTTCGAGCGCAACGGTGGGCGGATAGTTGTCCATGTCGGTATACCGAAGGAGGAGATCGGAATGAGTGAAGGTGGATCCGCCGGTGGCGTTCTCATGAGCGGCCCGGTAGCTGCGGTCCTGGCCTCGACAGGCGCGACGGGTGCGGCATGGGGTGTCGCGATAGCGGGCGCGGCGGTCCTCGTCGGAGTGCTTCTGCTCCGCGTGCGGCGGCGCCAGAGGGGAGCCGTCAGCGACTGACCGGCCATCCGTCCCACCCCGTCGAGCAAGGAGCATTCGTCATGTCAGAGCAGAACGAGACGCCGTTGAGCGCCCACCATGTCACGAGTCGCTTCCCCTGGCTCGCCGTGGGTGGGGTGGGGGCCGTGGTTGCCTGGGCGACCTACCGCCTCCTCACCATCACGTCCGGAGGACACCCCGTGCTCGGGGTGTACCTCTGCGGTATCGCGCTGCTGGTGTGGCAGCTCGCGAGCGCGGCCTTCGACCGACCGGTCCAGGCCTCACGCCAGCACGCCGCGGCCCTTGCCGCGGCTCGCGTCGCCGTACTGGTCCCGGTATACAACGAGGCGGACGACATCCTGCGGGCGAACCTCGCCTCGCTCCTGCGCCAGACTCACCTGCCCGCGGTCGTCAGCGTGGTGGACGACGGTTCCACCACCGGCGACTACGCCGTCGTGCACGACTGGTTCGTCGTCGCCGCCGAGTCTGCCGGGGTGGCGGTGCGCTGGGAGCGGCAGGCCAACGGTGGCAAGCGCAGCGCGCAGGTAGCTGCCGCCCGGACGTGCCGCGATGTCGACTTCTACGTGACCGTCGACAGCGACACGCAGCTGGACGCCCGTGCCATCGAGGAGAGCATGCAGCCGTTCGCGGATCCCCAGGTCCAGTCGGTCGCGGGCACGATCCTGCTGACGAACTACGACACCAACCTCCTGACGCGGGTGCAGGAGCTGTGGTTCCACTCCATGCAGAAGGTCGACCGGGCCGCGCTGTCGCGCTTCGGCGCCGTCCTGGTCAACTCCGGGGCGCTCGCCACCTACCGCCCGGACGTGCTCTGGGACAACGTCGACGACTACCTGGGCGAGACGCTCTTCGGCCGCCCGGTGCACTCGTCGGACGACAGCCTTCTCACGCTCTACGCCCAGCAGAAGGGCCGCACCGTCCACCAGTCGAGCGCCTTCGCCTTCACGCACATGCCCACGACGTTCGACGGACACCGCCGCCAGCAGCTGAGATGGATGCGCGGCTCGATCATGCGCTCGGGGACGCGCTTCCGTGAGCTGTCACCGGCACGGTTCGCCTTCTGGTACCACCTGCTCAAGTGGCTGCAGTACGCGGTCGCCACCTCGGCGGTGCTCGTCCTGGCCGCGTCCGGTGCGATGTTCCACCCCGCCGCCCTGCTCATGTGCCTGCTGATCGTCGGCGCGGTCCAGCTGGTCGTCAGCCTGCCCTACCTCACGCTCCGGCGCAGCGACCAGAGCCTCGGGGGCCGCCTCGCGGTCGCCGCGTGCGCACCGCTTCTCGCGATCTGGCAGCTCACGTTCCTGCGGGCGCTGCGCTGGTACGCCACCGCGACGTTCGGCAACGTCGCGTGGGGCACGCGGGCGGCCGTCGAGGTGACGTCCTGAGGTCCCGGATGGGCGCCCGCCGTGACCCTAGGCTGGATGCACCCCACGACAAGGAGCTGGCATGGCACCGCCGATCGTCGCGACGCCGGGGATGATGCGCGGCGCGAGCGTGGGACTGGGCGACCGCGTCTACGAGCTGCTCGCCGACGACATCGTGCTGGGCCAAGTCCGGCCGGGTGAGCTCCTGCGCGAGGCCGATGTCGCCGAGCGGCTGGGCGTCTCGCGCACCCCGGTGCGCGAGGGCCTGCGCCGGCTCGGAGAGGTGGGACTGGTCCAGATCGAGACCAACCGGGGCTACCGAGCGGCTCCCTTGGACCTCGAGCGGCTCGAGGAGACCGCGGTCGTGTACTGCGAGCTCAGCGGGGCAGCCGCACGCTTGGCGGCCCCGTCGCTCGATGAGGGCGACCTCACGTGGCTTGCGGCCGCCGAACGAGAGCTCAGCGAGCAGGCGCTCCGCGGCCCGACGCCACAGGACCACCGCTTCGTCCTGAGCGTGTCCGACCTCTTCCTCGAGCGGTGCGGGAACGCGGTCCTCGTGGACACGACCCGCCGCCTGCGGCTGCACGTCGAGCGAGCCATCAACCTGCACGGTCCTGACGTCCCTCGGGCCCACCGGGCCGAACGGATGGGTGGGGTCGCCGCAGCCGCGCGCGCACGTCACCCCGAGCTGCTCGGGGAGACGGTTCGAGTATTCGGCACCCAGACGCTGCTCGACGTCGTGGAGGCGGCACGGGCTGCGTCCGAGGCGTGAAGCCATGCGAACGGCGTCGCCCTACCCCTCGCGCGTGATCTCCACACGGACGTCGAGCTCCTGGGTGCCGCGGCCGGCGTAGATGCCGCGCAGCGGGGGGACGTCGTCGTAGCAGCGGCCGCGTGCCAGCACCACGTGGTGGGAGCCGGCGGGGACGCGGTTGGTCGGGTCGAACGCGACCCAGTCCCCCACCCACCACTCGACCCAGGCGTGAGACTCGCCGCTGACGGTCTCGCCGATCTCGCCGTCGCGGGCCGGGTGCAGGTAGCCGGAGACGTAGCGGGCGGGGATGCCGAGGGAGCGCAGCGCGCCGACCGCGAGGTGGGCGAGGTCCTGGCAGACGCCGGCGCGGGCCTGCCACGCCTCGGTGGCGGGCGTGTGCACGCTCGTGACGCCGGGGATGTACTCGACCTGGTCGCGCAGGGCGAGGCACACGGCCTCGGCGGCGGCCTCCGGCTCGAGGCCCTGCGCCGCGGCGGCGGCCAGCGCGACGACGTCGTCGGGCGCCGCCGTCGTGGGGGTGTCCGAGAGGAACTCCGCGAGGCGGTCGCGGACGTCGGGCGACGCGAGCGTCTCCCAGGTCGCGGGCGTGCGGACCGGGGCGCGGTCGCTGACCTCGACGACGTGCTCGGCGGTGATGACCAGCGAGTCGTGCGGGGTGAGGACCTCGAAGGCCGTCACGGCCGTGCCCCAGTAGTCGCGGTAGTCGTTGGTCCAGGTGTGCGGCTCGATGCTCAGGCGCGAGTCGACGACCGTCTGGCCGGCCTGGGACAGCGGCGTCATGCGCGCCTCGTTGTAGGAGGCCTGGACCGGGCCGGAGTAGCGGAACGTCGAGGTGTGGGTCACCCGCAGGCGGCTCATCGGGTCTCCTCCACAGGTACGGAACGGGTCACAGCGCCTCGCCCACCCAGTTCGTCTCGGCCACGGACGGGAAGTACCGGCCGCGGATCGCGTCGGACGCCGCCGAGCAGGCGCGCTGCACGCGCTCCATCTCGTGCGGCAGGTCGGCGAGCACCTCGGCGAGCGGCCGATACTCCAGGCTCGTGCGGACGTGGCCGATGTGGCGGCGGGCGTCGTCGACCGTCGCACGGTCGACGACAGGTTCCAGGGCAGCCAGCGACGCCTCGGCCTGGTTGAGCGCGAAGACGATGGACCGCGGGAAGAGTCGGTCCAGGAGGAGGAAGCCGGCAGCACGCTCGTCGGACGCCCCGCCGCGGTAGGTGCGCAGGAATGCCTCGTGCGCACCGCACGAGCGCAGCAGCGTGGTCCAGCCCGGGCCGGCAGAGCCCGCGAGAGCGCGCGTGGCCAGCAGGCGGGCGGTCATGTCGGCGCGCTCGATGGAGCGGCCGAGCATCATGAACGTGTAGGTGTCGTCGCGGGACGTCGCCGAGTCCATGATCCCGGCGACGATCGCCGCGCGCTCCCGCACCCACGTGAAGTAGTCGTGCGGCCGTGCCGGGCGCATGTGGGACGGGAGCTGGTTCCACGTCGTGTTGAGGCACTCCCACAGCTCGGTGGAGATGATCTCGCGGGCACGCCGCGCGTTCTCGCGCGCCGAGACCAGCGAACCCGCGATCGACGACGGCGAGAACCGGTCGTACGCGAGCGTGTCGAGCACCTGGGCCCGGCCGATCTCCACGTCCCCCGGCGGTGCCGGCCGGTCCATGACCGACAGCAGCGACCGGCAGGCCAGGTCCTCCTCGGCCCACGGGTCCTCGAGCAGGATCTGCACGTGCACGTCGAGCAGGCGCGCCGTGTCGTCGGCCCGCTCCACGTAGCGGCCGATCCAGAACAGCGACTCCGCGATCCGGCTCAGCACGTCGCCACCCCCGTCTGCTGCTGCTGCTGCATGACCTGGGCACGCATGTCGTTGGGGTTCGCGTCGATCGGGACCGCGCTGTCCACGGGCACCGACTGCGGCCGCTCGGTGGGCCTCTGCACCGGGAAGCTGCGGCTGCCGCCCAGCACCCACGTGTCCTTGGAGCCGCCGCCCTGGGAGGAGTTCACGACGAGCTGCCCCTCGGGCAGGGCCACACGCGTCAGGCCGCCAGGCAGCACGTAGACGTCGTCGCCGTTGTTCACCGCGAACGGCCGCAGGTCCGTGTGCCGGGGCCGCAGGCGGTCGTCGATGAGCGTCGGGATCGTCGAGAGCTGCACGACGGGCTGGGCGATCCACCCGCGCGGGTCGTCCTGCAGCCGCGTGCGCAGCGCGTCGAGCTCGGCCTTGGAGGCCTTCGGCCCGACGACGAGGCCCTTGCCACCCGATCCGTCGACGGGCTTCACGACGAGCTCGTCGAGCCGGTCGAGCACCTCCTCGAGCGCGCCCGGGTCCTCCAGGCGCCAGGTGTCGACATTCTTGAGGATCGGCTCCTCACCCAGGTAGTAGCGGATCATGTCCGGCACATAGGTGTAGACGAGCTTGTCGTCGGCCACGCCGTTGCCCACCGCGTTGGCGATCGTGACGGTGCCGTTGCGAGCGCAGGTCATGAGACCGGGGCTGCCCAGCAGGGAGTCGGACCGGAACGCGACCGGGTCCAGGAAGTCGTCGTCGACCCGGCGGTAGATCACGTCGACACGACGCCGGCCCTGCGTGGTGCGCATCCACACGCGACCGCCCGCGCAGAACAGGTCGCGGCCCTCGACGAGCTCGACGCCCATCGTCCGGGCGAGCAGCGAGTGCTCGAAGTAGGCGGAGTTGAAGACGCCTGGTGTCAGCACGACGACCGTCGGGTCGTCGACGCCCTGCGGCGCCGCGGCGACGAGTGCCGCGAACAGCCGGCGCGGGTAGTCCGCCACGGGCCGGATGCGCAGCGCCGCGAACAGCTCGGGGAACGTCTGCGCCATCGCCCGGCGGTTGGACAGCACGTAGGAGACGCCGCTGGGGACACGGACGTTGTCCTCGAGCACGCGCCAGCCGTCCAGCGCGTCACGGACCAGGTCGATGCCCGAGACATGGACCCGCACGCCGTTGGGCGGCTGGATGCCGCGGGCCGCGCGATGGAAGTGCGTCGAGGAGACGATGACCGAGCGCGGGATGACGCCGTCCGCGACGGCCCGCTGCTGTCCGTACACGTCGGCGAGGAACGCCTCGAGAGCCTTGACGCGCTGCGCGACGCCGGGGGCCACCTGGTCCCACTCGTCGCTCGCGATGACACGCGGCACGACGTCCAGCGGGAAGGGCCGCTCCTCGCCCGCGAAGTCGAAGGTGACGCCCTGGGTCAGATAGGTCCGCGCCAGCGCGTCGGCACGAGCCTGCACCTCTCCGGCCGTCATCTCGGCGAGCGCCGCGTGCACCTGCCGGTACGCGCTGCGCGGCCCGGTCCGCGGATCGAGCATCTCGTCCCACGCCTGGCCCGGTGGGTACTCGTCGAACAGGTCAGCCATGCTCGGACCCTAAGCCCGTCGTGTTGCCGGCGCGTGACGAGAGTGCGGACGAAGAAACACGGACGACCTCGTCGCGCGCGACGTCCCGACCGGTACCGTCGGCGCCATGTCGAGCACAGGGTCGAGCACAGGACTGCGCGGCACGCTGCGCAGGATGGCGGCCGCGATCGGGCTCGGGCGTCGCGCGCCGGGCCCGACGCCGACGGCGCCGTCGCGACCCGTTCCCGCGCCACCGGCCCGCCGCGGGCTGCCCGACTACCGCGGCGTGCCCGTGATGGAGTACGCGCCCCACCCGGACGGGCGCGGGGCACCCGTCGCGGACCCCGGCGAGATCGTGTGGACCTGGGTCCCGTTCGAGGAGGACCCCTCCCGGGGCAAGGACCGGCCCGTGCTCGTCATCGGCCGCGCGGGCGACGCCGTGCTCGCGCTCATGCTCACCAGCAAGGACCACGTGCAGGGCGGCGACGTGCACACGCGGCACGGCGACTGGCTCGACATCGGCACCGGGCCGTGGGACCCGCGCCGACGACCGTCCGAGGTGCGCCTGGACCGCGTCCTGCAGATCGACCCGCACGCCATCCGTCGCGAAGGCTGCGTCGTCGACCGGGCCCTGTTCGACACCGTCGCCCAGGCACTCAAGGCGATTTCTCCCACCCGTCACACCTGGTAAGCTTGACCCTTGCGTGTCCGCCCAGGTCGGCGGGCACTCGCCCAGATCCTCTCCGAGGGTGTCCCCACGCCCCAGTCCCGGATCTGCGCGCGCCCTCTACGACCTGTCAGATCGCCGTCTCGGCGAACGCACAAGAGAGTCCACACGTGGCAAACATCAAGTCCCAGATCAAGCGCATCACCACGAACGAGAAGGCGCGCCTGCGTAACAAGGCCGTCAAGTCGGAGCTGAAGACGCACGTCCGTCGCGTCCGTGAGGCCGTCGCCGGTGGCGACAAGGACGCCGCGCAGTCCGCGCTGGTCGTCGCCTCGAAGAAGCTCGACAAGGCTGTCTCGAAGGGTGTCATCCACTCGAACCAGGCCGCCAACAAGAAGTCGGCGCTCGCCAAGTCGGTCGCCGCTCTCTGAGTCGGCACCGCTTCGCGGATCTCGAAGGCGCCGCTCCCCGTCGGGAGCGGCGCCTTCGCCGTTCTCGGCCCCGCGCCCACGGGTGAAGTTTCCGCCCGCGCGGAGAGCGATTCCCTGGGAGGTCGAAGCGGTTGCGGAGAAATCCTCCGCACCCCGTGGCTGACCGGGCCCGACGTGTGGTGTCATTGAACGTATGAACCCGGACGATGCCGACGGGCGCCTGCGACGCCTGGCCGCGGCCGTCGAGGACGCCATCCCCGACGCGCTGCGTCGTGAGTGGGAGCGCCGTTCCACGACGGACGCGGTGCTCGTGGCGCGTCAGGGCATCTTCAACGCGGCGGGCGAGACGACGGCGTACCAGTTCTCCTACCGCACGGGCGACGAGATGGCGCCGGCCCCGTCCTCCTGGAGCCTCAAGCAGCACGACGAGGCCACCGCGCACGTCCTGGCGGCAACCTTCGGGCGCACCGACCTGGATCTCGTCGCCCAGGGACGGCCCCTCTTCGTCCGGTGCACGCGCCCGTACCTGGTCGGCGACCTCTCGGTCCCGGCACGCCCGGACCGGCTGGTCATCGAGGTGCCGCACTGGGTGGACGTCGACCGGGAGATCGTCACCGGAGTACGTCGTCTGCGCGACGCCGGGTTCCGGATCGCCGTCCCCTCCTTCGTCAGCACCGCCCACCAGCGCATGCTGCTGCCGCACGCCAACTTCGTGAAGATCGACGTGCGCGACCTCGACGTCGAGGGGCACCCGGTCGTCACGATGGCCCGTTCCTACGGGGCGACGCTGGTCGCCGAGTACGTCGAGTCGGCCGATCTCAACGCGCACGCGCGCGAGCTCGGGTTCCGTCTCTTCCAGGGCAACCTGCTGGAGCCGGCGAGCGTCCTGGATCGCGCGAGCTCCCGCCCGGTGACTGGTTGAGGGAAGTGGCGTCATGCCCACGCCGGGCGACGCTCTCAGTCATCGTGAGCTCCTCCACCAGCCGGCACCGGCTCTCCGCGCCGCCACCGGTCGCGCGCCAGCCGATCTGGACCCGCGACGGTGAGTTGTTCGCGCACGAGCTCCTGTACCGCGCCCACGACGGCAGCGCCGTCGGGGTCGACCTCTGGCACGAGGATCGGCAGGACCGCGCGACGGCCTCGGTCCTGCGCGCACTGGCCGACGGCGCCCCGTACCTGCGGGAGGGGCGCGCGTTCGTCAACGTGACCCGTGCCTTCGTCGTCCACGACCTGCCGTTGCCGGAGCCGGGCGACGACCTGGTGCTCGAGGTCGTCGAGAGCGTGCCGGCCGACGCGGGCGTGCTGTCGGGGCTGCACGCGCTCCGGGCCCAGGGCTATCAGCTGGCGGTCGACGACTTCGCGGCCGAGGCCCACCAGGTCGCGATGCTCCCCTACGCCGACTTCGTCAAGATCGACTGCCGCGAGCTCGTGCGGCACGGGTCCGCGCTCATCGACATGGCCCGGCAGCACGACGCGCTGCTGGTGGCGGAGCGGGTCAGCGACGCCCGTCTCGTCGAGACCTGCCTCGACCTGGGCTTCGACCTGCTGCAGGGCGACGCCCTGGGACCGGCGACGACGCTCCAACCGACCGATCGATAGCCCCCGTCAGACGCCCGAGGCCTGCGCCACCCGCAGCACGGCACGCTCCACCGCGAACTGCGCGTCGCGGCTCTCGCCCTTGACCTCCGCGTCCGCCTGAGCGACGGCGTTGATGGCCGTCGCGAGCCCCTCCGGCGTCCAGCGCCGCAGCTCGGACATCGCACGGTCCACCTGCCACGGCGCCAGGCCCAGCTCGCGCAGCGCGCCCTGACCACGGCTGCGGACCGCGCCCACCTTGGCCAGAGTGCGCAGCTTCATCGCGAGCGCTGCGACGACGGGCACGGGATCGACCCCCGTCGCCATGGCGTGCCGCAGGAGCGCGACGGCCTGCCCTGCCTGGCCGGCCACGGCGGCGTCGGCCACCCGGAAGCCGGTGGCCTCGATGCGACCGCCGTAGTACCGCTCGACGACGTCCGGGCCGATCACGCCGGTCGTGTCGGCGACGAGCTGCGCGCAGGCGGATGCCAGCTCGCGCAGGTCGCTCCCCACCGCGTCGACCAGCGCGCGGATCGCCGCGGCGTCCGCACGACGGCCCGCCCGCCGCAGCTCAGCGCTCGCGAACGACGTCTTGTCCGAGTCCGACGTCACGGGGTCGCACGCCACCGTGGGCACCTTGGCGGCCTTGAGCGTGTCGAGCAGCTTCTTGCCACGCTGGCCCGAGGCGTGGCGCAGGATCACGACGACGCCGTCGGCCGGCGACGCCACGTAGGCGATCGCGTCGGCCATCAGCTCCTCCGTGCCGCGTTCGACGCCGTCGACGACCACGACCTTGTCCTCGGCGAACAGCGACGGGCTGGTCAGGACCCCGAGCTCCCCCGCGGTGTACTCGGCCGCGTCCAGGCGGGTCACCTCGACGGCCGGGTCGCCCTGACGCGCGAGCCCGACGAGGCGCTCGACCGCCCGGTCCGCGAGCAGACCTTCAGCTCCGCGCACGAGCACGACCGGCTCGAGCTCGGCCTGCTCCCACGAGACCCCCTCCGTGCCCACGCTGCGGCCGGAGCGGGCGGATGAGCGGCGAGGAGCGGGAGGCACCCGCACAGTCTGCCCGACGCCACCGACACCATCGACCGCCCGGGCCCGTGGGCCGTGCCGCGATCATCGACGCGGCCGCAGCAGCAGGCGAGCGACGCAGACCCCGGCGATCGCGAGGACCGCCGCACCCACCACGCCGGGCAGCCACGCCGTCCTGGCGCCGGGCAGCGCCGCAGCGCACCGGGCGACCGCACCGATCCACCAGCACGCCCCACCCGCAGCCCAGGCCAGCGCCTGAGCGAGCGGGTGGCACCAGGGCTCCACGACACCCGCGCCGAGGCCGAGGACGGTCGCCGGTGCGACGGCGGGCCCCGCGACGAGGTTCGCGGGGACCGCGTAGAGCGACAGCGTCGGGTTCAGCAGCACGATCACCGGCGCGCACAGGAGCTGCGCGGCGACGGGGACCGCCAGGACCGTGGCCGTCCGCCGGCCCCAGCGCGACCAGCGGACCGCGAGCGGTTGCGCGACGACGACGATCCCGGCCGTGGCCAGCACCGACAGCGCGAACCCCACCTCCCCCGCCAGCCACGGGTCGATCACCAGCAGCACGACGACCGACGCTGCCAGCGCGGCAGGAGCCCGCGCGGGCCGGTCGAGCAGCAGCGCCCACACACCGACGAGGCCCATCACGGCCGCGCGGAGCACGCTGGGCGACGGGTGCACGACGAGCACCATGGCCACCATCGCGGCGAGGACGACCGGTGCCCGGGCGCGGCGTGGCACCCGCGCCAGGCCCGCACCGGCGAGCGCGAGCATCGCCACGAGGGAGAAGTGGGCGCCGGACACCGCGGTCAGGTGGGTGAGCCCGGCGACCCGCAAGGCGTCCGTCAGGTCCGGCGGCACGCTCGACGTGTCGCCCACGGTCACGCCGGGGAGCAGCGCGCGTGCGTCGCCCGTCAGCGACTGCGCCAGGCGCTGCTCGGCCGTGCGGATCGGCTCACCGGCCCGCCACCAGGGTCCGGCGCGGGCCAGGACGCGCACCGGGCGGTCCGCGATCAGCAGGGCGACCGCCCGTTCTCCTCGCGGGGTGTCACGCAGCACCCCGACCAGCGCGACCCGGGCGCCGAGGAACGCGCCGCCGCCCGCCGGTCCCAGGACCCGCACCGGAGCGTGGGCCCGCTGCGCTGCGGCCGTGTCCTGGACCGGCGCCACCGACTCCACCGTGAGCAGCCACGACGCACGCGCGGGCGCGCCGGGCCAGGCGGCAGGCAGGGCCGTCGGGTCACCGCTGACGACGCCCGTGACCGCCACCTCGGCGCCGACCCGGTCCGCCCAGCGACCGGACTCGCGCGAGGCGACCTGCGCCGCACCGGTGCCGGCGGTGATCGCCGCGACCAGCAGCGCGAGCGCCACCGTGGGCGTGATCGTCGACGTGCGGGCTCTGACCCCCAGCACCACGCCCGCCGTCGACGCACACACGAGCGCCGCGACCAGCCCGCACGGCGCCGGGACGCGCACCACGAGCATCGCTGCGAGCCAGGCGACGGCCGCAGACGGTGCCAGGCGCAGGTCGAGCACCTCGAGTCCTCGCTCGGGCGGCGATGACAGGTCGCTCTCCCCCGCGCCGCGCACCCCCGGGAGGTTCACACCCGCACCAGGTCGCGCAGCCTGGTCATCGTCGCGGGACCGATCCCCGGGACGTCCTCGAGCTGGTCGATGCTCGCGAACGGGTGCTCGCGGCGGTAGTCGACGATGCGGCCCGCCAGGACCGGTCCGACACCCGGCAACCCGTCCAGGGTCGCAGCGTCCGCGGTGTTGAGGTCCACCACGGCGGCCGTTCCAGCACCCGAGCCGGCGGTGGTCCCGGGGGGTGCCCCTGGGGTGCTCGGCGCCGCCCCCTGCTCGTCGGACCCAGCACCCTGCTCGCTCTCGCCCTTGCGTGGGACCACCACCTGCTCGCCGTCGACCAGGACCCGGGCGAGGTTCACCGCGTCGAGGTCCGCCGACGACGTCGCACCTCCGGCGGCGTCGATCGCGTCGGCGACGCGGCTCCCGGGCGGCATCCGCTGGAGCCCTTCGTGACGGACGGCGCCGACCACGTGGACGACCACGGGCGGTTGCCCGGCGGCGGTCCGCGGGACGGGGGTCGCACCGCCAGCCGGTCCGGCGCTCGCGCCCGCGGTCGCATCGACGACCGGCGCCACGGTGGACATGGACGCCGGTGTGCCCTCGGGTGCCGGGACGGGCAGGGTGACGGCCTCCCCGGCCCGCACGGACGCCGCGCGGACCGCCACCGCGCCGCCCACCAGCGCCAACGCGAGCGCCCCGGCCGCCGCGGCTCGCCACGAGACCCTCCATCGCACACGACGCCGCGGCGCCGCGCTCCGCGCCAGCGGGTCGCCGTGCACCGCCACGTAGCCGTCGCGCACGGTCCCCATGGCGTCGGCGGTCGCGACGCGACCATCCCGAGGGCCCGTGCTGCTCGGCACCACCGGAGGCTCGGGGGCGGGTGGTCCAGCGGAGGGTGGGCGCGCCGTCGACACCACGGGCGACGCAGCAGGCGGCACGGCAGGCAACGCAGCCGGAGGCGCTGCGGGAGGCGCTGTACGCGCGGCGCCGGCCTGCCGGATCCAGTCGGGGACGCGCCAGTCGTCGTCGGGGGGCTCGTCGGGACCGGGCGGGACGCTCGGCTCGGGCGGCGCAGGAACCCAGGATCTCGCCGACTGCGACCGAGGGGGCGCGGCGGGCCCGGTCCGCTGCGCGAGCAGCGCGTCGAGCCGTGCACTGTCGCTGGTCGGCGGGACAGGTCGACGGGGCACCCCGCGACGTTAGGTGCGTCCTCCCGGAGCCCGTCGCGCCGGGGCACGGGACTGTGGACCGCCCGTCCGCGGCACGTGCCTGTGGTCGGCTCGGCCCGCCTGCGGCGACGCCTCCGTCAGGCGTCGGTGACGACGACGGCCAGGAGCCCCGGTCCGGCGTGCGCGGCGAGCACGGCGCTCGACTCGCAGACCACGACCTCGACGAGTCGCTCCCCCGCCCAGGCGGCCAGCTGGTCGGCCATCGTGCGGGCGAGGTCGGGCTGGCCCAGGTGGTGGACCGCGGCCCGCGCGGCGGGGCGTGCCTTGATGTCGTCCAGCACCACGGCCTGCAGGCGGTCACGAGCGGCCCGACGGGTGCGCACCTTCTCGGCGACGACCACGGACCCGTCCGCGATCGTCAGCAGCGGGCGCAGCCCCAGGACGATCCCGAGCGCCGCGGCCGGCGCACTGAGCCGGCCACCGCGGCGCAGGTGGTCGAGCGAGTCGACGAGGAACCACGCGCGCGACGCGGCCGCGCCACGGTCGGCGGCCGCGACGACGTCGTCGACCGGTGGCAGCGGGGCCGCCTCGACGCGGCGTCGGAACCACCGCCTGCCCTCCGCGGGCGGGGCGGGCGGGACCGGGGCGACGAGCGTCGCGGGCACCGGGAGACCGCCGGACGCGACGCGCGCGGCCTCGAGAACCGCGAAGCCGAGCGCCATGCCGACCGTGCCGGAGTCCACCACGTGCACCGGCACGGGCGCGGTGGTCGCGGCGAGCCGCGCGGCCTGCACCGTCCCCGACATCTGGCCGGACAGGTGCACGGAGACGACGGCGGTCGCCCCGCTCGCGGCGGCGCGCGCGTAGGCGGCGTCGAACGCGGCGGGCGACGGCTGGGACGTGCTCACGTCCGCGTTGCCCGTGAGCGCGTCGAGCAGCCCCTCGGGAGACAGGTCGACGCCCTCGGCGAACCGCTCGCCGTCCACCACGACGTCGAGCGGCACCACGCCGATCCCCCAGCGCTCGGCGACGCCGGGAGGGAAGGACGCCGTCGAGTCGGTGACGATCGCGACCGCCGGCGAGGCGGCCGCGGACCCGCGGTCGCGGCTCAGGCCGGCACCACGTTGACGAGCTTGGGCGCGCGCACGATCACGGTCCGCACGTCCCGGCCGTCCAGGGCGCGCTGCACACCGGCGTCGGCGAGCGCGAGCTCACGCAGCGCATCGTCGCTGACGTCGGGCGCGACCTCGACGCGGCCGCGCACCTTGCCCTGCACCTGGAGCACGCAGGTCACGGTCTCCTCGACGAGGTACGCCTCGTCGGCCACCGGGAACGGCTCGTGCGCGAGCGAACGCTCGTGGCCCAGCCGCGACCACAGCTCCTCGGCGACGTGCGGCGCGACGGGAGACGTCATCAGGACCAGCGCCTCGACGGCCGAGCGCGGCGCCGCCGGCAACGTCGTCAGGTGGTTGTTCAGCACGATGAGCTTGGCGATCGCGGTGTTGACGCGCATCGCGGCCATGTCGACACCCACGTCGGCGATGGTGCGGTGCAGCACGCGCAGCGTCGCGTCGTCGGGCGCGTCGTCCGTGACGACCAGCGAGCCGTCGGTCTCGGAGACGACGTTGCGCCACAGCCGCTGCAGGAAGCGCTGCGACCCGACCACGGCCCGCGTCTCCCACGGACGCGACAGGTCCAGCGGGCCCATCGACATCTCGTACACGCGCAGGGTGTCCGCGCCGTACTCCGCGTACATCTCGTCGGGGGTCACCATGTTCTTCAGCGACTTGCCCATCTTGCCGTACTCACGGTTGACGGCCTCGCCGTTCCAGCTGAACCCGGTCGCCGACGACTCGTCCTCGACCACCTCGGCCGCCGGCACGTGCACACCGCGGGCGTCCGTGTAGGCGTACGCCTGGATGTAGCCCTGGTTGAAGAGCTTGTGGAAGGGCTCGCCGGAGGACACGTGGCCCAGGTCGAACAGCACCTTGTGCCAGAAGCGCGCGTACAGCAGGTGCAGCACGGCGTGCTCGACGCCGCCCACGTACAGGTCGACGCCGCCGATCGAGCCCTCGGGCTGCGAGCCGTGGCCCGGGCCCATCCAGTACTGCTCGAGTGCCGGGTCGACGAGGGTGACGTCGCTGGTCGGGTCGAGGTAGCGCAGGTAGTACCAGCACGACCCGGCCCAGTTGGGCATGGTGTTGGTGTCGCGCCGGTAGACCTTCGGGCCTTCGCCCAGGTCCAGGGTGACGTTGACCCAGTCCTCGTTGCGGCCCAGCGGCGGCTCGGGCGACGAGTGGGCGTCCTGCGGGTCGAACGTGCGCGGCGAGTAGTCCGGCACGTCGGGCAGGTTGACAGGCAGCGCGTCCGCGGGCAGCGCGATGGGCAGGTCGTTCTCGTCGTAGACGATCGGGAACGGCTCGCCCCAGTAGCGCTGCCGGCTGAACAGCCAGTCGCGCAGGCGGTAGGTGATGGTCTCCTCGCCCACGCCACGCTCGGCCAGCCACGCGATCATCGCGGTCTTCGCCTCCGGCACGGCCAGCCCGTCCAGGCTCAGGGCGTCGTTCGACGAGTTGATGACAGGACCGGCTCCCGTGCGGGCACCCTCGGGCGCGCCGTCCGGCGCGTCGACCGTGTAGACCACGGGCAGCTCGTAGGCCTGCGCGAACGCGAAGTCGCGCTCGTCGCCGCCGGGGACGGCCATGATGGCGCCCGTGCCGTAGCCCATGAGGACGTAGTCCGCGGTGAACACGGGCAGCAGGTCGCCGTTGACGGGGTTGGCGGCCAGGTGGCCGGTGAAGACGCCGGTCTTGCGGCCCGCGTCGGCCTGACGCTCGACGGCGGTCTTGGCGCCGGCCTCGGCCCGGTACGCGGCGACCGCCTCGGACGGGGTTGCGTGGCCACCGGTCCAGGCGTCGCGCGTGCCGTCGGGCCAGGCCGCGGGCACCTCGTCGAGCAGCGGGTGCTCGGGGGCGACCACCATGAACGTGGCGCCGAACAGCGTGTCCGGACGGGTGGTGAAGACCTCGACGGCGTCGCCGCCCACCACCGCGAAGCGCACGCGGGCGCCTGACGAGCGGCCGATCCAGTGCCGCTGCATCGACTTGACCTTCTCGGGCCAGTCGATGTGCTCCAGGTCGTCGGTCAGCCGGTCCGCGTAGGCCGTGATCCGCATGTTCCACTGGCGCAGGCTGCGCTGGAAGACCGGGAAGTTGCCACGCTCGGAGCGCCCTTCCGACGTGACCTCCTCGTTGGCCAGCACCGTGCCCAGGCCCGGGCACCAGTTCACGGGCGTCTCGGAGACGTAGGCGAGGCGCTGGGAGTCGACGACGCGGCGACGCTGGACGGCGTCCAGGTCCGCCCACGCGGACCCGGCTGCGATCCCGTCGACCTCCGGCAGCGCGCGGCCCGCGGCGTAGGCGGCCTCGAGCTCCGCGACGGGGCGTGCGGCACCACGGCCGCCGTCGGCCCGCACCGCGTCCTCGTCGTACCAGGAGTCGAAGATCTGCAGGAAGATCCACTGCGTCCAGCGCACGTACTCGGGGTCGATCGTCGCGAACGACCGGCGCGGGTCGTGCGCCAGCCCCAGGCGACGCAGCTGGCGCTGCATGATCGCGATGTTGGCCTCGGTGGTGGTGCGCGGGTGCTGCCCCGTCTGCACGGCGTACTGCTCGGCGGGCAGGCCGAACGCGTCGAACCCGAGCGCGTGCAGCACGTTGTCGCCCTGCATGCGGCGGAAGCGCGCGACCACGTCGGTGGCGATGTACCCGAGCGGGTGACCGATGTGCAGACCCGCGCCCGACGGGTACGGGAACATGTCCATCACGAAGAAGGGCTTGGCCGACGGCTGCGCGTGCCGCCCGTCGCCGTCCGTGAGCGCACCCGTCGGGTTGGCGGCGTAGAACGTGCCGCGCTCCTGCCACGCGTCCTGCCAGCGCAGCTCGATGTCCTGCGCGAGCGCGGCCGTGTACCGGAACGGCACGTCGTCCGAGGCCGTCGGGGGTCCGGCGTGGGCGGGGGCGGGGGTGTCCTGCGAAGTCACCTGCCGAGTTTACCGGCCGCCGTGAGGTCGCCAGGACGGTCGGGCACGTCGTCGACGTGCTCCGGGACGGCGGCGGGGGCGACCGGCTCGGGCCCGGCGCGGCCCACCGTGAGCATGGCCAGCAGCCCCAGCGCGGTCAGCCCCGCCCCGACCCACGCGGGCGCGAGGTAGCCCAGGCCTGCCTCGATCACCAGCCCGCCCAGGAACGCACCCGTCGCGTTGCCCAGGTTGAGGGCGGAGTGGCACAGCGCGGCGCCGAGTGACGGCGCCGCGGGCGAGACGTCCATGAGCCGCGTCTGCAGGGACAGACCCAGGATCTGCGAGGTCACGCCCAGCAGCACGAGCGCGACGACGACGGCCACCGGTTGGTGGCCCACGACGCCGATCGCGACGAGCACGGCGATGGTCGACACCATGCCGACGATGACGGTGCGGTAGACGGACCGGTCGGCGAGCCGGCCGCCGATGAGCGTGCCCGCCGTCATGCCAAGCCCGTACAGCGCCAGGACGACGGGGACCACGGCGACGTCGACGCCGGCCGCGTCGGTGAGCAGCGGCTTGACGTAGGAGTAGACGGCGAACATCCCGCCGAACCCGATCGCGCCCGCGCCGAACGCGATCCACAGGCGGCGGTTGCGCAGTGCCGCCAGCTCGGTGCGTACGGTGGCGCCCTCGTGCGGGGAGAGCGGCGGCGTCCAGGCGCGCAGCGCCAGCAGGGTCGCGAGCCCGATGACACCCACGCCGACGAACGACCACCGCCACCCGGCGGCGTGCCCGACGATCGCGGTGAGCGGCACGCCGATGGCGCACGCGATGGTCAGGCCGGCCATCATCGACGAGACCGCCCGGCCACGGCGCGCCTGCCCGACGACCGCGGTCCCCATCACCGCCCCGACGCCGAAGAAGGCACCGTGCGGCAGACCGGCCAGGAAGCGCGCGGCGACGAGGGTCGACGCGCTGGGGGCGAACGCAGAGAGCACGTTCGCGCAGGTGAATGCCACCATGAGCCAGATCAGCAGGCGGCGGCGGTCCATGCGGGCACCCAGCGCGGCAAGCGTGGGCGCACCGACGACGACACCGAGCGCGTAGGCCGTGATGGCGTACCCGGCCACCGGGATCGAGATGCCGAGGTCGTCGGCGATCTCCGGCAGCAGACCCATGGTCGCGAACTCGGTGGTGCCGATGCCGAAGCCGCCCAGCGCGAGCGCGAACAGCGCGGCGCGGGCCTTGCCGGCGGGCAGCGGAAGCATGCGTCTCTCCAAGGTCGTATCGATTCGATCCGGCGGCGGAGGACGACGGTGTGGACTCCGGTGGATGGGCTCAGCCTAGGTCAGTCCGCCGCGACGAGCCAGATCGAGCGCGCCGCGACCTCGCCGAGCTCCGTCGACGCACGCTCCGGCCCGACGAGCAGCGAGACCAGGCCGATCGCCTCGCGGCGGGCCACGACCTCGACCGGTGCGTCGAGCACCAGGCCCACGGCCTCGACGTGCCGCAGCAGCTCGGGATCGGCGTCGGAGATCCGCGCCACCTGCCAGTGCCCCGCCGACGCCTGCCACAGGGAGGTCGCGGGCGGCGGGGCGAACGTGCCGTCCACCCCGGGGATGGGATCGCCGTGCGGGTCCCGCGTCGGGTGGCCCAGGTGCGCCGCGAGCCGCTCGACGAACACGTCGGACACCGCGTGCTCGAGCACCTCCGCCTCGTCGTGCACCTCGTCCCACCCGTAGCCCAGGACCTGGACCAGGAAGGTCTCGACCAACCGGTGCCGACGCACCATCGCGAGTGCGAGCAGCCGTCCGTGCTCCGTCAGGCCGACGGCACCGTACGGCTCGTGCGTGACGAGCCCCGAGTCAGCCAGACGGCGCACCGTCTCGGACACCGTCGACGCCCCCACGCCCAGCCGGCCCGCGAGCAGCTTGGTGGTGACCGGCCGGTCCTCCCACTCGGTCGCCGCCCAGATGACCTTGAGGTAGTCCTGGCTCACCGCGCTCAGTGCGTCGGCGCCGCCGAAGGAGGCGGCCGCGGAGCCCGCGGGCCCGGCGGTCACGTCGTCAGCACTCACGGCGCCCAGCCTAGAGGCCCGCGCTCACCAACCGTCGACGCTCCAGTGCCACGGCTCACCGGGCAGGTTCTTCAGCCCGTACGTCGGGGCGTTGCGCACCATCCACGTCCACGCCGCCGACCCTGCGGTGATGACGTGCCCGTTCACGGTGAAGTCGATCGCGAGCCCGCGCTCGTGCCGGGACGTGCCCGGCGTGGCGGTCGCCGGACGGCAGCCCGACGCGGTGCAGTTGCGCGCCCGCAGCGCGCGCTGCTGCTCGTTGCTGCGCCAGCCCCAGCCGCTCAGGTCGATGCCGTCGGCCTTCGCCGCCGCCTGCAGGGCCTCGACGGCCGTCACCAGGCACGGGTTCAGGCGGATCCCGGTGCTCGTCAGCGCGGTCGCCTCGAGCGGGACCGGCGCGACGACCGTCGAGCAGTCGCTCGTGACGGGGGCGCCGAGCGCGCCCGGCGGCACGTCGGCGCGCCAGAGCTCCTCGCCGTTCGCAGCCCGCAGCACCAGCCCGCCGGCGTCCACCGCGAGCGTCGCCCCCTTGCTCACCGTCTCCGAGGTCCAGTAGATGGCACCGTCGGTGCCCTTGAGCACCAGGTTCCCCGACTTCCCGAGCGACAGCCGCAGCTCGGCGTCCGGGTAGGCGGGCAGCACGGCCCACACCGCCCGCCCGTCGATCTCGAGCCGTAGACCGTCCTCGTCGACCAGCAGGCTCACGCGGCCGTCCGGCGAGTCGAGCCGCTCCCCGGCGACCAGCCGCTTGCCGGCCGCCAGCTCCGGCTCACCCAGCGCTGTGCCCGTGCTCCACAGCACGGTCCCGTCAGGGTCCAGGAGCTGCAGGTCGCCGTCGTCCTGGAGCACGAGGGTCGCGTCCTCGTGCCCCCACGTCCCGGTGTGCCAGCGGACGTACCCTGCCTCCGTCCGCACCGCGAGGTCGCCCTGCTCCGAGAGCACCAGCGACGAGCCCGCGCGGTCGGTGTCCGTCGACCAGCGCGGCCGCGCGTCCGGACCCAGGAGCTGCAGGTCGCCGTCCTCGCCCATGACGAGCGTGCTGCGCCCGTCCTGCGAGGACAGCACCTTGCCCGGCTCGAGCTTCTCCCCCGCGTTCAGCATCGTGGGCGGCGTCGCCGTGCCCGCGGACCACTGCACCGTGCCCTTCGTGTCCCGCACGACGAGGTCCCCGTCGTCCTGCACCACCAGCCGCGCGCCCTTGATGCCCTTCGTCCCCGTGTGCCAGCCGACGGTCCCGTCGGGCGCGACGAGCGCGACGTCACCCGTCGAGCGCACGACGAGGCGCGATCCCTTCACCCCGGGGCCGCTGGTCCAGCGCAGGTCGCCGCCCACCTCGTACAGGGCGAGCTCTCCGGTCTTCTGAACCACGGCCACCTGGCCGCCGTCCGCCGAGACCAGGGACTGCGAGGGTTTCAGCTGCTGACCCGCGGTGAGCTCGTCGTCGTCGGCCGCCGCCTGCGCGGGCGAGGCTGCCAGCCCCGCTCCGGACAGCACCGCCGCGAGCGCGAGCGCGACCGCACCGCGGACCCGCACCGACCCTTGCTTCACGCTGACCCCCCAGCCTGCGGCGCACGCGGGCGAACCGTGCCCGGTGTGCGCGCTTCATCACCGTAAACCCGGTTCGCCGGATTCACACGGGTGAAGCCGAGATTCCCTGCCTCAGTCCGCGGTCGCGAGGTCGCTCGGGGCGGCTGACGGGGTCGGGCTGGGCGTCGTAGGGCTGGTTGGTCCCACCGTCGGCTGCGGACCCAGCACGCCCGGCGCCAGCACGTCGGGCTCGACGACGGGCACGGCGACGGGCCAGGGGCGGGGCCACAGCACGTGGGCGGTGGCGTCGGTGTCGATCTGCACCACCTGGTAGTCGACGAACCGGCGCGTCTGCGGGTTCCAGTGCAGCACGGTCAGCTCGGCGGTCCCGTGCAGCTTGCCCACGGTCGGCTGACCCAGCGTGGCGCCCGCACTGCTCGAGCTCACGTACCGGATGCCCTGACCCACCTGGGCGGGGCCGACACGCTTGTGCAGGTGGCCAGAGATCTGGGCGGGGGCGCACCCCTGGTCCAGCGTCGGGTCGCCCACCCACGGGGTGTGGATCAGCAGCAGGTCGACGCCGTCGTCGTCGTCGCACGCGGTGGCGGCGAGGTCCGCACCTTCCTCGGCCTCCGTGCGCTGCCCCGCGCTCGTCCCCTGCCCGGCGCGCGTCTCGTTGGGATCGCGGTCGCCCAGGATCCGCAGGCCGTCGACGGTCGTGACCTCGCCGTGCAGCACGCGGGCGCCGGCCTTGGCGTACTTGGCCGACGTGTCCGCGGAGTCGTGGTTGCCGGGCGACACGACGAGGTCGACGCCCTTCGGGACGGCCTTCGCGAAGGTGCTCACGCAGTACTGCTCGACGGCCGTGCCGTTCATCGTCGTGTCACCGGCGTCGAGCACGAGCGACGCGCCGGAGCGCTTCACGAGCGTCGTGACGAGCGGGGCCATGCCGACGTTGCAGTGCAGGTCGGACATGACGACGACCGTCAGGAGGTCGGGTGCGGACGCCGCGACGCCGGTGGGCGCGCCGCCGCCGGGCGCGGCGAGCCGGCCCGCCAGCGCCACGGCCGACGACGTCGCGTCCCACTGCTCCTTCAACGCGGTGTCGGCCTTCTCGTAGAACGCCTGCGAGTCGCGGTACGTCGCGAGCGCCGAGGCACCGTACGTGTCGATGACACCGCCCAGACGCCCGGTGACCTGGGCGCCTTCGAGCGGCGTGCCGTCGAACACCGGCGACGCGACCGCCGTGGAGTCCTCCCCCTCGTCCACCTGCGGCGCGACCACCACCAGGAGGAGGAGGGCGAGCACGGAACCCAGTGCGACCTGCCGCTCGTGGGGGCGCAGCCGGTGGGCGAGCTCCTCCCGTCGCGCGCGCCCGAGCAGCACGACGAGCAGCGACCACGCGACGACCAGCAGCGCGAACGCCGTGACGGCCCGGACACCTGCGTCGATCAGGAGCGCCCGCGTGACGTCGGAGATCGTCGTCTGGGGCGCGGAGAAGAACTGGACGTACCGGTCGAGGTCCTCCGAGAGTCCGCTGAGTGTCGTGGCCTGGTCGAGCTGGACGAAGCTCGCGGGGATCTCGTGCACCGTGATGGTGACGCCGAGGCCCAGGGGCAGGGGCGAGTCGATGAGGAGCTCGCCGAGCGGTCCCAGATCGACGGTCACGGTCGAGTCCGCGGTCACGTCGTAGCGTGCCTCGTGCGGCCCCAGGCTGCTCTCGACGGACGCCGTGACGACGCCGAACACGATGCTGGCCAGCACGCCGACGACGACGAGCAGCACGCGAGGCCACCACCGCCGTCGCGCGGCGGGGGGCGTCTGCGTGCTCGTCGCACCATCGGTCGCGGTGCGTCGCTCCTTGCGGGAATGCACCTACGCGCGCTCGTCCCGCCAGGCCACCCACTGCTCCACGAGGCTCAGGTCGTAGTCCGGGCCGGAGGTGCCGATCGTGAAGAGCGTCGCACCGGCGGCGATCAGGTCGTCGGCGACCTCGGCCGGAGGCCGCGAGACCCCGACCGAGCGCTCGACGAGGCTCGCCGTGTCCCGGCCCACGTCGGAGCCGTGCTCATCGAGGATGCCGCTCTTGCGGACGAGCGTGTCGACGTCCCCGAACGAGTGCCACACGTCGGCGTGCTCGGCGACGACGCGCAGGGTCTTGCGCTCACCGCCGCCGCCGATCATCACGGGGATCTCGCGCGTCGGGACCGGGTTCGACGCGGCCCAGCGCGCGCGGATCCGCGGCATCGCCTGCGCGAGGTCCGCGATGCGCGAGCCGGCGGTGCCGAACTCGTAACCGAACTGGTCGTAGTCCTTCTCGAACCAGCCGGCCCCGATGCCGAGGATCAGGCGACCGCCGCTGATGTGGTCGACGGTCCGCGCCATGTCGGCCAGCAGCTCGGGGTTGCGGTAGGAGTTGCAGCTGACGAGCGCACCGATCTGTACGCGCTCGGTCTGCTCCGCCCACGCGCCGAGCATGGTCCAGCACTCGAAGTGCTTACCGTCCGGGTCGCCCGAGAGCGGGAAGAAGTGGTCCCAGTTGAAGATCACGTCGACACCGGCGTCCTCGGCGCGGCGCACCGCGTCCCGGATCTGGCCGTAGTCGGCGTGCTGGGGCTGGAGCTGGACACCGATGCGCACAGGAAAGGTCACGACACGACCCTAAGCGCCCGTAGAGTCCGCTCGCGCTCCGAACGCACCGTCACTGGTAGCTGACCAGGTCGGGTCGGGGGTGGACGGCGTAGGTCTTCTTCGGCGAGAGCATCGGCTTGTCCTCGTCGTAGAAGTTCTTCCAGCCCCAGTGCACGTCGGGAGCGTCCTTGCGGATCGTCGCCCACGTGCCGGCCTTCGCGGGCTGGGAGCCCTGGCCGTCGACGTGGATCACCATCGCCAGCTCGTCGCGCGTCGTGTCCAGCTTGCTGCGCCCCGCGATCATCGACGTCGAGAACTGGTGCAGCACCAGCATCTTCTGCGGAAGGTGCCGCTGTGCGGTGAAGTCGGCGAGCCAGTCGACGACGCCGTTCACCTCGCCGATCCTCACGGACCCGATCTGGTGCAGCGGCTTCTGCTTCTTGGTCAGCCGCCACTCCGGGTCCAGGGCGAGCCCCACGTTCGGCAGCGCCAGCAGCGGTGCGTAGCGCTTGGCCTGGTCGCGGAAGTCGGCCCGGCCCGGCTGCAGGTCGAGCACGACGGCCACGCCCTTGGCGCGCGCCGCCTCGACGAGCGGGCGCAGCTCGGCCACCGAGCGCTCGCGCGAGTAGTCGCCGTCCTCGCCCTTCGAGCCCGCGGCGATCGTCGCGATGGCCTCGACCATCGGCACGACGGTGTCCGACGTGAGCGGGCGGTACTTCTTCGCGGTCGACGCCGCGCGCGTCATCGTCTTCGGCACCGACTGCTCGCCCAGCACGCCCAACGCCTTGCTGCCGGGCGTCCCGTAGAGGGCGACGTACCGCTTGCCGCGCACTCCGGTGCCCTCGGGGAAGATCAGCTGACCGCCGCCCGGCAGCTGCGCCCCGGTCTTCGCCGAGGCCACGCGACCTGCGAGCAGACCTGCGCTGCCGAAGCCCTTGCCGAGCGCGACGACGGCGTTCGGGGACGCGTCCGCGAGAGCCGCGACCGACGCTGCCGTGGTCCGCGGGTCGCCGCTCGGGCAGGCGATGGTCGCCACCCCGGCCGCCCGCAGCGTCGCGAGCGCCGCCAACGGGACCGTGCCGGCTCCGACGAGCGCCACCGTGCCCTCGGCCGGGGACGGCCTGACCGCCAGTGCGCCCGTCGCCGCCTCGAGCCGGGTCGCGTCCGCCCCGACCGGCACGTCGACGACGCCGACGCCGAGACCGTCGACGTCCGCGTCGCCGACCCGCACCACGCTCGTCGCACCCAGCCGCGCGATCTCTCCCGCCGCGTCGGGGACGCCCGTGCCGGTCAGCAGGACGGGCGCGCCCAGACCCGCCGCGACACTCGCCGCGGTGAGCTGGCCCGCAGCGTCGTCCGCGCCGACGACCACCACGACGGGTGACGACGCGAACACCGCCCGCGACGCGGCGAGCGCGGCCGCGCCGGGACTCGCAGGCAGGACAGTCGCGGACGCCTGCGGGGCCCGCGTGACCGCGCGGGGCGGGCCGGACGGGCTGGGCGACGGGCTCGTGGACGGGCTGCTCGACGAGCTCGGAGCCGCCGGCGACGCCTCCGGCCGCGGCACGCCGGTCGTCGACGACTCCGAGGACGCACCGGCCAGAGCGCTGTCCGTCGGGTCAGGCCCGGACCCCGCGGTGCATCCGGCCAGCAGGGCGATCGCCACCGCGGCCACCGCGCTCCTCGCGGGCGACCGGCCGGGTCGACAGACGGGCGGACGACCGGGCAGCAGGCGTCGAACAGGTCGCACGGGTCCTCCCCAGGGCTCGCGGGCAGGCCACTGTAGGCAGGTGGCGCACCGACGGCGAAACCGCCTGGTCGCGGCACCGGCAGATCGAGCCCGGCACCTCCGTCCGGCACGCGGTCACCGTGGGTCGGTGCGCCCCTCGAGGTGGTTGTGGCCCAGCCCGTGCAGGAAGCGCGGCCCGCGCGCCGTGAGCTCGTCCTCGAACTGCCGCGCCCAGCCGCCGTAGGGGGTGCGGGCGAGCGCGTCGTTGGAGAACCGTGGGTCCTCGGTGAGCTCGGTGACGCAGAACGCCGGGATCTGCAGGTCGGTGACCGGTCCCCCACGCTCCACCTCGGCGACGACGAGGGGGGCGTTGGCGCCGCCGAACGTGTCGATCACCCAGCCGTCGGACCCGAGCCATGACGAGTGCCGCGTCTTGACGATCCGCGACCCGCCGCGGCGGATCATCTCGATGCCGACCGCGACGTCGACCTCGCGCTCGGCCTCGTAGCGGGTCCCGGCGTTCATGGGTCCCTTGAGCGTGATCGCGCAGAAGTCGACCAGGTCCGCGTAGGCGTCGAGCACCGCCAGCGGTTCGAGCGTCGGGTCCAGCGCGGGTGACCCGCCGGACGTCTGCGCACGCAGCCGGATCGCGAAGCCCTCGTCGGCCAGGTAGTAGCTCTGCACGATGAGGGTGGGCGCCCCGTCGAGGAGGTCGACCGGGAGCTCGCGCACCCAGAAGCGCCGCTCGAACTCGAAGTCGCCGTAGCCGGTGTCGCTCACCCACCCAGCGTAGGCGCGCGGGGTCGTGTCGTTGCTCACCTTGAGGCCGGACGCACCGGCCAATGTGAGAAGGTGGAGGTCCGGGAGTGCCGCGACCACGCGAGCGCCCCGCGTCGTGGAGATCGCCCGAGCCCGTCTCGGAAGCTTGCGCGGCGATCCATCCCCAGCCCCGAGAGGCCCCTTCGTGACCACCTTCGCCGATCTCGGCGTGCCCGCTGCCCTCGTCCGCACCCTGACGGACCAGGGCATCACGGCCCCCTTCCCCATCCAGACCGCGACCCTGCCCGACTCGCTGGCCGGCACCGACGTGCTCGGCCGCGGCCGGACCGGCTCCGGCAAGACCATCGCCTTCGCCCTCCCCCTCGTCGCGCGCCTCGCGGCGTCACGCACCCGGACGGCGAGCCGACGACCCCGCGCGCTCGTGCTGTGCCCGACGCGTGAGCTCGCCAACCAGATCGACGCGACCGTCGCGCCGCTGGCCGCGGCCATGGGCCTGAGCACCACGACGATCTTCGGCGGGGTCGCCCAGTCCCGCCAGGTCACCGCGCTCGACAAGGGCGTCGACATCGTCGTCGCCTGCCCCGGCCGCCTCGAGGACCTGCTCAACCAGAAGCTGCTGACGCTCGACGGCGTCGAGATCACCGTGCTCGACGAGGCCGACCACATGGCCGACCTGGGCTTCCTGCCCGGCGTCAAGCGGATCATGGACAAGACCCCGAAGGTCGGCCAGCGCATGCTGTTCTCCGCGACCCTCGACAACGGGGTCGACCAGCTGGTCAAGCGCTACCTGCACTCCCCCGTGACGCACTCGGTGGACAGCGCCGCGTCGCCGGTGCAGACCATGACGCACCACTTCTTCGAGGTCCGCGACGTCGAGGACAAGAAGCGCATCGTCCACCACCTCGCCTCCGGCACAGGCCGCCGGGTGCTGTTCATGCGGACCAAGCACCAGGCCAAGAAGCTGGCCAAGCAGTTGACGGCCGACGGCATCCCCGCCGTGGACCTGCACGGCAACCTGGGTCAGGGCGCGCGCGAGCGCAACCTCGAGGCGTTCTCGACCGGCGCCGCGAAGGTGCTGGTCGCCACCGACATCGCCGCACGCGGCATCCACGTCGACGAGGTCGAGCTGGTCGTGCACGTCGACCCGCCGGCCGAGCACAAGGCGTACCTGCACCGCTCGGGCCGCACCGCGCGTGCAGGGTCCGGCGGCGACGTCGTCACGCTCGTCCTGCCCGAGCAGCGCGGCGACGTCCGCGCCCTGACGCGCGCCGCGAAGATCACCGCGCAGCCGCGCTCCGTGCGGCCCGACGACGCGGCGCTCTCGGCCCTCGTCGGCGAGGTCGCCCCGTACGTGGCTCCGGCCGCACCCGCGCCGGCAGCAGCCGCCGGCAAGCCTGCCGGTTCGGGTCGCAGCCGCAGCCGCCGTCGTGGCGGTTCGACCACCGGCACGACCCCGGCCACGACCGGCCAGACGCGCACGGGACAGCCCAGCACGCGCCAGGCACGGGGCGGGCAGCCCGCGGCCGCCGGTCAGACCCGTGGCGGTCGCGGCGACCAGGCGCAGGGGCGCACGGCCCAGCCGGCCGGCTCGCCGCGTCGCGGGGGCACCGGACGTCGCGCCGGGCGGCCGAGCGGTGCACCGAGCGGCGCCCGCAGCCAGGTGCGCTACACCTCGGATTCGTCCCGCTGACGCCCTGACCCGGTCGCCGGCTCCGGGCCGGACAGCACGAGGGCGCCCACCGATTCCGGTGGGCGCCCTCGTGCGTGTCGGCGCTGGATCAGCCCGTGTTCTGCAGGCCGGCCGCGACGCCGTTGACGGTGAGAAGGAGCAGCCGGCGCAGGTCGTCGTCCTGCTCCGGCGCCTCCCCCGTGCGCAGGCCGCGCAGCGCGCGCAGCTGCAGGAGGGAGAGCGCGTCGACGTACGGGCTGCGCAGCTGCACGGCACGGCCCAGGATCCGCTTGCGGGACAGCACGGCGTCGGAGTCCGTGATCGCCAGCACCCAGCGCCGCGTCAGCCGCAGCTCGGTGAGGACGGCGTCGGCCAGGTCGTCGCGGTCACCGAGCGCCAGGTAGCGCGCCGCGATCCGCTCGTCCGTCTTGGCCAGCGACATCTCGACGTTGTCGATCATGGTCGCGAACAGCGGCCACTGCTCGTACGCCGCGCGCAGCTCGACCAGGTCGCCGACCTTCTCCAGCGCGGTGCCCAGGCCGTACCAGCCGGCCAGGTTGATGCGCGCCTGGGTCCAGGAGAACACCCACGGGATCGCGCGCAGGTCGTCGAGAGACGACACCGACAGGCCGCGGCGCGCGGGCCGCGACCCGATGTGCAGCAGCCCGATCTCCTCCATCGGCGTGACCTCGGCGAACCACTGCGGGAAGCCGTCGGCACGCACCAGCTCGTGGAACCGTGTGCGCGACGCCTCGTCGAGGCGGGACGCGAGCTCGGCGAACCGGGCGGTCGCGTCCGCGTTGCGCTTCTCGACCGACGGCGTGCCCGCGAGCAGCGTCGCGGCGACGACCTGCTCGATGTGGCGGGCCGCGATGACGGGGTCGCCGTAGCGGGCGAAGATGACCTCGCCCTGCTCGGTGAGCTTGAAGCGTCCGTCCACCGAACCCGGCGGCTGCGCCAGGACGGCACGGTTGGCGGGGCCGCCGCCGCGCCCGAGCGCGCCACCACGGCCGTGGAAGAGCGTGAGCACGATGTCGTGACGCCGGGCCCAGTCCGTGATGCGCGCCTGGGCCGTGTCGAGCGCGAGCGTCGCCGAGACCGGGCCGACGTCCTTCGACGAGTCCGAGTAGCCGAGCATGACCTCGACCCGACGACCGTTCTCGGCCAACCGGCGCTGCACGATGTCGAGCTCGAGCATGGCCTCGAGGATCTCCACGCTCGCCTCGAGGTCCGCGAAGGTCTCGAACAACGGGATCGCGTCGATGACGGGCGCGTCGTCGGTTCCCGCGAACGCGTACTCGGCCAGCTGGTAGACGGCCGCCAGGTGCTCCGGCTTCTGCGTGAACGACACGATGTAGCGGCGCGCGGCGCGCAGGCCGAACCGGCGCTGCACGTGACCGAGCGCCCGGAACGTGTCGAGCACCTCGATCGTGCGCTCCTCGAGCTTGCCGTCCACGCCGTTCTTCTCGAGGTCTGCCAGCGCGGCCTCGTGGACCTGCGAGTGCTGACGGATCTCGAGCTCGGCCAGGTGGAAGCCGAACGACTCGACCTGCCACAGCAGGCGCTGCACGTCACCGAACGCGGAGCGGCGTGCGCCGGCTGCCTCGAGCGAGGACTGCACCACGCGCAGGTCGGCCTCGAGCTCGTCGGGCCCGCTGTACGCGAGGTCAGCGTCCCGGGTGCGGGTGGCGGCGATGCGCGCGGCGATCACGAGGACGACGCGGCGGTGGGGTTCGTTGGGGGCGTCGGCCGCGATGCGGGCCGTGATCTCCTCGGACAGCGTGCGCTGACGCTGCCACAGCGAGCCCAGCTCGGCGGACGCGGGGGTGCCGGACGCGTCGAGCGTGAGGCCCTGCGCCGTCCGCACGGCCGACGCCTCGAGCGCCGTGAGCACCTGGTCCGAGAGCAGCAGGGCACTGGCTCGCGTGACCTCGGCGGTCACGTTCGGGTTGCCGTCGCGGTCACCACCGATCCACGAGCCGAGGCGCGCGAACGGCCGCACGGCCGGTGCCTCGGTGCCGGCCGCCTCGCCCAGGACCCAGTCGTCCAGGCGGCGGTAGACCGCCGGGAACACGTCGGAGAGCGTGGACTCGAACACGGCGAGGACGGTGCGGACCTCGTCGAGCACGGTCGGCTTGGACTGGCGCAGCGGCGCCGTGCGCCACAGGGTCTCGATCTCCGACAGCAGACGCCGCTCGTTCTCGGCGAGCGACATGCCGCCGATCGTCTCGGCGTCGCGCTCGGCCAGCAGCTCGGCGATCCGCCGGATCGAGCGCGAGACGGCACGACGACGGGCCTCGGTCGGGTGCGCGGTCAGCACGGGCCGGAACTCGACCTCCTGGAGGCGCCGACGCGCCTCGTCCTGGCCCAGCTCCTCGGTCACCTTGAGCACAGCAGCCGGCAGGGAGTCGTCGGGCGCAAGAGCGAGGGGCTCGACGTGGGCCTCGCGGTCCCGCAGGACGCGGATCCGGTGGTTCTCCTCGGCGATGTTCGCCAGGTGGAAGTAGCAGGTGAAGGCCCGCGCCACCTGCTCGGCACGCTCCAGGCTGAAGCCGGACACCAGCTCCTCGGCCTGCGCGAGCGCGTCGCTCGTCGGGTCGGAGTGGGCGTGGATGGCGAGCTCGCGCAGGGCCTCGACGTCGGCGAGCAGATCGTCGCCGCCCGCCTCGGCCAGGACGCGGCCCAGGAACTCGCCCAGGGCACGCACATCGTTGCGCAGCGGCTCGGGGACCTCGTGGCTCGCGCGGACCCGAGGGAAGTCGCGGGGGGGAAGCGGTGCTGTCACGCGCTCAAACTAGGCCACGGATGCCTGTGTGCGTCAGGTGGTCCAGTCGTTGGGCGGTGTGATGCACGTCTCGTCACCACCACGCCCGGCGGGCGCGGCACAGGTTCGCGGCCTACTGTTCCGGTCTCCCCCGTCCCGCTGGAGCGTGCCGTGAACCGTCGTCCGATCGTGCTGGTCCACGGCACGCGCACGTCCGGGACCATCTGGGCGCCGCAGGTCGCGGCACTGCGCCGGGCCGGGCATCGCACGCTGGCCCTCGACCTCCCGGGCCACGGCACCCGGGCCGACGAACGCTTCACGCTGCCGGGCGCGCTCGACACGATCGACCGGGCGGTCGACGACTGCGACGAGCGCCCGCTGCTCGTCGGGCTGTCCCTCGGCGGCTACGTGAGTCTCGCCTACACGGGGAGCCGCCGCGAGGCCGTGGCGGGTGTCGTGCTGGCCGGCTGCTCGACGCAGCTCCGCGGCAAGCCGCTGCGCGCGTACGGTCACGTGTCGCGTCTCGTCGCCGGGACGGGCGGGACGTGGCACGTCGTGACGGACATGCTCGACGCCCTCGCCGGCTACTCGTCGCTCGACGAGGTGCGTCGCCTCGAGGTGCCCGTCTGGCTCGTCAACGGCCGCCGCGACCCGCTGCGGCTCGATGAGCGGCGCTACCGACGCGCCCTGCCCGCCAGCCGGCTCACGGTGGTGCGCGGGGCGGGGCACGACGTGAACTCGCACGCGCCCGTCGCTTTCAACCGGGTGCTGCTCGACGCGATGTGGCAGCTGCGCGACCGGTAGCCCTCAGGTGCTGGCCCTGGACAGCGCCGCCGGCTTCGGCAGCTTCATCGCCTCGGACGCGGGCGGGCACCGGATCACACGGACCGCGCTCACGGCCCCGTCGCGCAGCGCGTAGACGAAGCAGCGCTGCCCCTTCCCGTCCGACGTGCTCTCGAGCCCCAGCAGACCGCCGGAGTGCGCGACCACGTGCGCATCGATCCGGACCGTCACCCGGGCACCGCCGGTGACCGCCGTGCTGCCGTTCCAGGCGACGGCGACGGCCGTGACCGTCCCCGTGCCGTCCGACGGCGCGGCCGGGAGCAGGTCGGTCTTCGAGGACGCCGCGGCCAGCGCCGCAGCCACGAGCTGCGCGCCGGAGTACTTCTCGGTGTCGGGCGGGGTCAGCGCGCGAGCCACGTCGGTGCTGCGACCGGCCGCGAGACGATCGGCCGCGGCATTGCCCTCGCTCACCGAGTCGGACCCGAGCACCGTCGTCGCCACGTAGGTGCCCGCACCCACGACGACGAGCGCGCCCACCAGGACGCCGGCCGTCAGCTTTGACCCCATTGTCGGGATCGTAGTCATGACGTCCCCGTCGCGTGGGCCGTTCTACGGGTGACTTAGCCCAGGCTCGCGACGAAGTCCAGGACTCGCTGCGTGGCGAGCGCCGCCGCCGTCTCGTCGTACTCCGCCAGGCTGGCGTCCATGAACAGGTGCGCGTCCCCGTCGTAGAGGTAGAGCTCGACGCCGTCGATCCGGGCCAGCTCGCGCGCGGCGTCCAGGTCGCCCTCCTCGACGAACAGCTCGTCGTCCTCCATGGCGTGGATCTGTGCGGGGACACCGGCGGGCCACGGCTCGCCCATGTCCGCGGGCGAGACGGCGGAGTGGAAGAACACGCCGCCGCGCGCGCCCGGCCGGTTCTGGACGAGCGACTGCGCGGGCAGCACGCCGAGGGAGAACCCGACGTAGACGAGCGCGCTGGGCAGCTCGTCGACGGCTGCCAGCGCCCGCTCGATGACCACGCCGAACCCCACCTCGTCCGCGTGGTCGATGCCCTCCTCGAGCGTCGCGAACGTGGCGCCGTCGTACAGGTCCGGCACCGTGACCCGGTGGCCGGCCTCCCGCAGGGTGTCCGCGAAGGCCCGGACGCCGTCGGTCAGACCCTGGGCATGATGAAAGACGATGATGTCGGCCACTGCGGCTCCTCCAGGCGTGCGGACGTGCAGACGTGCCCCGCAAGGCTAGGCGATGCCTGCCCTGCGGAGTCACGTCGGCGCGTCAGCGGGTCTCTGTCGTGGTCCAGCGCGGCGAGTCGGCACCGACGAGGTGCACGTCGCCGACCAGCGTCGTGCGTGCGGTGGTCTCGCGCTCGGCGCTCGTGCCGACCCACAGGTCGACGTCCCCGGGCTCGACCACGCGCCGCATGGTGCGGTCGGAGAACGCGAGCCGCGTGGTCGGGACGTCGAAGCGCACGACCGTGCGCTCCCCCGGCGCCAGGTGCACGCGTGCGTACCCGAGCAGCTGGGCGACCGGCCTGGTCACGGACCCGACGAGGTCGCGCCCGTAGAGCTGGACCACGTCGTCGCCGGCGACGTCGCCGGTGTTGGCGACCGTGACCTCGGCCCGGATCGAGCCGCCGGTCGGCACCTGCGCAGCCACCGTCAGGTCGGAGCGCTCGAACGTCGTGTACGACAGCCCGTGCCCGAACGGCGCGGCAGGCGTCGAGTCCAGGTTGGTGACCTCCCGACCGGCCCCCAGGGCGGGGTGCAGGTAGGAGTAGGGCTGGGCCCCGGCGGAGCGCGGCATGCTGACGGGCAGCCGCCCGGAGGGGTTGATGCGCCCGGACAGGACACCGGCGACGGCGCCGGCCCCCTCCTCACCGGGGAAGAACGCCTGCACCACCGCGGCGCACCGCTCGATCGCCCAGTCCACCGCGTACGGGCGACCCGTGACGAGGACCAGGACCACGGGCGTGCCGGTCTCCAGCACGGCCTCGACGAGCGCCCGCTGCACGCCCGGCAGTTCGAGGTGGTCGCGGTCGCAGCCCTCGCCCGACGTCCCGCGGCCGAAGAGCCCGGCGTGGTCGCCGACCACGAGGACGGCCACGTCGGCCGCCGTCGCGGTCGCGACCGCCTCGCCGAAGCTGCTGCGGTCGTCGTCGTCGACCGCGCAGCCAGCCGCGGCATCGACGACGGCATCAGGCAGCTCGGCCCGGACGGCCTCGAGGATTGTCGGCGCGTGCAGGCCGTCCTCGACGCCGGGGTTCTGCGCCAGCACGTGGTTGACGAACGAGTAGCACCCGTACAGCGCCGCCGTCCGGTCGGCGTTCGGGCCGATCACGGCGATCCGCGGCGTTGCCGCCAGAGGCAGTGTGCCGTCGTTGGCGACGAGCACCACCGACTCCTCGGCGATCCGCCGCGCCAGCTCGCGCTGCTCGGGGGTGTCGAGGTCGACCTGCGCGGGCGGCGCGTCCTCGAAGGTCGCGTCGAGCAGCCCCAGCTCGTCCTTCTGCCGCAGCGCCCGCAGCACTGCGCGGTCGACGAGCGCCTCGTCGACCGTGCCGTCCCGAAGCCGCTCGAGCAGGGGTCCGACGAACGCGTCGCCGGTCGGCAGCTCGATGTCGATCCCGGCCCCGAGGGCCAGCGCGGCGGCCTCGCCGAGGTCGCCCGCGACGTGGTGGAGCAGATGCAGGAAGGCGATCCCGAAGTAGTCGGCCACGACGGTGCCGTCGAAACCCCACCGGTCGCGCAGGATCCCGGTCAGGACCGTCGGGTCGGCGGCGACGGGCACGCCGTCGATCTCCGTGTAGGCGTGCATGACCGAGCGCGCGTCGCCGTCGAGCAGCGCCATCTCGAACGGGATCAGCAGGACGTCGGCGATCTCGCGCGGGCCGGCGTGCACGGGACCGAAGTTGCGGCCCGACTGCGACGCCGAGTACCCGACGAAGTGCTTGAGGGTCGCGTGCACGCCGGCGGACTGCAGGCCGCGCACGTAGGACGTGCCCACGGTCCCGACGAGGTACGGGTCCTCCCCGATGCACTCCTCGACCCGACCCCAGCGCGGGTCCCGCACGACGTCGAGCACCGGGGCGAGCCCCTGGTGGATGCCGAGCGTGCGCATGGACTCGCCGATCGTGGCGGCCATCTGCTCGACCAGCTCCGGGTCGAAGGCCGCACCCCACGCCAGCGGAGTCGGGAACGTCGCGGCCCGCCACGCGGACAGGCCCGTCAGGACCTCCTCGTGGACGAGCGCCGGGATCCCCAGCCGCGTACCCCGCACGAGGCTGCGCTGGAAGTCCCACAGCCACGCGGCACGCTCGGCGCCGTCGACCGGCCGGGTGCCGTAAGGCCGGGTCAGGTGTCCGAGACCGTGCCGCGCGAACTCCGCGAGACCTGTCGGCTCGGCGAACTCGCCCTGCAGCGGCGCGACGGACTCCCCGTCGCCCTTGTCCCAGAAGCCGACGATCTGGCCGATCTTCTCCTCGATGGTCATGCGCCCCAGGAGCTCCAGGACGCGGACCTCGTCGACGCCCCGGTCGCGGTGAACCGCTTCGACGCCGGCCGGCCGGGAGATGTGCGTGTCAGTCATGGGTAGGCCCCCTCAGCCCTTGACCGCGCCCTGCAGGCCGCCCACGATCCGTCGCTCGAAGAGCGAGAAGAAGATCAGGGCGGGCAGCATGGACAGTGAGGTGAACGCGAGCACCTTGGCGGTGTCGGTGGAGTACTGCGACGAGAACGCCTGGACCCCGAGCGGCAGGGTGAACGATCCCTCGTCGTTGAGGATGAACAGGGGCAGCAGGTAGCTGTTCCAGCTGCCGACGAACACCAGGATCCCCGTGGTGATCACGCCGGGCAGCGACAGCGGCAGCACCATCCGGAAGAAGAATCCGAGCTTGCCGGCTCCGTCGATCGAGGCGGCCTCCTCGATCTCCTCCGGGATCGCGCGCAGGAACGGGACCAGGATGATGATCGTGGTCGGAAGCGCGAACCCGATCTGCGGCAGGATCACGCCCGCCAGGTGGTTCACGAGACCGAGGTCACGCACCACGATGTACAGCGGCGTGATGGCGACGGTGACGGGGAACATCAGGCCCGCCGCGAACAGGGCGTACAGCGCGCCACGCCCGCGGAAGCTGTACCGCGCGAGCACGAAGCTCACCATGAGCCCCGCTCCGACCACCGCGGCCGAGGTGACGAGCGCGACGACCGTCGAGTTGGCGACCTCGCGCCAGAACGTGCCGTTGGCCAGCACGTCGACGTAGTTCGACACCTTCCACGGCGACGGGAGCCCGGCGGGGTCCGTCGTGATCTGGCTGTTCGTCCGGAAGCCGCCCAGGATGATGTACACCACCGGCACGAGCAGCAGGCCGACGAGCACGAGCGCGACGAAGTAGGTCGCGGGTCCGGCGCCGCCGCGCGCCTTGGACGTCGCACGCGAGCGCGGCCGGTGGGTCTGGAGCTGGATGGTCGAGGCGGTCACCGTGCTGCCTTATCCGTGAGTGCGCCGGCGGTGTCGCGACGCAGGACGAAGCGCTGGTAGACGAGCGCGATGGTCAGGGAGATGACGAACAGGACGACCGCGACGGCGCTGCCGTAGCCGAAGTTCCCGGCCGTCCGGCCGTACTGGACCATGTAGGTCGCCATCGTCGAGACGCCCGCGGTGCCCGCGACGTACTGGCCCCAGACGATGTACACGAGGTCGAAGAGCTGCAGGGACCCGATGATCGACAGGAACGCCCAGATGCGCAGGGTCGGACCGAGGAGCGGGAGCGTGATGCTGCGCTGGATCTGCCAGTAGCTCGCGCCGTCGATCGCGGCGGCCTCGAACAGCTCGTCGGGGATGTTCTGCAGCGCCGCCATGAACAGGATCACGGCGAAGCCGATGTACTTCCACGAGATGATCGCCATCAAGGTCCAGATGGCGATGTCCGGGTCGGACAGCCAGTCGTGGGCCAGCGAGCCGAGGCCGACCTTGTCCAGGAAGCCGTTGGCCGCGCCGTTCGTCGCGAGCATGAGGCTGAAGCCCGTCCCGACGATGACCTCGGAGATGACGTAGGGGACGAAGATCAGCACGCGGATGAGCGAGCGGCCCCGCATGGGCCGGTTGAGCAGCAGCGCGAGCCCGATGGCGATCGGCCCCTGCAGCACCAGCGAGGCGACGACGATGAAGAGGTTGTGCCCCAGCGCCGCGTGGAACTCAGGGTCCGTCAGGATGATCTTGTAGTTGTTCAGCCCGACGAAGTCGGTCGGCTTGCCGTAGCCCTTCCAGCGGAAGAAGCCGTAGTAGGCCGCCAGGAAGACCGGGAAGATCACGAACCCGACGAACATCAGGACTGCTGGCCCGGAAAGAACCGCGATCTCGAACCGCGTCCGCCAGCCCACGCCGCGACGGCGCGGGAGGGCGGCCGGGGCCGGGGCCGGCGTGCTGCCGGCCCCGACCACGGAGCGGTCGTCCTGCGAGTTCTTCACGGCCAACGGGTTGACCGGTGAATCGCTCATGAGGTTGGAACTATCCCTTTGCCGATGCGTTGTTCACGGCGGTGATGATGTCCGCCACCGAGCCCTTGTCGGCCAGGAGGTTGACGACGGCCGTGTTGAGCGCGTTCCCGACGTTCTGCCCGTACAGCGTGTCCAGCCACTGCGACACGTACGGCGCCTCGTTGAAGGCCGCGATGACCGCCTTGAGGTAGTCCTCGGTCACGACTGCCTGCGCGTCCTTGTTGACCGGCGGCGCGTTGAAGGCCTTGTAGTACGCCTCCTGGACGTCCTTCGAGGCGAGGTAGTTCAGGAAGTCGGTGCACGCCTTCTTGGGAGCCTTGGCCGAGCACGAGTAGCCGTCGACGCCACCCATGATCGCCTTCGGGTCACCCTGGCCGCCCGGGACGGAGATGAACGGGTAGAAGCCCAGGTCCGGCAGCGGCTTCTCGTCGGGCGTGAGAGAGGCGATCACGCCCGGGTCCCACGCACCCATGAGCTCGGCGCCGGCCTTGTGGTTGGCGACCAGACCGGCCGACGAGCCGGCGCCCTGCTGGGCCGCCGTGGTGAGGAAGCCCTTGTTGAACGCGCCGGTGTCCTTGAACGCCTTGAGGTCGTCGCCGGCCTTGGTCCAGCAGTCGTCCTCGAACTGGAGGGACTTGGCGGTCGAGTTCAGCGTGTCCTCGCTGCACTCGCGCAGCGCGAACCAGTAGTACCAGTGCGCCGCGGGCCAGGCGTCCTTGCCGCCGAGCGCGATCGCCTCGACGCCCGACGCCTTGAGCTTGGTGTTGGCCGCGTTGAGCTGGTCGAGCGTGGTGGGCGTCTCCGTGATGCCCGCGTCCTTGTACAGGTCCTTGCTGTAGAAGAAGCCGCCCGGGAGCACCGAGACCGGCATCGCGTAGACCTTGTCGTCGATCGACTCGGCCTTGAACGAGCCCTCCCCGACGCCGGCCTTCGTCTCGTCCGAGACCGAGTCCGTGATGTCCATCAGCTGGCCGGCCTCGACCATCGCGGCCATCTTGCCGCCGCCGCGCTGCAGGAAGATGTCCGGCGCGTCGCCCGAGTTGAGGGCCGTCTGGAGCTTGCCGTCGAGGTCCTCGTTCTGGACCGTCTGGATCTTGATGGTGACGCCGGGGTTGGCCTCGTCGAAGCTCTTGACCGTGTCGGTGAAGAACTGCGCACCGGGACCGGTGGTCGCGTTGGTCCACAGCGTCATGGTGACGGGGTTGTTCGCGTCCGCCGTCGTGTCGTCACTGCTGCCGCCGTCGGAGCTGGAACAGCCCGACACCACCAGCGCGATGCTCGCACCCAGTGCGGCGAGCGCCGCTCCTCGATTCATCCTGGCCATGAAAAGGAACTCCTCTGTCATCGTTGACGGGTAGGTCGAAGCCTGGCGTGTCCGATCTTGCGGGCTTGGTGGTGCACGTGTCAATCGTTGTCGATAACGTTTTCGACACGAACGGCTCACGGTCCGACGATCGCGTCGCACTAGCGCTCGAGGACGGGCGTGCGGAAAGCGTTCGCAGTCTCGTCGGCACAGCCGCGCGCGTTAATCCGATCGAGTCAGTCCAGTATTCGAGATCACAGCCGCCCCCCGTTGACGGCGCCCGACGTGACGTGGTGCCCTGATGCCGTCCGGGAGGGGTCCCGGGCTCGGCTGCACCCGGTGCGCCGACGACGAGAGCAGGAGGTCGGCCATGAATGTCATGCGCCCTCGCCCCGCCTCGTCCTGTTGTCGGGTCCGCTGAGGTCTCGTCGGCCCACGCCGACTCGCAGAGCCAGCCGCCGCCGGTCCGTCCCACGACCCCGCGGCCTCACCCCGACACCACCGCGCACCCGACGTGCGCCCTCCTGGACAGGCATTCCGATGACCGTCACCACCGCCCCCGCTCCCTTGACCACCGACGAGCTCAGTGCGCTCGTCCGCTCCATCGCCGACCAGCCCGACCTGTGGCGCCCCATCGTCCGCTTCACGCAGGCCGAACGCTGGTGGACCCGCCTCGAGGGCCCTGAGGGCGTCGACGTCTGGCTCCTGTCGTGGCTGCCGGCCCAGGGCACCGAGCCGCACGACCACGGCCGCTCGAACGCGGCCTTCACGGTCGTCGCCGGCACGCTCACCGAGCTGCGACCCGACGCGGCAGGGGACCTGGTCGCGACACCGTTCGACGCCGGCCGCACGCGGACCGTGGACGTGGGCCAGATCCACGACGTCGTGAACGTCGGCCACGAACCAGCCGTGAGCATCCACGCCTACTCGCCCCCGCTCGAGCAGATGACCTACTACCGGCGTGGCGAGCACGGCCTGGTGCCGTCCCGCACGGTCGAGACGACGGAGCCGGAGGAGTGAGCGTCGCCGACGGCGTCACGACCCGACGCACCATCGCCGAGCTGCTCGCCGACGCCCGGGCCCGGCTCGTGCGCCTGTCCCCCGTCGACGCCGCGGCCGACGTCCGCGACGGTGCGCTGCTCATCGACATCCGGCCCGCCGCGCAGCGCGCCGCGGAAGGTGGCGTGCCCGGCGCGATCGTCATCGAGCGCAACGTGCTCGAGTGGCGCCTGGACCCGGCGAGCGACGCCCGCATCCCGCAGGCGGCCTACGACCTGCGGCCCGTCGTCCTGTGCTCCGAGGGCTACACCTCGAGCCTGGCCGCGGCGGCGCTCATCGACTTGGGCCTCGTGCGCGCCACGGACGTCGTGGGTGGCTTCCACGCCTGGCGCGCGGCCGGCCTGCCGACGACCCCACCGACGACCCGGGCCGAGTACCGTTCGGTGCACCTCCCGGCGTGACGGTGTCGAGCGGTCCGATCGTCAGGGTCGGATCGCGCCCGTGGTCCGCTCCGCCTCCGCGATGGGTACGAGGCGGCGCAGCTGCGTGACGTGGCCGGGCCGGAGCTCGGCCAGCGACGCGACACCCAGCAGCTTCATGGTGCGCACGATCTCGCTGCGCAGGATCTCGATGGTCCGGTCGACGCCCTCGCGGCCGCCTGCCATGAGCCCGTAGAGGTACGCGCGCCCGATCAACGTGAACTTCGCGCCGAGCGCCATCGAGGCGACGATGTCGGCGCCGTTCATGATCCCGGTGTCGACCATGACGGTCGCGTCGGCACCGACCTCGCGCACCACCTGAGGCAGCAGGTGGAACGGGACCGGCGCGCGGTCGAGCTGGCGGCCGCCGTGGTTGGACAGGATGATCCCGTCCACCCCAGCGTCGACCAGCCGCACCGAGTCCGCGACGTTCTGCACGCCCTTCACCACGATCCTGCCCGGCCACAGGTCGCGGATCACGGCCAGGTCGTCGTAGCTGATGGTGGGGTCCATCGCGGCGTCGAGCAGCTCGCCCACCGTGCCGCCTGTGCTCGAGAGCGAGGCGAACTCGAGCTTGGGCGTCGTCAGGAAGTCGTACCACCACCAGGGCCGCGGGATAGCGTTGGCGACGGTCCGCAGCGTGAGCTGCGGCGGGATCGAGAACCCGTTGCGCTTGTCCCGCAGCCGCGCGCCGGCCACGGGCGTGTCGACGGTGAACATCAGGGTGTCGAACCCGGCCGCGGCGGCCCGGCGGGTCAGCGCGTAGGAGATCTCGCGGTCGCGCATCACGTAGAGCTGGAACCAGTTGCGCCCGTGGGGATTGGCTGCCTGGACGTCCTCGATCGACGTGGTGCCCAGCGTCGAGAGCGTGAACGGGATTCCCGCGGCCCCGGCCGCCGACGCGCCCGCGATCTCGCCCTCGGTCTGCATGAGCCGCGTGAAACCCGTCGGTGCGATCCCGAAGGGCAGCGCGGACCTGCCGCCCAGGATCTGCACCGACGTGTCGACGTCCGGCGCAGGCCGCAGGATGCCGGGGTGCAGCTCGATGTCGCGGAACGCCTGCCGGGCCCGCGCGAGCGAGATCTCCCCCTCCGCGGCCCCGTCGGTGTAGTCGAACGCCGCGCGGGGCGTGCGCCGCTTCGCGATCAGCCGCAGGTCGGCGATCGTCAGCGAGGCCTCCAGCCGGCGACGACGACCGTCGAGCTGGGGCTTCTTGAACCGGACGAGCTCGAGCAGCTCGGCGGGATTGGGCAGCTGACGCTGGACCATCGGCGTCGGGTCCTTCCTCGGAGGCGACGCACCCATCATGCCCGCCGCGCGATCCGTGCGCCGCCCCGTGCTGCGCGGACGTCCACGCTCCGGGTCGTGCTCAGCCGCCGGGTCGCGGAGACAACCGGATCGCCCGCGCTCCCCCGCGCCAGGCCGCCGCGAGGTCGTCCGGGTCGGGTTCTCCACCCTCCCCGCGCCGGACGCCGTTGAAGCTCGCGAACGCCGGGTTGGCGCGCGCCATCGTGGCGTATGCCGCCACGACGTCGGCCTCCTCGGTGCAGACGACGACGTCGCACGTTCGGCGACGCCCGAGGAGCCGCACGTCGACCGGCGAGCCGGTGCGGAGGTTCTTCGCCCACGCGAACGGCGTCCCGACCAGCAGGTCGTTGCCGTCGCGCTCGTAGGCCACCGGTATCGCGTAGCGGCGCCCAGACGTACGACCGACGACGTAGACCGTCACCAGCTTGCGCCCGATCCCGCGCGAGATCCCGGGCGTGCGCAGCAGGCCGCGCACCAGCACGTTGACCGCCTTCTGCCCGCGCATGGTCCGCGGCTGACGTCTCGCATCGCTCATGGCTCCTCCTTGCCGTGCCGACATCCGCCGTCTTCCTTGTTGGCCACGCCAACGTTCTCAGCGTAGGCGATGTTGGCGCACCCAACAATGGGTAGGCTCGCCGCATGCCGACCGACGACCGCACCCCCGACCGCGTCCGGTCGCGTCCGACGTGGCTGCTCGCCCGCGCCCACGGCAGGGCTCTCGCGCTGCTGCATGCCGGCTTCGAGGCGCACGGCGACGGGCTGCGGGGGTATCACTACCGCCTCCTGGCCGCCCTGGAGCAGTGGGGTCCTGCCAGCCAGGCCGACCTGGGCCGCGACACCGGGATCGACCGGAGCGACGTGACCGCCGCGCTCCGGCAGCTGGAGGACGAGGCACTCGTCGAGCGGCGCGTGGACCCCGGCCACCGGCGGCGCAACATCGTGACGATCACGGCCGACGGTCAGCGGGCGCTGCAACGCCTCGACGTGGTCATCGCGGACATCCAGGGCGACGTGCTCGCACCGCTGACGCCCGAGCAGCGACGGCAGCTCGTCGACCTGCTGGAGAAGCTGGTCTGAGGCGGCGCGCGCAGCCGTGGGCGCCGGGGGGCCTCACGACCTGTCCGTCCGGGGGCTGGGCTGGTCCTTGGTCCGGCTGAGGAGGAGCCCGCGTTCGGTAGCGACGAGCGCGTACTGCACGGCGCCCGCACGACCATGGAGCACGAACACCGTGCGGCGCTCGTCCCGGTCGAGCAGCTCCCACCAGCCGGTGTCGGCGATGAGCTTGGTGTCGTCGCTGTAGGTGAGGTGATCGAGGTCGTGGTCCGGGACCGCGATCGCGAGCCGCGGGTGGCCGACCTCCGTCGGCAGGCCACGGGGCACGGCCCACGAGCGCAGGACCCCGCCCTCCTCCAGGCGCAGGTCCTGGTGCGGTCTCGGGACCCGATGGTCGTGCAGCACGAACGCGGGGCGCGTCACGGGACCTCCGCGGCGACATGAGGACACATGCAGCACCCTCCGATCCGCTCGCCCGTTGCTCCACCGAACTGGCACGGAGCGAGAACCACCGATTCTGCTCGACGCGTGGGTTCGCGTCACAGCAGGATGTGTCGCGTGCCTCATCATGTCGTGAACGGGATCGAGCTGTCGCAGGCCTACTTCACGGACGTGATCGAGCCGATCGTCTCGTCGAGGCTTCCTGGCCTTCGCTATGCAGCCGGGCGGCTCGGATCCGGCTCGGACGTCCTGCGCCTCGACGACGACGTCTCCCGCGATCACGACTGGGGGCTCCGGCTCAACCTGTTCGTGCCCGACGATGCGGTCTCGGCAGTTCGCGCCGAGCTCGAGCGCGGTCTCCCGCGAACGTTCCAGGGGCATCCCACGCGGTTCGCCTTCACGGGTGAGAGCGAGCCGCGGCACCACGTCGAGGTGACCACGACCGCCGAGTTCGTCGTCGGGCGGCTCGGGTTCGATCCGCGTACCGGCTTGGATGCGTATGACTGGTTGTCGCTGTCAGGGCAGGCCGTCCTCGAAGTGGCGGCCGGGCCCGTGTTCACCGATCTGGCGGGCGAGCTCGGGGCGGCGCGCGACGCGCTTGCGTGGTACCCCGACGACGTCTGGCGTTACGTGCTCGCCTGCGACTGGAACCGCATCAGCCAGGAGCTCCCCCTGATGGGCCGTGCCGCAGATGTCGGCGACGAGATCGGGGCGCGCATCATCGCTGCGCGCCTGGCCCATGTCGTGCTGCACCTGGCACTCATCCTCGAGCGCCAGTGGCCGCCGTACGCGAAATGGCTCGGCACGCGCTTCGCGGGGCTGGAGTGCGCGAGATCCGTGGGTCCGTCGGTGGCCGCGCTCCTGGGCGAGAGCTCCGCAGCCGCGAGGCAATGTGCTCTTGGCGACGCTCTCGGGGCCCTGCTCGAGAGACAGAACGCGCTCGGGCTCACGAATGTGGGGGACGCTCTGATCCCCTTCTGGGACCGCCCCTACCTGCACCCGGACCCGGCGATCGCAGCCCAGCTCATCGACGGTGTCGCGGACCCCGAGGTCCGCGGGCTTCCGCGGGGGCGTGGATCCGTCGAGCAGCGCACCGACAACGTGGACGTGCTCGTGGACCCGAGAGCACGCCGCCTCGCGGTCACCTGCTGACAGCACGGCCCGACGTGCTCTGATGTCTCCGCGCGGCCATAGGGTCTGCGCCATGACCTGCAGCCTGACGTTCGAGCCGTTGACCGAGGCCGACATCGACTGGGCCTGGGACGTCTACGAGGCGACGACTCGCGAGCATGTCGAGCCGGTCACCGACTGGACCCCGGAGCACCAGTGGGCGGAGCGACTCGCAGGGCTCAGGGGCGGCTCGTTCACGGCGATCGTCGACAGCGGCCGGCGCGTCGGGCTGGCCGAAGTGACCGATGACGGCGACGAGCTGACCATCCGGCATCTCGAGGTCCTGCCCGCGGCGCAAGGGCGCGGCATCGGGAGCGCCGCCATCGAGGTGATCGCTGCCAGGGCCGCGATCACCGGCCAGTCCGTCTCGCTGCGGGTCCTGCACGTCAATCCGCGTGCTCGGGCGCTGTACGAAAGGCTGGGATTCGTCGTCGAGGACGAGCGCGCTACGTCGACCCAGATGCGACTCGCCCCGCCACTGGCTGAACAAGAGCCCGGCCGACGGCCGGGCTCTACATAAGAAACGACGACGCGGGACATCCATGAACGATGTCCCGCGTCATCACATGGTGGAGCTGAGGGGACTCGAACCCCTGACCCCCTGCATGCCATGCAGGTGCGCTACCAGCTGCGCCACAGCCCCGCGACCCACCGGAGCGGGCCACCACACCCTTGCGGGCGCTCGGAAAGTTTAGGCCGATCGCGGCCCCAAAAGCCAATCGGGCTCAGGCGGGGTCCCTCGTCTGCTCGTCGGCCTCGGAATCATGGGCCTTGTCGGGTCCGGCGTTCCAGTCCGACGAGGCGTCCGTGGGACCCAGGTTGTAGCCCGTCAGGCGCCACGGTGCCTGGTCGGAGGCCGACGACGACACGAGCTCCGCCCAGTGCGCGTTGTGCATGCCGGCGATCCCCCGCCAGTCGGCGGGCATCCCGAGCAATGCCCCGACCGCGGAGCTGATGGCCGCGCCGTGGGAGACCACCACGAGCGTGTCGTCGCGCCCCAGTGTCGCCGCCAGCTCGTTGACGGCCACCGCGGTCCGCTCGGCCACCACGGCCCGCGACTCCGCGCCGACGCGCGCCGGCTCCCCACCCGCGCGCCACACCGCAAACTCCTGCGGCCAGCGGGCCTCGATCTCGTCGCCCGTCAGGCCCTCCCAGTCGCCGAACGCGCGCTCCCGCACCCGCACGTCGGTCTCCAGCTCGACCTCCGCGGCACGGGCCAGGTACTGGGCCGTCTGGGCCGCACGGCTGAGGTCGGAGCTGACGATGCGCGTGGGCTCGTGCCGCTCCAGCATGCGCGCGGCCGCGGTGCGGGCCTGCCAGCGCCCGATGTCGTCGAGAGGGATGTCGACCTGGCCCTGCAGACGGGCCTCCGCGTTGTAGGCGGTGCGCCCGTGGCGCCACAGCAGCAGGCGACGGGCCGTCACGCGGTGGCGTCCGTCTCGTCGTCCGACGCCTCGCCCGGCCGCGCGTCCTGCGGCAGGTCGATCACCGGGCAGTCCTTCCACAGCCGCTCGAGCGCGTAGTACACGCGGTCCTCCGCGTGCTGGACGTGCACGACGACGTCGCCGAAGTCCACCAGCACCCAACGGCCCGCCGACTTGCCCTCCCGGCGCACCGGCTTGGCGCCGAGGTGGAACAGCGCCTCCTCGACGGCGTCCACGATGGCGCCGACCTGGCGCTCGTTGCTCCCGGACGCGATGAGGAAGACGTCCGTCAGGACGAGCTGCTCGCTCACGTCGAGCGCGATGATCTCCTCGGCCTTGCGGTCGGCAGCCGCGCGGGCGGCGGCGACGGCGAGCTCGATGGCTCTCTCGGTGGCGGGCACGGTTCTCCTCGGACTGGTTCGAGCGGGCCGGTCAGGCACGCCGGTGCAAAGCAGGTCGGACAGGCAGGTTGGTCAGGTGGTGTGCACGACGGTGGCCACGGACGCGGATGCCGACGTGGTCGCCGCCCCCTTGTTCGCGCCGTCCTTGTCGCCGCGGCCGTTCACGACGAGCAGCATGATGAGGAAGCCGAGCACGAACGCCACCAGGGCGAGCACCAGCAGGTGCAGCCACGTGTACGGGTGTCGCGGCCGCTGGTCCTCCAGGTCGAGGTCGTCGTCCTCGTCGTCCGCTCCCGTCGGACCGAAGGCGCCCCCGGCGCCGACCGGGTCCGGTGCCGCCTGCGCCGAGCGGGGTACCGGACGCTCGTCGGGCTGCGCGGTCCACCCCATCGCCGGCGAGGCCGCGGGCTGGCCGGGGGCCTCCTGGGTCGGGGACGGCCACGCGGGCGTGAGCACGGCGTCGTCGACATCCGCCTCGGGCGCGCTCGGCGCGTTCCCGGGCGTCGCCGGGGCGAAGGAGGAGGGCGAGGCCGGACCGTGCGCCCCGGTCGCGGACGCGGCGGCGGCGGTCGCTGCTCCGGCGGCCGGTGCTGCGGGCCAGCCGGTCGCGTGGGCGGGTGCGCCCGCGGACGGCTGCACGGACTGCTGGCCTGCGGCGTGCGTGGTGGCCTGGCCCGCGACGGTCGGCGACCATGCGGACGCCGTGCCCTGCCTCGGAGCCGGCCCGGACGTCGGACGGGTCGGGGACCACGTCTGCCCTCCGGGAGCCCCGGCCTGCGGTTGGGAGGCGTGAGGCCAGCCGGGCTGACCCTGCTGCGTCTGCGGCTGGGCCGGGTGCTGCTGACCGAGCTGCGGCTGTGCGGGCTGCTGCTGTGCGGGCTGCTGGCCGGGCTGGCCCGTGCGTCCCGCTGCCGACGTCGCGGTGCGACGGACCGACTGGGCCGACGACGGCGCACCACCCGGCTGCGCGCTCGCCGCCGCACCCCATGCGGGTGGCGCCGGGCTCGCGGGTGCCTGGCGGGCGGGTGCCTGGCGCGCGGGTGCGTGGCTCGGAGTCTCGCTCGCCGGTGCCGTGCGGGGGGTGGGCGCCGACCAGGACGGTGTCCCGTGGCTGGCCGGCCGGGCCGTCGTCGGGGCCGACGCACCGTTCGCGGGCGACGGGCTCGCGGCGGTCGTGGCGCCCGCCGACGCCGCGGACCACCCGGTCGCGGGACGGGACGATCGCGTCGGGTCGAGCGTCAGGTCGCGGTAGGAGCGGCGCGACCTCGCCTCGTCGTCCTGGGAACGCGCCGGCGGCGGCGCCTGACGAGAGGTCGGCGCCGCGGCGCCCGAGGCCTGCGGCTGAGCCGATGGCTGGGACGCGGGCTGGTCCGGGCGAGACCCCGCGGGGCCGGCGTGCGCCGTCGGCGCTCCCCAGGCGGTACGCGGCGCAGGACGAGCATCCGGCGCCCCCGACGCAACCGGGCTGCCCGCGTGCGGCCACGCCGTCTGAGGCGCCGTCTGGGGCGCGGACCGTGGCGCCGACGACTGTGGCGCCGACGACTGGGCCGCCGACTGCGGTGCACCCCATCCGCCGGCAACCGGCGCAGCCCCGGTGTCCTCGCTCACGCGGCGCGCGCGCCGCGAGCCGGGCGACGGGACGGCGCCCGTCGAACCCGTGGACGCATCCGCCGACGGGGCGGCGGGGGGCGTCGTGGCAGGGGTCGCCTGCTCGACGGCTCCCGTGTCGGGTCCGCGATGGAGGTCGCGACGCCTGCGCCGCTCTCCCGGTTCACTCATGACAAACCTCGATACAACCTGTGCTTGGCGATGTACTGGACGACCCCGTCCGGGACGAGGTACCACACGGGCTTGCCCGCCTGGGCGCGCGCGCGGACGTCGGTCGACGAGATGGCCAGGGCCGGGATCTCGAGCACGTGCACCCGGTCCTGCGGCAGCCCGTCCACCGACAGCGCGTGCCCCGGGCGGGTGACCGCCACGAACTGCGCCATCGAGAAGAGCTCGGCAGCATCCTTCCACGTGAGGATCTGCTCGATCGCGTCCGCACCCGTGATGAAGAAGAGGTCGGCGTCGGGACGCGACTCCTTGAGGTCGCGCAGGGTGTCCACGGTGTACGTCACACCGTCGCGGTCGATGTCCACCCGGCTCACGGTGAAGCGCGGGTTGGCCGCCGTGGCGACCACAGCCATCAGGTAGCGATGCTCCGCGAGCGTGACCTGCTGGTCCAGCTTGAACGTGGGACGCCCCGTCGGGACGAACACGACCTCGTCGAGCCCGTAGGTAGCAGCCGCTTCCGACGCGGCGACCAGGTGGCCGTGGTGGATGGGGTCGAACGTGCCGCCCATCACCCCCAGCCGGGGTCGCCGGTTCGTCATCGCGCCTGGACCAGCCGGCGCGGTCAGTGCTTGGAACCGACGCTGCGGAAGGCGTACGTGACGAAGAGCAGCACCATCAGGGTCCCGAAGGCGGTGAGCCCGTAGATGATCGGGTCGACCGGCAGTTCGTTCACTACCTCTTCGGCAGCGATCACAGCAGCGTGCACGGTGATTCCTCCTGTGCTCGTGGGGGTTGACGTTCAGTGTCGCACGTGGGTCTGTGGGGTCAGGGGCGGACGTGGCCGTCGCCGTGCACGATCCACTTGGTGGTCGTCAGCTCGGCCAGGCCCATGGGCCCGCGGGCGTGGAGCTTCTGGGTCGAGATGCCGATCTCGGCGCCCAGGCCCAGCTGCCCGCCGTCGGTGAAGCGCGTGGACGCGTTGACCATCACGGCGGCCGAGTCGACCTCGGCGACGAACCGCTCGGAGGCCGCGAGGTCGCGCGTCAGGATCGCCTCGGTGTGGCCCGAGCTCCAGGTGCGGATGTGCTCGATGGCCTCGTCGAGGTCCTCGACCACGCGGACGGCCAGGTCGAGCGACAGGTACTCCGTCCCCCAGTCCTCGTCGGTGGCCGGGACGACGTCCGCCTCCTCCGGCGCGAGTGCCAGCGTCGTCTCGTCGCCGTGGATCGTCACGCCGGCGTCGGCCAGCATCGCGATGGCCGTCGGGAGGAACTCGTCCGCGATCGCGCGGTGCACCAGCAGCGTCTCCGCCGCGTTGCACACGCCGACGCGCTGCGTCTTCGCATTGAGAAGGATCGGCAGCGCGTCGCCCAGGTCGGCGCTCTCGTCGACGTAGACGTGCACGTTGCCCACGCCGGTCTCGATGACGGGGACGATCGACTCGCGCACGACGGTCCGGATCAGGTCCGCGCCGCCGCGGGGCACCAGGACATCGACGAGCCCGCGCGCCCGCATGAGCGCGACGGCGCCCTCGCGCCCCCAGGCGTCGATGGACTGCACGAGTTCACCGGGCAGGTGCTGGGACTCGAGCGCCTGCGCCAGCACGTCGACGATGACGGAGTTGCTGGACGCCGCCGCCGAGCCGCCGCGCAGGATCACGGCGTTGCCGCTCTTGAGCGCGAGGCCCGCGGCGTCGACGGTCACGTTGGGGCGCGCCTCATAGATCATCCCGACCACGCCCATCGGCACGCGCACCTGGCGCAGCCGCAGGCCGTTCGGCAGTGTGGACCCGCGCACGACCTCGCCCACCGGGTCCGGCAGGCCGGCCAGCTCGCGCAGCGCGTCGGAGATCGCGACGATCCGCTCGGGCGTCAGCGCCAACCGGTCGACGAGCCCCGCGGCCATGCCGCCGGCGCGCGCCCGGTCGAGATCCTCGATGTTCGCCGCGACCACCCGGTCCGTGGCCGCGACCAGCGCGTCAGCCATCGCGTGCAGGGCCGCGTCCTTGGTGCTGCGGTTGGCCGTCGCCAGACGACGCGAGGCGCGCTGGGCTCGTCGGGCGACCTGCTCGACCTGCCCGGCGACGTCAGCCAGCCCCTCCTGCGGGCCCGTGTCCGAGCCCGCGGCGGCAGCCTGCGCGGTGTCCAGCGAGGTGGTCATCGGGCCAGCGTAGTCCGCCGGTCACGGCGTCGGGGCGGGCGTCCGCCCGTCAGCGCCGCGACCGTCGTCCTGCTCGTCGCTCCTGTCACGCGCCCGTTCCCGCTGTGCGCTGCGGGACCAGGTCGTCGTCGGGCAGTCCGGCCGCCTGCCGTGCCGCCGCGATCCCCCGGGCGCGGCCCGGGTCCCGCGGACCCCACAAGGTCGTGGACACCTCGCGGCGCACCAGCGGCACGACCTCCTCGGCGAACCGGCGCAGGACGTCGTGCTGCTGCTCGTAGGGCAGGACCGGGTTGAGCGAGACCGACTGGAAGTCGTGACCGAAGGACCGGTGGTAGTCGACGATCTTCTCGGCCACCCGCTCCGAGGACCCCACCAGCGCCGGCCCGCGCTCGACGGCGTCCTCGATGCTCGCGAACGACGACGACTTGCCCGGCCGCGCGTCGCCCGCGTGCTTGGCGATGCTGCGCGCCGCGAACGCCTCGTACACCGCGCGGTACTCCCGCGTCGCCTCGTCCGTGGTGTCCGCGAGGAAGAGACCGCCCGAGCCGGCGCCCACGTACCCGACCGCCGGGTCGTGGCCGTGGACCTCGAGCTGCTCGCGGTAGTGGTCGACGAGGACCTGGTAGGCCTCGCGCGGCTGCAGGGCGTTCGCCGAGACGATGGGGTCCCCGTTCCTGGCCGCGAGCTCGACCGCGAAGCGGCTGGTCGCCGAGCCGTGCCAGATCCGGAACGGACCGTCGAACGGCCGCGGCAGCGTGGTCGCGTCGGTCAGCGGTGCGTGGAACGTTCCCTGCCAGTCGACGTGCTCCTCGGAGAGCAGGCGCCGAAGCAGGCCGTAGTTCTCCTCGAGGTAGTCGTACTGGTGGTCGATGTCGAGGCCGAACAGCGGGAAGTGCTTGTCCTCGTTGCCCTTGCCGATGACGATCTCGAGGCGCCCCCGGGACAGCAGGTCGATCGTCGCGTAGTCCTCGGCGACGCGGACCGGGTCCAGCAGCGAGAGGACGGTGACGCCCGTGCTGAGCAGGATGCGGTCGGTGGCCTGGGCGAGCGCGCCGAGCAGGACTGTGGGCGACGAGGACAGGAAGTCGCCCGCGTGCCGCTCCCCCACCGCGAAGGCGTCGATGCCCAGCTCCTCGGCCAGCACCGCGGTCTCGACGACGCGCTCCAGCCGGGTCGAGGGGTCGAGCTGCTCACCGGTCACGGGGTGGGCGGCGTGGGGGACGATGTCGAGGACCTGGAACCTCATGCGGGTGCTCCTTGGGTGAGGGGTGGGACGGTGGTCGTGGTGATGGCGGGTTCGAGGTCGTAGCCGAACGCGAGCAGGGTCGCGCCGTCGACGAACCGGGTCTCGCGTTCCGGCAGGCGGACGAAGCCGAGCCGCTGGTAGAGGCGGTGGGCACCGACCATCCGCGGGCCGGAGTTCATGACGACGCGCCGCGCACCGCGTGCGCGTGCCAGCGCGATCACGTGCCGGGTGAGGAGCTCGCCGATGCCTCGGCCCCGGGCGTGCGGTGCGACGGCGAGGAGCCGGAAGTCGACCTCGTCGTCACGCGCCAGCTCCGAGAGGCGACCACCGACCCGTGGGGTCGCGACCGTCCCGACGAGCTCGCCGGTCGCGACCTCCTGGGCGACCCACACCTCGTGCTCGCGGGCTCGGCCGGCGACGTCGGCGACCGACGCGCGGTAGCCCTCGCTCAACGTGTAGTCGTGCGCGTACGCCTCGACGGACAGGCGGCTGACGTCGTCGATCTCGTGCGGCTCGACGAGGCGGACGACGACCTCCGGGCCCCCGCTCATGCGAAGTACCCCGCCACGTCGAGCACACCGCCGGCGGCCTCGAAGTCGCTCTGCACGGCCTCACGAAGGACCGGGTCGGCCAACCAGTCCAGCGCCGTGAGGGCGAGCCCGAGGCCCCCGTCGACGACCGCCGCGTCGCCCCGCGGCCCGGCCGCGACCTCGGCGAACTCGCGCGTGTGCAGTGCGACGTCCGGGTCACCGACCGCGATCATCGGGTGGATGCCCGGCAGCCGGACGCTGAGGTTCCCGAAGTCGGTCGACGCCGCCAGGATCTCCGGCACCACGCCACCCGCGAGCGCGGTACGTCCCTGCGCCGCCTGATGGGTCGCCCAGCGCGCCGCGAGCGGGCCGTTGGTGCGGACGGGCAGCGTGAACGGCGCGGCGTCCCAGTCCAGGTGGGCCGTCGTGCCCGTGGCGAGCGCGACACCGTGCGCGACGTCCTCGAGGCGCCGGCTCAGATCCTTCAGCGTGGCCGGGCTCGCGGAGCGGACGTAGTACTCGACGCTCGCGCGCTCGGGGACCACGCTGGGTCGCTGACCGCCCTCCCGTATCACGCCGTGGACCCGGTCGCTCGGCGGGATGTGCTGGCGCAGCAGCGCCACCGCCTGGTAGTTCAGCGTCGCGGCGTCGAGCGCGTTGCGCCCCATGAACGGGCTCGCCGACGCGTGCGCGGCGACTCCCTGGTACGTGACGCGCAGCTGGCGGCGCCCCAGGAACGGGTGGTCGACCACGTCGTAGCCGAACGGGTGCACCATGATCGCCGCATCGACACCCTCGAAGAACCCGGCTCGCGCCAGGACCTCCTTGCCGGATGCGCCCTCCTCGGCAGGTGTGCCGAGGAGCAGCACGCGGCCCGCGAGAGTGAGCCCGTCCGCGACCGCGCGCCGCAGCGCCAGGAACGCGCCCGTGGCGGCGGCCGCGATCAGGTGGTGCCCGCAGGCATGTCCCACGTCGGGGAGCGCGTCGTACTCGGCGAGGATCGCGATGGTCGGCCCGTCCGTGCTGCTGCCGTCGTCGGGCCCGTCAGCCGTCAGGCCGGCACGCAACGCCGTCGCGACACCGTGCGTGCCGACCGACGCGGGGACACCGTGCGCGCGCAGCAGGTCGGCGACGGCAGCGACGGACCGGACCTCGCGGTATGCCTCCTCCGCGTAGCCGTGCACGTCGCGGGCCAGGGTGAGCGCCTCCCTCTCGCCGAGTGCCGCCGCGGCGCGCACGCGGGCGACGTCGTCGGGACGCGCACCAGCGAACGGCGACGAGAGCGGGACGAAGGCCGCGCGGCGACGCTCGGTGAGCTCGCGGAGCTCGTCGAGGAACGCCGTGCTCACCCGGTTCGACGGCGCGTCGGTCGTCGTCACTGCGCGGCGTCCTGCGCGCCGGGCTCGAACGGCAGGCCCGCGTCCCGCCAGGCGCCCGCACCGCCCTCGACGTGCACGACGTTCGTGTAGCCCCTGGCGATGAGCGCGGCGGCGACCGGGCCGGAGCCGCGCACCGACCCGCACACGACGACGACCGGGGTGTCGAGCGAGACGACGGGAGCCAGCCGGGTCGCCGACGTCAGGTCGAAGGTCTCGTCCACGGTGCACCGGTCGACGACCGTCGCGCCGGGGATCTCTCCCACGGACGCGCGTCCGGCCGCGCTGCGCACGTCGACGAGGACCGCGCCCTCGGCCACGCGGGCGGCGGCGCGGACGGCGTCGAGCGCCGGCGCGAGCGCCGTCGCCTCCTCGAGGGTCAGGTCCTGGGCGGGTGCCGTGCTGGTCGGTGCGGTGCTGGTCATGGCTTCCTTCTCCTTCACGGTGCGGTGTGTGGTCGGTGCGGTGTGTGGTCGATGAGGCGGATCAGGTCTGGTCCGGACGTGCTCAGGTGGCGGCACACTCGAGCGCCACGACGCCGGGGGTGGTCGACGCCCGCCGGTCCGTGCTCGAGGCGACCGCCGCCGCGACGACGAGCGCCGACGTGACGCCGAGCGCGACGACCGTGGCCCGCCGGTACGAGTCGAGGTCGCCGACTGTTGCCGACGCGAGGACGAGGCCGCCCAGGACGGCGAGCGCGAGCACGGCCGAGATGCGCTGCGCGACCTGGAGGAACCCGGCAGCGAGCCCGGCCGACCGCAGCGGGACTGCCTCGAGCGTGAGCGCCTGGTTGGGTGCGTGCACGAGCCCGCCGCCCGCTCCCGTGACGACCTGCGTGACGATCAGGCCACCCACGAGCACCGCGGGCGGGGCCCACGCGACGAGCGCCGCGCCGACGAGCAGCGAGGTCGCGACGGCCGCCAGCGCGAGCGTCACGGCCGGTCGCCCGTACCGGGAGGAGACGCGCCAGGCGTACGCGGAGCAGATGGCCCCGACCACCGCCCCGGGAGCACCGACGAGCCCCGCCTCCCACGCACTGAGCCCCAGGCCTTCCTGGAGGAACAGCACGAGGACGAGCGACGTGCCCAACGCGGAACCGAACGCGAAGGTCGCGACGAGCGTCCCGGTGGCGAAGCCGCGCAGCCGGAGCAGGTCGGGTGCCAGGATCGGGAGTCCTCCTCGTCGGGCGCACCGCCGCTCCCACAGCAGGAGCAGTGCCACCAGGACGACGACGACCACCACGCTCCCCCAGCCCGCCGAACCCCCGCCGCTGAGCCTCACAGCCGGGACCAGGAGGGCGAGCGTCGTGGCACCGAGCAGCACGGCTCCGACGGCGTCGAGCCGCACGCGTCCCGGCCCGGCGGCGCGGCCGGCACGCCCGGGCAACCACGCCACGCCGAGGACCGCCACCGCGAGCCCGAACGGCACGTTCAGCACCACCACCCAGCGCCACGCACCGCCGGCCTCCCCGGCGAGGCCGACGACCGCCCCGCCGAGAAGGGGCGCGACGACGCCGGCGAAGGCCGCCACCGTCGCGTACGCACCCAGCGCGCGAGTCCGCCGCCACCCCGTGAAGTGCTCCTGGATCAGGCCGATGACCTGCGGGTTCGCCGTGCCTGCGGCCACGCCCTGCAGCAGGCGGCAGACGACGACCACGTCGGCGCTCGTCGCCGTCGCCGCCACGATGCTCAACGCGGAGAACGTGGCGACGCCGGCCACGAGCAGACCGCGCCGCCCGAACGCGTCCCCGAGGCGCCCGGCAGGGACCAGCGCGACGGCGAAGCCGAGCGAGTAGGCCGCGACGATCCACTGCACCTGCGCCGTGCCGGCGCCCAGGGACGCGCGCAGCGACGGGATCGCGACGGTCAGGATCGACTGGTCGACGAGGGTCGCGAAGCCAACGACCAGACAGACCGCCAGCACCCGGTTCTGCGTGCGCGACGCCGGCGCCTCGACGGGCGTGGCGGCGAGGCGCACGGGTTCGGCTGTGCTCACGGTTCAGCGCAGCTCGAAGCCCTGCGCGCGGAGCGCCTCGCCGAGCCGGTCGCGTCCGCTCAGCGCGTCGGGTCCGGACAGTCGCGCCAGGACGCGCGACGTCCAGGAGTGCTCGAGGCCCTCGTCGGCGTAGAAGGCGGCGATGCGGCCCTCGTAGGCGGCGACCTGCGGCAGGTGGACGTCGGCGTCGTACGTCTCGTGGTGCAGGACCGCGGCCTGGGCGAGGCGCGGCTTGACGCGCGGCGCCTCGTCCGGGTCGGGGTGCCCGACGACCAGCCCGAACGCCGCGAAGACGTGGGGCGGCAGTCCGAGCAGCTCGGCGACCTGCTCGGGGCGGTTGCGCAGCGCGCCGATGTCAACCGTGCCGAGCCCGAGCGACTCGGCGGCGAGCGTCGCGTTCTGGGCCGCGAGCGCGGCGTCGACGATGTGCCGCTGGCCGCCCGCCAGCGCCGACAGCGTGGTGCGCGAGCCCGGGTCGCGGACCGCCACGACGCTCCAGAGCTGCAGGTTGGAGCTCGTGGCGGCCGACTGCGCCGCGGCCACGATCGCGGTGAGCTCGGCGTCGGTGACCTCGTCGGGCAGGTAGCGACGCACCGACCGGTGGCCGAGCTGCTGGACGATCACCTCGGTCACCGGCAGGTCTCCCGTGGGCTCGTCGCCGTAACGGCTGCGGACGAGCTCGTCGACGGACGCCGTGCGCAGCTCGGCTGTGCTCGAGACAGACATGGGTGCTCCCTTTCGTGACACTCCTTGCCCGTCGTGCGACGGGCCCGGTCTTGCCCGGGAGCACCCCGCGGTGTCGTGGGGGTTGCTGCCCCGCCTGCCGGGCCAGACGGCGGGGCTCGTGACCTGGCGGGGAGAATCCGCGTCCCACACGGCCATGTCAACGGTCGCTCCGGACCGTCTTGCATCGCGGGACGCAACGCTCTTACCTGCACGATCGCCCGAAGAACGCGTTCGTGAGACGACCGGGACGAACCCTTGACGCGTCCCTGTCCGCGACCTAACTTGCGCGGCGGTCCCGAGTTCCGCCGTCTGGCTCGGCAGGCGGAACAGCAACCCCCACGACACCGGCGGGGTGCTCCCGAGCACGACCTGGCGTCCGCGACCGCGGTCGCAAGCGATGTCCCACCAGGGAGAAGACGTGCCATGACAACCACCGCCGAACTCGCACTGCCCGCGCTGACCGCCCTCTCGCTCGGCCTGCCCGAACCGCACGGCTTCGGGGACGCGAGCCTGCGTCGCCGCAGGCCCGGCGACATCGAGCTGCTCGGAGGCATCCCCGACGACTCGGCGCTGCCGGTGCACGAGGTCCTCGCCGCCACCGAGCGGGTGCTGACCGGGACCGTGTCCGGCCCCGGCTCGTTCCAGTACTCGCAGTCTGCGGGGCTCGACGAGCTGCGCGCGTGGATCGCGGCACGCGAAGGTGTCGACGCCGACCGGGTCATCGTCACGAACGGCGGGTTCCACGGCCTGTCCCTCGCCGTGCTGACCCTGGTCGAGCGCGGCGGGCTCGTCGCGGTCGACAACCCGGTGTTCCCGCTGTTCCTGCGCGCGCTCGAGCTGTCCCAGGCCGCCACGCTCCCGGTCAGCGTGGGACCCGACGGCCTGGACGTGGACGAGCTCGAGGCCCACCTGGTGGGGGGCGCGCGCCCGTCGGCCGTCTACACCGTGCCCGACTTCCACAACCCGAGCCAGGGCACGCTGCCGGCCGAGGCCCGGGTGCGCCTGGTCGAGCTCGCCGAGCGGTACAACGTCGTCGTCATCGCGGACAACCCGTACCGCGAGCTGCGGTTCCGCGGCGCCGACGAGGACTTCGGCGCCTTCAACTCCTCCGAGCACGTGGTGCACGTCAACACGTTCTCGAAGACCCTGGGCCCCGGCCTGCGCCTCGGCTGGGTCGTGGCTCCCCCGCGGCTGGCCCAGGCGTTCGTGCGCCTGCGCAACAGGCAGGACTCGCACACGTCCACGCTCGAGCAGCGCATCGTGATCGACCTGCTGACGCATGACGCGACGTGGTTCGACCGCACGCTCGTCGGCGCCCGCGCGCTGTACCGCGAGCGCGCCGACGCCGTGGTCGACGCGTTGACGGAGCGGTTCGGCGACCTGATCGAGACGCGCCGACCCGACGGCGGCTTCTTCCTGTGGCCGCGCCTGACGGACCCCACGATCGATCCGACGCGCCTGTACGAGGCCGCCGCCGAGCGCGGCGCCTCCTACCAGCGGGGCGAGTTCTTCGCCTCGAGCGGTCGCCGCGAGTTCGCCGACCACCTGCGCCTGGCCTACGGCAACCACCCGGTCGAGACGCTGCTCGCGTTCGTCGACCGGCTCGGCGACGCCTACGACTCCGTCCGCTGAACCCCGATCGAAGGAACTCGATGACCTCCGTCCTGCACATCGCCCTCGAGGTGGACGGCGCCGGCCAGCACCCGGCCGCCCACCTCGTCGAACCGCACACGACCTTCGCGACCCCGGCCGCCCGACCGGGCGTCACGCCCGACGCCCACCGCCTGCGCACGGTGGTCGCCGCCGCCGAGAACGCCGGGGTCACGTTCGTGACGTTCGACGACTCGCTCGTCCCGGTCGCAGGCCGCGACCCGCACCGGGTCGACGCCGTGACGCGGGCGGCGTTCGCTGCGCCTCTCACGTCCCGGATCGGTCTGGTCCCGCTCGTCCACCCCGCCGTCACCGAGCCGTTCCACCTCGCGAGCCAGCTCGCGGCTCTCGACCACGCGAGCACCGGCCGGTCCGGCTGGCTCGTCGGCGCAGGTGCGGTCCCCGGGGCACGCGCCGCGCTGGACCGACCGGTCGCAGACGGCCAGGACCTGGCCGACGAGACCGCCGACGTCGTCACGGTGGTGCGCGACCTGTGGGACTCGTGGGACGACGACGCCGTGATCCGGGACACCGCCACGGGCCGGTACATCGACCGCGACCGGTTGCACTACGTCGACTTCGCCAGCGGCGGCGACGGCCCAGCCGCCTCCCCCGCGCTGCGCTCCGCACCGGACGGCCGACGGGCTCCCTTCACGGTCAAGGGACCGCTCATCGTGCCGCGGGGCCCGCAGGGCCAGTCCGTCGTCGTCGGCCGTGCCGGCGCCGTGCCGGGCGAGCTGCTCGACATCGCGCTCGTCTCCTCCCTCGGGCAGGCGCAGGGAACGGGTGCCCCGCTCGTGCTCGTCGACGTCGCCGTGACCCTGGACACCGACACCGCCACGGGCGCACAACGTCTGGAAGCACTGGACCGGAGCGCCGCGCACACCCCCGACGCCGTCGTCTTCACGGGCTCGGCCGCCGGGCTCGTCGCGCTGCTCACCTCGCTGCGCGGCGTCGTCGACGGCGTCCGGATCCTGCCCTCGGTGATCGACGACGACGTGCCCGTGCTGGTCCGCGACGTGCTTCCCGCGCTGCGCGTGGCCCGCGCGTTGCCGACCCCGCGCCCCGGCGCGACCCTGCGCGACACGCTCGGCCTGCCCCGACCCACCTCGCGCTTCGCCGCGACCGCCTGAAGGAGACGACCGTGTCCGACGACCGTTACCCGAACGCCCACGTCCACCTGGGCGTCTTCTTCCAAGGCGTCAACCACTCGACGATCTGGACCGACCCCGCCAGCGGCTCGCAGATCGACTTCGAGACGTTCCGCCAGGTGGCGCAGACCGCCGAGCGCGGGCTGTTCGACGCGTTCTTCCTGGGCGAGGGCCTGCGGCTGCGCGAGCAGAACGGGCTCCTGCACGACCTCGACGTCGTCGGCCGCCCCGACGCGATCACGCAGCTCGCGGCGCTGGCGGCCGTGACCACCCACATCGGGCTGGCAGCGACGCAGAACGTCACCTACAACGACCCGGCCGACCTGGCCCGCCGCCTCGCGAGCCTGCACGCGCTGTCCGGCGGCCGGGCCGCGTGGAACATCGTCACGACCGACAACGCCTGGACCGGCGAGAACTTCCGCCGGGGCGGGTGGCTGGACCACTCGCAGCGGTACGAGCGCGCGGGCGAGTTCGTCGAGGCCGCGCAGGCCATCTGGGACGGGTTCGGCCGCAGCGTGTCCTACACGGGCAGCACGGTCGACCTGAGGGTCTCCCCGACCGTCGCGCTGAGCGACCACCCGGTGCTCTTCCAGGCCGGCGACTCGCCCGACGGACGCGACTTCGCCGCCCGCCACGCGGAGGTCATCTTCTCGGCGCACGGCACGGACTACGACGACGCGCTCGCGTTCGCCGACGACGTCCGCGCCCGCACCGTGCGAGCCGGCCGCCCCGAGGACGACCTCAAGATCCTGCCGGGCACGCAGTTCATCCTCGCCGCGACCGGTGCCGAGGCCCGCGAGAAGGCGCACTGGGTCAAGGAGCAGCAGGTCACGCCGGCCACCGCGCTCTCGCTGCTCGGTCAGGTGTGGGGCGAGGACCTGTCGTCGTACGACCCCGACGGCCCGTTGCCGGCCCACGACCCCCGCATCGAGCTGGTCGGTGAGACGCGGGGCTCGGCCCGGCACGGCGCGGACCCGCGCGCCCTCGCCCGCGCCTGGCGCGAGCGGGCCGAGGCGGAGAACCTGTCGATCCGGCAGCTCGTGCTTGCCCAGGACCGGCAGCGCGGCTTCGTCGGCAGCGTGGACTCCGTGGCCGACGAGCTGGTCCGCTGGGTGCGGGGCGGCGCGAGCCACGGCTTCAACATCACGCCGTGGCTGGTGCCGACCGGGCTGGACGACGTCGTCGACCACCTGGTCCCGGCGCTGCAGGAGCGCGGCGCCTACCGCGACGCGTACACGAGCACGTCGCTGCGCGAGCACCTGGGCCTGCGCGCGCCGGTCCCCCACCGCGGGGCCCTCGTCGACGCCTGATCCCCCACCCACGTGACCCGTGGGCCGCTCGGCCGGTGTTCCCGGCGCGAGCGGCCTGCGGGTCGCGTCTTATTTCCGACCGATTGAGTCCGAATTGTGAGACGTTCGCGGCCGGGCATTGATCCGGCCCGCCCGGCTTCCTAGGTTCGCCGCGGTCTCGAGTCCCGACGTCAAGCCCTGGCTGGTCGGGCAGCAACCCTCCGCACGTGGCGGGGTGCTCCAGGTGACGACCAGGCACGGCGTCCGTCGTGCAAGCACGCAGCCCGACGGCCATCACGCGCGTCCCGAACGAGGAGATCCCCATGAACGAACGACCGCAGGCGGTGAACCCGTGAGCCGCTACCTGGTGCGCCGGTTGCTGCTGGCCGCCGGAGTCCTGTGGGCCGCCTACACGGTGACGTTCCTGGTGCTGTACGCGCTGCCGGGCGACCCCGTCTCCATCATGTACGGCGGCGAGTCGAGCGACGTCACCCCGGAACAGCTCGATGCGCTGCGCGCCCAGTACGGGCTCGACCAGCCGCTGCCCGTCCAGTACGTGACGCAGCTCGGGCACGCGCTGCGCGGCGACCTGGGCACCTCGGTCGTCAACGGCCAGCCCGTGACCACCCTCATCGCCGACGCGCTGCCGCCGACGGCGCAGATCGCAGGGCTGGCTCTCGTGCTCGCGATCGTCGTCGGCGGCGGCCTGGCGGTCGTCGCGACCGCGACCCGCAGCCGGCGGCTGTCCGGGTTCCTGCTCTCGCTCCCGCCCCTCGGCGTCGCCGTCCCGTCGTTCTGGTTCGGGCTGACGCTCGTGCAGTGGTTCTCGTTCCAGATCCCGCTGTTCCCGGCGCTGGGCAACCAGGGGTTCGCCTCCGCCGTCCTGCCCGCCGTGACGCTCGCCCTGCCGACGTCGGCACTGATCGCGCAGATGCTCTCGCGCAGCCTCCTGCACACGCTGCGCGAGCCGTACGTCGACACCGCGCTCGCCAAGGGCGCGAGCCGCACCCGCGTCCACCTGCGGCACGCGCTGCGCAACGCCGCGCTCCCCGCGCTGACGGTGACCGGCCTGGTGATCGGCGGGCTGCTGTCCGGGGCCGTCGTCACAGAGACGGTCTTCAGCCGCGCGGGCCTGGGCCGCCTGACGGCCACCTCAGTCTCGGCGCAGGACATCCCGGTGGTGCAGGGCGTCGTGCTCGTCGCGGCCACCGTGTACGTGCTGGTCAACCTGCTGATCGACATCGTCTACCCGCTGCTCGACCCGCGCATCGTGACCGGCTCCCGCCGGCGGGTCACCTCACCACCGCCACCTCGGCCGGCCGACGCCGCCCCCGAGCCCGCAGCGGACCGCGTCCCCGTCACCGCCGGAGGTACCCGATGAGCAGCCTCGACGCCCTGACCGCCGGCGAGCGCGGGCCCCAGCCGCCCACCGAGGCGTTCGTCCCCACGGCCCTGGACCCGAACACGCGGGCCGACAAGTTCGCGGCCACGTCGGCCGAGCGGTTCGCCGACGCGGTGCTCGAGCGCGAGGACTCGCTGGCCCGCCGCAGCCCGTGGCGGACCCGGTTCGAGGACCTGGTCCGCAAGCCCGGGCTCGTCCTGGCGCTGGTGTGGTCCGCGGTCATCCTGCTCGCGGCGTTCGTGCCGTCGCTCCTGGCCCCCGGCGACCCGCTGGACGGCGTCCCCGCCGACAAGCTCCAGGCACCGTCGTCGGCGCACTGGTTCGGCACCGACCAGCTGGGCCGGGACCTGTACTCGCGGGTGGTCCACGGCACGCACCTGACGTTGGCGGCCGCCCTGACCGCCGTCCTCGTCGGGCTCGTCGTCGGGGCGCTCGTCGGGCTCGTCGCCGGGTTCGTGGGAGGCGTCGTCGACGACGTGGCGATGCGCGTGGTCGACGTGCTGCTCTCGATCCCCGCGCTGCTCCTGTCGCTCGCCCTCATCACGGTGCTCGGCTTCGGCACGATCAACGTCGCGATCGCCGTCGGCCTCGCGAACGTCGCGTCCGTGTCCCGCATCATGCGGTCGGAAGTGCTGCGCGTGCGCACCTCGGTGTTCGTCGAGGCGTCGCACGCCAGCGGCAGCCGGTGGTGGACGACGCTCGGGCGCCACGTGCTCCCCAACGCGATCGGGCCGGTGGTCGTGCTCGCCGCGCTCGAGCTCGGCGCCGCAGTCCTGGCCGTCTCGTCCCTGTCCTTCCTGGGGTACGGCGAACCGCCGCCCGCCCCCGAGTGGGGAGCGCTCGTGGCCGGCGGCCGCGACTACCTGCGCACGTCGTGGTGGCTGACGACGCTGCCGGGCCTGACCATCGTCGCGACCGTGCTGGCCGCCGGCCGGATCTCGCGCGCACTCGACGGCGACCCCGGGAGGAACCGATGACCACCGCACCCGAGCGCCTGCTCACCGTCGACGACCTCGCCGTCTCCTACCGCACCCGGCACGGCGACGTGCACGCGGTCCGTGACGTCTCGCTGCACGTCGACGAGGGCGAGACAGTGGCCGTCGTCGGCGAGTCCGGCTCCGGCAAGTCGACCACCGCAGCAGCCGTCGTCCGCCTGCTCGCGCCCGCCGCGCGCATCGAGCGCGGCACCATCGACCTGCTGGGTCGCGACGTGGTGCAGGCCTCGCCGCGCGAGCTGCAGGCGGTTCGCGGCCTGCTCGTCGGCCTCGTCCCCCAGGACCCCACCGTCTCGCTCAACCCCGTCAAGCGCATCGGGGACCAGGTGGCCGAGGTGCTGCGCATCCACGGGCTCGCCGACCGCCGCGCCGCGGGGATCGAGGCGGTGGAGGCGCTACGTCGCGCCGGCCTGCCCGAGCCCGAGCTGCGGGCACGGCAGTACCCGCACGAGCTGTCGGGCGGGATGCGCCAGCGCGTCCTCATCGCGATCGCGCTCGTGGCGCGCCCGCGCCTGCTCGTCGCCGACGAGCCGACGAGCGCCCTCGACGTCACCGTGCAGCGTCAGATCCTCGACCACCTCGACACGCTGACCGCCGAGACCGGCACGGGCGTCCTGCTCATCACGCACGACCTGGGCGTCGCCGCCGACCGCGCCGACCGGATCGTCGTCATGTCGCAGGGACGCGTCGTGGAGGCGGGCACGCCCGACGAGGTGCTCGGCTCGCCCCGCGAGGCCTACACGAGACAGCTGCTCGCGGCGGCCCCGTCGTTGCGCGGTGCGCGTCCCGTCTCGGTTCCCGTCGCCCTCGACGCACCGCCGGCCCTCGAGGTCCGCGGGCTCGTCAAGGACTTCCCGCTGCCGCGCTCCGGCGGTGGCGGGACCCTGCGGGCCGTCGACGACGTGTCGTTCCGCGTGCCACGCGGCGGCACCCTGGCACTCGTCGGCGAGTCAGGGTCCGGCAAGTCGACGACCGCACGTCTGGCGCTGCGGCTCGCCGAGCCGACGGCGGGCCAGGTGCTCGTCGGCGGCCGGGACGTGAGCCACACGCGGGGCTCCGAGCTGCGGGCCCTGCGCCGGCAGATGCAGGTCGTCTACCAGAACCCGTACTCGTCGCTCGACCCGCGCTGGTCCGTGGGGCAGATCGTCGGCGAGCCGCTGCGAGCCTTCGGCGTCGGTGACCGCCGCACCCGCGCGACGCGCACGGCCGAGCTCCTGGACCTCGTCGCCCTGCCCGTCTCTGTGGCTCAGCGCCGACCGGCCGAGCTGTCCGGCGGACAGCGCCAACGCGTCGCGATCGCCCGCGCCCTGTCCGTCCGACCCGACCTGGTGGTGCTCGACGAGCCCGTCTCCGCGCTCGACGTCTCGGTGCAGGCCCAGATCCTGGACCTGCTCGCCGAGCTGCAGCGCGAGCTCGGCGTCACGTACCTGTTCATCTCCCACGATCTCGCCGTGGTGCGGCAGGTCGCGCACGACGTGGTGGTCCTGCGCCAGGGCCGCGTCGTCGAGCGCGGCACGGTCGAGGACGTCTTCGCCGACCCGCAGCACGCGTACACCGCAGAGCTGCTGGCCGCGATCCCGGGCGCACGACGCCCGCTCGAGCCGGCCACGGCCGGCCTGGTCGCAGGAGGTGAGCGATGACCGCCTGTTGTCCCGGCTGCTGTCCGTCACCTCGCCCCGCTCCGCGCTGACGCGCACCTCACCTTCACCCTGGAGACCCTTCATGTCCGCACGACCCCTGTCCCCCCGCACGCTGCGCATCGCCACCGGCCTGGCCGCCCTCGGCCTGGCGCTGACGGCGTGCAGCACGGACGAGACCCCCTCGTCGACGTCGTCCTCGTCGGCGTCCGCCGCGAACCCTGTCGACGGCGGCGACCTCACGTTCGCGATCGGCAACGACCCCATCTCGCTGAACCCCACCGGCATCGGCTCGGGCAACGACACGTTCTACGTCACGCGTCAGCTCGTCGACTCCCTGACGTGGCAGGACCCGGCCGACGGCTCGCTCAAGCCGTGGCTCGCGACGAAGTGGGAGGCGAACGCCGACCAGACCGAGTTCACGTTCACCCTGCGCGACGGCGTGACGTTCTCGGACGGCACTCCCTTCACGGCAGCGTCGGTGAAGGCCAACTTCGACGACACCGTCGCCGCGGGCGCCAAGAGCTCGGCCGCGGCGAACTTCATCGGCTACCAGGGCACCACCGTCGTCGACGACCACACGGTGAAGGTCGCCTTCACGTCGCCGAACGCAGCCTTCCCCCAGGCGACCAGCACGGTCGCGCTCGGGTTCGTCGCCGACTCGACGCTCGCGATCCCCTTCGACGAGCGCGCGTCCGGCAAGGGCGTCGTCGGCACCGGTCCGTTCGTCCTGGACCACTACACCAAGGACACCGAGACGGTCCTGACCGCGCGCGACGGCTACGCGTGGGCCCCGGCCGACCGCAAGGGCGCCGGTGCCCCCCACCTCGCGAAGGTGACGTTCCAGGTGGCTCCGGAGGCCAGCGTGCGGACCGGTTCCCTGACGTCGGGACAGGTCCAGGCCATCGGCGGCGTCCAGCCCACGGACATCCCGACCCTGCAGGACGCCGGTCTCCCGCTCGTCTCGCGCGCCAACCCCGGCATCCCGTTCGGCCTGACGTTCAACGAGTCCTCCGACCTCGGCAAGGATCCCGCCGTGCGCGAGGCGATCGCGCTGGCGATCGACCCCACCGAGATCCGCGACACGGCACTGTCCGACGGTTTCCAGGTGGCGGTCGGCCCGCTCGCGAGCACCACTCCCGGCGTCGCCGACGAGTCCTCGCACCTGACCACCGACCCCGCCAAGGCCGCCTCCGTCCTGGAGGCCGACGGCTGGAGCAAGGGCGCCGACGGCATCTACGCGAAGGGCGGCACCACGCTGGCGCCGGTGCTCGCGTGGATCACCAACTTCTCGCCGAACCAGACGTCGGTCGAGCTGATCCAGTCCGAGCTCAAGGCCGTCGGCATCGACGCGACGCTCTGGTCGGGTGCCGTGCCGGACTTCCAGGCCAAGCTCAAGGACGGGTCGTTCGACCTGGTCTGGGGCAACCTGTCGCGGGCCGACGGCGACGTGCTGCGGACGCAGTACTCGACGACGGCGACGAACTTCTACCGCATCGACGACCCGACGTTGGAGAAGCTCCTGCAGGAACAGCTCGCGACCGGTGACGAGGCGAAGCGGACGGACCTGCTCGCGCAGGCCCAGGAGCGCCTGGTCACGCAGCACCACGTGATCCCCGTGCACGAGCTCACCACCTACCTGGGGCTGGCCAAGGACGCGCACGGCATCGAGCTGGGCGCGGACTCCCGCCTCGACCAGCTCTCCACCGCCTGGGTCGACTGACCCGGGTCGTCCGTCACCGCTCGCCGACGAGGGGCGGGTCCGCATCCACGCGGACCCGCCCCTTCGTCGTCGTCGGCCGCGGACCCTGACCACGCGAGCGCCGCCACACGAAAAGCCACCACACGCGACCAGTCCCGCCTTCCGTGCCGCACGCCACCGCGCACGTCACCGGCGTGGTCAGGTGGTTGCAGGGATGGTTGCGTCGGGCGTGCCCGTGGAGGGCGCGAGCGAGGCAACCATCCGTGCAACCACGGGCCGGCACGAATGTGCGGCGAAGACCGACCACGGACGTGCGTCGTCGGGCATCGCGGCCCGCGCCGGGCATGCGAGTGGGCCCGCGCGACGGGTGTCGCGCGGGCCCTCGGTCGGGGCACAGCCGCGGGTCACCTGCCGACCCACGCGTCGTAGAACACCAGCTTCGTCTCGCCGTCCAGCCGCAGGCCGTGCGACGTCGGGCCCGCGCCGTACGTCCAGGCGCGGTCGACGATCGGGACGAGCCAGGCGTGCTCGACGATGTACTTCTGCACCTCGGCGGCTGCCGAGGCACGCGCGTCGACGTCAACGGTCGACTCCTGCGTCGCGAGCAGGTCGTCCAGCTCGGACGGGTTCGCCTTGGCGTAGCCGAGCGAGGTCCAGTCCGACGAGAAGAGCGCGTTGAGCACCGTCGGGTCGGCGCGCGTCATGGTCCACGCGTAGATGTCGTAGTCGCCGGCGAGCGTCGCCTTGGCGTTGGCGGCGGCGTCGAGCTGACGGATCGTGTACTCGATGCCGACAGCCTTGAGCTGCTGCTGGATGAGCTCGAGGTCGGTGTAGGAGGCGACGACGTTCAGGCTGAGCCGCTTGCCGTCCTTGACGCGGATGCCGTCGGCGCCGGGCTTCCACCCGTCGTCGTCGAGCAGCTGCGCGGCCTTCGTCGGGTCGTACGCCAGCTCGGAGCTGAGGTCGACGTAGCCGGGCGTCGTGCTGTTCAGGGGTGCCGTGCGGCTGCGGTACGTGGGCCCGTAGACGGTGTCGACGATCTCCTGGCTGTTGATCGCGTACCGGATGGCCTGCCGGACGGGCTCGTCGTCGGCCAGCCAGGACTGCTGGTTGATCACCCACGACTCGGTGAGCCCCGGCTGGCGGGCGGTGAGCAACGTGTCGCCCGCCGACTTGAGGGTCTCCTCGTCCTGCCATTGCACGAGGGAGACGGACTGGACCTGCCCGGAGGTCAACGAGCCGGACCGGACGCTCGCCTCGGGCACGAACGTGAACTGGAGCTTGTCGAGGTACGCCTCGCCGTGGTGCGGCGCGAGGCTGGAGGGCCAGTCGTAGCCCGCCCGCTTGACCAGCACCGCCTCCTGGTTGGGCGTGTAGTGGTCGAGCGTGAACGGACCCGATCCGGCGTACGTGCCCTTGCACAGCTCCTCGGCAGACTTGCCGGTGTCCGCGGGCGAGATGAGGCCGAACCAGGAGCCGGACAGCGCCTGGAGGAACTGGACGTTGGGACGGTCGAACGTGACCTTGGCGGTGCTCGGGTCGACGACCTCGGTGCTCTGGTAGCCCTGGATCCACGGACCGGCGCCGACCGCCTTCGCCCCCAGCGCGACGATGCGGTCGAGGTTGGCCTTCACCGCGGCCGCGTCGACCGGCTTGCCGTCGGCGAAGGTCGCGCCGTCGACCAGGTGGAACGTGAACGTCTTCGCGTCGTTGCTGATCTCCCAGCTCCTGGCGAGCCACGGAACGATCTTGCCGGTCTTCGGGTCCTGGTCGACGAGCGAGTCGGCGAGCTGGCGCGTGATGTTGAGCGCCACGTGGAAGCGCTGCTGCGGCGCGTCGAGGCAGCCGAGCGGGTCGGCCTCGAGCGCGTGCACGTAGGTGCCGCCGTGCACGGGTTCGGCGGAGGTGGACGACGACGCGGCACCGCCCTGCCCGGTCGAGCCCGCGCAGGCGGCGAGCAGGGAGACAAGGACGGCGGCGCCGAGCGCACGGATGCGTGCAGATGAAGGAAGGAGGGTTCTCATGGGCCCGGAACGTAGATATCCGGACCATTGTGGTCAACGATTGGACTCGGCGTCCCACCACGTGGACACGATCAGCGGCGGCGGCGCGCCAGGACCAGGTCGTCGCGGTGCACGAGCGCGCGGTCGTACCCGGCCCCGAGCTCGACCCGCAGGTCGGCCGTCGACCGACCGAGCAGACGCGGCACCTCGTCGGACCCGAAGGCCACCAGACCACGGCCGACGACGACGCCGTCCGAGCCGACCAGCTCCACGGGATCCCCCGCCTCGAACTCACCCTCGAACCCCGTGACGCCAGCGGGCAGGAGCGAGGTCCGCCGGTCCACGACCGCGCGCACCGCGCCGTCGTCCAGGACCAGCCGACCGTTCGCCTTCGCGGCGTGCGCCAGCCACAGCAGCCGGATCGACGTGCGCCGACCGGTCGCCGAGAACCAGGTACCCACGTCGTCCCCCGCCAGCGCGCCCGCCGCCTGCGCCGCGGACGTCAGCACCACGGGGATGCCCGACTGCGTCGCGATCGCGACCGAGTCGAGCTTCGTGATCATGCCGCCAGTCCCCACCGCGCTCCCCCGCGACGCGACGTCGATCCCGTCGAGGTCGGCCGGACCGTCCACGCGGGCGATGCGCCGGGAACCCGGACGTGACGGCGGCCCCGTGTACAGGGAGTCGACGTCCGTGAGCAGAACCAGCGCGTCGGCGTGCACGAGGTGCGAGACGAGCGCCGCGAGCCGGTCGTTGTCGCCGAACCGGATCTCGTCGGTCGCGACCGCGTCGTTCTCGTTGATCACGGGCACGACACCCAGGTCCAGCAGCCGGTTCAGAGCGCGGTGCGCGTTGCGGTAGTGACCGCGCCGGACCGTGTCGTCGGCCGTCAGCAGCACCTGGCCCACCCGAAGGCCGTGGTCCGCGAACGCGCGCGTGTAGTGCGCGACCAGCAGCCCCTGCCCCACGGACGCGGCGGCCTGCTGCGTCGCCAGGTCACGCGGCCGGGCAGGGAGACCCAGCGGACCGATCGCTGCCGCGATGGCACCCGACGACACGAGGACGACCTGCCCCCCCGCGGCCCGCCGTGCAGCCAGCACGTCCACAAGAGCGCGCAGACGCTCGACATCGAGCCGGCCTTCCGAGTCCGTCAGGGACGACGAGCCCACCTTGACCACGACGCGCGCAGCGTCCGGGAGCTGCTGGCGGTCGAGCAGGGCGGCGGCGGTCACGACGGCATTGTGCCCCGAGCTGCCCCGACACCGATCACCTATTCACGCCCCGGACACCACAGCGTCCGAGCAACTGGTCGCGGTAGCAGCCAGTTCCTCGGACGCTGCCCGAGTGGCGGAGCGTCAGTCGTCCTTCGCCGGGTCGGCCCAGTGACCCTGCTCGCGCTCGGTCCAGAGCTCCTCACGGGCCAGCGTCTTGGCATCCATGCGGTCCTTGTACTCCGCGCGCTTCTCGCCACGCGTCGGGCGGTGACGCTCCTCGATGCGCTGGTCCGTGCCGCGTGGGCCGCCCAGCAGCTCGGACCCGGTGAGCAGCGTGGGCTCCCAGTCGAAGACGACGGCGTTCGTGTCCGGTCCGATGCGGACCTCGTCGCCAGCCACCGCACCGGCCGCGAACAACTTCTCCTCGACGCCCAGCCGCGCCAACCGGTCGGCCAGGTAGCCGACGGCCTCGTCGTTCGAGAAGTCGGTCTGACGGACCCAGCGCTCCGGCTTCTCACCACGCACCGAGAACCACACCGTGCCGCCACCCTCGCGCCGCTTGACGGTGAAGCCGTGGTCATCGACCGCGACGGGACGCAGCACCACGCGCGTGGCCTCCGGGACCGGCGCCTCGCGGCGCGCCTTCTCGACGATCTCCGCAAGGGCGAACGTCAGCGGGCGCAGACCCTCGTGCGACGCGGTGGAGACCTCGAACACCCGCAGACCGCGGGCCTCGAGCTCAGGCCGGACCAGCTCGGCGAGGTCGCGCGCCTCGGGGACGTCGATCTTGTTCAGCACGACGATGCGCGGGCGCTCGTTCAGCGGCACGCGACCACCCTCGATGACGTCACCCGCGTAGTGCGCGAGCTCTGCCTCGATGATGTCGAGGTCGGAGATCGGGTCGCGGTCCGGCTCGAGGGTCGCGCAGTCGAGCACGTGCACCAGCACGGCGCAGCGCTCGATGTGGCGCAGGAACTCCAGGCCCAGGCCGCGGCCCTGCGAGGCGCCGGGGATCAGGCCGGGGACGTCGGCGACCGTGTAGCGCGCCGACCCCGCCTGCACGACCCCCAGGTTGGGGACCAGCGTGGTGAAGGGGTAGTCCGCGATCTTGGGACGGGCGGCCGAGACCGCGGCGACGAGGCTCGACTTGCCGGCGCTCGGGTAGCCGACGAGAGCGACGTCGGCGATCGTCTTGAGCTCGAGGACGACGTCGGCCGACTGGCCCTCCTCGCCGAGCAGCGCGAACCCCGGCGCCTTGCGACGCGGAGACGACAGCGCGGCGTTGCCGAGGCCCCCGCGGCCACCGGGCGCGACGAGGTACTGGGCGCCGAGGCCCACGAGGTCGGCCAGGACGTCACCCTCGGGCGACTTCACGACCGTGCCGTCGGGGACACCGATGACGAGGTCCGCGCCCGTGGTGCCCGCGCGGTGGTCCCCCATGCCCTGCGTCCCGTTGGGCGCGTGGCGGTGCGGGAGGTGGTGGAACTCGAGCAACGTGGTGACCTGGGGATCCACCTCGAGGATCACGGAACCGCCGTTGCCGCCGTTGCCGCCGTCGGGACCCGCCAGGGGCTTGAACTTCTCGCGGTGGATGGAGGCGCAACCGTGCCCGCCGTCACCGCCGGTCGCGTGCAGCACGACCCGGTCGACGAATGTCGCCACGGCTGTACCTCCTTGGGTTCCCCTGCTGATGGTCTACACGACGAAGGGGCGCACCGCACCGGTGCGCCCCTTCGTACGAAGATCTTGCTGTCTCAGGCCCTGTGCCCGAGGTCAGGCGTCCACGCCGACGATGTCGATGACCTTGCGGCCACGACGCGTGCCGAAGGTGACCGCACCGGGGGCCAGCGCGAACAGCGTGTCGTCGCCGCCACGGCCGACGTTCACGCCGGGGTGGAAGTGGGTGCCGCGCTGGCGGACGATGATCTCGCCGGCCTTGACGACCTGGCCACCGAAGCGCTTCACGCCCAGGCGCTGCGCGTTGGAGTCGCGACCGTTGCGCGAGGAGCTCGCGCCCTTCTTGTGTGCCATGACGAACCTGCTCTCGAGTTGCTCAGAAAAGGGGGGCTGGCCACGTCACCGTGGCCGCGACATCACTTGATGCCGGTGACCTTGAGGCGGGTCAGCTGCTGACGGTGACCCTGGCGCTTGCGGTAGCCGGTCTTGTTCTTGTACTTCAGGATGTCGATCTTGGGGCCCTTCTCGTCCCGCACGACCTCCGCCGTCACCGTCACCTTGGCCAGGGCCGCGGCGTCGGTGGTGACCTTGTCACCGTCGACGAGGAGCAGCGCCGGCAGCTCGACCGAGGCGCCGGCCTGCGCGGCGAGGCGGTCGACGACGACGACGTCGCCGACGGCGACCTTCTCCTGGCGGCCGCCAGCCTTCACGATCGCGTACACCACGTTGCTGCTCATCTCTGCTCGTCGAACTGCTTGCTGTCTCGGGGGTGCGGCCCCGGCGCCTGCGCACGGCCCGACCCGCCGGCCTGGACCGGTGGTGTGCGGGGTTCGCATCGGCGCCGCGATGGCGGCACAGTGATCGGCACGTTCTACACGCGCCGACAGTCCAGGGTACGGACCCACGGCGTCAGGGTCAAACCTGACAGCGCACGTCCGCGCCGCCGGTGTTCCCGACGTGACCAACGCCACGCCGGGGACCCGGGCGGTCAGCCCTGCGGGTTCTCGTCGGACGCCGGATCGTCGCCCGACCGCTCGTCGGCCTGCTCGCCGGCACCGTCCGCGTCGTCGGCCTCGTGCGCCTCGAACAGGTCGGCGGCGACGGGCGTGAGCTCGAGCTCGACGTCCGCCCCCGCGTCGGCGGCCGCCGCTGACGGGGCGAGCGCCCCGCGTGCCGCGAGCTCGGCGAAGACATCGAGCGTCGCCCGCGCCCGAGGCGCGTCGGGCTCGCTCTCGATCACGACCACCGAGTCCTGCTCGTCCACGACGACCTCACCGCTGCCGTCGTCGACGAGCGTGACGACGTCGTCGTCCACGACGAACGCACCGTGGTCCTCGACAACCGTGACGGTCTCGTCCTCGACCACGACGATCCCGTCGACCTCGTCCTGGAGCACCGTGACGGCCTCCTCCTGGACGACCGACGCGCTCTCGTCACGCGGAGCCACGTCGGCGGTCGCCGGCGCAGCGTGAGCCTCGCCGCCGTGCTCGTGGTCGTGCTCATGGTCGTGCTCGTGCGCGTGCGCCGCCGCGGCCGCGATCGTCGCGAGCGTCGCCTTGACGGCCTCTCGGGCCTCCGGCAGGACCGGGACACCCGCGTGCGGCGTCGTGGTGGCGGGCTCCTTGGCCGCTCCCCCGCGCTTGCGGCGCGACCGCTTCGCGTCACCCGACGCGTCGGCCGCCGGCTGCGCGGCACCCGCGTCGGGACGACCGTTCTTCTCGATCGGCTCGTCGTGCACGATGAAGCCGCGCCCGTGGCAGTGCTCGCACGTCTCGGAGAACGCCTCGACCAGACCCTGGCCGACGCGCTTGCGCGTCATCTGGACCAGGCCGAGCGACGTGACCTCGGCGACCTGGTGCTTGGTGCGGTCGCGGCCCAGGCACTCGACCAGGCGGCGCAGCACCAGGTCGCGGTTGGACTCGAGCACCATGTCGATGAAGTCGACGACGATCATGCCGCCGATGTCGCGCAGCCGGAGCTGGCGGACGATCTCCTCGGCCGCCTCCAGGTTGTTGCGCGTGACCGTCTCCTCGAGCGTGCCGCCCGAGCCGGTGAACTTTCCCGTGTTGACGTCGACGACCGTCATCGCCTCGGTGCGGTCGATGACCAGCGAGCCGCCCGACGGCAGCCAGACCTTGCGGTCCATGCCCTTGGCGAGCTGCTCGTCGATCCGGTGGGCAGCGAAGACGTCGCCCGTCCCGGTGTACTTGGTGACCTTCTGCGCCAGGTCGGGTGCGAGCTCGTCGATGTACGTCGAGATCGTCGACCACGCCTCGTCGCCCTGGACGATCAGCGAGCCGAAGTCGTCGTTGAAGATGTCGCGGACCACGCGGATCGCCATGTCCGGCTCGCCCTGCAGCAGGGCGGGCGCGGACGCGGTCTTCGACTTCTTCTCGATGGCCTCCCACTGCGACTGCAGGCGGGCGATGTCGGCGCGCAGCTCGTCCTCGGACGCGCCCTCGGCGGCCGTGCGCACGATGACGCCGGCCGACTCGGGGACGACCTCGCGCAGGATCTTCTTCAGGCGGTTGCGCTCCACGTCGGGAAGCTTGCGGCTGATGCCGGTCATGCCGCCGCCGGGCACGTACACGAGGTAGCGGCCCGCGAGCGTCACCTGCGACGTCAGACGCGCACCCTTGTGCCCGATCGGGTCCTTGGTCACCTGCACGAGCACCGAGTCGCCCGACTTGAGGGCCTGCTCGATGCGGCGGGCGCTGCCACCCTCGACGTGAGCGGCGTCCCAGTTGACCTCGCCCGCGTAGAGCACGGCGTTGCGGCCCTTGCCGACGTCGACGAACGCGGCCTCCATGCTGGGCAGCACGTTCTGGACGCGGCCCAGGTAGACGTTCCCGACGACCGACGCGGACGCCTGGTTCGACACGTAGTGCTCGACGAGCACCCCGTCCTCGAGCACGGCGATCTGCGTGCGCCCGCCACGCTCGCGCACGACCATCGAGCGGTCGACCGACTCGCGGCGCGCCAGGAACTCGGCCTCGGTGATGATCTGACGACGACGACCCGCGTCGCGCCCCTCGCGGCGGCGCTGACGCTTGGCCTCGAGCCGCGTCGAACCACGCAGCGCGGTGACTTCGTCGCCGGCGCTGCGCGAGCGCGAGCGCGGCTCGCCCTCCCCGTCACCGGAGCGCGACGAGCCACGGCGCCGACGCCGACGACGGCGGCTCGACGAGCCCTGCTCGCCGCCGTCGCCCTCCTCGGCGTCCTCGTCGCCCGACTCGTCCTGCTCGGGCTCCTGCTCGTCGTCGGTCTCGTCGCCGTCCGTGGAGCCGTCCGCCTGGTCGGGCCGACGACGACCACGGCCGCCGCGGCGACGGCGGCGACGCGGGGCAGAGTCGTTCGCGTCCTCGTCGGTCTCCGTCGCGTCGGTGCCCTCACCGGAGTCCTCGCCCGCGGCGTCCTGCTCGACGTCGGCGTCCAGGACCTGGTCCTCGGTGACGGCCTCGTCGGCGTCGGCGGCGACCTCGTCGGTCGACGCGTCCTGCTCGTCCGTGCTCGCCGCCGGCGGCTCGCCACCGCGGCCGCGACGCCCGCGCCGACGCGAGGAGCGACCCGACGGCCGCGACTCGTTCTCGGTCGGCTGGTCCTGCGCCTGGTTCGCACTCGACGAGGGCGCTTCCTCCTGCTCACGCTCGGTGCGCGCCGCCTCGGAGATGGCCTCGGGCGAACCGGCGCTCGACGTCGCACGGCGTCGACGCGGTCGCGTCGCGGTGGCGTCCGGCGCCTGGAACAGCAACGCCGTCGTGGCGAGCCGCGGCGACGTGCCGCGGGGTGCGGTGGTCGCGGGGGCAGGGGCCGACGCGTCCGCCGCCGTCGTCGCAGCGGTCGAACCGGTCGTGCCCGCGAGCTCGGCGAGGACGTCGAGGGCGGGGGCCGCGGCGGCGTCAGCCGTCGTCTCGTCCTCCTCCTCGTCGACCACCGGCTCGAAGGGTGCCGCGGCGGGGCGCGAGCTGGCACGCCGGCGCTTGGCCGGGGCCCTCTTCGGCTCTGCCGCCGTCGCCTCGGCTGCGTTCGTCTCGACTGCGTTCCCCTGAGCGCCGTCGGCGTCGCTCGGCTCAGGCGTCGACACCTCGGACGACGGCTTCGCGGCGCTCGCGTCCGGGCTCGCGGCCGCACGGGTCGCACGCTTGCGCGGCGCCTTGGTGCGCGCGGCGGGCGTCTCGTCGGCTGCGGGCGCGGTGTCCGAGGCCGGGACGTCGGGCGAACCGGGAGCCTGCTCGGCCCCGTCCGCGCCCAGCTCGGCATCCGCGGGCTTGCGGCGGCTGCGCGTGCGGCGGGGACGCTGGTCGTCCTCGCCGGCGGCGTCCTGCGCGGGGGCCGACGCCTCGACCGTCGCCGGCGCGACCGCGGGCACGTCGACCGGCTCGCTCTTCGGGGCCTTCGCCCGCGACGCGCGCTTCGCGGGGGCCTTCTTGGGTGCGGCCTCGGTCGAGGCCGCGTCGGCCTGCGACGCGCCGCTGTGCGAAGGTGCCGGGGTCGAGGGTGCTGAGGTGCTGGTCACCGCGTCCGGGGCAGCGGCGCCGCGGGTGGCGCGACGACGGCGCGCCGGTGCGGGCGACGTCTCACCCCCGCCCGTCGTGGTTGCTGCGGACTCGGAGGTGTTGTCGGACATCACGCGAGGTGCTCCTGGGTACCACGAATCACCACCCACACATCTGGTGACCCGTGGTGGGTCGGTCGTCGCTCACGCCGGAACGTGGCGACGGAAGTCGTCGGTCATGGCTGCTGCACCTGGCCGGGGCCATCGCCTGCCTGACCGGTCCCGGCCCCGATCGGGGGCCTGACGAACTGTCGGGCGGCGGCTGGCGCACGCGACGCGGGCGATGCTGCGAGCTCACGGGTCTACCGGACGGTGTGGGCGCCTGGCGAACCGTCGTCAGTATCGCACAGGGACCCGCACGAAGCCCGCCAACCGCCCATCACGTGCGCTCGCGCCGCGAGCACCACCGCGTCCACGGTCTCGTCGGCCGTCTCCCGCAACGATCCGACGCCGTGTCAGTACCCGGGACCTTGGTCCTGGGTACAGACTGGGTCTTGTCCTAGCGTTCCCCCAGGTCCGCCGGTCGCGGATGGACTTACTTCCCGGCTCGCACTCCCGCTCGGAGATCTCGTGGACGCACTCGCCCTGTCCCGCTGGCAGTTCGGCATCACCACCGTCTACCACTTCATCTTCGTGCCGCTGACGATCGGCCTGTCGCCGATGGTCGCGATCATGCAGACGGCGTGGGTGCGCACCGGCAACGAGCGCTGGCTGCGCCTGACCAAGTTCTTCGGCAAGCTCCTGCTCATCAACTTCGCCATCGGCGTGGCCACGGGCATCGTGCAGGAGTTCCAGTTCGGCATGGCCTGGAGCGAGTACTCGCGGTTCGTCGGCGACGTCTTCGGGGCACCGCTGGCCATGGAGGCACTGGCCGCGTTCTTCGTCGAGTCGACGTTCCTGGGGCTGTGGATCTTCGGCTGGGACAAGCTGCCCAAGAAGATCCATCTCGCGTGCATCTGGGCGGTCGCGATCGCGACCAACCTGTCTGCCTACTTCATCCTGGCCGCGAACTCGTGGATGCAGCACCCGGTGGGCGCGGTCTTCAACGAGAAGACCGGCCGCGCGGAGATGAACGACATCGGCGCCGTCCTGACCAACCCGACCGTCCTGGCAGCGTTCCCGCACACCATCACCGCCGCGTTCGTGACGGCCGGCACCTTCGTCGCCGGCATCGGCGCCTGGTGGATGGTCAAGCTCGTGCGGCGGGGCGACCTCGCAACCGCGAAGGACGTCTACCGACCGGCGGTGGTGCTGGGCATGATCGTGATGCTCGTCGGCGGGGTCGGGGTCGCGATCTCCGGCGACGCCCAGGCCAAGCTCATGTTCAAGCAGCAGCCCATGAAGATGGCCTCCGCCGAGGCGCTGTGCAGCACGACCTCGGGCGCGGACTTCTCGATCCTGGCGATCGGGAACCTGTCCAACGACTGCGACAACGTCAAGCACCTCATCTCGATCCCGGGCCTGACGAGCTTCCTCGCGACCGACGACTTCAACGCCACGCTGCAGGGCGTGCACGATCTGCAGGCCGAGTACGAGCAGAAGTACGGGTACACCGACGAGAACGGCGACCCGATCTCCTACCAGCCCGACCTGACCGTGACGTACTGGGGCTTCCGCCTCATGATCGGCTTCGGCATCGGGTCCGCGGCGCTCGCGCTCGCCGCGCTGTGGCTGACCCGCAAGGGGCGCGTGACGGACAAGAAGTGGTTCGGCACGCTCGGCATCGCCGCCATCGCGACGCCGTTCCTCGCGTCGTCGTTCGGGTGGATCTTCACGGAGATGGGGCGCCAACCCTGGGTCGTCGCGCCCAACCCCGACCCGTCCGGCGTGGACGGCGTGTGGCTGATCACGGCCCGCGGCGTGTCCGTGGTCCCCGGCGCCGGCGGCGTGCTCACGTCCCTCATCGCGTTCACGCTCCTCTACGGCGTGCTCGCGGTGGTCTGGTACCGCCTCATGCACCGCTACACGATCGAGGGCGTCGCCCCCTCGGAGAAGGACCCCAGTCCCGAGGCGCGCACCGACGACGACGCCGACCGCCCGCTGTCCTTCGCGTACTGACAGGAGACGACCATGGAGCTGACCACCGTCTGGTTCATCCTCATCGCCGTCCTGTGGACGGGTTACCTGGTGCTCGAGGGATTCGACTTCGGCGTCGGGATGCTGCTGGGTCTGCTGCCGCACCGCGGCCCGGGGCGCGAGCGCGAGCGCCGCGTCATGATCAACACCATCGGCCCCGTGTGGGACGGCAACGAGGTGTGGCTGCTGACCGCCGGCGGCGCGACCTTCGCGGCGTTCCCCGAGTGGTACGCGACGCTGTTCTCGGGCTTCTACCTGCCGCTCCTGCTCATCCTGCTCGCCCTCATCGTGCGCGTCGTCGCGTTCGAGTGGCGGGGCAAGATCGACGACGACCGGTGGCGCGCCTGGGCCGACCGGGCGCTCATCGTCGGGTCCTGGGTGCCGGCCGTGCTGTGGGGCGTGGCCTTCGCGAACATCGTCCGCGGCGTCGAGCTGGACACCGACCACCAGTACGTGGGCGGCTTCTGGGCGCTGCTCAACCCGTTCGCGCTGCTGGGCGGCGCGACGACGGCGCTGCTGTTCCTCACGCACGGTGCCGTGTTCCTGGGGCTGAAGTCAGCCGGCGAGGTGCGCGACCGGGCCGCGAGGCTCGGCGCCCGCCTGGCACCGGTGACGCTCGTCGTCGCCGCCGCGTGGGCGATCTGGGCGCAGGTCGCCTACAGCGAGAGCGGCTGGACCTGGGCCGCCGTCGCGGTCGCCGCGGTCGCGCTCGTGCTGCTCGTCGCCGCGACCCGCACCCGCCGCGAGGGGCTCGCCTTCGTCGCGTCGGCCGTCACCCTCGTCGCCGCGGTCGTGCTGATCTTCGGCTCGCTGTTCCCGGACGTGATGCCCGCGTTCGACTCCGCCAACTCGCTGACCACCACCAACGCGTCGTCGACGCACTACACGCTGACGGTCATGACCTGGGTCGCGGTGATCCTCACGCCGCTGGTGCTGCTCTACCAGGGGTGGACGTACTGGGTGTTCCGCAAGCGCATCTCGGCGGATCACATCCCCGAGTCCATCGGCCTGACGTTCGAGCGACCGACGGCCGACGCGGGCACCCAGGAGCGGTGAGGACCGCCACCGCATGAGGCCGCTCGACCCCCGCCTGCTGCGGCACGCGCACGCGGCGCGCGGGTACGTCGCGCTCACGGCCGCGCTCGGCATCGTGACCGCCGCGCTGGTCGTCGGGCAGGCGGTCCTGCTCGCGCACGCGCTGGGCCGTGCGGTGCACGACGGCGCCGACCTCGCGACCATCGCGCCGCTCGTCGGCTGGCTGGCGGTCGTCGTCGCCCTGCGTGCGGCGACGACCTACGTGCAGGAGCGGTTCGCCCACCGCGCCGCGACCCGCGCGGTCGCCGAGCTGCGCGAGGCCGTCGTCGCGCACGCCGCGGCACTCGGCCCGCGCTGGCTCGCCGGCGGGGAGGGGCCCGGTGTCGCGACGCTGGCCACCCGCGGGCTGGACGACCTCGAGCCCTACTTCGTGCGCTACCTGCCGCAGCTGCTGCTGGCCGCCACCGTCACGCCCGCGACCCTGCTGGTGGTCCTCGGCCTCGACTGGGTCTCCGCCGCGATCCTCGTGGTGGTGCTGCCGCTCGTGCCGATCTTCATGTGGCTCGTCGGGCGCCTCACGCAGGGTCGCTCGGAGCGCGGCCTGGCGACCATGCGCCGCCTCGGCAGCCAGACCCTCGACCTGTTGGCCGGCCTGCCGACGCTGCGGGCGTTCGGCCGCGAGCGGGGCCCCGCGTCGCGGGTGCAGGCTCTGGGCGACGCGCACCGGCGGGCGACGATGGGCACGCTGCGGATCGCCTTCCTGTCCGGCATGGTGCTCGAGCTGCTGACCACGCTGTCGGTGGCGCTCGTCGCGGTGGGGATCGGGCTGCGGCTCGTGGAGGGCGAGCTGTCCCTCGTGACGGGGCTGGCGGTGCTGGTGCTGGCGCCCGAGGTGTTCAACCCGTTGCGGCAGGTGGGGGCGCAGTTCCACGCGGCGAGCGACGGCGTCGCGGCCGCCGAGCAGGCGTTCGCGATCCTCGACGTGCCCCTGCGCCCCGACGGCACACGCGTCGCACCCGACCTCGCTTCGTCGACGATCGAGCTGCGCGGCGTGAGCGTGGGCCGGACCCCCTACCGGCTGGACGCCGTGGTGCGACCGGGCCGTGTCCTGGCCCTGACGGGACCGAGCGGTGGTGGGAAGTCGACCGCCGTCGACGTGCTGCTGGGTCTGCTCGCGCCCGACGAGGGCGGCGTGGTGCTGCACGCCGACGACGACCGCATCGCGCTCGCCGACGTCACGCGCGCCACGTACTGGGCGCAGGTCACCTGGCTGCCGCAGCGACCCGTCCTCGAGCCGGGCACGCTGCTCGAGGTGGTGGGCGGCGCCGACGACGCGCGCGCCGCCGCGGCCGAGGTGACGGGCCTGGACGCCGTCGTCGACGGACTCCCGGACGGATGGGCGACCACGCTCGGCCGCGGCGGGGACGGGCTGTCCGTCGGACAGCGCCAGCGCGTCGCACTGACCCGGGCGCTGCTCTCCCCCGCCCCGCTCGTCGTGCTCGACGAGCCGACCGCACACCTCGACGCGGCCGGTGAGCGCGTGGTGCTGGAGACCGTCCGTGCCATGCGCGCCGCCGGGCGCGCGGTGGTGCTCGTCGCTCACCGCGCGTCGCTGCTGGCCTGCGCGGACGACGTCGTCGTGGTGGCGCCCGCCGACCTCCCGCACCAGGCCCACGCGGAGGTGGGCCGGTGACCGTGCCTGGCGAGGTGCCCGACGGGCTGCACGACGACGCGCGCAGCGCCACGCCCCGTGGGACGTTGCGGCGCGCGGTGGCGCTCCTCGACGTCGACCGGCGCCGAGCCGTCCAGGCCGTCGCGCTCGGCACCGCCGCGCTCGGCTGCGCGGTGGCGCTGGCCGCCGTGGCCGCCTGGTTGATCGCGCGGGCGTCCCAGATGCCGCCGGTGCTCACCCTCAGCGTCGCGACGGTCGCCGTGCGGGCGTTCGGCATCGGGCGCGGCGTGCTGCGCTACTGCGAGCGACTGGTGTCGCACGACGTCGCGCTGCGGGGCATGACGACGCTGCGCACCATGCTCTACGCGCGCCTCTCGGTGGGGCAGCCGGCCGCGCTGATGGCCGTGCGCCGCGGCGACCTGCTGACGCGCGTGGGCGCGGACGTCGACGCGGTCGGCGACGTCGTGGTGCGCGGTCTGCTGCCCGCCGCGGTCGCCGCAGCGCTCGGCGTCGGGACGACCGTCGCGATGAGCCTGTTCTGGCCGCCGGCGGGGCTGGCGCTCGCCGCGTGCCTGGTGCTCGCCGGCGTCGTCGCGCCCGCGCTGGCCGCCGCGGGGTCGCGGACCACCGAACGCGAGGCCGCCGAGGGCCGGGCCCGCTCGAGCGCCACCGCGCTCGGCCTGCTCGACGACGCGGGTCCGCTGGCGGTGGCCGGCCGCACCGCCATCGAGCTCGACGTCCTGCGCGCCGCGGACCGCTCCGTGGCCGCGGCGACCGATCGCGGCGCCCCGAGCGCCGCGCTCGCTGCGGCGCTCGGTCAGGCCGCCGTCGGTCTCGCCGTCCTGGCCGCGCTGCTCACGGGCGTCCCCGCGGTGACCGCCGGCCGGCTGGCGCCCGTCGAGCTCGCCGTCATCGTGCTCACCCCGCTCGCGGCGTTCGAGGCAGCCGCCCTCCTGCCCGCCGCTGCCGTCCAGGTGCACCGCTCGCGCGCCGCAGCAGCGCGGATCCTCGCGCTGCTCGACGCCGCCGGGCCCGAGGTTCCGGTCCCTGGGCTGACGCCGGCCGAGCCCGTCCTCGTCGCGCGCGACCTCGTCGCCGGCTGGGACGGCGCCGCGCCCGTCGTGCGCGATCTCGACCTCGACGTGCGCCCCGGCAGCGCGGTGGCCGTCGTCGGCCCCAGCGGCACGGGCAAGACGACCCTGCTGCTGACGCTCGCGGGTCTGCTGCCCGCGGGCGGAGGATCCGTGCGGTTGGGCGGTACCGATCTCCACGAGGTGGCGCGGCCCGCCGCGAGCGTCGTGCACGTCGCCGAGGACGGCTACGTGTTCGGCACCACGGTGTTGGAGAACCTGCGTGTGGCCCGCGGTGATGTGACGCCCGACGAGGCCGCGGACGCGCTCGCGCACGCCGGGCTCGGCACGTGGCTCGCGGGCCTGCCCGAGGGCGTCGAGACGCTGCTGGGCCCCGACGGCCGCACGCTGTCCGGCGGCGAGCGGCGCCGACTCCTTCTGGCCCGCGCCCTGCTGGCACCGGCGCCGCTGCTGCTCGTCGACGAACCGGCCGAGCACGTCGACCCCACGACCGCCGACGAGCTGGTGCGCCGCCTGCTCACCGAGCACCGCGATCGCGGAGTCGTCGTCGTGACCCACCGCCTCACGCCGCTCGCCGCGGCCGACGAGGTGATCCGGCTCGACGGCGGGCGCGTCGCGGCACGCGGGACGCACGCCGACCTCGTCGCCCGCGACGCGCGCTACCGTGACGACCTCGCCCAGGAACGCACCCAGCAGACGGAGGACGCGTGAGCCCCGACCGGCACCCCGGTGCACCGTTCCGGGACGGAACGCTCACCGAGGTCGACGCCGAGCCCTTGCACGTGACGGGCGACGCGCTGCAGGACGTGCTCGAGGCGATCCTGGCGGTGGCGAGCGAGCTGGACCTCACCGCGGTGCTCAACCGGTTCGTGCAGGTCAGTGCCGACCTGACGGGCGCGCGGTACGGCGCGATCAACGTGCTGGACCAGCACGGTGCCTCCACGATGTTCGTCTACACCGGCATCCCCACGGCCCTGGCACGGATGATGGGGCACGCCCCGCACGCGCAGGGGGTCCTGGGCCGCATCCCCCGCGAGGGCGCCCTGCGGCTCGCCGACCTGACCGACCACCCCGCGTTCCGCGGCTTCCCCGCCGAGCACCCGCCCATGGGCTCCTTCCTGGGAGCATCCGTGCGCGTCGCGGATCACGTCTTCGGCCAGCTCTACCTGTCGGAGAAGGACGGGGGGTTCACACCGGCCGACGAGCGCATCGTGCTCGCGCTGGCCGCCGCCGCGGGCGTCGCCGTCTCCAACGCGCAGCTCTACGCGGAGGCGGCACGGCGCGAGCACTGGCTGCAGGCCGGTCAGGACATCGCGACCATGCTGCTCGAGGGCGTCGACGAGGAGGAGGCCCTGGAACGCATCGCGGCCACGGCGCGCGAGGTGGCCGGGGCCGACACGGCCGCGCTGGCCCTGCCCGGCGTGGGCGGGGCGCTGTACATCGAGCTGGCCGACGGGCAGGACGCCGACCGTCTGGTGGGTGAGCAGATGCCCGAGGGGGGCCGCGCCTGGACGGTGATGCGCGAGGGCCGCGGGCTTCAGACGCCGTCGTTGTCCCGGTCGCGCACCGTGCGGCTCGAGGCCATGCGGTCGTTCGGGCCCGCCATGTTCACACCGCTGCAGGCCTCGGGCCGCGGCGTCGGCGTGCTGATCCTGCTGCGCCGCAACGGCCGGGCGCCGTTCGACGAACGCGACCTGACCACGGCCGAGACGTTCGCGAGCCAGGCCGCGCTCGCGTACGTGCTGGCCGAGGCGAGGCACGCACAGGACATCGCCGCGCTGTTCGACGAGCGAGCCCGCATCGCCCGCGACCTGCACGACCTCGCGATCCAGCAGCTGTTCGCCACCGGCATGCAGCTCGAGACCGTCCGCCGCCGGGCCGCGGACGGCGTCGCTCCGGTCGACCTGACGACGATCCTCGACGAGGCCCTCGACAACGTGGACTCGTCGGTCAAGCAGATCCGCCAGATCGTGCACGCGTTGCGCGACCCCGACGCCGCGACGGGTCTCGTCGAGCGGCTGCGCCGCGAGGCGTCGCTCGCCCGGACGGGGCTGGGCTTCGCGCCGTCGCTCGTCGTGACGCTCGACGGGCGGGTGCTGTCCGACGACGGCCTCGACGAGGACCTGCTCGACGAGCGCGTCGACGCCGCCACGACCGACGACGTCGTGGCCGTCGTGCGCGAGGGGCTCGCCAACGCCGCACGGCACGCGCACGCCGCGTCGGTCGCCGTCCGCGTCGACGTCGTCGGGCGCGGACCCGTGGGCCGTGTGCAGGTGGAGGTGCTCGACGACGGCGTCGGCATCCCCGCGCGTCGCGACCGCGCGTCCGGCACCGGCAATCTCGCCGCCCGGGCGCGCCAGCACGGCGGCACGTTCACGATCGGCGCCGCACCCACGGCACGCGGCACGCTCCTGACCTGGCAGGCTCCGCTGCTCTGACCTCTTGCGTCCCGGTTTGTCCTGCACGACGATGCGAGGGACGAGACGGGGGAACTCGATGACCGCGCAGGCAGAACCGCAGGCACCCACCCAGCTCTCGCAACGCGCCGTCTGGACCATCTTCGGTGGCCTGATGCTCGCGATGCTGCTGGCGGCTCTCGACCAGACGATCGTCGCGACGGCCCTGCCCAAGATCGTGAGCGACCTGGGCGGCGCCGAGCACCTGTCGTGGGTCGTCACGTCCTACATGCTGGCATCCACCATCACCACGCCGCTGTGGGGCAAGCTCGGCGACCTCTATGGCCGCAAGACGCTGTTCATCACGTGCATCGTCATCTTCCTGGTGGGCTCCGCGCTCTCGGGCACCTCGCAGAACATGGGCCAGCTCATCGCGTGGCGGGCGGTGCAGGGCGTCGGCGGCGGCGGTCTCATGGTGCTCGCGCAGGCGATCATCGCCGACGTCGTCCCGCCCCGGGACCGCGGCCGGTACCAGGGGGCGTTCGGCGCCGTCTTCGGGCTGTCGAGCGTGGCGGGACCGTTGCTGGGCGGGTTGTTCGTCGACACGATCGGCTGGCGCTGGGTCTTCTACATCAATCTCCCGATCGGTGCCGTCGCGCTCGTCGTCGTCACTGCGGTGCTCCCGGTGACGAAGGCACGCACGTCGCCCAAGATCGACTACATCGGCATCACGCTGCTGGCGACCGTGGCGACGAGCATCGTGCTCGTCACGAGCCTGGGCGGGTCCACCTGGGACTGGGCAGGGCCCCAGGTGATCGGGCTCTCGGTCCTCGGGGTGCTCGCGATCGCCGCGTTCGCGTTCGTCGAGGCGCGCGTCCCCGAGCCCGTCATGCCGCTGCGGCTCTTCCGCAACTGCGTGTTCGTCACCTGCTCGATCGTGGGCTTCGTCGTCGGCTTCGCGATGTTCGGCTCCATCACCTACCTGCCGCTGTACCTGCAGGCGGTGCAGGGGGCGTCGCCCACGGGCTCGGGCCTGCAGATGATCCCGATGATGGTCGGGCTGCTGCTCACGTCGATCGGCAGCGGCCAGCTCATCAGCCGCACGGGCCGCTACAAGATCTACCCGATCGTCGGCAGCGCCGTCTTCACGGTCGGGCTGTACCTGCTCTCGCTCATGGGTCGTGAGACCACGTCGCTCCAGTCGGGTGCCTCGATGTTCGTGCTGGGAGCCGGGCTGGGCCTCGTCATGCAGGTGCTGATCCTCGCCGTGCAGAACGCCGTCGAGTACCGCGACCTCGGGACCGCGACCAGCGGCGCCACGTTCTTCCGCACCATCGGCAGCAGCGTGGGCGTCGCGGTGTTCGGCACGGTCTTCAACTCCCACCTGAGCTCGACGTTGGCCCAGAACCCGCCCGCCGGCGCAGCCGCACCAGGTTGCTCCGCCGACGTGCTGTCCCAGACCTCCGAGAACATCGGGGCGTGCGGGCCCGACGTCATCAACTGGTTCCTCGACGGCTACTCCGACTCCATCCACACGATCTTCCTGTGGGCGGTGCCGGTCGGCGTCCTGACGTTCGTGCTGACGTTCCTCATCCCCGAGGTCACCTTGCGCACGGGGGCGACGACTCCGGAGCCGAGCGAGGCGTTCGGCGCACCTGGCGGACGCTCGTCCTACGAGGAGCTGAGGCTCATGCTCTGGCGGGAGGTCGGCAGCCAGGACCCCCTCAAGGCGTACGGCCTGCTCAACCGCGACCTCGACATCGACCTGACGCCCGGCCAGTGCTGGATGCTCAGCCGCGTCAGCGGCGAACGGTCCCGGCCCCTGGCCGTCATGCACGACCGCTCGCACGTGCCGATCGAGCGCATCCGTGAGGTCGCCGGCGAGCTCGTCGACCGCGGGCTGATCGTGCTCACGGACGACGTCGCGACCCCCACCCCGGCAGGCGACGCGATCGCCGAGGAGCTGCGCGAGAACGAGCGGCGCCAGCTGCGCGAGGTCGTCGGCCAGTGGGGCGAGGGCGAGCCGGAGACGGAGGAGCTGGTCCAGGAGGTCGCCGACCGCCTCCGCCACCAGGATCCCACCGCAGCCGCCCTGACCTGACTCCCCACCCTCCACCGAGACAGACCTCTGCGGGTGAGACAGACCTCTGCAACGGTCTGTCTCACCCGGAAGGGTCTATCTCAATCACCAGCCGAGCACGTGGCTCTGCCGCTCGAGGTTCGGCCGCGGGCTCGTTGCCCGGACAGGTTGTCCACAGATCGCCCGCCCAGTCCCCATGGACGCGGTCCGGTCGGGCACTGTGCGCCCATGGCCCGTCGACCCGGTGCACGGTCACTGCTCCGCCCGCCCGCCGCAGCGCCCGCGCTTCTTCTCGCGCGTGACTACGCGCCCGAGGAGCTCGCGCGGATGCTGGCATCCGGCTCGGTCATGCACCTGCGCCGCGGCGCGTACCTCCGGGTGCAGCCCGACGAGGCACCAGCCGATCTGGCGTTGGCGCACCTGGTCGCCACTCACCACCTGATACGCACCGAGCACTGCTTCAGTCACCACTCTGCGGCTCTCCTGCACGGGCTGGCATTGAGCAGAACCGACTTCAGGCCGTCGCTCTATCAGGCCACCCCACCGCACGGCGCCGGATCCAGCCCCGTCACGCGGCACACCCCGCTCCCACCCGTGGAGGACCGCGCGACCGTCGCGGGCCTGCCGGCCACGACGCTCGGCCGTACGGTCTGGGACTGCCTGACCAGCATGAAAGCCCCGGATGCGCTCGTCGTCGCCGACGCAGCCCTGAGTGCGGGGCTGACGGTCGACGAGCTGGCTTCACGCGCTCGGCGCGGCGGCCGCGGGCACGCCAGGGCGCTCGCGACGCTGCGCTACGCCGACGACGGTGCGGAGTCTGCGCCGGAGTCGATCTGTCGGTATCGCCTGCTGCGTGCGGGCTTCCCTGTGCCGACGACGCAGGTCAGGGTACCGACGCGTCTGGGGGTCTTCTGGGGCGACCTGGGCTGGCCCGAGTGGAAGGTCCTCGTCGAGTACGACGGCCGTATCAAGTACGACGCGCGGCCGGCGGAGACGTTCATGGCGGAGAAGCGGCGCCACGACGCGCTCGTCGAGGAGGGTTGGGGGGTCACCCACGTGACCAACGACGACCTCCGCGTCCCGGGAGCGTTCGAATCACGTATGCGTCAGGCGCTCCCTCCCGCGGCGACGCTCGGCATGAGGCCACGTCGCGAGCTGCGGTGGTGAACAGGGCACCGAGACAGACCTTTGCGGGTGAAACAGGCGTCGGCAAGGGTCTACCTCGCCCGCAAAGGTCTGTCTCGATGACGGAGCTGGAGCAGAACGATGTCAGTGGGTGGGGTCCGTGCGCCAGGCTTGGCGCTTGTGGCCTGCCACCCACGCGGCCACCTGGGTGCGGCGTTGGAGACCCATCTTCGCCAGCAGCGAGGTGATGTGGTTCTTCACCGTCTTCTCGGCGACGCCCAGGCGCTCCGCGATCTCGCGGTTGGACAAGCCCTCGCCGATGAGGTCGAGCACGCGCAGCTCGCTGGGCGTGAGGTTCTCGGTCGGGTCGTCGTGGCCGGCACGACGACGCGTGACGGTCCGCTCGTCGAGCAGGGCGCGCCCGGCCGCGACCGCCTTGATGACGTCCGTGATCTCAGCGCCGCGCACCGACTTGAGCAGGTAGGCGGCCGCCCCGGCCTCGAGAGCGGCGGCGAGCGCGTCGTCGTCGTCGAACGAGGTGAGGACGATCGCGCGGGCCTCCGGCAGGATCTCGCGCAGCCGCCGCAGGACGTCGATGCCCGTCCCGTCCGGCAGCTGCAGGTCGACCAGCAGGACCTGCGGGCGGACGAGCTCGGCGCGGCGCACGCCGTCCGCGACCGTACCGGCCTCGGCGACGACGGTCATCCCGTCCGCGCGTTCGACGACCTCGGCGATCCCCCGACGGACCACCTCGTGGTCGTCGATGATCATGACGCTGACGGGACCCTGGCCATGCGCGCTGACGGTGGACACCGTGGCATCGTATCGACGTATGACCACCATCCTCGTCCCCACCACGCTCGACGACGACCTCACACTCCCCGACGGAGTCAGCGAGGTGCGGTACGACCCGAGCGGCGCGGTCCCCGACGTCGGCGCGCAGGTGCTCGTGGTCTGGGGCAGCGGGCGGCGGGCGCTGCGGGACGCCGCGGCGCGCCTGACCCACCTGCGCTGGGTTGCCGCGCTGTCGGCCGGGGTGGACACGATCCTCGACGCCGGTTTCGACCCCGACGTGACGATCACGTCGGGCCGGGGGCTGCACGACGGACCGGTCGCGGAGCACACGCTCGCGCTCGTCCTCGCGTGCGCCCGACGACTGCCTGACCTCTTCCGCGCGCAGCAGGAGCACCGCTGGGCCGGCGAGCTGGGCGGCATCCAGCCGGTGCGGCCCTCGGACTTCCGCTCGCTGGCCGGCGCGCGCGTCGTGATCTGGGGCTTCGGCTCGATCGCGGCGCGGCTGGCCCCGCTGCTGACGGCGCTGGGTGCCCAGGTCACGGGCGTCGCGACGACGCCCGGCACGCGGGACGGCTACCGCGTCGTCACGCCCGACGACCTGCCGGAGGTCCTCGCCCAGGCCGACGTGCTCATCAGCCTGCTGCCCGACACGCCGGCGACCCGGCACGCGGTCGACGCGGACGTGCTGCGGCTGCTGCCCCGGCGGGCGTGGGTGGTGAACGTGGGCCGGGGCGCGACGCTGGACCAGGACGCCCTGCTGGCGGCGGTCCGGGCGGGCCAGCTCGCCGGCGCCGCGCTCGACGTCTTCGACCGCGAACCGCTCGCGGCCAACTCGCCGCTGTGGGACGAGCCGAACATCCTGGTCAGCCCGCACGCCGCGGGCGGGCGGCCGCTGGGCGCCGGCGCGCTGCTCGAGCAGAACCTCGCCGCGTTCCTGGCCGGCGCGCCGCTGCGCAACGTCGTGGAGCGCTGAGCTACCAGCGACCGTTGCGTGGGCGCGGCTGGCAGCGCGGGCACGTGTACGACGAGCGGTTCATGAACTCGTCACGCCGGACGGGGGTCCCGCACCGCGGGCACGGCCGGCCCGCCTGCCCGTAGACGGACAGCGACCGGTCGAAGTACCCCGACGCACCGTTGACGTTCACGTAGAGCGCGTCGAAGCTGGTCCCGCCCTGCACGAGCGCCTCGGACATGACCTCGTGCGCGGCGGCGAGCACGCGCCGCGCCTCGGGGCGGGTGAGGGTGTCGGTCGGGCGCGCGAAGTGCAGCCGGGCCCGCCACAGGCTCTCGTCGGCGTAGATGTTGCCGATGCCTGAGACGAGGGTCTGGTCGAGGAGCGCCCGCTTCACGCCGGTCCGGCGTGCACGCAGGGCCGCCACCAGCGCCTCGACGTCGAGCGCCGGATCCAGCAGATCACGCGCGATGTGCGCGACCGGTCCGGGGACGGCCGCCAGCGAGGACCCGGCCCCACCCGGCAGGCCGTCGGGCGTCGCGACGAGCTCCTGGACGCTGAGGTGCCCGAACGTGCGCTGGTCGACGAAATCGAGCGCTCCCCCGTCGTCGAGCACCATCCGCACGCGCAGGTGCGGGTGGTCGCGTCCGTCGTCGGCCGATGCCCGCACCAGCAGCTGCCCGCTCATCGCGAGGTGCGCGAGCAGCGCCTCGTCGTCGCCCAGCAGCAACCAGCAGAACTTCCCGCGCCGCACGGCCGCCTCGAACGCACGCCCGGTGAGGCGCCCGACGAAGTCCAGCGGACCGCCCTCGTGCCGGCGCACGCTGTAGTCGCGCCGCACCTCGACGCGCGTGACCGTGCGACCCAGCACGTGCCGGGCCAGCCCGTCGCGGACGGTCTCGACCTCGGGGAGCTCAGGCACCCGTCAGGCCGACGCGGGACGCGCGGCCCGCAGCGGCTCGAGCGCCGTGTACGCCGCCTCCGCCGCCTGCTGCTCGGCCACCTTCTTGGCCGTCCCTATCCCGGAGCCGCGGGCCTCGCCACCCACCACGGCGTGCGCCGTGAAGGTACGGGCGTGGTCCGGGCCCTCGCCCGTGACCTCGTAGTGCGGTGCGCCGAGCTCGAGCTCGGCGGCGAGCTCCTGCAGCGACGTCTTCCAGTCGAGCCCGGCGCCCAGGTCCGCAGCGCGCACCAGGGACGGGCCGACGAGGCGCTCGACGACCCCGCGCGCGACCTCGAGACCGTGCGAGAGGTAGATCGCACCGAACAGCGCCTCGAGCGTGTCGGACAGGATCGAGTCCTTGTCCGCGCCGCCCGTGGCGATCTCGCCCTTGCCGAGCAGCACGTACGAGCCGAGGTCGAGGTCCCGCGCGACGATCGCGAGCGCCCGCTGGGAGACGGTGGCCGCGCGCATCTTCGCGAGCGCGCCCTCCGGCTCGTCTGCGTGCGTCCGGTACAGCGACTCCGTCACGACGAGGCCGAGCACGGTGTCGCCCAGGAACTCGAGCCGCTCGTTCGTCGGGATGCCACCGGCCTCGTGCGCGAACGACCGGTGGGTCAGGGCGAGCACGAGAAGCTCGGGGTCCAGATGGACCCCGAGCTTCTCGAGAAGTTCGCTCGCGCCGGCGCCCTGGGGCGCCTCGGCGTCACGAGCGGTCATGCAGGTGTCAGCCCGCGAGCTCGGTACGCACTGCCTGGGCGTAGGTGCGACCGTTGTAGGCACCGCACGACGGGCACGCCGTGTGGGGCTTCTTGTCGGCCTTGCACTGCGGGCAGGAGGTCAGCGTCGTGGCAGTGGTCTTCCACTGCGAGCGACGCGCACGGGTGTTGCTGCGCGACATCTTGCGCTTCGGAACCGCCACGGCTAGCTCTCTTTCGTCTCGTCTTGCATGCCCGCCAGTCCGCTCAGTGCGGACCAGCGCGGGTCAAGGATCTCATGCGAATGGTCTGGGTCGTCCGCCAGGCGGGCTCCGCACTCGGAGCACAGACCCTGGCAGTCGGGCGAGCACAACGGCCGGAACGGCAAAGCCGGCACGACCGTGTCCCGCAGCGCGGGCTCGAGGTCGACGAGGTCGCCCTCCAGCTCACGCACGTCCTCGTCCTCGTCGCCGTCCTCCGCCGCAACGGCAGCACGCTCGGGGTAGACGTACAGCTCCGTGAGGAAGACGTCGACATCCTCGACGACCTCACCCAGGCAGCGCACGCACTCCCCGATCGCCCGCCCGCGAACGGAACCGGAGACCAGGACCCCCTCCATGACCGCCTCGAGCCGCAGATCCAGCTCGACGTCGGTCCCGGTGGGGATGCCGATCACGTCCGTCCCGAGATCCTCGGGGGCGCCGACGGTGCGCTGCACGGTCCTCGTCGATCCCGGACGTCGGCCGAGCTCGTGGGTATCGAGCACGAACGGCGAACGGGGATCGAGGTGGGCAGGGCGCTGCACGTCCGGGTCCCCTCGTTGATCTCGGTCCGTGCCATGACCGGCAGGACCAACCGACAACACTACGGCACCGCAGGGCGGCGCCCAAATCTCGCGATGTGACCTTCGCCCTGCTCGAGGGCGCTCGAGCGCGCTCGCTCAGGCCTCCGCCGCCTCGTCCCCCAGTCGACCGGCCAGCTTGGCCCGACCCGCCTGGACCTGCGCGACGATCTTGCCGAGGTCGATCTCGAAGTCGGCCAGGCGGCGGTCGCAGTAGTCGTCGGCGTCGCGGCGCAACGTCTCCGCGGTCTCCTGGGCGGTGGCCGTCACCTGTGCCGCGCGTTCCTGCGCGGCCTCGACGACGGCCTCCTGCCCGACCAGCCGCTCGGCCTCGGCGCGAGCCGTCGCCAGGATCTCGTCGGCGTCCGCGCGAGCCGCTGCGCGCGCGGCGTCCGCGTCGGCCAGCACCTCGTCGGCCGCGCTGAGCTGCGTGGGCAGGGCGCCACGCGCCTGGTCGAGCAGGTCGAGGATCTCGGCTCTGTTGACCAGGACGGACGACGACATGGGCATCGCCCGAGCCGTCGCGACGGCCTGTTCGAGGGCGTCCAGGACACCCGTCAGCCCCTCCGGCCGCGTGGTCGGTTCGGTCATCGCTTGCTCCTCACTGCCTCGTGCACGGCGTCCGCGACGCCGTCCGGTACGAGGTCGTCGATCGACCCGCCGAAGCGAGCCACGTCCTTGACCAGCGACGACGCGATGTGCGCCAGGGCGGGGTCCCCCACGACGAACACGGTCTCGACGCCCGTCAGGTGCCGGTTCATCAGCGCCATGGGCAGCTCGGCGTCGAAGTCCGCCCCCCCGCGCAGACCCTTGACGATCGCATCGGCGCCGACCTCGCGCACGAAGTCCGCGAGCAGCCCCTCGACGACGTCGACCCGCACGCCGTCCACCCCGGCGAGCGCGGTGCGGGCCAACGCCACGCGCTCGTCGATGCCCAGCAGCGCCGACTTGGACGAGTTCCGAGCGATGCCGACCACGACCTCGTCGAACATGCCACGCGCCCGCCGCACGACATCGACGTGGCCGCGCGTGAGCGGGTCGAAGGAGCCAGGGCACACGGCGATCGTCACCCGGCCAGCGTAAGCGGACGGGCCGGGTCCTCGTAGCGTCGTGGCCGTGCAGGTGCTGCGCGCGAGCGGACGACCTCGAGGAGGTCCCGTGCTCGCGTCGATGCACCGACCACGTCAGGCGGGTGCCGGCTCTGCGAACCAGACCACCGTCTCGCCGTAGGACCGGCGGTCCAGCGCGACGACACCGTCGGGCCAGCGGGGCTCGGGCGCTCGGCTCGATCGCTCGACGGCGACGACGGCCGCGGGCGCGAGCGCCCCGACCAGCCCCGCGAGCACCACGGCCAGGTCGTCCTCGGACAGGTCGTACGGCGGGTCGACGAGCACCAGGTCCCACGGCTCGACGACGGGCCGCTCGACGAACCGCTCGGCCCGTTCCGCCGAGACGACGACACCCGCCAGCCCCAGGGCGGCGACGTTGCGGCGGCACACCTCGGCGGCGTCGCGCCCGACCTCGACGAGCGTGACGGCCCGCGCCCCGCGGCTCGCGGCCTCGAGGCCGAGCGCGCCGGAACCGGCGTACAGGTCGAGCACGCGGACGTCCTCGACGACATCGAGGTGCTCGAGGCGGGAGAACAGCGCCTCACGCACGCGCTCGCTCGTCGGCCGCGTGCCCTTGCGTGGCACGGCCAGGACGCGACCGCCCGCCGACCCCGCGACGATGCGCGTCATCGGTTCGCCTTGCGCTGCTTGTCCATCTCCTCCTGGCTCGCGAGCATGCGCTCCATCAGCGAGCCCGTGGCGATGGACGACGCGACCGTCACCGCGATCGCGGACAGTCCCGCCTGGATGAGGATCATCGTCGGAGAGACGTGCCGAAGCAGCACGGCGATCCAGACGGGGAGCAGGCCGAGGACGACGACGTCCGGGCCGCGGGCCAGCACCGCGGCGACACCCGTGGGCAGCGCGCCCATCGGGGTCGAGACGAGCGCGCCGCCCCAGTCCGGCGCAGGCCGGTACGACGATCGGACGGCGGCCGCCGCCCACACGGGTGTCGATGCGACACCGAGCACGAGCCACCCCGCGACGTCGCCGGTCCAGCGCCCCACGGCGCCGAACGCCACGACCGACCACACCAGCATCGCGATCCCCGGGACCACCATGCGCAGCCGCCGGACCGTCTTGGCGTCCAGCGGCAGCAGCCGGTCCAGGATCGGCGCCATCTGCGCACGACGCGCCCCCTCGCCCGTCGCGCTCATGGCGACGTAGCCCGCCAGCAGGACGGCGAACAGGACCCCGGCCTGGCTCGCGAGCTCGGGGACGACGGTCACCAGCACGGGCACGATCGCCGCGATCGCGAGCTGCACCAGGTGCCGGGCGGACCGGCGCAGCACCGCCAGGTCGGCGGTGACGAGCGCCGTGGCCGGACCGCGCGCGGTGCGCAGCCGGGACAGGCGGCGCCGGGTAGGGGCGGCGGCGCCGTCGGTCAGGGCCCGGCCCAGCTCGCGCGAGTCGAGCGAGACGGCGGCGCCGACAGCCTGAGTCGCGACCGAGCCGCTCTCGCGGAGCGACGCCGTGGGGATGCGTCCCAGCCGCCGGTCCACGAGGACACCGGCGCCCGCGACCAGCAGCGCGGCCGCCACGGCCCCGAACCACGGCAACGTCGGCACCTCGTGGACCGACCAGTCGGTCAGCGCCAGCGCGACGGCCACGACAGGCGCCGCGGCCAGGATCAGGTCGCCGACCAGGGCCGTCGTGGAGCGCCGCAGGCCGCGCGACTGCGCGAGCGCGGCGAGCAGCACGATCCCGGCCGCGACGAGCGCCGACGTGACGGCGACGTGCAGCACGCGGGCACCGGAGTCGGCCAGCAGACCCGCGTCGAGGAGGCCGACGAGGATCGCAGCCACGAACGCGGCGACCAGCGGCAGGCGGCGCGCAGCGGGGCGCAGCAGGCCGCGTCTGTCCACGGGAAGCACGAGCCACCAGGCCGCCTCGGCGCCACCGGCACCGACCGGCCCGAGCCGCCCGGCGAGCGACACGAGGATGCCGACCAGGCCCAGGAGCACGACCAGGACGAGCGTCGGGAGGCTGAGGTCGACGGCGGCGTCCGACTCGGGCGTGGGCGGCAGGGACACGCGCAGCGCCTGGGCGAACCCGAGCGCCATCCCGCTCGCGATCGCGATGGTGATCACCGCGTAGTAGACGCTTGCCAGCAACGAGCCGAGGCTCGCCCCGCCCCGGGCGTTGGCGGCCTGCGTGGTGTACCGCCGGATGTCGCGGGCCCCCGGCACCTCGCCGAGCTCGCCCGGCAGCACGGCCGGGGTGTCCGCCAGGTCCACGGCGTCGGCGTCGCTCACGGGTTCTCCCGGCTGATGAGGGTTGCGGCCTCGGCGGGGCCGAGCAGCCGCGTGACGTCGTCGGCCACGTGCACGGCCCGGTCCGCGACGGCCAGCACCAGGTCCGGGTCGTGCGTGGCCATCAGGACCGCCCCACCGGCCTTCTTCTCCTCGACCAGGCGTGCCGCGAGGCGGTCGCGCATCGCCCGGTCGAGGCGCTGCTCGGGCTCGTCGAGGACCAGGAGCGAGCGCGGGCGCACGAAACCGGCGGCGAGCAGCAGCCGGCGCCGCTGGCCCGACGACAGCGCGACGGGCAGCGAGCGCGCGTGCTCGGCCAGCCCGAACTCCTCGAGCAGCTCGCGCACGAGCGCGTCGGCGCCCAGCACGCCGTGCCCGCGCGCGGTCAGGTACAGGTGCTCGTGCACCGTGAGGGCCGGGAAGTAGGCGTCGTCGTCGAGCACGCTCGCCACCTGCGCGCGGAACGCGACCTCACGCTCGTCGACCGGTTCTCCGAGGACGCGCAAGGAGCCGCTGGTCGGCTCCAGCAGCCCGATCACGGCCCGCAGCACGGTGGACTTGCCGGACCCGTTGGCGCCGACGAGCGCCACGGCCCTGCCGGGTGCGAGCGTGAAGCTCACGGGCGCGCAGACGGGAGCCCCGCCGTAGCCGACGAGCAGGTCCTGGGCGCGCACGGTGGGCTTCGACACGTGCGCCAGGGTAGTCGCGCCGCCGGTCCCACGACGACGCGGGCGTCCCGCCCGCTCCGCGTCGCCTCCGTCACGTCCGGTCGAGGAACTCCTCGGCCTCGTCGGTGAGCCTGGCGTCGATCGCCGCCCGCAGCGCCGGCCAGGCCGTCAGCTCGACGTCCTGCTCGACCAGCTCGCGCGCGTCGGCCCGCGCCTGCTCGATGAGCGTGCCGTCGCGGGTCACCCGCAGGAGCCGCAGGGAGCTCGCCGAGCCCCACTGGGAGGCACCCAGCACGTCACCCTCGCCGCGCTGCTCCAGGTCGAAAGCCGCGAGCTCGAAACCGTCGTGCGTGGCGGCGACGTGGTTCACCCGATCGTCCGCCGGTGTCCCCGGCAGCGCCCCGCTCACCAGCAGGCAGACGCCGGGCGCCGACCCGCGACCGATGCGTCCGCGCAGCTGGTGGAGCTGCGAGACGCCGAACCGGTCGGCGTCGAGGATGACCATCACGGTCGCCTCCGGCACGTCGACGCCGACCTCGACGACCGTCGTCGAGACCAGGACGGGCGTCACGCCCGAGGCGAAGTCCGCGAGCGCGCGCTCCTTGTCCTCGGCAGCCAGCCGTCCGTGCAGGACGCCGACGCCGATCCCGGCGAGGTCGGGCAGCGCCCGCAGCTCGTCGGCCACCTCGACCACGGCCCGCAGCGGGCGCCGGGCCGCCGCGCCGTCGTCCCCCAGCGTCGCAGGCTGCGCAGCCACGAGGTCCGCGCCGTCGCCGTCGTCGCCCTCGATCCGCGCGCACACCACGTACGCCCGCCCGCCCGCGGCGACCTCCTCACGCACGCGCGTCCACGTGCGCGCCACCCAGGCGGGCTTGCCGGCGGGCACGACGTGCGTGACCACGCCGCTGCGCCCGGCGGGGACCTCGTCGAGGACGGAGGTCTCGAGGTCACCGAACACCGTCATGGCGACGGTTCGCGGGATGGGCGTCGCGGTCATCACCAGCAGGTGGGGCGCGGTGGCCGCCTTCGCCCGCAGGGTGTCGCGCTGCTCGACGCCGAACTTGTGCTGCTCGTCGACGACCACCAGGCCCAGGTCGGCGAACTGGACGTTCGCCGAGAGCAGCGCGTGCGTCCCGACGACGATGCCCGCGGCACCCCCGGCGGCGTCCAGCAGCGCCTCGCGCCGCGCGGACGCCGCGAGCGAGCCGGTCAGCAGCGCGACACGGGTCCCGATCTCGGCGCCGCCCAGCATGCCGCCCTCCGCGAGGTCGCCCAGCAGGCGTCGCAGCGAACGCGCGTGCTGCGCCGCGAGCACCTCGGTGGGGGCCAGCAGCGCGGCCTGCCCACCGGCGTCGACGACCTGCAGCATCGCGCGCAGCGCGACGACGGTCTTGCCCGAGCCGACCTCGCCCTGCAGGAGCCGCTGCATCGGCACGGACCGCGCGAGCTCGTCGGCGAGCTCGGCGCCGACGCGACGCTGGCCGTCCGTCAGGGCGAAGGGCAGGCGGGCGTCGAACGCGTCCAGCAGGCCACCGGACGTCGCCGGGCGGGCGGTGGCGGGTTCCGCAGCAGCACGGGCCCGGCGGCGGGCCAGCTCGGCCTGCAGGACGAACGCCTCCTCGTACCGCAGCCGGTGCCGCGCGCTGCGCCAGTCCTGCTCCGTGCGGGGCACGTGCACGTCGTACAGCGCCTGCCGCAGGGAGCCGAGCCCCCGCCGCTCACGCACCTGCGCGGGCACCGGGTCGTCGACCTCGTCGTCGCGCAGGGGCTCGACGACGAGCCGCGCCACACCGCGGATCTTGTCCGAGGGCAGCTTGGCCGTGGCGCTGTAGATCGGCGTGGGCCACCCGACCTCGACCTGCGAGCGTTCCTCGGTCTCGTCGTCGCCGTCGAACCAGGACACCTGGGGGTTGGTGAGCTGGGCCTGGTCGCGGAACACCGAGACCTTCCCCGTGAACAGCCCCCGCCGGCCCGGGTGCATCTCCTCGGCCATCTTCTTGGCCACGTACTCACGCTTGACGAAGAACGTGAGGCGCAGCGACCGCCGCCCGTCGGTGATCTCCGCCTCGACGCGCGGGTCGCCCGTGCCGCGCGCGTGCTTGATGCCGGACCGGCGCACCTCGGCGACGACCGAGACCGTCTCCCCCACCACGAGCCCCGCGATGTCGGTCAGCGTGCTGGGGTCGGCGTACCGGCGCGGGTAGTACCGCGCCACGTCGCCCGCCGTGCGCAGGCCCAGCGCCTCGAACGACGGCCCGATGCGTGGCGCGAGGCTGCCCACGGGCGCGTCGAGCGCCGATGCGTGCTCGACGCGGTCCTCGTAACCGACGTCGCGGGGGACGGCCACCGCTCAGTCCCTGGCCACGGTGAGAGCGGGACCGCGGCCGGCGGGACCGACGAAGGTGACCTCGAGCCCGCCCGCCAGGCGTTCGAACTCGCGCCGGTCGTCGTCGCCGAGCGGGTCGCGGTGCAGCACCGTGACGCTCTCGCCGTCACCGGCCAGCTCGGCCGCTCGGGCCGGCAGGCCCGCCACGTCCTCGAGCTCGACCGCCCGCACGCGCGCCAGGGCCGCGGCGCCGGCGTCGTCGGGCCGTCCCGCCACCGAGCCGACCACGGCGAGCGTCGCGACGACTGCCCGGACGTCGTCGCCCGCCGGCAGGACCGTCACGCTGTCGCCACGCGCTGCCCGCACGGCCGCGAGCTCGCCCTCGTCCAGGCCCGCGCCGTCGACGAGGACCGTACGCGGTGCTCCCGTGTCGGTGATCGCCCGCAGGACGTGCTCGGCCGTGACGGGCGCCTCGGGGCACGCGACGACCGCGACGGCCCCGGCCGCCGCGAACCAGGGCGACAGGGCGGGTGCCGCCGTGCAGACCACGAGCCCCCACCCGCCGTCGTCCGCCGCCGCGGCGCCCTGCCCGTGCGGGCTCTCCAGCGCACGCACGACGACCTGCTCGCGCCGCCCCGGGGCACAGACGCCGATCGCCGCCGCCGGGTCGTCGGTGTGCACGTGCACGTGCCACCAGCCGTCCGCACCCACCACCGCGACCGAGTCACCCACACCGGCCAGCCCCTGTCGCAGCGCCGAACCCAGGTCCTGGCTGCCGCCGCGCACCAGCGCCATGACCTCGAACGACCCCCCGACCAGCGTCTCCGTGCCGCCGGCGGACGCCGCCGTCACGGGTAGCCAGTCGACGTCCGGCGCGGCGTCCTGCTCGCCGGCGGCGGCACGCGCCAGCGCACCGAGGACCACCAGCAGTGCGCACGCGCCCGCGTCGAGCACGTGCGCACGCCGCAGCACGGGGTGGGTCGCGCTCACGGTGGCCAGCGACCGGTGTGCGTCGTCCACCACCTGGGCCAGGAGCGACGCCACGTCCGCGCCCGCGTCCGCAGCCGTCGTCGCCGCCTGCGCGACGACGTCCGCCACGGTCAGCACCGTGCCCTCCTGCGGGTCGGTCATGGACTGGCGCGCCGCTCGTGCGGCGTGCACGAGCGCGGCCGCGACGTCAGCCGGGGCCGCGCCGTCGTCGAGCCGCCGCGCCAGGCCCGCCAGGTACTGGCTGACGATGATCCCCGAGTTGCCGCGGGCCGCGAGCATCGCGCCTCGAGCGAAGGCGGAAGCGACCGCGCCGGCGGTCGCGTCCGCGGGCTCCTGGTCCGCGAGCTCGACGCCGCCGGTGACGGTCAGCAGCACGTTGGTGCCGGTGTCGGAGTCCGCCACCGGGAAGACGTTCACGGCGTCGATGCGCTCGCGTGCGGCTCGAAGACCGCCGAGCGCCCCGTGCACCCAGGCACGCACCACGCCCGCGTCGACCTGGCCGCCGACGACGCGCTCGTCGTCGTTCTCCCTGCGATCGCCCATGCGCTCCGCTCTCACACCCGATCTCACTCCCACCGATCCCGCCCCACACCTTGCCTCATCCCACCGACATTTGGGGTGCCGAGGGGCCATGGGCTAGTCTTGACCGGTTGCCCGGAGGACTTCGGGTACCTGAGGCGCGCGGACATCGTCTGCTCGGCCCGCATCCGATCACAGGATCCATCACGAGATCCCGGACTACGGCCCTCGGCGTGCGCGCCCGGAACAAGCTTCGCCGTCCGCGGCGTGACCGTATGCATCGGGACCGACCCCTCGGTCCCGGACCGAGAGACAAACAGGAGAAGACCGTGGCTGCCAACTGCGACGTCTGCGCCAAGGGCCCGAGCTTCGGGCACAGCATCTCGCACTCGCACGTGCGCACGAAGCGGCGCTGGAACCCGAACATCCAGCGCGTGCGTGCCGTCGTCGCGGGTACGCCCAAGCGCCTCAACGTGTGCACCTCGTGCCTGAAGGCCGGCAAGGTGCAGCGCGCGGTCTGATCACCGGACGCTTCGACGAAGGCCCGCAAGGTTCATCTTGCGGGCCTTCGTCATGTCTGTCCGATGTGGCATCGTGAGGTCCATGACCGAGCAGCTCGACGAGGTGACGATCCGGGTCGCCGCACCTCAGGACGCCGACGCCATCGCCCAGGTCCACGTGCGCTCCTGGCAGGAGGCCTACGCGGACATCGTGCCCGCCGACCACCTCGCCGGACTGGACGCCCAGGACTGGGGGCGTCGCTGGAAGCAGCACCTGGAACGAGGGCCGCAGGACGGTGTCACGACGTGGATCGCGTCGGCGAACCAGCGCCTCGTCGGTTTCGTCTCCGTCGGTCCCAGCCGCGACGAGGACGCACGGCGCGCGGACCGGGAGATCTACTCGATCTACCTCGACCCCGGCATCTGGGGGCACGGCGTCGCGCGCGAGCTCATGCGCACCGTGATCAGCGAGACGGGCGAGTCGACGCACCTGACGCTGTGGGTGCTGGCCGACAACGACCGGGCCCGCCACTTCTACCGCCGCCACGGCTTCCAGGCCGACGGCGTCGAGCGCTACGACGAGGTGGGCGGCGCCGAGCTGCTCGAGGTGCGGTACCGGCGCAACTGACGCCGCACCGCGCTCATCCGGCGAAGTGGTCCCAGCCGGGTCGCTCGGTCGGGTGCCGGCCGTCGACCCGGACGCCCGGCTGCTCGCCGCGCGGCTCGCGCACACGCCCGAGCACGCGAAACCCGGGCGGCAGGTCCGTGCCCGCGGGGAACGTCGCCAGGAGGCCGTGGTCCTCACCGCCGGCGAGCACCCAGTCCCACGGGTCACGTCCGAGCCTGTCGGCGACGCCGGCGACGGCCGCGTGGTCCGCGTGCAGCGTGCGTGCGGGGTCGTCGAGCTCCACGACCACACCGCTCGCGGCGGCGAGCCGGCCCGCGTCGCGCAGCAGGCCGTCGGAGACGTCGAGCATCGCGGTCGCCCCCGCCCGCGCCGCTTCCGGCCCGGAGGCCAGCGGGGACACCGGGCGTCGGTAGGTGGCCACCAGCGCCTCGTCGTCGGGCCCTGCCCGGCCCGCGGCCAGCAGCGCGAGCCCGGCCGCCGACCGGCCCAGCGTGCCGGCGTGCGCGACGACGTCGCCCGGGCGCGCCCCCGACCGCAGCACGGGCGCTCGACCCTCGAGGTCGCCGTGCGCCGCGACGGACGCGACCACGAGCGGACCACCGGACAGGTCGCCGCCCACGACCCCTACCCCCAGGGGCGCACAGACCTGCGCGAGCCCGCGGGCGAACCCCTCGACCCAGGTCACCTCGAGGTCACCCGGCAGCACCAGCGCGACCACGACCGACGTCGGCCGGGCCCCCATCGCCGCGACGTCGGCCAGGTTCTGCACGGCCGCGCGCGCGCCGACGTCCACGCCCGACGACCAGGCCCGCCGGAAGTGCCGGTCCTCGACCAGGACGTCGGTCGTCACGACGAACCGGCCGTCCCCCGCACGCACGACCGCCGCGTCGTCGCCCGGCGCGACGATCGTCGCGTCCCCCGGGGGCAGCAGCGGGAAGATCCGGGCCAGGAGCTCCTGCTCGGACAGGTCCGCGACGACGGGCTCGTGGTTCACGGACGTCACGCTAGTCGAGGCGCTGCGGGCGGTGACGACGAGCGTCACAGCGCTGCCGGTCCGGCGCGGGACCCGGCCCGGGATACCGTGGTCGGGTGCGCAGACGAGCAACGGCCGTGATCCTGGCCGCGACGGCGCTCGGGCTCGCCGGGTGCGCGCAGACCGTCCCGACCACCGCGGCGCCGCACGCCACCGACCCCGTCTGCGCGGACGTGGTCCTGGCGACGCCCGACGAGCTCAGCGGGCTCGCCAGGCACGACACGAACGCCCAGGCGACGACGGCGTGGGGCGAGCCGGGTTCCGCCATCGTGCTGCGCTGCGGCGTGGAACCGCTGGCCCCCACGACCGACCGCTGCACCACGGTCGAGGGGTCGAACGGCACCAGCGTCGACTGGGTCATCACGCAGGGCGACTCGGACACCGAGGACGGGCCTGCGACGTTCGTCACCTACGGGCGCGTCCCCGCCGTCGAGGTCGAGGTCCCGGAGTCGGTCCGCAAGCAGCACTCCACGTCGTTGCTTATCGACCTGGGCGCCGCCGTCTCGCGGACGGACAAGCAGCGCTCCTGCCTCTGAGGCTGTGTCAGCGCAGGCCCGTCGGCCGGTGCAGGGCCAGCTGGACCAGCTCGTCGACCAGGTCGCCGTACTCGAGCCCGCTGGCCTGCCACATGCGCGGGTACATGGAGAACGGCGTGAAGCCCGGCATGGTGTTGATCTCGTTGACCACCACGTCGCCGTCGGGCGTCACGAAGACGTCCACGCGTGCCAGACCCTCGCAGCCGACCGCCTCGAACGTGCGGACGGCCACGTCACGCACCTGCGCGACGACGTCGTCGGGCAGGTCGGCCGGGCACACGAGCGACACGCCGCCCTCGTCGAGGTACTTGGCCTCGAAGTCGTAGAAGTCGTGCTCGTCGCCCGTGACGATGATCTCACCGGGCAGCGAGGCGCGGGCGCGCTGCCCGTCGTGCCCACCCAGGACGCCGCACTCGATCTCGCGGCCCTCGATGCCGGCCTCGACCACGATCTTGGGGTCGTGCTGCGCGGCAGCGGCGACCGCGGCCGGCAGGTCGGCCAGGTCGTCGACCCGCGAGATGCCCAGGCTCGAGCCCGCACGCGCGGGCTTGACGAACAACGGCAGGCCGAGCGGCTTGATCTTGGCCGACGCGGCGGCGGGGTCCTGGTCGTACTCACCGGGAGCCAGCACCACGAACGGCCCGACGGGCAGCCCGTGCCCGGCCAGCACCAGCTTCATCATGTGCTTGTCCATGCCCACGGCGGACGCGAGCACGCCGGCGCCGACGTACCGGACGTCGGCGAGCTCGAGCATCCCCTGCAGGGTGCCGTCCTCGCCGAACGGCCCGTGCAGCAGCGGGAAGACGACGTCGACGGGGCCCAGCGCGCGCGCCAGCTCGCCCGGCACCAGCACCTGCACGTCGCGGTCGTCGACCGCCTGCGGCAGGAGCACGTGCGCGGTGGTGTCCTCGACCTGCGGCAGCTCGCCGTCGGTGATGGCCCACCGGTCCGGGTCGTCGTCGGCCAGCACCCAGCGGCCCGTCGGCGTGATGCCGACCGCCAGCACGTCGTACCGCTCACGGTCGAGCGCGCGCAGGACGCCCCCGGCGGTCGCGCAGCTGATCGCGTGCTCCCCCGACCGTCCCCCGAACAGCACCATGACGCGCGGCCGGTGCGTCGTGAGCACCCACTGCGCGCCGTCGTCCGACGTCGGGTCGGTCGGCACGTCGGACGAGGCAGGGGTGTTCGGCGTCGCGTTCATCGGCCACGACCCTACCTGGCGCGTCACCCGCTGCGGCGCCTCGCCTGTCACCGGGGTACCCGTCGGGGTCGTAACCTGCTGCCGTGAGCCACGAGTTCCCGTCACCCGCCCTCTCCCCCGCCACCGTCACCGTCGCATCGGGCCGTCCGGCCCGCGAGCAGGGCGGCCCGGTCAACCCGCCGGTCGTGCTCACCTCCACCAACGTCTCGTCCGGCGAGCCGGCGCCCGGCGAGCTGCTGTACGGCCGCATCGACTCGGCCTCGTGGCACCCCTTCGAGCAGGTCCTCGGCGAGCTCGAGCGCTCGCGCCATCCCGCCCTCGTGTTCGGCTCGGGCATGGCGTCCATCGCTGCCGCGTTCTCGCTGGTCCCCCCGGGCGGCCGCCTGGTGCTGCCGCGGCACTGCTACCAGGTCACCCTCGGCTACGCGGCGGACCTGGCGCAGCGCGAGGGCGTCGAGGTGGTGCTGGTCGACATCGACGACACGGACGCAGTGCTCGCGGCGCTGCCCGGCACGTCGATGCTGTGGATCGAGTCGCCGACCAACCCCATGCTCGAGGTCGCGGACCTGCCGGTGCTGATCGAGGCCGCGCACGCCGCCGGCGCCCTGGTGGGCGTCGACAACACGTTCGCGACCCCGCTGGTCCAGCGTCCGCTGACGCTCGGCGCCGACGTGGTGATCCACTCCGTGACGAAGTACCTGGCCGGGCACAGCGACGTGGTGCTGGGCGCGGCGCTGTCCGACGACGACGACCTGCACACCCGCCTGCACGCGTACCGGACCCTGCACGGCTCGATCGCCGGGCCGTTCGAGGTGTGGCTCGCGCTGCGCGGCGTGCGGACGCTGGCCCTGCGGGTCGAGCGCGCGCAGGCGAACGCCGCCGAGCTCGCCCGGCGTCTGTCGTCGCACCCTGCGGTGGCCGCGGTCCGGCACCCCAGCCTGCCCGACGACCCGGGCCACGAGCGCGCGGCGCGGCTCATGGACGGGTTCGGCGCGATCATCGGCCTGCGCCCGCACGGCGGCGCCTCGGCGGCCGACGCGGTCGTCGACGCCGTGCGCCTGTGGGTACCCGCCACGAGCCTGGGCGGCGTGGAGTCCAGCATGGAGCGACGCCGCCGGTTCGCGACGGAGTCGCTCACCGTCCCCGACGACCTGCTGCGGCTGTCGGTCGGGATCGAGGACGTCGACGACCTGTGGGCCGACCTCTCGGCGGCCCTCGACGCGAGCGTCCGCTAGACGCCCTCGGCCTTGTGGGGGCGCGCAAGGAGCAGTGCCGCCAGGTCGTCGACGGGCAGCCCCTCGTGCAGGACGCGGACCACCGCGTGCGTGATGGGCATCTCGACGCCCAAGGAGTCCGCGAGCTCCAGCACCGAACGGCTCGACTTCACGCCCTCGGCGGTGCCGCCCGTCGCGGCGACGGCCTCCTCGAGCGTCATGCCCTGACCGATGTGGTTGCCGAGCGTGTGGTTGCGCGAGTCGGGGGACGCGCACGTCGCCATCAGGTCGCCCATGCCCGCCAGGCCGGGGAACGTGTCCGCGTCGGCACCCAGGGCCAGGCCCAGGCGCGTGATCTCGACGAGGCCGCGCGTGATGATCGTCGCCATGGTGTTGAAGCCCAGGCCACGCCCCTGCGAGATGCCGACGGCCAGCGCGATGATGTTCTTCACGGCGCCGCACAGCTCTACGCCGACCACGTCGTCGTTGGTGTACGGGCGGAAGTACGACGACGCGCAGGCCCGCGCGACGAGCTGCGCGGTCTCGTCGTCCGTGGCGGCGACGACGGTGGCGGTGGGCTGACGGTGCGCGATCTCCTTGGCCAGGTTCGGGCCCGAGACGACGGCGACGCGCTCGGGTGCGATGCCGAGCGACTCGGCGACCACCTGGCTCATGCGCCGGTCCGTCCCGAGCTCGACGCCCTTCATGAGCGAGACGGCCACAGCGTCCGGGCGGATCGCGCCGCGCAACGGCTCCAGCGTGGCCCGCGCGCTCTGCGACGGCACCGCGATGACGACGAGGTCCGCGTCGCGCACCGCCTCGGCCGCGTCCGTCGTCGCGGCGATGCCCGCGGGCAGCTCGACGCCTGGGACGTACCGCTCGTTGCGCCGCTCCTGGGCGATCTGGCGGCACACCTTCTCGTCGCGCCCCCACACCGTCACCTGACAGCCCGCGTCGGCCATGACGGCCGCGAAGGTGGTGCCCCAGCTGCCGGCGCCGAGCACGGCGGCCCGCAGGGGATGGTCGGACGTGGCGACGGGGTCGCGGTCGGCGGTCACGGGAGCTCCGGCTTCGTCGCGTGGTCCCCGCCGACCCGGTCCTGGCCGGGCGGGACGGGCTTGCGCATGTCGTATCGGGCGGTGGGGGCCTTCTCACCACGGACCCCCTCGAGCAGGGCGGTGATCGCGTCCATCACGCGGTCCGTGGCCTCACGCAGGGTCGCGCTGTCGAGCGGCCGTCCGTAGAGGTCGTCGAGGTCGACGGGCGGGCCCGTGACCACGGTGACCTTCTTGGGCGGGATCGGCTTGAGCAGCTTCTTGTAACGCCCCAGCAGGTCCTGCGCCCCCCACTGCGCGAGCGGGATGACCGGTGCGCGGGTGGTGAGCGCCAGGCGCGCCACACCCGTCTTGCCGGCCATGGGCCACAGGTCGGGCTCGCGCGTCAGCGTCCCCTCGGGGAACACCGCGACGCACTCGCCCTCTGCGATCGCGGCGACGGCCGCGGACAGCGAGTCAGCAGCCGCGGCCGAGTTGCGGTAGACGGGGATCTGGCCGGTCCCGCGCAGGACTCCCCCCACGACGGGCACCTTGAAGAGGCTGGACTTCGCCAGGATCTTGGGGGCGAACCCGTTGTCCCACAGGTAGTGGGCGAACGTGATGGGGTCGACGTTGGTCATGTGGTTCGAGGCGACGATGAACCCTCGGTCGGTCGGCAGGTTCTCCGCCCCGTGCCAGTCGCGCTTGGTCACGACCAGGAGGATCGGGCGCAGGATGCGCGCGACGTTGCGGTAGGCACGGTTGGATCGGGCGGGCGAATGCACGGGAGCCGATGCTACCCGCTGACCCGTGGCCCCCCGTCCGCGGCTCGCCTGCGATGTCCGGATCAGTCGCGACCGAACTCCGCGCCGAGCGCCTCGAGCTTGTCGGTGAAGTGCTCGTACCCGCGGTCGATCAGGCTGATCCCGCGCACCGACGAGGTGCCCTTGGCGGTCAGCGCCGCGATGAGGTGGGAGAAGCCGCCCCGCAGGTCGGGAACCTCGATGTCGGCCGCGGCCAGCGGCGTCGGGCCGCTGATGACGGCGGAGTGGTAGAAGTTGCGCTGCCCGAACCGGCACGGCCGGCCACCCAGGCACTCCTTGTAGACCTGGATGGTGGCGCCCATCCCGACGAGCGCGTCGGTGAACCCGAATCGGTTCTCGTACACCGTCTCGTGGACGATCGACAGGCCCTTGGCCTGCGTGAGCGCGACGACGAGCGGCTGCTGCCAGTCCGTCATGAAACCCGGGTGCACGTCCGTCTCGAGCTGGATGGAGCGCAGGTCGCCGCCCGGGTGCCAGAACCGGATGCCGTCGTCGTCGACCCGGAACTCGCCACCCACCTTGCGGTAGGTGTTGAGGAACGTGGTCATCTCCGGCTGCGTGGCGCCGCGTACGTAGATGTCCCCGCCCGTCGACAGCGCGGCCGAGGCCCAGGACGCCGCCTCGATGCGGTCGGACAGCGACGTGTGCTGGTAGCCCTCGAGGCGGTCGACGCCCTCGATCCGGATCACGCGGTCGGTGTCGACCGAGATGATCGCGCCCATCTTCTGCAGCACGTTGATGAGATCCATGATCTCGGGCTCGATCGCCGCGTTGGACAGCTCGGTGATGCCCTCGGCACGCACCGCGGTCAGCAGCAGCTGCTCGGTGGCGCCGACGCTCGGGTACGGGAGCGCGATCTTGGTGCCTTGCAGACGGTGAGGCGCTCTGATGTGGATGCCGTTGTGGGTCTTGTCCACGACGGCGCCGAACTGGCGCAGGATGTCGAGGTGGTAGTTGATCGGCCGGTCGCCGATCCGGCAGCCCCCCAGGTCGGGGATGAACGCCTCCCCGAGGCGGTGCAGCAGCGGCCCGCAGAACAGGATGGGGATGCGGCTGGACCCGGCGTGCGCGTCGATGTCGGCGACGTGCGCCGACTCCACGTCAGTCGGGTCGAGGTGCAGGGTGCCACCCTTGGCGTCGGCGTCGACCTTCACGCCGTGCAGCTCGAGCAGACCGGTCACCACGGCGACGTCCCGGATCTGGGGGACGTTGCGCAGCACGCTGGGCGTCTCGCCCAGGAGCGCCGCGACCATCGCCTTCGAGACGAAGTTCTTGGCCCCCCTGACCGTGATCTCGCCCCGCAGGGGCGTCCCGCCGTTGACATAGAGCAGATCGTTCACGCGCCTATCCTCACCTACCGACCGTCGCGGTTCGTCCTGCACGGGCCCGCGCGTCGTCCTTCGTGCCAAACCTTCACAGACAGGTCCCGCGGGTGTGCCGCGGCCACGACAGGGTGGCGTCAGGACTTCTTCGTGCCGCGGTGAGACTTCCCCGTGGCCTTCGCCTTCGTGCGCAACTTGGCCTTCGCCTTGCTGTCGGACCTGGCCTTCGCCTTGCTGTCGGCCTTGGCCTTCGCCTTCTTCTTGCTGTCGGCCCTCGCCTTCACCTTGCTGTCGGCCCTCGCCTTCGCCTTCGCCTTCGCCTTGCTGCCGACCTTGGCCTTCGCCTTGCCGTCAGCCGTCTCCGCGGCCTCGTTCGTGCGGCTACCGCCCTTCGAGGTGCCGCCCTTCGAGGACCGCACCTCGCCGGACCGCACCCGGACGGCGTCGGCCCCCTTGGCGCGATGGATGGTCTTCGTGGTGTCCGTGGGCTCGGCGGGGTCGGGGACGCCGGTCTCGCGGTCGGCCGCCGCGCGGCGTTCCGTCGTCCGCGCTGCCGCGCCTGGACGCGCCGCGTCACCGCTGCGGCGGGGACCGTCGTCGGCGCCGGCGGCCCTCGGTGCGGCTCCGCGCACCCGCGCCCGCAGGGTCGCGCCCGGGTGGAAGCGCGCCACGGTGGTCGCCGCGACGTCGAGCGCCGCGCCCGTGCGGGGGTCGCGCGCCGTGCGAGCAGCGCGGGGCACGGGCTCGAAGGTGCCGAAGCCCGTGAGCGTCACCCGTTCCCCTGCGGCCAGGGCGGCCGTGACCTCCTCGAGCACCGCGTCGACCGCGGACCCGGCATCGGCGCGACTCCAGCCGCGTGCGGCGATCCGGTCGGCGATCTGCGACTTGCCGGGCATGGTCGTCCCTTCGTCGGCGGTGCGAACCTGCTGGGACCACCGTAGCGACGTCGGGTAGGAGCTCAGGGGCGGCGGCTGATCTCCACCGGCACGCCCGACGGGCGCGCCGCCTTGATCTCGACCGGAGGGAGGTGCTTGGCCGGGAGGGTGGCAGGGCGCCACGGCTCACGCTTCTCCTCGAACGCCGAGATCTCGTCGGCGTGCTCGAGGGTCAGGCCGATGTCGTCCAGGCCCTCCATGAGGCGCCAGCGCGTGTAGTCGTCGACCTGGAACGGGACGACGACGTCGTCGCACGTGATGGTGCGCGCCTCGAGGTCCACGGTGATCTCGGTGCCCGGGCGGGTCTCGAGGATCTTCCAGATGAGCTCGATGTCCTCGGCCGACGCGACGGCGGCGAGCAGGCCCTGCTTGCCGGAGTTGCCGCGGAAGATGTCGGCGAAGCGCGTCGAGATGACGACCTTGAAGCCGTAGTCCTTGAGCGCCCACACGGCGTGCTCGCGCGACGAGCCGGTGCCGAAGTCAGGGCCCGCCACCAGGACGGAACCGCTCGAGTACGCCTCCTGGTTGAGGACGAAGGTCGGGTCGCCGCGCCAGGCGGCGAACAGCGCGTCCTCGAACCCGGTGCGCGTGACGCGCTTGAGGTAGACGGCGGGGATGATCTGGTCGGTGTCGACGTTGCTGCGGCGCAGCGGCACGCCGACTCCCGTGTGCTGGGTGAACTTCTCCATGGTCCTGTTCCTGTCTTCCTGGTCCGGTCAGACCGTCTGGAGGTCGGCCAGCGGGGTGCCGTCGGGTGCCGGGGTGCCGGTGCCCAGGTCGGAGTACGACGAGAGGGTGCCGCGGATCGCCGTCGCGGCGGCCACGAGCGGGGAGACCAGGTGCGTGCGACCGCCCTTGCCCTGACGTCCCTCGAAGTTGCGGTTGGAGGTGGACGCCGAGCGCTCCCCCGGTGCGAGCTGGTCGGGGTTCATGCCCAGGCACATCGAGCAGCCGGCGTTGCGCCACTCCGCACCGAAGTCGAGGAAGATCTTGTCGAGCCCCTCGGCCTCGGCCTGGAGGCGGACACGTGCGGAGGCGGGCACCACCAGGACGCGGACGTCGTCGGCCTTGTGCTTGCCGGCGATCACCTTGGCGACCGAGCGCAGGTCCTCGATGCGGCCGTTCGTGCAGGAGCCGATGAAGACCGTGTCGACCTTGATCTCGCGCAGCGGCTGGCCGGGCGTCAGGCCCATGTACTCGATGGCGCGCTCGGCGGTGATGCGCTCGTTCTCGTCGGCGATCTCCTCCGGGACCGGGACCGAGCCGGACAGCGGCAGGCCCTGCCCGGGGTTGGTGCCCCACGTGACGAACGGCTCGAGGTCCTGCGCCTCGAGGACGACCTCGACGTCGAACGTCGCGTCGTCGTCGGAGCGCAGCGTCTTCCAGTACTCGACGGCCGCGTCCCAGTCCGCACCCTCGGGCGCGTGCGGGCGGCCCTGCAGGTAGTCGAACGTGGTCTGGTCGGGCGCGATCATGCCGGCGCGGGCACCGGCCTCGATCGACATGTTGCAGATGGTCATGCGGGCTTCCATGCTCAGTCCGCGGATCGCCTCGCCGCGGTACTCGAGCACGTAGCCCTGGCCGCCGCCGGTGCCGATCTTGGCGATGATCGCCAGGATGATGTCCTTGCTGGTCGCACCCTCGGGCAGCTGCCCGTTGACCGTGATAGCCATCGTCTTGAACGGCGCGAGCGGCAGCGTCTGCGTGGCCAGCACGTGCTCGACCTCGGACGTGCCGATGCCGAACGCGAGGGCGCCGAAGGCGCCGTGCGTCGACGTGTGCGAGTCGCCGCACACGACCGTCAGGCCGGGCTGCGTGAGGCCGAGCTGCGGGCCCACCTGGTGGACGATGCCCTGGTCCGCGTCTCCGAGCGAGTGGATGCGCACGCCGAACTCCTTGGCGTTGTTGCGCAGCGTCTCGATCTGGGTGCGGCTGGTCGCGTCGGCGATCGGCCGGTCGATGTCGAGCGTCGGGGTGTTGTGGTCCTCGGTCGCGAGCGTCAGGTCCGGGCGACGGACGGGACGACCGGCGAGGCGCAGCCCCTCGAACGCCTGCGGGCTGGTGACCTCGTGCACCAGGTGCAGGTCGATGTACAGGAGGTCGGGCGCGCCGTCCGCACCAGGGCGCACGACGTGCGCATCCCAGACCTTCTCCGCCAACGTGCCGGCCATGTTCTTTCCTGTCTCTTCGGGACCTGCTGGGGGGCGTCGCTTGCATCTCAGCCTTCGAGACGGCAATATCGACCTATGGACAACTCTAGCGGAGTCGGCGTGCTGGACAAGGCCGCGTCCGTTCTCAGCGCTCTCGAGGCCGGCCCGGCGACCCTCGCCCAGCTCGTGACCGCCACCCATCTTGCTCGCCCCACGGCCCACCGGCTCGCCGTCGCCCTGGAGCACCACCGGCTGGTGGCCCGCGACATGCAGGGTCGGTTCGTGCTGGGGCCGCGTCTGTCGGAGCTCGCCACGGCCGCGGGTGAGGACCGCCTCCTGGCCGCCGCCGGTCCCGTGCTGGCCGCCGTCCGCGACCACACGGGCGAGAGCGCCCAGCTCTACCGCCGCCAGGGTGACCAGCGCATCTGCGTCGCCGCCGCGGAACGCCCCATCGGGCTGCGCGACTCCATCCCCGTAGGCGCCACGCTCACGATGCAGGCCGGCTCGGCCGCCCAGGTGCTCCTCGCGTGGGAGGAGCCGGACCGCCTGCATCGCGGCCTGCAGGGCTCGAAGTTCACCGCGACCATCCTGTCCGGCGTCCGCCGCCGCGGCTGGGCCCAGTCCGTCTCCGAGCGCGAGGTCGGCGTCGCGTCGGTCTCCGCGCCCGTGCGGGGCCCGTCGGGGCGCGTCGTCGCCGCCGTCTCGGTCTCCGGACCGCTCGAGCGCCTCTCGCGCCAGCCCGGACGTCTGCACGCCGCCGCCGTCGTCTCCGCCGCCAACCGCCTCACCGAGGTCCTGCGCCGGACCGCCGACTGATGGCCGTCCGCGGGCCGGCCGCCGCGCGGCGACGGCTGACCAGGCGCGGCGCGGCGATCGCGGGCGTGGCCGGCTTCGTCGTGGGCGCACTCGTCGCGGTGCTCGGCGGGGCCGACGCGGCCGGTGCGGTGGCGACCGGCATCCTGGTCGGTCTCGTCGCGGCCGTGGTCGGGTGGGGCGTCGTCGCCCTGCTCCCGACGAGCAACCACGGGCCTCGCGGCCAGCACTGATCTCAGCCGAGGTCGAGACCTTCGAGCGACGACGACGGGCGCTGGTCGGGCAGCCGCATCATCCGGAACCCGTTGACCAGGCCGCCGAGGCCGGCCAGCAGCGGCACCAGGAGCGCGACCTGGAGCGACCGGTTGCGGGCCTCGTCGTTGATCGCGAGAACCTCCGCCACGACGGCGGGCGGCTCTCCACCGATCTGCTCGGCGAGCCGGCTGTTGCTCATGATCTCGGCGTCTCGCTCGAGCGTCGCCGCGATCTGCGCCTGCTGCTCCGCCGGGATGACGTCGCTGGCCTGCGTCAGGTGCGTGAAGCTGAACGACAGGGTCGCGAGCATCAGCCCACCCGCCATCGCGAGCCCGAAGGAGAGACCGAACGACCCGGCCGCGGAGTTCACGCCCGCGGCCTCGCTGACCCGCTCCTCGGCCACGGGCGCGAGCGTGTAGTTGTTGAGCTGTGAGACGAGGAGCCCCAGACCGCTCCCCGCGACCGCGAGCGGGATCACCAGGTACCAGCCACTGCCCACGCGCGGCACGAGCGGCACGATCGCCGCGATCCCCAGGCTCGCCAGCAGGAAGCCGGCCCGGATCACGGCCGCGGGACGACGGTTGCCGGCCCGCTTGCCCGCCACCACGGCCGCCGCGAACATCGTCAACGACAGCGGCGCGAGCGACAGACCCGCCTCGAGTGCGTCGTACTCGAGCGTCATCTGGAAGAAGAGCGGCAGCGCGATCATGGCCCCGCCCAGGGTGATCTGCTGGAGCATCTGCCCGGTGACGCCCGCCGTGAAGTTCGGGTGCCGGAACAGGTCCGGGTCGAGCAGCGTCACGCGTCCGGTCCGCTTGCTGCGGACGAGCCAGCGGACGAGGCCGGCCAGCGCGACGAGCCCGACGAGCACGAGCAGACCGACGAGCTCGCCCCCTTCCTGCCACACCAGGATGCCGAGCACCACACCGCCCATCCCGAGCACGGACAGGACGGCACCCACGGCGTCGATCCGCCGCGAGCCCGTGTAGGGGACGTCCCGCACCAGGGAGATCTGGCTCAGGACGACGACGATGACGACCACCTCGAGCGCGAACCCGACGCGCCACGACAGGTAGGTCGTGACGAAGCCCCCGAGCAGCGGCCCGATCGCCGCGGCGACCGCGGCCGCGGCCCCGACGAGCGCGTACGCCTTCTTCTGGTCGCTCCCCATGAAGTTTCCGTGGATGAGGGACTGCATGGCGGGCAGGAGCAGCGACGCCCCGAGGCCGCCGACGACGGCCCAGAGCACGACGATCGCGGTCAGGCTCTGCGCCAGCGTCATGGCCAGCGCACCGACGGCGTAGGCCACCAGCCCGAGGACGTAGGCGCGCTTGCGCCCGACGAGGTCGGCCACCTTGCTGCTGATGAGGATGAACGCCGCCGACACCAGCGCCTCGAGGGCGATCGCCGACTGCACGCCGCTCGCCGTCGTGTCGAGATCGACCACCACGGCGGAGATCGAGACGTTCATCAGGGACGTGTCGACGACGAGCACGAACATCGCCGCCGCCAGCAGCACCATGAGCCGCCGGCTCCCCCGGGCCTGCGATCCGTCGCTCTGACCTGGACTCATGTCGCCTCCGCACGCCGGACCGCTGACCTGACGAGCATGGCGCAGCGACCAGGGCGAGGGCAACAGACGTCCGGGCGACGAAAAAGCGGTCCCGGCGTCTGCCGGAACCGCTTCTCGTCTGTACCCCCGACCGGATTCGAACCGGCGCTACCGCCGTGAGAGGGCGGCGTGCTAGGCCGCTACACAACGGGGGCCTATCAGCTGCTCGGCCCGTAGGCCTCGCTTACCGAGTGAACACTTTACCCGATGCTCCGAGTGGATCGGAACGTCGAATCAGCGGTGCTCGCGCTGGGGTACCAGGACTCGAACCTAGACTAAGTGAACCAGAATCACTCGTGCTGCCAATTACACCATACCCCATGGGGGTATTCCCCCCGGTGTCGCGACGTCCCTCCAGGTGTCCCCGGAGGTCAGTCACGATCGTCCACCGGACGTCGTACCGGCGGTGAACATTACCTGGTCCAGGCCGCACTGGTCCAACTGGCCCTCGCCGTCGCGGCGGTTCGTGACGAACGCCACGCGCACCGAGCGCTCCCCGACGTCACCGCGGGATCTGCGCGACCTCGCTCGCGTCGTACCAGAGCAGGTCGGCGTCGTCGACGCGTTCCACCGCCGAGGCGTCACCGTCCAGCGCAGCCGCCACGTCCGTGGCCACGGCCGGCTCGTCCACGTGCACGCACGCGATCTCCGAGCGGCTCACAGGCCGCGTGACCCGGACCAGGCTCGGGGCGCCGTCGTCGTCGTCGGAGACGTCCGCCACCTGCGCGTCGGGGACATCCACGGACGCGACGGCACGCAGCCGAGGAGCACCTGCGGCCCGGCGGAGCAGCTCGAAGCTGTCGTCGGCCGCCATGAGCTGCGCCGCGAACTCGAGGCCCTCGTCATCCTCGTCGGGCAGTGCGGCACGCAGGGCGGCGGTCACGGCGTGCCCCCGGCGGTCGGGCAGCTCGTCGGCGTCGAGCTCGTCCAGGGTCAGGGGCAGGTAGATGCGCACGACGACAGTCTGCCCCCGCTCACCCCCGCGAGCCCGACGCCACGACGTCGGACGCCGCCGAGCCGTCCTCGGCCCCCGCGGACGCGGGTGCGGGCGGCAGGAGCTGCGCCACCCGCGCGGCAGCCTGCGCGATCGCGCGTCGCGCCGGGGACCCCGGTGCGATCTCGCGCAGCATGCGCGCTTCCAGCAGCGCGGTGTCGGTCCCCGCGCGGTCCTCCGGGACCAGCACCGCGTCCGTGACACCCGCGTACCGCGCGAGCGCCTGCGCCACGGCCTCCCCCGGCCTCGGGCCGGCCACCGACGCACGGACACGGTTGACCATCACCAGGCGCCGCGCCCCCAGGCCCAGGTCGGTGAGCTCGGCCAGCGCACGCACGAGGCGCTGGATACCGACCGGGTCGGCCGCACCGACCACGACGACGAGGTCCGCGGTCTCGAGGGTGCGCAACGTCGCGGCGTTCCGCTGCGGCGCGTGGGTGTCGTAGGTGAGCACCTCGTCCTGCTCGAGGCAGAAGCCCGTGTCGACCACGGTCCAGCGCGCGATCGACCGCGCCACCTGCCACACCGACTCGAGCGCCGAGGAGGCGAGCTCCGGCCAGCGGTCGGCGCGAGAGGTGCCCGAGAGCACCCGCAGGTCGGGCGCCAGGACGGGCGCGAGCCGCGCGAGCGCCGTCAGGTCGAGCATGCCCTGACCGGCCTGACGGACGGCTGCCGCCAGCCCCGGCGCCTCGTCGAGCATCCCCACCACCTGCGCGACGCTGCCGCCGTACGTGTCCGCGTCCGCCAGGAGCACCGAGCCGCCCGCGGCCGCCAGCTCCGCCGCCAGGTTCACGGCGATCGTCGTGCGTCCTGGCGCACCCGTCGGGCCCCAGACGGCGACCACCGCACCCCGGGCGGCCGCCGGCCGCGCCTCCTCGGGCACCGGCGTCCGGTCGGCCTGCGGCGCCTGGGCCACCGAGAGCCGGAGCAGACCGTCGGCGACGTCGCGGGCGCCCAGCTCGTCGAACGGTTCGAGCACCACGTCGTCGACGCCCGCACCCCGCAGCCGCTCGACGCTCCACACCGACGCAGGGTCCGACAGCCCCAGCACGCGCACACCGGCCGCGTGCAGGGCGTCGACGCTCTCCCGGTCCAGGTGCGCGAGGGCCGACGAGACCACCGCGAGGCGACCGAGGCCGGCCTCCGCGGCGGCCAGGAGCTCGGTGAGGTCGGCGCACCGCCGCGTGACCTGCAGCTGTGGGTGCGCGTCGAGCGCCTGGACCACCAGCGCCTCGGCACCGCCCTGCACGGCGCACAGCACCCCGATCATCGCTCGCCCGATCCCGGGACGGCGACGACGTCGAGCGCACCCTGCGAGCCCAGAGCCGCGAGGACGTCGGACAGCTTCGCCTCCGGCACCAGCACGTGCACGGAGCTGCCGCCCGAGGCCGCGAGGCCGCGCTCGGCGCGCGCCACCTCCGCGACCGGGAGGCCGGCGGCGAGCTGCCGGGGCGGGCCTGCCGTGTCGCTGCCGTCCGACGCGGGCGTGAACCACAGGTCGACGGAGGCGCCGACCACGACGTCCTGCGACGGCGTGCGCTCGAGCGGGACCGCCACCGACCGCACGTCGAGATCCTGCGCCCTGCCGACCGCGTCGGCCGGCACCAGCTCGTCGTCGCCGACGACGCGCACCACCACCGGGTCGGCGGGCAGGCCGGCGTCGGCGCGCAGGTAGTGCTCGAGCTCCGCCGAGTCGAGGCGCACGTCGGCGACGACCAGGTCATCGGTCGTCACCTTCTGACCCGGGACGAGGGCGTGCGAGGCGACGTATACGGGAACCGTCGTCTGTGCCGAGCTGACGGCCCACGACCCCAGCGCGACCGAGGCGGCGACCAGCGCGATGCCCGTGAGCAGACGAGGGTCGCGCCACCCCGGGCGGCGCAGTCGCGCTGCGGCCGGGGCGGGCAGGTCGAGCACGGCGGTGTCCATCAGCTCTCCGATCGGGGACGCGCAGCGGCGGGACGGCCCATACTGCCCGAACGTTCCGGGCAACCGGGCACAAATGCCCGATTGTGGACAACCCGGTTCGAGGCCGCGCCCGTGACAGACTGCCCGCATGCCACCGCGGTTCCTCACGCTCGCCGACGTCGGCGAGATCCTCAACATCTCGGCCCAGCAGACGTACCAGCTGCTGCACTCCGGCGACCTGCGCGGGATCCAGATCGGACCCAAGAAGGTCTGGCGCATCGAGGCGACGGAGCTGGAGAGCTACATCCAACGCATGTACGAGCAGGCCCGCCCCCGGACCGTCAGCGAGACGTCGGAGGCCTGAGGCCAGGGACGCGACGGGAGCGGCCCGTCAGCCGGTGCGCACCCAGACCAGCGCGTCGAACGGCACGGTCCAGACGAGTCCCGTGCGCCCCGGCCCCGGCACCATGACGTCGACGTGGTCGGCGCCGACCGCCTCGAGCCGTCCGTACAGGTCCACGTCGCCCGCGCGCACGCCCACGGGCGACCGGTCCCGCGCAAGCGCACGCAGCGCGTGCCCGAGACCGAGACGCCGCTCGACGACACCGCCGTCCGGCTGCGCCTGACGGCCCACGTCCGCGACCGCGACGATCGCCGCCGCCCGGACCAGCACGCGGCGGGACGGGCCGAGAGCGAGCAGCACCCACTGCTCGGCCACGTCGACCACCTCGCCCTCGACGGCGTCCGCACCCACGACCTGCACCCGGAGCTGCCGCCCCACGGCCGCGCGGAGACGGTCCGCCGTGCGCACCGTCGCCCGCTCGGCGCGCACCAGCTCCGCCACCCCGGCGCGCACCGCCGCGCGCTCGTCGGCCTGGAGCTGCGCCTCCATGTCCTGGAACAGGGCCTCCCATCGCATGCCCACACCGTAGGGCAGCGGGTCCACGGGCGACCCGCTGCGGGGACCCGGAGTCCGCGCCGGGTGGACAGGAATCGGACATTCGGGTACACCTATGACTCTCAAGCGCGGTCAAAACAGATCAAACAAGATGATCGGATGCGAACGATGTCGATGGCACAGACTCGAGCCCGCCTCGCGGGTCTCCTGCTGCCTGCTGCGGCGGCGGGTGGGGCCACGCTCGCGTGGGCACTCGCCACCCGTGCGGTCAGCACGGCGCGGAATCCCCTGCTGACGGTCGACGGCGTCGTCGAGTCGTCGGTCGTCGCCGTCGGCGCCGTCGCGGCCGCCTGGCTCGCCGTGTCGTGCGCGCTGGCCGCGCTGTGCGTGGGCGCGCGGACCGTCGGCCTGACCTGGCGGGCCGGAGAGCGCGCCGTGCAACGCTTCGCACCCGCGGCGGTGAGGCGCGTCCTGGGCGTCGCCGTCGCGACGACGCTCGCCGCGACCGTCGCCACCGGGGCCGGTGCCGCGGAGACGCTCGCCGGTCCCGCCGCGGCACCCGTCGGACAGCCTGCCGGCCAGGTGCAGGTCGTCGACCTGGGGTGGCTGCCGTCCACGGCGGTGACCGAGGGTGCGACTCGCCCCGCAGCCCGACCCACGGCCGCTCGAACGCCCGTTCCCGACGACCTGGGCTGGGTGCCGTCGGGCCCCGCGCACGACGAGACGAGCGTGCGCTCGGACGAGCGCACGCCGGCTCCCTCCCCGACAGCCTCGCCGACGCCATCCGGTCCGGCGGCGTCGTCGGACGACGGGCACACGGCCACCACCGAGGTGGCACCGGAACCCGCCGCGCCGCGTACCACCCCCGCGCGGCGGACGTCCGCGCAGCCGGCCGAAGCGCCCTTCCTGACGCCCACGACGAGCGCGCCGGCGAACCGCCCGACCTCCCGGACGAGCAGGGCTGCCGGCGCCGCCTCCGACGACGTCGTCGTCGTCCGACCCGGCGACACCCTCTGGAGCATCGCCGCCGACCACCTCGGGAGCGACGCGTCCACCCGGGACGTTGCCGCCGCCTGGCCTGCCTGGTTCCACGCCAACGCCGACGAGATCGGCGACGACCCCGATCACATCGTCCCCGGCCAGCGCCTCACGGTCCCGACCAGCAGTGCCCGACCCCGCAGCTCCACCACCAGCACCGAGGGAACCCACCGATGAGTGCCGTGACCGTCGAACGCACCTTCGTCGAGGACCTCTTCACCGACCCGGCGCCCGCCCCTGCCCGGCACCTGTCCCCCACGCCGACGCTCCCGCGGGTCGACGCTCCACGGCCTGCCGTGCGCGTGGTCCCGATGCCCGCCCCGGCGGTTCCCCTGCCGCCCCGCGAGCGTGCGGCCACGCGCGTCCCGACGCGGCTCGAGGAGCGCGTGCGGGTGCTGCGTGCCCACGACCGCTCCCCCGTGCTGGAGTCGGCGGACGAGGACCGCGGTCCCGTGCCGCTCGCCGACCCGTCGGTGGTCGCGGGCGCGCTCGCGCACGCCTGCGTGGAGGTGCTGCTGGGCCGGCGCTCGGCCGCACAGCTCGCCCGGTGGGTCACCCCAGGCGTGTTCGACGTGCTGCGCTGCCGAGCCGCAGCCACCGCGCGCGTGCTGGGCGGCGCCGGGTCCGGGCGCGCGACGACGGTCCGCCGGGTGCGACTGTGCCCCATCGAGCCGCACCAGGTGGAGGTCAGCGCGGTCGTCGACGACGGCACCCGAGTCAGGGCCGTCGCGATGCGGCTCGAGACGCACCGTGGCGTGTGGCGGGCGACGTCGCTCGAGATCGGTTGACGACCGCCGCCGGGACGACGACGGGGCCGCACCCGGTGGGGTGCGGCCCCGTCGTTCGTCGTACCCGCGGGACGTGACGTCGGCGGCGGCTCAGCGGCGCTTGGCCTGCTTCGCCGCCCGACGACGGGCCTCGCGGTTGTCGCCGTCGGCGGCCGGTGCCGCGGCGCCGTCCTCACCGCGCGTCACGACCGCACCGTCGCCGTCCGCGGACGGCGCCGAGTACTGCAGAGGGGCACGCTCGGAGGGTCCGTCGATGCCCTTGGCGACCAGCCGGTTGGCTGCCGCGGCGCCGGCACCGGTCGCCGCGGCAGCGGCGGACTCGGCGCTGACGGCGGGCTGCTCCTCGACCTGGACCTCCAGGTTGAACAGGAACCCGATCGTCTCCTCCTTGATCGCCTCGGACATCGCGTTGAAGAGCTGGTAGCCCTCGCGCTGGTACTCGACCAGCGGGTCACGCTGAGCCATCGCGCGCAGGCCGATGCCCTCCTTGAGGTAGTCCATCTCGTAGAGGTGCTCGCGCCACTTGCGGTCCAGCACGGACAGCGTCACGCGGCGCTCGAGCTGACGCATGTTGTCCGAGCCGATCTGCTCCTCACGCTCGCCATAGGCGTGCTCGGCGTCGGACAGCACCTCGCGCTCGATGAGCTCGGAGGTGAGCCGCACCTCGCCGCCGGCCTGCTCGACGACCTCGTCGGGCGTGATGCTGATCGGGTAGACCGCCCGGATGGCCGTCCAGAGCGCGTCGAGGTCCCAGTCCTCCGGACGCCCCTCGGCGGTCGCCGCCGTGATGTACGCGCTCAGCACGTCGCCGCGGAAGTGGCCGATCTGCTCGTGCAGGTCCTCGCCCTCGAGCACGCGGCGGCGCTGCTCGTAGATGACGACACGCTGCCGGGACAGGACGTCGTCGTACTTGAGAACGTTCTTGCGGATCTCGAAGTTGCGCGCCTCGACCTGCGACTGCGCGGACTGGATGCCGCGCGTGACGATCTTCGACTCGAGCGGCATGTCCTCGGGGAAGCCCGCACGCGTCATCATCGACTCGGCCAGACCCGAGTTGAACAGGCGCATGAGGTCGTCCTGCATCGACAGGTAGAACCGGGACTCGCCCGGGTCCCCCTGGCGGCCGGAACGACCGCGCAGCTGGTTGTCGATGCGCCGCGACTCGTGCCGCTCGGTGCCGAGGACGTAGAGGCCGCCGAGCTCGACGACCTCGTCGTGCTCGGCCTGCACCGCGTCCTTGGCCTTCTCCAGGGCGTCGGGCCAGGCGGCCTCGTACTCGTCGGCGTTCTCCGCCGGGTCGAGCCCGCGCGCCGCGAGGTCGGCGACCGCCATGAACTCGGCGTTGCCGCCGAGCATGATGTCGGTACCACGACCGGCCATGTTGGTGGCGACGGTGACGGCGCCCTTGCGTCCGGCCTGGGCGACGACGGCCGCCTCGCGCTGGTGCTGCTTGGCGTTGAGCACCTCGTGCGGGACGCCCTGCTTCTTGAGCTTGGAGGAGAGCAGCTCGCTCTTCTCGACGCTCGTCGTGCCCACCAGGACCGGCTGCCCGGCGGCGTGGCGCTCGACGATGTCCGCCACGACGGCGTCGAACTTGCCGTCCTCGCTCTTGTAGACGAAGTCGCGCTGGTCGATGCGCTGCATGCCGCGGTTCGTCGGGATCGGCACGACGCCGAGCTTGTAGGTGCCCTGGAACTCGGCGGCCTCGGTCTCGGCCGTACCGGTCATGCCCGAGAGCTTGTCGTACAGCCGGAAGTAGTTCTGCAGCGTGATCGTGGCGAGCGTCTGGTTCTCGGCCTTGATGGCCACGCCCTCCTTCGCCTCGATCGCCTGGTGCATGCCCTCGTTGTAGCGACGGCCCGGCAGGATGCGGCCGGTGTGCTCGTCGACGATCAGCACCTCGCCGTTCATCACGACGTAGTCCTTGTCCCGCTTGAACAGCTCCTGCGCCTTGATGGCGTTGTTGAGGAACCCGATCAGCGGCGTGTTGAGCGACTCGTAGAGGTTGTCGATGCCCAGGTAGTCCTCGACCCGCTCGATGCCCGGCTCGAGCACACCGACGGTGCGCTTCTTCTCGTCGACCTCGTAGTCGACCTCAGCCTTGAGGCGGCGCACGACCTTGGCGAACTCGGCGTACCAGCGGTTCGCGTCGCCCGACGCGGGACCCGAGATGATCAAGGGGGTGCGGGCCTCGTCGATGAGGATCGAGTCGACCTCGTCGACGATCGCGAAGTTGTGGCCGCGCTGGACGAGCTCGTCGGTGCTCCACGCCATGTTGTCGCGCAGGTAGTCGAACCCGAACTCGTTGTTGGTGCCGTACGTGATGTCCGCGGCGTACTGCTCGCGACGCTCAGCCGGCGTCTGGCTGGACAGGATGACGCCGCTGGTCAGGCCCAGGAACCGGTACACGCGACCCATGAGCTCGGCCTGGTAGCTGGCCAGGTAGTCGTTGACCGTGACGACGTGCACGCCCTTGCCGGTCAGCGCGTTGAGGTACGCCGGCGCCGTGGCGACGAGCGTCTTGCCCTCACCGGTCTTCATCTCCGCGATGTTGCCCAGGTGCAACGCGGCGCCGCCCATGAGCTGCACGTCGAAGTGCCGCTGGCCCAGCGTGCGGCGCGCCGCCTCACGCACGGTCGCGAACGCCTCGGCCAGGATGTCGTCCAGCGACTCGCCGTCCGCGAGCCGGGCCTTGAAGCGGTCCGTCTCCTCGCGCAGCTCGGTGTCGGACAGCGACGTGAAACTGTCCTCGAGGTGGTTGACCTGCTCGGCGATCCCCGACAGCTTCTTGACTATCCGGCCCTCACCGAGACGGAGGACCTTCTCGAAGATCGCTGGCACGCATGACTCCCGACGTGTTTCACACCCCGAGCGCCGGCGGCGTCGGGGCGGCATGGACGTCCGACCGCACGGCCGGGCCCGACCATCGTAGGCGAGCCTGCAGGCCGTGGGTACGCATCGACCACGCTCAGGGCGAACACGGCTGCTGCAGCGCGCGGTGGAGGGCAGGGGCGAGGTCCCCGACGAGGGCGCCGTCGGGTCCGCCGACCTCCACCCGGTCCAGCCCCAGCCAGCCGGTCATCAGAGCGAGCTCGTCGACGAGCGCCGCCACGACGTCGTCGTCCGTGGTGCGCGCCGACCGGGCCGGCGCGGGTGCGCGGTGCACGCCGTGCACCCGCAGCACGCCCGCCTTGCGGTCGGCCTTGAGGTCGACGAGCGCCTCGAGCCACTCCCCCAGCAGGAACGGCAGCACGTAGTAGCCCCAGACGCGCTGCGCGGCCGGGACGTAGATCTCGATGCGGTAGCGCAGGCCGAACAGCTCCTCGAGCCGGCGGCGCTCGAAGACCAGGGGGTCGAACGGGCTGAGCAGCGCGCGGCCCGTGGCCCGGCGCGGGGCGGTCGCGTCCCGGTGGCGGTAGACCGGCCGCGGCCAGCCGTCCACCTCGGCCGGGACCAGCTCGCCGGCGTCGACCAGGTCGGCGATCGCCGGCGCGACACGCTCCTGCGACATCCGGAAGTAGTCCGCCAGGCACCGCACGGTCCCGATGCCGTGGGCGCGGGCGGCGATCGCGACGAGCGAGCGGACGGCCTCGTCGTCGTCGGGGACCGGCGCCGCCAGCACGTCCGGAGGCAGGACGCGCGACGTGAGGTCGTAGCGCCGCTCGAACGCCGCGTTGCGGCCCGCCGAGGTGACCTCGCCGACGAAGAAGAGGTACTCGAGCGCCCGCTTGGCCTCGCTCCAGTTCCATCCCCACTGCGGCGGGCGGGCCGAGGTCTCGCTCTCCAGGAGGTCGTGCACCTGGCCGCCCGTGACGGGGCCGTGCGCCGCGACGAGCGCGCGCACCTCGTCGAGCACCGGCCCGCTGCGCTCCGGCACCGACGCGATCGAACCCCACGACTCCGTGGCGACGGCGCGCCTGCGCCACTCCAGCAGGTGGAACGTCTGCGGCGGGACGAACGACGCCTCGTGCGCCCACGCCTCGACGAGCCGCCGGGGCGCACGGCCTGCGGCCCGGTCGAGCAGCCTCGTGTCGTACGGGCCCAGCCGGGAGTAGGCGGGCATCAGGTGCGCCCGCGCCAGCACGTTGACGGAGTCGATCTGCAGCAGCCCGGTACGGTCCAGCACCTGCTCGAACTGCCGCATCGTCACCGGGCCGTTCCGCGACGGTCGAGGCGTGGCGAGCCCCTGCGCGCGCAGCGCGATGCGACGAGCCTGCGACAACGACCACCGCTCGCGCGGCTCCTGGATCCGGGCCATCAGGCCATCCTGCCCACCACCACCGACACGACCGGACGACGCCACGCCGGACGCCGCGACGCCCGGGGCTGCGGGTGCAGACCCGGGCGTCGCGGTCAGGATCGGGGGTTCCGGGGTGGGTGCGCGCCGGCCGGTCTCAGGTGGCGGCCGGCGCCGGTACGCCGACGGGCGTGTCGAGCTTGATGACGCCGTAGCTCCAGCCACGACGCCGGTACGCCACGGCCGGCTGCGCGGTCTCGGCGTCGACGAACAGGTAGAAGTCGTGCCCGACGAGCTCCATCTCGTAGAGCGCGTCGTCGATCGTCATGGGCTGCGCCTCGTGCAGCTTCTCGCGGATCAGGACCGGCGAGTCGCCGAGCATGTGCTCCACGACGCCGTCCGCGTTCGCTGCCGGCTCGGGCTCGGCCTGGGCGGGCTCGGGCGGCCGGACGTCGACCGGCGTCAGCGGGGTGTGGTTGCGATGGTCCTTGCGGCGGTCCCGCGTCCGGCGCAGGCGCTCGAGCAGCTTCGCGAGCGCGAGGTCCAGCGCGGCGTACCGGTCGTCGGCGCACGCCTCGGCGCGGATCACGGGCCCCTTGTCGATGACGGTCAGCTCGACCTTCTCCGAGCTGTCGGCCTGACGGGGGTTCGTCTCGTGCGAGACGACGACGTCGATCCGCTGCGCGCGGGGGGCCAGCTGTTCCACCTTCGCGAGCTTCTGCTCCGCGTGGGCGCGGTACTTGGGAAGTACCTCGGTGTGCCGGCCGGCAACCACAATCTCCATGTGAGCCTCCTGGGAGGTGAGGGCGGGCCTGGACCCGCCACGGCGTCGTGCGTTCGTCGCCCCGCTCGGGGCGCAGTGGCGGCATCACCTCCTCTGGCACCCGTCCGAGCGGACCCTGAGGTCGCTCGCCGCGATGCCGTCGGCTCGGACTCCCACGCTAGCCCCGAACCGGGCCGGACCACCAATCTTCGGCGCGCGTGGGGACCTGTGGATCTGCTGGGCGGGCGGTGGCCCCCGGCGGCGGCGTCGACGCGAGCGTGAACGCACCGACGACTCGCGCGCCCGACGCCTCGAGCGCGACCCGGCACGCGGCGATCGTGGCCCCCGTCGTCAAGACGTCGTCGACGACCAGGACGGCGCGTCCCTGCAGGTCACGACCGTCCCCGCGAACCCGGACGCGCCCCGCGAGGTTGGTGCCCCGAGCACGCGCACCGAGGCCCGCCTGGTCGGCGCCGCGGCGCGCGAGGACCGGGGCGTCGCGCGCCGGACTCCCGGCGGCCGTCAAGCCCTCGGCGACGGCCTGAGCGAGCGCGTCGACGAGGTTGCCGCCGCGCCGCCGTCGGGCCGCCGCGGTCGAGGGCGCCGGGACGACGAGGGCGGGCACGCCCGCCGGGACCCACGTGCCGCCGCTGCGCCCGGCCGCGACCCGTGCCACCCCGGCCAGGTGCATCGTCAGGTCGTAGCGTGCTCGGTCCTTCCACGCGACCACGGTCTCGCGTGCCGGCCCGACGCAGTCCGCGAGCGTCCACACCGGAAGGAGTGAGCCGTCGAGCAGGTCCAGCCGCCCCGCGCGCTCCTCGCAGCGGCGCGGTTGCGCCTCGAACGGGCGTCGGCATGCCGCGCACCACGCGACGTCGTCCAGACCGCACCCCGCGCACTGCACCGGCAGCACCAGGCCCGCGAGCGCGTGACCCCACGGCCGGACGTCCATCCGGTCATCCTGACGTGCGGTGCGGCCCCGTGGGGACGCCGCGTGCGATCTGTGGACGGGTCGTCAGCCGGGGTACGACGGGTCGAGCGCCTCGGTCACCCCCGGCACCGACGTCCAGGCGAAGCCCGCGTACCGCTGCAGGACGCCTGTGGTCCCCGTGGTCGTGACGTACAGCGTGGGGCCGCCGGCCAGCCCGGCCAGGTCCGTCACGGCCGGGAGCGCGGCCGACGGACCGGACACCGGCACGGTCTGCACCGCCTCGGTCCCCGACCTCCTGCCGATCACCGCGAGCGTGGACTCGTCGCTCCACACCACCGTCGTCACGTCGGTGACGGCGGCCCCCGCCTGGATCACGTCGCCGATCTGCTGCGGCGCGCCCTTCGCGTCGCGGACCACGGCGCCGACCATGACCGTCGAGCCGTCCTGCCCCTCGGAGACCACCGCGATGCGGGTGCCGTCGCGCGCCACGCGCACGGCGCGCACGGTCCGGCCGTCCAGGAACGGCGCGACGATCTTGACGGGCTCGGCACCGGCACGGCCGGCCACCAGCCCGCCGGACGTCGCCGTCCACGCCCAGCCGAAGCGGTCGACCGACGGTGCCACGAGGTCCTTGCCCTCGAGCACGGTGGTCGAGGCCTTGCCGTCGACGGGCAGCGTCACGAGCGACGAGCCGTGCGAGATCCCGACGCGCACGGAGCCGGACTCGTCGCGCGCCGGCCAGCGCAGACCCAGGCCGTCGAGCGAGCCGACGCCCGACACAGGCGTGACGGTGTTGGCCGTGAGCGAGACCAGGCGGTCCGCCTGGAGGAACTCGACGGTCCCGGAGGGGGCGTTGCCGTGCTCGAGCGTGTCGGGGCTGTCGAGGATCACGCCGCCGCTCCTGACCTGCACCGACCCCACCCCGGGCAGCGTCAGGAGGCTCGCCTCGATCTGCGCGACGAGCAGTCCCCCGTTCGCCGCGAGGACCGTCTGCGTCGGAGCGAGGTCCACGCGGGCGACACCGCTGTCGTCGACCACCACCGCCTCGGGGTTGAGGGTCACGCCGTCCGGGACGGCCGTGGTGACCGCGTCGCGCAGCCACGGCGAGGGGCCCGCGAGGAGCGCCTTCATGACGTGCGTGGGCAGCTGGGTGACCGGGATCGGGAACCACCGCGTCTCGGGGACCAGGAACTTCTGGTCCGTCGACGCGAAGTACACCGTGGTGCTGCGGAACTGGCTGCTGAACGAGTTCTGCGTCAGGATCAGGCCGTCGGGGAGTCCGGAGATCCGCCACTCACCGGCGTCGTTGCGGATCAGGTCGTAGCTCACCGACTCGCGCGAGTCCGGCGGGGCCTCCGTGTAGCGACCGTCCCCGTCGACGCGTCCGAGGACGGAGACGTCGACGGCGACCTGGGTCTTGGACGTCGCGGTGAGCGTGTACTGGCCCGCGACGACGACGCCGTCCAACGGCTTCCACGTCTGGCGGGCGTCGCCGGCCAGGAACTCGCGCGCGGTGACGAAGTTGCCCTGGAAGCCGAAAGAGCCGGCCACCAGGAAGCTCTCGACGATGTCGGTGGGGCTGGCCCCGGGCTGTGGGCCCTCGGGGAGCTGGTCGATGCCGCCGACGTCGCCGACCGTGACGTCGCTCTCGACGACCGGGCCGGACGTGGGCAGCGCCGTGCACGCCGCGAGGACGGCGACGAGGGCCAGCAGGGTCGCCAGGCGGAGCCGGCGGATCATCGGGCCTCCTGGCGGACGTCGTCGCTCGCGGGTGCGGCGTCACCGCTGCGCACGTCGGGGTCCCCGTCGGGATGCTTGCCGGGATGCTCGTCGGGGTGGGCGTCAGCCAGCTCGGGCAGCGACGCGGGGTCGGTGCTCGCGCGCACGACGGGCGCCAGCACCTGCGTGGTGCTCGTGTCGGCGGGCACCAGAGGAAGGGGGGAGCTCGTCAGCCGGATGCCCGCGCGCCGCGGGAGCGTGAGCCGGAAGGACGCACCGAGCCCGGGCCGACCCCACGCCTCGAGCCACCCGCCGTGCAGGTGGGCGTCCTCGAGCGAGATCGCCAGGCCCAGGCCCGTGCCACCGGTCGTCCGGGCCCGCGCGGGGTCGGCGCGCCAGAAGCGGTCGAACACGTGCGTCGCCTCGACCTTCGTCATGCCGACGCCGTGGTCGCGGACGGTCACCGCGACCGCGTACTCGTCGGCCGCCACCGTGACCTCCACCGCACTGCCCTCCGCGTGCTCGATCGCGTTGACCAGCAGGTTACGCAGGATGCGTTCGACGCGGCGCGGGTCGATGTCCGCGGCCGCCTTGCGCTCGGGCAGGTCGACGCGCAGCCACGTCCCGCGCCGTTCTGCGAGCGGGAAGGCGTGGTCGGCGGCGGCGACGACGACGTCGCGCACGTCCCGCCCCTCGGCGTCGAGCACCGCCGCGCCGGCGTCGAACCGGCTGATCTCCAGCAGGTCGGCGAGCAGGTCCTCGAAGCGGTCCAGCTGCGTCTGCAGCAGCTCGGACGAGCGCCGGACGGCGGGGTCGAAGTCGTCGCGCGACGCGTGGATGACCTCGCCGGCCATGCGGATCGTCGTCAGCGGGGTGCGCAGCTCGTGCGAGACGTCGGAGACGAACCGCCGCTGCATCGTCGACAGCTCCTCCATGCGGCTGATCTGGTCCTGCAGCCCGGCCGCCATCTCGTTGAACGAGCGGGCCAGCGTCGCCATCTCGTCCTGCCCCCGCACGGGCATCCGCTCCGAGAGGTGGCCGTCCGCCAGGCGCTCGGCCACCTGCGCGGCTCGCCGCACCGGCCGCACGGCCTGCCGGGTGACGACCCACGTCATGACCCCCAGCAGCAGCACCATCGCGACGGCCGCGAGCGCGAGGGTCCGTTGCAGGAAGTCGAGCCGGTCCTGCTCGGCCTGCAGGCTGTAGAGGAAGAAGAGCTGGAACGTCCCGACGACGGGCACGGTGACGTCCTGCCCGACGATGACCGCGGGCTCCTCGCCGTCCGCGACGGGCCAGCCGACGGACTGCCAGTGCTGACCGCCGCGCGCGGTCCGGAGCTGCATCTCGGGCGTGACGACGGCCTCGACGAGGCTCGCGTCCGAGGCGGCCGAGTTGGCCGACAGCGGGGAGGTCTGACCGGGTGCCCGCAGCAGGAACACCTCCCGCTCGCCGGAGCCGCCGGCGGCCTGAGCCTTCGCGACGTCCGTGAGCAGGCTCGACACCTCGGCACCGTTGTTGGCCGGGGACGAGTCGAACGTCGCCTGCGCCTGCTGGGTGCTGCGCGCGCTCTCCTCGAGCACCTGCTCGAGGCGGCCCTCGAAGAGGCTGTCCCGCATGCGGGTACCGACGTACGTGCCGACCAGGAGCAGCATGATCAGGCCGATGGCCGTCGTGGTCGTCAGGACGCGGGTCTGCAGCGACGAGCGCCACGCGTAGAGCCACGACCGCACCCGCCGGCCCGCGCGGGCCCGCAGCAGGCGCCACGTCCCGGCCACGCGCATCACGTCGGCGTCACGCCCGCCTTGTACCCGACGCCACGGACCGTCACCACGATCTCGGGCTGCTCCGGGTCGTTCTCGATCTTCGAGCGCAGGCGCTGGACGTGGACGTTGACCAGCCGCGTGTCGGCGGCGTGCCGGTAGCCCCACACCTTCTCCAGCAGCGTCTCGCGCGTGAACACCTGCCACGGCTTGCGCGCCAGGGCGACGAGCAGGTCGAACTCGAGCGGCGTCAGGGACACCGGCCGGCCGGCCCGGTCGACGCGGTGGCCGGGCACGTCGATGCTGACGTCGCCGATCGTCAGGTGCTCCGGGGCCGGCTCGTCGCTGCGACGCAGCCGGGCCCGCACGCGCGCGACGAGCTCCTTGGGCTTGAACGGCTTGGAGATGTAGTCGTCGGCGCCCGACTCCAGGCCCAGGACCACGTCGACCGTGTCGCTCTTGGCGGTGAGCATGACGATCGGCACGCCGGACTCGCCACGGATCTGGCGGCAGACCTCGTTGCCGTCCTTGCCGGGCAGCATCAGGTCCAGCAGCACCAGGTCGGGCTGCGTGGCGCGGAAGACGCCCAGCGCCTCGTCGCCGTCCTCGCAGAAGACCGGCTCGAAACCCTCCGAGCGCAGCACGATGCCGATCATCTCGGCCAGCGCGGTGTCGTCGTCGACCACCAGGACTCGTCCCCTCATGGGCGACATCATCGCATCGCGGGCCGCGAACCAGGGCCAGGTCGTGGTCGACGTCCACAGATCACCCGGTTCGGCCCGCGGCGGCAGGCTGCGTGGCACGATGGCACTCGCCCGTCGCCGCACCGGTGTGCGCCGGGAGACCGACGACGACGAGGAGCCGCGCGCGCAATGTCGAGCCCGCACGACGACACCCCACCGCCCACCTGGACGGCCCCGGGCTCCGCCGCGCCCCCGCCCGCGTCGTGGACGGACCCCGGCTCGACCCCGCCGGCAGCGCCGCAGGCCCCCTCCGGCCCCCCGGTGGCACCGCCCTACCCGCCGCCCGCGCCGCAGGGGTGGAGCTCACCCCAGGCTTGGTCGGGCCAGCCCGGCTGGGCAGCCGCTCCCCCGCCTGGCGCATGGCGCCCCCCCACCCTCCAGCCCGGCATCATCCCGCTGCGGCCGCTCGGGCTGGGCGAGATCCTGGACGGCGCCTTCAAGGCGATCCGAGCCAACCCGCGCGTGATGTTCGGTCTCTCCGCGCTGGTCGCCACCGTCGCCGTCGCGATCCAGTCCGTGATCACGTGGTACCTGGGCGGCATCCTGACGGACGACCTCCTCGACGCGACCTCGTCGAGCGCCTACAGCGAGGACATGTCCTCGACGTTCGGCTCGGCGCTGGCGAACTTCATCGCCCTGCCGATCACGTCGCTCGCCACGACCGTCCTGACCGGGTGGTTGATCGTGTCCGTCAGCCGTTCGGTGCTGGGGCAGAAGGTCGCGGCCTCGGCCGTGCTGCGCAACCGCAAGATCTGGTCGGTCGTCGGCTTCACCGCGGCCGTCGCCGTCGCGGCCGTGGTGGCTGTCGCACTCGTCGCCGTCCCGGTCGTCGCGCTCGCGGCCAACGACCAGGTCGGCCCGGCGGTGGCGCTGGGCCTGCTGGGCGGCGCGGCCCTGGTCGTCGTCGGCATCTGGTTCGGCGTCCGAACGCTCCTGGTCCCGCCGGCCATCATGCTCGAGGGCAAGCCGCTGCGCCCCACCGTGGCCCGCGCCTGGCGTCTGACCTACAAGAGCTACTGGCGGCTGCTCGGGATCTACCTGCTGGTGAGCATCCTCGCCTCGATCGTGACGCAGTTCGTGGTCACGCCCGCGGCCCTGATCTCGGCATTCGTGTTCGACGACCCGACGATGGAGTCGTTCGGCTCGATCCTCGTCTCCGGCGTCGCCGAGGTGGTCGCCATGACCCTGAGCACGGCGTTCCTGGCCGCGGTCGTCGCGCTGCTGTACATCGACGTGCGGATGCGACGCGAGGGTCTGGACGTCGAGCTGGCACGCGCGTCGGACCCGACCCGGTGACGGCCGCGTGAGGTTCGCACCGGCCGACGTGCCCGTCACCCCTGACGCGCCCACCGCACGCCGGTGGGCGCTCGAGGAGCTGGCGCGTCCCGAGTACCACCACCAGGAGTCGCTGCTGAGCCGGCTCATCGAGTGGATCACCCGTCAGTTCGACGGGGTCGGCACGCACCTCGGGCTCTCCGGAGCGCAGGCCGCCCTCGTGATCGTCGGGATCCTGGCGGTCGTCGTCCTGGTCGCGTTCTGGGTGGCCGGCCCCGTGCGCCGCTCGCGTCGGGCCGCCACCGCGGGCGCGGTCCGCGCGCACGACGACGTCCGGACCGCCGCGGAGCTGCGCGCCGCGGCCGACGCGGCCGTCGGTGCCGGGGACTTCTCGCTCGCTGTCGTCGAGCGTTTCCGCGCCCTGGTCCGGGGGCTCGAGGAACGGCTCGTCGTCGACGAGCGCGCTGCCCGCACCGCGGACGAGGCCGCGCTGGACGCCGGGCGGCGGCTGCCGGAGCTCGCCGGTGACCTGGTCGCGGCCAGCGCCCTGTTCGACGACGTCGCGTACGGCGGCCGCTCAGCCACGGCCGACGACGAGCGCCGCGTGCACGACCTCGACGTCCGAGCCCAGGCCACGCACCCGGTGCGCGAGCAGCCGGCTGCGGTGACCGTGTGAGCGCGCCGACCGAGGCCAAGGCCGTGCCAGATCAGCCCGGCAAGTTCGCACAGGCGGGTCCGGTGCTGGGTGACGGCACCACCGCTCGCTCGCGCGCCCGTTCCCGATGGCGTCGCTGGCGCTGGCCGCTCGCCGTGCTGGCCCTCATGGCCGTCGTCGGCGCGCTCGCCGCCCTGCCCACCCCGCGCACGACGTCGCTCCCCCTCGCTCCTGACAGCACGTCACCCCAGGGAGCTCGCGCGCTCGCGCAGATCCTGGACCGCCAGGGCGTCGACGTCACCTTCCTGCGGCGCAACGCCGACGTCGTGGCCGCCGCGGGACCGGGGACGACGATCCTGCTGGCGTCCGACCAGCAGATCTGGGACGAGTCGCAGCTCGAGTCCCTGGACGGGACGGGCGCCGACCTGGTGCTCGCCGGATCGTCGTGGGCCGCCTCGCTGCTGGCAGGCGTCGAGACGACGTACGAGGTCACGTCCGCGGACGACCTCCCCGAGCTGGCCGCGGACTGCGACGACCCGGACGCGGTGGCCGCGGGAACCATCACGTCGGCGCACCGGGTGCAGGCCTCGGCCGGGGGCGGCACGGTCATCTGCTTCCGCGCACCCGGTGATCCCCAGGACCAGGGCGCCTACGCGACGACCACGTCGGGAGACCACCGCATCGACGTCCTGGCGGACTCCGGGATCCTCACGAACGCCCGTCTGGCCGACGCCGGCAACGCCGCGCTGGCCCTGCGCGTGCTGGGCCGCCACGACCACCTGATCTGGTACCTCCCGTCTTTCGACGACGACGGCGGCGAGTCCGAGGCGGCGGGACCCGGCCTGGGCGACCTGGTGCCGCCGTGGACCGGTGCGCTGGCGCTCGAGCTGTGCCTGGTCGTCGTCGTGATCGCCGTGGTCCGGGGCCGGCGCTTGGGCCGCGTCGTGACCGAACCCCTGCCCGTCGTCGTGCGCTCCGCCGAGACGACCCGCGGCCGCGGCCGGCTCTACCGCCGCGGCCGCTCGTACGGGCACGCGGCCGCAGCCCTGCGCGCAGGCGCGGCGGCACGCTGCGCGCGCAGGCTCGGGCTCCCCATGTCCGCACCCGCGAGCGAGCTCATCGACTCCGTCGCGCACGCCACCGGCCGCCCGACGGACGCGGTCGCGCAGCTCTTCTACGGCCCACCACCCACCGACGACTCCGCGCTGGCACGCCTGGCGCGGGACCTGGACGAGATCGAGAGCGAGGTCCACCGCCCGTGAGCGAGCCCACCGAGAACGCCGTGCCCCACGACGCCGCGCCCCACGACGCTGCGCCGCAGCAGCAGGACGCGCCCCTCGCACCGGCGGCACCTTCTGCGCCGCCCACGCCCTCACCGCAGCTGCGTCAGGCGCTGGCCGGCGTCCGCACCGAGGTCGGCAAGGCCGTCGTCGGGCAGGACGCCGCCGTGACGGGACTGATCATCGCGCTGCTGTGCCGCGGCCACGTGCTCCTGGAGGGTGTGCCGGGCGTCGCCAAGACGCTGCTGGTCCGGACGCTGTCCGCCTCGCTGCAGCTCGACACCAAGCGCGTGCAGTTCACGCCCGACCTCATGCCCGGCGACGTCACGGGCTCGCTGGTCTACGACGCGCGCACCGCCGAGTTCTCGTTCCGCCCCGGCCCCGTCTTCACCAACCTGCTGCTCGCCGACGAGATCAACCGCACGCCCCCCAAGACGCAGGCCTCCCTGCTGGAGGCGATGGAGGAGCGCCAGGTCTCGGTGGACGGGACGCCGCGCCCGCTGCCCGACCCCTTCCTGGTCATCGCGACGCAGAACCCCGTCGAGTACGGGGGCACGTACCAGCTCCCCGAGGCCCAGCTCGACCGGTTCCTGCTCAAGCTCACGCTGCCCCTGCCGGAGCGGGAGGACGAGGTCGAGGTGCTGGCCCGCCATGCGGCGGGCTTCGACCCGCGCGACCTGGGCGCGGCGGGGGTGCGCGCGGTGGCCGACGCCGACGTGCTCGCACGCGCCCGTGCCGAGGTCGCCCGCGTCCAGGTCTCGCGCGAGGTCCTCGCGTACACGGTCGACGTGTGCCGGGCCACGCGCCGCTCGCCGTCGCTCGCCCTGGGCGTCTCCCCGCGCGGCGCCACGGCGCTGCTGGCCACGTCCCGCGCGTGGGCGTGGCTGTCGGGTCGGGGGTACGTCACGCCCGACGACGTCAAGGCGCTCGCGCACCCGACGCTGCGCCACCGCGTGCAGCTGCGCGCCGAGGCCGAGCTGGAGGGCGTGACCACCGAGTCCGTGCTCGACACGGTCCTGGCCTCCGTCCCGGTCCCCCGCTGACCCATGGCCCTGACCTGGCGCGCGGCGGTCCTGGCCGCGCTCGGCATCGTCGCGGTGGCGGTCGTCCCCGCCACCGGGACGGTGCTGCTGTGGGCGCTCGTCGTGCTCGTCGTGTGCGTGCTCGACGCGGCCCTAGCCGCGTCCCCGCGCCGCGTCGAGGTGTCCCGCCGCCTCCCGTCGGCGGTCCGGCTGACGGAGCCCGCCGTGAGCACCCTGACGCTCAGGAACGTCTCGGGACGGCGGCTGCGGGCGCTCGTGCGCGACGCGTGGGCGCCGTCGACGGGCGCCGTCGACCCACGGCACCGCGTGGACCTGCCCGACGGGGACGGCACGCTGGTCCGCACCACGCTCGTGCCGACGCGCCGTGGCGACGCGCACGCGGACCGGGTCACCATCCGCAGCGTCGGGCCGCTCGGCGTCGCCGCCCGGCAGGCGTCTCTGGAGGTGCCCGGGCGCCTGCGGGTGCTGCCGGAGTTCGCGTCACGTCGCCACCTGCCCAGCCGGCTCGCCCGGCTGCGTGAGCTCGACGGCCGGGCAGCCGTGCAGGTGCGCGGTGCCGGAACGGAGTTCGACTCGCTGCGCGAGTACGTGATCGGCGACGACGTGCGCTCGATCGACTGGCGTGCGTCGGCCCGCCGTGCAGACGTCGTCGTGCGGACGTGGCGCCCGGAACGGGACCGCCGCGTGCTCGTCATCCTGGACACGGGACGCACGAGCGCGGTGCGCGTGTTCGACGCCCCGCGCATCGACGCGTCGATCGAGGCGGCGCTCCTGCTCACGGCCCTGGCCGCGCGCGCGGGCGACCGCGTCGAGCTGCTCGCCTACGACCGGCGCGTGCGGGCACGCGTCGCCGGGACGTCCGGCGCGCAGGTCATGTCGGCGATGGCGGACGCCCTCGCGAACGCGCAGCCCGACCTGCTGGAGACCGACTGGACCGGCGTCGTCGCGCAGGTGCGCCGCCGCCTGAGCCAGCGCGCGCTCGTCGTGCTGCTCACCGCGCTGGACCCGGCCGCGGTCGAGCAGGGTCTGCTACCCGTCGTCGGGCAGCTCGCCGAGCGGCACCAGGTGGTGCTCGCGTCGGTGGCCGACCCGGAGGTAGCCGCGCTCGCACGCGGGCGCGAGGACGTCAGCGCCGTCTTCGACGCGGCCGCCGCCGAGCGGACCGAGCTGGACCGGGCGGCCGTGGGCGTGCGGCTGCGCCAGCGCGGCGTCGAGGTGGTCGAGGCGCTGCCCGACGAGCTGGCGCCGCGCCTCGCCGACACGTACCTGGCCCTGAAGGCGGCCGGCCGACTCTGACGCCGTGTGTGGGCGGGGCGGCGTAGCGTGCTCTCAGTGTCAGGGTGACGGTGCCGCTTAGCGGTGGTTGGGTCCTGTCACCGGGGCGTCTGACTCCTAGCGTGACTGCCTTCGTGGCTTGCATGCGAATTGCCGGCGCCCCGGTGGGAGGACCG
>NZ_JACYFR010000001.1 GCF_014837175.1 Cellulomonas sp. JH27-2 | reverse complement strand
CGGTCCTCCCACCGGGGCGCCGGCAATTCGCATGCAAGCCACGAAGGCAGTCACGCTAGGAGTCAGACGCCCCGGTGACAGGACCCAACCACCGCTAAGCGGCACCGTCACCCTGACACTGAGGTCACGGTATCCGGTCAGACGGTGCTACATTGAAGCGGAACCGAGATTCCGTTCCGATTGAGTCCTCTGAGAGAGCGAGCGCACGTGTCCGCCCCCACCGCCGTCGACGACGGCCGCCTCACCCACGTCACGCCACCGGCGCCGACCTCGCCCGCGCGGCCTGTCGCCCACCCCACGCGCGTCACGCTCGCGCTGAGCATCACCGTCCTCGCGTTCTCGCTCGCCCAGACGCTCGTCGTCCCCGCGCTGCCGACGATCGGCGCCGACCTCGGTGCCGGCGCGCAGGCGACCGGCTGGATCCTGACGGCGTTCCTGCTCGCCGGCGCCGTCCTGGCCCCCGTGATCGGGAACGTCGGCGACCGGCTCGGCCACCGCCGCGTCCTGCTGGCCACCCTCGCGGTGTTCGCGCTCGCGACGGTCCTCGCCGCGCTCGCACCGTCCATCGGTGTCCTGCTCGGCGCCCGCGTGCTCATGGGCGCCAGCACGGCGACCTTCCCGCTCGCGCTCGCGCTGGCCCGCCAGTCGTTGCCGGCCGACCGCATCGCGACCGCGTTCGGCTGGATCGCCGGCATGATCGGCCTGGGCGCCGGGGCTGCGCTCGTCGTGGGCGGCATCGTCGTCGAGGACCTGTCGTGGCGCTGGATCTTCGTGCTGGGCGCGGCGTTCGTCGTGGTCGCGGGCGCGATGGTCGCCGCCTGGGTTCCCCGCGGCACCGCCCCGGCCGTCGCCCGTCCCACCGACTGGCCCGGCATCGCGCTCCTCGCCGCCGGCCTCGTCGGCGTGCTGCTGGCCGTCTCCCAGGGCCGCTCGTGGGGCTGGGGCTCGCCGCAGACCTTGGCCGTCGGGATCGGCGGCCTCGTGCTGCTCGCGCTGCTCGTGGTCGTCGAGCTGCGCCGCGACTTCCCCGTCGTCGACGTGCGCACCTTCCGGCACGGCCCGCTCGTCCTGATCAGCCTGCTGACCATCGCCGTCGGCTTCGTGCCCTACGTCTGCTACGTCGCGCTGCCCGTCCTGCTGCAGTCGCCCGAGGCCACCGGGTACGGGCACGGCATGAGCATCACCGGTTCCGCACTCGCCCTGCTGCCGAGCGCCGTCCTGGTGTTCCTCGGGGGCCGCGTGACGCCCGCCCTCGTCGCCCGCACCAGCTCGGGCGTCGCCGCCGTGACCTCGGCCGCCGTCATGGCCGTCGGCGCCGCCGGGCTCGCCCTCTGGCCCGGCACCACCTGGACCGTCGTCGTGTGGTTCGCCGTGCTGGGGCTCGGCAACGGCATCGGCTACGCGATCTGCGCGCAGCTCGTCGCCGCCTGGTCGCCAGCCGCGGAGATGGGCGCCGCGACGGGCCTCAACAGCGTGGTCCGCACGGTCGGCTCTGCGGCAGCCGCACCCGTCGTCACCGCGCTCATCGCATCGGGCGCCACGTCAGGCGACCCCGTCGCCGGCTTCTCCCAGTCGTTCTGGGTCGCGGCAGCCGCCGGTGCCGTGGGCGTCGTCGTCGCCCTCGTGCTGACCGCACGTTCCGCCGCGCGGTCCTGACCCGCACGCAGCACGCCCGCGTCCCCGGCCGTCAGCGGTCGGTGGCGCGGGCGCTCGCCTGCTCTACTTCTGCCCGTCCAGGTAGTCCTTGGCCTTGTCGATGACGTCGTCGACCTGCCCGTCCTGGCTGTCGCTGGTCTTGGCCTTCACGGCCTCGCCCGCCTTGTCGAGCGCGTCCTTGGCCTGCTCCTCGTGGCCGCCCAGCGCGCCCTTCGCCTTGTTCACCAGGTCGTCGAGTCCCACGATCCGCTCCCCTTCGTCGGGCCGGCGCCGTCGCCGGCTCTCCCAGCATGAGCCGTGGCGTTCTGTCGCGCTACTGCAACGGTCGTGTCGGTGGTGGGGGTGAAGATGGCAGGGAACATCCCCGACGAGAGGCACGTCCGATGGACCTCCGGATCGAGCTCATCATCCTGCCCGTGACCGACGTGGACCGGGCCAAGGCGTTCTACGCGGACCAGTGCGGGTTCGTCGTGGACCACGACCAGCGCGTCTCCGACACGCTCCGCTTCGTCCAGCTCACGCCACCCGGCTCGGCATGCTCGATCGCGATCGGCGAGGGGCTCACCGACGCGACGCCCGGGAGCGTCAAGGGCCTGCAGGTAGTGGTCGACGACGCGGAAGCGACGCACGCGTTCCTCACGGGGAACGGCGTCGACGCGCCGCCCGTCGAGCAGCTCGCCTGGGGTCGCTTCACGTACTTCTCGGACCCCGACGGGAACGCGTGGGCGGTGCAGGAGCTGCCGCAGCGAGGCTGAGGCCGTCCGCAAGGCCGATCAGTCGCGGGCGTGCTCGCGCTGGTGCGGCACCTCGTTGACCGTCCGCTGGCCCGGGACCGTCCGGTCGACGGCCGGGAGGTGGTCGGTCTCCGAGAGGAAGGCGTTCGCCTCGGTGAAGGCGTGCGCGTCGTGGCGCTGGGTGGGCACCGTGCTGATCATGTGGTCGGTCATGTTTCTCCTTCGCGTCCGACCACCTCGCCGCAAGGGTCCGTGGCGAGGCAGACCGTCGAGCGTAGGCGCCGCACCCGTGCACACCATGGGACCAAAGCCGCACAACGGGCACAGGTGGCGATGATCACCCTGGATCCTGGCCTCGCGGCGTGCCGTGGATGGTCGTGTCAGTGGTCGGGAGCACCCTGGGGGCATGGTCACGATCTCCTGCTCCTGCGGTTCCGTCTCGACGACCCGGCGCAACCCGCTCTCGGGGCTCACGCTGCGCGACCGGGTGGAGGTGATCCGCGCTGCGCACTCGGTGCACAGCGGGTTCCTGGCGCTGGAGGTGGATGCCGCCTGGCACCCGTCGTCGGCCGATCCCGACGTCTCGTGCGTCGTGCTCGCAGACCTGGACGCCGTCGACGCGAGCGAGGGCCTCACCCCGCAGGAGGCGCGCATGGTGCAGGACCTGCTGGAGGTCGCCCACGTGAGCGGGCGGCTGCTCGCCCGCGCCGTGGACCACGGCCCGCTGCGCGTGCAGGTGGCCCCGGCCGACGACTTCGCCGGCACGGTCACGTATGTCGTGCAGGACGGCCCGACGACGCTGCTGGAGATCGACGAGCCCTACGACGCCCAGCTCTTCACCGACCTGGCCGACGCCACCGCGACGCTCGGCCGGACGGCGATCGTGCAGGTGGACGGCCTGGCGGGCCGCATCGGCCTGGCCGCAGCCCTCGCAGGCGTACGCCGGGCCCGTACGTCCTCGGTCGCGTGAGCGGGTCGGGTCACACCAGCTTCGGGTAGAAGACGAGCAGCGACGCAGCCACGAGGAACAGCACGATCCCGAGGCCCAGCAGCACGTCGCGGCCGTGCGGTGACTTCATGCGCCCCGACATGGCCGCGAAGAACAGCACGGACGCGAACACGATCGTCAGGACGGTGTAGTTGTCGCCGCGCTGGTTGTTCCGTAGCGCCTCGGCGTACTTGGCGTCCGCGCGGTGGTCGGCCACCGTCGCGAGAGCCGCCTCGGGGATCGCGTACTCGGGCAGGTCGAACGGCGTCGGCGCCGCGTCCGGGTTCTGCAGCGGCTTCGACGCCATCCAGACCGGGAACGCCGTCTTGAGCGGCTCGGGGAACCGATCAGCCAGGAAGTCGGCGAGCTCGGTGTTCTTGTCCGCGTAGGCGGCCGCCCACTGGGCGAAGAGATTCGCCTGCAGGGAGGTCTTGCGGTTGACCACGCTCTCGTAGCGGTTGGCCTCGATCCGGGCGCTCGACGCCTGGCTGAACGAGATCGACATTGCACCGCCCCACTTGCTGGACTGGAACCCGACCCACGCGGTCATGATCGTGGTCACCGAGAGCAGCACAACGACGACGATCTCGCGCCAGTCGACGGTCTTCGCGGTCGCGTCGTCGCCCATGGGCCGATCATGCCGCCGTGCGCCTGACCCCGCAGATCAGGAGGGCATCAGGTGCGCCGCGGTGGGGTCACCGGCCGCTCGAGCAGCGTGACCTCGAACGTCGGGAACACCTGGCGGCCCACCGCGACGAACCCCAGCGACTCGTAGTACGCCCGCAGCGAGGGGTTGGTGGTCCGGCAGTCGAGCCGCTGCAGGCCCACCCCGGCGGCCTTCCCCTGCTCGCGCGCCCAGTCCAGCAGCCGGCGCCCGAGGCCCGATCCCGTCGCGCGCCGGTCGACCATGAGCCCGTGCACGTAGACCGCGGGCGTGGCGTCGTCGCCCCAGAAGTCCGGGTCGCTCCACATGAGGCGCAGGCTCGCGACGATGCCGTCGTCGTCCCGCACCACACGCACCTGCCCGCTCGCCACCTGCTCGGCGACCCGCTCCCGCGGCAGCGACCCGACCGGCCACTGCACCAGACCTCGCTTCACCATCCAGTCCTCGAGCGAACGCCGCAGCGCGAACAACGCCTCCACGTCCTCCGCCGCCGCGGCCTCCACCCTCAGCTCTTCCATGGCGTCGTGGTCGTCCATGGCGCCATCGTCTCAGTCGGTCAGCGCGAGGTCGCAGGACAGCCATCGGGTGTCGCCGGGACGGACATGACGGCCTCAGAGGGCTCGACCTTCTTCCGCGCCCGGCCGGGCACGGCGGAACTTCCTCCGGGGGCACCGCGCGGTCAGCGCGGTTGCCAGGCGTCGGGCCGGGGGGCTTGTCGACGCGCTTCGTGATCAGCCACGATGCTGGTTGCTGGGGCTCGCGTGACATGGGCAACAGCGACGTCACACTCCGACGGCAGGCGTCGAGATGGGAGACCCGTGGGCAGATCGGAGGTCGCCGAGACGTGGGGTTCGCCACTCTCGGGCTCGGTCCGGTGGGCGTGCGCGCTGGGTGGCAGCGCACTCCTCGTCGTGGGAACCGTGGCGGTGTTCGTCTCGGAGAACGGCGTGGGCGCGGCAGCGGTGACGGCCGCCGGCTCCGTCCTGCTCCTCGTCGCGGTGCTCGCCGACCGGATCACCGCGCTCGAGGCGGGTGGGGTGAAGGTCCAGCTCGAGGCGACGAAGAAGCTGGGCGAGGCCGAGATCGCCGAGCGCGCCGGCGACCCGGAGCTCGCCGCGCAGCTGCGTGGTGACGCCCTCGCGTTGATCAGCGGAAACGCGGAGCGAGCGGAACGGTTCTCCTTGACGCGTCAGGCACCGCCCGGTTGGCGGCGTACGGCGGAGCTCGAGAGGCAGATGCGCGACTGGTCGCGAGCGGCCCAGGCGGTACCGCCGTCGCGCTCCGCGCTCGAGCAGGTGTTCGACCGTGGTGGCGAAGCCGACCGAGCGATGGCCCTCGCGATGATGACGGGCCGTCCTGCGGCGGCGAGCCATCGGGTCGCCATGGAGGCGGTCGAGACCCCGGCGTCCGCGTTCGAGCAGTACCACGGGCTCGCCGTCGCGCGGGTCATCGCGGTCCAGGACCCTGGGTCCGAGGAGACGCACCGGCTGGCGGACGCCATTCGTCGCGCGCTCGAGTCCGGCCGGTTCGGCGCGGCCGATTCCGACCGAGTGATGCTCGCCAAGCGAGTGCTCGACCTCACTCCCTGGACCTGAGGCCCCGCTCGACCCGCGGCGGTGGGCGGCGCGGCCGGCGTCGGCTACCTGAGCACTGCCGTCCGATCCGCCGCGTGCGTCGATCCGGCGGCACTCGCGGACCGGCGCACGCGCACCAGCGCCAGGCCCACCGCGCAGGCGACCGCGCCGAGGATCGCGACGTCCGTCGGCAGGCTCGTCGGGATGCCCAGGTAGACGCAGAACCCGAGGATGCGGTGCAGGCCCCAGGGGAGCAGCGCGAGCTGGTCGTTCCAGGCGGTCAGGACGTCCTCGAGGCCGACGAGGGCGACGATCACACCGCCGACGAGCAGCACCGCGCCGGCCGCGAGCGTGACGAGGCCAGCCGCGCGGCGACGGGTGGCCGCGGCGCGCAGGGCGCCGAACACCGCGACGAAGAGCCAGCAGAATGCCGCGAACGCGACGGTCACGTAGGCGGCACGCTGGCCGGGCAGGGTCCAGAACCCGAACCAGTACCGGCCGGGCCCGCGCCAGGACAGGACGGCCAGCAGCAGCGCGCTGCGCACCAGCGCCACTCCCCCGACGGCCGCCAGCACGCTCGACCGTCTCGCGCTCGGCGCGCACCACACCGCGACGAGGGCGAAGAGCACCCATGCGCCGAGCGTCAGGAGGAGGTGCACGGGCGCCGCGAACCATGTGTACATGCATCGGGAGAGTAGAAGTACAACTGCTGGGACGGCTACCAGAACCACTCGATCGAGGCGCCCCGCGAGCGCCGTGTCGAGCCGCCACGGGCGGGTCGCCCCCGTCCAGAGCAGGTGGAACCCGCGGTGACCGGCGAAGCGGGGCCGTCGTCGGGACCACGCACCGAGGGCGAGGGCACCGACGACGAGCACCAGCAGCCCTCGCGCCGCCCACGCCATCGCGGCGTCCCGACCCGACCGCTCCAGCCCCAGCTCCGCGGCCGTGAAGTTGTACGCCGGCAGCTGCAGGTCGTCGCCGTACCGCTCCTCGTGCGTGGCGCGAGCGGACGCGAACCGCCGCTCGGCCGCCTGCGCCGCCGTCCGCGCCGCACCCGACCCGGTGTCCAGCCACTGCGCGTGCCGCAGGATCGTCTCACGGTAGGCGTCGAGCGTGGTGAACAGGTCCGCCTCGTAGTCGAGCGCGTCGAGGAACGCGGTTCTCTGGGCCGCATCGGTCCACGTGGCTGCATCAGTCCCGGCCACGAGGTCGCGCATCTGGGCCGCCGTGCGCGCGGCGCGGTGGCCCTGCTCGATCGCCTCGTCGAGGTGATCCTTGGCGAGGGCGTAGATGGTGTCGAACGTTGCGGTGTCCCCGGAGACGATGTCCCACTCGAAGATCCACATCATCGGCGGGGGCTCGAGCCCGAGCGCCTTGACCGACTGCTCGGCGTACGGGCCGATGTACAGGCCGTCGGTGATCGCGGAGCGCGACAGTGCGTACGCCTTGGTGATCGCCGCGACGGTCGTGGGGTCCGACGAAAACGTCTGCCGGACCCAGTCCGCGCGGGCCGCCGCCACGTCGAGCGCGGGATCTGCCGCGACGCGCGCCGCCAGGTAGGAGTTGAGGTCCCACAGCTGCCAGAACCCGTCGCGCAGGTACAGGTCCCGAGGCCCGGCGTCGAGCGGGCCGCCGGTCTGCGACCAGTTCCATATGCCCTCGACGTGCGGGTTCGCCGCGAGGAAGTGCTGCAGCGCCGTCTGGTCGAGCACGCCGAGATCGTCGGGCAGCGCGCCCTGGCCCTCGAACTCGCGTCGGGCCTGCAGCTCGACGATGCGCCGCTGGTCCCCCACCTCGAGGGTCGGGTTGAGCGCCAGGTAGCTGTAGAAGTCGCCAGCGGAGTACTTCGTGGACACGATCAGGTGCGGATCGTCGACGTCTCCCAGGACCTCGTCGTACGACGCCGGGTTGGTGTGCAGGTCGCCGACGGCTCCGAGCCCCACGGTCCACGTGCGGAAGATGACGTCCTTGTCCGCCTCCCCCGCCGTCGCGAGGAATGCGCGCAGCATCGCCTGGACGGCCGCGGGCGTCGTGACCGCGACCTCGGAGCCGTAGTCCCAGCCTGCGAGCTTGTACGCAGAGCCGCCCTCGCCGATCCGGATCATCAGCCCGTCGACGAACGGCATGGACCGGAACAGCTCGCGCAGGCCGTCCTGGTAGACCGACCAGAGCTGCGGCGACGTGGTGTCGAGGCTCCCGACGGTCCGCTCCAGGTAGTCCTTCAGCGGCGGGTCGACCGCCAGCATGTCGGTCATGAAGTAGACCTTCATGCCCATGTCGTGCGCGTACTGCCAGACCGGCCCGAACGCCTTCACCATGGCCTGAGCGCGGGCCACGTGGGGGTCGCCCTCTGGGTAGACGCCCAGGTCGTCGAACGTCAGGTACTCCAGGAAGCCCTGCACGACGACGCCGTTGTACCCCTGCTGCATCGCGTGGTCGACGAGCTCGTGGAACTGCGTGGCGATGGTCGCGACGGCCGCGTCGTCGACCCAGGGCGCGCTCGGCAGCAGCGCCGATCCGACCACGTCGGAGTTGAGCGAGTAGTTGTCGCCGGAGGCGAACGCGGCCTCGTCGTCGTCGAGCCCGACGGCCCCGACGTCGGTGAGTCGCAACCCCAGGCGCGGGCCCTGCGCCCTCCCGTCCTGCGCCGCGGGCACGACGGCCGTTGCCGACCGGATCCGGTCCGCGACGGTGTACAGCCCCGCCCGCGCGCCGGCGGCCGTCCCGGCGGTGATCGTCACGCCGGAGCCCGCGGTCAGCGTGAACTGCTCCCCCGTCAGGCCGCTGCCCGGGTCCACGTCGGCGACGATCGCACAGCACGGCCCGCGCGTCGTGTCCTGCGTCGACACCTCGGGCTGCGCCAGGCCCCGAGCGCCGTACGCCGCGGCGACGGACCGCGCCGCCAGCTGAAGGTCCAGCTCGTCGGGGGTGATCACGGTGCGGACGTCGGGAGCTGGGGCGTCGGCGTGAGCGGGCGCGGCCGACGAAGCCTCTGTCGGCACGTCGGCGGCGGTGTGGCTCAGGCCCAGCAGCCCGCCCACCTGCCACGACACGAGCGCCCCGAGTGCGAGGAGCACCGCGACGACGGCGACCGTCGTCACGGTGCGGGGCGAAGCGGCATCGGTCCGGCGCGGCACGCGCGAAGTCTCGCACGAGCACCGACCCCTCGACGCAGAACAGGCCGGACCCCTGAAGGTCCGGCCTGTTCGTTGTGCGCGAGGCGGGATTTGAACCCGCACGCCCTTTCGGACACTGGCACCTGAAGCCAGCGCGTCTGCCGTTCCGCCACTCGCGCGCGCCGAGAACATTAGCACGATCCGGACGTCGCCCAGGACACGCCCTCCGGCGGCGGTCCGGAGGGCCCGGATGCGAGCCAGGATGGGGGAGGAAGCGGGTGCGCAGCGGTCAGATCCGGGGACGTCGACCGGCGGGTACGGACGCAGACACGGCTGCGATAGATACCATCGAGGCAGATCGCCACCGGCGCGCGCCGCGGCGAGGTCCTCGCGTCCTCAGTTCCGGGCGCCCGACGAGCAGTGCGACGGACGAGAGAAGGAGGTGGGCGTGGGCATCCTCGACAAGTTCGAGAACGGCGTGGAGCGGGTGGTCAACAACGCCTTCGCCAAGGCCTTCCGGGGCGAGCTCAAGCCCGTCGAGATGGCGAGCGCGCTGCGGCGTGAGGTCGACGAGCGGGCGGCGGTCGTGGGCCGTGACCGAACCGTGGTGCCCAATGAGTTCACGATCGAGCTCTCGACTGCCGACTACGACCAGGTGGAGGCGTGGGGAGCGGAGGCGCTGGCGGACGAGTTCGCCGCGAACGTCACCGACCACGCCGCGAGCCAGCGGTACGCGTTCGTCGGGCCGGTGACCGTCAGCTTCACGGAGGACACCGAGGGCGAGGCCGGCCGGTTCAAGGTCCACAGCGCGACGGTGCGCGGTGCGGTGGCCCCGGCGACGGCGGCCAGCACGCCCAGCGCGCGGCACCCCCTGGTGGACATCGACGGCCAGCGGTACCTGCTGACCGGCCCGGTCACGGTCATCGGCCGCGGGTCCGAGGCGGACATCATCGTCGACGACCCGGGTGTGAGCCGCAAGCACCTGGAGATCCGCGTGACGCCGGAGGGGGTCGTCGCCAGCGACCTGGGCTCGACCAACGGCCTGTTCGTCGAGGGCCACCAGGTCCCCGCGGCCACCTTGCTGGACGGCAACACCCTCACGATCGGACGCACGCGCATCCTGTTCTGGACGGGCGCCGATCCGGACCCGGACGAGTGACGCAGATTCGATGAGCGAACTGACGATCACCCTGCTGCGGCTGGGCTACCTGGCGCTGCTCTGGATCTTCGTCCTCACCGCCATCGCCGTGCTGCGCCGCGACCTGTACGGGACGCGCATCGCACCGCGACGCGCCGCACGCAAGCAGGCGGCCGCGGCCGTCGCCGCCGGGGCGGAGGTCCCGCCGACGACGAAGCCCGCGCGGACGCCGAGCCTGCGCCTGGTCGTCACCGAGGGCCCGCTGACGGGCACGATCGTCCCGCTGGGCTCGTCGTCCGTGCTGATCGGCCGGGCCCCGAGCTGCACGCTGGTGCTGGACGACGACTACTCGTCGTCGCGCCACGCCCGGATCTTCCCGCAGGCCGGCGCGTGGTTCGTCGAGGACCTGGGGTCGACGAACGGCACGTTCATCGGTGACCGCAAGGTCGAGTCCCCGGTCGAGCTGTCCACGGGCACCCCCGTGCGTGTGGGCCAGAGCGTGATCGAGCTGCAGCGATGACCATCGCCCTGCGCTACGCCGCGCGCTCCGACGTGGGCCTGGTCCGCAGCAACAACCAGGACTCCGGGTACGCCGGGCCGCACCTGCTGATGGTCGCGGACGGCATGGGCGGGCATGCCGGCGGCGACGTCGCCTCGAGCGTCGCGATCGCCGCGTTCGCGCCCCTGGACGGGGAGTCCCACGGGTCCGACGACGCGCTCGACGAGCTCGAGGCGGCGCTGGAGTCCGCGCGCGACGAGATCATCGCCCGCTCCGAGGCCGAGCCCGAGCTCGCCGGCATGGGCACCACGGTCATCGCGATCCTGCGGGCGGGCAACAAGCTGGCGATGGTCCACCTGGGCGACAGCCGCGGCTACCTGCTGCGCGACGGGGTCCTGACGCAGGTCACCACCGACCACACGTTCGTGCAGCACCTGGTCGACATCGGCCGGATCACGCCGGAGGAGGCGGAGCACCACCCGCAGCGGTCGGTCGTCATGCGCGTGCTCGGGGACTTCGACGCCGAGGTCACCCCGGACATGTCGGTGCGCGAGGCCCGACCGGGGGACCGGTGGCTGCTGTGCTCCGACGGCCTGTCCGGGTTCGTCAGCGCCGAGACCATCGCCGAGACCGTCGCGTCGATCGCCGACGTCGACCAGTGCGCGGACCGGCTCGTCCAGCTCGCGCTGCGGGCGGGCGGTGGCGACAACGTGACGGTCGTCCTCGCGGACGTCGTCGAGCTCGACGACGTCGCGGACGGCGAGGGCCCGACGACGACCGCCACGGTGGTCGGCTCCGCGGCCGCGACCTTCGACGCCCCGACGTCGGCGGCCGACGGCCCCGCCGCGCGGGCCGCGAACCTGACCAAGCCCGCACCCGCGGAGGACGACGAGGACGACGACGACGACCCCGAGGAGCAGCCGCGTCGACGGCGCGGCCTTCTGGTGCTCGCGGCGGCGGTCGTCCTGCTCGTGGCCGTCGGGGTGGGCGGCTGGGCCTGGACGCAGACGCAGTACTACGTGGGCGTCGCCGACGGCCAGGTCGCGATCTTCCAGGGCGTCCCGCAGTCGCTGGGACCCGTCTCGTTGTCGTCGGTCGTCGAGACGACGGACATCGCGGCCGACGACCTGCAGTCCGCCTACCTGCGCGCACGCGTCGACGAGACGATCCACGCCGACTCGTTGGCCGCCGCCCGCGCCCAGGTGCTGCTGCTCGAGCAGGACGCGGTCCAGCCGACGCCGACGCCCGAGCCGACCCTCGAGCCCACACCCGCGCCGTCGACCGCGCAGTCGACGCCGCTCACCACGGACCCGGCCACGACGCCGCCGACCTCGCAGGCCACGGTCACGCCGTGAGCACGGTGGACGCGCACCGCATTCGGACCGGCCGCGGCACGGAGCTCGGCCTGCTGGTCATCGCGCTCACGATCGGCATCGGCGCGTACGCGCTCGTCGGCCTGGGCGTCGAGGACAAGGTCCCGACCGACGTGCTCGGGTACGGCGCCGGCCTGACGGGTCTCGCGCTGCTGCTGCACCTGGTGCTGCGCTGGCGCGCGCCGTACGCGGACCCGGTGATCCTGCCGCTGGTCGTGGCGCTGAACGGCGTCGGCCTCGCCATGATCTACCGGCTCGACCTGGCGTACGAGGCACGCCCGAACCACGACCACGGCTTCGCGAGCCGCCAGCTCATGTGGACCGCCATCTCGGTGGTGCTGGCCGCCGCCGTGCTCATCCTGCTGCGCGACCACCGCACGCTGCGCCGCTACACGTACACCGCGATGGTCGTCGGTCTGGTGCTGGTCGCCCTTCCGCTGGTCCCCGGGCTCGGCCAGGAGATCAACGGGGCCCGCATCTGGGTCCGCATCGGCTCGGTGGGCATGCAGCCCGCGGAGTTCGCCAAGATCGCGCTGGCCATCTTCTTCGCCGGGTACCTGGTCACCAACCGGGACACCCTCGCCCTGGCCGGCAGCAAGGTCCTGGGCCTGCAGCTGCCGCGCGCCCGCGACCTGGGCCCGATCATCATCGTGTGGGCCGCGTCGCTCGCGGTCCTGGTGCTCGAGCACGACCTCGGCACCTCGCTGCTGCTGTTCGGCATGTTCGTCGCGATGCTGTACCTGGCCACCGAGCGGCTGAGCTGGGTGGTCATCGGCCTTGCCCTGTTCGTCGGCGGCGCCCTCGTCGCAGCCAAGGCGTTCTCGCACGTGGGAGCGCGCTTCGACGCGTGGCTCAACGCGTTCGACCCGGAGCTGTACAACAAGGCCTACGGCGGCTCCGGCCAGCTGGTGCAGGGCCTGTTCGGCATGTCCGCCGGCGGCCTGTTCGGCACGGGGCTGGGCCAGGGGCGGCCGGACATCGTCCCCTACGCCGAGTCGGACTTCATCATCACGTCGCTGGCCGAGGAGCTGGGCCTGACGGGCCTGATGGCGCTGCTCATGATCGGCCTGGTGCTGGCCGAGCGCGGCCTGCGCACGGCCATCGGCGTGCGTGACGGGTTCGGCAAGCTGCTGGCCGGCGGCCTCGCGTTCGTCGTCGCGTTCCAGACGTTCGTCGTGGTCGGCGGTGTCACGCGGATCATCCCGCTGACGGGCCTGACGACGCCGTTCCTCGCCTACGGGGGCTCGTCGCTGCTGGCCAACTGGGTCATCGTCGCGCTGCTGCTGCGCATCTCGAACGACGCGCGCCGCCCGGCGCCCGCGGTGTCCGCGCTGACGCCGACGGGCGGGATCCCCGTGGTCGACGCACCCCGCCCGACAGGCGACGACAACGTCACCGAGCGCATCGGGACGGTGCGATGAACACGCCCCTGCGCCGCTTGGCCACCGTGGTGATCGTCATGTTCCTGGTCCTCATGGGCGGCGCCACGTACGTGCAGTTCTTCGACGCCAAGACCCTCAACGCCGACCAGCGCAACGTCCGCTCGCTGTACCGCGAGTTCGGTGACGCCCGCGGGCCCATCGTCGTGGACGGGAAGGCCGTGGCCGAGTCGGTGAAGTCCGACGACGCCTTCGGGTACCAGCGCAAGTACACCGACGGCGAGCTGTACTCGGCGGTGACCGGCTTCTACTCGATCTCCAACGGCAGCGCCGGCCTCGAGTACGCGGAGAACGACCAGCTCACGGGCCGCAGCGACCAGCTCTTCTTCAGCCGCGTCCGCGACCTGATCACCGGGAAGAAGCCCGAGGGCGCGGCGGTCGAGACGTCCATCAACCCGGCGGCGCAGAAGGCCGCGTTCGACGGGTTGGGCAACCAGAAGGGGGCGGTCGTCGCGATCGAGCCGTCCACCGGCCGCATCCTGGCCATGGTCTCGACGCCCGGCTACGACCCCAACGACCTTGCGGCGCACAGCAGCAAGAAGGCCAGCAAGGCGTACTCCGACCTGCTCGACGCCGAGGGCAACCCGCTGCTCAACAACGCCACGCGCGAGGTCTACCCCCCGGGGTCGACGTTCAAGCTGGTCACGGCCGCGGCGGCGCTCGAGAGCGGCAAGTACACCGAGGACTCGAAGCTCCCGGCACCCAACCGCCTGGACCTGCCGCAGACCACGGCCAGCATCGGCAACTTCGGCGGCGAGGGCTGCGGCGCGAACCCGATCACGCTCAAGGACGCGCTGCGCGTCTCCTGCAACACCGCGTTCGCGCAGCTCGGCATGGACCTGGGCGACGACGCGCTGCGCACGCAGGCTGACAAGTTCGGCTTCGACCAGACCGACCTGTTCATCCCGACGGGCACCGCGACCAGCCGTTTCCCGGCGGAGGCGAACGCGCCTCAGACCGCCCAGGCGGCCATCGGCCAGTACGACGTCGCCGCGACGCCGCTGCAGATGGCCATGGTCTCGGCCGCCATCGCCAACGACGGCAAGCTCATGGCCCCGCACCTCGTCGACCGCATCCGCGCCGCCGACCTGAGCGTCGTCTCCCAGACCGAGCCGAGCCTGCTGTCCACGGCGGTCTCGCCGAGCACCGCGGCGACCCTGAAGGACATGATGCTGGGCGTCGTCGAGAGCGGTTCCGGCACGGCGGCCCAGATCAGCGGTGTGCAGGTGGCGGGCAAGACCGGCACCGCGCAGAACGCCGAGGGCAAGGCTCCGCACGCGTGGTTCACGGCGTTCGCACCGGCCGACGACCCGCAGGTGGCCGTCGCGGTGATCGTCGAGCACGGCGGCAGCGCCGGCAGCGAGGCGACGGGCGGCAAGGTCGCGGCGCCCATCGCGAAGGCCGTCATCCAGGCGGTGCTGAACTCGTGAGGACGGCCATCGGGATCGCACTCGGCGACCGCTACCGGCTGGTGCGGCAGATCGCCGTCGGCGGCATGGGCGAGGTATGGGAGGCGTACGACGAGTCGCTGGCCCGCTCGGTCGCCGTCAAGGTGCTCAAGGCCGAGTTCGCGGGGGACAAGGGCTTCCTCGACCGGTTCCGCACGGAGGCGCGCAACTCCGCGGCCCTGTCGCACCCCAACATCGCCCAGCTCTTCGACTACGGCGAGCAGGACGGCTCGAGCTACTTGGTGATCGAGCTGGTGGTGGGGGAGCCGCTGGCCGACCTGCTCGAGCGCGAGCCGGTCCTGCCCGCGGCCCGGCTGCTGCCGATCCTGGCCCAGTCCGCCCGCGGACTGCACTCGGCGCACGAGGCGGGCGTGGTGCACCGCGACGTCAAGCCCGGCAACATCCTGCTGGGCCGCGGCGGCCGCGTGAAGATCACCGACTTCGGGGTCTCGCTGGCGCAGAACCAGATGGTCATGACCGCGACCGGCATGGTGATGGGCACCGCCCAGTACCTCTCGCCCGAGCAGGCCGTGGGCCGGGCGGCGACGCCGCTGTCTGACCTCTACTCGCTGGGGATCATCGCGTACGAGGCGCTCGTCGGGCACCGGCCCTTCACGGGGCCGACGGCCGTCGACATCGCCGTCGCCCACGTCAACAACCACGTCCCGCCGCTGCCCGCGACCGTCGACCGCGCGCTGGCGGACGTGGTCCTGCAGCTGCTGTCCAAGGACCCGGCAGCACGACCGCAGTCGGGCGCGGAGCTCGCGGACACGTTCGACCGGCTGGTACCGCGCACCCCGCCCAGCGGTGTCCCGGTGCTCGTCAGCCGGCCGGAGCGCGCTCCGGACCCGATGGTGCAGCCGGTGACCGCGGCGCCGCCGTCCTTCGCCCCGGCGTCGCGCCCTCCCGGCGACGCGCGCCCCGCCTCCCGCAGCACCTCAGGCACCCGCACCTCCGGGCACGGCGCCCATGCCGTGCACCGCACGGAACGCGGCGAGACCGGCGTGCAGGTGGGCAGCCGGCGCTTCGGCTGGCCCCTGATCGCCCTGGTCCTGCTGCTGATCGGCCTGCTCGGGGCCGCGTTCGCGGGCAAGCTCACGGGTGCTTCCGGTGAAGGTCCGGCATCGATCCTGGTGGTCCAGGCCCAGGTCGTCGCACCGGACGACGGGGATCAGTACCCTCATGACAGTGCGTCCGGTGCCAACCCGGGTTCGAGTGACGCAACAGCCCTTGCGACGGAAGTGAAGGACGCCTAGTGGTGGACGACGGATCCCGGATCCTCGCCGGACGGTACGAGGTCGGTGAGCTCATCGGCCGTGGTGGCATGGCCGAGGTGCACATCGGCCACGACACGCGGCTCGGACGCACGGTCGCGATCAAGATCCTGCGCTCCGATCTCGCACGCGACCCCTCGTTCCAGAACCGGTTCCGGCGCGAGGCGCAGGCCGCCGCGTCGCTCAACCACCCCGCCATCGTCGCCGTGTACGACACGGGCGAGGACGTGATCACCGAGCCGACGGGCGTCGTCGGGCACGTGCCGTTCATCGTCATGGAGTACGTCGAGGGCCACACGGTCCGCGACATCCTGCGTGACGGCGCCGCCGTGCCGATCGAGGAGGCCGTCGAGATCACCGCCGGCGTGCTCTCGGCGCTCGAGTACTCGCACCACGCGGGCATCGTGCACCGCGACATCAAGCCCGCCAACGTCATGCTGACGCCCACGGGCGCGGTCAAGGTGATGGACTTCGGCATCGCCCGCGCGGTGGCGGACAGCGCCGCGACCATGACGCAGACGCAGGCCGTCATCGGCACCGCGCAGTACCTGTCGCCCGAGCAGGCCCGCGGTGAGACGGTCGACGCCCGCTCCGACCTGTACTCGGCCGGCTGCCTGCTGTTCGAGCTGCTCACGGGCCGCCCGCCGTTCACGGGCGACTCGCCGGTCTCCGTCGCCTACCAGCACGTCCGCGAGGCCGCGCCGGTGCCCAGCTCGCTCGCGTCCGACGTCCCGGACAGCCTGGACCGCATCACGCTCAAGGCGCTGGCCAAGGAGCGCGACTCGCGCTACTCCACCGCCGCCGAGTTCCGCTCCGACCTGGAGGCCGTGCTCCGCGGCAGCGCGGTCGCCGCGCCCGCCGTCGGCGCCATCGTGCCGGCGGTCGCCGCCGCCGAGGCCACGCAGGTCATGGCCGCGCCGGTCCCCGTCACGGCGACGCAAGCGATCCCGCCCGCGACGTCCCCGTGGGGCACCACCGGGCTCGCCGAGGTCGCGACTCTCGAGGACGAGGAGGACAACGGCAAGCCGTGGCTGATCTGGCTGCTGGTGGGGATCGCCGTCCTCGCCGTCGCCGGCATCCTGTGGCTGCTGCTCGGCAAGGGGGACGACGGCCCGACGCAGGTGCCCGTCACCGACGTCGTCGGCCAGAGCCAGGAGGACGCGCTCAACGCCCTCACGCAGGACGGGTTCGTGCCGAAGGTCGAGACGAAGGCCGACGACACCGTCGAGGAGAACAACGTCATCAGCACGGACCCCGCGGCGGGCACCGAGATCGACGAGGGCAGCACGGTCACGGTGGTCGTCTCCAGCGGCGCGGACTCCGTCACGGTCCCGAACGTCGTCGGCCAGTCCGCCGCTGACGCGACCGCGACACTCACGGCCGCAGGCCTGACCGTCGACCCGACCCGCGAGGACGACGACAACCCCGACTACCCCAAGGGCGAGGTCACCAAGCAGGATCCCGCGGCTGACGCGTCCGTTGCCAAGGACAGCCCGGTCAAGCTCTCGGTCTCGACCGGCAACGTGGACGTCCCCAACTTCACGGGCAAGGACGAGAAGGAAGCCAAGAAGAAGCTCAACGACCTGAGCATGCAGGTCAACACCGATCAGGTGGAGACCAGCGACGAGAAGCCCGGCACCGTCATCGACCAGGACCGTGACGGCCTGCTCAAGCAGGGCACCCTGATCACGCTCAAGGTGGCGATCGCGCCGACCAACGCGGTGGTTCCCAACGTCACGGACATGTCGTACGACGACGCCGTGAAGGCGATCAAGGACGCCGGGATCACGGGGACGCCGGTACGGGTCGACGACTTCTCCGACGACAAGCCCGAGGGCTCGGTCATCTTCACCGAACCGGCGGGCGGCGACCAGGTCGAGCCCGACGCCATCATCACGATCCACGTCTCGAAGGGCCCGCAGAACCAGCCCGCCCCGACGGACACCGCGACGGACCCGGCGGCCACGCAGCCACCACCGGCGGGGTAGATGGACATGACGAAGGGGGCCGGCTCAGCCGGCCCCCTTCGTCGTCGGTACGGTCAGGCCCGTACGAGCGGATGCAGCCCCTCGGAACGCTCGACGGCGTCGGTGGACCCGCACAGCTCGAGCCAGTTGGCGAGCAGGCGGTGGCCGCCCTCGGTCAGCACGGACTCGGGGTGGAACTGCACACCGTGCAGCGGCAGCGTGCGGTGCTGCAGGCCCATGATGATGCCGTGCGTCGTGGCGGTGACCTCGAGCTCGTCGGACACGGTCCCGTTCACGACGGCCAGCGAGTGGTAGCGCGTGGCGGTGAACGGCGACGGGAGGCCGGCCAGGACGCTCCCACCGTCGTGCGCGACCTCGCTCGTCTTGCCGTGCATGAGCTCGGGCGCGTGCGTGACGGTGCCGCCGAACACCTCACCGAGCGCCTGGTGGCCCAGGCAGACGCCCAGCATCGGCGTGCCGGTGGCGGCGCAGTCGCGGATGACGTCCATGCTGGCGCCCGCCTCGGCCGGCGTCCCGGGACCGGGGGAGACCAGAATGCCGTCGTACTGGGCGCGCTCCGCGAGCGGCGGCACGGCGTCGTTGCGCACCACGACGGTCTCGGCACCCAGTTGCTGCAGGTAGCCGACGATCGTGTAGACGAACGAGTCGTAGTTGTCGATCACGAGGATCCGGGTCATCACTCACCCACCGTGGTGTCGTTGAAGGGCATGTACGGCGCGATGGCCGGGTAGAGCCAGGCGAAGCACGCGGCGACCACGCCGGCGACGAGCAGCGCGGCGATCAGGATCCGCACGACGGTCGGCCCGGGCAGGTGCCGCCACAACCATCCGTACATCATGACCCCTTCGTGCTCGTCGGCGTACTCGTGGGCGTACCCGTGGGCGCAGCGCTGGGCACCTTCGCACCCTTCACCAGCTCGGCCGGCGTCCCGCTGCTCACGGGCGCCCAGTAGTCCAGGACGAGGTGCACGATGTACCGCTCCCGCGCGGAGAACATGGGGTGGCACGTCGTCATCGTCATCATGCGCTCGGTGGGCGTGGCGCCCGGCTCGTTGGGCACCGGAGCGATCACGGCGACGTCGGTGGGCGCCACGATCTGCGTCGAGACGACCTTGTAGACGTACCAGGTGTCGGTGCCGTCCCCGCCGTCCATCGTGTTGGTGCGCACGACGACGGCGTCGCCCTTCTTCAGCTCGGCGATCCGGTTGAACGGCTTGGCGTACGTGGTGCGGTGGCCCGCGACGGCGAAGTTGCCCACCCCGCCGGGCATCGCGGTGCCCTCGTAGTGGCCCACTCCCTTGGGGTCGAGCACCGTCGGGCGGTCCGTGCCCTGGCTGATGGGTCGCTCGGGCTCACCGTCCCAGCGCGGCACCTGCATCGTGGCGAACGTGACCGCGTGCGCGGGCTCCTTCATCACGGGCGGCTCGTCGTGGCGGGGCTTCGCGATGACGACGGCGGGCGGTCCGCTGGGCTGCGGGGTCGGCGCCGGCGGCGTCGCGCGTACCACCTCGCGCACGATCTCCGCCTGGGCTCGGTTGCCCTGCACGTCCGTCCACCAGAGCTGCCAGACGAGGAAGCCGAACAGCAGGACACCGACCGTGATGAGGAGCTCGCCGACCACGCCCACGACCCCGTAGGCGATCCGCGACGCGCGCGACTGCGGGCGGGGCCGGTGCCCGCGGCGGGCGCTCACGAGGCGCTCGCGCTGGGGGAGGGCTTCGCCTTCTTCTTGTGCTCGCTCGCGCTGGGTGTGGGGCTGGGCGCGGCAGGGACGTCGAGCGCCGGCGCGTCGAGCGCGGGCGACGGCTCGCCAGCGTCGGGCAGCCCGGGGAGCACGGGTGTGCCGTCGGGCACGGTGGCCGACGAGAGCTCCGTGGCCCCCGCGTAGGCGGGCAGGTCCAGCTTCCCGGAGGCCACCGACCAGCCGAGCCCGACGTCGACCGCGTCACGCCGGTACGCCGAGACGGCGGAGGAGGTGTCCAGCGCCGCCCTCAGGGCCGTGGGGTCGCCGATCGCGCGCACCCGGTAGGGCGGCGAGTACACCTGACCCTGCAGCCGAAGCACGTTCCCGACGCACCGGAAGGCGCTCGTCGCGATCACGCGCTGGTCCATGAGCGACATGGCTTCGGCGCCGCCGGCCCACAGCGCGTTCATGACGGCCTGCAAGTCCTGCTGGTGCACGACGAGCACGTCCGCAGCCACGTCGGCGCGGCGCGGCGAGTCCGCCGGGGCGTCGTCCAGCTCGACCGTCAGCCCCGGGCCCGTGACCGCGACGGTCCCTGCCTCGACCTGGTACGCCGTGTCGGGTGGCGTGACGTCGTCGCCGCCGGCGGTGCTGGCCGCGTCGGCCAGGCCGTTCACCTCGTCGTGCAGGTCGTCGACCTCGGTCGTCAACGTGTCGACGCGCTTGAGCTCCGCCTGCGCCAGGTCGTGGATGTCCTGCGGGCGGCGCTCGCCGGACGCCTGCGCGAACTTGGCGTTGGCCGCGAACAGCGCCCCGGACAGCGCCAGCACGACCGCCACCGACACGGTGCCGCGCGCCACGCGGCGGCGCGCCCGGTGCGGGTGATCGGTCAACGGAGGGCTCCCGGGTCGGGGTGGTTGTGCTCGGCCACTACGCTAGGCCATGGTTCGCGCGTGATGATGCGCTCGGACCGACCCCGCTCGTATCACCACACGAACGTCACCCGGCCTCCGCCTCTCGCGCGCGGCCGTCGTCGGACAGGAGCCACCGGACGTGCCCGAGTCGAAGTCGCGCAAGAAGGCCGAGTACACCCCGCCCCCCGTGAAGTCGTCGGGCCCCAAGGTCAACCCGCCGTGGTTCGTCCCCGTGATGCTCGGTCTGATGCTCGTCGGCCTCGCGTGGATCGTCGTCACGTACCTGTCGCAGTCGCAGTACCCGATCCCGGGGATCGACAGCTGGAACCTCGCCATCGGCGGCGTGCTGATCGTCGCGGGCTTCATCATGACGACCCGCTGGCGCTGACGCTTCCCCACAGCTTCGCCCGGTCCGTCAACAGGACTTACGCACACTGTGGATAACTACACCGGTGTAATTCCACAGGTGTGAGTAACGCTGTTGATGTCCGTCGGGGGTCTGGAACGGTCGTCTCAGAGGAACGAGAGGTGCACGTTCGCGTACGCGGCGTTCACCAGCACGTACATGAGGACGAGCAGCGCGACGGGCACGGCGACGGCGACCGTCCGCTGATAGGCGCGCGGCGCGAGCGAGTACGCGGCGCCTAGCACAGCACCGGCGACGAGCCCGCCGATGTGCGCCTGCCACGCGATGCCGGAGACCACGAAGCCCAGCACCACGTTCAGCACGATGACGCCGACGATGCCGCTCACGTTGCCGCCGACGCGGCGCATGACGAAGAAGATGGCACCGAAGAGCCCGAACACGGCCCCGGACGCACCCACGACCCACGTCGTCCACGTGTCGGTGGGACCCGCCAGCAGGACGACCCCGACCTGCCCGGCCACGGCGCTGAGCAGGTACAACGTGGCGAACCGGACCCGCCCGAGCCCTTGCTCCAGGAACGGGCCGACGAACCACAGGGCGATCATGTTGAGCGCCAGGTGCATGACCGAGCCGTGCAGGAAGGCCGCGGTGACGAACCGCCACGGCTCGGCCGAGGCCACGACCGGGTTGAACGCGAACCGGTTGATCCAGCCGGGGTCGTCGACCTGCTGGAGCACGTAGCTCGCCACGCACAGCCCGATGAACGTCAGCGTCACCACGGGTCGGCCCTGGCGGACCTGCCCGCCGAGGATCGTGCGCCGAGCAGGCACGGCCGCGGCGGCCTCAGCGACGCAGTCGACGCACTGGACCCCGACCGCCGCCTGCCGCTGGCAGTCCGCGCAAACAGGCCGGCCGCACCGTTGGCAGCGCACGTACGACACCCGGTCGGGGTGGCGCGGGCACACCGGTGGTGCGGCCGGCTGGCCTACCTGCTCTTGCGAGATGTCAGTCCTCGATCTCGATCGAGGTGATGGTGATGTCCTCGACCGGGCGGTCGCCGGGACGCGTGCGGGCACCGGCGATCGCGTCGACCACCGCGCGGCTCTCGTCGTCGGCCACCTTGCCGAAGATCGTGTGCTTGCCGGTCAGCCAGTCCGTGGGGGCCACGGAGATGAAGAACTGCGAACCGTTGGTGCCGCCCACCTTGCCGGTGACCGGGTTGAGGGCCTTGCCCGCGTTGGCCATCGCCAGCAGGTAGGGCTCGTCGAAGCGGAGCTCCGGGTGGATCTCGTCGTCGAACTGGTAGCCGGGGCCGCCACGGCCGGAACCGAGCGGGTCGCCGCCCTGGATCATGAAGCCGGAGATGACACGGTGGAAGACCACGCCGTCGTACAGCGGGTCGGTGCGCTCGGCGCCGGTGGCCGGGTCCTTCCACGGCTTGGTGCCCGTGGCGAGGCCGACGAAGTTCTCGACCGTCGTCGGCGCGTGGTTGGGGTAGAGCTCGATCCGGATGTCTCCGGCGGACGTGTGCAGGGTGGCGAACATGCCTCCAGTCTGGCACGGGGCGGCCTGTGAAGGTCCGACGGAGGCGCTCGCCAGCCCCTGCGCACCAAGCACCCAGGTGGCAGAGTGTGTAGTCAGTGCAGCGAACCTGACGTGGGAGTGAACATGCCCTTCACCCGTTCGAAGATCGACGTCGACACCGACAAGCTCAAGGACCAGGCCTCCGACCTCGGCTCCACGCTGAGCGGTGCGGCGAGCCAGGCGGCGTCCGGCGCCAAGCAGGCCGCCGGCAAGGCGGCCGATGCCGCGGAGCAGGCCAAGGAGTGGACCACTCCCAAGGTCGAGGCGTTCGTCGACTGGCTCGTCCCGCGCGTCGAGCACCTGTACAAGGAGAGCGTGAAGGTGGCCGCACCCAAGGTGCAGACCGCCGCCGAGAAGGCGAGCCCGGCCATCGACACGGCGCACGACAAGCTGGTCGACGACGTTCTTCCCCGGCTGATCCAGGCGATGAACGACGCCGCAGTCAAGGCCGGCGCCGCCGTGGAGAAGGCCGCCGACGCGGCCTCCGACAAGGCCAACGCGAAGGCGTCGGCCGTCGCCGCGGCTGCTGCCGCGAAGGCGGAGAAGAAGCACCGAGGCGGCAAGGTCGTCCTTCTCGTCGTCGGCCTGCTGGGTGCGGGCGCCGCGTTCGCCGCCTGGCGCCGGTCGCAGACCACCGTCGACCCGTGGGCCGAGCCGTGGGAGCCGACCGACTCGTTCGGGTCGTCGAGCACCGCGCGGTCCAGCGCGGGTGACGCCGCCGACGCGCTCGGTGAGGCGGCCGGTTCCGCCGTCGCGAAGGGCCGCGAGGCCACCCACAAGGCGGCCGAGAAGGTCTCCGACGCCAAGGACGCGCTCACCGAGAAGCTCTCCGACGCCGGCGACGCCATCTCGGAGAAGGTGTCCGACGCGAAGGACGCCGCCACCGAGACGGCCAAGAAGGTCACCCGCCGCGCGCCGGCCAAGCCCGCGACCGATGTGCCGCCGACCGCCACGGAGGGCGACACCGCCTCCTGATCCACGCCGATCGATCACCCGGAGCCGCGGTCACCTCGAGGTGGCCGCGGCTCCGTCGTGGGCCGCCCGGAACGCGATCGTCGTCGTACCCAGCGCGGACGCCACGAAGACGGCCGCGAGGAGGGCCCATCCGCCCATCCTCAGCCCGATCGCGGCGGTGAGCAGGACCGGAGCGGCCATGGCGCCCAGGTTGTAGCCCATCGAGAACACGCCCTGATAGGCACCCGGCGCCCGCGGGTCGGCGAGCTCGAAGCTCAGCCCCCACGCCGCCGCCTGGGACAGCACCTCCGCGAACGCGTGCGCGAGCGCGGCCGCCACCAGGATCGCGACGGCCACCCACGGCCGATGCCCGCTCGCGAGCTCGTAGGCCGCACAGGCGACGGCCATGAGCCCGCCGGCGACGATCATGACGCGGCCGGCGTGGCGCAGATCGTCGGTCCCGCGGGACAGGGGGACCTGGAAGAGCACGACGACGATCGTGTTGAGGATCAGCAGCGCGGCGACGACCGCCGTCGGCGCCTGGGTGTGGTGCACGATCCACAGCGGGACGCCCACCTCGGCGAGGCCGAACTGCATGCCGAACACGGCGCTCAGCACGCTCAGGGTCAGGTAGCGCGGGTCGCGCCAGGGGGAGCGCGGCCGCTCGACGAGCGACGCGCGGGCAGGTGCCGGCCGCATGCGCTCGTCGACGTGCGCGTCCACGCGGGCCGGAAGGCGCAGCACGACGAGGCTGCTGAGCGCGAAGACAGCCCCGGACGCGCCGATGACCAGGCGGAACGCGAGGTCGGAGTCCAGGGCCAGCGCGACGCCGCCCACCAGGGAACCCACCGCGATCGACAGGTTGGTCACGGTCCGCAGCACGGCGCGCGCGTGGACGCGCGCGGGCCCCTCGAAGGCCCGCGCGATCACGGCCATGCGCACGGTGTTGCCCGCGGAGTCGAACATCCCGACGAGCGCCGCGACCACCAGCGCCGCGGCGAAGGACTGCACCGCGACGTACCCGCACAGCGCGACGCCCTCGAGCGCCATGAACGCGAACATGAGGCGCCTGGCGCGGAACCTGTCCGCGAGGTAGCCGGCCGGTGCCGACGCCGCGACCCCCGCCGCTCCGGAGACCGTCAGCACCGCCGCGACCTGGGCGGGGTGCAGGCCGACCACGAGCGTCAGGTAGACCGCCGTGACCGCCAGGAACACGCCCCGGCCCAGGCGCCCGACGAGCGTGGCGGCGACCAGCACGCGCAGCACGGGATCCGCGACCGAAGCGGCCAGGCGTGCGACGAGCGTGTGTGGATCGCGCGGTTCGGCGCTGAGGACGGGCGTGGGATCGCCCGCCGCGTCGAGGGGGAGCGGGACGTCGAGCGCGGGCTGCGTGGGCACGTCCGTAGGTTCACCGACGACCGCCAACTCGCGGAACGGATGTAGCGTCTGGCTACATGTTGCGCTACGAGCTGACGGACGCCGACGTCGGGGGCGTGCGGTTCGGCATCTCCCCGCTGTGCGAGCTGGGCCTGTCGCTGCGCGCGGTGCACGACCCGTCGCGCTTCCCGCTGCAGCTGCCGTGGCTGCGCCGCACCGAGCCCGCACGCCAGCGCCTCGACATGCGCACGCTGCTGGCGCTGGTCGACGACCGCCAGTGGACCCCTGACTTCCTCAACCCGAGCCCGGCGTCCCCGCTGACCAGGATCGACGACGAGCTCGCGGCGCTGGCGGGGACGCCCGACGACGTCGTCGAGCACGACCTCGTAGCGGTCCACGGCAGCATCCCGGCCGCCCTGGGCCGCACGCCGGCCGAGGCGTTGGCGCGGATCGTGGCGGCGCTGCACGAGATGTGGGACCTGTGCTTCGAGCCGTACTGGCCCCGGATCCGAGCCGTGCTCGAGGCGGACATCGCGTTCCGCGGGCGCGTGCTGGCGCAGTCCGGGCTGTCCCGCATGCTCAACGAGCTGGCGCCGACGGTGTCGTTCGACGGGCGGGCCGTGTCGATGACGACCTGCGACCCCCGCCCACGCAGCTACGCGACCGACGGCGCCGGGCTGACCCTCGTGCCGACCATGTTCACGCGTCGCGCATCGGCGCCCGTCTCGTTCGGGCCGCCCATGATCCTGTACAGCGCACGCGGTCAGGGCGCGCTGTGGGAGACGGAGGACGTGTCGGACCCCGCGGCCGTCACCGCCGTCCTGGGTGCCGTCCGCGCGCGCCTGCTCGTCGCGCTGGCCGAACCCGCGTCGTCCACCGAGCTGGCCGTGCGGTTCGACGTCACCACGTCCGCGGTGAACCAGCACCTGCGCGTGCTGCGCGACGCGGGCCTGGTCACCTCGAGCCGGTACGGCCGCAGCGTCCTCTACCTGCGCAGCGACCTCGGCAGCGCCCTGCTGGCGGGGGCCGCCTGAAGGCGGGGCGCGGCGGCGGGTCGACCGCCGCGCCAGGATCACCCGGCACCTTCGTCGGGCAAAGGACTTGCCCGACGTGAGCCCGACGACGACGCTGCCACCATGACCACCCTCGCGGACCTCTGGCCCCCCGCAGGTCTGTCGCTGACCTGCGGCGACCTCGTGCTCACGGTCCCCGACACGCCCACGCTCGTCGCGCTGGGCGAGGTCGCGGGGCGCGGCGTGCACGCGGAGGACGCGATGCCGTTCCTGACGCCGTGGACCCGCGGCGAGCCGCGCGACGTCGCGCGGGCCGTCGTCACCTACAACCGGGGCCTGCACGCGCGCATGGCCGCGGACGACTGGTCCCTCACGCTCGCGGTCCTGCGCGACGGCGTGCCCGTCGGCATGCAGGGCATCCAGGGCAAGGGCTTCCCGATGCTGCGTGAGGTCGAGTCGGGATCCTGGCTGGGGCGCGAGTTCCAGGGGCAGGGGATCGGGCTGCGGATGCGGTTGATGATCCTGCACCTGGCGTTCGACGGTTTCGGCGCCGATCGGGCCCTGACCAGCGCCTTCGCCGACAACGCCGCGTCGAACGCCGTCAGCCGCCGCCTCGGCTACGCGCCCAACGGCGAGCACTGGCTGGCGCGCGAGGGCGTGCCGGCGAAGGACCTGCGGTACGTCCTGACGCGCGAGGCGTGGGAGCAGCGGCCCGACGAGCACCGCCTCGACGTCACGTACGCCGGACTGGACGCCGTCCGCGAGTTCCTGCAGATCACGGACCCGCGCCGACCCGCCTAATCGTTTCGGCTCGTTGACCCCGGACCGCCGCGTGCGGACGATGCGCGAGCGGGCACGAACGCCCGCGCCCGTCTCCATCGTCGTAGAAGGGGTTCCCCATGTCACGCCTCGCTCCCGGTGCACGTGCCGGGTCCGCCGCCTCGCGCCGGCGACCCGCCGTAGCGCTGGGCACCACCCTGGCCGTCGCCGCGGGCCTGCTCGCCGCCCCGCTGGCCACGTCGGCGTCGGCCGCCGGCGACTTCAACTACGCCGAGGCCCTGCAGAAGTCGATGTTCTTCTACGAGGCGCAGCGCTCCGGCGACCTGCCCGCGGACAACCCCGTGTCCTGGCGCGGCGACTCCGGCATGAGCGACGGCTCCGACAACGGCGTGGACCTGACCGGCGGCTGGTACGACGCGGGCGACCACGTGAAGTTCGGCCTGCCCATGGCGTTCACGACGACGATGCTCGCCTGGGGCGCCATCGCCTCACCCCAGGGCTACACCAAGGCGGGTCAGCTCGACGAGCTCAAGGACAACCTGCGCTGGGTCGACGACTACTTCGTCAAGGCCCACACCGCCACCAACGAGCTGTACGTGCAGGTGGGCGACGGCGAGGCGGACCACAAGTGGTGGGGCCCGGCCGAGGTCATGACAATGGCGCGCCCGTCGTACAAGATCAGCCCGAGCTGCCCCGGCTCGGACGTCGCGGGGGAGACGGCCGCGGCCCTGGCGTCGTCGGCCATCGTCCTCAAGTCCGACGACCCGACGTACGCCGCCAAGCTCATCACGCACGCCAAGCAGCTCTACAGCTTCGCGGACACCTACCGCGGCGCGTACTCGGACTGCGTCACGGCCGCGTCCGCGTACTACAAGTCGTGGTCCGGCTACCAGGACGAGCTCGTCTGGGGCGCGTACTGGCTCTACAAGGCGACCGGCGACGCGACCTACCTGGCCAAGGCCGAGTCGGAGTACGACAAGCTCAGCCGCGAGAACCAGACCACCACGCACTCCTACAAGTGGACGGTCGCGTGGGACGACAAGACCTACGCGATGTACGCGCTGCTGGCCATGGAGACCGGCAAGCAGCAGTACATCGACGATGCCAACCGGTGGCTCGACTACTGGACCGTGGGCGTCAACGGTCAGAAGGTGCCGTACTCGCCGGGCGGCGAGGCCGTCCTCGACTCGTGGGGCTCGCTGCGGTACGCGGCCAACACCTCGTTCGTCGCGCTGGTCTACTCCGACTGGCTGACCGACGCGACGCGCAAGGCCAGGTACCACGACTTCGGCGTGCGGCAGATCAACTACGCGCTCGGCGACAACCCCCGCAAGTCCAGCTACGTCGTCGGCTTCGGCACCAACGCACCGCAGAACCCGCACCACCGCACGGCGCACGGGTCGTGGCTGGACTCGATGACCGACCCGGTCAAGACGCGGCACGTCCTGTACGGCGCGCTCGTCGGCGGGCCGTCGTCTGCCAACGACGCCTACACCGACAGCCGCAGCGACTACACGTCCAACGAGGTCGCGACCGACTACAACGCCGGGTTCTCCAGCGCGCTGGCGCGCCTGACGCAGGAGTACGGCGGCACGCCGCTGGCGAGCTTCCCCGTCGCGGAGAAGCCGGACCAGGACGAGATCTTCGTCGAGGCCATGCTGAACCAGCCTCCGGGCTCCACGTTCACCGAGGTCAAGACCATGATCCGCAACGAGTCGGCCTTCCCGGCCCGCTCGCTGAAGAACGCGACCCTGCGCTACTGGTTCACGCTCGACTCCGGCGTCCCGGCCTCGAGCCTGGCGCTGTCCGCCAACTACAGCGAGTGCGGCCCGCAGACCGCCAAGCCCGTCTCGGCCGGCGGCAACCTGTACTACGCGGAGATCAGCTGCGTGGGCCAGAACATCTACCCGGGCGGGCAGTCGCAGCACCGGCGTGAGATCCAGTTCCGCGTGACCGGCGCGGCGGGCTGGGACGCGACCAACGACCCGTCGTTCGCGGGCCTGAACACCACGGCGCTCGCCAAGACCAAGGCGATCACGCTGTACGACGGCGGCAAGCTGATCTGGGGCACCGAGCCGACGGGCACGACGACGGACACGACGGCGCCCTCGGTGCCGACCGCGCTGACGTCGTCGGCCGTCACGTCCTCGGGCGCGACGCTGTCCTGGGGCGCGTCGACGGACACGGGCGGGTCGGGGCTGGCGGGTTACGAGGTCCTGCGGGTCAACGGCACGACGACGACGGTCGTCGCGGCGCCCACCACCACGTCGACGACCCTCACCGGGCTCACGGCGGACACCTCCTACACCTACGCCGTCCGCGCCAAGGACGGCGCCGGCAACGTGTCCGCAGCAAGCACCGCGGTCACGTTCAAGACCACCGCCGCGCCGATCACCGACACGACGGCACCCTCGGTGCCCGCGTCGCTGACGTCGTCGGCCGTCACGTCCTCGGGCGCGACCCTCACCTGGGCCGCGTCCACGGACACCGGCGGGTCGGGTCTGGCGGGCTACGAGGTCCTGCGGGTCAACGGCACGACGACGACGGTCGTCGCGGCGCCCACCACCACGTCGACGACCCTCACCGGCCTCACCGCCGACACGTCGTACACCTACGCGGTGCGCGCCAAGGACGGCGCCGGCAACGTGTCCGCAGCAAGCACCGCGGTCACGTTCAAGACCACCGCGGCGCCCGTCACCGACACCACGGCGCCGTCCGTCCCGACCGGGGGAGCGGCCTCCGCGATCACCTCGTCGGGCGCGACCCTGAGCTGGACGGCGTCCACGGACACCGGCGGGTCGGGTCTGGCGGGCTACCAGGTGCTGCGGGTGGACGGCACGACGACGACGCTCGTCGCCTCGCCCACCACGGCGACCACCACCCTGGCGGGCCTGACGCCGTCCACCGCCTACACCTACGTGGTGCGGGCCAAGGACGGCGCCGGCAACGTCTCGGCGTCCAGCGCCGCGATCACGTTCACGACGCTCACCGACACGACGCCCGCCGGTGCGTGCGCCGTGAAGTACACGACGAGCGACTGGAACGTCGGCTTCACCGCCGCGCTCAAGATCACCAACACGGGCACCACCGCCACCAACGGCTGGACCCTGAAGATCACGTTCCCCGCCGGCCAGCAGCTCCAGCAGGGCTGGAGCGCCACCTGGTCGCAGACCGGCACCGTGCTCACCGGCACGTCGCTGGGCTGGAACGGCAACCTGGCGCCGGGCGCGAGCACCGACGTCGGCTTCAACGCCAGCCACACGGGCACCAACACGCGCCCGACGACGATCACGCTGAACGGAGCCGCCTGCAGCGTGAGCTGATCGCCGCCTGGTCGAAGGGCCGTCGCACCCGCGTCTGCAGCGCGGGTGCGGCGGCCCTCTCGGTTTTTGCGTTGCTGCTCGATGTATCGTTGCGGGCAGCCTCGCGGATCCAGCCGCGCGTGACAGAGGCCGAACGAGAGTGAAGGAAAGATGACGGGTACTCCAGCCGCCTGACAGCGCGCCGATGCCTTCCCTGCGGGGTCGAGGCATCACGGCGCACCGACGCCGACCAGGAGTACCCGCATGCCTGTCATTTCGTCGTCCGTCGTTCTCACGGACGTGTCCTTCGCCTGGCCCGACGGCCAGCCCGTTCTCACCGGCGTGTCCGGCGCCTTCGGCGTCGGCCGCACAGGGCTCGTCGGCGCCAACGGCGCCGGCAAGTCCACGCTGCTACGGCTCATCGCCGGCCACCTCGCGCCATCCTCGGGCTCGATCTCGATCGCCGGGATCGCCGACTACCTGCCCCAGCGCTTCGACTCCGCCGGGACGCTCGCCGACCTCCTCGGTGTGCGTGACGTCGTCGACGCCGTCCGTGCCATCACCTCCGGAGATGCGTCCCCGGACCTGTTCGAACGCGTCGGGGACGACGGCTGGGACGTGGAGGAGCGTGCTGTGGCGGCACTCGCTGCCATCGGCCTGCCGACGGACCTCGATCGTCGGACGGCGACGTTGTCCGGTGGGGAGGGGATGCTCGCAGCCGTGACCGGCATCCGTCTGCGTGCCGCCGACGTCGCGCTGCTGGACGAGCCGACCAACAATCTCGACGGTGCCGGACGCGAACGGCTCTACGACCTCATCCGGTCGTGGCGCGGTGCGCTCGTCGTCGTCTCCCACGACCGGGCGCTCCTCGAGCTCGTCGACGAGACGGCGGAGCTGCGCACCGGTGCCCTGACGACGTTCGGTGGGACGTACACCGCGTACGAGGCCGTCGTCGACACCCAGCAGCAGGCGGCCCTCCGCTCCCTCCGCGATGCCGAGGCCACGCTCCGCAAGGAGAAGCGGCAGCGGATCGAGGCCGAGGAGAAGATCGCCCACTCGCAACGGCAGGGTCGCAAGGACACCGCGAACCGGAAGTACATCGGCGCCGTCGTGGACATGCGACGGAACGCCGCTGAGAAGGCCCAGGGTGCGCGCCGTGGCCTGGCCATCGGCAAGGAGGAGGACGCTCGTGCCGCTGTCGCTGCGGCCGAGCGGGCCGTCCGGAGCGACGACCGCATCGTCATCGACCTGCCCGATCCGGACCTACCGTCCGGCCGTCGGATCGCCGAGGTCGGCGGGCACGTCGTCGTCGGTCCCGAACGCGTGGCCCTCACCGGGCCCAACGGCGTCGGCAAGACGACCCTGCTCCGCGAGCTCGCGGCGGGCCGCGGCCTGTTCACCGACCGGGTCGCCTACCTGCCGCAGGGCCTCGACCTGATCGAGGACGACGCGACGGTGCTGGCCGCCGTTTCCGCGGGCGCTCCGACGACGCCGGTCCCCGAGCTGCGCAACCGCCTCGCACGGTTCCTCGTCCGCGGCGACCAGGTGCATCGGCCCGTGGCGTCACTGTCCGGCGGTGAGCGCTTCCGTGTCACCCTCGCGCGGCTCCTCCTCGCCGACCCTCCCGCTCAGCTCCTCATCCTCGACGAGCCGACCAACAACCTCGACATCGCGTCCGTCGACCGACTCGTGGAAGCCCTGTCCGCCTACCGAGGTGCCGTCCTCGTGGTCAGCCACGACCGCAGCTTCCTGGACAGGCTCGGCATCGAGGTCGACATCGTCATGGCCCCGGGCCCCCACGGCCCGACGTTCACGTCCACGAGGCGGTGACCGGAGCGATGTGCGTCAACGAGCGAGAGCACGCAGGTAACGCCGACGGTAGACCCGCTGCGCCACCAGGATCGCAGGGAACGCCACGCGCCACCGCCCGCGGCCGGGGCGAGTGAGGGAGCGCAGGGTCAGGTTGACCGTTCCGTCGTCGTCGCGGTGCACGACGAAGGCCTCCTCACCGCTGACAGGGTGGCCGGGCAGCGTGCCGTAGGCGAACCCTGCACGGTCGGGTTCGTCGACGACCGCGACGACGACCACCGGCTCGGTGATCCGCAACGGCCAGACGAGGGCCACGAGGCGGTGCTCGTCACCTTCGACCACCCGGCTCCCCGGTTTCACGTGAAACCCGCTGCGGGTCTTGATGCCCCAACGCAGCACCTGCTCCGAGGCCCACGCCCAGTGCTCGTCGCCCCGGCCGATCGCGATCGTCTTCTCGAACGCGCGGTACCCGTCCCGCGGCGACCAGGCGCGCTCGGCGGGCGTCGTCGCGCCGACGTCCGGGTAGGTGGTCACCGGCGACGACCGAAAAGACCGCGACTCTGGGGGATCATGCCGGGGATCTGTTCGTCGGTCGTCTTCGACGTCGGCGCCTGAGCGGGCGCCGGGACCGTCGCCTCGTCCGCGGTGGTCCGCGGCGCCGGCGATCCGTCGAGCTCGGCGCGCACCCGGTCGAGGAACTCGTCGACGTCGGCCATGTCGTAGCCCTCGCGGAACTTCGTCGCCGTGAACCGGGCGCCGTCCAGGTCGGCCGGCGTCAGCGCGCCGGGCGCGCCGGCCAGGCGAGCGCGCAGCCCCGCGACGACGCGGTCCAGGAAGTCGTCGACCTCGTCCTGGTCGTAGCCGTCGCGGAACTTGGTGGCCTTGAACCGGACGGCCTCGACATCCTCGGGTGTGAGCACGACGGGATCATCGCACCGTTCGGCCCGGCGCGCGGGTCGGCTCGTCGACGTCTCAGGTTCCGTCGTGGCGCGCATAGAGGGACACCAGCTCAGCGCCCAGGTTCGCCAGCTCCGCACGGACGTCGTCGGGCTCCAGGACCTCGACGGCCGCGCCGAACCCTGCGAGGTGCTCCGCCACCGAACGAGCCGTGTGCGACGAGACGGCGACGCGTGCGCGTCCGCCGTCCTCGTCGGCCAGGACGCTCACGTGCCGACCGAACTGTCCGCGCAGGACCGGGACCAGGCGGGCCGAGGTCATGATCACTGCCGTGACGCGCGACCGGTGCTGCTTCATCTCGTCGACGACGGACTCCCAGATCCGCTCGACGTCCAGGTCGTCCGGTCGGCTCGCCGGCGTCACCTCGAGCGTCACTGCGCTGATGCGGTCCAGGCGGAACGTCCGGCGTCCGTGCGAGGTCCCCGCGACGAGGTACCAGTGCTCCCCCTTGTCGACGAGTGCCCACGGGTCGACGGTCCGCTCGGACGGGCCCGCACGTCCGGCGTAGACGATGGTCACCTGGCGGCGACGGATCACCGCGCTCTGCAGCTCGTCGAGCCACGGTGAACGGGGACGCGCCGGCGCGCCCCATCCGGCCGGGTCGACGACCACCGCGCTCCCCGCTGCCTCCGCCTCGGCGCGGAACGTCGCGGGCAGCGCGCGCACCAGCTTGCGCAGGGCCGACGTCGCCTCGGGGGAGCGGCTGGCCGGGGCGCCGACGAGCAGGAAGAGGGCCCGCGCCTCGCTCGACGTCAACCCGGTCAGGTCGGTGCGTGCGCCGCCGACCAGCGACCAACCTCCGCCGCGGCCTGGTTGCGGATAGACCGGGATTCCTGCCGCGGAGAGCGCCTCGAGGTCGCGGCGCGCGGTCGCCAACGAGACCTCGAGCTCGGAGGCCACTTCCGCAGCGGTCACCCGTCCACGCGACTGCATGAGCAGGAGGGTGGCGACCAGCCGGTCCGCGCGCATGAATCAAGACTTTCAGACAAAGTGCTCAGTTGGTGAGCACTTCAGCGACCAAGGTGGAGTCATGACCACTTCACAGAGCACTTTCCGGGGCCTCGCCAACGTGTCGTTCTTCGCCGACGACCTCGACGCCGCCCGCCGCTGGTACACCGATGTGTTCGGCATCGAGCCGTACTTCGCCCGGGACGGCTACGTCGAGTTCCGCGTCGGCGACGATCTGGACGAGATCGGCATCATCGACCGTCGCTACGCGCCTGGAGCCGGCGGCCCGAGCGGCGCGGTCGTCTCTTGGCACGTCGACGACCTGGCCGGCACGTTCGCGCGGCTCGTCGAGCTCGGCGCCACCGTGCACGACGGGATCCGCGAGCGCGGAGCCGGCTTCGTCACGGCGTCGGTCGTTGACCCGTTCGGCAACCTGCTCGCCGTGATGACCAACCCACACTGGGTCGAGGTGACCGCAGCACGTGAGGCGCTCGCCGACCGGCACGCGTGACGGGTCGTCTGCGCGGCCGTCGTCGGTCGGACGAATCCCGGATCAGACGGCGGCCGCGAAGTCGTGCCTGGGTGCCTCGCTCAGGTGGAACCACATGCGGGCGCGCAGGCGCGACCGCTCGGTCAGCACCGTGAACGGCACGGGCGTCCGGCCCGCGTCGCGCACGGCCTGGTCGAGGTAGTCGCGCAGCTGCCAGACGTCCACCGGGTCACCGGAGCCGTCGGGCTCGAGCGCGGCGCGCAGTCGCGTGGCGTCGTAGCCGAGGTCGGCGGCGACCTGGTCGCGGGTCAGGCCCGTCAGGTCGAGGTTGGCGGTGAGCTCGGCGCGCGTGCGCACCAGCTCGGCGGAGTTCAGGCTCATGGTTCTCAGCTCTCTGACGTGACGTTCCCCGACGGCACCGACCGGACGGCGTCCAGTGCGGCCAGCGTGTCGGGATCGAAGGTGATGTCACCGGCGGCGACGTTGGCCTCCAGGTGAGCGATGTCCGCCGTGCCGGGGATCAGCAACGTGGCGGGGGAGTGGGCGAGCAACCAGGCCAGGCCGACCTGGGCAGGACTGACGCCGAGGTCGGCGGCCGCCTGCTGCACGGCCGGCTCGTCGACGACCTTGGGGATGCCGGGGAACGCGCCACCGAGCGGGAAGTACGGCACCCACGCGATCCCGTTCTCCTCGCAGAGCGCGACCAGGCCCTCGTCGTCGCGCGTCACGAGGCTGTACGCGTTCTGGACGCAGACGATGCCCGCGGGCAGCGCGCGCGTCAGCGTGTTCAGGTCGACGCTGCTGATGCCGATGGCGCCGATGAGGCCCTCGTCCCGCATCGCCACCATCGAGGCGAGCTGGTCGTCGAGGTCGACGACCTGGTCCGCAGGCAGCGGGATGCGGGCCCCGCTGTCCATGCGACGCAGGTTCACCACCGGGACCTGGTCCAGGCCCAGGCTGCGCAGGTTGTCCTCGACGCTCGCTCGCAGCTCCTCGGGGCGCTGCGCGGGCCGCAGCGGGACGGGTCCGCCCGGGTTGGGGTCGGCACCGACCTTCGACACGACCACGACGCCGTCCGCCGGACTCAGCGCCTCGCGCAGCAGGTCGTTCGAAAGACCGTTGCCGTAGAACTGCGCGGTGTCGACGTGGTCCACTCCGAGCTCGACGGCCCGCCGGATGAGCCGGACCGCTGCTGCGCGATCGTCGCGCAGGCGCTCCAGCTGCATGGCGCCGAAACCGACGCGAGAGACCTCGGTGCCGGCGAGCGTTCCGACACCTCCGGGACGGATCTTGTCGGTGGAGTTCATGGTGACCTCGGTTCGCTAGGATGAGAGTCGAAGCGGAGGTGGCTCCGCTTACTCGACGGTAGCACTACCGGAGGAGCCTCCGCTATGCCTGGTGATGTGACGCCAGAGACTCCTGGCGTGCTGTCGACGGACCGTCCGATGCGCGCGCACGCCCGCCGCAACCGCGACGAGCTCCTCGCCGCCGCTCGTCGCGCCCTGGCCGCCACCGACAGCGACGGCGCCGTGTCGCTCGAGGGGATCGCGCGAGACGCGGGCGTCGGCATCGGCACGCTCTACCGACACTTCCCCACCCGCCAGGCACTCTTCGAGGCCGTGTACGGCTCCCAGCTCGACGACCTCACGGCGGGGGCCGACGAGCTCCTGGCCGCTCACCCGCCGGCGATCGCGCTGCGCGAGTGGATCGGCGCCTACGCCGACTTCGCCCGCACCAAGCGCGGGGTCCACGAGACCCTCAAGGCGGGCATGGCCGCCGGTCGCTTGAATCCGTCGACGACCCGCGCCCGCATCAACGCCGCCGTCGAGCCCTTGCTCTCCGCGGGCGCCGCCGACGCGACGTTGCGCAAGGACATCACGGCCGACGACGTCACGACGATGCTCGTCGGCATCTTCCTGGCTACGGCCACGTCACCCGACGGGGAACAGACCACCCGCCTGCTCGACCTCCTGATGGCCGCCCTACGTCCGTAGCACCCCGAGGGGCGCTCGCGTGCTGGGTTCCTCCTGCTATGCGGACGAAAGGCAGACCGTCATCCAGTGCGAAGAGCCCCGAACGCAGCGAGTCGGGACATCCGTGAACGATGTCCCGACTCATCTCGGCGTGGAGCCAAGGGGACTCGAACCCCTAACCCCCTGCTTGCAAAGCAGGTGCGCTACCAATTGCGCCATGGCCCCTCGGGTGGGGCAGGCGGTCACTCGAAGGTGTCGGTGACCTCTGCCCACAGGTCCCGCTCGTCGCGGTCCTGGACGAACTTGGTGTACACGACGTATCCAGCAGCGGCCACGACCGCCAGGAGCAGGATCTTCTTCAACGTGTCCCCCACGGGTGTTCGGGAGTGGGCCTAACAGGACTTGAACCTGTGACCTCTTCCTTATCAGGGAAGCGCTCTAACCGTCTGAGCTATAGGCCCGTATGCGCTGCGCGCCGCATGAGACTACCCCACCCGGAGCGTGGCGCCCAAACCGGCCTACTCGTCGGTCATGGTGACGTGCACGCCGCCCACGAGCGCGGCCACGATGTTGTACAGGAACGCACCGATCGTCGCGAGGGCCGTCAGGAGGAAGACGTCGACGACCGCGATCAGCGTCGCGGCCGAGATGACCTTCTTGAACTCGACGTACTGCAGGATGTTCGGGCTGTTGGCGCCGGTGCCCGTGACCTGCGTGACCAGGTCGTCGACCTGCTTGAACACGTGCAGCTCGTTCAGGGTGAACCAGCCGACTGCCACGCCGACGACGATCATGATGCCGACGGCGACCGACAGCAGGAACGACAGCTTCATGACCGACCACGGGTCCAGGCGGGAGATCGCCAGACGCACGCGGCGCGGGCCCGAGCCCTGCTGGACCGTCGGGATGCGACCCGTGCTGGGGCGTGCGGCGGTCCCCGCCGGGTTCGCACCGGCGACCGGCCGGGCCGAGCCCGTCGCGGGCGCGACCGAGGCCGGCGGTGCGGCCACAGGGATGCTGGTCATGGTCTTGTCCTCGGTCGGGGGCCGGGTGGTGGCCGTGGTGATCGCAGCGGACGTGGCGCCGGCGACCTTCTTGAGCCAGCTGGTGGTCGAGTCGACCGCCATGGCGAGGGGAGAGGGCTGGTCCTCGTCGCCGGCGTCCGCGACGGGGGCTGCGGCAGAGCCGGCGGGCTTCGCCGCTGCAGGCTTGGCGTCCGCGGGCTTGGGGTCCGCGGGCTTCGTGTCCTTCGCCCCCGCGTCCCGCGTCCCGGCGTCCGTGGGCGCCGACGAGCGAGGGGGACGAGTCGCCGTGGACACGCGTGAGGTCGAGCCGTTCTCGCTCGACGACCGAGCTGCTGAACCGCTGGACGAGCCGTTCGACGAGCTGGAGGCGGACCCGTTCGACGAGCCGTGGGACGAACCGCTCGGGGAGGACGACGAGCTCTGCTCCGGTCCGCCACGCGTCTTGCTCGTCGTGCTGCGCCCCGTGCTCACGGTGCGGGTGGGTCCGTCAGAAGGCGCACCTGCGGCGCCTTCCTCGACCGGCGTGACGGTCCATGCGCTCGTCGGGTTCGCACGCGACGACGTCGTCGAACGACCGTTGGAGGTCGACGACGTGGGCCGCTGGCGCGGGGGGATCGACGGGGGCGTGGACTCGCTCATTCATCCTCCGCTGACGGGTCGGCGTCGGTGGGCGGCACTGCTGCGTCGGACACCGTGGTGTCGGCCGCATCGGTGCCCGGAACTGCCGGGTCTGTCCCGTCAGCCTCGCCCACCGTACCCGCATCGTCCGACAGGTGTCGCTCAGTGTTGCGCGCCACGGCGATGATCCGGTCGCCCGAGTCGGGCTTCGCGAAGATGACGCCCTGGGTCGTGCGGCCCGTCGCGTGCACCTCTGACGTGGCGGAACGCACGATCTTGCCGCGCTCCATGATCACCAGGACCTCGTCCTCGGCGTCTGTGACCAACGCCCCAACGAGGTCACCGTTCGCCTCGGGCAAGTTGGCCACCCGGATGCCCAGGCCGCCGCGGCCCTGCTGGCGGTAGTTCTCCACCGTCAGCGCGGTCCGCTTGGCGATGCCGCCCTCGGTCACGGTGAACAGGTAGGCGTCCTCGCGCACGACGTCGGCCGCGAGCAGCTCGTCGTCGCCGCGGAACTTCATGCCCGTGACACCGGAGGTCGCACGACCCATGGGCCGCAGCGCCTCGTCGGACGCCGTGAACCGCACGGACTGCCCCTTGCGGGACACCAGGATCAGGTCCTGGTCGGAGTTGATCAGGCGCGCAGAGACCAGCTCGTCGGGCCTGCCCTCCTCGTCCTCGCGCAGGTTGATCGCGATGACGCCGCCGGACCGGTTGGAGTCGTACTCCGCCAGCCGAGTCTTCTTGACCAGGCCACGCATGGTGGCCAGGACCAGGTGCTCGGCCTGCTCGTAGTCGCGGATGTCCAGCACCTGCGCGATCTGCTCACCGGGCTGGAACGCCAGCAGGTTCGCGACGTGCTGGCCCTTCGCGTCGCGACCGCCCTCGGGCAACTCGTACGCCTTGGCGCGGTAGACGCGGCCCAGGTTGGTGAAGAACAGCAGCCAGTGGTGGGTCGTGGTGACGAAGAAGTGGTCGACGAGGTCGTCCTCGCGCAGCTGCGCGCCGCGCACACCCTTGCCGCCGCGACGCTGCGCCCGGTAGTTGTCCGAGCGGGTGCGCTTCGCGTAGCCGCCACGGGTGATGGTGACGACCATCTCCTCCTCGGCGATGAGGTCCTCGATCGAGACCTCGCCGTCGAACGGCAGGATCTGCGTGCGACGGTCGTCGCCGTACTTGTCGACGATCTCCGAGAGCTCGGTCGAGACGATGTCGCGCTGCTTCTCGTCCGACGCGAGGATCTCGTTCAGCTCGGTGATCCGCGCCTGCAGCTCCGCGTGGTCGCGCAGGATCTTGTCCCGCTCCAGCGCGGCCAGTCGGCGCAGCTGCAACGACAGGATCGCGTTGGCCTGCACCTCGTCGACGTCGAGCAGCTCGATCAGGCCCGCGCGCGCCTCGTCGACGTCCGGCGAGCGCCGGATCAGCGCGATGACCTCGTCGAGCGCGTCGAGCGCCTTGAGGTAGCCGTTGAAGATGTGGATCGCTTCCTCGGCCTTGCGCAGGCGGAAGCGGGTGCGACGCTGGATGACGTCGAGCTGGTGCGTGGTCCAGTGCCGGACGAACGCGTCGATCGACAGCGTGCGGGGGACACCGTCGACGAGCGCCAGCATGTTGGCGCCGAACGTGTCCTGCAGCTGCGTGTGCTTGTAGAGGTTGTTCAGGACGACCTTGGCGACGGCGTCGCGCTTGAGCACGATGACCAGGCGCTGACCGGTGCGGCCCGACGTCTCGTCGCGGATGTCCGCGATGCCCGTGACCCGGTTCTCACGGACCAGGTCGGCGATCTTCTTCGCCAGCGTGTCCGGGTTGACCTGGTACGGCAGCTCGGTGACCACCAGGCAGATGCGGCCCTGGATCTCCTCGACCTCGACGACGGCACGCATCGTGATCGACCCACGGCCGGTCCGGTAGGCGTCCTCGATGCCGCGGTGGCCCAGGATCGTCGCGCCGGTCGGGAAGTCGGGGCCCTTGATCTTGCCGAGCAGGGCCTCGAGCAGCTCCTCGCGCGTCGCCTCGGGGTGCGCCAGGTGCCACTGCACACCGTCCGCGACCTCGCGCAGGTTGTGCGGCGGGATGTTGGTCGCCATGCCGACGGCGATGCCGGCCGAGCCGTTGACCAGCAGGTTCGGGAACCGCGACGGCAGCACCGTGGGCTCCTGCGTGCGGCCGTCGTAGTTGTCCTGGAAGTCGACGGTGTCCTCGTCGATGTCCCGGACCATCTCCATGGCCAGCGGCGCCATCTTGCACTCGGTGTACCGGGGTGCGGCCGCGGGATCGTCGCCGGGGGAGCCGAAGTTGCCCTGGCCGGCGACCAGCGGGTAGCGCATCGACCAGTCCTGCACCAGGCGCACGAGCGCGTCGTAGATGGCCGAGTCGCCGTGCGGGTGGAACTTGCCCATGACGTCGCCGACGACGCGGCTGCACTTGGAGAACTGCCGGTCCGGCCGGTAGCCGCCGTCGTACATCGCGTACAGCACACGCTTGTGGACGGGCTTGAGGCCGTCGCGCACGTCGGGCAGCGCGCGCCCGACGATGACGGACATCGCGTAGTCCAGGTAGGACCGCTGCATCTCGAGCTGCAGGTCCACCTGGTCGATGCGGCCGTGCTCGATGCCGTCGGGTCCGGTCGTGTCAGTCACAGAATTCCTCTATCTCGTCGCGCGTCGTGGAGGCCGGTCAGATTCCTCAGATGTCGAGGAACCTGACGTCCTTCGCGTTGCGCTGGATGAACGAGCGGCGGGACTCGACGTCCTCGCCCATGAGCACGGAGAAGATCTCGTCGGCCGCCGCGGCCTCGTCGAGCGTGATCTGCAGCAGGGTCCGGTGCTCGGGGGACATGGTCGTCTCCCACAGCTCGGAGTAGTCCATCTCGCCGAGACCCTTGTAGCGCTGGATCCCGTTCTCCTTCGGCAGGCGCTTGCCCGCGGCGGTGCCGTCCTTGACGTACGCGTCCCGCTCCCGGTCGGAGTAGACGTAGTCGTCGGCCGCGTTGCTCCACTTGATCCGGTACAGCGGGGGCTGCGCCAGGTAGACGTGGCCGTGCGTGATGAGGTCCGGCATGTACCGGAACAGCAGTGTGAGCAGCAGCGTCGTGATGTGCTGACCGTCGACGTCGGCATCGGCCATGAGCACGATCTTGTGGTACCGCAGCTTGGCGATGTCGAAGTCCTCGCCGATCCCGGTGCCGAAGGCCGTGATCAGCGCCTGGACCTCCTGGTTGCTCAGGGCCTTGTCCAGACGAGCACGCTCGACGTTGAGGATCTTTCCGCGGATGGGCAGGATCGCCTGCGTGCGCGGGTTGCGCCCGCGCACCGCGGAACCACCGGCCGAGTCACCCTCGACCACGAACACCTCGCACTCGGCGGGGTTGTTCGACTGGCAGTCCTTGAGCTTGCCGGGCATGCCGCCGGACTCCAGCAGACCCTTGCGCCGCGTCGCCTCGCGCGCCTTGCGGGCGGCCATGCGGGCGGCCGACGCCTGGATCGACTTGCGGATGACGTCACGCGCCTCGACCGGGTGCGAGTCCAGCCAGTCGCCCAGCTGGTCGTTGACCACCTTCTGCACGAACGTCTTGGCGATGGTGTTGCCGAGCTTGGTCTTCGTCTGCCCTTCGAACTGCGGCTCGCCGAGCTTGACGGAGATGACGGCCGTGAGTCCCTCGCGGATGTCGTCGCCCGTGAGGTTGTCGTCCTTCTCCTTGAGCAGGCCCTTGTCGCGCGCATAGCGGTTGACCAGCGCGGTCATGGCCGCGCGGAAGCCCTCCTCGTGCGTGCCGCCCTCGGTCGTCGAGATCGTGTTGGCGTACGTGTGCACGGACTCGGAGTAGGCCGACGTCCACTGCAACGCGATCTCCACCGAGATGCGCTTGTCCTTGTCCTCCGACTCGAACGCGATGACCTCGGGGTGGATCAGGTCCACCTTCTTGGCCGAGTTGAGGTGCTTGACGTAGTCGAGCAGGCCGTCGTCGTACTTGTAGCTGACGACGCGCGGCTTGGGCGCCGCGTCCTCGCCGTCGACGTCGTCCGCGGAAGTGTCCGCGTGCTCGGGCCGCTCGTCGGTCAGCGTGATGGCGAGGCCCTTGTTGAGGAACGCCATCTGCTGGAAGCGGGCGCGCAGGGTCTCGAAGTCGTACTCGACCGTCTCGAAGATCGTGTCGTCGGCCCAGAAGGTCTGCGTGGTCCCGGTCTCGTCGGTGGCCGCGCCCTGACGGATGCCGCCGACGGGCTTGCCGCCGTCCGCGAAGTCCATCTCCCACGTGTAGCCGTCGCGCCTGACGACGCTGGTCACACGCTTGGACAGCGCGTTGACGACCGAGATGCCGACGCCGTGCAGACCACCGGAGACCGCGTAGCCGGCGCCGCCGAACTTTCCGCCCGCGTGCAGGATCGTCATGACGACCTCGAGGGTGGGCTTGCCCTCGGTGGGGTGCATGGCGACCGGGATGCCTCGGCCGTTGTCGACCACCCGTACGCCACCGTCGGCCAGCAGCGTCACCTCGATGTGGTCGCAGTAGCCGGCCAGGGCCTCGTCCACGGAGTTGTCGACGACCTCGTAGACGAGGTGGTGCAGGCCGCGCTCACCCGTGGAGCCGATGTACATGCCGGGGCGCTTGCGCACCGCCTCGAGCCCCTCGAGGACGGTGATGGCGCTGGCGTCGTAACCGCCGTTGATGTCAGGCTTCGGGCTGCTCTGCTCTGCCACGGGCGGTGGTGCTCCTCAAAGGTTTACACGCCGTCGAGCGCGCCGCCGGACCGGTGGGAGGGCGGATCACTCCATGACGCTGGACTTCCGGGCACCAGAGCGCCAGGAATGACCAGATCAGTCTACCTGGCGAAGGGCCCTGGACCCCGCTTTGAGGGGTGGATGTGGACAGGGCTTTCACATCACCCGAACGTGTCCCTCTCACCTCGGCCCTGGACCCGCTTGGGACCGCGTCCGAATCCCGGTCCGCCGGGCCCGAGAACGACGATCTCGGTGACCTGACCCTCGCCGAGCTCCTCGGCGAAGTTGCGCAGCATGGCCGGCACGCTGAACTTGAGGTTGTTGGCCCAGGCGGTCGACGAGGCGCGCATCGTCAGGACGCCGCGCTCGAACGACTGGTACACGGCATGCTCGGCGACCTGCTCACCCAGGATCTGCGTCCACCGGGCCTGCATCGTGCCGCCCGTCACCCCCGCACCCCAGCCGAACTGCCCGATCACGCCGCCGAGCGTCGTCGATAACGTCTGAGGGTCGCGGCCGCCGGCGGCTGCGCCGGACAGCTGAGTCTCCAGCGGGCGCTTCGAGCGTGGCGCGTCGCCCGGGCGGATGCCGCGTGCCTTCGCGGCCTCCCGCGCCCGGTTCAGCGCGGCGGCCGCGACCTGCCGTTCCGGCACCAGCTCGACGATGTCGCGCAGGGGCTGGCCCTCGGTGGGCCGCCGCTGCGGGGGGAAGTCCTCAAAGGACACGAGCGACCTCGCCGCCCATCACATCCACCCGTGCGCCGGTCAGCGGCTCCGGGACGTCGCCGGCGACCGCCGCCGTGATGAGCACCTGACGGGCGGGGGCGACGAGCTCCGCGAGCCGCTCGCGCCGCCGCGCGTCGAGCTCGGCGAAGACGTCGTCGAGGATCAGCACGGGTTCGCCGTCGGGGCCCCAGTCCGCCGCGTCGACGCCGTTCGTCAGCACCGTGTACGACGCGAGCCGGAGCGCGAGCGCGAACGACCACGACTCGCCGTGGCTCGCGTACCCCTTGGCGGGCAGGCCACCGAGCGTGAGGACGAGGTCGTCGCGGTGCGGGCCGACGAGGCACACGCCGCGGTCCAGCTCCTTGCCGCGCAGGCGCCCCATGGCCTCGAGCAGCTGCGCCTCGACCAGGTCGACGGGGTCGTCGGCCCCGCCCTCGATCTCCAGGGCCGCGTCCAGCGACGTCTTGTAGCTCACCACGGCCGCACCTTGCCCGGAGCTGACCTGCTCGTACGCCTGCTCGACGTGCGGTCGCAAGGTCTCGACGAGGCGTCGCCGCTCGACGACGATCCGCGCCCCCACCTGCGCGAGCTTGGCGTCCCACACGTCGAGCGTGCGCAGGTCGGCGCCACCCCCGCGGCGCGCGGCCCCCGCCGACTTGAGCAGCGCCGACCGCTGGCGCAGCACCCGGTCATAGTCCTGGGTGACCGACGCGATGCGGGGCGTGAGCTGGACGAGTAGGTCGTCCAGGAACCGTCGCCTGCCGTCGGGGTCACCCTTGACGAGCGCCAGGTCCTCCGGTGCGAACAGCACGGTGCGCAAGATGCCGAGCGCGTCTCTCGCCCTGACCGGGTTCGCGCCGTTGATGCGCGCGCGGTTCGCCTTGCCGGGCGTCACCTCGATCTCGACGAGCGTCGCACGCGGCTTCCCGGGCTCGAGTTCGCGGACGACACGCGCGCGGACGACGGCCCGGCTGGTTCCTGCGCGCACCATCGCCGCGTCGCTCGGCACCCGGTGGCTACCGAGCGTCGCGGCGTACCCGATCGCCTCGACCAGGTTCGTCTTGCCCTGCCCGTTGGGACCGACGAGCGCCGTGATCCCGGGCTCCAGGGCCAGATCGACCTGCGCGTAGGAGCGGAAGTCGGTCAGGTTGAGGTGCGCGACGTACATGGGGTCAGCCCGTCACCGCGCGGCGACGTGCCGCGCGGTGCAGGCCGGCAGACTTCGTCACGCGTGCGGAGGGACGGCGGCACCCGGTACGGGCGTGGTGCTCGACTGGGGACCCGTGGTGCCGGCGGGCTTGACCGCGTGGCCACCGAACTGCTGACGTAGCGCGGCGACGGCCTTCATCGCCGGGGACTCGCCCTGGCGGCTGGCGAACCGCGCGAACAGCGCGGCCGAGATCACCGGAGCCGGCACGGCCAGGTCGATCGCCTCGTCGACCGTCCAGCGACCCTCGCCCGAGTCCTCGACCCAGTCGTCGATCGCCCCCAGGCCCGGGTCCTGCTGCAGGGCCTGCACCAGGAGCTCGAGCAGCCAGGACCGCACGACGGTGCCCTTGGTCCACGCGCGCATGGTGCCGTGCACGTCCGTGACCAGGTCCTTCGCGGCCAACAGCTCGTACCCCTCGGCATACGCCTGCATCAGGCCGTACTCGATACCGTTGTGCACCATCTTGGCGAAGTGCCCGGCACCCACCGCGCCCGCGTGCACGAACCCGTCCTCGCGGTCACCCTCGGGACGCAGCGCGTCGAAGATCGGCATCGCCGCCTCGACCTTGTCCGCGTCGCCGCCGACCATGAGGCCGTAGCCGTTCTTCAGGCCCCACACACCGCCCGATACGCCGGCGTCGATGAAGCCGATGCCCTTGGCGGCCAGCAGGTCACCGTGCGGCTTGTCGTCCTGGTAGTACGAGTTCCCGCCGTCGATGACGATGTCGCCCTCGGCCAGCAGCTCGCTCAGCTCGTGGATCACACCGTCGGTGATGTCGCCGGAGGGGACCATCACCCAGACGATGCGACCGCCTTCCGGCAGCTTGCCGACCATGTCCGCCAGGCTCGACGAGTCGCTGACGTCTTGGTTGCGGTCGTATCCCGTGACCTCGATGCCGGCGCCGCGAATGCGTTCCCGCATGTTGGCGCCCATCTTGCCGAGCCCGACCAGACCGATGTGCATGCCGTCCGCCTCTTCTGTCTTTCGGTGCGCGCCTCGGGCGCGCAGGTGCAGGACCACTGTGCTCTTCCGCGGGCTGGCGCGCACGCGCGGACGAGCGGTGCGATCAGCTCGCGAAGCGGATCGGGACCAGCAGGTAGCGGTAGTTCTGGTCGTCGTCGCCCTCGAGCGAGCCCTGACCCGTGAACTCCACCGGCTTGTTGGGGTGCGTGAACGACAACCGCACGAAGGGAGTGTCGAGCGCACCCAGACCGTCGAGCAGGAACTGTGGGTTGAACGCGACCGAGATCTCCTCGCCGACCAGCGTCGCCTCGAGCGCCTCGGACGCCTGCGCGTCGTCGCCCTGACCCGCGTCGAGGACGACCTGACCCTCGGAGAACGACAGCCGGATCGGGGTGTTGCGCTCGGCGACCAGCGCGACGCGCTTCGCCGCGTCGGCCAGCTGCTGCGTCCCGACGACCGCGTGGATGGGGGTCTCGTCGGGGAACAGGCGGCGCACCGCCGGGTAGTCACCGTCGACGAGCAGGCTCGTGGTGTGCCGCCCCGCGGCCTCGAAGCCGATGAGGTCGACGCCGCCGCCCGTCGACAGGGCGACCGTGACGTCACCGGCCCCACCGAGCGACTTGGCGGCGTCCGAGAGGGTGCGGGCGCGGACCAGCGCGACGGTCGAGATGTCCGGCGCGGCCGGCTTCCACGTCAGCTCGCGCAGCGCGAGGCGGTAGCGGTCGGTCGCCAGGAGCGTGACCTTCTCGCCTTCGATCTCGACACGCACGCCCGTGAGCAGTGGCAGCGTGTCGTCGCGGCTCGCGGCGACCGAGACCTGCGCGACGGCGTGCGTGAGCTCCTCACCGTCGACCGTCCCGCTCACCGGGGGCATCGCCGGCAGGTTCGGGTAGTCCTCGACCGGCATCGTCAGGAGCGTGAAGCGGCTCGCACCGCAGGTGACGACCACCTTGGTGCCCTCGAGGACGACGTCGACCGGCTTGGCAGGGAGCGCTCGCGAGATCTCGGCCAGCAGACGACCCGAGACCAGGACCGTTCCGGGCTCGCTCACGTCCGCCGGGATCTGCGACCGCGCGGACACCTCGTAGTCGAAGCTCGAGAGCTGGATCGACCCCGTGCTGTCTGCCTCGATGCGCACACCGGCGAGGACGGGCACCGGGGGCCTGGTCGGCAGGCTGCGGGCTGTCCACGTGACCGCATCGGCGAGCACGTCACGTTCGACCCGGAACCTCATCGACTCACCTCTCGTCGTGCACTTCTGCCGTGCGACGGCCTGCCTCGCTGTTCGGAGCAGGCTCCTGCTGACGTCGTCCTGCTCGCCACACTCGTCCGGCGATGCTCGTCGTGTGCTCAGGCGCACGGGCGCATCGAATGACACAAATGTCGACGGCAGGCGTCAGCCGAACCTTACGCGAGTGGTGTGACACGTCGGTACAGGCGGACGGACGAATCCTTGTGGTCGGGGCCTCCGTCCCGGTGGACCGTGAGTCGGCGCCGTGGCCGGGCCCAACGCCGGTGTGTGGATCCACCCAGCAGAGAAGTGTCGTCGTCGTCATCGGTGGTGTGGATTCTGTGGAAGCGTGGCATCAACGCTGGTCAGGTGCAGATTCCACTGTGGACCCGGGGTGAAACGTTTTGGTCCCTTTCGGTGGATGGCCGTGGACGGGCATGGCACCGTCATCCACCGTCCACTGCAGAGCTGTCGTTCGTCCACACGCTCGGACCCGTCATCCACCGTCATCCACAGGGCTGTGCACACATGTGAACATTCGTCCCATGGATCCTTCAGCCTGGGGATGAAGGACGCCCGTCCAGATTGACAACGTGGGACAAATCGGTGGTCGCACGGTCATGCGTACGGGCGAGATGTCGGGTTTCTGGCGTTCTCGCAGGTCAGCGGGCCGCTCGCGGAGCCTTCCGCCGAAAGAGTGAAGTGATTCACATGATCCCCAGGTCCGAACACGCCGTTGTGGAAAAACCTGGGGATGGAGGGTGTCAGCCCCGGCTCTGCTGCTTGATCCGGTTGGTCAGCTCGGTGACCTGGTTGTAGATCGAGCGCCTCTCGGCCATCAGCTCGCGGATCTTGCGGTTGGCGTGCATGACGGTCGTGTGGTCGCGACCGCCGAACGCCTGACCGATCTTGGGGAGCGAGAGGTCGGTGAGCTCACGGCACAGGTACATCGCGATCTGACGCGCCGTGACGAGCACGCGCGAGCGGCTGGAGCCGCACAGGTCGTCGATCGAGAGGCCGAAGTATGCAGCCGTCTGACCGATGATCTGCGTCGCGGTGATCTCTGCGGTCTGGTCGTCGGTGATGAGGTCCTTGAGCACGATCTCGGCCAACGACAGGTCGACCTGCTGGCGGTTGAGGTTCGCGAACGCCGTCACACGGATCAGCGCACCCTCGAGCTCACGGATGTTCGTGGAGATCTTGGACGCGATGTACTCCAGCACGTCCGGCGGCGCCTCGAGCCGCTCGCTGACGGCCTTCTTGCGCAGGATCGCGATGCGCGTCTCGAGGTCCGGCGGCTGGACGTCGGTGATCAGACCCCACTCGAACCGGGACCGCATGCGGTCCTCGAAGCCGTTGAGCTGCTTGGGGGGCAGGTCGGAGGTGATCACGACCTGCTTGTTGGAGTTGTGCAGCGTGTTGAACGTGTGGAAGAACTCCTCCATCGTCTGTTCCTTGCCCTGCAGGAACTGGATGTCGTCGATGAGGAGCACGTCGACCTCGCGGTAGCGGCGCTGGAACGCGCCGGCCTTGCCCTCGGAGATCGAGTTGATGAAGTCGTTGGTGAACTCCTCGGAGTTCACGTACCGCACGCGGACGCTCGGGTAGAGGTTCTGCGCGTAGTGACCGATCGCGTGGAGCAGGTGAGTCTTGCCCAGCCCGGAGTCGCCGTAGATGAACAGCGGGTTGTAGGCCTTGGCGGGTGCCTCGGCCACAGCGACGGCGGCCGCGTGCGCGAACCGGTTGGACGAGCCGATGACGAACGTCTCGAACAGGTACTTGGGGTTCAGGCGCGCCGGCTCGGCGTTCGGGCGGCGCGAGACGGGCATCGGCGAGCCCTGGTCGGCCAGCGGTCGCGCCGGCTCGGGCTGCAGCGCGGCGGTGTCGGCCTGCTCGTCCGTAGGGGGCGGAACGGCGGCCGGCGGGTTGGCAGCAGGGACGACCCGGAGCGCCGGGGGAGCGTCGTCGGCCAGATCAGGGTCGACCGTGATCGCGAACCTGGCCTCGCGACCGAGGGCGTCACCCAGGGCGTCGCTGACCTCCTGCCGCACGCGCGACTCGAGGTAGTCCTTCGTCAGGTCGTTGCCGACGGCAAGCAGCAACGTGCCGTCCAGGAGACCGAGGGGCTTGGCCAGGCGCACGAACGCGAGCTGGCGGGGAGTGATGTCGGGGCTCTCCTCGAGCGTCGACACGACGTGACCCCAGACCCGGGTGAGCTCTTCGTCCTGCGGCACGTCCTACCCTCGGTTGTCTTGATCGCACGGAGCGACGAGTTTCGCACGCGTTCGGTTGTCCACATAGTTGTCCACACATGTGAGTGGTGCATCCGGTGCGCACGTGACCGACGAGCATGCGGGGCGGGGAGGGGTTCTGTGGCACTCCCTCGATGCGCGACGGCGTTCTACGTTCCACAGGTGTGGACGGACGAGCGACGTGGACGATGCTAACCGGGCGTGCGGGGCGCTGACATCGCCCCGACCGGGTGAGGTCTGCCACGGCCGGGCACTTCGTGGCGTGTCGCGCCCGGCATCCCGACGCCGGTTCGCGTAGTGTCCCGCGGCTCGGCATTTGACCCTGTCAGGTCGACGGCGTACCGTTGGCAAGCCTTCCGATGGCTCCTTCCGGCGCGCCCAGACGCCACACGTCCTCACGACGTGCTCATGGAGTCGCCGAGATCGGCAGCCAGACCTGGTCGCGCAGACGCGCGTCATCCGTATTGATCTGTAGGAGATCCTCGTGAGCAAGCGCACGTTCCAGCCGAACAACCGGCGTCGCGCCAAGACGCACGGCTTCCGTCTGCGCATGCGCACCCGCGCGGGTCGCGCGATCCTCGCCGCGCGTCGCCGTAAGGGCCGCGCGGAGCTGTCGGCCTGACACCAGCCTCGGTGCTGCCCCCCGCGCACCGGATGCGCCGTTCTGCCGATTTCGAGCAGGCGGTGCGCCGTGGTGCGCGTGGCGGACGGGACACGGTGGTGGTGCACCTGACGCAACGGACCGACCCCGGGCCTGGCCCGGTGGTCGGTTTCGTCGTGTCCAAGGGGGTGGGCAACGCTGTGACCAGGAATCTCGTCAAGCGTCGCCTGCGTGCCTTGGTGCACGAGCGGCTGACGTCGTTGCCGTCGTCGTCCTCGGTCGTGGTCCGCGCACTGCCTGCGGCGTCGCAGGCCGAGTACGCGGCGCTGGCCACGGACCTCGACGGGGCGTTGGCCACCGCGCGGCGCCGGCTCGAGCGGGCAGGGCGGTAGCGCCGTGCGTCCCGTCGTCCACACCATCCTTCGTCTGCCGGCACTGTTCCTGCTCCTGGTGCTCCGCGGCTACCAGCGCTTCATCTCGCCGCTGACGCCGCCGACGTGCAAGTTCTACCCGTCCTGCTCCCAGTACGCCGTGATCGCCGTCCGGCGACACGGCGCGCTCTACGGGACGTGGCTCGCCGTGTGGCGTCTGCTGCGGTGCAACCCGTGGAACCTGGGCGGCGTCGACGACGTTCCTCCAGCGCGTAGCGCGCACCACCACCATCACGTAGTGGCTCAGCCCACGCACTGACACCCCGAATGAGGAGCTCTGCTCATGGGCTGGTTCGATAGCCTGCTTCACCCGATCATGGTCGTCGTCGCCTGGATCATGGTCATGTGGCACAAGGTCTGGACGGGCATTGGCCTGGACCCGGACGGCGGTGCGGCCTGGACGCTGTCGATCGTCGGCCTCGTGATCGTGATCCGCATCGCGCTGATCCCGCTGTTCTTCAAGCAGATCAAGGCGTCACGCGGAATGCAGCTGCTGGCGCCCGAGATGAAGGCGATCCAGAAGAAGTACAAGGGGAAGACCGACCCCGCGTCCCGCGAGGCGATGAGCCGCGAGACCATGGCGCTCTACCGCAAGCACGGGACCAACCCGTTCGCGTCCTGCCTGCCGATCCTGCTGCAGTCGCCCATCTTCTTCGCGCTGTTCCGGGTGCTGAACTCGCTCCCGCAGATCGCCGACGGCACGTACCGCGGCGACAAGGACCACATCGGACCGCTCACGCAGGAGCTCGCCCACTCGGCGGAGAACGCGAGCATCTTCGGCGCGAAGCTGTCCGACTCGTTCATGCACGCCGAGGGCAACATCCACGTCAAGATCGTCAGCGCGGTCCTGATCGTTGCGATGTGCTTGACCACCTTCACGACGCAGCGCCAGCTCACGATGAAGAACATGCCGCCGTCGGCGCTCGAGGGCCCGATGGCGCAGCAGCAGAAGGTCCTGCTCTACGTCCTGCCGCTGATCTTCGCCTTCTCGGGCGTCAACTTCCCGATCGGCGTCCTCATCTACTGGACCACCACCAACCTGTGGTCGATGGGTCAGCAGTTCTACACGATCAGGCGCATGCCGGCACCCGGTTCGCAGGCCGAGAAGGCGCTGCTCGAGCGCAAGGCACGCAAGGCCGCGCATCACGGCGGTGCCCTCGCGGAGGAGACGTCGACCGTCGCGATCGACGAACGACCCCGCGGTCAGCGGGTCCAGCCCAAGCGCAAGGACCGTGCCAAGGGGCGGCCGCTCGCCGAGCCCGGGTCGCCGTCCTCGGCGGCGGCGCCCGCCTCGGATGCTGATACGGCGTCCGCGGATGACTCCGCCACCGCGCTCGACGAGAAGCCCTCTGCACCTCCTGCCAAGAAGAAGCCCGCTACGCCGCCGTCCGCGAAGAAGCCCGGTGGTTCCCCCTCGCCCAAGCCAAAGCCGAAGAAGTAGCTCGGCTCACGCCCGCTGATCGGAGAAGTCATGACGTCACCTGCACCTGACGCGGCCGTCGCGCCCGCCACCTCACGCCTCGAGGAGGAGGGCGAGATCGCCGCCGACTATCTCGAGGAGCTGCTCGACATCGCCGACCTGGACGGTGACATCGACATCGACATCGACCACGGACGCGCCGCGGTGGAGATCGTCTCCGAGGACGAGGCCGACACGTCGCTGCGCAAGCTGGCTGGCCGCGACGGCGTCGTGGTCGACGCCCTCCAAGAGCTGACCCGTCTGGCCGTTCAGGCGAAGACGGGGGAACGCAGCCGGCTCATGCTCGATGTCGACGGCTACCGCGCGCGTCGCCGGGCGGAGCTGGTGACCGTGGCGGAGGAGGCCATCGGTCGCGTCCGGGAGGGTGGCGCCTCCGTCGCTCTCGCACCGATGAACCCCTTCGAGCGCAAGGTCGTGCACGACGCCGTGGCCGCGGCCGGGCTCGTCAGCGACTCCGATGGCGTCGAGCCCCACCGGCGCGTGGTGATCCGACCAGCCTGACACTGCGCGTTTGAACCACCACGAAGGGCGATCCGACTCCGTCGGGTCGCCCTTCGTCGTCGCTGGGGACTTGGCGTGCCTCGCTCGGGTCAACACGGCTGGTCGGCGCACGGGCCTGCAACGTGCCGAGACGCCGGGCACGGCTGTGAGCAGGCCTCGGCCGCGGGCGCGGGCCCCTAGATGCTGCGGTTCAGGGCAACGTTGCGGCTATCGCGGTGGGCGTCGTTCCACGTGAAACAGGGCTGGTGCGCCCGGCGCGAGGCTTTGCGCAGGCAACGTGTGGGGTTGCATGGGGCGTGGCTGCGGGCAGGTCTCGGCCTTTGGTGCGGGCGGCGGGATGGTGCACGCCACGGCGCGGTCTTCGCGGGGGTGTACGTCGTTTCACGTGAAACCGGCCCGCTCCTGTCGTGGTGTCGGTAGGTGGTGTCGGGTGGTGGGGTGAGGGACGGCGCGGGATCCGGCGGTCGACGCTATGAGTCCTTCGCACCGCGACGCTCCAGGGTGGCCCCCATCGGTCTACGGCATGGATAGGTGTACGCACGGTTGGATCCGTCGCGGGTGTCGGCGACGTTTCACGTGAAACGTTGCCGAGCCAACCCGCCACCACGATGTGATCCCGACTTGCCCGCGGTAGTTGATCAGAGAGACAAGAGCCGGTCGCTGTCAGCCAGGTCGGGTCCTGGGGGCCGACCTGCCGAGGCGGACTGGTCCCAGCGACCGTAGCTGAGGCGGACTGGTCCCAGCGTCCACGACGATGGGTCGGCTGCGGCGTGCGGCTTCGCCCGCAACTCAGTCGGCACTTCACCGGAATGGGCCACCGACGCCCTGCCACGGGCCGGGCCGGGTGCGCCCCGCATAGGCGGTATAGCGGGCACCAACCGACGACGTCGCGCGTGTGAGGGGAAGGCGCAGGCGCCTGTCCGGCGGCTGCGGGTGGCGGCGGCCGTCGTCAACCATCTACCTCCTGCGCTGCTCCTTTCTCCGCTGCGCTGCTCCCGCTCCGTTTCGCTGCTGTGCTTCGCCGCGACGCCTTTGTCTCCTCTGCTCCCGCGGGGACGGGACGTCACCGGGCGTCGAGGTGCGCGGGTACGGCACGCGATGCGTCAACGCAAAGGGGGAGTAGTCGGGGCGTGGTCCGGATCGCTCGGCAGTTGAGTGCGTCGGGGCTGCGCGGACGAGCGGGGTGGAGGTCCAGGTCTGCGTGCCCGCGTCGGGTGTCGCTAGGGGGCAGTGGCCAAGGTGCGCTCATGGGTGCGCCGTGAGGTGCGTACACACGGTGCTGACGTGGTGGCCATACGTTCGTGAACTCGCCAGCTCTCCGATCCGAGGATGCCCCGAGCCCGAGCCCGAGCCCGAGCCCGAGGCCGAGGCCGAGCTCGAGCTCGAGCCCGAGCCCGAGGCCGAGCCCGAGCTCGAGCCCGAGGCCGAGCCGTCGCCCGGAGCCCCACGCCCCGATGCCACAGCCGCCGAAGGCGGCCTCACGCGACCAGGTCTCTCGTGAAACGGGAGCGGCGAACTCGGGGAACAGAAGTTGCGGGCGAGGGTAGGCACACGCACATGCCCGCTGCTGGTACGGCGTTCTGGACGGCGCCCCGCTCGTGACCGGCCTCGGCCGGCGCTTCCTGGCTGGCCGGCGTCGACCCGCGCGAGCTATCCCAGCCGTGGGTCGTCCGGGCACCGGGGTAGCCAGAGGTGATCTCTGCCCCGGTGCTGTATGGAGTCCGCGGCGGTCCTGTATCGACCTCGGCGTGGTCGTGGGCCGCCAGGTAACCGGGTGAGGAACCGGGCTCGGGCGGGGTCACCTGCTCAAAGGCCAGCGGTGTGGAAGGGGGACTTCCTGCGTCAGAGGATCGCGATACGGTAGGGCGTCTCGTCCTTGATTGGGTCCCCAATGCGTGTGGTGCAGGGCTCGACGCAGACTCTGTTTCACGTGAAACAAGGAGGCCTCAATGACGGATGCGCGCGACGACGCCGCAGTGGAACACGACCCACTCGACGGCGATGATCGACTGCCCGAGTACTTCGGCGAAGCCTGGCAGGCGGTGGACGGCTTTCGTACCTTGCTGATGCGCGAAGGCGTGCTCCGGGGCTTGATCGGACCTCGTGAGGTAGAACGGCTATGGGCCCGTCACCTCCTGAACTCAGCCGCGGCGGTGCAGTTCCTTCCCGACGACGGACGGATCATCGATCTCGGGAGCGGCGCCGGACTCCCGGGCATCGTCGTGGCTGCGATGCGCCCTCGTGCCGAGGTGGTTCTGTTGGAGCCGATGGAGCGTCGCACGACCTGGCTGACGGAGGTGGCTGCTGAGCTCTCGCTCGCCAATGTCACGGTGCTTCGCGGCCGTGCGCAGGACGTTGAGGGGGAGGTCGTTGCGGACGTGGTCACATCGCGTGCGGTGGCATCGATGGACAAGCTCTACCGCTGGAGCGGGCCACTCCTCCGTGTGGGCGGTGACCTGGTCGCGCTCAAGGGGGAGCGAGCACAGGAGGAGGTTGATGCGGCGGTGAAGGTTGGAGCGCGGTCCGGATTTTCGCCAGCCTCGGTCGCGCTCGCGGCATCGCTCGCTGGCGTTGAACCAACTCGAGTTGTGCGTGCCACGAGGGACGGTGTCGCGCGTGTTCGGTAGGAAGAAGAAGGACAACCAGCAGAGCACGCACTCCGAGAACACCGAGAACGCCGAGGGCTCCACACGGGCCGCCACCCAAGCCCTGCCCACAGAGGACCGCGTGGCCCCTTCGAGCTGGGCGACGAACGGCACGACGAGTGCCGCGACTGGAGCTTCTTCCCCGGACGCCATGGCCGCGCCTGCAGCCGGTGGTTCCGGGGCCGCGAAGGACCATGGCAGTGGCGGGCAGATTGTCGAGGGCGCTGGCGCCGGTCCGATGCCCGAGCCTCGGTACTTCGGGCGCCAGGGCCAGGGCCTGGGCGAGTCGGCGGGTGTTGGAGTCTCAGTCACTTCCGCTGCTGAGTCACCCGGCGGGGCACCCGAGTCCGCGAGAGCAGTTGGCACACCCGGGAGCTCGGAGTCCGTCCCACATGTCGGTGGGGAGATCGATCCGGCCGAGGCCGGTGGCGTTTCACGTGAAACGGAGATGCATGTCGGCGTCACGCCGGCGGGCCCTGTTTCACGTGAAACAGCGGTGCACGCTGGCGACATGGCTGGAAGCTCCTTCTCAGCTGAAACGCAGGCCGGTGGAGATCTGGCGTCCGACGCGGGCGCGCAGGCCGACATCGACTCGTCGGCCGACACGGCCGGGCCTTCTGACAGACGCGAGGCTGCGGACACAGACTCGAGGGCCCCCGGAGACTCAACAGCGGACGGCGACGTGCGAGCAGGTGCTGGCGGTTCCCGCGAAGCGGCACCAGCTGACAGGTCCGTCGTCGGTGGTCCAACGCCGACGACCGGCATGCCGAGGCGTCACGGCGTGGTCGCAGGCGCGGCGGAGCCCGTTTCACGTGAAACGACACCACCGAACGGCGGAGCGCCAACCGCCGACGCGCATCGGCGCGGGTCTCTGACTGCGAGTGATGCCACCGAGAGGCTCGAGGTTCCTGTTTCACGTGAAACGACGCACCATCATGGCGGATCGTCCGATGCCGCAACGCAGGCCCCCAGTGGCATCGCGCACAGTGATACGCCGGACGGGGGAGGGGATTCGGCGCGCCACGTTTCACGTGAAACAGTGAGCACCGACGAACCGGCGAGCGCCGGGAACCCATCCTCCGACGGAGCCAGAGCACCCGTGACCGATCTTGACCCCGACGAGCGCCGGCGCGCTGCGCTCGTCGAGAGCCTCCCGTCCGCCAGTGACGACACTCCGCTCATGGCGGAGCTCCAGCGAGACGCCCGGCGCCGCATCGAGCTCCGCGGGCGAAGGTTCCCGAAGCCTGACGCGACCCGGGTCATCACGGTGGCGAACCAGAAGGGCGGAGTCGGCAAGACCACCACGACGGTGAACCTTGCCGCGGCGCTCGCGCAGTCGGGTCTCAACGTCCTGGTCATCGACAACGACCCCCAGGGGAACGCATCGACGGCCATCGGTGTCGACCACCGTGCCGGCACTCCGTCGATCTATGAGGTGCTCGTGGAAGGGCAGCCGATGGCGGAGGCGGTCCAGGTCTGCCCCGACATCGAGACGCTGTGGTGCGTCCCGGCCACGATCGACCTCTCGGGCGCCGAGATCGAGCTCGTGTCGATGGTCGCCCGTGAGACGCGCCTACGGGTCGCGCTCGACGCATACTTCGAGCATCGCGCGGCCGAGGGGATGGAGCCACTCGACTACGTCTTCGTCGACTGCCCGCCGAGCCTCGGGCTGCTGACGGTCAACGCCTTCGTGGTGGGCCGCGAGGTGCTCATCCCGATCCAGTGCGAGTACTACGCGCTCGAGGGCCTGAGCCAGCTCCTCAAGACCATCGAGCTCATCCAGGCACACCTCAACCGAGAGTTGCACGTCTCGACCATCCTGCTCACGATGTACGACGCCCGGACGAACTTGGCGCAGCAGGTGGCCGAGGAGGTGCGTACCCACTTCCCCGACAAGACCCTGCGCACCACTGTGCCGCGATCGGTCCGCATCTCCGAGGCTCCGAGCTACGGCCAGACGGTGATGACGTACGACCCCGGCTCATCGGGGGCGCTCGCGTACCTCGAGGCAGCTCGCGAGGTCGCGGAGCGCGGCGCGACGAACACGCAGGTCAACGACGAAACGAACGTGAACGCCCAGGAGGAACGATGAGCGAGAAGCGGCGTGGGCTGGGCCGTGGGCTCGGTGCGCTGATCCCGACGAGCGCCGAGGGGGAGCAGCGTCCGACGACGGGCGAGCGTCCCGCCGACCTCTTCTTCGGGAAGCCGCGTGCGGCGGCATCGGACGCGGGCGCTGCGGCATCTGCAGCGGATGCGCCGACGGCCGCATCGCCGGCGGCCGTAGCTCCGGTGGCACCGTCCGCGTCCGGGGAGGGTGTGGCGGGCGGTACGTCCAACGGCGCGACTTCGACCGCCCTCGCGGACGGTGCGATCAGCGCCGATCCTGGTGTGGACGCGGAGAACGAGAGTCCGCCCACGACGAACGGAACGCCAGCAGGTGGAGCACCGAGCTCCGCCGACGTAGCGAGCCCGGACGCCACGGCTCCTTCGGGTGCCGCGGCTGAGAACGGTGCCGGGGCCAGCCTCGGCGGGAGCACCGCTCCGTCGGCCGATGTGTTGTCGGACGACGGGCTGGTCCCCGTTCCGGGAGCACGCTTCGCGGAGCTGCCGGTCGGGGACATCCGGCCCAATCCGCGCCAGCCGCGGACCGTGTTCGACGAGGACGCGCTGGCCGAGCTGGTCGGCTCGATCAAGGAGATCGGCGTCCTCCAGCCGGTCGTCGTGCGCCAGGTGTCGGACGGCTACGAGCTGATCATGGGCGAGCGTCGGTGGCGGGCGACTCAGGAAGCCGGCCTGACGACGATCCCCGCGATCATCAGGGAGACGGGTGACAACGACCTGCTGCGGGACGCTCTGCTGGAGAACCTGCACCGGTCTCAGCTCAACCCGCTCGAGGAGGCAGCCGCCTACCAGCAGCTGCTGGACGACTTCGGCTGCACGCACGATCAGCTCGCGACGCGCATCAGCCGGTCGCGCCCGCAGATCTCGAACACCCTCCGCCTGCTGAAGCTGCCGCCACTGGTTCAGCGGCGAGTCGCCGCCGGCGTGCTCAGTGCCGGGCATGCTCGCGCACTGCTCGGGCTCAGCGACGGTGCGGCGATCGAGCGGCTCGCGCAGCGCATCGTCGCGGAGGGACTCTCGGTTCGCGCGGTCGAGGAGATCGTCGCGCTCGGCGCCGACGACGCGCCGCGCAAGCGGGCCGCACCGCGCGCGGGGATTCGGAACGAGGCTCTCGACGACCTCGCGTCGCGGCTGTCCGACCGGTTCGAGACGCGCGTGAAGGTCAGCCTCGGCAAGTCACGAGGCCGCCTCACGGTCGAGTTCGCGTCGGTGCAGGACCTCAACCGCATCCTTGGCAGCCTCGCTCCGGAGGACCCGGGCCTGCTCAAGAACTGATCGTTCGTCACCCGCGGCCGAGCCCCGTGGCCGCGGGTGACGCCGACGCCGGATGGGACCGGCTCGCGCGGCCGAGACCGACAATCGGCGGCTCGACCGCGGAATCGGCCGAATTCAGGGCGAAAAGGACGGCTGGAACGCGTCCCGAGTGCCAGTTCAGACGCTCAGGGAAGCCGCTACGAGGGATCGGTACAAGTCTCCGAGATTGTGGCCGGACGCCCCGACGGCCTGTGGAAAGAGCGAGGTCTCGGTCATCCCGGGGGCGATGTTGACCTCGAGGAAGTGCACCACCCCGTCGTCGGTCAGGATCAGGTCCGTGCGCGACAGACGTTCGAGACCGAGGGCGACGTGTGCCGCGACGCCGGCTGCCGCGACGGATGCCGCGACCGACGGATCCAGTCGGGCGGGAGTGAAGTACTCGGTGCGGCCGGGGTTGTAACGGGCATCGAAGTCGTACGCGCCGTCGGTCACGATCTCGACGACGGGGAGTGCGGTCGGACCCGACCCGGTGTCGACCACCGAGACCGCGAGCTCGGTGCCGAGGACCGCGTGCTCGATGAGGGCGGTGTCGCCGTAGGCGAAGCAGTCGACCATGGCCCGGGGCAGGTCGTCGGCGGACGTCACGAGACTGACGCCCAGGGCCGACCCGCCGCTCGCGGGCTTCACCACCAGGGGCAGGCCCAGGCGGGAGACCACCGCGTCGAGCACGCGGCTGGCGCCGAGCTCACGGAAGAGCGACTGGGGAAGAGTCACGAAGTCCGGCGTCGCGAGCCCGGCCTGCGCGACGACCCGCTTGGCGATCGGCTTGCTCCATGCGACCCGGCTGGCGCGCGGACCCGTCCCGAGGATCGGGTAGCCGAGCAGCTGGATCATGTCCTGGACAGAGCCGTCCTCTCCGGACGCGCCGTGGAGCAGCGGCCAGACGAGGTCCGGGTGGAGATCCCGCAGCGCCGGGACCAGGTCGGCGTCGAGGTCGAGCACCGCGACGTCGACGCCGACCGAGCGCAGCGCGTCCGCCACGCGCCGGCCCGAGCGCAGCGAGACGTCGCGCTCGTGCGACAGCCCGCCGGCCAGGATGACGACGCTGGGAACTCGCGCGGCTGACGCGTCAGCCGCAGGGGTGGACGAGGCAGAGCTCACGGTGTCTTGACTCCAGGTGACGGGCGGCCGGCAGCCGCGTCAGCGCACATCGGTGCTGGTCACAGCAACGCAGTGCATGTCAGGGAAGGTCAGTGCAGATCAGGGCCCGGCGCGTCGACGACGCGCGTGGGGTCGGCGGACGTCGTCCCGAACAGCTCGACGAGCTCTCGCTCTCCCGCGACGACGGTAGCGAGCCGGCGCACGCCCTCGCGGATGCGCTCGGGCGTCGGGAAGCAGAACGACAGGCGCATGTGGTCGGCGCCGCCACCGTCGTAGTAGAAGGCCGTGCCGGGGACGTAGGCGACGCGGGCGGTGACGGCGCGCGGCAGCATGTCCTTCGCGTCGAGCCCTTCGGGGAGACGGACCCAGACGTAGAAGCCGCCGTCGGGCACGTTCCACGACGCGTCGGGAAGGTGCTCGGCCAGGGCGCCCACCATCGCGTCGCGCCGTTCGCGGTACAGCTCGCGGAAGGACTTGATCTGCCCCTGCCAGTCGCACGTCGACAGGTAGGTGGAGATGGCGATCTGCGACGCGTTGGCCGGGCAGAGGATGGCGGACTCGGAGGCGAGCACCAGCTTCTCGCGCACGGCGTGGGGCGCGATGACCCAGCCGACGCGGTACCCGGGGGCGAACGTCTTGGAGAAGGAGCCGAGGTACAGCACGCCCTCGTCGTCGATCGACCGGAGCGCGGGCGTCGGCTCGCCCGAGAACCCGAGCAGGCCGTACGGGTTGTCCTCGAGGACCAGGACGCCGAACCGGCGCGCGATCTCGACGATCCGCGGGCGACGCTCGAGCGAGATGCTCACGCCGGCGGGGTTGTGGAAGTTCGGGACGGTGTACAGGAACTTGACCCGACGACCGGCGCGGGCGAGGTCGGCGAGGGTGGACTCGAGGAGCTCGGGGACCAGTCCGTGCTCGTCGATGGGGACGTGCACGACCTCCGCCTCGTAGGCCCGGAAGACTCCGAGCGCCCCGACGTAGGACGGAGCCTCCGCGACGACGACGTCGCCCGGGTCGATGAAGATGCGTGTGACCAGGTCCAACGCCTGCTGCGAACCGGTGGTGACGACGACGTCGTCGGGGTGGGCGTCGATGCCCTCGAGCCGGACGACGTCGAGGATCTGCTCACGCAAGGTGACGTCGCCCTGGCCGGAGCCGTACTGCAGGGCCTGGGCGCCGCGGGTGGCGACCACACGCGCGGCCACGTCGGACAGGATGTCCAGCGGCAGCCCGTCGAGGTACGGCATACCGCCGGCCAGCGAGACGACCTCGGGCCGGTTCGCGACGGCGAACAGTGCGCGGATCTCGGAGGCACGCATGCCGTGCGTGCGGGCGGCGTAGGAGCCGAGCCACGGGTCGAGGCGGGTGCCGGCAGCGGCGGTGGACGTGGGGTTCTGACCCGCCGTCTCGCCGGCGGGCACGATGCGCTCGATCATCCGAGCAGTGTCGCACGCGTGCCCGCCTGCGCGGTGCGAGGGGTCACGCCGTGGCGAGAACGCCCTCGATCTGCTCCGCGATGGCGGCCTTGGGGCGCGCCCCGATCGTCGACTGGACGAGCTCGCCGCCCGCGTAGATGTTGAGCGTCGGGATGGAGACCACGCCGTAGTCACCGGTCAGGCGCGGGTTCTCGTCGGCGTTCACCTTGACGATCTTGACGCGGCCCTCGTAGGTCTTGGACAGCTCCTCGAGGACGGGCGCGACCATGCGGCACGGACCGCACCAGGGAGCCCAGAAGTCGACGACCACGGGGATGTCGGAGCCGAGCACCTCGGCGTCGAAGGAATCGTCGGTGACGTCCAGCATCATGCCTCCTCAGGGAAACCGGGTGCCTCGGTGGGCGGGACGGGGTCGACGGCGTCGCCGAGCCCGGCCAGGTAGTGCTGCGCGTCGAGCGCGGCCGCACAGCCCGACCCGGCGGCCGTGATCGCCTGGCGGTACGTGTGGTCCACGACGTCGCCGCAGGCGAAGACGCCGGTGAGGTTGGTGTGGGTGGAGCGGCCGACGACGGACACGTAGCCGCTGTCGTCGAGGTCGAGCTGGCCCACCAGGAGCTCGGTGCGCGGGACGTGGCCGATCGCGACGAACACGCCCGTGGCGGGGTGCTCACGCTCCTCGCCGGTGACGGTGTCGCGCAGCGTCACGCCGGTGACCTTCTCGTCGCCGTGGATCCCGACGACCTCGGAGTTCCACGCGAACTCGATCTTCGGGTCGTTGGCGGCGCGGTCGGCCATGATCTTCGACGCCCGCAGCTGGTCGCGACGGTGGACCATCGTGACGCGCTTGCCGAACCGGGTCAGGAACGTGGCCTCCTCGACGGCCGAGTCGCCGCCACCGACCACGATGATCTCCTGGTCCCGGAAGAAGAACCCGTCGCACGTCGCGCACCACGACACGCCACGACCCGACAGGCGCTTCTCGTCGTCGAGACCCAGCTCCCGGTACGCCGACCCGGTCGAGATGATCACGGCACGCGCCTGGAACGTCTCGCCGCCGGAAACCTCGATGGTCTTGACCGGTCCGTCGAGGTCGAGGCGGACCGCGTCGTCCCACAGCACCTCGGCGCCGAATCGCTCGGCCTGCTTCTGCAGGTTCTCCATGAGCTCAGGGCCCTGGATGCCGTCGGGGAAGCCGGGGAAGTTCTCGACCTCGGTGGTGTTCATGAGCGCACCACCGGCGGTCACGGACCCGGCGACGATCAGGGGCGCGAGCCCGGCACGCGCGGCGTAGATCGCCGCGGTGTAACCGGCGGGCCCGGAGCCGACGATCACGAGGTCGCGCACAGTGTCCTGCTGGTTCACGGAAGGTCCTTGCAAGTCGGTGGTTGGTGCTGTCGCAGTCAACCGATCCTAGGCGGGATCTGTTCCTGCGCGTTCCGCGCGATCACCGCTCAGGACAGCTCGATCTCCGCCAGCTCGAGACGGAAGGACCCGTCCGCCGCGGTCGGCAGCTCGGTGATCCACAGCGTCAGGTGGTCCGTCCTCGTCGCCGGGTCGAGCGTGAACGTGACGTCGGAGTCGAACGAGCCCGACGCGAGCAGCTTGCCGCCGCTCGGGTCGCTCTTGTCGGTGTCGCGGATCTCGACCTTCCCGCCGGACCCGTTGGTGTGCAGCGTCACCTTGCTGACGGTGGTGGGCTCCTCGAGCGTCATGACGTAGCCGACGCCGTTCTTGAACCCGGCGAAGTCGGCCCGCTTGTAGGTCATCGTGTACCAGTACGTCGACTCGTCGCCGTCGAATGCGCGGTCGACGGCTTCCTGGTGCTCACCGTCGTCGTCCGACGGGTCCACGGTCGTCGCGGACGCGATGACGGGCGGCGGCCCTTCGTCGGCGGGGGTGCTGGGCTCGGTCGACGGCTCCTCGGACGGCGTGTCGCTGGGCGGCGGGCTGGTCGCGGCCGCGCTCGACGAGGACGGTGCGGCTGCCGGCGTCCCTGTGTCGAGCGAGGCGAACAGCGCCTTGAACGCGAGCACGACGCCGATGACGACCGCGATGCCGACCAGGACGAGCACGAGCGCTGTGGGGTTGAACCGGCGCTCCCCGGCTGTCTCGTACTCCTGCTCCTCGACGATGCGGTCGAAGTCGAACCCGCCGGTCGCGGGCGGTGCGGTGGCCTCCGCGGTCACGGCGGGGCCGGGCTCGGCGGGTGCAGCCGGGGGGAAGACCTGCGCGGTGGTGCGCTCGGGAGGCGGCGGCGCGGAGTCCCAGGTGCGTGGGCCGGCCGCGGCCCCCAGGGCGCCCGCGGCACCGAACGCGCTGGTCCGGGTGGGTGCGGCAGGCGGCGGCGTGCCGGGACGGTTCACGCCCGCGGGGGGCGGCTGGTTCTCGAACGTCGTGCGGATGGACTCGCGGGTCACCGCGATGGGGGCGGTGTCCTCCATGTCGTCGGGCTCGAAGTCGTCGTCCGGCGGGCTCAGCGCCGCGTCGGCCTCGTCGTCGGCGGCGATCGCGGCGGCGCTGATGGCCGTCGGCACCACGGGGATCGAGCCCGTCGGGACCTGGACGGCGCGGATCGCACCCCACGGCTCGAGCTCGCGCACCAGCTCACCGGGGCTGTGCGGGCCGTCGTCGTTGCGCCCGAGCGTCACGGCGCACAGCGTGTCGAGGTCGCCGGGCACGCCGTCGACGAGGTCGGCGGGCGCGACGGGCACGCCGTCCTCGTCGGGCGCCGCGGGCAGGTCCACCGCGAGGTCCGGTACGCCCGCGTCCGCGACCCAGTGACCGGTCAGCGCGGCGTACAGCAGGCGGACCAGGCCGACGGTGTCCGCGCGCGTGGTCAGGTGCGCGTCGCGGGAGACGACGCCCAGCAGCCCGGCGTCGAGCCCGAGCCCGCTGACGACGATGCGGCCGTCGTCGGTCACGTGGACGACCGAGGGTCGCAGCGCGAGATGGTGGACGCCACGGCGGCGGGCGACCTCGAGCGCGGCGGCGGCCTCGCCGACGATGGCCCGCGCCTGGTCCGCGGTCAGCGTGCCGCGGCTGAGCAGGTCGGCCAGCGACGGGCCGGCGACCTGCTCGGACACCACGTAGCCGTGACCCTCGTGCGTGCCGACGTCGAGCACGCGCACCAGGCGGGCGTCGGTGACGAGCGCCGCGCGGCGTGCGCCGTCGAGCGCGGCCGAGATGTGGCCGGACGACAGCACCTGCACGCGGACCGGTCGGTCCAGGATCTGGTCGGTCGCGTGCCACGACGTGGCGCCGGGAAGGTCGGACGTGGCCTCGTCGACCACGCGGTACCGCCCGGAGAGCACGGTGCCACGCTCGACGACCTCGCTCACGTCAGCTCCCACTTCGTCGCTCGGCGGACCCTGCGGGGCCCTCGTCCCGGTGACCAGCCTAGACGCGCGACCGCCCAGCTTCGCGACCAGAGGGCCCAGGAGCGCGTCGAGCTCGGCGACACGCATGAGCCGCAGCAGCGCGACGTACGCCAGGCCCATGACGGTCCCGACGACGGCGCACTCGAGGATGGACGCGATGTGCCCCGCCGGGAGCAGGTGTCGCAGCAGCACCAGGACCAGCGCACCCACGCCGGCCGTGACCAGTGCGGCCGCGGCCGCCTGCACGTGCACGCGTGCGACACGCGGCCCGTCGACCGACCGCAGGCGCCGACGCAGCAACCACAGCGCCATGACCGCGCCGACGAGGTACGACACGCTCATCGAGAGCCCGCCACCGGCCACCCACAGCCGCGGCGGCAGCACCACGAGTCCGAGGAGCGACCCGCCGACGACGACCCCGGCCATGGCCAGCTGGATCGGGATCATGCCGCGAGCGTCCTCGTACGCGTAGAACACGCGCTGGCACATCGACCACGCCCCGAAGGCGGGCAGCCCGACGATCATCGCGACGACGACCGGGGAGACGGCGCGCACCTGCGCGTCTGTCGAGGTCCACAGCAGGATCTGCGTGATCGGCACCGCCAGCACCGCGACGACCGCCGTCGCGACCATGGTGAAGAGCCCGACGACGCGCAGGCCGCCGGACAGGGTCGACCGGACGCCGTCGACGTCCTTCTCGTGCGCCTGTCCGGACAGGCGGGTGAACAGCGCGGTCGCCAGCGACACCGTCACCAGCGAGTGCGGGAGCATGAAGATGAGGAAGGCCCAGTCGTAGGCGGCGGGGCCGGCGACGGTGCCACCCCCGGCCGACTTGGGCGCGGCCGCGTTGACCTGGGACACGACGATGTACCCGAGCTGGCCGATCGCCAGCCCGACGAGCGTCCAGCTCGCCACCTTGCCGGCCCGCCCGAGCCCTGAGCCGCGCAGCCCCCAGCGCACCCGGTAGTGGACCCCCGACGCCCGTAGGGCCGGGATGAGGACCACGGCCTGGGCGATGACGCCGAGCGTCGCCGAGCCGGCGAGCAGCGTCGTCTGACCCGTGGTCCAGTTGGCCGCGACCTCGATGCCGTCCGGACCCGCCTTCGCGGTGCCGAACATCGCGATGAACGCCCCGAAGCCCGCGATCGAGACGACGTTGTTGACGACGGGCGCCCACATGAACGGCCCGAACGAGTTGCGCGCGTTCAGCACCTGTCCGAGCAGGGCGTACATCCCGTAGAAGAACATCTGCGGGATGCACCAGAACGCGAACGCGGTCGCGAGGTCGCGCTGCGCGCCGGTGAACCCCTTGGAGGCATAGAGGTGGACGAGCAGCGGGGCGCACATCGTCAGGAGCAGGGTCGCGCCGGCCAGCACCGCGAAGCCGAAGGTCAGGAGACGGTCGACGTACTCCTGCCCGGCCTTGCGTCGGTAGGCCTGCACCACCTGCGGCACGAGCACGGCGTTGAGGACGCCGCCCGCGAGCAGCATGTACAGGATGTTCGGCAGCTTGTTCGCCACCGAGAACGCGTCGGCTGCCTGCCCGGTCGCACCGATGGCGCTGGCCAGGACCATCTGACGCAGCAGGCCCAGCACACGCGACGCGCCGGTGCCGGACGCCATCAGGGCCACGCCGCGGCGCACCCCCCCGGTGGGCTCGCTCACGGCCCGGCGTCCTCGTCGGGCGTCCCACCCAGCACGGGCAGCGATGGTGCCGGGCCCGTCTCGGCCTCGGTCCGGGCACCGCGGCGGGCGCTCTGACCGCGCCGGACGGTGCGCACGATGCCCAGGATCAGACCGATCGCGAGCAGGCCTGCCACGACGTACGTGCCGACGCTCTCGATGGTCGGCGCGACCCGGGCGTCGAAGGCGCGGACCGGTGAGACGCGAGCCCCGTCGGTCGACTCCAGGTAGGCGGTGATGGCGACCTCGCAGTTGGCGGTGGCGCGCAGGTCCACCAGCACGGAGTCGCTCGAGTTCGCGTCGATCGTGATCGGGTCGATGGGCAGCACCTGCAGGCACGCCTTGCGCGGTGTGATGACGAGCTGCACCGTCGCGGGCACGTCCAGGTCGTTGCGGACGACGGGACGGATCGTGCCCGTCGCGCCCAGGACGTTGACGGTCGACAGCGGCGCCACCGTGAGGCCGACCGTGCGGGCCGTGATGGACCCGACCGACCTCTCGACGACCTGCGCGCGTCCGGCGGCGTCGGAGCGCCAGGCGATCGACAGCGGCGCGAGCGTCTCGTCGTCCACGCCCTCCAGCAGCGCGTCGGGCTGCGGGGTGACGGCGGAGAAGTCGATCGCGTGCTGCCGGGCGTCGGCGAGGGCCGTCACGGCTGCGGGGCTGACCTCGGAGTCGTCGGTCTGGTCCTCCGGCAGTGCCTTGGCGTCCGACGCCGAACCGATCAGGAGCGTCGACACGTCGTCCACGCGGGCCCAGGGCGCCGACCGGAAGGCCGCCATGAGCGTCCGGACGGCCTGGGGATCGGCGACCTCGTCGCGGCCCGGCGCCAGGAGCACGGGCTGCGGGTCGTCCTCGTCCTCGCGTGCGATCACGGCCAGCTCGGCGAGCGCACGCTGCGTGATGGTCGCGCTCGTCGCACCCGGTTCGACGGCCGTCGGGTCGACGAGCATCGAGGACAGCGTCCCGTCGGGGGTGAACCGGTCGAGCTCGCCGTCGTCGGTGCTGACCGTGGAGTGCGTGACCGACGACGCGGCGCCGGCGGCCGGGGTGCGCGCGACCACGGCCGAGACCCGCGCCGCGGCGGCGGCGCCCGCGGTCGCCTGGTCGAGCGTCTGGTCGGCGGCGGACCAGACGATCGTCGGGCGCCCGGTGCCGATCGCGTCCGAGGTCCGGGACGCGTCGACGGCGACCTTCAGCAGGTCGGCGTGGTCCGCGTGGCCGAGGGCGGCGACGTCGGGGTCCGCCCAGGGGAGCGTGAAGGTGTCGTGGGCGTTCACCGCGGCCGTGAGCTGGTTCGCCCACGTCTGCGACTGCTCGTCGCCGGCGCGGGCACGCGTGACGAGGGACGGGTCGACGACCAGGCCGACGTCGTTGTCCGCCTGCGCCGCGGCGAGCATCTGGCCGAGTGCGCCCGTCGGTGCCGTCTGGGCGTCGAGCTCGGTGTCCGCGGTGGTCGACGACGGGTCGTCGGCCGGTCCCGCGAACGGCAGCAGCACCGAGACCGGGACGGGCGTGACGGACTCCTCCGGGTACCAGAGCACGAAGCTGCGTTCCAGGCCCACCCGCCGACCCGAGTCCGTGGCCTCGACCGCCAGGCCGCGCGGGCCCCACACGCCGGGAAGGTTGTAGAGGGGGATCTTGGCCGCCGGCACCGTGAGCTCGACGGCGACCGCGTCGCCGGGGGCGAGGGGGTCGTCGACGGTCGTCGTGGCCTCGACGTCACCCGCGGCGTCGTCCGCACCGCGGCCGGCCCACTCGGCGACGGCGTCGCGGGTGCCCACGCGGAACGCGTTGATGCGGACGTCGGCGGCCACGTGCTCGAGCTCGGTGGTGCCGTCGTTGTGCAGCGTCGCCCGGACCGTGAGGTCCTCGCCCGGGCGCAGGACCGTGGGGCTGACGGCGGTGATTTCGACGCGGACCGGCAGCGTCGTCTCGTCGACGGCCGCAGACGCCTGCCCGGCCAGACCCACCGGCACCGCGACCACGGCGGCGAGCAGGGCGAGCGTCGCACTCACGGCCCGCTGTGCCAGGCGCCCGCTCATGCCTCGCCGACGAGCACCACGAGGGCGGCCTCGGCGAGTCGTCGTTCGTTGGGGTACGCCAGGCGCTGCGGCAGCTCGGCGACCGGAACCCACGCGGCGTCCTCCGCCTCGCCGTCGGGGTCGCCCTCGACGGAGATGATCCCGCCGGTGGCGCCGAGCAGGAAGTGGTGCACCACCTTGTGCACGCGCCGATCGGTGCCGCTGAACCAGTAGTCGATGACGCCGAGCCGGCGCAGCACGCGGCCCTGGATGCCCGTCTCCTCCGCGATCTCGCGGACGGCGGCCTCCTCAGGCGTCTCCGTGCCCTCGAGGTGCCCCTTGGGCAGGCACCACTCGAGGCGTCCCGCGCGGTTGCGGCGCGCGATGACCGCGGCGTGGAAGGTGCCCTCGCGCTGGCGGACGACGAGGCCGCCGGCGCTGGTCTCGTCGACGACCGGCAGGACCACCGGGGTGGGCCGAGGGGCCATCACGCGGGGGTCGATGTGCAGCGCGTGCCCGCCCGGAGGCGCCGGGACACCCCGCGAAGGCAGGGGTCGGGCCGGACTGGACATACGGGCCACTGTACTTACTCGCGTGGTCTGCGCCCGAACCGGCACGTCGGGCGGGCACCTAGACTCGTGCGGGTGCCCGACGACACGACCAACCCCTCGCTGATCGCCCTGCAGCGCCGCGCGCTCGGCGTGCTGGCGGGGCTCTCGCCCGACGCGATCGAGCTGGGCGAGCTGTTCCGCGCCGCCGGCCACGAGCTCGCGCTGGTGGGCGGCCCGGTGCGCGACGCGTTCCTGGGGCGGCTCAGCGCCGACCTCGACTTCACGACGTCGGCGTCGCCCGACCAGACCGAGCAGATCCTGGCCCGGTGGGGCGACGCGCACTGGGACATCGGGCGCGAGTTCGGGACCATCGGCGCGCGCCGGTTCGCCTCGCGGCACTCGTCGGGCCAGGACGTCGTCGTCGAGGTGACGACCTACCGGACGGACGCCTACGACCCGGCCTCCCGCAAGCCCGAGGTCGTGTTCGGCGACTCGCTCGAGGGTGACCTGTCCCGGCGCGACTTCACCGTGAACTCGATGGCCGTGCGCGTCCCGGACCTGACGTTCGTGGACCCATTCGACGGGCTGTCCGACCTGGCGGTCGGGGTGCTGCGCACACCCGTTGACCCGCGGCAGTCGTTCGACGACGACCCTCTGCGCATGATGCGCGCCGCGCGGTTCGCGGCGCAGCTCGGGTTCACCGTCGAACCCGGCGCGCACACGGCGATCGTCGACATGGCCGACCGGATCTCGATCGTGTCCGCCGAGCGCGTGCGCGACGAGCTGTCGAAGCTGCTGCTCGCCGCCCAGCCGCGCCTCGGCCTGCTGGTGCTGGTGGAGACCGGGCTCGCGGAGCACGTGCTGCCCGAGCTGCCCGCGCTGCAGCTCGCGATCGACGAGCACCACCGGCACAAGAACGTCTACGAGCACACGCTCACGGTGCTGGACAAGGCGATCGCGCTGGAGACCGGCCCGTCCGGGCCGGTGCCCGGACCCGACCTGACGCTGCGGCTCGCCGCCCTGCTCCACGACATCGGCAAGCCTCGCACGCGCCGGTTCGAGGCCGACGGCGGCGTCAGCTTCCACCACCACGAGGTCGTCGGCGCCAAGATGGCCGCCAAGCGGTTGCGCGAGCTGCGGTTCGACAAGGCGACCGTGCACGACGTCGCGCGCCTCACCGAGCTGCACCTGCGCTTCCACGGCTACGGCGACGGGGAGTGGACCGACTCGGCGGTGCGCCGCTACGTCACCGACGCCGGTCCGTTGCTCGAGCGCCTGCACCGGCTGACCCGCTCCGACTGCACCACCCGCAACCAGCGCAAGGCCGCGCGGCTGTCCGCCGCCTACGACGACCTCGAGGTCCGCATCGCGCGCCTGCGCGAGCAGGAGGAGCTCGACGCCGTGAGGCCCGACCTGGACGGTACGCAGATCATGGAGATCCTGGGCCTGAAGCCGAGTCGCGAGGTCGGCGCCGCGTACAAGTTCCTGATGGAGCTGCGGATGGAGCGCGGTCCGCTGGGGCCGGACGTCGCGCGCGACGAGCTGCTGGCGTGGTGGGAGCAGAACCGCCCGTCGTCCTGAGTCAGGTGGTGACCGGCAGCGCGCTCGGCACTCGTCGGGCGGCCGCGCCGTACACCACGGCCGCGGCCACGTAGCCGAGGGTCAGCGCGGTGAACAGGGCGGGGGAGTAGCCGTCGTCGGGCAGCGTGAACGCGGCCAGCGCGGCGGCCGCGACGAACGCGGCGTTGTACATGACGTCGTACAGCGCGAACGCGCGGCCCCGGAACGCGTCGTCGGTGTCCCGCTGGACGATCGTGTCGACGGCGATCTTGGCGCCCTGCGCGGCCAGGCCCAGGGCGGCCGCGGCCACGAGGATCGCCGGCAGCGCGTACGTCACGACGAGCACCAGCTGGCTGGCCGCCGCGACCACCAGGCACGTCACGATCCACGCGTGCGGCCCGATGCGGGGCGTGATCGTCGGCGTCAGCACGACGGCCAGGGCGAAGCCGACGACCGTCGCGCCCAGGACCGTGCCGAACGTCGCGAGGCCCGCGTCGGTGTCGGCCGGGTCGGAGAGCAGGTTGCGGGAGATCAGCAGGCTCGCGACGAACACGACGCCGTACAGGAACCGGTGCACGGCCATGATCCCCAGCGCGCGGGCCGGGGTGCGGCGGGCGACGAGGTAACGGGCACCGGCCGCCAGCCCGCGCGCGAGATCGCCGAGCGCGGCGCGGAGCTGGGCGGCGTCCGCGCGCTCGTCGGGGCCCAGCCGGTCGCGGCCGAGCCGCAGCGCCAGCGCGCTCGCGGCGGCCATGACGAGGGCCGCGACCACCAGCGAACCTGCGTCGTGCGCGGCCCCGTCCGGCAGCACCAGCCCGACGACGAACCCGATGCCCGCGCCCACGCCCGCGGCGGCCGTGCCCAGCGTCGGGGTCACCGAGTTGGCCGTGAGCAGCAGCGGGCCGTCGACGACGCGGGGGAGCGACGCCGACAGCGCCGCGAGCAGGAACCGGTTGACCGACAGCGTGACCAGCGCCAGCACGTACAGTGCCGGTCCTGGCCCGGACACGATCATGAGCACCCCCGCGGCCAGCGTGAGCACGACGCGCACCGCGTTCCCGTACAGCAGCACCTGCCGGCGTCGCCACCGGTCCAGCAGCACGCCGGCCCACGGCCCGACGATCGTGAACGGCAGCAGCAGCACCGCGAACGCCGTCGCGACCCCCGTCGCCGTGCTCGCGTGCTCGGGGGAGAAGAAGAACAGCGTGGCGAGGCCTGCCTGGAAGATGCCGTCGGCGCACTGGCTCGTCAGCCGGACCGCGAGCAGCTTGCGGAAGTCGCGCAGCGGCGCCAGCGTCCTGAGGTCCGCGATCACCTGCACGTGCCTCATCCTCGCACCTGTGCGCCGCGTGCCGGACGTCGTGCGGCGCTCCTCGTGCGCGCCGGCTCCCTCACCCCGACCGACGGATCAGCCAGGACTCGTGACCGCCGCATCCGGGCGTCGGAAAACTCGTGCACGATGTGCCCCAACCGATCGGCCGGGCGCGTCGTTGTCTGGGTGGTTTCGTCGTCGAGTCATGAGGAGTGCCATGCGCAGGCCGTGGGAGCCGGTGCTGGACCAGCTGGTGCGAGAGCGCTACGGCAGGCTCGTCGCGCGTGCGATGCTGCTGACGCGAGGAGTCGGCGACGCCGAGGACCTGGTCCAGGAGGCGTTGATCTCCGCGTTCGGCGGGCGGGCCACGTTCCGGTCCGTCGAGCAGGCCGAGCAGTACGTGCGGCGCGCGATCGTCTCGCGGTTCGTGGACCACACCCGCCGCGCCGGCCGCGAGCGCGTGGCGCTGGACCAGGCCGCGGTGCTTCGCCACGACGCCCGGGACCTCGATGCGACGGAGCTGGAGATCGCCCTCGCGCAGATCCCTCCGCGTGAACGGGCCTGCGTGGTCCTGCGGCACATGGAGTCGATGAGCGTCGCCGAGTGCGCCGACCAGCTCGGGCTCAGCGAGGGTGCCGTGAAGCGGTACACCTACGACGGCCTGCGCACCCTGAACACCCTGCTCGGCACGGCCGAGCCCGCCGGCTCGACCCCCGTCCGGCTCATCCCCACCGCGGAGGTGCAGCGCGATGCGTGACTTCGACAAGGTCCTGGCGGCCAACCTGTCCGCCCGTGAGGAGAGCGTCGACGGGCTGCAGCCCACGGCCAGCGCCCGGGCGCGGACGTGGCGCGGGGTGCGGCGGCGCCGCAACCGACGGCACGCGTTCGAAGGGGTGGCGGCGGTTGCCGTCGTCGCCGTCGTCGGTGCGGTCGGCTGGACCGGCACCCACCGGGACGCCGTGGAGCCTGCACCGCCGGTGCCGATCACGTCGAGCACGCCGACCGCCGGCCCGACCCCGAAGGCGACTGCCGCGCCGACCGCGTCGGCCGAGTCGTCTGCACCGCCCGCCGGCCTGCAGCCGATGCCGGCCGGGCTCCTGGAGACCACCGGTCCTGGCTGGATGCTGGCGCTCTACGACGCGACCCCGGAGGCCGAGAAGCCGGGCACGGGGACGGTCGTCCTCACGTCACCGGACGGCGCGCGATACCGCGTCGCCGACCTGCCGGGGGGTGGGAGGCTCCGACTTCTGAGCTGGATGTCGGGGTCGTCCGAGGCGATCGTCAGCCAGCCGGGTGACGACGGCTACGCACGCGGCGTGCTGAACCTGGCGACGGGTGAGGTCAGCGAGCAGGACAGCGGCCTGACGGCTCCTGCCGCGTACCTGGGGCTCGACTTCAACGGAACCCCGCTGTGGGTGGAGTACACCGACGCGGGCGACGGCGGCGGGTCGGGCACGATCGTCGGTCTGGACGGGGGCGAGGCGCACGGCACCCTGTCCGTCCCGTCCGGCTGGGCCTCGCTGCACTTCAATCCCTCCCGCACGCGGCTGGTGACGGGGTCCGGGACATCGCTGCAGGAGAAGTTCCGCGCTGTCGACGTGGCGAACGGCGACGCCCGCGACGTGTCGTACGGGGTCGACGGCGCGCAGTGCCAGGTCGTGTCCTGGTACGACGACGACCACGTCCTCGCCGCGTGCCGCGACAGCAACGACGACGATCTCGCAGGCACCTGGACCTGGGGCGACAAGCCCGGGCACCCGGCTCTCTACGCGGTCTCGGTGACCGGCGCGGATCCGACGCGCAAGGTCGACGACCTCGACGCGGACGGCCCGCTGCCGGTCGCGGGCTCGGGAGCGCCGGTGCTGGACGGTGTCGTCGCGCTGGCGGCGCAGCTCAGCAGCGACCCGCAGTGCCAGGCCGCCTACACGTGGCAGGACGGAGAGTTCTCGACGCTCGACGCCCCGCACGGCTGGTTGACGATGCGCGGTGACGAGGGCTCCGTCTTCGTCCGTGCCCAGGTCCGCTGCGAGAACGAGGCAGAGCTGGTCGCGCCGATCACGTCGACGCTCGGGGTCGGGGCGAACCTGCTCGGCGAAGCACCGGAACCCGGCTCCGGGCTGCAGTCCTGGGTGCTCGCGGACGGACCGTCGTCCGACTCGTGACGCGGCCTGGCTGTCGCCGGTGATCGCTCTGCGAATGTTCGCGCCTGTCGAACATTCGCAGAGCGATGTCGTCCCTTGGGGTTCAGCCGGAGCGGCTCGCGGTGCACGCCTCGCGGCACGCGCGCGCGGCGCCCACCCAACCGCGCGACCGCAGGGCTGCTGCGACCTGGACCGCGGTTGCGCAAGGGCTTGTCGCGACGTGTGACCAGCGGTAGCGCAGCGTGACCTCGGAGTGGGCGAGCACGACGGCGTTGTCCCGCCAGACGTCGTCGTCCGTGCTGGCGAGCGGGTGGGCGAACTGGCCGTCGAGCTCGATGCGGACACCGAGACCTCGGTAGACACGGTCGGCGCGGATCCATCGGTCGCCCACCTTCTGCCGGACCTGGGTGCGTCCGCGAGGCAACGCGTGCGCTCGCTCGACGTCACGCGCGTACCGGTGCTCGAGCGGGGACTCGATCAGCTCGGAGCCGGGATCGAGCAGGGCGTGGAGCAGCGCCCGGTGCCGAACGCGGGTTCGCGACGACGCTTCCAGCAGGATGCGGTCGGGGATCATGCCGCGCAGCATCGCCGCACCGACGACGGCCACGACGCCGTCGACGTCCCCCGCCCGTTCGACGAGGTCGATCACGGCGGCGTCCTGCGAGACGGAGCGGAGCCGCCCGCCGGCCCACGGCATCGCGCGGCGTCGGTGGACGACGACCCCGTCCGTCGGCCGGGTCGCCCGCGGCGTACTGACCTCGACGAGCCGCCCCGGTTGCTTCACGATGCCGTGGACGTACGCGGCCGACGAGTGGGAGAGCGCCGCCGTCGGCCCGGCGTAGAGGAGCGCGGAACGAGCCTGCTCACGCCAGGACGGCGAACCCGAGTGAAGGAGGACCACTCCTTGGTGCATCCGTTGCCAACGCCCCTGGGTGACTCGTTGCGCGACGAGGCCGCGCTTCAGCCCCCACCGGACCAGCTGCGCGGTCGTCGCCACCCGGTCCTGCCGCGTGAGCGCGTCCACCGCGTCCCGGCCGAGCGCGACGAGTTCGGGGCTCAGCGTGACCACACGGGAACGATCCACGCCCCGATGCTCGCGGAATGGCCGACGCGTCGTCGGCTCGCATCCACAAGTTCGGCACCTCCCGGACCATCGCTCTGCATTTGTACGTGTGACGCGAACAAATGCAGAGCGATCACATGGTGAATGCGAAGGGGCCCCTCGCTGGTGGCGAGGGGCCCCTTCGGGGGTGGAGCTAGCTAGCTCAGCGCTCGTTCTCGTGGTCGCGCTGAGCCTGCGTTCCGCGGGTGGCGAGTGCGCTTCGCACCCTCACCACCCGCTGCACTCCGGCTCAGCGCTCGTTGGTGCCGGCGATGAAGGCCTCGAGCTCGGCGCGGCCCTGGCCGTCCTCCATCTGGACCGGCGGCGACTTCATGAAGTACGTCGACGCGGACAGGATGGGGCCGCCGACGCCGCGGTCCTTGGCGATCTTCGCGGCGCGCAGGGCGTCGATGATGATGCCGGCCGAGTTGGGGGAGTCCCAGACCTCGAGCTTGTACTCCAGGTTCAGGGGCACCTCGCCGAACGCGCGACCCTCGAGGCGCACGTACGCCCACTTGCGGTCGTCGAGCCAGGCGACGTAGTCCGACGGGCCGATGTGGACGTTGCGGTCGTCCTTCTTGCCGGCCAGCGGGCCGTCCTGCAGGTTCGAGGTGACGGCCTGCGTCTTGGAGATCTTCTTGGACTCCAGGCGCTCGCGCTCGAGCATGTTCTTGAAGTCCATGTTGCCGCCGACGTTCAGCTGGTACGTGCGGTCCAGGACGACGCCGCGGTCCTCGAACAGGCGGGCCAGCACGCGGTGCGTGATGGTGGCGCCGACCTGCGACTTGATGTCGTCGCCGACGATCGGGACACCGGCGGCCTCGAACTTGGCGGCCCACTCCGGGTCGGACGCGATGAAGACGGGGAGCGCGTTGACGAACGCGACGTTCGCGTCGATGGCGGCCTGCGCGTAGAACTTCGCGGCAGCGTCCGAACCGACGGGGAGGTAGCAGATCAGGACGTCGACCTCGGCCTCGCGCAGCGCGGCGACGACGTCGACCGGCTCGGCGTCCGACAGCTCGATGGTCTGCGAGTAGTACTTGCCGATGCCGTCGAGCGTGTGGCCACGCTGCACGGTCACGCCGAGCGGCGGGACGTCGGCGATCTTGATCGTGTTGTTCTCCGAGGCGCCGATGGCCTCCGAGAGGTCGAAGCCGACCTTCTTCGCGTCGACGTCGAACGCGGCCACGAACTCGATGTCCTTGACGTGGTAGTCGCCGAACTGGACGTGCATCAGGCCGGGGACCTTGCTGTCCGCAGCTGCGTCGGCGTAGTAGTGGACGCCCTGGACGAGCGACGCGGCGCAGTTGCCGACGCCGACGATGGCGACGCGGATGGAGGTCATCCTCGCTCCTTCTCGGTGGTTCGCGCCGGGGTGCTCTGCGGCACAGCGGCGGTGGAGTCAGCATCGGTCGGATGACCGGTGCCTGTGGGACGCACGCGGCGGCGGCCGCGCTCGTTGTCGATGAGCCCGTCGAGCCAACGGACCTCACGCTCGACCTGTTCGAGGCCGTGGCGCTGCAGCTCGAGCGTGTACTCGTCCATGCGCTCGCGGGTGCGGGCGAAGGACTGGCGGACGGTCTCGAGTCGTTCGGTCAGACGCGTGCGCCTGCCCTCGAGGATCCGCAGCCGGGTCTCGGCGTCCGTCTGCGCGAAGAACGCGAAGCGGACGTCGAAGTTCTCGTCCTCCCAGGTCGACGGGCCCGACGACGACAGCACCTGCTGGAGGTGCTCCTTGCCGTCGGCCGTGAGCTGGTAGACGATGCGGGCCCGCTTGCTGACGCCGTGCCCGCTGTCCGTCGACTCGAGGCCGACGATCCAGCCGCGCTCGACCAGGCCCTTGAGGCACGGGTAGAGCGAGCCGTAGGACAGCGCGCGGAACGAGCCGAGCACCAGGTTGAGCCGCTTGCGCAGCTCGTACCCGTGCATGGGCGACTCGTGCAGCAGCCCGAGGATGGCGGGCTCGAGCACGTCGGAACGACCGCGCACAGTGCCACCTCCTGGGTTGGGGCTAGAGTCTGCGTGCTCCCGACGAGAGCGTCGGGTTCTGCACGATGTATCAACTCGATACATCCGCAGAGTATGTCGGATGGACGTATCGACACAAGTCCGTGCCGTCGCGCGCCGTCGCGTCGTGGCCGTCGTCACAGCGCAGGCGTGGTTTCCGGACCAGACGTCGGGGCGCGGTGCCGATCGTGTGAAGGTCGCGCCCGACGTCCGAAACGTCCCTCCCTGGCCCGATCGAGGCCCCCCATACTGAGGATCTCGGCCGAGCCCTGCCCGGATCCTGTGATCCCGGGGCGCCCGGCCCACCCCAGTCGTCGTACGGAAGGCAGCACGTTGGCAGGCTCGTCCACCCCGAGGTCCGCACCCCCGCGGAGCCGTCGCAGCTCCGGGCGCGGCACCCGCGCGGCGACCCCGACCCGTCCGGCGGGCAAGAAGCGCTTCTTCGACTACCCGCGGACCGGCTACACCGGCCTGCATCGCTGGCTGCCGTCGTGGCGCGTCGTGCTGGGCACCGTCCTGGGCGGCGCGTTCCTGCTGCTGGGCGCCGGCGTCGCGGCCTACGCGACGATCGACGTCCCGAAGCCCGGCGAGGACGTGAGCGCCCAGACGTCGACGATCTACTACGCGGACAACGCGGACGGCAGCCAGGGCGCCGTCATGGGCACGTACGCGGTCCAGAAGCGCGAGATCGTCGACTACGACACGCTGCCCGCCTACGTCGGGGAGAGCGTCGTGGCCGGCGAGGACCGCACGTTCTTCACCAACCGCGGTGTGTCCATCACGGGCATGGCCCGCGCGTTCCTGCACAACGCGACGGCCGACGACGGCACCACGCAGGGTGGATCGACCCTGACCCAGCAGTACGTGGAGCGGTACTACGTCGACAAGACGACGACCGACTACGTGGGCAAGGCCCGGGAGGCGCTGCTCGCCATCAAGATCGCGCAGTCGCAGAGCAAGCAGGAGATCCTCGGCAACTACCTCAACACCATCTACTTCGGCCGCGACTCGTACGGCATCCAGGCGGCGGCGCAGTCGTACTTCGGTGTCGACGCCAAGGACCTGACGCAGGCCCAGGCCGCCCTGCTGGCCGCCGTCATCCCGTCGCCCAACAACTGGGACCCCGCGGTCGACGCGGCCAAGTCCGAGCAGCGCTGGAACATCATCCTGGACGGCCTGCAGGACATGGGGAAGCTGTCCGACGCGCAGCGCGCGAAGCTGACGTTCCCCGACACTGTCGACTACAAGCGGACCGAGCGCTACACCGGCACCAAGGGCTACCTGCTGACGGAGGTCGAGAAGGAGCTCGAGACCGGTCCGCTGAAGATCACCAAGGACGAGCTGATGCGCGGCGGCTACAAGATCGTCACGACGATCCAGAAGCCGGTCCAGAAGGACATGGAGAGCACGGCGAAGTCGTACCGCAACGGCGAGATGCTGGGCGAGAAGCCCAACAAGCGCACGAAGCTGGCGATGGTGTCGGTGGACCCGTCCAGCGGTGCGATCGTCGGCATGTACGGCGGGTCCAACTTCGTCGACGACCAGATCAACCGCGTGACGTACGACAAGATCCAGGCCGGCTCGACGTTCAAGCCGTTCACGCTGATCGCCGCGCTCGAGAGCGGGAAGACGCTGGAGTCGCGGTACAACGGGTACTCACCGATGACCGTCCCGGGCTGGAGCAAGCCGGTCCCGAACTTCGGCGGCGAGCAGTTCGGCAACATCAACCTCATCAAGGCCACCGCGGAATCGGTCAACACCGTCTACGCGCAGCTGAACGAGGAGATCGGCCCGGAGAAGACGGCCGACGTCGCCGTCCGTGCGGGGATCACGACGCCGGTCGGCACCGACCCCTCGAACGTGCTGGGCACGGCCGACGTGCACCCGCTCGACATGGCCAGCGCGTACGCGACGCTGGCGGCGCAGGGCGTGCACCACGACCCCTACATGATCGAGAAGATCGAGAACTACGACGGCACGACGGCGTACGAGGCCAAGTCCAAGGGCAAGCGGGTCTTCGACGCGGACGTGGTCGCCGACGCGACGTACGCGATGCAGCAGGTCGTGCAGTCCGGCTCGGGCGAGACGTGGATCAAGCCCCTCGACCGTCCGATCGCCGGCAAGACCGGGACGACGAACGAGTGGAAGGCGGCGTGGTTCGTCGGCTTCACGCCGCAGATCGCCACCGCCGTCTCCCTCAGCCAGGTCGGTGAGGACGGGAAGTCGCAGGAGACGATCGAGGCCGTCCCGGCGTCGCTCGGCGGCGTGACCGGTGGGAAGACGCCGGCCGAGATCTGGGCGTCGTACATGAAGGGCGTCTTCGAGCTGCCGCAGTACGAGAAGGTCGAGGACTTCCCGGCCCGCGCCAACGTCGGGCCGACCCCGACCGCGAGGCCCAAGGCGACAACGACCCCGACGCCCACCCCCACGCCGACCGAGACGCAGGAGACGGTCGACAGGGTGCCGAGCGGCCTGGTGGGCAAGCTGCAGGCCGACGCGAGCGGGATCCTGGTCCAGGCGGGCCTGAACCCGGCCGTCACGACGGCCTACTCCGACGACGTCGTCGTCGGGCGCGTGATCAGCGTGAGCCCCGGCGAGGGCAAGAAGATCAAGCCCGGTGCCACCGTGACGCTGGTGGTCTCCAGCGGACCGAAGCCCGAGCCCACGAAGGCGCCGAAGCCCACCCAGACCGCACAGCCCACGCCGCAACCGACGAAGCCGGCAAAGACTCCGCAGCCGACCCAGGATCCGACGCCGGAGGCGACGGAGAAGGCCGACGCCGACGCGGCAGCATCGGCCGGCTGACCCTCCACGTCCGGGTGACCGTTCGGCCGATTTCCGGCGGGGCGGGCACGCCCGGTAGGCTAGAACACTGCTGTGCCCACATCCTCGGCCGCCATCGGTCGCAGGTGAGGGAGCCCGACGAGCACTGCTCGTCCCACAGCGACGCACGAGAACCCTCCTGTCACGGATCGACCGTGACCGCCAAGACCAGAGGAGGTGGGTATGAGCCTGCGTCCGTACGAGATCATGATCATCCTCGACCCTGAGATCGAGGAGCGCACCGTTGCTCCTTCGCTCGACAAGTACCTGTCGGTCATCACGACCGACGGTGGCTCGGTCGACAAGGTCGACATCTGGGGTCGTCGCCGCCTGGCGTACGACATCAAGAAGAAGTCCGAGGGCATCTACGCCGTCGTCGACTTCAAGGCGACGCCCGCCACCGCCAAGGAGCTCGACCGCCAGCTCGGCCTCAACGAGGTCGTCCTGCGGACGAAGGTCCTGCGCGCCGACGCCTGAGCCTGTGCACGAACGCTGCGCGTGTCGGTAGGCACCGCTAGCGTGCGCAGGACCACACACGACTGATCGAACGAACGAGGAGATGGCATGGCCGGCGAGACCGTCATCACGGTGATCGGGAACCTCACGGGGGACCCTGAGCTGCGCTTCACCCCGTCGGGTGCAGCGGTCGCGAACTTCACCGTCGCGTCCACCCCCCGCACGTTCGACCGCCAGAGCAACGAGTGGAAGGACGGCGACACGCTGTTCATGCGCTGCTCGATCTGGCGGGAGGCGGCCGAGTCGGTCGCCGAGTCGCTCACCAAGGGCACCCGCGTCATCGTGACCGGCCGGCTCATCCAGCGTTCGTACGAGACCCGTGAGGGCGAGAAGCGAACCGTGGTCGAGCTGCAGGTCGACGAGGTCGGCCCGTCGCTCCGTTACGCCACGGCCAAGGTCACCCGGACCCAGCGTTCGGGTGGCGGCGGCTTCGGCGGCGGTGGTGGCGGCGGCTACAGCGGCGGCAACCAGGGCGGCGGCACTGGCGGTGGCGGCCAGCAGGACGACCCGTGGGCCACGCCCGCAGGCGGTTCCGGCGGCGGCTACTCCGACGAGCCCCCGTTCTGATCCCTAGGTAACCCCAGACAACATCCCATCCCCGGGCACGGCAACGCCCGGGGCTCCACCGAAGGAGGAGCACCACGATGGCCAAGGCCGTGGTACGCAAGCCCAAGAAGAAGCAGAACCCGCTCAAGGCGGCGAAGATCGACGTCGTCGACTACAAGGACACCGCGCTGCTGCGCAAGTTCATCTCCGACCGCGGGAAGATCCGCGCTCGCCGGGTGACCGGTGTGTCCGTGCAGGAGCAGCGTGCGATCGCGCGCGCCGTCAAGAACGCCCGCGAGATGGCCCTGCTGCCGTACTCGTCGTCGGCTCGCTGAGGAAGGAGACACTCATGGCCAAGATCATCCTGACCCACGAGGTCACCGGACTCGGTGCCCCGGGTGACGTCGTCGAGGTGAAGGACGGGTACGCCCGCAACTACCTCATCCCGCGCAGCCTGGCCACGCCGTGGACCAAGGGTGCCGAGAAGGACATCACCGCGATCCGCAAGGCCCGCAAGGCCCGCGAGATCGCGACGCTGGACGACGCCAAGGCCGTCCGCGACTCGCTGCAGGCGAAGCCCGTCGTCGTGTCGGCCAAGGCCGGCGACTCGGGTCGCCTGTTCGGTGCGGTCACGACCGCCGAGATCGCTGACGCGGTCAAGGCGGCCGGCGCCCCGGCGATCGACAAGCGCAAGGTCGAGATCGGTCAGCCGATCCGCGCCCTGGGCGAGTACAAGGTGTCGGTCCGTCTGCACGCAGACGTGGCCGCGACGGTGACCGTCAAGGTCGTCGCCGCCTGACGTCAGTCAGCACACGCGAGAGCGCCCCGTCCCGGATCCGTCCGGGGCGGGGCGCTTCGTCGTCAGCGCGCGGCACGCCGCGGTCGCGTTCTGGGTTTCGCCCGAATAGCGGCAGGAAACCAGCACTTGAGCGCGGGTGCGCGGTGGAGCAGGTCCGCGAGCGAGGTCAGGCGACGCCCAGGTAGGCCTGCTTCACCGCCGGGTCGGCGAGCAGGTCCTTGCCGCGACCCGAGGTCGTGACCTCGCCGGTCTCGAGGATGTAGGCCCGGTCGGAGCGGGACAGGGCCTGCTGGGCGTTCTGCTCGACGAGGAGGATGGTGGTGCCCTCCTTGTTGATCTCCGTGATGATGCGGAAGATCTGCTGGATGACCAGCGGAGCCAGCCCCATGGACGGCTCGTCGAGCAGCAGCAGGCGCGGACGGGCCATGAGCGCGCGGCCGATGGCGAGCATCTGCTGCTCCCCGCCCGACAGGGTGCCGCCGACCTGGGTGCGCCGCTCGAGCAGGCGCGGGAACAGGTCGAACACCCGCTCCACGGTCGCGTCGTGCTCGGACTTCGTCTTGAAGGTGCGGGCGTAGGAGCCCATCTCGAGGTTCTCGACGACGGTCATGCCAGGGAACACGCCGCGGCCCTCGGGGGCCTGGACGATGCCGGCCGACACGCGCTCGTGCGCCTTCATGCGCGTGATGTCGCGGCCGTCGAACCAGACGGACCCGCGAGCCACCGGGCGGATGCCGGAGATCGCGCGCATCGTCGTCGTCTTGCCCGCGCCGTTGGCGCCGATGAGCGTGACGAGCTCACCGTCGTCGACCGTCAGCGAGATGCCGCGGACGGCCTCGATCCGGTCGTAGGCGACCGTCAGGTCCTTCAGCTCAAGCAGTGGCATCGTCGGGCACCCCCAGGTAGGCGGCGATGACGGCGGGGTCGGAGCTGACCTCCGCCGGCAGGCCGTCGGCGATCTTGCGGCCGAACTCCAGCACCACCACGCGGTCGGTCACACCCATGACCAGGCGCATGTCGTGCTCGATGAGCAGCACCGTGAAGCCGTCGTCGCGGATCTTGCGGATCAGGTCCATGAGGGCCTGCTTTTCGGACGGGTTGAACCCGGCCGCGGGCTCGTCCAGGCACAGCAGCTTGGGCTGCGTGGCGAGGGCGCGCGCGATCTCGAGGCGGCGCTGGTCGCCGTACGAGAGGTTGCGGGACTGCTCGGTGGCGTGCTTCCCGATCCCGACGAACTCGAGCAGCGCCATGGCGCGGTCGATCGCGTCGCGCTCCTCGCGCCGGTGCCGCGGCGTCCGGAAGATGGCCCCCGGCACCGACGTCTTGTGGCGCGCGTCCGTGCCGACGACGACGTTCTCCAGCGCGGTCATGTCGGAGAACAGGCGGATGTTCTGGAACGTGCGGGCGATGCCGAGGCGCGTGATCTGGTTGCGCTTGACGGCTCCGATGGGGCGGCCGTCGAACATCACCGAGCCCGACGTGGGCCGGTAGATGCCGGACATCGTGTTGAAGCACGTCGTCTTGCCCGCGCCGTTGGGACCGATGAGGCCGAGGATCTCGCCGCGACGGATGTCGAACGTGACACCGTCCAGGGCGGTCAGGCCACCGAACTTCACGGTCACGTCCTGCATCTGCAGCAGCGGCGCGCCGACCTCGGTGTGGATGGTCCGGTCGGTCGCGACGACCTCCGCCACGTGCTCCGCGTCGGCCAGCTCGGGGTTGACCGCCGAGAGGTCGATCTCGATGGCCTCCTCGACGTCGCCGTCGGGCAGGTACTCCTCCGGCGTCGACCCGGCGACGACGTCCTCGGTGCTGCGGAACTCCTCGTCGTGCTCGGAGCCGGCGCCGATGCCTCCAGGGGTGCTCATCAGGCGTCTCCCTCCGTGTCGTCGGCCTTCTTCTTCAGCGGCGCGTCCTTCGTCAGCGGCGCGTCCGCGTCCGACGTCGTCGTGCCGGACGTCGCGGGTGCGACGGCCGCCGGGGTCACCGCGTTCGCCGCCGCGAGGGCGGCCTGGCGCGTTGCCACGTAGATCCCGCGTCCGTAGGTGAGCAGCTTCTGGCGCGCGGGGAACAGGCCCTGCGGCCGGAAGATCATGAGCACCACGAGCGCGAGGCCGAAGAACAGGTACTTGTAGTTGGCGATGTCGTCGCCGTTGATCGGGATGCCGAACAGCTCGGTGCGGCCCAGGAAGAAGTTGGGCAGGTACACGATGATGAACGCGCCCAGGATCACGCCGAGCTTGTTGCCCTGGCCGCCCAGGACGACGGCGCACAGGAACAGCATCGAGTTGATGACGTTGAACGTCGTCGGCACGACGAACTGCACCTGGCCCGCATAGAGCGCACCGGACAGGCCACCGATCGACGCACCGATGAGGAACGCCCAGAGCTTGAACTTGAACGTCGGCACACCCATGATCTCGGCCGCGTCCTCGTCCTCACGGATCGCCACCCACGCGCGGCCCACACGGGAGCGCTCGAGGTTCCCGACGATCAGCAGCACGATGATGATCAGCACGATGCTGAGCCAGAACCACCAGGTCCCGGAGTTGAGCGGCGCTGAGGTGTTGCCCGCGGAGAAGACACCGTTCGGCTTGTCGGCGGACTCGCCGACGACGGGATAGGCGATCTGGGAGAGGCCGCGCCCGCCGCCGGTGATGTCGCTGAGGTTGTCGGCGAGCAGGCGGACGATCTCACCGAAGCCGAGCGTCACGATGGCGAGGTAGTCGCCGCGCAGGCGCAGCGTCGGCGTGCCGAGGATCAGGCCGGAGATCGCGGTGATCCCGATCGCGATCGGGACGGCGAACAGCCAGGCCCAGTCGCGCGAGAGCCAGTCGTCGGTCAGGTTCCAGGGACTGTCGGGGCTGGTCAGGAGGCCGACCGTGTACGCACCGATCGCGTAGAAGCCGACGTAGCCGAGGTCCAGCAGACCGGTCTGCCCGACGACGACGTTGAGGCCGATGGCGAGCAGTGCGTACATGCCGAACTGGGCGAGCACGGAGCCGAAGTCCGTGCCGACGGTGGTGATCACCGGCGGCCGCAGGACGGGCAGCAGCGCGATGAGGACGATGAAGGGAACGCCGATGCCCCACTGCGCGGGCCGTGCGAGCGCGTCCCACCACAGCCGGAGCTTGTCGCCGACGCCCAGGTGCAGCGTGGGCTGGGTCTTCTCGATGCTCATGCGCGTGCCCTCCCGAGGGACTCACCCAGGATGCCGGTCGGTCGGAACATGAGCACCAGGATCAGCAGCACGAAGGCCACGACGTCGCGCCACTCGGTGCCGAACAGCGCCTGCCCGTAGAGCTCCATGACGCCCAGCAGCAGACCACCGAGCAGAGCGCCGCGCAGGTTGCCGATGCCGCCCAGGACCGCGGCGCTGAACGCCTTGATGCCGAGGATGAAGCCACCCGAGTAGATGATGCCGCTGGGCACTCGCAGCGTGTAGAGCAGGGCCGCGGCGCCGGCGAGCAGGCCGCCGATGAGGAACGTCAGCATGATGACGCGTTCGCGGCTGACGCCCATGAGGGTCGCGGTCACGGGGTCCTGGGCGACGGCACGGATGCCGCGGCCGAACTTGGTCAGCGTGATGAACCGCTCGGTGGCCACGGCGAGGAGGATCGCCGCGACGACGATGACGATCTCGACGTTCGTGACGTCGGCGCCCAGGAACGTGAACTGCACCGTGGGCTCCACCAGCCGGATGGGCTGCTGCGCGTTGACGCCGCCCAGCTTCTGGTTGGTGAGCTTGGGGAGCACGAAGTGGACGAACTCCTGGAGGATGAACGAGGCGCCGATCGCGGTGATGAGGAACACCAGCGACGGGGCGCCGCGCTTGCGCAGGGGCCGGTAGGCGACGCGTTCGAGGCCGACCGCCGCACCGCCCGAGACGGCCATGCCGCCGAGCATCGCGATGCCCAGGTAGACGATCGTGAGGAGCGTGCCCTCGGTGTACACGTCCCCGCGCGGGGTGAAGCCCAGCAGCATCAGGGTCGCGTACTGCCCGAACATGCCGAGCATGAAGATCTCGGAGTGGGCGAAGTTGATGAGTCGCAGGACGCCGTACACGAGGGTGTAGCCGACGGCGACGAGGGCGTAGATCGATCCGTACGTGAGGCCGTCGATGGTCAGCGCCCAGAAGTTGTGGGTCAGCGAGTCGACGTTGAAGGCGCTCACCACGCTCGACACGGCGGGGCCGACAGTCATGACGGCGCTCATGGTGCTCCTAGGTGGGGGGACGGGTGGTGCAGCACGGCGGCCGGGCCCCGCGGGGACCCGGCCGCCGTGTGATCGTCACTTGACCTGGTAGATCCAGATCAGCGCCGAGGCGAGCTCGCCGTTGGCGTCCCACTTGTAGTGGCGGGCCAGGCCGTCACCGTCGTAGTTCTTGACGAAGTCGACCATCCCGGCGCGGTCCTTCACGCCGGAGTCGATGCCCTTGAGCATGATCGTCGCCAGGTCGTACGCCTCGACCGAGTAGACGCCCGACGCGACGCTGAACTTGGCCTGGTAGTCGGCCGCGAACTTCTCCGGGGCCGGGCCGCACGGGCAGGACAGGTAGGCGCCCTTGGCGGCGGAGCCCGCCTGCTTGACGAACTCCGGGTCGTTCGTGCCGTCGGCCGAGACGAAGGCGGCGGTCACGCCACCCTCCTTGAGCTGCGACGCGAACGGCGCACCCTCGGCGTAGTAGCCGGCGTAGAACACGGCGTCGGGCGACTCGCCCTTGACGATCTGGACCGTCGCGGAGAAGTCCTTGTCACCGGTCTTGACCTTCGCGGCGCACGCGCTGTCCGCGGCCGAGCCGAGGCCGGCCGTGATCTGCTCGGCCAGGCCCACGCCGTAGTCGGAGTCGTCCTGGACGACGCAGACCTTCTTGAAGTTCAGCGTGTTGACCATGTATGCGGCGACCGACGGGCCCTGGACCGCGTCGTTGGCCAGACCGCGGAAGAAGTTGGTCCAGCCGTTCTTGGTCAGGTCCGGGTTCGTCGCCGACGCCGTCAGCGACAGGAGGCCCGCCTGCTGGAACACCGGGCCGACGGCCTTGGTCTCACCGGAGAACGCCGGGCCGAGCAGGCCGATGATGCTCTTGTCGCCGGCGATCTGCGGCGCGACCTGGGTCGCCTTCTGCGGGTCGCCCTCGGTGTCGAACTGCTTGATGGTGACCTGGCAGTCCTTGTTCGCCGCGTTGTGCGCGTCGACGGCCAGCTTGGCGCCGTTGAGGATGTTGATGCCGAGGGCCGCGTTGGCGCCGGTCAGGGCGCCGGCCATGGCGATCGTGGTCGGGTCGCACTTGGCGCTGCCGTCGCCGGCCGGGTCGGCGGCGTTCGACGAGTCCGCCGCGGGGACCTCGGCGCCCTTGTTGTCGATCTGGACGAGGGGCTGGATGCTCAGGTCGCCCGACGCGGCCGCCGACGAGGAACCGCCGGTGGGCGACGTGGTGTCGCCAGAGTCGTCCTTGGACGAACAACCGGTCAGCACGAGGCCGACCGCCAGGACGAGCGCGGTGCCCGCCAGCTGGGGGGTGGATCTACGCATGAGCTACCTCCGTGGGGTGTGCACCGACGGCGTTGCCGACGTCGATGTCCCGGCCGCGTGCGTGCCAGGGCTGGACGCACCGTAGGCCGCAAGAGTTACCGGTGAGTTTCGTTTTGCGCAAGCATGGTGACGATCCGGATTCAAGCAGGTCACGGATCTGTCACGGGGGTCGGAAAGGCCCGAGATCGCGACGAAATCCGGCGACGCTGCCATGCCCGTACTCTCCACCGACGTGCCGACAACCCGGCGCGTCGGGGTGCGACACGCCGAATTCGTCTCACGCTCCGGTCACCATCCAGGCCTTGCCCCGTGCGCGGACACCCGTCGTGACGGCACGCGCGGCCATGAACAGCCCGGCGAACGCGACCCACAGCCACACGAGTCCGGCGGTGCCGTCCGGCGCCCACGCGCGCACCGCCAGCGCGGCCGGCACGTAGACGACAAAGGTCGCCACGCCCGCCCAGGCCAGGAACACCCCGTCACCGGCGCCGATCAGGACGCCGTCGAGCACGAAGACCCACCCGGCCATCGGCATGGTCACCGCGGCGACGACCAGAGCTGCGACGGCGGCTGCGCGGACGTCGTCGTCGGCCGTGAAGAACCGGACGTACAGCCACGACGCACCCCCGACGACCAGCCCGAGCACCGCCCCGGCCCCGACGCCCCACTGCAGGGTGCGCCGCAGGACGGCGCGGGTGCCCGCGACGTCGCGCGCGCCGAGGCTGTGCCCGACGAGCGCCTGCGCGGCGATGGCGAGGGCGTCGAGCGCGAACGCTGCCAGACCCCAGACGGCGTTGACGATCTGGTGGCCGGCGAGCGGGACGGCGCCCAGGCCGGTCGCGACCCAGACCGTCACGAGGATCGCGGCACGCAGGCTGAGGGTGCGGACCAGCAGCGGCGCGCCCGCGCGGGCGTTCGCGACGATGCCGGCGACGTGGGGCGCGAGGCGCGCGCCGGCTCGTCGGGCGCCCCGGACGACGACGGTGGCGAGGAGCGCGCCCATGCCGAGCTGCGTGAGCGCCGTGCCGGCGCCCGAGCCCGCGATGCCGGTGTCGAAGCCGTAGACGAGGGTGATGTTGAGGACGGCGTTGACCACGGCGCCGGTGGCCGCGACGCCCAGCGGCGTGCGCGTGTCCTGCATGCCGCGCAGGGCGCCGGTGGCCGCCAGCACCAGGAGCATCCCCGGCAGCCCGGGCGCGGACCAGTGCAGGTAGGTGACGGCCTGCCGCGCGACGTCACCGCCGGCGCCCAGCGCTGTGACCAGCGAGTTCGCGCCCAGCCACAGGGCTGCGGCGAGGACGACGCCGAGGCCGAGCGCGAGCCACATCCCGTCGACGCCCATCTGCATCGCGCCCGCGCGGTCGCCCGCGCCCAGCCGCCGGGAGACCGCGGCCGTGGTCGCGTACGCGAGGAACACGCACAGCCCGACGGCCGTCACCAGGACGGTCGACGCGAGCGCGAGCCCCGCCAGGGGAGCCGTGCCCAGGTGCCCGACGACGGCCGAGTCGACCAGGACGAACAGCGGCTCGGCGACGAGCGCACCCAGGGCCGGGACGGCGAGCGCGAGGATCTGCCGGTCCACGGTGCCGCGCGGGTGTCCACCAGATGAAATGGGTCCGAACTTCCTCTTGATCCACACCCGGTGCACAGACGAACGTGCGGGTGACGGGCGGTGTTCGCCGATGGGGCGCGTCCCAGTATCCACACGACTGTCCACGGTCTGTGGAGAAAGTCGGACACCGTCCACATCGGCGCCCACACACGGCTGCCCGCCGTCCCCAGGTCTCGTGGCGCAATCCCCAGCCTCCATGCCACTTGTCCACAGGGCCGCGACGGGTGGTTGGAGGTCACCGAGATCCGGTCTACCGTCGCGTGGGCGAGGTCGGTCGGCGCCGCCCGTGGGGACCGTGTCAGACCCTGTTGGGAACATGTGTTCGAGCGAAGGACGATAGGGGCGACAGGTGTCGATCGAGGAACTTGAGTACGGGGCGCCGCCGGACGCCGGGCGGGGCGGCGGCGGGTTCGACCGCACCCCGCCGCAGGACCTCGACGCCGAGCGGTCCGTGCTCGGCGGCATGATGATCTCGAAGGACGCCATCGCCGACGTCATCGAGCAGCTGCGCGGGACCGACTTCTACCGGCCCGCCCACGAGGTCGTCTACGACGCCATCCTCGACCTGTACGGCCGCGGCGAGCCGGCCGACGCCATCACCGTCGCCGACGAGCTGACCAAGCGCGGCGAGATCGGCCGCATCGGCGGCGCGCCCTACCTGCACACCCTCATCTCCGCCGTGCCGACGGCCGCCAACGCCGGCTACTACGCGAAGATCGTTCGCGAGCGGTCGATCCTGCGCAAGCTCGTCGAGGCCGGCACCCGCATCGTCCAGCTCGGTTACGGCACCGACGGCGGCGACGTCGACGAGCTGGTCAACAACGCGCAGGCCGAGGTCTACGCCGTCACCGAGCGCCGCTCGTCCGAGGACTACCTGCCGCTGGCAGACGTCATCGGTGGCACGGTCGACGAGATCGAGGCCGCCGGGCACCGCGGCGAGGGCATGATCGGCGTGCCGACGGGCTTCTCGGATCTGGACCGTCTGACCAACGGACTGCACCCGGGGCAAATGATTGTTGTGGCCGCAAGGCCTGCAATTGGCAAGTCGACCCTGGGAATTGACATTGCACGTTCGGCGGCCATCAAGCACAACATGACGTCCGTTGTTTTTTCGCTCGAGATGAGCCGCAATGAGATCACGATGCGCCTTCTTTCGGCCGAGGCGCGCGTGCATCTGCAGAAGATGCGCACGGGCCAGATGGGTGAGGACGACTGGGCCAAGGTCGCCGCCACGATGGGCAAGATCTCCGAGGCGCCGTTCTTCATCGACGACTCGCCCAACATGTCGCTCATGGAGATCCGCGCCAAGGCGCGGCGCCTCAAGCAGCGACACGACCTCAAGCTCGTGATCATCGACTACCTGCAGCTCATGACGTCGGGCAAGCGCGTCGAGTCCCGCCAGCAGGAGGTCTCCGAGTTCTCCCGTGCACTCAAGCTGCTCGCCAAGGAGCTCGAAGTTCCCGTTATTGCTATCTCGCAGCTGAACCGTGGTCCGGAGCAGCGAACCGACAAGAAGCCGCAGATGAGCGACCTTCGCGAATCGGGTTCCATCGAACAGGATGCGGATATGGTAATCCTCTTGCACCGTGAAGACGCGTATGAAAAAGAATCACCCCGGGCCGGCGAGGCTGACCTTATCGTGGCTAAGCATCGAAATGGACCAACCGACACAATAACTGTCGCATTCCAGGGGCACTATTCGCGTTTTGTGGATATGCAAGCGTAGTAAATAAGCGCTCCGGATCGACGCCGTAGGTGGCTCGGACGTGTTAGCCGAGATGCTGCCCAGGTGGAGCGCGTGACAGGAGGCACCCACGTCCCTACTGCTTCGGTGGTGTCATAACTAGCCACCAGGCGCGCCGCGTGTGCTGCACCTTCTGAACGTCACGCGCAGACCGACCCCCTCGGCTCAGTAGGGCGGTGATTGAGGGCGTGCTTTCGTGACGTTTGGCGTTGGCGGCCGCGGCACGGATGGCGGTCAGTGCTTCGTCGACCTGGGTGTCGGTGAGGTCGAGGTAGAAGACGGCATGCACTCCGTCGGGCCCGCTGGGAAGCATCCACACGCCGCGCTCGCACAGGTCGTCGACGAAGTGTCCCGCGTGCAGGCCGTCGAGACGGAAACGGACGATGTTGGTCTCGACCGTGGTCGGGTCGATCATGATACCGTCGATGCCGACCAGCCCTGAGGCAAAGCGGCGGTCTAGCTCATGCGTGCGCGCGAGCTGCTCGCGGTGGGTGCGCAGGGCGTGGAGGGCGCCGGCCGCTATGACCCGGCCGGCCGGAGCCGCCGCCGAATCCCTGCTTGAAGCGGCGCGCGCGATCCATCATCTCGGTCGAGCCTGCGAGGCAGGAGCCCACGGGTGCGCCGAGGGCCTTGGAGAAACAGACGCTGACCCCGTCGAACCGGCCGCGTAGTCCGCCTCTGGAACTTGGCGAGGCCTTTGCCGTGTGCGGCCTAGCCGACTGCGGTGAGCTGATCGAGGGGCCACACCGAGCCGCCGCCGTTGTTGTGAGTGTTCTCGACGCACAACTACGTGATAGGACCGGTCACCGTGGAGGGGAAGAACGAATGGGGTGTCCCGACAGTCGCGAGCGCCTGGTCCGCGGAGAAGATGCCGCGCTCGCCGGGTACCAGTCGAGGGAGCACGCCTGAGATCGACGCGGGTGCGCCACCTTCGAGCAAGTACACGTGGGCGGACTGCTCGAACAGGACCGCGTCACCGTGCTCGGTGTGGGCGCGGATCCCGACCTGGTTGGTCATCGTTCCTGTCGGCGTCGGAAGGGATCACCACGGCCCCGGCTGCAAACTCGCACATCGCCTGGCGGAATGAGGGCCGGACCGCGTGTCGACGGTGCGTTAGCGAGGGGGAACGAAAAAAGTGACGTACGCGAGTCGGTCGACATGGCTTGAGGGGGCGCTCGATCTCGGGCTACCACGATTCGCCCATGCGAGTGAACTTGCTGCAAACTGCCCGATCTGACTCACAGCGAACCCATAGGTTCGCCCGAGGGTCGCTCGGGCGCCCCACGACTCAGGGGGTGCAGATGTCCGTCCTGCGCATGCGGTCCGCGTCGTCGTCCGCGAGGACGCTCCTGGCGATGATGGCAGGACTCGCGCTCGTCGCGGGCATGACGACGGCCACGAGCACGGCAGCATCGGCGGCGGCCGGCGCGGTCGTGGAGTCGGCCGGCTGCCGCCAGCACACGCTCGCGCCGAACGACGACGGTTCGACCGGGATCGTCCCGCTCCCGTTCCGCATCAACTTCTACGGGATCGCGTACGACAGCCTCTACGTCAACAACAACGGCAACGTGACCTTCAGCAGCGCCTTGGGCACGTACACGCCATTCGGCCTGGTCGGCAACCACCTGCCGATGATCGCGCCGTTCTTCGCCGACGTGGACACGAACGGTGGCGCCGGGGCCGTCTCATACGGAGCGACGACCTACGAAGGGCGCTCCGCGTTCTGCGTCCTGTGGCCCGGCGTGGGGTACTTTCCCAACCAGATCGACAAGCTCAACACCTTCCAGCTCCTGCTCGTCCAGCGTAGCGATCGCGGGAACGCCGACTTCGACATCGTCTTCAACTACGACTCGATCCAGTGGGAGACAGGCAGCGCGAGCGGCGGATCGGGTGGATTCGGCGGTTCCTCGGCCCGCGCGGGTTTCTCGTCCGGGCTCGACGGTCCGGGCAAGTCCTACGAGCTGCCGGGATCGGGCGTCAACAGCGCGCTCCTCGATGGCGGCCCCGAATCCCTCGCCGGCCACAGCCAGGGATCCACCGTGGACGGCCGGTACGTCTACGCGATCAAGAACGGGTCGCCCAACTACATCCTGCGCGAGCCGGACGAGCTGTACGGGGTCCGCGCGGGCTCGTTCTACGTGAGCGACCCGATCAACACCGCGACCGGCAACCTCGTCCTGCCGGAGACCGACCTGGCAAGCGTCGGCGGGGCCACCGGGCTCGGGCTGGGGCGGACGTACAACTCGGTCGACACCCGGGTGGGGTCCTTCGGCGCGGGCTGGTCGACGTCACTCGACGTTGCGGTCACCGAGGTCGAGGGTGGGCAGGTCGAGCTGCGCGACGCCGACGGGCGGGCTGTGCCGTTCAGGGCCACCGGCACCGGGTGGTCGAGGCCCGAGGAGTTCCCCGGGACGCTCGGCAGATCGCCCCAGGGGTACTCGGTCGCCTTCGACGACGGATCCGCGTGGACCTTCGACGTCGAGGGCCGGCTCGCGACGACGAGCGACTCCGACGGCACCGTGACCGAGCTGCGGCGCGACGCGGCGGGCGCGGTCACGTCCCTGGTGCGCGGCACCGGGCCGAGCATCCTGCTCGAGCGGGACCAGGCCGGTCGGGTCACGCGCGCGACGGCGTCCGACGGCCGAGTCGTGAGTTACGCGTACGTCGGTGCCAACCTGGTTTCGTTCACCGACCCAGCAGGTGGCATCAGGGCGTACCGCTACGACGACGCGGACCGACTCGCCGCCGAGCAGGGCCCCGACGGCCGCGTCACGATGACGAACACCTTCGACGGCGCTGGTCGTGTGATCACGCAGTCCACAGTGGGTGCGGACGTCTCGTTCGAGTACGACGACATCGCCGGGATGACGACGATCCACGACGCGAGAACGGGCGAGACGACCGTCGTCCGCCACGACACCGCCGGGCACCCCGTCGCGGTCGTGGACTCCACGGGTCACTCCATCGCGCGCACTTTCGACGCCGCCGGGAACCTCGTCTCCTCGACCGACCGAGGTCAGGCGACGACGAGCGCGACGTACGACGACTCGGGCAACGTGCTCAGCGCGACGGACGCGCTCGGCGGCGTCGTGACCTGGGGGTACGACGACGCGGAGCGGGTCATCGCGATCACCGATGAGGCGGGCCGGCGAACGACGTACGAGTACGAGGGCGACGAGCGGACGCCGAGCACGATCACCTCGCCGACGGGAGCGGTCACCCGCTCGGTCGTGGTCGACGGGCTCGTCCGCTCGACCACGGACGCCGACGGAGTCGTCACGCGTTTCAGCTACGACGCTCAGGGCAACCTCATCGCCACGACTGACGGTGTCGGTGCCCGCACGACCTATGACCGCGACGACGAGGGGCGGATCTCGCGGGTGACGACCCCTGCCGGCAGGGTCACCGCGTTCGAGTACGACGCGCTCGGCCGTGTCATCGCCGAGTCGGACGGAGCCGGCACCAAGAGGTCGTCTTTTGACTCGGTAGGGCGGGTCCTCAGCACGACCGACGCGGCCGGCGGCGTGACGACCTACAGGTACGACGCGGCTGGCAACCTCGTGAGGGTCACCGATCCGGTGGGCGAGACGACCGTCTCGGGCTATGACGAAGCGGGTCGCCTCGTGACGAGCACGAGCCCGGCCGGCGGCAGCACCTCCTATTCGTACGGTGCGCTCGGCCGCATCATGTCGGTCACGAGCCCCACCGGAGGCAGGACCGCCTACACCTACGACGCTCTGGGTCACGTCGCCTCGGTCACCGACCCGCTCGGCCGGACGACGCGGCAGGCCGTGGACGCCCTCGGCCGGGTCACGTCGACGACGGACGGCGCCGGACGGACGACGACCTACGAGTACGACGCGGTCGGCAACACGACCGCCATGACCGACCCGGCGGGAGCCCGCACGACGGTCACCTACGACGGCGAGGACCGGGCGCTCAGCGTGACGGCCCCGGGTCGCGGCACGACCCACTCCGAGTGGACCGCCGCCGGTCGGCTCGCCGTCAGCGTCGACGCGACGGGAGTCGCCACCAGGTACGGCTACGACGCGGCGGGTAGGCAGGTCAGCGTGACCGATGCCCTCGGCGGCGTCTCGCGCACCGTCTACGACGCGGACGGGCTGATGGTCTCCCAGACGTCGGCAGCTGGCCGGACGACCGCGTACGGCTACGACGCTGCGGGACGGCTCGAGCGCACGACTCACGCCGGCCGATCCGAGACCCAGGTGCTCGACGCGACCGGACGAGTCGTCGCCGCCACGACGGCCGGTGGCGCTCGGACGACCCACACGTACGACCGGGCAGGCCACCTGACCTCGAGCACCGACCCCCTCGGGGCGACGACGTCCTACTCGTGGGAGCATGGTCTCCTCGCGGCGACCACCGACGCCGTGGGCAAGGCGGAGCGGCGAACGTACGACGCCGACGGTCGGGTCGCCGCGATCACCGACCGCGGGGGCGCCGTCACGACGTTCGGCTACGACGCGGCGGGACAGCTGACGTCGGTCACGCAGCCGTCGGGCCGCACCGAGGCCCGCTCGTACGACGCGGCGGGCAACCCGACGGCGCGGAACTACGGCGACGGGTCAGGTGTCCGGTACACGTACGACGTCCGCGGGACCCGTACCTCGATGGTCGACGGACGAGGCACGACGACGTACCGGCTCGACGCCGCTGGCCGGGTGGTGCAGAGCGACGGACCGGACGGCTCGCAAGGTGCGACGTTCGACGCCGCCGGACGACAGACCGCAGTCCGGTACCCGGACGGGTCGACGCTGACGAAGTCGTACGATGCCGCGGGCCGGCTGGTCGCGCAGTCCCACCCGGTCTGGGGTGCCGTGTCGTGGACGCTCGACCCGGACGGACTGGTGTTGCGTGAGTCTCTGCCTTCCAAGCAGAGCCGGTCGTACACCTATGACGTCGACGGACGGGCCGCGTCGGTCGCCCAGACGGTCTCGGGTGGCTCGTCCTCGGTGACGATCGGGCGGGACAAGGACGGTCGGGTCGTCTCGACCAGGACGATCGGTGGTCTGTCCGCCGGTTCGGCGGCCTACACCTACGACGCCGCCGGCCAGCTCGTCGCCGCCCGGACGACGGACCTGGACCCGTTGACGCCGACGAAGCAGGCCTGGACGTACGACTCGACCGGGAGCCGCACCTCCGCCACGGCCGACGGCGTCACCTCGTCGTACAGATACGACGAGGCGCACCGCCTGTCCCGCACCACGACCCTCGGACTGACGACGACGTTCGGCTACGACGCGGATGGCCGCCGCACGAGCGAACGCTCCTCGGTCGGTTCCGTCGTCTACGGCTACGACGCCGCCGGTCGCCTGTCGGCGACGACGGCGTCCGTGGGCTCCCTCGTGACGTCGACGCAGGATCGCACCTACGACGGCGACGGCCAGGTGGTCGGTTACCGCGTGACCCGCGGACGCCAGACCACCTCGACCGCTGTGAGCTGGGACCTCGGGACGGGCGCACCCCAGGTGCTGGCCACCCGCACGGGCTCGCGCACCTATGACGTCGTCACGTCGCCCGGTGGTCCGCTCGGGATGACGCGGCAGAACGGCACGTCCGCCGTCTTCGCCAAGGACGGGCTCGGTTCGATCACGACGACGCTCGCGACGGCGGACCTCGTCTCCGCGTCGGCATACGACGCCTTCGGCCAGGCGGACCTCGACGTGTCCGTCGCCGATCTGACCTTGACGCCCACGCTCGGCTACCGCGGGTCGCTCACTCTCGGTGACGACGTCGCGCTGACCGTGCGCACGTTCGACCCGAGGACGGGGCAGTTCCTCAGCACAGACCCGATCGACCAACCGGGCGGTGCCGCCGCGTCCACCAACGAGTACGCGTACGCCGCGAACGACCCGGTCGACCGCGTCGACCCGCTCGGGCTCAGCCCGATCTCCGACGGTGGGGTCAACGGTCTCGACCTGAGCACCTCCGCGGCACTCGGCACCCCGTCGAACCCGGACGTCCTGGAGTACTCGCTCCAGCACTTCACCGTCCAGCTGCACTTCATCTTCGACGTCCTGCCGGGCACCGCGATGGAGGTCGCGATCCCCGGATCGGGTCCGAACGGCGGGCTCGGCTATGCCGACCTGGTGGCGGGGCGATTGATCTGGGAGGTCAAGACGGCGAGCAAGCGCGGGTCGGCGACGGGCAGGGCCGAGACGGCGGCACAGCTCGACAGGTACATCGCGAACCGGACGGGGTCCTGGTACGGCCACACCTACAGCGAGTACACGATTCCCCATGGTCCGGGCGAGCTCGTCGTGAAGTCGTACGGCGACCCCGGGATGCTCTGGTACTACTACCGAGCGTCCGTGAGGCCGATCCCGGTGCCGGTACCGGTGCCCGTCCGGGCCCCGCAGACCGCGCCGGAACCGCTGCCCGTCGTGCCGCACGCGGAGCCGATCCCCCACCCGCAGCCCGGGCCGGCCCCCGTCCCGCCGCCGCCAGGCGGCTACCCTGGCGGGCAGGGCTGGCAGGTGCCCGGGTGGGTGACGTCGACAGGGGAAGCGGTAGTTGTGGTCGGTGGCGTGATCCTCGTGGGTGCGTGGCTCGTGGTGACGTTCCCGCTCCAGGCGGCGACTGCGTGAACGTCGCCGACGATCGCGAGCTCCGGTTGTTCGGCGGGGTGGCGGTGCAGTCGCACCGGCCGGCGGACGCCGCCGTCGTCGGGGTCCTGCGTTCGGGTGTCGAGGACGTCGTGCGGGCCACGATGCACATGGACCTCACGTGGGGGACGTTCGCGGCGACGGCCGCGGACGACCTCGGGTCCCGGCGGTCGACGACCGGTCGCAACCGCCTGGACTGGCGGTTCATCGAGGCGAAGGGCCGCGAGCGGCGGCTCGAGTCGGTCGCGCTCGGTGCGCAGTCGACGACCATGAAGCAGGCGTTCGACGCGAACCCCGACTTCGACCTCTACGACCCGCACGTCGACGTGGCCGTCGTCGAGGCGCGGTTCCCGGCCGACGTGCCGTATCGGGACGAGGCGGTCGGCGGGGTGACAGCCGGGGTGTTGATGTCGACGTGGGCGCTGGGCGACAGCTCGACGTCGTGGTCCGACGCGGTCGGAGCGCTGTCCGAATGGGTCGTGAGGTCCGCTGAAGAGCTCGGCGCGGACTGCGGGTTCGTCGTCTGCGGACGGCTGCCCGCGAGCGGGAACCTCACGTCGCCCTACGAGATCTGGACGCAGACGCACGTCGCGGACCGGGACCTCGCGCGCCACCTGTGGGGGTACGGGTGGGGCACGCTGCTGTCGGCGCACCACGTGGCGGCGGTCGGCGGGATCGCGCGGCTGGAGTCGGTCGGCGCCGTGCGGCTCGTCGGCGGTGGTCACGTCTGGCTCACCGTCGGTGGGGATCCCGCGGCGGTCGACCTCGCCGCGCTCGCCCGGCTCCGGGCCGTGCTTGCGCCGGTGCTGCGGGGGTACGCGGAAGTCTCACCGGACGAGGAGCCCGGGCCGGAGTGGTACCTCCCGCAGCCGTAGCCGTACCTCGACCGAGGGTGCGTGGTCATCTCCGCCGCGTGGCACGTCTTCCTCCGCCCCGGGACTGCTCCCGCCCTCGTGCGGGTCTTCGAGTGGCGCCTGATGGAGGCGCAGGAGCAGGCCTCGACCGCTGCAGACGGCCGTCGAGCGCGGCGACGCCGACGCGGAGCCCGATACCGAGCGCGCGCCTGCTCGTGCTCGAGCAGGCCGCCACGGCCATCCCCGACGCGGCCGCCGGTGCGGTGTTCTCCGACCCCGCGGGCGATCTCACTCGGCTCCGCGCGGAGCTCGCCTGGTATCCGGACGACGCGGACTCCCGCGCAATACGCGGAGCACGTGCACGAGATGCTGGCCGAGTACGGGCGCTTCACCCTGACGGTTGACGAGGTCATCGCGGCGGGCGACCGCGTCTACGTCCGCTGGACGCAGCACGGTCACGTCTCCGGCCGGCCGGTCGTCCAGGTCGCAAGCTGCGTCTATCGGGTAGACGGGTTGATCGTCGAGTACTGGATGCAGATCGACCGCGCAGGTCTCGCGGCCCAGCTGGCGTAGCTCGGCGCGCCTGATGTCGTGCGCCTAGCCTGGTCTCATGCCTGTGACGTCGCGCCAGCTGCTGAACCTCCGCATCGATGACCTCACCCTGAGCGTCCCCCTGGTGTGGTCCGACCCGGCGGACGAGCGTCGTATCGACGTGCACGCGGCGGTCGTGACCCGCGACGGAGGCGAGGATTTGCCCTATCTCGTGTTCCTGCAGGGTGGACCGGGCAGCGAGGCGCCGCGCGCGTTCCACTCGCCGACCTCGCCGACGTGGCTCGACGCCGCGCTCGAGCACCACCGCGTGGTGCTGATCGACCAGCGTGGCACGGGCTCGTCGACCCCGGTGGGCGACGACGACCTCGCGCGGGGGACCGACGAGCTCGTCGAGCACCTGACTCACCTGCGGGCCGACTCGATCGTGCGCGACTGCGAGGCGGTGCGCGAGCACCTCGGCGCGGCGACGTGGAACGTGCTCGGGCAGTCGTTCGGCGGGTTCACCACCTTGGCGTACCTGTCGACGGACGCGTCGTCGCTCGAGCACGTCTACTTCACGGGCGGGCTCAGCGCGGTGGGGCGGCACCCCGACGAGGTGTACGCCCTGACGTACGTCAAGCAGCGCGAGGCGTCGGAGAAGTACTACCGCCGCTTTCCCGGTCACCGCGATGCGATGCGCCGGCTGACCGACCTGGCCGCGGACGGCGGCGTCGTCCTGCCGGACGGGGAGGTCGTCTCGGTCTCCCGGCTGCGCTCGCTCGGCATGCTGCTGGGCTCGAACGACGGCTGGCAGACGCTGTGGCAGCTCCTCGAGCTCGGGCCGCGCACCAACGCCTTCCGGCACGATCTGGCCGCCGCGCTCCCGTTCAACGTCCGCAACCCCATGTACTACGTGCTGCACGAGTCGAGCTACGCGGACGGCAACGTCACCGACTGGTCGGCCGAGCGCACCGAGCCCGACGACTTCCGCGCCGACCCGACCCTGCTCACCGGGGAGCACGTGCGTCGCGAGTGGCTGGACACCGTCCCCGGTCTGCGGCCGTGGAAGGACGTGGCGCTGGCGCTGGCGAAGCACGAGTGGCCGACGATCTACGACGCCGATGCGCTCGCGGCCTCGGAGGCGCGCGGCGCCGCGGCCGTCTACGTCAACGACCTGTTCGTCCCGCTCGAGTACTCGCTCGAGACGGCCCGCCTGCTTCCCGGCGTGACGCCGTGGGTGACCAGCGAGCACGAGCACAGCGGGCTGCGCTCCGGCGACGTGCTGAAGCGGCTCATCGACCTCGCGCACGGGCGCCGGGTGCGCTGACGCCCGAGCGGTTGCTCAGGCGGCGGGAGCACGGACGAGCAGCAGGCAGACGAAGCTGCCGATCCCGGTCGCCGTCCGCACGACGTTCCAGACCACCCACGGCGTCTCGAAGTCGACGCGCGCGCCGCCCGCGGCGAGCCTGTCGTTGAGCGGGACGTTGGCCACGACCGTGACCAGCAGGGTCACGAGCCCGAGCGCGCCGGCGACGATGGCCGTCGGGGTCCGGAACCACCCTCCCACGGCTACGGCCAGGGCCGGGGCGCCCAAGAAGACCAGCAGGAAGACTGGGTTCACGATCACCACGTTGACGCGGTTCATGATCGTCGTGAAGGCGGCGTCGTCGAGCCTGCGGAGCGCGGGCATGACGCCGACCGCGAAGGCCAGGTAGACGCCGGCGAGCAGGCCCGCGCAGATGCGAGCTCCGAGCAGTGTGATGGTCATGGCTCGAGCGTCCCGCAGGGGCACGAGACGTTCCATGGTTGATCAGCCCACGACCATGTGCGAACGTCTCACCATGGACGAGCTGGCTGGTCTGCTCGACGGACCTCGGGTACGCGGCGCCTTCGTCCTGCGTGCGGTCTTCGACCCGCCGTGGTCGATCCGGATCGAGGACGAGGCTCCGCTGAGCATCGTCGTGCTGGTCCAGGGGGCGGCGGTGTTCACGGGGTCTTCCGGGCCGGTTGCGCTCGCGGCCGGCGACGTCGTGCTGGTCCGTGGACCGGCGCCGTACACGTTCGCGGACTGCACGGACACGCCCGACGACATCAGGATCCTGCCGGGCCAGGTCTGCATCGATCCCCACGGCCACCTGGTGGACCAGTCGATGGCACTCGGCGTGCGTACCTGGGGCAATTCCGCGCACGGCGGGACGCAGATGCTGATCGGGACGTACGAGCGGTCCTCCGAGGTGGGGGAGCGGGTCCTGTCGCGGCTGCCCGACCACGTCGTGCTGCGTGGCCTCGACACCCCGTTGGTGCCGCTGCTGGTCGCTGAGACCGCCGACGACTCGCCGGGCCAGTCGGCCGTGCTCGACCGACTGCTCGACCTGCTGCTGGTCCGGAGCCTGCGCGAGGTGTTCGTGTCGCGGCCCGACGACGCCCCAGCCTGGTCCTCGGCGCGTCGCGACCCCGTCGTCGACCGGGCGGTGCGCCTCATCCACCACCATCCCGAGCACCCCTGGAGCGTGGCCACGTTGGCCGCGGCGTGCGACGTGTCCCGGGCGACGATGGCACGGCGGTTCACCGAGGTGGTCGGGGAGCCTCCCATGTCGTTCCTCACCGGCTGGCGGCTGGCGGTCGCCGCCGATCTCCTGTCCGACCCGCGCGCCACGCTCTCCGCCGTCGCCCGGCAGGTCGGTTACGGCAGCGCGTTCGCGCTGAGCGCCGCGTTCAAGCGCGAGCGCGGCACCTCGCCGAGCAGCTACCGGCGTGCGGCGGTCGAGGCCCGAGGCGCGTGAATGATGCGGTGGTCTGGACAAGCGTCCCGCCTTCGCATGCGGCAGGCCCTCGAATTAGGGTCATTGACGACGAAATTGGTCTAGTCCAATATTGACGATTCGCCCATACCCTCACTGGGAAGGACAGATCGCGCGACGAAGCAGACTGGCCGCTCTCGGCCTCGCGGCCGCCACCCTCGTCGGAGGAGCCGTCGGCACCCTCGGCGTGACGTCGGCAGACGCCGCCCTCGGGAACAACTGGTACGCGGCAGCGCCATACCTCATGCCGCAGAGCAACAACCCGCCGGACCCGGTCACGGTGATGAACGCGACCGGGATCAAGGCGTTCCAGCTCGCGTTCATCCTCGCGCCCAACGGCGGCGGCTGTACGCCCACCTGGGACGGCACGACGGCCATCACCTCCGAGACGGTCGTCTCGAACGCGATCTCCCGCATCCGGGCCAACGGCGGCGACGTGTCCGTCTCCGTCGGCGGGTACGGCGGCACCAAGCTCGGGCAGACGTGCGGGACGCCGGCAGCGACGGCGGCCGCCTACCAGCAGGTGATCACCAAGTACTCGCTCAAGGCGATCGACTTCGACCTCGAGGAGCCGGAGTACGAGAACACGACGGCGGTCGCCAACGAGCTCGGCGCCGCGAAGATCCTCCAGGCGAACAACCCGGGGCTCTTCGTCTCGGTGACCATGCCGGGGACGTCGGCCGGGACCGGCTGGTTCGGCACGCAGCTGCTGGACCAGGCGAAGTCGATCGGCTTCACGCCGAACAACTTCTCGATCATGCCGTTCGACGGCGGCTTCAACGGCGGCTCGTCGCAGGTTGCCGCGCTCGAGGCGTTCCACGGGCTGCTCATGTCGCACCTGGGCTGGGACAGCCCCACCGCGTACGCCCACGAGGGCTTCTCGGGGATGAACGGCAAGTCCGACGTCAGCGAGATGTTCTACCAAGCCGACTTCCAGACGGTGCTCGACTACGCCCTGAGCCACAAGCTCGGGCGCTTCACCTTCTGGGCCGTCAACCGCGACCGCGCGTGCGTGGGCACCACGGACAACAGCGTGTGCAGCAACGTCGCGCAGAAGGACTGGGACTTCACGAAGTTCAGCGTCCAGTTCGCGGGCGCGACGCCCCCGACCAGCAGCCCGACGACGACGCCGATGACCACGCCCACGTCGTCGCCGACCACCACCCCGACGCCCCCCGCCGGCTGCGCCGCACCGGCGTGGAGCCGGACCGCGGTCTACACCAACGGGAACGTCGTCTCCTACGCCGGCCACCGGTACAGCGCGAAGTGGTGGACCCAGGGCGAGGTGCCCGGGACCACGGGTGAGTGGGGTGTCTGGAAGGACGACGGGGTCTGCTGACCGACGCGGTCCTGGGTCGCTTTCCGGCCCAGGACCGCGACCCGCAGCCGCTCACACCAGCGGGCTGAGCGCCTCCTGGTGCGGACGAGGACGACGTGCGAGGGCCGCAGCGACGAGCGCGAGCGCGGCGACCAGCAGGACCACGTTCTGCGCGAAGCCTCCCGGCGGTCGTGGTGTCGTCGTCGCGACCGTGACGAAACCCCCGATCGCGCGCGCGACGACCGCGCCACCGGCCACCGCCGCGACGTGACGACGCCCCCACGTGGCCGACCGGGACCATCGCACGACGACGACGGCAGCCACCGCGAGGATCGTTATCCCGCCGGCGACGCCGGCCCACGTGCCCGGCACGAACCCGTAGCCGAGCGCCAGTGCCAGCGCCACGACCAGGACGACGCCGGGCGGTGGCACGCGCGCGCTCGTCGGCGTCGGCAGCGGACGTCGGCCCCAGGTGCAGGCGACGACGACGAGCGCCGCGGCGAGCGCGACCGCGCCGACGAGCTGACCCACCGAGGCCTGGTCGCTGCCGGCGTCGCGAATGTCCCGCCAGACCACCACGGACGCGAGCACCCACAGCACGGACAGCACCGCGATGCCCGGGACACCCAGCCACGGGCGTCGAGCGGGGCTCCGGTCGAAGGCCTCGACGAGCGCGACGGGCGCGCCGATGCTCCACACCGCGTGCCCGACCAGGAAGTTCAGCGCGAAGGCGCCACTCACGCCCAGGGGCGTGATCATCGTGGCCGCGACCCAGGTGCCCCAGTCGGCGTACCCGAGGTACGACAGGGCAAACAGCGACTGGTCGACAACGCCCGCCTGCAGGACGCCGAACGCTCCGCCGAGCGTGAGGATCCCGGTCCAGTGCATCGCGGTGCGCGCCGCGACCTCGTGGATCAGGACGGCCGGCGCGCCGTAGAGCGGCGCGAGCACGGCCAGGCCCCCGACGAGCTGCCAGACCTGGCCGGTGACCTCCGGGTCGTAGGCCGCCAGGTACTCGGCACTCACGGGGGCGACGAGCAGCAGCAACGCCACGAGCCGCCACGTGCGAGGGCGTCCCATCCGCGTCGGACCTGCCTGCGTCGCCATCGAGCCATCATGACCGAGTGCTCCGTGCGGTGCCGACGGAGTGCTGAGGGAGCGGCGGCGCAGGCGCTGCCGATCGCGCCGCTCAGGCGTCGGGCGCGGGGCGCACCTCGTCGCGCAGGCGCCCCATGCGGGCGTCGAGCTGGGCGGCCACGGCCGCGGCGTCGTCGAGCTCCGCGCGCAGGTCGTCGGGCATGTCCGCGCGGTACTTGTAGCGCAGCTTGTGCTCCATGCTCGCCCAGAAGTCCATGGCGATGGTCCGGATCTGGAGCTCGACCGGGATGTGCTCGGTGTGCCGGGACAAGAACACGGGGACCTGGACGATGAGGTGCAGCGAGCGGTACCCGTTGGGCTTCGGGTGCGCGATGTAGTCCTTCGTGGTGAGCACGGTCAGGTCCGGCTGCGCGCTGAGCATCTCCGCGATCCAGTAGACGTCGGAGACGAACGAGCACGTGACGCGGATGCCGGCGATGTCGCGGATCTCGGCGCGGATGGCCGGCACCGTCAGCTCGGTGCCCTGGCGCAGCGCCTTGGCGAGCAGGCTCTCCGGCGACTTCAGCCGGGTGCGGACGTGCTCGATGGGCGTGTAGTCGTAGACCTGCTCGAACTCCTGGCGCAGGATGCGGATCTTGGTCGAGACCTCCTCGATGCCGAACCCGTAGTACATCTGCAGGCGGCCGAACTCGTCGCGCAGGACGCGGGCCCGGGCGAACCAGCTGCTGTCTGCCCTGGCCAGGTCGGCGGGGTCGCCGCCCCGGCCTGCGCGCAGCGCCTCGAGCAGCTGCAGGTCGAGGTCGGGCTGCCCGCTGCTGCCGGGGTGGTCGCTTCGAGGGTCGGTTGCTGGCATCAGGTCGCCTGCGTCCTCCGGGGTGTGCGTCGGTCTCCAGGGTATCGACGGCGGTGCGGCGAACCCAGGGACCATCAGCCTGCCCATGGCGAGGACGATGCAGTCCCTCGCTGTACGGGTCCTGACCGGCGCGGGGCGGGCCGTCTACGCTCACGCCATGTCCGCAGCGTTCTGGGTGTGCGCGAGCGTCACCGCCATCAGCTCGTACGTCAGCCTGGGTTACTCGATCGCCGGCCTGCGCGGAGCGACCGCCGAGACGAGGGTGGGGTTCGCGTACGCGTTGGCGCGCAGCGTCGCGCTCGCCGTCGCCGCGACGGTCGCGTTCTTCGTCGGGTCGTCGGACTACCTCGTCGCCGTCGCGGTGGCCATGGTGATCGTGCAGGCGGCCGACGCCGTCGTCGGCGCTCGTTTCGGCGACCGGGTCACGACGTACGGGCCGGCCGCGACGGCTGCCGCCAACGCCGCAGCCCTGGTGTCGCTGCTGGCCGGCGGCTGATCGCGGCGCAGGGTCAGGGGGCCCGGTCGGTGTCGGGCTCGGGGCCCAGGAACGTCTCGAGCAGGCCGACGAGCCGGCTGCGGTCGTCGGCGGGCAACCGCTCGAGCAACGGGGCGAGCTCGCGGCGGACCTCGAGGTAGGCGCGGCGCGTGAGCTCGGCGCCCGCGGGCGTGAGGTAGACGTCGACGGCGCGACGGTCGTGCGGGTTCTTGTCCCGCGCGACGAGGCCGCGGCGTTCGGCGCGGTCGACGAGGCCGGACATCGTCGACTTGTCGAGGCCCAGGTAGGCGGCCAGGTCGGTGACGCGCCCGCGGCGGTCGCGCAGGATGCCCAGCACGCGGACCTGCGTGAGCGAGAGGTCGTGCGTGGCGGCCAGGCGGGTCAGGACGCCCGTCACCTCGAACGTGGTGCGCACCAGCACGTCGACGAGCGGTTCCAGGGGGTCGTCGGACGTCACGGAGCCAGCCTAGTTGACATAGGTGGGATTCCCAACCACTCTGGAGTAGTTGGTAATCCACACCATTTCTTCGGGAGGTCGCCATGCGCGCCGCTCTTCTGTCCGCTGCCGACGCCGTCCCCGCCTACGTCGAGCACCCCGAGCCGGTCGCGACCGGCCGCCACGAGGTCGTCGTCGACGTGCTCGCCGCAGCGCTCCACCACCTGACCCGCTCGCGCGCCACCGGCGCGCACTACAGCAGTGCGGGCACGTTTCCCCGGGTGCCGGGCGTCGACGCCGTGGTCCGCGACCCGTCCGGACGACTGCGCTACGTGGTCCTCGACGACACCGACCGGGGGACCTTCGCCGAGCGCACCGTGATCGACGAGCGTCGCAGCGTCGTGCTGCCCGACGACGTCGACCCCGTGGAGATCGCCGCCGCCATGAACCCCGGCATGTCGTCGTGGATCGCGCTGCGCCGCCGCATCGACTTCGTCGCCGGGCAGCGCGTGCTCGTCGTCGGCGCGACGGGCGCGGCCGGGAGCATGGCCGTGCAGGTGGCCAAGCACCTGGGTGCGTCGCGGGTGATCGCGGCCGGGCGCAACGCCGAGCGCCTCGGCCAGCTGCCGGCGCTGGGCGCCGACGAGACGTGCGGCCTCGACGACCTCGCACGCGCCGCCGACGTCGACGTCGTGCTCGACTACCTGTGGGGCGAGCCCGCCGCTGCCGGCATGGTCGCGATCCTCACCGCGCGCACCGACCGACGCGCGCCGCTGACCTGGGTGCAGATCGGGTCCATCGCCGGCGCGACCGCCCCCGTGCCGTCCGTGGCGCTGCGCTCCGCGAAGCTGCAGATCGTCGGGAGCGGCATCGGGTCGCTGGGGCCCGACGAGATCCTGCCCGAGCTGCCCGCGCTCGCGGCCGCGGTGCGGGACGGTGCCGTCGCCCTGCCGTTCCGGGAGGTGCCGCTGGCGGACGTCGCGACCGCGTGGGTCCAGGACAGCGCGGAACGCGTCGTGCTCGTGCCGTGACCGACGTGTGATCGTGACCTCGTTGCCCTCAGGTCGCGGCCCTCACGCGTCGATGAAGAAGGACGCGGCCAGCGACCAAGGAGGGTGGCCATGGCATTCACGTTCGACGCGACCCCGGCGGCTGTGCCGACGCAGGCGGTGCCCACGCAGGCGAACGCCGACCCGGCGAAGCTGCGCGACGAGATCCACCGGCTCCAGCAGCGTCTGCTGCGTGCCCGGGAGTCCTACGACCAGGACCTGTTCAGCGGTGACGCCGAGGTGCCTCTCGACGAGCAGCTCAAGACCATCTCGGCGTACACGGCCCGCCTCGAGGACCTGACGGCCCAGCTCCAGCAGCACGAGAGCGGCGCACCCTCGGCGGTCCCGACGCAGCCGTCCCCGGGAGGCGCCCCGGAGCGTGCCCCCGAGCCGCCGGCGTCCGGGCCGTACGTGCCGACGCAGGGTGCGGGCACCGCAGCCCCGACCGGCGCGCAGCAGGACCCCGCGCAGCTCCCGCAGCCGCGCCACGCACAGCCGGCCGCGTCCGCGCCGGCGCCCGCGCCCGCGCCCGCTCAGGTTGCCGCCCAGGCCCAGGTGCCCACGCCGCGGCAGCCCATCCCCGGTCCCGGCATCACCAACCCGGACGGCTCACCGCTGGTCAGCGACGGCACGCTCGTCCGCACGGAGGAGCAGGCGATCGGCGAGTACATCCGCTTCGCCGCCGAGCAGCGGTGGGTCGCCTCCACGCGTCCGGGGCAGGCCGGCGGCTATGCCGCGGTCTGCGACCTGCTGCTCGCCGCGCTCGCGCACAAGCACGGTGTCACGTCCGACGAGGAGCGAGCCTCGCTCGTCCGCCACGTCGACGCCCGCTACCGCCGCGACTACGGCTGACGGAGCCCGCAGGACCGAGCCGTCACCCGCCCACCCGCTCCGCGAGGCGCGCGATCCCGCCCTGCTCGACCGCCTGCTCCAGGACGGCGGCCAGGGCGAGCGAGAAGTCGAACCCGACGAGCGGCGACTCGGTGAGCCCGTCGGCCAGGCACTCGTGCACGTGATCGAGCATGTAGTGGTGGCCGTGCTCGACGCGGTGGTCGTGGACGGTCTCGCCCCGCTCCGTGCGGACGGTGAGGCGGGGCACGTCGAAGAGCTGGGCGTCGATCTCGATCGAGCCGGCGGTGCCCTCGATCCAGGCGCCCGAGCGGGTCCATGACTCGATGCTTGTCGCGAGCGTCGCGGTCCGGCCTCCGGCGTGCGTCGTCACGAGCGTCGTCTGGCCGTCGACGCCGGTGGGCGTCAGGGTCGAGAGGGAGCGGATCTGTGCCGGGCGCCCCAGCAGGGTCAGCGCGAGCCCGACGGGGTAGGCGCCGAGGTCGAAGACCGAGCCGCCGCCCAACGCCACGTCGTGGAAGCGCGGGGCGTCGCTCGGCGCCCGGAAGCCCAGGTCGGCGCGGACCGCCCGGACGTCCCCGATCTCGCCGGAGGCGACGACGTCGAGCAGCGCCTGCGTGCCGGGAAGCATCCGCGTCCAGTACGCCTCCATCAGGAAGGTGGAGCGGGCGCGCGCGGTGTCGACCAGGTCCTGGGTCGCGGCCAGCGAGACCGTCAGGGGCTTCTCGACGAGGACGGGCGTGCCGGCCTCGAGGGCCTGCTTGGCGGGGGCGTGGTGGTGCGGGTGCACGGTTGCGACGTAGACGACGTCCACGGTCGGGTCAGCCAGCAGCCTGTCGACCGCGTCGGGACCGCCGTAGGCATTCGCCGGGCCGTGCTCGCCGTCTCCGCTGTGCGTGCCGTCCCCGCCGTGCTCGTCGGCGAACGCCCGCGCCCGTCCCGCGTCACGCGACGCGACGGCCGCCAGGTGACCACCGCTGCTCACCGCCAGCGCGGCCGCGACCTTGTGGGCGATGCCGCCCGGACCGACGAATCCCCATCCGAAGCTCACGCGCCGACACTACCGAGCCGCCCCTACCGAGGGGACACGGACAGCACGTCGGCCAGGCGGACCCGGTTGGACCGGGGCGCGGGCTTCGTGGGCCGCCCCACGCGGAAGACGGCGGCCGGGACGGGGATGCCGGACAGCGCGGTCACCCCCGGCGCGGTCTCCGGGCGGTCCACGGCGATCGAGACCGGGTGCGTCGCGTGCCCGGACCCGCACACCACGGCCCACGCGCGCAGCAGGCGCCGCCCGGCCTCGAACAGGTCGGCGGGGTCCAGCGAGGCCGCGCCCAGGACCGCGACCGCCGGCGCGCTGCGGACCAGGTGCGTGTCCCGCGCCGCGTACAGGCGGCCGAGCGGCTTCGGCAGGCGCCCGATCGCGAACGCCGCACGCAGCGCCGGGGTCTCGTACGCCGACAGCATGAGCCCGTGCGGCGTCATCCCCGACGGGGCGTTCCGGTCGAACGAGATCCACCGCCGCAGGTCTGAGACGAAGCGACGGTCGCGCCACGACAGCTCGCTGGCCCGTGTGCACAGGTCGGCGATCCGCGCGGGGTCGACGAGCGCGCAGCCGAGCGCCTCGAGCTGGGCGACGAGCGTCGCGGGCAGCGGCTCGCGCGTGTAGTCGGAGCGGTTGGTGTGGCGGTCGGCGGCCTGGGTGGCGAGCCGGCGCGTCGCGGGGTCGACATCCCCGCGCCGGGGGCTCAGGGTGATGCGGGCGACGTCCAGCACGGCGTCGTCGCGCTCGAACACCTCCGTGACCTGCGCCTCCAGCCCGTTGCGGACCGCCGCGAGGGCCAGCGTCTCGGCGAGCGCACCCATGCACAGGTACGCGTCGCGGTCGTCGGGGTCGTAGGGCAGGTAGTCGCGGTGGTCGTAGCGCAGCGCGTACGTCTGCGGCGCGTCCAGGTCGGCGGGGCCCTCGTCGTCGGACCGCAGCCACGTCAGGCGCCAGGGCTGCGCGTTGTGCGCGCTGGGTGCGCGCAGCGCGGCCGTCAGGGTGGCCCGGTGCGTTGGAGGGAGGAGCTCCTCGAGTGTCGGCTCCTCCCGGACGCGCAGGGCCGGGTCGGCGACGACGTAGCGGCGCTTGATGCGCGTCGAGCTGCCCGCGAAGGGACCCGTGCCGACCTCGTGCAGGCGGACCTCCAGGCGGGCGGCCCGCGGGTCCTCGGCGAGCGCGGCGCGGTAGTCGGAGCTGTTCCGGGCCAGCCGGTCGCGGATCGCGCCGACCAGCACGTCGGTCGCGGCGCCCAGGTCGGCGTCGTCGGACGCCTGCTCCAGCTCGACGTGGACGCACGGCCGCGGGTCGTCCTCGTCGACCAGCTCCAGGCAGTACGCGCCCGGCACGACGCCGACGTCGGCCGTCGCCCCGCGCGCGTCGTCGATGCCCGCGCCCACGTCCTCGGGGTACAGGTTGGCGCCCATGTACGACACCGTGGAGTCGGCGCGGCCGTGCACGTAGAGGACCGGCAGGTCGAGGGGTCGGCCCCAGGCCGGGTCGACGCCGTCCTCGTCGGCCGGGGTGTGGCCGTGGTGCGACGCGAGAGCGAGCGCCCGCCCGAGCGGCACGATCCCGCCGGCGTCGCCGACCGTGTACCGCAGCCGCGGGGACAGCGTGGGACGCAGGACCGTCGCCGCGATCTCCGTCCCGTGCGGCCCGTCGACCGTCTCCAGGTGGTAGGTCGCCGGGTCGTACTGGAAGCACATGGGGACGCGGGCGGTCGAGCCGAACAGCGCCTGCGCGAGCTCGTCGTCGCCGTGCGCCGCGCGGCGCAGCCAGACCGACAGCGGTGTCTCTGCCGCGACGCCGATGTCCAGGTCGCTCGCGCCGTACGCGCTCCAGACGTGCGTGTAGTGGTGCAGCAGACGGTCGCGCAGGCCCTCGCTCATGCCCTCACCGCCCACGAACCCCGTGATGTCGTACCCGGCCAGGTCGATGCCCGCCACGCGCGCCGCCTCGGCGACGGTCTCGAGGAACGGCGGGTACCCGCACAGCACGTAGCGCGGGCCGGGACCGAACAGCGTCAGGACCGACAGGATCTTCGGCACGTCGGGCCCGCAGCTCTTGAGCACCCCCTTGCGCTTGAGGGCGGCCGACACGTTGGTGCCCGTCGCCCACGCGCCCATCGAGAACGCGTTGATCGTGACGAGCCGGCGCGCGGGGTCCGCGCGCGGACCGTGGTCCAGGAGGTAGCCGGCCAGCAGCTCGAGCGTGCGGTGCACCTCGTGCAGCTCGTCGGTGGAGCGCACCCACTGGTACGGCTCGCCCGACGACCCGGCGGACTCGTCGATCTCGACGCCGCGCGCCGGCAGCCGACCGTCCCAGCACCGCTCGATCATGGGGTACGCGTCGATGTAGCTGGACTTGCTGGTCGTCGGCACCGTCGCCACCCACTGCGCCGCGCTCTCGCCGTGCCGCCGCGGGGGCAGGCCGCCGCGCGCATCGAGGAACTGGCGGTACGCAGGAACGCGCTCGTACGCCTCGAGGATCGTCTGCGCCGCCGCCCGTGGTCCCGCCGCCGTCAGCAGCGGGCCGCTGTGCCGCGCCGCCGTCAGGAACGTGGCCGGGGTGAGGCGGCTCACCGCGCTGAGCGACCGCACACCCCCGATCAGGAGTCGAGCCGTCGCCTTCGCCATCGTGCCCCCTCGAGTCGTTGGGCTGATGATGCAGCACCGCGGCGCAGTCTGGGTCCGGCGGCCAGCGTTTCGCCTGATCGGCGCAGTGGCGCGCACGCGCTCGCGAGCGCGAGGACGCGGCAGGTCGAGGGGCTGAGGTCAGGCCGGAGAGCGCAGGATCGAGGTCATCTTCTTGCCGCGCGCGACCTCGTCGACCAGCTTGTCCATGTAGCGGATCTGCTGCATCAGCGGGTCGTCGATCTCCTCGACCCGCAGGCCGCAGATCACGCCGGTGATCAGGGACGCGTTCGGGTTGAGGCGCGGCGCCCGGGCGAAGAACGTCTCCAGGTCGTCCTCGTCCGCGATGGTCCGGCGCAGCCCCTCGTCGTCGTAGCCCGTGAGCCACCGCACGACCTCGTCAACCTCGTCCTGCGTGTGCCCCTTGCGTTCGACCTTGGCGACGTAGAGCGCGTAGATGCTCGCGAAGCTCGTGCCGAAGATGCGGTGCGCCATCGTGGTCCCCCCGGTCGGGCCTGACGGGTCGTCGGAGTCCCGTCAGCTCACGGCAAGCCTACGAGCGGGCTGCGACACGGCACCTCACCTGCCAGTCTGGGCCGATGGGCGAGCTGTTGGTCGTGGTCGGGGCGCTGCTGGTGATCGCGGCCGCGGCTGTCCTGGGCCCCCGGCTGCGGGTCGCGGCGCCGCTGATGCTCGTGCTGATCGGCGTCGGCGCGAGCTTCCTGCCGGTGTTCGACTCGGTCGCCATCAACCCCGAGCTCATCCTGGCGGGCGTGCTTCCGCCGCTGCTGTACTCGTCGGCGGTGTCGATGCCGACCATGAACTTCCGCCGCGAGTTCGGGGCCATCAGCGGGTTGTCGGTGCTGCTGGTGCTGGCCAGCTCGCTGCTGCTCGGGCTGTTCTTCGTCGTCGCCATCCCCGACCTGGGCTTCGCATGGGGCGTCGCGCTGGGTGCCGTCGTCAGCCCGACGGACGCGGTGGCGACGTCGATCATCAAGCAGACGCCCGTGTCCAAGCGGGTCGTGGCGATGCTCGACGGCGAGAGCCTGCTCAACGACCCGACGGCCCTGGTGCTGCTGCGCACGTCGATCGCCGCGGCGGCCGTCTCCTTCTCGGTGTGGCGGACGCTGGGCACGTTCGTGTACTCGGTGGTCGTGGCGGTGATCGTCGGCTGGGCCGTAGGGCGCGGCAACCTGCTGGTCCGACGACGTGTCACCGACCCCACGGTCAACACGGTCATCTCCTTCACGGTGCCGTTCGTGGCGTCGATCCCCGCCGAGGCGATCGGCGCGTCCGGGCTCGTCGCCGCCGTCATCGCGGGTCTCGTCACCGGCATCCGGGCACCCCGGGACCTCTCGCCGCGCAACCGCCTGTCCGACTCGCAGAACTGGCGCACCGTGGAGCTGGTGCTCGAGGGCGCGGTGTTCCTGACCATGGGGGTGCAGATCAAGTCGATCGTCACCGACGTCGAGGACCACCACGCGGGCGTGGGCACCGCCGTCCTGGTGGCGGTTGGTGCTCTGGTGCTGACGGTCGTGGTCCGCGCGGCCTACATCGCGCCGTTGCTCGCCGCGCTCGGGGCCAAGTCGCGCCGGTACGTCGGGATGCAGGACCGCCTCGAGGACATGCAGGTCAAGATGCAGTCCGACGACGGTCGTCAGGCGACCCTCGACGAGCTCAACACACGGCCGGGCCGCACGCTCAAGGAGAGCGACCTGGACCGGTTCTCGGTGCGGGTGACCCGCGGTCTGGCTGACATCGAGTACTTCCGCCGCCAGCCTCTGGGGTGGCGGGACGGGACGGTGGTGGTGTGGGCGGGCATGCGCGGCGCGGTGACCGTGGCGGCGGCGCAGACGCTGCCCGCCGACACCCCGCAGCGACCCGTCCTGGTGCTGGTCGCGTTCGCCGTGGCGCTCCTGTCGTTGGTGGTGCAGGGCGGCACGATCGGACCGCTGGTTCGCTGGATCAGCCGGGGCGACGAGGGCACGGACGCCGAGCAGGCCGCGTCCGATCAGGCGCAGTCTGAGCAGGCGCGCATCTTCGACCTCCTGCGCGAGGCCTCCGAGCAGATTCCCGAGCCGCCCGGGGTGCACGACCAGAGCCGCGCGGGGTTCGCGGCCTCGCGCAGCCACCGCCTCGCCGTGCTCGGTGCCCAGCGCACGGCCCTGCTGGACGCGCGGGACAACGGCACGTTCGACGCCGACGTGCTGGAGAGCGCGCTGGCCAACCTCGATGCGTCCGAGATCGCGATCGAGCTGCGCGGGAAGATGGTGACGTAGCGACACCGCGCAGGGGGTCGCGGACGTAGCTACCCCAAGCGGTCCAGGGCCGCGCCGACGAGCAGGGCGACGCCCAGGTCCAGGGTGGGCTGCGGGACGGGCGCGAAGAACGGGGAGTGGTTGGGGGCCACGCCCGGGGGGAGCGAACCCATGCCGGTGGCCGCCGCGAGGTTCACGCCGGCGAACGCCGACGGGTCCCAGCCGCCCAGGTTCCAGTAGACGAGCGGCACGTCCGAGGCCGTCGCGAGCTCGCCGACGTCCTCGCTCCCGGCCAGCGGGGGCAGCGAGAAGACGGCGGGCGCGCTGCCGGCGGTCTCGATCGCCTCCCGGTGCTCGTCGAGCACCTCCGCCAGGACCGCGCGCGTGCGGGCGGACGCGTCGATGTCGTTGGCCGTGGTGCCGAACGACGCGATGGACTCGAACTCCGGTGCTGCCGGGGCGTTCGACGCGGCGCACTCCGCCTCGACGATGCGGTGGATCGCGGCGATCACGCGCGTGCGGACGTCCTCGGTGAAGGAGCGCACGTTGACCAGCAGCTCCGCGCGGTCCGGGATGATGTTGGCCTGGGTGCCCGCGCGCAGGGAGCCGACGGTGACGACGGCCGACTCGGTGGCGCCCACCTCACGGGCCACGATCCCCTGCAGCCGCATCACGACGGCGGCCGCCATCAGCACGGGGTCGACGGTCGCCTCCGGGCTCGACCCGTGGCCGCCCTTGCCGTGCAGCACGATGCGCAGGGAGTCCGCGGCCGCCATGGCGACCCCGGGCGTCAGGTTCACGGTCCCGACGGGGAACGGCATGACGTGCTGCCCGAGCACGATGTCCGGCGCGCCGCCGATCCGGTCGTAGAGGTCGTCGGCCAGCATCGTGCGCGCGCCGCTGCCCACCTCTTCGGCGGGCTGGAACAGGGCGAGCAGCGTCCCGCTCCACTCGTCGCGCCGGTCCGCGAGCTCCGACGCGGCACCGATCAGGCAGGTCACGTGGACGTCGTGCCCGCAGGCGTGCATGAGCCCGCTCGCGACGCCGTCGACGGTCGTCGTGGTGTCCGTCGACGCGTAGTCCAGGCCCGTGCGCTCGGCGACCGGCAGCCCGTCCATGTCGGCGCGGAGCAGCACGCGCGGTCCGTCGCCGTTGGTCAGGACACCGACGACGCCGGTGCCGCCGATCCCTTCGTGCACCTCGAACCTGCGCTCGCGCAGGGCCGCCGCGGCGATGCCCGCGGTGCGGTGCTCGGCGTACGCGAGCTCGGGGTGACGGTGCAGGTCGGTGTAGACGTCGAGGAGCTGCGCGCTGGTCAGGGCGGTCATCCCGCCATCATGACCCCCGCGGATCGATCGTGCGGACCTCACCAGGAATGACGCGCCGACGCCCGCTAGGCTCCGGAGCCGTGCAGCCGCTGACGATCCACCGGTACGGCAACCCCGACGCCCCGACGGTCGTGCTGGTGCACGGTCTGACCGACGCGGGCACCAACTGGCCCGACCTCGTGGCGCACTGGGCCGACGCGTGGGACGTCGTCGCACCGGACCTGCGCGGTCACGGTGAGTCGCCGCGGTTCGAGCCGGACCAGCTCGACGACGCCCCGGACGTGCTGCTCGCCGATCTGCTGGCACTGCTCGACGAGGTAGCGGCACCTGACCGCCCCGTCGTGCTCGTCGGGCACTCGCTGGGCGGCATCCTCGGCCTGCGCGCCGCCCTCGCGCGCCCGGACCTCGTGCGCGCGCTCGTGCTCGAGGACCCTGCCAAGCCGGACGGGACGCGACTGGACCCCGTGTTCATCGAGCAGAACCTGGCGTTCGTCGAGGCCGTCACGGCCGACCCGGCGGGCGAGATCGAGAAGGCGCTGCGCGAGACGCCGTGGACGCGCACCGAGATCGAGGCGTGGGCCGCCGTCAAGCCGCTCGTTGACCGCGCGTACCTGCGCCGCGGGCTCTACCTGGGCGACCCCGCCTGGGAGGAGCTGTTCAACGCGCTCACGGTCCCGACCCTGCTCGTGCTGCCAGAGGTCGCTCCCATGGCACCGCGGGCCGACGAGCTGCACAACGACCTGGTGCAGACGGTCGTGGTCGCGGGAGCGGGCCACTGCGTGCGCCGCGACCGGCCCGAGGACTACCTGCGGGCGGTCGACGCGTTCCTCGCGGAGGTCGTCGGGCACTCACGGCACTGACGGCGCTGCCGGCGCTGACGGCGCTGACGACGCCCGTCGTCAGAGCTCGGCGTGCGGGGAGGCCGGGGTCTCCTGCACGTCGGACGTCTGCACGTCGGACACCTGTGCCGGCTCGGGGCGTGCCGGGAACGCGCGCCGCGCCACGAGCACGACGACGAGGCTCACGGCCGCCAGCGCGGCGGCGACGAACGGCAGCGTGCCGAGCCCGGGACCGGACAGCACGGCGGCACCCAGCGCGGCGCCACCGCCGATGCCGATGTTCGCGGTCGCGTTGACCAGCGCGCCGATCACGTCGGGCGACGCCCCCCGCGTGCGGATCGCGGCCGTCTGGAACACCGAGGCCATGGCGCCGAACGCCCCGGACCACGCGGCGACGGCGACCAGCACCTCGGCCCGCGCCGGGAAGACGAGCCCGAGCGCCAGAAGCGCGGCCGCCATCAGGGCGTGCACCGCGAGTGTCCCGCGCCGGGGTGCCCGGTCCAGGAAGGACGCGGCGACGGCCGTCCCGACCATCCCGAGAGCACCGAGCCCCAGCAGGACGGGCCCGACGGCCGCCTCGTGCAGCCCGGTGCCGAGCAGGAGCAGCGAGACGTAGGTGTAGATCGTGTACTGCGCGAGGTAGGTCAGCGCGTTGGTGCCGGTCACGACCGTGAGGGCGGCCCGTCGGTCGCGCCGCGAGTGGTCGGCGGGCGGGGCGTCGTCGCTGCTCACACCGGGCAGGAGGGTTGCGACGAGGACCGTCGCGAGCGCGCAGCCGCCGGCCAGCACCGCGAAGGCGTTGCGCCAGCCGACCGCGTTGCCGAGCGTCGTCGACAGGGGGACCCCCAGCACGAAGCCCGCTGACGCACCCGCGGTGACCAGCGCGAGCGCCCTGCCGGTGAACTGCGGCGCGACCAGGCGGGACCCGTACGCGATGCTCAGCGAGAAGAACAGCGCGTGCGCGAGGCCGCCCAGCGCGCGGCCCGCGGCGACCAGGGCGAAGGACGGCGCGAGGGCGACGAGGGCGTTGCTCACGGTGTAGGCGACCAGCGTCCCCATGAGCAGGCCCTTGCGAGGCAGACGCCGGGTGCCGATCGTCAGCGGCACCGCGAGCGCGGCGACCATGAACGCGTAGACGGTCACCAGCAGGCCGGCCACCGACTCGGTGACGTCGAGGTCCGAGCTGATCTGCGGCAGCAGGCCGACCGGCACCATCTCGGTGGTGACCGCGACGAACGTCGCCAGCGTCAGGGCGACGAGACCGCCCGCCGCGGCCCGCAGCGTCCCGCCCGACGCGGCACCCGGGCGCCGGTCCGCCGCCCTCACGACCGAGCTGGACGGTGGGCGGCGCGGTCGATCACCACCTCAGCCTGCGCCGCGGCGGCGGGCACGGCAACTTCCCACCCGGCGGCCTGCGGCTCGTGGGCGCCGTGGGGGCCTACTCTTCCGGTGCAGATCCGTCCGACGAGGGAGCCGGTGGTGTCCGACAGCACGCTCGAGGCGTTGGGCGGCCGCGGCGCGCCCACACCTGCGTTCGGCCACGACGCGCTCGTCGTCTGCGACAACCTGGTGCGGATCTACCAGACCGGCAGCGTCGAGGTGCAGGCTCTGCAGGGTCTCGACCTGCTCGTCGACGCGGGCGAGATGATCGCGCTCGTCGGCGCCAGCGGGTCCGGCAAGTCCACGCTGCTCGCGCTGCTGTCCGCCATGGACGCACCCACGGCCGGGCGGGCGCGCGTCGGGCGGTGGGACCTCATGGCGATGAGCTCGCGCGACCGCGTGGCGTACCGCCAGCAGATGGTCGGGGTCGTCTGGCAGCAGACGTCGCGCAACCTGCTGCCGTACCTGACCGCCCGGCAGAACGTCACGACCCCCATGACGTTCACGCGCCGGCGGCGCCGGTCGGCGCGGGCGGGCGAGCTGCTGGACCTGCTCGGGGTGGCTCACGTGGCCGACCGGATGCCGCGGGAGATGTCGGGCGGCGAGCAGCAGCGCGTCGCGATCGCCACCGCGCTCGCCAACGAGCCGCAGCTCCTCCTGGCCGACGAGCCGACCGGGGAGCTGGACACCACGACGTCCCAGGAGGTGTTCGACGCGCTGCGGACCGCGAACCGGGAGGCCGGCACCACCGTCGTCGTCGTCACGCACGACCCGTCGGTGAGCGCGCAGGTGGAGCGCACGGTCGCGATCCGCGACGGGCGAACCAGCAGCGAGGTGCTGCGCCGGGACGCCGACGGCGACGTCACGCACGAGGAGTACGCGGTGATGGACCGTGCCGGGCGCGTGCAGGTGCCACGGGAGTACCGCGAGGCGCTCGAGCTGACCCGACGCGTGCGGATCGCGCTCGAGGGCGACCACGTGAGCGTCCGGCCCGACGGGAGCCCGCGTTGACGGCCGGTGCGGAGGTGCACGTCCGGGGCGTGCACCGCACGTTCGGTCAGGGCCGCTCCGCCGTGCACGCGCTGCGCGGCGTCGACCTCGACGTGTCGCCCGGGGAGCTCGTCGCCCTCGTCGGGCGCTCCGGGTCGGGGAAGACCACGCTGCTCAACCTCGTCGGCGGCCTCGACCGGCCCGACGAGGGCAGCGTGCTGGTGGACGGCACCGAGGTGGCCACCCTCACGGAGGACGGTCAGGACGAGCTGCGCCGCGAGCGGGTCGCGTTCGTCTTCCAGACGTTCGGCCTGATACCGGTGCTGACCGCCGCGGAGAACGTGGGGCTGCCGCTGCGCCTGCACGAGGCCCCCGCGGCCGACCGGGAGCGCCGCGTCGAGCTGCTGCTCGACCTCGTCGGGCTGTCCGCGCACGCGCTGCAGCGCCCCGACGAGCTCTCGGGCGGCCAGCAGCAGCGGGTCGCGATCGCCCGGGCGCTCGCCGCGTCGCCACGCCTGCTGGTGGCCGACGAGCCCACCGGCCAGCTCGACAGCGAGACGGGCCTGTCCGTCATGGCGCTGATCCGCGGCGTGGTCGAGGCGGAGGGGATGACCGCGCTCGTGGCGACGCACGACCCGGTGATGATCGCGCTCGCGGACCGCGCTGTGCACCTGGTGGACGGCCGGCTGGTGGAGGACGCCGGGCATGGGTGAGCTCGTCCGACGGCGCGGGCTCGCCCAGATCGGGGTGCTCGCGGCCGTGCTGGCGGTGATGGTCGCGGGCTCGGCGCTGGTCGGGGTGTGCGTGATGCTGACGACGGCCTCCCCGCAGCGCGCGCTGCAGCTCGCGGTGGTCCGCGCGCCCGCCGCCGACGTCCAGGTCGGCGTGGCGATCGGCTTCCCCGACGACCCCGCCGACACCGTCGACGAGCTGGTCGCGACGACCGCCCGGGACCCGCACGAGGCGGTCGCGCAGGCGACGTCCCTGCTCACGGGCGTCTTCGGCCTTCTCCCGACGACGACCACGACCTGGTCGTCGACCGTCATGGAGTACCTGCCGTCCGGCGGTGGCGGCCTGCGTCTGGGGTACCTCGCCGACCTCGACGACCCGGCCACCCGGGCGACGCTCGTCTCCGGTCGCTGGCCCGACGCGGCGGGGGAGGTCGCGGTGCCGGCGACGGCTGCGAAGGCGCTGCGGCTCGACGTGGGCAGCGCGACGTCGCTCGCGGCCGAGCCCGGCGGCGGTGGTCGGGAGCGGACGGTGGTGGGCACCTTCGTGCCGCGCCCCGGTGCCGGGTGGGACGAGGACCCGCTGCAGGGCGCAGGCACGAGCCCGAACTACCGCGGCTTCATCCCGGCCTACGGGCCGTTCGTCGTCGCGCGCGGCACGCTGGCCGGCAGCGACGTCTCGTTCCGTCGGGTGACGATCGGCGTGCACCCTGACCTGTCGGGCGCGAGCGCGGCCGACGTCGCCCGGGCAGGGACCGCCGCCGACGCGCTGGAGGGCGAGCTGGGCAGCGCGCTCGGTGCCCGGGCGCAGAACGTCGTGCCCGACCTGCCGTTCGTCCGGACGCTCGACGGCGCGCGGGAGCAGCGGGGTGTGACGAGCTCGGGCGTCCTCGCGGTGGCGCTGCTCGGCGGTGCGCTCGCCGCGACCGCCGTGCTGCTGGCGGCGCGGATGGTCGCAGCCCGGCGCGCGCCCGAGGCCGCGCTGCTCATGGCACGCGGGGCGAGCCGCGGGCGCCTGGTCGCCCAGGCGGCCGGCGAGGCCGTCGTGCTCGTCGTGCTGTGCGTGCCGCCGGCCACGGTGCTCGCGCTCGTGCTGTTCCGGTCGCTCGGCGACGCCGTCGGTCTGGGGCCCGTGGGCATCCCCGACGGCGGGATCGTTCCGCTCGTCCTCGTCGTCGCCGCCGTGGCGCTGGCCCTGGGCGCCCTGCTCGTCGTGCCGTGGTTGCGGTCGCGGCCCCTGCGCGGTCTTCGCGACGACCGCGTCGGCGTGGTGGTCCGCTCCGGCGCCGACCTGGTGCTCGTCGCGCTCGCGGTGCTCGCCTACCTGCAGCTGCGCGACCACGGTGTCGCGACGGGCGCGGTCGCCGACCCTGTCCTGGTCGTCGGGCCCGTGCTGTGCCTGCTCGCCGGTGCGGCGCTCGCGCTCCGCCCGCTCCCCCTGCTCGCGCGGAGGGCCGACGCGCGCGCCGCGTCCGCCCGGTCGCTGGCGCTGCCGCTCGCCGCGTGGGGCGTCGCCCGACGACCGCAGGGGACCGCGGCCGCGTTCCTGGTGGTGCTGGCCACCGCGTGCGCGACGTTCGGCGTCGGGTTCGCCGCGACGTGGACGCAGTCCCAGCGTGACCAGGCGGCGGCAGCGGTGGGTACCGACCTGTCCGTGCCGAGCCACGTCGAGTCGCTCGGCGGGGGAGACGCCTTGCGCGCGGCGACCGGTGGGCGCGTCAGCCCCGTCACCAGCCGGAACGTGACGCTCGGCTCGCGGGCGCAGCGCGGGGACCAGGCCGTGCGGCTGGTCGCGCTCGACACGCGGCACGCCGACGGGCTCCTGCGGGGTCGGCCGCCGGCGGGCGGGTGGACGCGGACCACGGCGGGCCTGGCCCCCGCCGGACCGGTCGGGGGTCTGCAGCTGGCCGGCCCCGGCGCTGACCTGGTGGTGACCGGGTCCGCCGGGGAGCACGTCTCGATCGACGTCGCCCTCAGCCTCGTCGTGCAGGACCGCGACGGCGCGCGCGCCACGCTCCCCGTCGGGACGGCACCCCTCGACGACGCCCCGCACGCCCTCGCCGTCGCCGTGCCGCCCGAGGTGCGCGTGGTGGCCGTGGACGCGCGACTCACGGCCACGGGCGAGGCGGACTACGAGCAGGACCGTCAGGTGCCGTACTCGCTCGACGTGACGGTGCGCGGCGCGACCCTCACGCCCGGGACCTGGTCGTCCGCCCTTGCGACCACGACCGACTACGTCGTCGCGTCGCTGGACCGCATCACCGCCGCGGCCGTGCCCGACGGTGCGCGGCTGACCCTCGCCGGCACCGCCTCCTTGCCCGGCCTGTACTGGACCGAGGGGGTGCTGACCGCGCTCGCCTTCCAGCCCGTCGACGGCGTGCCGGTGGCGGTCTCGACGCGCCTCGCGGACGCGCTCGGGCTGAGGGTGGGGGACCGGGTGCAGCTCTCGCTCGGCGTCACGCTCGTGCCCGCGACGGTGCGTGCGATCACGCCCTACGTCCCGTCCCAGCCGCGCGCCATGGCGCTCCTGGCCGACGAGGACGCGCTGTCCCGCGCCGCCCTGAGCCGCGGAAGCCTCGACGGGCTCACCGACGCGTGGTGGGTGGGCGGTGTGATCCCCGCCCGCGCCGCCGCGACGCTCGAGGCCCAGGGGGTCGGGCCTGTGACGACACTCGCCGCGGCGGCGCACGAGGCCGTCGACGGGCCTCTGCGCGCCGCCCAGCGAGCGGCGATCGGGCTCCTGGTCGTCGCCGCGCTGGTGCTCGCGACGGCCGGGACCGCGCTGCACGCCACGACGGCGCTCGACGCCCGCGAGGTCGACGTCGCGCGCCTGCGCGGTCTGGGCGCGTCGCGGCGGTCCGTCCGCACCTCCGTCCTGGTCGAGCAGGCGGTGCTCACCGGGCTGCCGGTCCTGGCCGGCGCCGTCGTCGGCGCGCTCGCGTGCTGGGCCGTCGGACCGCTGCTCGCCGTCTCGGCCCACGGGCTGCCGCCGGTCCCCGGTGCCGTGGTCCGGTGGCCGTGGGCGGCCCAGCTGGCGACGGTCGTCGGGCTGCTCCTCGCCTGCTCGCTCGTGATCGTCCCGCTGGCGGCGCGGGCGGTACGTCGGGCGACGATCTCGCGGCTACGGATGGACGGCACGACGTGAGGGCGGCGTGGCGCGTCGCCCGCGCCGACCTGTGGCCGCTGCTCGTCACGATGGTCGTCGTCGCGCTCACGGTCGCCATCACGGTCGCCGTGCCGACGCGGCTGGCCGACGGTGCCGACAGCGCGGTGCGGTCAGCCGTCGCGGACGCCGACCCGCCCGCCGACCTCGTCGTGACCTCCACCTACGGTCCCGGCAACTCCGACGCCACCGCGGACGCGTCGGACACCGTCTCGAGCGTCGACGACGCGGCGCGCGCGACGGTCGCGGCGATGCCGAGGTCGCTCGAGCCCGTGTTCGGACCTCCCACGGCCGCCGCCACCAGCACCGACCTCGGTGTCAGCACCGCCCGGGTCCCGGCCGGCGGCGTCCTGTGGATGACCTACCTGTGGGCCGGGTCCGAGCCCGCCGTGCGCTGGTCGGCCGGATCCGCCCCGGGGGCACCCGGGGCGGACGGCGCCGTGCAGCTCGCGCTGTCCGACGCGGTGGCCCGGACGCTCGGTGTCGGCGCGGGCGACACGATCACGGCGATCAAGCCCGACCACTCGGCGCTGCCGGTGCTGATCACCGGGGTGTTCGAACCCACGGACCCTGGTGCCCCCGTGTGGTCGGCGCTCCCTCAGGTTCTGCATCCCCAGGTGGGCGGCGCGGCGAACGCGCCGACCACAGTCGTGGCCGGGCTGCTGTCGGCGGCCTCGCTGCCCGCCGCCCGTGCCGCGCTCGAACCCGATGGGGTCACGCGGACGTTCCGGTTCCCGGTCGACGCCGGCGCGGTCGACTACGCCGGCTCGGGCGCGCTCGTGCGCCGGCTCGCCGCCCTCGAGGCGGACCCGGCGACCCTGCAGGCACCGCCCCCCTCGCCGCGGGTCACGACCCAGCTCGACGCCGTGCTCACCCAGGCACGCGAGCGCGTGGCGGCGACGAGGTCGCAGGCCGGCGTGCTGCTGACCGGGCTGGCGAGCGGCGCAGCGCTGGTGCTGCTGGTCGCGGCCGAGCTCCTCGCGCGGCGCCGGGCCGAGGTCCTGCGCACGGTCCGAGCCCGCGGCGCGAGCCTGGGGGACGTCGCCCGGCGGTCCGGCGTCGAGGCTGCGGTCGTCGTCGGGCTCGGTGCGGCGGTGGGGGTCGCAGTCGGCCTGCTCGTGGCGCCCGGGCCCGTGACGTGGCCGTGGGTCGCCGTCGTCGTGGTCGTCGGTGTTCTCGTGCCGCCCGGGTTCGCGATGGCCACGGCCGCGCGCAGCGAGGCCCGCCGCGTGTCGACCGACCTGCACCAGCGGCGCCTCGCGGGACGTGTGCGGGCCGTGCGGCGGGTGTCGGCGGAGGTCGCCCTGGTCGTGCTCGCCGCGGCCGCGCTGGCGGTCCTGCGCCGACGCGGCGTCCTGTCGGCCTCCGACGCGGGGGACCTGCTGCTCGCGGCCGCGCCGGTGCTCGTCGCCGGCGCGGGCGCGGTGCTGCTCTGGCACGCCGTCCCACCGCTGCTGCGTGGCGCGCTGCGGATCGCCCGCCGGTCCCGCCGCGCCGGCCCGCTCCTGGCTGCGGCGCGAGCCCGCTCCGGGCGATCGGTCCTGCCGTTCGTCGCGCTCGTCGTCGTGGTCGCCCTCGCCGCGCTCGCCGGCACGCTCGTCGCGACCGCGCGGGCCGGGCAGGCGCAGGGCGCGTGGGACGTCGTCGGCGCGGACGCGCTGGTGCGGACGCCGTCGCCCGATCCGACGCTGCTGGACGTCGCGGAGCGGCTGGCTCGCGCGGACGGTGTGGCGGCGGTGGCCGTGGGTCGCGTCCAGGAAGGGGTCCAGGTCTTCGGGGTGCGCGGATCGCCCGAGGTGCGGGTGCTGGCCGTGGACCCGACCGCGTACGCGAGGCTGCTCGCCGGCACTCCGTTCGGGGCGGCACCGGGCCTCGGCCGGCTGGCCGACGCGTCGACCGAGGCGGGCCGTCCGAGCTCCGCCGCCCTCCCCGCGCTCGTCGACGGTGCGCTGCTCGGCCATCGGGTCTCCCTGCGGTGGGGGAACGTGACGGTCGATCTCGACCCGGTCGGCCGCGTCCCGGCGCTACCGGCGCAGCAGCCCGACGGCACGCCTGCGGGACCCACCGTCGTGGTGGACCGGGCGGCGCTCGCCGCGGTCGTGACTGCGGCGGCCGCGCGGGACGCGGACGCCACTGCGGGGACCGCTGGTTCGTCGTCGGACCGTGCGGACGTCGCGGACCCGAACACCGTGTGGGTCGTGGGTCCCCGCGCTGCGACCGCGGCGCGCACGACCGGCACGGGGACGACGACGCTCACCCGTGAGCAGTGGCTCGCGGAGCGGCGGGCGGACCCGCTGACCGGTGCCCTGACGTCGCTCGCCATCTTCGTCGCGAGCGTGTCCGCCGGGTGGGCCGTTCTGCTGGTGGTCCTGGGTGCGGCCGCGACGGCGCCGGGGCGCGCGCGGTCGCTGGCGACGGCTCGGGTGCTGGGCCTGCGCCGACGGGACTCGCCGCGGGTGGCGGCCGCCGAGCTGCTGCCGGCCACCCTGGTCGCGGCGCTGGGCGGCACGCTGATCGGTGCGCTGGTGGCGGGTGCGGTCGTGGCGCCGCTGGCGTTGAGGCTGGTCACGGGGCAGTCCGTGGATCCGCACGTGGTGGCGCCGTGGTGGCTGGCAGTGCCCGCCGTGCTGCTGGTCGCGACGGTCGTGGCCGTCGTCGCGGGCGAGTCGTCGGCCCGGCGTCGCGAGTCGCTCGGCCAGGCGCTGCGCATCCGCTGAGGCGTGCCGGACGCGGTGCGGTGCGCGGGCGCCCACGGGCTCGCGGCCTGAGCGCTGCGGCCTGGGCGCGCCTCGGGGTCTGAGCACGCCCAGGGGCCTGACCATGACGCGAGGCCTGAGCATGCCTAGGGACAGCGAAGGGCTCCTAGGTATGCCGCGGCACGCCAGGACTGGGCACCTGCCCGATGTGGCGCCCCCACCTGGGACGCGAGGCTCGATGTCGTGGCCGAACCGCAGGGGTCCGGCCGGGACCGAGGAGCCGATCATGGGTTACGACAAGGCATTCGCCGCCGAGGTGCTCTACGAGCAGCGTACGGCCGAGGCGATCCGCGCGGCCGAGCTGCACCGCGTCGCGCAGGCGCGGTCCGATTCCGCCGGGCGGCACGTCGGGCGCAGGGTGCGCCGCCCGGTCGTCCGGTCCTGGGTGGGTGGCCACCGCCCGCACGCGCACGCCGCCTGAACCGGGCCACGACATCCCGGCCACGCCCCGACAGCTCAGCGCGGCACGACCGCTGCCACGGCCGCGACCTCGAGGATCGCCCCCGGCACAGCCAGGCCGACCACCCGCGCCGCCGTCACGAGGGGCGGCGGGCCCGACGTCGCGATGAGCGGCGCGATCGCGCCGTACGCCGCGCGGATGTCGGCGTCCGCGTCGATGAGCACGGTCCACTGGACCACGTCGTCGAACGTAGCCCCGACGGCCGCGAGCGCCGTGCCCACGTTCTCGACCGCGCGGCGGGACTGCTCGGCGACGTCGTCGGACACCACGGCCCCGGTGTCGTCGACGCCGTTCTGGCCGCCGACGTAGATGGTCGCGGCGCCCGGGGGGACGACGGCGACGTGGCTGAACGCCGGGCTCACGACGAGCCCGGCCGGCTGCATGCGTGTGATGGTTTTCATCGGAACACTCTGGCACCGGCCACCGACACGCCCCCGGAGACGACGATGCCCGCGAGCGCACCAGGCGCTCGCGGGCATCGACCGTGTCTGGTCAGGCTCGCGCCGGCTCAGGCTCGGGACCGTCCGCCGCGGCCACCTGGTGGTGCCGCTCGAGCTTGGCGCCCTCCACGTCCACGTCGGGCAGCAGCCGGTCGAGCCAGCGCGGCAGCCACCACGCCTTGTCGCCGGCCAGGTGGATGACCGCCGGGATGATGAGCATCCGCATGAGGAACGCGTCGACCAGCACACCGAAGGCCAGCGCGAACCCGAGCGGCCGGATGGTCGACTCGCCCGAGAACATGAACCCGCCGAACACGGAGATCATGATGATCGCGGCGGCCGTGACGACCGTGCGGCCGGCCCGCACACCCTCGGCGACGGCCTGGCGCGCGGGCGCTCCGTGTGCGTACGCCTCGCGCATGCCCGACGTGAGGAACAGCTGGTAGTCCATCGCCAGCCCGAACAGGATGCCGACGAGCAGGGTCGGCAGGAAGCTCAGCACCGGGCCCGGGTTCTGCACCCCGAACACCGAGGGCAGCCAGCCCCACTGGTAGACCGCCGTGACGCCACCCAGGGCCGCGAACAGCGAGAGCACGAACCCGCCGGTCGCGACGAGCGGCACGAGCAGGGAGCGGAACACGAGGACCAGGATGAGGAACGACAGCCCGATGACGACCGCGAGGTAGATCGGCAGCGCGTCGGACAGCTTCTCCGAGATGTCGATGTTGGCGCTCGCGCTGCCGGCGACCGCCAGCGGCACGGTCTCGTCGCCGACCTTGACCGTGGTGTCGCGCAGCGTGTGGACGAGCTGCTCGGTGGACTCCGAGTCGGGGCCCTCGCGGGGGACCACCTGGAAGACCAGCACCGTGCCGGCCTTGTTGGCGCCGACGGGCGCCACGGCGACGACGTCGTCGGCGTCCTTGATGGCGCCGCCGATGGTCGCCTGGGCGGCCGTGAGGTCGTCGCCGGTGGCGCCGCCGGGCAGGTCGGCGACGACGACGAGCGGGCCGTTGGCGCCCTCGCCGAAGTCGCGGGCGGTGATGGTGTACGCCTGGTACTGCGAGGAGTCGGTCGCCTCGGAGGCGCCGGTCGGCAGGCCGAGGCGCATCGAGAACGCGGGGATCGCGACCACGACGAGCGCGGCGACGCCGACGACGATGCGCACGACGGCACGGCCGGTCTTCATCGGGGTCGCGGGTGCGTGCGCGACGGGCGCGCTCTGGTGCGCGTCGCGCTCCTTCTTGCGCAGGATGCGCGTGCCCAGGAGGCCGAGCAGGGCGGGCGTCATGGTGGTGGCGACCAGGACGGCGACGAGGATCGCACCGGCCGCGACCGTCCCCATCAGGCCCAGGAACGGGATGCCGGTGACGTTGAGCGCGACCAGCGCGATCAGCACGGTGCTGCCGGCGAAGACGACCGCGTTGCCGGAGGTCCCGTTGGCCAGCCCGATGGACTCGTGCACGGGCATGCCCGCCTTGAGCTGGCGGCGGTGCCGGTTGAGGATGAACAGCGAGTAGTCGATGCCCACGGCGAGGCCGAGCATCGCGCCGAGGATCGGTGTCACGGACGTCATCTCGACGGTCCCGGACAGCGCCATAGCCCCCGCGACCGCGACGCCGACGCCGAGCAGCGCGTTGAGCAGCGGCAGGCCGGCGCCGACGAGGGTGCCGAGCATGACGACCAGCACGATCGCCGCGACCGCGAGGCCGATGATCTCGCTGGGACCGCCGACGCTCGGCGTCTCCTGCGTGAGGTCGCTCGAGTACACGGCCTCGACGCCGTCCGGCAGCCCGGCGTCGATGGTGTCGACGACGTCCTTCTTCGTCTCCGGCGTGACGGACATGAGGTCCTGCGTGAAGGCGACCGTCCCGATCGCGGTGGCGCCGTTCGACGAGACCGTGCGGATCTCCTGCGACATCGCGAGCAGCGCGCTCGCGGTCTTCAGCTGCTGCTGGGATGCCTCGAGCTCGGCGCGCTTGTCGTCGAGCGCCTTCTGCTGGGTGTCGAGCTCGGCCAGTGCCGCCGTGGTCTGCGCGCTCTTGCCGTTCTGGGCAACGGCCCCTTCGAGCTGGGCGCGGCCGTCGTCGATCTTCTTCTGCGCGGCGTCGAGCTGCGCGGCGCCGTCGTCGGCCTGCTTCTTGCCCTCCTCGACCTTGGCCGCCTGCGCGTCGCGCTGCGCGGTCGTCTCGAACGGGTCGACGACCTGGGCGACGCCGTCGATCGTCGTGACGTCCTTGAGGGCCGACGAGAGGCCCTGCTGCTGGTCGTCGGTGAGCTGCGAGCCGTCGGCCGAGTGGAAGACGACGGTCCCCGTCCCTCCGCTCGCGGCGGGCAGCTCCTTGGCGAGGCGGTCCTGGACCTCCTGCGTCGGGGTGCCGGGGATCGACAACGTGGACGACAGCGAGCCGCCGAACGCGACGAAGCCGCCGATCGCGATCACGAGGATCGCGATCCAGGCGGAGACGACGAGCCAGGCGCGTCGGGCGGAGAACCGGCCCAGCCGGTACAGCAGTTCAGCCACGGGGAGTCGCTTTCAGGCGTGCCGGACGGGAGGCCCGGCGGTGGGAGAAGTGGAGCGGGGTCATCCGCTTCCGGCAGCCTACGTCGCCGGGTGGTGACTGTGCACCGTGACCCGCTGTGAAGTAGATCGCACCTATCCGCTTCGGCGTAGGCTGGTGCCATGACCACGGCCACGCCCGCACAGCAGCCCACGGCGCTCCGGCGTGACGCCGAGGCGAACCGCGCGCGCATCGTCGTGGCGGCGCGGGAGCTGTTCGCCGAGCGAGGCCTCAACGTCGGCCTCAACGAGGTCGCGCACCACGCCGGGGTGGGAGTCGGGACCGTCTACCGGCGCTTCACCGACAAGACCGAGCTCATGCGGGCGGCGCTCGACGACCCGTTGCAGGCGGTCCTCGAGGTCGCGGCGCGGGCCGATGAGGAGCTGCGCGCCTGGGACGGGGTGGAGCTGCTCCTCGAGCAGATCACCGACCGGCTCGTCGACAACCTCGGCCTGCGGGACGTGGCGCTCGGGGGCGCCGGCGTGGCGTTCGGTGCCGACGTCGCGCAGGGCATCGCCGACGTCATGGAACGTCTCTTCGAGCGGGCGCGGGCCGAGGGCGACCTGCGCGACGGGGTGGTCGTGCCCGACGTCCTGATGCTGTTGTGGCTCGTGACGAGCCTGGCCGAGCACGCCGCCGACGTGCGGCCGGGCCTCCACCGCCGCTACCTGCAGATGCTGCTCGACGGCATGCGGGCCGCGCCGGGCCGCGGGCCGCTCCGGGAGGGCCTCGACTCGGAGGAGGCCGACCTCATCGCGATGCGCTGGGCCGGCCGCTAGCCGGCCGATCGGCGACGCGGTCGCCGCCTGACGGCACGGTGTAAGTCGTTGCCGAGCTGGTCGGGACGGTGGGCGTCCACAGCCGGTTCGATAGCGTGGTCGGGATGAAGGCGACAGACCGCACGTTCCGGGCGATGGGTGCGATGTGCCTGCTGGCCCTGCTAGGTGCCTGCGCGACGGGCTCCGGCGACGACGATGCGGACGGCACCGACCAGGCGCGGGAGGTGCTGCTGGAGCTGCTGCGCACGCCGGCGATGAGCTCCTACACCCGCGACCTCGACGGGTTCGCCCGCGCGGCCTCGGCCCACGCCGGGGTCGGCGCCACCCGGTCGGGGAGCCCTACCGACGTCGAGCTGATCGGCATCACCGCGGACGCCGCGGAGGACCACCTCGGCACGCTCACGTTCGCGGTGCGGCTGCCCGCGCCGGTGGACGACGGTGAGATCGACCTCGGTGTCCCCGACCCACCCGATCCGGGTCCCTACTGCTTCGACGTCGAGTTCGACCACCACGGCAAGGTGGGCGAGTGGGGCACGGCGGACGGCACGGCGCCGGTCGACTGCCCGCCCACGCCGTCACCCGTGACACCGCCGCCGTCGACCGACCCTGTCGTCGCCGCGAACGCCCGCGAGGCGGCGACCGCCGTGCTCCGTGATCTGCCCGCTGGCGGAGTCCCGTCCGTGGAGCAGATCGCCGCACAGGTCACGGCCGAGCTCGCACCGGCGGACGGGCCGGCACCGCTGGCGGCCGTCACGGCGGCGGTCGACGGTGCCGACGTCGGCGTCGCGACCGGCGGCCCCGACGACTGCGTCCTGGTGGCCCGGGTGGACGGTGTGGTCCGCGACGTCGTCGTCGCACCCGTGCAGCTGCAGCCCGGCGAGGTGGGCTGCACGGCCTCGACGGCTCTCCACCCGCCGGACCCACCCCACTGACCTGCCGCACTGACCTGGCGCACTGACCTGCCCGGCCCGACATGAGGTCGGCGGACCCGGCACGACGAAGGCGGGAGGAACGCTCCCGCCACTATCAAGATATAGAGCACAGGGGGTCTTGCCGCAAGGCCCCCCTCGGAGCGCAGAATCGCTGCTCGCATCGAACCCTGCCTCCCGTGGAGCCCCGTGTGACCCTGCCGACGACCGGCGCTGACGACCCCCCTTTCCGCCCGTTCCAGCTGCCCGACCGGCTCGCCGCGAAGGCCGAGTCGGCCCTGATCGCCGCCGACGAGGCGCACTTCGCTGCCATCGCGTCGGCTCTCGAGGCCACCACGGCCGACCTGGCCGCCCGGCTCGACGAGGTGCGCAGGAACCCGGGCCGGGGCGGGACGGCGGCCGTGGAGCGTGACGCCGAGATCCACCGCCTGACCGGCCGGCTGCGGGCGCTGCGGCGGTTCGGGCTCGACCTGTGTCTGGGGCGGATCGTCCCCGCGGACGGCGGCGAGGCCGTCTACATCGGGCGGCTCGGGCTGACCGACGGCGCCGACCGGCGGCTGCTCGTCGACTGGCGCTCCCCGGCCGCCGAGCCGTTCTTCGCCGCGACCCATGCGGACCCCTGCGGGCTCGCGAGCCGGCGGCGCTACCGCTGGACCGGTGGGCGCGTCACCGACTACTGGGACGAGGCGTTCACCGAGGCGGGCCTCGAGCAGACCGCCGCGCTCGACGACCAGTCGGCCTTCATCGCGAGCCTGGGTGCCAGCCGCTCGCCGCGGATGCGCGACGTGCTGTCGACGATCGCCGCCGACCAGGACGCGATCGTGCGCGCGGACTCGGTGGGCGCGCTCGTCGTCGACGGCGGCCCCGGCACGGGCAAGACGGTCGTCGCGCTGCACCGCACCGCCTACCTGCTGTACTCCGACCCGCGCCTGGGCCACCGGCGGGGCGGGGTGCTGCTCGTCGGTCCGCACGAGCCGTACCTCGCGTACGTCGAGGACGTGCTGCCGAGCCTGGGGGAGGAGGGGGTGCGGACCTGCACGGTGCGCGATCTCGTCACCGAGGGGGCATCGGCCGGTCCCGAGGCCGATCCCGAGGTGGCGCGGCTGAAGTCGTCGGCCGCGATGGTCGCGGCCGTCGAGCCCGCGGTGCGCTTCTCGGAGCGCCCGCCGGCCGAGGAGCTGCTCGTCGAGACCGAGTGGGCCGACCTGTGGCTGAGCGCCGACGACTGGGCCGAGGCCTTCGAGGCGCCCGATCCCGGCACGCCGCACAACGAGGCCCGAGAGCAGGTGCGCGACGCGCTCGTCGAGATCCTGGTGGACAAGGCGTCCGACGAGGGGGTGGTCGGCGACCAGCTCGCGCCGGCGCTGCGTGCGCACCGCGGGCTCCGGGCGGCGCTGAACCGCGCGTGGCCCATGCTCGAGGCGACCGAGCTGGTGGCGGACCTGTGGTCGGTGCCGGCTTACCTGCGGTTGTCCGCGCCCTGGTTGTCACCGGAGGAGGTCGTGCTGCTCCAGCGCGACGACCCACGGGCCTGGACCCTGGGCGACCTGCCGTTGCTCGACGCCGCCCGGCGACGACTGGGCGACGCCGATGCAGCCGCGCGCCGGCAGCGGCACGACGCGGCGGTGGCGGCGGACCGTTCACGGATCAAGGACGTGGTCGACGACCTGATCGCGACGGACGACTCCGAGCTCGGGATCATGAAGATGCTGCGCCACGAGGACCTGCAGGAGGCCCTCGTCGACCCGGGCCTGCTGCCGACCGCCGACGCCGACCCGCTGGCCGGTCCGTTCGCGCACGTCGTGGTCGACGAGGCCCAGGAGCTGACGGACGCGGAGTGGCAGATGCTGCTGGCGCGCTGCCCGTCGCGGTCGTTCACGATCGTCGGCGACCGGGCGCAGGCGCGGCGCGGGTTCACCGAGACGTGGACCGAGCGGCTGCAGCGCGTCGGGCTGGACCGCATCAACGTCGCGTCGCTGACGGTGAACTACCGCACCCCGAGCGAGGTCATGGCGGTCGCCGAGCCCGTGATCCGTGCCGCACTGCCCGACGCGAACGTGCCCACGTCCATCCGGACCGGCGGCGTCCCCGTGCGGTCCGCGTCGGCCGACGAGCGGGACGCGATCGTCGACGCGTGGCTGTCGACGCACGACGAGGGGACGGCCTGCGTCATCGGCGACCCGACCTTCGTCGCGCGGGACCGCGTGCTGTCGCTCAGCGCCGACCTCGCCAAGGGGCTGGAGTTCGACCTGGTGGTGCTCGTCGATCCCGACGCGTGGGGCGAGGGGATCGAGGGTGCCGTCGACCGCTACGTCGCGATGACCCGCACGACCCGGGAGCTGGTGATCCTGACGCCGGCGTAGACGCCGTGGAGTCGCGGGTTCCTCGTCGGACCGCGCGTTGCAACCCGCGCATCGACGACGAACCCGCGACCTGATGGGAGCTCTGCCCGGGTTGCCGCGTCGGTGGCGAGTGGCAGCATCGGCGGGATGGGGACCGAGTCGCAACACCCGCCGAGCCAGCCGTCAGTCCACCTCGCCGTCCAGATCGCTCGGCCGGTGGCGGACGTCTACGCCTTCGTGGCCGACCCAGCGAACCTGCCGCAGTGGGCGGCCGGTCTCGGTGGCCCGATGGTGCACGAGGGTGATGCGTGGTTCTTCGACACCCCCGGCGGGAGGGCGCAGATCGTCTTCGCCCCGATCAACGATCTGGGCGTCCTGGACCACGACGTGCTCACCCCGTCCGGCGAGACCGTGCACGTGCCGATGCGGGTGATCGTCGGGGCTGCGGGGAGCCGGTGCAGCGAGGTGGTGTTCACGCTACGTCGCGGTGACGAGATGACCGACGATGACTTCGCACACGACCAGGCACTCGTCACGGCTGACCTCGAGAGGCTTCGGGACATCCTGGAATCAATCGCCGACAGCTGACAGCGCCGAGCCGGAAATGCCGGTGCGGGCGTGGTGGGCGCAGTGGGAGCCTTCCCGCCACCGCGACGGCGGCCACGCTGGTGGTGGCCGGGACGTGCGCGACGAGCAGCAGCGCGACCACCGACCCGATCAGCGCGACGACCAGGTAGGTGAGGAACGGCGCGCCGTACACGCGTCGCCGCCACTGCCACAGCGGGTCCAGCACCGCGCGGTTCGCGGTGACGTACCGCTCGTCGAGCCAGTCCAGCAGGCCCAGCGACTCCGACATCCGACGGCACCTCCCCGGAGTGCGCTCGGGTTCGTTGGCGGTCTACGGCGACATCTTCGGCGGTCGGATCGACAACTACCACGTGCTGGTCACAGTGACGGGTGACGACGAGGCCGCGGTCGGCTGTCGAGGTCACCCGAGGTCCCGTCGTCTGATCCATGCCCGCGCGGTCCGCGGCGGACCAGAACGGCGCTCGCGCGTGTCCGCGCGAACGGGCTCGCGTCCAGCTGCGCCAAGCGCGCCCGCACTCCTCTATTGGCGCGTTCGGGTGTGGAGGAGTCCGCGGTGGTGGAGGGTGTCGAGGAAGTGGGTGGGTGATCCGGTGGCGGGTTGCCAGTTGTCGTGAGGGTCGTGGGGGTGGTGGAGCCAGGGTGGTGGTTGGACCCATGGGGTGCCGTCTTGCATGCGGATCTGCCATCCGTTGGTGTCGATGGTGCGGTGGTGGTGCCAGCACAGCAGGACGCCGTTGTGGGTGTGGGTGCCGGACGGGTTCTGGGCGTGGGGGGTGACGTGGTGGACTTCGCACCAGGCGGCGGGGACGTGGCAGTCGGGGATGATGCAGCCGCCGTCGCGCAGGGTGATGGCGCGGCGTTGGTGGGGTGTGAAGGTGCGGGTGGGGGACCAGATCGCGGTGATGGCGCCGTGGTGGTCGTAGGTGATGTGCTGGGTGGTGCCGTGGCAGGTGAGCTGGTCGACGGCGCCTGGTGACAGGGGCAGGGGGGCACCGAACTGGTTGCCGCTGAACACGGCCCCGGCGCCGTAGCGGCGCTGGTGCGTGCTGGTGTCCTTGTCCGGGTTGTGGTTGCCGGTGCCGCCCGTGCCCGCGTCGGTTGGTGTGCCGTGGTTGCCGGTGCCGGTGCTGTGGGTGTCTGGGTGGCGGACGGCGACCAGGACGGTGGGGGAGTTGCCGGCCAGGGAGCTCTGGTCGGCGACGCGGGCGGCTGCGGACAGGGCTGAGGCGAGGATGTCGTGCATGAGCTGGGGCCGGGTGCGTGGGTCGCGCCCGACCTGCCCTGCGGTGTTGGTGTCCTCGTTGCTGGTGGTGGGGTGGCCCACGTCGGGGGTGCGGGGGTTGGTGGCGGCGTCGGCGTAGGCGGCGAGCATGGCGGCGACCTCGGGCAGGAGCAGGCCGGTGATCTTGATCAGTCCGTGGTGGGTGGCGCCCAGGCGCAGGGCTCGGCGGGCCAGGGTGGTCTGTTCGTCGGGTTCGGTGCCGTCCTGGTCGAGGAACTGGGCCCAGGTGCGGGCCTGGATGCGCACGGACTCGGCGTCCAGGCGGGCCCGCCCACCAGGACGGGGTGCGGCGCATGCGGTGACGAGCTCGTCCTCGGCGGCGGCCACGGCCTGGTCGCCGGCGACGTCGCGGACGGGGTTCAGCTCGTCGATGATCCGGGTCGCAGCGTCGGTGTTGATGCGGCCTTCGTGCAGGGCGGCGGCGACGTGCGCGAACCGGGCCGGCAGCGGGCGCCCGTCCAAGGTGGTGGGTGCGGTGGTGGCGTGTCCGAGTCGCAACCATCGGGACACGGAGATGTCCGCGGCGCCGGTGAGGCGTCGGATCAGCTCGCGGGCATTGCGGCACCCGCGTCGGGCGGCCAACGACGACGTTCCCAGGCCGCGCCCGGATCGGTCGTCGACCTCCGCGGCCAACCGGGCCCGCCACGCGTCCTCTCGTCGGGCGGCAGCCTCGGCCTGACCGAGCGCGGCGAGCACGTCCTCATCGCTCCACCCGGCGACCCCGACCAGATCACCGCCCAGCAGATCGACATCACTCCCGCGAGCGTCGCCGTCGGCCGGACGGGACGCGGTAGATCCCGCGCCCTGGTCCGGCGAACCGGTGTCGCTCCCGTCGGTGAACATGGACAAATCCTCCCACCGACCACTGACACAACCTCGTACACATGTTCGAACCGTGAGACGAGCGCGGTGCACCGGGACGGAGGAGGGGGACCAGGGAGGAGGTCGCTCGACCAGTGCTCGAACCGGAACGGTGCCCGTGGCGGGGGGATCCCTGGCATGCTCGACCGGGTGAGCGATTCGCACGAACCACCTGCGCCGTCGTCCGACGAGCCCGCTCCGACGACGCCCGGGCCTGCGAGCGCCACGCCCGAGTCGTCGACCCCCGAGCCGACTTCCGAACCGACCCCCGAACCGGTGCCCGGCCAGACCGGGGCGCTGCCGGGAGCGGACGCCAAGCCCGCGTTCGGCAAGCCGACCACGCAGGACGTCACCTCAGGCTTCGTGACGGGCCTCTTCTCCATCCCGGAGGGCATGGCCTACGCGAGCATCGGTGGTTTCGCGGCTCCGTTGGGGCTGTGGTCGGGAGTCGTCCCGACGATCGTCGGGTCCGTCTTCGCGCGTACCGTCCTCATGGTCACGACGCTGACCAGCGCCATCGCGCTGTCGTCGCAGAGCATCCTCGCGGCGGCCGGGCTGAAGCCCACGGACCTCGGCGGCCTCGCGACCCTCACCCTCCTGGTGGGCGTCGTCATGCTGGTCATGGGCCTGCTGAAGCTGGGCTCGGTGATGTCCTTCGTCTCGACGGCGGTCATGACCGGCTTCACCGCCGGCATCGCGCTGCAGATCATCGCGGGCGTCATCAAGGACGCGACCGGGTACACGCCGACCCGCCACAACACGATCGCGAAGTTCGTCGACGCCTTCGCGCACCTCGGCGACTGGCGCGGCCCGACGGTCGTCGTCGCGCTCGCCACCGTCGGCGTCTGGTTCGTCTTCAAGCTCATCAAGCCGCTCGAGTCGTACGCGACCCTCATCGCGCTGCTCGTGGTCAGCGTCGTGTGCGCGATCGTCAAGCCCGACGTCGAGCTGGTCAAGGACATCGCCGCGATCCCGCGATCGCTGCCGCCGTTCTCCCTGCCGGACCTGGGTGCGGTCCCGGCGCTCGCGTCGGGCGCCATCGCCATCGCGCTCGTCGGCCTCGCACAGGCCGCCGGCATCGGGGCAGCCGTCGCCAACCCGGACGGCTCGCGGCCCGACGCGTCCAAGGACTTCACCGCCCAGGGCCTGGCCAACATCGCCGGCGGGTTCTTCTCCGCCCTGCCGACGGGCGGCTCGCTGTCCCGCACCGGCGTCGGCACGAGCGCCGGCGCGAAGACCCGCTGGTCCGGGATCTTCGCAGGCGTGTGGCTCGCGCTGCTGGTGCTGGCGGTCGGTCCGATCGCGGGCGAGATCCCGATGGCGGTCATCGGAGGGCTTCTGCTCGTCATCGGCGGCGAGCTCATCGCGGGGCGTCTGCGCGACATCAAGCTCGTGCTGCGCACGTCGGTCCTGTCGTCGGTCGCGATGGTCATCACGTTCCTCGCGACGACGCAGCTGCCGCTCCAGGACGCGATCTTCATCGGGGCCGGCTTGTCGATCCTGCTGTACGCGGTCGCCGCGTCGCGCAAGGGCAAGCTCTTCGAGCTCATCCCCGACGGTGCCGGCGGCTGGCGCATCGAGGACGCCCCGAAGGCCATCCCCAGCGGCCGCACCACCGTCCTGCACTACGCCGGCGGCTCGTTCTTCGCGGAGGTCAATCGGCTCGAGGACGAGTGGCCGGACCCGCGCGACGCCCACGATGCCGCCCTCGTGCTCTCCCTGCGCGGCTCGGCGGGCATCCCGAGCGCCACCTTCCTCAAGGCCTTCGAGCGGGCTGCCGTAAAGCTGCGGGAGCACAACGTGCGCCTGATCCTGTGCGGGGTGCCCGACGAGCTCCTCGCGGTGATGCGTCGCGTGGGAACCCTCGCGGTCCTCGGCGAGGACTCGGTCGTCACGGAGACCGCGGTCCTCATGGAGTCGGTCGAGACGGCGTACGCCCGCGCGGAGCAGTGGCGTGCTCGCGGAGCGACGGGCCCAGCCCTCTGACCTCGCGTTTCAGGTAGCTGCGTCCGTTCACGACCTGGACGTGTGTCTGGGGTTTTGCCCTTACTTGGGTGGTGTCATGCTGGCCCCATGGCAACTACACCGAAGCCCGCGACAGACATCATCAAGGCGCAGCAGCGGGCGCTGCTGGACAGCCTGCCCTTCTCGGACGAGCGAGACTTCGAGGACGCCACCCGCGGCCTCGTCGCCCGCCGCGAGCCGAACGCCGTCACCGCCGACGACGGCACCGTCCTGTGGGACAACGACACGTACGACTTCGTCGATGGCGACGCACCCGACACCGTCAACCCGAGCCTGTGGCGGCAGTCCCGGCTGAACGCCGTGCAAGGTCTCTTCGAGGTGGTTCCCGGCATCTATCAGGTTCGTGGTGTCGACCTCTCGAACACGTCGTTCATCGAAGGGGACGAGGGCATCGTCGTCATCGACACGCTGTTGTCTGCCGAGACCGGCGCCGCCGCCCTGGCGCTGTACCGCGAGCACCGCGGCGACCGGCCCGTGAAGGCCGTGGTCTACACCCACTCGCACGCCGACCACTTCGGCGGGGTCAAGGGATTCGTGTCGCAGGACGAGGTCGACGCGGGTGCCGTGCGGATCTTCGCGCCCGAGGGGTTCATCGAGCACGCCGTGTCGGAGAACGTCTACGCAGGCACGGCCATGAACCGGCGCGCGGGATACATGTACGGGGCTGCCCTCGCGCGCGGCCCGCAGGGTGGCGTGGGTGCCGGCCTGGGCCAGACGCTCTCCATCGGCACGGTCTCCCTGATCGCTCCGACGGACCTGATCAGCACCACCGGGCACGAGGAGGTCGTCGACGGTGTGCGCATGGTGTTCCAGATGGCACCTGGCACCGAGGCGCCGGCCGAGATGCTCATCTGGCTCCCGGACCACAAGGCCCTGTGCGCCGCCGAGGACGTCACCCATACGTTGCACAACCTCCTCACCCTGCGCGGTGCCGTGGTCCGTGACCCTCACGCGTGGGCCCACTACCTGACCGAGGCGATCGATCTGTTCGGGAGCGATGTCGAGGTCGTCTTCGCCTCTCACCACTGGCCGACGTGGGGCAAGGAGCGTGTCATCGAGCTCATCTCCCAGCAGCGCGACATCTACGCGTACCTGCACGACCAGACCCTGCGCCTGCTGAACAAGGGTCTGACCGGGCCGGAGATCGCGGAGGAGATCCAGCTGCCGCCCGCGCTCCACAACGCGTGGAACACGCACGGCTACTACGGTTCGGTGAGCCACAACGTCAAGGCCATCTACCAGCGCTACCTCGGCTGGTTCGACGGCAACCCCGCGCACCTCTGGGAGCACACGCCGGTCGAGAAGGCGACGCGGTACGTCGAGTTCATGGGCGGCGCCGACGCCGTCGTCGAGAAGGCACGGGCATCGTTCGACGAGGGCGACTACCGGTGGGTGGCGGAGGTCCTCAACCACGTCGTGTTCGCCGACGAGAATCACGCCGCCGCCCGGGAGCTGCTGGCGGACACGTACGAGCAGCTCGGGTACGGGTCGGAGAACGGCACCTGGCGCGACTTCTACCTGTCCGGCGCCACGGAGCTGCGCGACGGCCAGTTCGGCACGCCGACGGAGACCACCGCCCCCGACGTGATCGGGCAGCTCAGCCCCTCGATGCTGTTCGACGCGATCGCCATCCAGATCGACGGCCCGAAGGCGTGGGACGAGAACCTGTCGATCGACGTGGTCTTGTCGGACGTGGACGAGCGCTACCGGCTGCGGCTGGCGAACGGGGTGCTGACCTACAGCTCTGCCCCCCAGCAGGGGGACGCGGACGTGACGCTCACGGGCACTCGTCGCGCCCTCCCGGCGCTCGCGGCCGGCCTCACGCCGGACGCGCTCGCCAACGCGAAGATCGAGGTATCCGGGGACGCCTCGGTGCTCGCACGGCTCGGCGCGGTCCTCGACCCGGGTGACAAGAACTTCGCGATCGTCACGCCCTGACGCTTCCGCCCGACGGGCGACGAGGGGTGGACCGGCCGTTGCCCGGCCTGCCCCTCGCCGTCCCGTCGGACGCGGCGGCTCCGCGCTCGCCCGGCGCTGGCGAGCGCCCCTGCGCGTGTCGCCTTCGATGGTGCCCTTGTCGGTCGCCACATCGGTACAGGTGAAAGGGTGATCTGCGTGGTGCGCCGATGACCAGGGACGTCGACGATCAGCACGTCCTGGCGGCCGTCTCCACGGGTCGCCTGCCGCGTTTCGGGCGGGTCGAGGAGCTGCTGGCCGACGCCCACGCCCGGTACCGCGACGACGACAGCGGCGTCGTCGCGGACTACATCCCCGCGCTCGCCTCTGCGGACCGCGCACTGTTCGGGCTCAGCGTCGTCGACGTGGACGGGTCCGTGCACGTCGTCGGCGACGCGGACCACGAGTTCTCGGTGCAGTCCATCTCCAAAGCCTTCGTCTACGCGCTCGCCCTCGAGGAGCACGGGCACGACGCCGTGCGGGAGGCGGTCGGCGTCAACGCGACGGGCCTGCCGTTCAACTCCGTCATGGCGGTCGAGCTCAACGACGGCAGCCCGATGAACCCGATGGTCAACGCCGGTGCCATCGCCGTCACGGCGCTGGTCCCGGGGGCGAGCCCGGCCGCGCGGTGGCAGTACCTGCACGACGGCCTGTCGGCGTTCGCGGGGCGCCCACTGGCGCTCGACGTCGAGGTCTACGAGTCGGAGGCGGCCAGCAACCAGCGCAACCGCGCGATCGCTCGCCTGCTCGAGAGCTACGGCCGCCTGGCGCGCGACCCCCTGGAGACGACCGACCTCTACACGCAGCAGTGCGCCCTACGGGTGTCCGCGCGAGACCTCGCGGTGATGGGCGCGACCCTCGCCGACGGCGGCATCAACCCCGTCACGCACGAGCGGGTCGTCGACGCCTCCGTCTGCCGGCACGTGCTCGCCGCGCTCGCGGCGTCCGGGCTCTACGAGCGGTCGGGCGAGTGGCTCGACGACGTCGGGATGCCGGGCAAGAGCGGCGTCTCCGGCGGCATCGTCACCGTCGCACCAGGCAAGGGCGCGCTGGCCACGTACTCGGCGCCCCTGGACGACGCCGGCAACAGCGTGCGCGGGGTCCGCGCGACGCGGTTCCTGTCGGCCGAGCTCGGCCTCAACCTGTTCGCGTCCCGCCCCGACGCGACCCACGACCGAGAGGACGTCCGATGACGACACCGCCGGGCACGACGAGGGCCTCCTGGGTCCCCATGATCGCGCTCGCCCTCGCGCAGGTGCTGATGTCGTTCAACGTCGCGGCCCTGCCGGTGTCGCTGGGCGGGATGGTCGACGACTTCGACGTCCCGCCCACCGACGTCAGCACGGCGATCGTGATGTACGGCCTGGTGGTCGCCGCGCTCGTCATGACGGGCGCCAAGCTGGGGCAGCGGTTCGGCTGGGTGGTCGTCTTCCGGGTGGTCGTCGTCGTGTTCGCCGTGGCGATGGGGCTCATGACGTTCGCGTGGGACGTCGGTGTGGTCATCACGGCGCAGGCGCTCGCGGGCGCCGCCGCGGCCATCATCGTCCCGTCGCTCGTCGCCCTGATCGCGGAGAACTACCACGGGCCGCAGCAGGCGACCGCCGTCGGATCGCTCGGGTCGGCCCGTGCCGCGTCCGGCGTGTCCGCGTTCCTGATCGGCGGGATCCTCGGCTCGACCGTCGGGTGGCGTCCCGTCTTCGCGCTGCTCATCGCGGTGGCCGTCGCCGTCTTCGTCATGAGCTTCCGGCTCCGCTCCGACCGCGGCAGCACGGACGTGAAGATCGACGCGGTCGCGGCCGTGCTCGTCGGCGCGGCCGTCGTCATGCTCACCATGGGCTTCAACAACCTCAACAGCTGGGGCATCCTGACGGCCCGCGACGCCGCCCTGTTCGACCTCGCGGGCTTGTCGCCGGCGCCCGTGCTCGTCGTCCTGGGCGTGATCCTGGGTCAGGCCTTCTTCGTCTGGACGCGCCGGCGCTCGTCGTCGGGCGGCGTGCCGCTGATCGACCTGCACGTCATCCGCTCCCGCACCGAGCGCTCGGCCGTCTACGCGCTGTTCGTCGTCGTCGCGCTCGAGGCCTCGCTGAACTTCACCGTGCCGCTGTACATCCAGATCGTGCAGGGGCGCAGCGCGTTCGACACCGCGATCGCGATGATGCCGTTCAACCTGACCGTGTTCTTCTCCGCGCTGCTCGTCGTGCGGCTCTACGGCCGGTTCAGCACCCGCACGATCGGGCGCGCCGCGTTCGGTCTGACGACGGTCGCGCTGGCGTGGCTCGCGCTCGTGGTCACCAACAACTGGGAGACGTTCCCGACGATCCTGGGGCTGTTCGTCTTCGGCGTCGGGCAGGGGGCGCTCGTCACGCTGCTGTTCAACGTGCTCGTCACGTCGTCGCCGAAGTCGATGGCCGGCGACGTCGGCTCGTTGCGCGGGACCACGCAGAACCTCGCGTCCGCCGTCGGCACCGCCCTGTCGGGCGCCCTCCTGGTGACGCTCCTGGGCCTCGGGGTCGCGTCGGCGTTCGTCGGCTCGCCGGACCTGCCCGACGAGCTGCGCGTGCAGGCCGGCCTCGACAACGTCAACTTCGTCAGCAACGACAACCTGCGGACCACGCTCGAGGGGACCGACGCGACGCCCGCGCAGGTGGACCAGATCGTGCAGCTCAACGCCGACGCGCGCCTGAGCGCGTTGAAGACCGGGCTGATGGTGCTCGCCGCCGTGAGCGCGCTCGCGATCCTGCCCGCGAGCCGCCTGCCCCGCTACCGGCCGGGCGAGATCCCGGCCCCCGACGAGGAGGCGGTCCGCGAGAGCTAGGCGCGCGGTGAGCCTGCGTGCGTGTCAGGATGCCTCGATGCCCCACGTCCGCTGGACCACCTTCCGCGCGGCCCCCGGCCGACGCGACGACCTCGTCGCGCTGCTGACGCGCCCCGGACCGGGGCTCGGCACGATCGGGTGCCTCGCCTACGAGGTGGGGAAGCGGGACGACGAGCCGGACACCGTGCTGGTGTGCGAGACGTGGACGTCGGCGATCGCCCACCGCGAGTCGCTCGCGCTCGACGCCGTGCGCGCGGCCATCAAGGAGGCCGCACCTCTGCTGGCGGACGTCCCGCACGCGGAGGCGTTCGACGCAGCCGGCTCGCCGCTGCGGGCCTGACGGATCCGGCGCAGCACCACCGCACCTCAGTCGTCGACGCGCTCCTCGCGGCGTGCCCGGACCTCCTCGAGGTCGAGGCGCGCCTGGACCTGGCGCAGCACGGTGTCGTCGATGCGCCGCTCGTCGCGCAGGCGGATGACGGTCGCCCGCTTGTGCGCGAGGAGCGCCAGGCGCAGGTCGACGTACTCGTCGTCCAGGCGGATCGTCCCGTCGGCGTCATCGGCGTCACCGTCCCGTGCCCGCAGGATCGCGAGGTGCTCGTCGAACTCCGTCCTGGTGCGGTCGACGACCTCGTCGTCCGTGCCGAGCGAGCCCGCGATCCGCGGCAGGGCCTCCAGCGCCTCCTCCGTCGCGGTGATCTCGGCCAGGTGTCGCTCGGCTGCCACACCGTCGTCGGCCGGGAGGTGAGCCCAGCGCACGGTCGGCCCCAGCAGCATCCCCTGCACCACCAGGGTGGTGGCCACGACGCCCGCCGTCACGAAGACGATGAGGTCACGCTGCGGGAAGGGGCCACCCGCCGAGAGCGACGTCGGGACGGCGAGGGCCGCAGCCAGCGAGACCGCACCGCGGAAGCCCGCGACCGTGGTGACGGCCCGCGCCCGGTGGGTGATCCGTCGAGCGCGTTGGGAGGGTCGACGGTCGATCGCCCGGATGGCGTACGCGGAGACGACCTGGAAGACGAACCGGACCACGACGATCACCAGGAACACGACGCCGACCATCCCGACCGCCGACGCGACCGAGGTGCTGTGCAGGGCGCGGACCGACGACTGCGCCTCGAGGCCGACGAGCACAAACAGCGACCCGTTGATGAGGTACGTCGCGAGGCTCCAGAACGCCGTGGTCTGCTGGCGTGTGACCGCGTCACCGATGCGCGGTCCGACCTGGCTCATCCAGAGCCCGCACACCACCACTGCCAGCACCCCGGACGCGCCGACGAGCTCGGCGGCAAGGTAGGCGCTGAACGGGAGCAGGAGGATCAGCACGTTGGCGGAGACGGGGTCGTGCACCCGCCGTCGCAGCTGGGTGCCGAGCCACGCGACCGCCAGACCGAGGCCGATGCCGCCGCCGGCCGAGAGCAGGACCAGCCACGTCACGTGCCCGACGGTCAGCGTCTCCTCGCCGACCGTGACGCCGACCGCGACACCGTAGACGACGAGCGCCGTCCCGTCGTTGACCAGGCTCTCCGCACGCAGGACGGTCACAGTCCGGCGGGGCAGCGCCCGCGCGAGGACGCCCACGGCCGTCGCGTCCGTGGGGGCGACGGCGGCGCCGAGCACCCACGCCGGGCCCCACTGCATGCCGAGGGCGTGCGCGACGGAGGCGACGGCCGCGGCCGTGAGCACCACGAGGAGGGTGCTGTTGAGCACGATCCCGCGCAGGGTGGCCCGGATCTCCCGCAGCGAGATGGTCAGCGCCTCCCAGTAGAGCAGCATGGGCAGGAACACGAGGAGCATCAGCTCCGGCGGAAGGTGCACGTCACGCAGCGCAGGTGCGAAGCCCAGGGCGACCCCGCAGAGCAGCAGGAGGATCGGCGCGGCCACGTGCACCCGCCGCGCCAGGACCCCGCACGCCACCATCACCGCGCCGAGCACCACCACGAGCTCGAGCCCGATCATCTACCCACTCCTGTCGTCGCCTGGAGGCATCGTCCGCCGGTGCTGGGTGAATCGCACGGGCAGCCCGGCGACGATCAGTCCTGCGGCGGCCAGAACCGGGTGGGGTCGACCGCCTGAGCCGCCACCTCCACCGTGACTCCCGTGGTCGACAGGTCCGCCGCGTCGAGGGCGTCGTGCACCTCGCTGCGCTCGTCGGCGTCGAGCGGCAGCGGCTCGTCGGTGCCGGGCGCGGTGGCCGTCGTCGCGTGCACCGTGACGGCGTCCGCGTCGGCATCCGCCTGGACGGAGCCGATGAAGGGCAGCGCCCGCAGCGCCTCGAGCGCGGCCAGCGTGTGCCCACCCAGCCGCGCACTGCCGACCGTCGAGACCGAGAACTGCCCCCAGGTGGTGACGTGCGTGGCGCGCGGGTCGATCCCGGCTTCGTCGATCAGGTCGAGGACGTCCGTGTAGAGGTCGGAGCCCGGCACGGCGCTGTCGTCGGACGGGTCGAGCACCTCCACCGCCAGCGGCTTCCCGTCGTCGTGCCACACGTGGACGTCCCGGACGGCGAGCCCGCCCGCGACGGCGTCGGTCACCCGCGCCCACAGACGAGCCTCGGCGTCCGTCGTCGGACCCACGGCATCGCCGTTCCACCGGGCGCTCGAACCCGCGACCCCGGCATCCGTGAGCTCGAGGGAGTCCACCCGCAGGGACTGCCCGGGAGCCAGCCGGTCGTCGGTGAGCAGCGTCCGGCGCACCGACCCGGCAGTGTCGGCCAGTGCGTCGCCGCGCAGGTCCGCCGGGAAGGTCACCTCGGCGGTGAGCAGGAACGTCTGCGTCGTGAACCGGGGCAGGACCGTGACGTCCGACGTGAGACCCCGGTCGAGGAGCCGCTGCTCGGCATCGTGCGCGATCTGGTTGCTCGTGGCCACCAGGTCGGCCGAGCTGCCGGTGGGCGCGGGTGCGGAGGTGCACCCGGCGAGCAGGAGTGTCAGGGACGCCGCGACCGTCATGAGCCCCGAGGTGGCGCGACGCGTGCAGGAGCTCATCGTTGTCCCGGTCCGTCCGCGGTTCGTGGGTGGCCCACGCTAGCCACGGAACGGACGAAACGGACGTTTCACCGGCGGAAACCGGGGTGAAAACGGGCCGCGCACGCCCGGGCCGCGAGCGGCGGGAGCCGGCTCAGCCCCGGGCGCGGACCTCGTCGACCCCGCGGTTGGCCAACGCGTCGGCGCGCTCGTTGCCCGGGTCTCCGGCGTGGCCCTTGACCCACACCCAGCGGATCGAGTGCCGGGCCACCTCGGCGTCGAGCGCCTGCCACAGCTCCTGGTTCTTCACCGGCTTCTTGTCCGCCGTGCGCCAGCCGTTGCGCTTCCAGCCCGCGATCCAGGACTGCACGCCGTTCATGACGTAGCGCGAGTCGACGTGGAGCGTGACGTCGCAGGGCCTGTTCAGCGCCTTGAGCCCCTCGATCACGGCCGTGAGCTCCATACGGTTGTTCGTCGTGACGGCCTCGCCGCCGGACAGCTCGCGCTCGTGCCCGCCGAACCGCATCCACGCGCCCCAGCCCCCCACTCCCGGGTTGCCCTTGCACGCGCCGTCGGTCCACATCTCGACGGCCGGGAGGTCGGTTGCTGCTGCGTCGTCCACGGCGGACACCTTACGGACTCCCGGTCGGGTCGGCGTCGCACCCTGCTGGGGCGCGGGCCGTCGGCGAGGTCAGGGCCGCAGCGACCGGACCATGTCGATCTCCGGGCCGATGCGGCCGACGAACGAGCCGCCCGTGGGCACGAACCCCGCGCGGCGGTACGCGGCCTGGGCGCGGGCGTTGTCGGCGTGGACGTCGAGCGCCAGCTCGGCGATGCCGAGCGTGCCGGTCCAGTCCGCCGCTGCGTCCAGCAGGGCGTCGATGACGCCGGACCCGCGGTGCCGCGGGTCGACGTAGACACCGACGACGGTCGCGCGGCGGTGCTCGGTGACGCGCCCGTGGAAGTCGGGCGTCCCCGCGGGGGTGACCAGGACCGTCGCGGTCCCCGCCCAGGCCTCGTCGACCTCCGCCACGAGCTGTGCCGCGGTCTCGCCGGCCGATGCGCCGGCGGCCCGCTCCTGCCAGAACTCGTCGGGGCGGTCCGCGGCGACGTCGTGCGTCTCGAGGAAGGCGATCGGTGCCGCCTCGTCGAGCAGCGCCGCCAGGCGGAACGCGCGGACCTGCGGCCACTCGTCGGACCGGACGCGGCGGATCTGGGGAGCCATGCCCGGACCGTACGCGACGGACGCCGCGGTGCCGAACGCTTACTCGGCGACCCCGGAATCGTCGCGCGCCGCGTCCTCGGTGACGTCACCCTTGCGCGCCGCGCGACGGGCGCGACGCTCCTTCCACCACGCCCACCCGCGCCGCACCTTGTCCCGCAGCCAGTCGTTGATGCGGCGCGCGAACGAGAACTCGGTGCCCAGGATCGCCAGCCCCAGGAAGATGGCCAGCCAGCCCGGACCCGGCAGCACGAGCATCGCGATGCCGGCGAGGACCACCGTGCAGCCGACGACGGCGACGGTGACGCGCAGCGCGAGCCTTCCGCCACGGACGTGGTCCAGGCGCTCGTGCAGGGCCGCGACGCGGCGGCCGATCGCACCGTGGTGCCGGTCGGCGGCGTCGATCTCGTCCCCGTCGGCGTTCGCCGCGGCGGGCTCGATGGTGCTCATGTCACCTCGCAGGCGTGGGTCGTCGGGTGGTCGCAGGACCTGACCGGGGCGCGGGCGCGCCCCGGGTGTCCAACGTACGGCGAGCGTGCGTGGTTCCGGAAGCGAGCACTCGTCCGAGCACCGCGGTCCTGCCTCCCGGACGAGGTCACGACCGGGACTCGTTTCCCCGCGAGGGTTGACGCAGAAGTGCAGGTCACCGACGATCGAGGAGAACTGCGCAGATGCGTCGAAGCCGGACTTGTCCGGCCGTGTGCACTGGGCGCGCTGATCCGACCTCGCTGTGCCAGGGTCGGGTTGGGGTCTGCGGCACGACGAGGTGCCGGCGCAGCACGGGGACGGGCGAGGGGAAGGTTGGCGATGGGGGAGCGGCGCGAATCGGCACGAGGGCCCGCGCACGCGCGCCCCAGGCGGAGCGGGTTCGCCCTGCTGCGAGGGACGAGCCGTGTGAAGCGGTGGGTCTCGGGGGCGGCCGCGGCTCTCCTGCTCGTCGTGCCGCTCGCGGTGGTCTCCGCCGAGCCTGCGTTCGCGGCCACCCTCGACATCAACAAGACCGAGGTGGATCCCCAGACCACCTACCAGCCCGGCGACGAGGTGCGGTGGGTCGTCACGATCTCGTGCTCGGGCGGCGAGCCGTGCACCAACGTCACCATCACCGACCCGATGCCCGACAACATCGACCTCGTCACGGCGGACATCCAGCGGGAGCCGACCGCCGGGTCGCTCGATGTCGACACCGACAGCGACACCGTCACCTACACGAACCCGAGCGTCCCGTCGGGCGAGCAGGTCCAGATCCTGATCACGGGCCAGGTCGATCCCGACATCCCGTACGCCGCCTCCGGCGTGCCCATCACCAACACGGCGACGTCGACCGCCGACAACGCGCCTACCGGTGAGGCCTCCGACGACATCACGCCTTCCGTGCCCCTGGAGCTCGACTCGACGACGAGCAAGAACATCGACCCGTCCGGGGCGATCGCCTCGCCGGGGACGCCGGCGACGGTGACGGTGGACTCGTCGAACACGTCGAACGACCCGGTCGACTCCCTCGTCATCCAGGATCCCGTCGACCCCACGGCCGAGCCGAACCCCTTCGAGACGCTGCCTTTCACCGGCTTCGGCGACGTCACCTGGCCCGACGGCGCGGACTCGGCGACGGTGACGTTCATCTGCGCCGACGAGTCGACGCCCAGCACGACGGTGGACGGCCCGGGGACGGCGTTCCCGGATCCGCCCGCTGGGTGCGACGTCCGTGGTTTCACGGTCGAGTTCACGGGCGACATCGCGATCGGCGCCGACGCGTCGATCCCGTTCGATGTCGAGCAGGCGGACTCGGTCACGGACCTCACGGATCCGACGACCATCACCAACGACGCCTCGTCGCAGGTCACGCACGGGGACGACGAGTCGACGCCGACCACGGACTCCGACACCTACGTGATCACGCCGCCCAACAACAGTGTGACGGCGTCCAAGTCGTTCGATCCCGACGAGGTCAGTGCCGGTGACCCGACCACGGTCACGATCGGGGCGACGAACGACGGGGATCCGACGACGTCGATGTCCATCACCGAGCCGGCCCCCGGCACGGACAGCCCCTTCGAGGGCGCGAGCCCGCTCACCTTCACCGGGTTCGGCCCGGACGGCGACGGGACGGGCGTGCAGTGGCCGTCGGACGCCGACACGGCGACGGTCGACTTCACGTGCGCCGACGGCTCGACGCCGACCGACTCCACCACAACGCCCAACACCCTGCCCAACCCCCCGCCGGACTGCGTGGTCACTGGCTTCACGGTCGAGTTCACGGGCGACATCGTCACGGGCGCCGAGGCCTCGATCCCGTTCACGGCGGACACCGACTCGGACCAGGATGCCGACGACCTGGTCCACCCCAACGAGATCTCGGCCGACATCCCGAACGCCACCGACACGGCCGACGCCGACCTGACGACGCTGACGGACCGTCTCGCGACCGACACCACCAAGAACATCTCGCCGTCCACGATCCCCGCCCTTCCCGGGCAGACGGTGGTCGTCCAGCTCCCGAGCGAGCTGCTGCCCTTCGGCCCCGACGGGTCGACGACCGACGCCAACGACGTCGTGATCCAGGACCCCAGCGACCCCGCCAACGGCGGCGACTTCTGGGACGACTTCACCGCGACGTCCATCCGGTCCACCGATGTCCCGGCCGGATCGACCCTCACGATCAGCTACTGGAACGGCACCGAGTGGGTCACCGACCCGACGTGCGGGACGTTCACCGGGCCGACGACGGTGAGCTGCGACCTTCCGCCGGACGCGCAGGGCGTGCAGTTCAACTACCACTCCGACGACGGCTTCCCGCCCGGCACGAGCTTCCAGCCCAACTTCATCGCGAGCTACGACGGTCCCGAGGACCAGGACGACCCCCTGACCAACTGCGGCACGTCGAGCGCGTCGTCGGGCACGGTCGACCCGACGCCGCCCGCGGAGGGCTGCGACACCGTGGACCCGTTCCCGGTCCCGACGGGCCCGGGTGATCTGGACTTCCTCGACAAGACGTTCCTCCCGCCGAGCGGCCAGAGCGGGGAGCCGTACACCCTGCAGGCACGCACACAGCAGCCCATCACCGCTCAGATCACGTGGTCCACCAACGGGTTCCAGAACGTCGATCCCATGATCATCAGCGACACGCAGGATCCCGTGGCCGCCGACGACCCCGGTATCGCGGACTCCTTCTACGACGCCTTCGACCTGACGCGCGTCGAGCCGATCACCTCCGCGGTGGACCCGCTCATGCAGTACGACGCGGTCACGAGCGTCGAGCTGTACATCGACGGCGCCTGGGTGGAGGCAACCGGTGACCCGTGCCCGGCCGCGTGCGTCGGGACCTTCCCGGGCTACACGCTGACGGCCGCGGAGCAGGCCGACGCCACCTCCGTCCGGCTCACCTACACGGAGTCGCCCAACCGTGCCGCCAACCCCTCCGACCCGACGGTTCCCGCCGCCGGAGACGGCGTGGCCCGCTCGACCCAGGCCGACGGCCGGCACCTGGACCTGACGTTCCAGCTGCGCGACGACCGCCGCAGCGACGGTTCAGCAGTCCTCGGGTCGACGAACGGCACGATCTACAACAACGACGGCGACCCCGGCCTCGTGACCGACACGGCGCGCGGCACGGCGACCTTCACGCGGCCCGACGGCACCAGCGTCGAGCGGACGGACACCGACGCCGACGACGTCCTGATCATCGACGAGCCGATCAACGTCGAGATCACCAAGGAGTGGACCGGCGGCCCGCTGTCGGTCCCGCCCGAGGGCACACCTCTCAGCGCGTACCCGTCGACGCACGCGATCCTCACGGCGACGAACAACTCGGTGGCGCGGGTCGACAAGCTCCGCATCGTCGACCCGTCCGCCGAGGGCGACATCGAACCCGTCACGGACCCGGGCACGTCGCCGTTCCAGGCGTTCGACCTGACGCACATCGACCTGACCCCGCCGTCAGGTGCCACGGCGACGCAGGTCGTGCTCACCCTCGCGGACGGCACCGACCAGGTGTACGACGAGGCCGGTGCCGAGGCTCGCACGGCGGCGCAGCTGGCCGACGTCGTCGCCGTGGACATCTCGTTCACGGGTCGCATCGACTCCCAGGCTCAGGGCGTCGCCGACCTGACCCTCAGACTGCGCGAGCGCGACCGCGACACGGGCAACCGGATCGAGGTGGACACGTACCCCGACGCGACGGTGAACAACAGCGCGGGTGCCCAGGTCACCGACCCGGGCGGCACGTCCGCCGACGTGCCCGAGGACTGGGACGACGCCGACATGGTGCTGCGGGACGCCTCGATCTCGATGGCGGAGACGAAGTCCTTCGACCCGGCGACGATCGTCGAGCCGGGGTCCGACGCGGAGACGAACCCGTCGTCGACGCTCACGATCACCGGCCAGCCGACGGGGCCGTCGCGTGCGGTCGAGATGACGCTGCAGGACATCGACGGCAGCTTCTGGAACCAGTACGACCTGACCGGGTTCGACGCCTCGAGCCTGACCGCGCCGATCGACCAGGTCCAGGTGGACGCCTACACGGGTGGCACGTACGACGCCGCGAGCGACACCTTCACGGGCGGCACGTGGCACGACGGTGACGTCGCGACCACGTTCGCGCTGCCGAGCGATGTGGACGCTGCGGACGTGACGGGCCTGCGGTTCACGTTCACGCGCGCCGACGGGGCGATCTGGGAGAACCCGGCGAACCCGACCCAGGCGGTCCACCTCGAGGTCCAGGTGCGCGACACGCTGCGCTCCGACCCGAGCACGCCCGTCCCCAGCGACCTGTCGACCAACGACCCGGCGCCGGGCGAGGACGCCCCGGGCCTCGCGACGAACGACGTCACGTCGACCGTCACCGGTGCCGACCTGGTCTCGGACGGGCAGGGCGGACTGGTGCCCGTGACGAGCGACGACGACGCGTCCGCGACGATCACCTACCAGCACACGACCAACGGCGTCACGATCGAGAAGGACTTCGCCGGCGAGCAGACGGGCGGCACCAAGGGCCCGAACGCCACGTTCGCCATGAACATCGCGGTGACCAACACGGGCAACCGCCCGATCTACGACCCGGTGGTCACCGACCCCATGCCGCGTGACGCGGACGGTCCGGAGCTGCGGATCGCCGACGGGGTCGACGAGCCGTACTCCTACACCCTCACGGGTGCCGCTCCCGATCCCGCCAACGGCCCGGCGATGCCGACCGACCCGGACGACGTGACCGTGGACCGCAACGGGAACCTCGCGAACCTGGAGTTCACGTTCCCGCCGGGGACCGTGCTGGAGGTCGGGCAGACCTACACGATCACCGTCCAGGTGACGTTCCGCATCGGCCTCGACGCCGGAACCACCGTCGAGAACACGGCCGGCGTCACGGGCGACCGTCCGTGGGACAACTGCTCACCGAGGCTCGACGACGACACCGGCCAGTGCCAGGCGGACGCGGACGTGACGCCGGTCCCGGCGGCGGTGCTGCGCGAGTCGAAGTACGTCAAGGCCACGGACGGTGACCTCCCCGCGATCGACGTCTTCGACGGCACGGGCGGCGACGCCTCCTGCACCCCCGACGACGCCGACGCCGACGGCTTCTACGCGAGCCCCTGTGTCCCCGTCATCGAGCCGGGCCACGACGCGACGTGGCGCGTCGACGTCGAGAACGTCGGGAACCTTCCGGTGAGCAAGCTCGTCATCTACGACCGGCTGCCCGCGACGGGCGACACGTACTCGTACGACACGGACGACCGCGGATCGCAGTTCCGGCCGATCGCCGACGCGGACCACCCGCCGGAGCTCGTCGGCGCCCCGACCGGCGCGACGGCGACGTTCTACTACTCGACCGTGCAGGACTACTGCATGGACGACCTGCGGAGCCCGACCGCCGAACCCACGTGCCCGACGGACGACCCGACGACCGGCTGGGTGGAACTGACAGACGACACCCCGGCGCCCGTGTACGACGAGATCACCGCGCTCAAGGTCGTCGTCAACTTCACCGACGCCAACCCGCTCCTCCCGGCGCAGAGCGTCAAGGTCGAAGGGACCACCGCGAACCCGGCCGTGGTTCCCGCGTCGGGTGACCGGTCGATCGCGTGGAACTCGGCGGCGGCCAACGGTGTCGCCGAGACCGCCGGTGGGTCGGTTGACCTGCTTCCCACCGAGGGCCCGAAGGTCGGTGTCGCCACGGCGAGCGGCCCGCTCCAGGTCACCAAGGAGGTGATCGGCGACGGCGCGAAGTACGCGCCCGACGAGTTCCACCTCAACGTGGCGTGCACCTCCGGCGTCGGGACGTTCCTCGAGACGGACCTCCCGCCCATCCCCATCACCGTCACCCCGGGCACACCCGTGACCGTGCCGAACATCCCCTACGGCTCCGACTGCACGATCACGGAGAGCACACCGCTCAACGGGCAGACGCAGCTCATCGCACCGACGGTGACGATCGACAGCGAGGACCCCGACAACCCGACGACCATCACCGCGGTCAACCGCTACGACCTGGCGAGCCTGGTGCTGTCCAAGCAGGTCATTAGCGACGCCACGGACCAGGACGGCAACCCGATCGAGTTCGGGCCGTTCGAGGTGCAGGTGCGCTGCACCTTCCTGGGCAACCCGGTCTACGCGGACGGGTACGGGCCGGATGACCCGATGGACATCGAGATCAACGACGGCGACGTCGTCACGCTGACGGGTCTGCCCGTCGGCGCGGACTGCGAGGTCACGGAGACGGCGACCGGCAACGCGACGGACATCGACGTGACGGTCAAGGAAGGTGGTCGCGACCCCGTGACCACCGACGGTCCGAAGGCGCCGGTGCACCTGGTGGGCGACCTCGACGGGGGCCCACGCAACACGGCGGACATCACCAACACCTTCGAGACCGGCTCGCTGAGCGTGGAGAAGCTCGTGACCGGTGACGGCGCCGAGGCGTACGGCACGGGCCCGTTCGGCCTGCACGTGACCTGCACGTTCGACGACGACGGGCCGACGGGTCCCAACCCGCCGAAGACCGTGTACGACCGTGACCTGGTGCTCGGTGCGGCCGGCCCGCTGAGCGCGCAGATCGCGCGCCTGCCCGTCGGGGCGATCTGCCGGGTCACCGAGCCCGACGACGGCGGTGCGACCGCGACGACCATCCGGCCCGCCGTCGTGCGGATCACCGCGGGCGACACCCCGGTGTCCGTGCGGGTCACCAACCGGTTCGACGTCGGCAGCATCGTGGTCGACAAGGAGGTCACCGGCGCGGGCGCCGACGACTTCGGCGCCGGCCCGTTCGAGGTCAGCCTGGCCTGCACCTACGAGGGCGACCCGATCGGCATCCCCGGCGGCGCGACGCGCGAGCTGGTCCCGGGCACGCCGGTGTCGTACGACGGACTCCCGGTCGGCGCGCAGTGCCAGATCACCGAGACCGAGGACGGTGAGGCGACCGCGACGAACATCGCGGTGCGGACGGGCGGCAACAAGCCGGTCGTCACCGACGGGTCGTCGGCCGACGTCGTCGTGCCGCCGAACTCCCGCGGCGAGCCGACCAGCGCGACGGTCGTCGTGACGAACACGTTCGACGAGGGCGTCGTCACGGTCGACAAGGTCGTGGACGGCGACGGCGCGGACCTGTACGGCTCGGGACCGTTCGAGGTGACGATCGCCTGCACCTTCGACGGCGCCGACGTCGACATCCCGGGAGGCGCGACGCGTGAGCTCACGCCGGGCACGCCCGTGGTCTACGAAGGCCTGCCGACGGGCGCCGAGTGCACGGTCGCCGAGCCGACGACGGGCGGTGCGACCAGCACCACCATCTCGTCGGTCGACGGCGGCGACCCGGGCGCGGTGGTCGTGCCGGACTCCGGCTCGACCGACGTCACGGTGACCAACACGTTCGACGTCGGTGAGGTGCGGGTCGTCAAGACGCTGAGCGGCGCCGACGCGATCATGCACGAGGGCGACGTGTTCACGGTGTCCCTGGCCTGCACGCAGGACGTGGACGGCACGACGACCGACGTGGACATCCCCGGCGGCGCGACGCGCGAGCTGAAGGCGCCGAACTGGGTCGCCGTGTACACGGACCTCCCGCAGGGGGCCGACTGCGTGGTCGCCGAGACCGATGCCGGCTCGGCCGACTCCGTCGAGATCGTCGTCGACGGGAACAGCACGACGACCGACCCGGACACCGACACCCCGGAGGCGTCGTTCTCGCTCCCCGTGGGACCGGACGTCTGCGAGCCGGTCGACGTCATCAACAGCTGGTCGGCGAGCGGCGACGCGAACGGTGGCGGCGGTTCGTCGTCGGGCCAGGCGATCAGCCTGACCGCCGGGGAAGCCGCACCGCTCGACTGCAACGGCAACGGTGGCGGTCCGGCGCCAGGGCCCGCGCCCGGACCTCCGCTCGCGCACACCGGCACCGACGCCCTGACCGCGGTGGTGTGGCTGGTGCTGGTCCTGACCCTCGGTGCCGCGCTCGTCCAGATCCGTCGTCGGCAGAGCTGACCCGGCGACCGAGCAACCCGCACGATGACCGGCGTACCCTGGGTACGCCGGTCATCGGCACGAGTCGTCGGAGCAGGAAACGAGGAGCGGACGGATGCGTAGCGTCGTCGCGGGATGCGGGGTGGCCGTCGCGGCCTGCTCAGGCCGACCGCGGGCCCACGCCTCTGACCGCTGACCCGGACCGGCGTGGGTCGTCGCCCACCTGCCGCCCCACCGTCCACGCCATGCGCGTGGTGACGGTTGCGTCGTCGCCCGACGACGTAGCGGCGGCCTCCGACGAACCCGAAGGCTGACCCATGAACCCCCTGACCGAGAAGCAGATCCGTTCCTGCTTCGTGAACGCCTCCAAGCGCGAGGCGAACGACGCGACCCTGCCCCACCTCGACGAGGTCCGCTGGGACCGCATCGACTACCTGGGCTGGCGAGACCGCAAGGCCCCGCTGTCCTCGTACGTCGTCGTGGAGCTCGACGACGGCCCCGTCGGCGTGCTGCTGCGCGCGAACGACGCTGCCCGCGGTCGCCGCAAGGCGGTGTGCGCGTGGTGCGAGGACGTGGTCGAGACCGACGACGTGTCGCTCTACGTCGCCCGACGAGGCGGCGCGGCCGGTCGGCGCGGCGACACCATCGGCACGCTCATCTGCACCGAGTTCCGGTGCTCGAGGAACGTGCGCCGCACGCCGACGCGCGCCGAGGTCGGCGACAGCGCCGAGGGCGCGAAGGAGCAGATCATCGAACGGCGCATCGCCGGGCTGCGAGAGCGCTCGTCGCGGTTCGTCGAGGAGATCCGCCGCACCCGGTGACGGCAACCGGCCGGGCGTCGTCGCGTCGCCCGGCCGGACCCTTGCCCTGCTGGGCCCGTCGCTGGTGGTCGGAGGGCTCGCGCGGACGGCGGAGCGCCTACGCTGCCGCCATGACCGTGCGGCACACCGACTACCCCGGCGAGGGGCTGGCCGAGGCGGAGCTCGCCCCCACCCCGCTCGCGCAGGTGCAGCGCTGGGTGGCGGACGCCGAGGCGCGTCAGGCCGGGCGCGGCGACGTCCCCGAGCCGACGGCGCTGTCCGTCGCGACCGTCGACGCGGCCGGTGTGCCGAACGTGCGCACGGTCCTCATGCGGTTCCTCGACGGGCGCGGGCCCGGTTTCGTCACGGACCTGGGCTCCGCCAAGAGCACGGAGATCGCGGCGACGGGCGGGATCGCGGCGGCGCTGACCTGGCCGTCCATGTACCGGGCCGTGCGGTTCCGCGGGCGAGCCGTGGCGATCGAGCGCGGCGAGATCGAGGCGTACTTCGTCGCGCGCCCGTGGGGGTCGCGGATCAGCGCGTGGGCGAGCGAGCAGTCGCGGCCCGTGGTCGACCGCGTGGCCCTCGTCGCCGCCTACGACCACTTCGCCGCCCGGTACCCCGACGCGGGATCGCCCGACGACGTGCCCGTGCCCGACGGGTGGGGCGGCTGGCGCATCGACTGCGACGAGGTGGAGCTGTGGGCCGGTCGGCGCGACCGGCTGCACGACCGCCTGGTCTACGTGCGCGCCGGCGACGGCGGGCTCGACGACCCGGGTGCCTGGACGGTGCTGCGGCGCCAGCCGTAGCGAGCCGGCGTTCGCGCGTCAGGCGGGAGTCGCGCCGTCGTCGGCCGCCACAGCCTTGTCCGACGCCACAGCCGTGTCCGCAGCCACGGCGTGGTCGGCTGGAGCGGCTCCGTCGGTCACCTCGTCGGCCGTGACGCCCGGACCCGGCACATCGGTGACCGTGTCCCCGGACAGCCAGGAGTACCACGCGGTCTCAGGGCCGCCCTGCAGCAGCGCGGCCCGCGCCAGCAGCGTCATGGGGATCGCCAGGATCGCGCCGAGCGGACCGATGACGAACGTCCAGAACACCACCGAGATGAAGCTCAGGGTGACGGTGATGTTCACGGCGTCGGCGACGAACTTGGGCTGCACCAGCACCTGCAGCACCACGTTGACGAGGCAGTAGATGGCGATGACGCCGAGCATCAGCGGCCAGCCGCCCACCACGAGCGCCAGCACCGCCGGCGGCAGCAGCCCCAGCACGAACCCGATGTTCGGGATGAAGTTGGTGACGAACGCCAGGATCGCCCACACGATGGGCGCCGGGATGCCGAGCCACCACAGCGCGAGCCCGTCGATCACGGCGACGATCGCCCCGAAGATCGCGCTCACGACGAAGTAGAGGCGCACGCCACCGAACAGGTCGTGCGCCCGGTCCAGCACGCTGCCCTGCGTCGCGCCGAACGCCGCGCGCGCCCCGTCGTACCGCGCCGCGTCCACGGCCATGAACAGCACGTACGTCACGACGACGAACAGGCCCGACGCCACCGAGAGCGTCAGCCCGCCGACGTGGGTGACGACGTTCTGGATGTTCGTCGGGTTCACGACGGAGGCGGCGACGTCGGAGGTGGTCGTGTCGAACCCGAGTCCGTCGAGCGAGTCGCCGAGATCGGTGGCGGCCTGTCGCAGCTCACCCGCGTAGTGCGTGACGAGTCCGGTGAACTTGATGCCCGCGTACAGCAGCATCGCCATCATCGCGGCCAGGATCAGGTACGCGGCGACGATGACGACGGTCGTCGCGGCGGCCTTGGGCCAGCCCCGCCGCTCGAGCGGGTGCCGCAGCGGGTGCACGATCACGACGAGCACCGCGCCGAGCAGCGCCGGCGCCAGGATGCCGCGGGCGGCGTGGACCCCGGCGAGCACGATGATGAAGCCCGACAGGGTCAGCAGCGTGCGGGCCGTGGGCGTCAGCGTCGTGGACGAGGGCATCGGGCGAGCTCCTAGCGCGGAAGTTCGTTCGCTGAACCCTAGCGCCGACGTCCGGCCGCGTTGGCGGCGGCCGCGCGGTCAGCGCTCTGCAATTGTTCGCGTAGGGGCGACACACGCAGAGCATTGACGCCGAGGGCCCGGCGCTGCGCTCCGTCACCGCGCCGCGAGGGGGCGCAGTCCGTCGGCGCCAGGCACAGTGGTGGCTATGGAGCTGACGTTCACCGGTGAGATCTGGCACTGGCGAGGGCCGGCGCCGTTCCACTACGTGACGGTGCCGCCCGACGAGTGCGCGCGCCTGCGCGCCGCCGCGGCGACCGTCTCCTACGGCTGGGGAATGATCCCGGTGCTCGCGCGGATCGGCGCGACCGAGTGGGAGACGTCGCTGTTCCCCAAGGACGGCGGCTACGTCGTCCCGATCAAGACGATGGTCCGCGCGGCCGAGGACCTGGAGCTGGGCGACGACGTGACGCTCCGTCTCCTCGTCGACGACCGCCCCCGCTGACACCCGCCCGCCGAGACCAGCCCGCGGCGCCCGCCTCCGGCCGGTCGTCGGGATCCCCTCGAGGTAGTCGGCTGCAACCGACGACCTCGCAGGAGACCGACTACTCACCCAGCGGCGGCCGTTGCCGCCCCCTACTCCTCGAGCAGCGGGACCGCCAGGCCCTCGCCGGAGCGCAGCAGGCTCGCGCGCCGCACGGTGCCGGAGCCGAAACGCGCGGACAGCGCGTCGACGGCGGCGTCGAGGCCGGTGGTGTCGGGGCCGTCCAGGTCGAGCTGAGCCTGCACCATGTCGTCGGACTCGAGGTTGGTGAGGGCGACTCCCACCAGCGTGATGCCGCGCTCGCGGATCAGCGGCGCGGCCGCGTCGAGCAGCCCGCGTGCGGCAGCGGCGACATCGGCACCCGTGGCCGTCGCGTGCCGGAACGAGTGGGAGCGCGTGGCCCGGCCGAAGTCGTCGAACCGCAGGCGCAGCACCACGGTCCGTGCGGTGCGGTGGGCCGCGCGCATCCGTCGGCAGACGCGGTCGACGAGCCCCAGCAGCGCCGCCTCGACGAACTCGGGCCGGTGCGGCCCGCGCCCGATCGCCCGCTGCGCCCCGATCGAGCCGCGACGGCGGTCGGTCACCACACGTTCGGGCGTACGTCCGTGCACGACGGCGAACAGGTGGCGCCCGGCCGCCGGCCCCAGGATCCCGACGAGCACCGAGTCCGGCAGCGCGGCCACGTCGCCTGCGGTCCGCAACCCGTAGGCCTGCAGCCTGGTCGCCGTCACCTCGCCGACGCCCCACAGCTTCTGCAGCGGCAGGGGGTGCAGGAACGCGTCCTCGCCGTCGGGCGGGACCAGCAGCAGCCCGTCGGGCTTGGCTGCCCCGGACGCGACCTTGGCCAGGAACGGCGTGCGAGCGACGCCGACGCTGATGGGCAGGCCCACCTGGTCGCGGACCTGCGCCCGCAGCCGGGCGGCGATGTCGACGGGCGGCACGTCGATCCGGTGCAGGCCGGCGACGTCCAGGAACGCCTCGTCGATCGACACGCCCTGCACCTGGGGCGTCGTCGCCCGGAAGATCTCGAAGACCCGCTTGCTCGCCTCGACGTACGCGTCGAACCGCGGCGGCACGACGACGACGTCCGGGCACAGCATCCGAGCCTGCCGCCCGCTCATCGCCGTCTTCACGCCGCGCCGCTTCGCCTCGTACGACGCCGCGAGCACCACGCCACCACCGACAACCACCGGCCGGTTGCGCAGCCGCGCGTCGTCCCGCTGCTCGACCGACGCGTAGAACGCATCCAGGTCGGCGTGCAGGATCGCCGCTCGCGGCTCGTCGGAACTCACGAACACATGTTCGACCCGACCACCGACACGACGCCAGCCCGAAGGAGCATCACTCGCTGAGCGGGCGCACGTCTCCCCACGGGATGTCCCCCCGGGGATAAGGTGCCGCTCGCGGGCCCGGTGGCCCCGCGCGAGCGAGCGGGGGAGCGGTGGACGAACCTGCGGCGACGACGTCACAGGACTCCGCCGCCGGACATTACCCAGGTATGAGCCATCAACCGTCCGAGGACGACCGCACGGGCCACCCGCGCTTCGCGGCCCTGTGGGAGCAGTACGCGGCCCGCGTCCAGGCGTACGCCACCCGGCACGTCGACGCCGACACCGCGCAGGACGTCGTCGCCGAGACCTTCCTGGTCGCCTGGCGCCGCCTGGCCGACGTCCCCGGCGACCCGTTGCCGTGGCTCCTCGTCGTCGCGCGGAACACGATCGCCAACCAGCGTCGCTCGCTCTACCGGCGCGGCGTGCTGAACGCGGAGCTCAACCGGGTGGCACACCTCGTGCGGGATGGGGACGGCCCGGACGTCGACGTGTCCGAGCGCGACTCCTTGTTCCGGGCGCTGGCCAGGCTGACGCCACGCGAGCGCGAGGCTCTCCTGCTGACGGGTTGGGACGGGCTGGCGCCGGACGACGCCGCCGTCGTGGCCGGCTGCTCGCCCTCGACCTTCCGCAAGCGCCTGTCCCGCGCCCGTCAGCGGCTGACGGCGAGCGATCCACCCCCGGACCGCGCGCCCGCCCTCCGCCCCGTCGTCGCCCAGGAGCTCTCATGACCGCCCCACGCAGCTCGCTCGCCGTTCTCGACGCCCTCGCTCCCACGCGCCCCGTCGACTCCGACCGCCTCGCCCGCGCCCACGCGGAGGTCGAGTGGGCCATCCTCGAGGGAGGAGAGAGCAGACTGGCACGCAAGGCCCGGACGACGCGCAGGTCTCGCCGGGTCATCGGCGCCACGGCCGCCGCGTTCGGGCTTGTCGCTGTCTTCACCGTCGCACCCCTCGTCGCCCCGGATCACCACGGATCGGTCGGGCACGGCCCGGTCGGCCTCGCGGGGGCGGAGGCGGACGGGATGGGGTGCGAGCTCTTCCGGATGCCCGGCGCGGTGGATCCCATGAACCACATCGCGAGCAGCCAGTGGTCGCACATGCCAGGGCTCCGAGCCGTGCTGTTCGGCATCGACGGCCGGCGCGCGGACGTCGAGACGGTCGCGACGAGCGACGCCGCTTGCTACACGAACCCCCCGGTCGCGGTGCTCTACGCGCCCGACGGCAGCCGCGGGATCACGGTGTTCCGCGACGTCGACGGTCCCGCCGGGACGGGGGGACCGGGCGACATCTTCCACCAGGCCGCCACGGTGAGGACGTCCGTGCAGGGCAACGAGGCGCTCGTCGTGACCCCGCCCTACGGTCTGCACTACGTGACGTGGGTCGACGACGCCGGTGTGCGCTGGTACGTCGAGGCCAACGGGATGAGCGTCAAGGCCCTGGTGAGAACGCTCGACGATGTCATCGCCCCGAACGGTGTCGGTGTCGTCCCGGACGGATACCGCAGCGCCCCCCTGCCGAAGGTCTCCACCCACGGCCTGATGTACCGCTGGGAGCAGAGTTATGGCTCGACGTTCCTGGAGGTCACCAGCCCGGCGCAGATGCCTGTCGAGGCAGTCACGCGTGCCCAGAACGATGTCGTCCTCACGGACTTCGAGGGCCAGGACGCCGTCTACCTGCAGGAGGGCCAGGGCGGTTCGGAGCTCAGGTGGCACGCCGACGGGGTCGCGTTCCGCCTCATCGTGCCCGGTGCCGACATCGACCAGATCAAGACCGTGGCGTCGACGATCGTCCCGCTGACGCCCCCGACGAACTGAGTGCTGGGCCGCCCGGTGGGTCAGGCTGCCGCGGGGCGTTCGGTCAGGCGGCCGTCGAGCAGGTAGGCCGTCGCGTCGACGGCTCCCAGCGTGGACTCGTCGTGCGAGACCAGGAGCGTCGCGGCGTCGAAGCGCCGTCCGAGCCCGGTGACGAGCTCGATGATCTCGACGCCCCGCTCATGGTCCAGGGCGGACGTCGGCTCGTCGACCAGCAGCACGTGCGGGTCGCCGACGAAGGCACGCGCGATGGCGACGCGTTGCCGCTGCCCACCGGACAGAGTGTCGGGCCGCTTGTGCGCCCACGGCCCCAGCCCCACGGCGTCGAGCATCTCCAGGGCGCGCTCGCGCACGGACGAGGGCCGTTGCCCCCGCAGGTGGGCCAGCAGCTCCAGCTGCTCGAGCGCGGTCAGGGACGGGATCAGCTGCGGCTGCTGGAAGACGAACCCGATCCGTTCCAGCCGCACGGTCGTGGCGACGTCGCGCGTGGTCGTGGTCGTGAAGACCGGCGGCCCGTCGCCGAAGGCCACCGAGCCCGACGTCGGCGGGGTCAACCCGCCCGCCACCGCGAGCATGCTCGACTTGCCAGAGCCCGACGGACCCAACAGGGCGGTCGTCGTCCCGGACGGGACCACCAGGCTCACGTCGTCGACGGCGGTCAGGGTCGAGTCGCCGTCCGGATAGACGAGGGTCACGTGGTCGAGGCGCAGGTCCATGGGGCTCCCGTCAGCGGGCCGCGAGCGCGGCGTGCGGGTCGACGCGGGTGATCTGGGCGATGGCCAGGGCGGCGCCCGCGACGCCGAGGACGACGAGGACGACGGCCGGCAGCAGCGTGGTGGACAGGCCGATGGCGACGGGCACGACGCTCTGCAGCAGCACGGTCGTCAGCCACGCCAGCAGGGTGCCGATGCCGACGCCGATCACCAGGATGACGAGCGCCTGCCCGATCGCGTCGCGCAGCAGGTACCGCGTCGAGGCCCCGAGCGCCTTGAGCACGGCCACGTCGCCGCTGCGGCTCACGGTCCACACCGTGAAGAAGGCGCCGACGACGAGCGCCGCGATCCCCACCAGGAAGACGACCATGAGCAGCAGCGACCCGTGCTCGGACGAGTACGAGCTGATGGCGGACAGGGACTCGTGCAGGTTCTGGGTGACGGTGCCGATGTCGTCGTCGGCTGCGGCGAGAGCGTCGTCGGAGCTCGTGACGAGAGCGACGACGGTCGCGACGGTCGTCGGGTCCGCGCCGGGCGCGAGGTGCGCGCCGAGCTCCTGCCAGTCGTCGAGGCTCGTCCACAGCACGGGGGTATGGGCGTAGGCGGCCGTGACGTCGAGGACCGCGTCGACCGTGACGTCGAGCGTCCCGATCGAGAGCTTGTCGCCGGCCTTCGCGCCCAGGGCGTCGGCGGCGCCCGACGACAGGAGCACCTTCCCGTCAGCGACGTCGGCCTTCCCGGCTCCGTGGGGCAGCAGACCCGCGCCGGGCTCGATCCCGAACGCGGTCACCGCGGCCGTCGTCGTCGTCGACGTGGCCCGCACCTGCGCGATGCCCAGCGGCTGTGCGGACGTCACGCCGTCGACCTTCGCCCACGCCTGCCACTGGGACTGCTCCACCTGCGACCCCGTGAACGTCGGGCCGCCACCCGGTCCGGACGGTGGCGCATCCGCCTGGACCGTGAAGGCCAGGTGGTCCGTGGGCAGGGCCGTGATGCCGGACGTCGAGTCCTCACCCAGGCCCCGCGTCAAGGACGCGAGGAACACGACGAGGTAGGTGATGAGCACGATCACCGACGCCATGAGCAGGAACCGTCCGCGGGCGAACCGCAGGTCACGCAGCGCGACGAACATGTGGCTCCCGGGGTCGGTGGGCGTCGAGCCTCACCTTGGCACGAAATGCCTGGCCACGACACACCCGCCTACGCCAGTCGCACGCGTGGGTGGACGACACGCCGCGTGCTCGACTGCTGTCGCGCGGCGTGTCCTTCACCCACCGATCCATCGATCGGGAACCCGCTCGGTGGGAGCGGGGAAGGGGTCAGGCGCCCTCGGCCGGGTCGCTCGCGTGCTCGCGGACCGTCTCGGTCGCGGCGTCCTTGGTCTCGCCCTCCGCCGCAGCCTCGGCGTGGACGCGAGGGTCCTCGGGAACTGGTGTGCTCTGCTCGGACATCGTCGTCTCCCTCGTCGTGATCGGCTCCTTCGATCATGCGCCCGAGCAGGCCCGACGGCATGTCGGGAGCTCGCGGCGGATCACGCCTCGTGGAGGTAGACCACCGTGTTGTCGACGTAGTGGCCGGTGCGCTTGTCGAACTTGCCGCCGCACGTGATGAGGCGCAGCTCGGGGCTCTCGGTGTTGCCGTAGACCTTCTTCACGGGGAAGTCGTCCTTGGGGTAGGCCTCGACGCCGTCGACGACGAACGTGACGGTGGACCCGTCGGCACGCGTGACGTGCACCTTGGCGCCCTTGTCGATCTTGCCGAGGTCGTAGAACACGGAGGGGCCGTGGACCCCGTCGACGTGACCCTCGATGACCGCCGGGCCGACCGCGCCGGGGCGCGGCGAACCCGTGAACCAGGCCGCCTTGTCGTAGTCGGCGCCCGGTTTCGGGACGTCGATCGTGCCGTCCTTCGCCAGGCCCAGCTCCAGCAGGCTGGAGCTGATCTTGAGCGACGGGATGGTCACCTTGACGGGCTTGGGCTGCGCCTTCGCCTCGGCCGTCGGTGTCGCCGTCGGTGCGGGCGCTTCGGTCGTCGGCGTGGGTGTGCCCGACGAAGGTGCCGGGCTGGTCGGGAGCGCCTGGGCGGATGCGGGAGCGGGGGGCGAAGGCTCCTGCGCCATGACCCCGACGGCCACGGCGGCACCGCCGCCCAGCAGCAGCGCCACACCGACGCCGGTGGCGACGGCACGACGCCGCCCGGCCCGGGGCGCGCGGTGGCTCCCCGGGGTCCGGGCGTCGTCGGCGGCCATCAGGCGATCGTGTCGTTCGTCGAGCCCGTGCTGTTCGTCGCGCTCGAGACGGCCGCGTCGACGGAGCGACGACGACGCATCACGAGGGCGCCACCGGCGGCGAGCGCCAGGCCACCGGCGACGAGCAGCCCGGTGTCCTCGGTTCCCGAGGTGGACCCGCTACCGGTCTGCGCACCGCCCGACGGCATGTCGGACATCTGCGAGACCTGCAGGACGCCGCACAGCGCGGGGTCGGTGGCCTCGGTGGGCAGCGACGGGTCCAGGTCGGACTTGGTGTCGCCGTCGTACTTGCCGGAGCCGTTGTAGTCGACGCCGTGCACGACGATCACCGCGTCGCCGGACAGGATGTGCTTGGCGACCTCGTCGCTGACCTTGATCGACCCGCGCTTGTAGGTGATGTTGCCGTTCTTGGCGGTGTCGAACCGGTCGACGGCGAGCGCCGACTTCGGCGACGTGTCACCCGAGGTCGTCAGCGAGAGGTCGATCATCCCGTAGACGGGCATGCCCTCGCTGGTGTTGATGTGGCCGTCACCGTTCTTGTCGTCGGACGCCGACGGGCACTCGTGCCGGGTGTCGGCGCCGAAGTGGATGTGCGCGGCGTGCGGGCTGCCGGCCAGCAGGCCGTCGGCCGTGAACGTGACGGTCAGGACGTCGTCCTTGATCGAGGCCCAGGCGGTGCCGGAGCCGTCGACGCCGTTGAGGGCGACCGGCTTGAGCAGGGCCTGCGTGGAACCGTCGTTGCTGGCGGCGGACGCCGTGCCCGCCATCGCGATCATGGCGGCGAGGGACAGGGCAGGGGCGGCCAGTGCGGCGCGCTTGCGGACGTTCATGGAGCTCTCCTCGGTCGGTCCCAGGAGGGGCCGGGGTGTCGTTCCGATGCCGCGTTCGTGCGGCCTGTGGACGGGGTTCGACGCCGACGGGCGAGCGGATGGGTCGATGTGTCGGACTGCTGCCGGCGGCCTGCTCAGCGACGGCGCGGGGCGGGCAGGCAGGCGTCGGTCGAGGGGCCTGGTGCGGGAGCCTCCCCGGTGCGCAGGACGTGCACGTCCCCGACGACGACGACACGTGTGCCGGCGGTCAGCGCCGCGCAGGTCGCCGGATCGAACCCGTCCCCCACGGGACGCAGCAGCAGCGCGGCGGACCCGGAGGTCAGGTACTCGATCCCGTACTCCTGCCACACCGGGTTGTCGAGCCGTGGCACCCGCGTGCCGTCGGGGAGCCGCGGACCGCGGTCGTACGTGAAGCCGGTCGGGTCCACCGGGACGCGGCAGCCTCGCTCCAGATCGGGCGTGAGCGTGTCGGCGAGCGCCAGGCCGCCGGGGGAGTCGGCCGTGGTGCAGCCGGTGGGCGGCAGCTGGGCGCGGACGGCGGCCGCGGGGAACGGGAGCACGTCAGGCGTGAGGTCGGGGGCCGTGGTGACGACGACGAGTGCACAGGCCGCCGCCGCGACGGCGCTGGTCCACCGCAGGCCACGTCGTACGGGCAGGGTCGACGAGCCCGCGGCGAGCACGAGCACCAGGGCGGGGGCGGCGTACATGCCGTAGTGGTCCAGGTAGGACGGTGACTCGAGCAGCACGGCGAGCTGCACGACCGCGAGCACCACCCACACGCGCCCTCGTCGGGCCCGCCATGCGGCGAGCGCCGCGGCGAGCGTGACCCCCAGCAGCGCTGCCAGCAGGATCCGGTCGCCCCCGGTCATCACCGTCCCCGGGATGGTCTCCACCCCGAGGATCGCTGCGAGGCGGTCGGTGGCGGTCAGCGACCAGCGCGCGCGGTCCAGCTGGTCCAGCACCACGTACCGGAACATGGGTCCGGGCGCGGCCAGCGCGAAGGGCAGGACGACGAGCGCAGCCGTCCCGCCGGCGACGAGCGCGAGCCGCAGCCCGCGCCGCCAGCCGTGCCGCCATCCCTGCCACGCCAGCACGACGAGCACGGGCACGACGTCCCAGATCTTCACGACGAGCCCGAGCCCCAGCACCACGGCGCCCAGCGGCGCCACCCGCCGCGCGACCCACGGCGCGGCCCCCGCCTCGGCCGACCGCACCAGCAGGAGCACCCCACCCAGCAGCGACAGCGCCCCCAGCGGCTCCAGCAGCGTGGTGCCCTCGGAGATCGCCGCGACAGCGCAGAACGCGTAGAGCACGCCGCCGACGACGCCGGCGCGCGCGCCCCAGCGCCGCGCGAGCCGAGTCACCAGGACGGTGTTCAGGGCTCCGACCAGCATGAACGCGATGCGGGCGGACTCGTAGCCGACCGCGTCGCCGGCCCACGACCCCAGCAGCGCGAACGGTGACAGCGCCAGGACGATCCCGGGCGGGTGCAGCAGGAGGACGTCGCGGTAGGGGACCACGCCGTGCAGCAGCGACGCGGCCGCGGCGTAGTAGACGCCGTCGTCGTACACGCGCTCCGACCGGAGCCCGGCGAGGCCGCCCGAGGCGAGCCAGCGCACGACGAAGGCCAACGCCCCCAGCAGGACAGCGGTCCGCCACCCGCACGGCGGGCGCCGGGTGGCGACGGCACGGTCGCTCACACCCCCATCATGGCCGATTCACGTGTCCGGGGGTGGGCTGCGCGGATATCGTCGGGCCATGCCGCAGCCCCTGGGTCCCACGGACTTCCCCGCCGACGACTGGTCCGCCTTCCTCGCGACGAGCGTGGACGCCCTGCTCGACGAGGGCCGCACGCTCGTGGAGCGCCTCAAGGACGGCACCGAGCGCACGACTGACGAGGTGCTCGCGCTGTGGAACGACGCCGACATCGCGCTCGGCACGGCGTCGGCACGCGCGCACCTGTTCGCCGAGGTCCACCCGGACACCGCGATCCGCGAGGCCGCCGAGGCGAGCGCGGAGGCGGCCGAGAACGTGTTCACCGAGCGTGGGCTGGACCACGAGCTGTGGCAGGTGGTCGCGGCGACGTCGCCCGCCGGCCTCGACGCCGACTCGGTCCGCGCGCGCGAGCACGTGCTGCGCGACTTCCGTCGGGCCGGCGTGGACCGGACGCCCGACGAGCGGGAGAAGCTGCGCTCGCTGGCACAGCGCTGCACCGAGCTGGGCCTGGAGTTCTCCCGCAACATCCGCGAGGGCGTCCGGACCATCCACGTGCGGCCGGAGGCGTTGGCGGGTCTGCCCGACGACTTCGTCGCGGCGCACCAGCCGGGCGACGACGGACTCGTCGCGCTGACCACCGAGTACCCGGACATGGTCCCGTTCCGCACGTACGCCACCGACCCCGCGGCGCGCCTGGCGCTGACACGCGAGTACCTGCTGCTCGCCTACCCCGCCAACGAGCCGATCCTGGCCGAGCTGCTGCGGCTGCGCGCCGAGCGGGCCGCGCTGCTGGGGTACCCGGACTGGCCGACGTACGAGGTCGAGACGCGGATGATCGGCTCGGGTGCGGCCGTCGCGGAGTTCATCGACCGGCTCGACGCCCTCACGGCGGACGCGGCGACGGCCGACGTCGCGACCATGCTGGCCCGCTTCCGCGAGGACGACCCCGAGGCCACGCAGGTCACCTCGGCGGACAACCTCTACTACGACCAGGTGATCCGCCGCGAGGACTACGACGTCGACGCCCAGCAGGTGCGGCAGTACTTCCGCTACCCGGCGGTCCGTGACGGCGTGCTCTCGACCGTCTCGCGCCTGTTCGACCTCGCGTTCGTGCCGGTCGAGGCGACGACGTGGCACGACGACGTCTCCGTCTACGACGTGCTGGACGGCGGCGAGCGCATCGGGCGCGTCTACCTCGACATGCACCCGCGGACGGGCAAGTACAACCACGCCGCGCAGTTCACGCTGACGACGGGCGTCGCGGGCCGACAGCTCCCCGAGGGGGTGCTCGTCTGCAACTTCCCGACCGGCCTCATGGAGCACGACGACGTCGTCACGTTCTTCCACGAGTTCGGCCACCTGGTGCACGAGATCCTGGGCGGTGGCCAGTCCTGGGCCATGTTCAGCGGGGTCGCCACCGAGTGGGACTTCGTCGAGGCGCCCAGCCAGCTCCTCGAGGTGTGGGCGTGGGACGCCGACGTGCTGGCCACGTTCGCGACGAACGACGCCGGGGAGCCGATCCCCGCGAACCTCGTCGCGCGCATGCGCCGGGCGGACACCTTCGCGCGCGGCGCCTGGACCCGGCGTCAGCTCAGCTTCACGGCCCTGTCCTACGGGCTGCACGCGCACGCGCCCGACGACCTCGCGGCGTTCGCCGAGCAGGTCGACGAGCGGTTCGGCCCCTACGCGCCCATCCCCGGCACGCACCAGTACGCCGGGTTCGGGCACCTGGACGGCTACGGGTCCGCGTACTACACGTACCTCTGGAGCCTGGTGATCGCGCGGGACCTGCTCTCGGCGTTCGGCGACGACCTCATGGACCCGGTCGTCGGGCGGCGCTACCGCGACGCGATCCTGGCGCCCGGCGGTTCCGCCGACGCCGTGGACCTGGTGCAGCGGTTCCTCGGCCGGCCGACGTCGTTCGCCCCGTTCGAGGAATGGCTGACGGAGGGCTGAGGCCCGCGCGTCGGCCGAGACAGACCCGTAGACGCGAGAACGACCTCTGCAGGTGTCTGTCTCGCCCGCAGAGGTCGTTCTCGAGTGCCGCAGGGCCGGAGCCCGCGTGGCGCGTCAGACCGCGACGGCGGCCGCGTTGACGCGGATGAACTTCGGGTTGTGCTGCCAGATGGAGCGGACCTGGATGGTCTTGCCCGGACGCGGGGCGTCGATCATCTTGTTGCCGCCCACGTAGATGGCGACGTGGCCCGGTGACCAGATGATGTCGCCCGGCTTCGCGTGCTTGCGCGAGACCGTCTTGCCGACGTGGCGCTGGGCCGACGAGGTGCGCGGGAGCTTCTTGATGCCGGCCTTCTTGAAGACGTAGCTGGTGAAGCCCGAGCAGTCGAACGCCTTGGGACCCGTGGCGCCGTGGCGGTAGGGCTTGCCGACGTACTTCTTGGCCGTCGTGACGATCTTGGAGGTGCCCTTCTTGACCTTCACGACCTGGCTGTCCTTCGAGCGCTTCACGCCCGAGTGCGTGTAGACGGCGGTGATGTGGTGCCTGCCGTCGGTCATGGTCTTCGGCAGGGAGACGCGTTTCGTCGTGCCGTTGTGCAGCGTCAGGTGCTTCCAGGTCTTGGAGCCGATCTTGACGGTGACCTTGCCGGCCGCCTTCGCGGAGCCGATGCGGACGACGACGCGGATCTTGGCCGCGGTCTTGAACCGGGTCTGCGTGTGCTTCGAGATCTTGAGCGTGGTCCGCGCCGTCTTGACGGTCGGCTTGGCGGCAGCCGTCGTGATGTGGGTCGACGTGGCGGCGGAAGCGGGGGTGCCCGCGGCGATCGGCGCGGCGACGACGAGCGCGAGGCCGCCGGCGAGGGCCGCGATCCGGCGGCGCATGCGCGACGGCCGGGGGCTGGATGACTCGGGGGTGGGCAGGACGTGACCGGGGTTGGTGGTCGTCATGAGGTACCTCTGACGCCTGCGAGCTGAGCTGTCGGACGCAGTGCCACGGGGTGATCGGTGGGATCTGTGGCGGGTGCGGGGCGGGGGCCCCGACCGTGCTGCGCCCCGAGCGCGAATCAACGCGCGTGAAGATGTGGGTCGCCCGTCGCTGCCATGAGGTCTGGGGATCCGGTTCGGTGGCAGCGCTCGGCGTCCGACCCGGATGGTCGCCGGTCGATGCCCAGCAGAACCGCGGACGACGCTAACTGACCGGTGTGAAGGTCACGGTTCGATAACACCCGTCTGTGTGAAGGTGCTGTGAAAGACGGCGCGCCGAATCGGACATATGACCAATTCGTGACGCGGCTCACCCGCCCGAGGGGGTAGGGGAGGCGGCATCGGCGAGGGCTGCCGCGAGGTCGCCGGGCCGCGAGAACATGGGCCAGTGGCCGGTCGGGAGGTCGACGTAGGTGACGTCGTAGCGGCCGAGCTCGGTGTGGAACGGCGGGCCTCCGTCGGCCATGGTGCGCAGGACCTCTGACGAGATGCTGTGGCACAGCGCGGTCACGGGGACGTCGAACCGCCGCGGATCGCCGACGCGGACGGGTTCGGTCGCGATGGCGGCCGGCTCCGGGACCGCGCGCCGCCGGAACTCGGCCAGTGCTGCCTCGTCGATCCCCTCGATGCTCGATCCCTGCGCGGCCAGCTCTTCCCAGTCGGGCAGGGCGATCTCGGTGGCGTCGGCTGAGAGCGTCGGGTCGATCACCGCCCCGTCCTCGAGCGGACCCGAGTCGACGTAGACGGCGCGTGCCACCCGGTCGGGCCGGCGGTCGACGGCCTCGCCGACGAGCGAGCCGCCCCCGCTGTGCCCGACGAGCACGACGGGTCCCTCGGCGGTGTCGATCGCGTCGGTGATGGCGGCGAGCTGGTCAGCGCGGGTCACGTGCCACCGGTCGTCGTGCGGATGGAGCCCCGGGAGCGTCAGGGCGGTGGCGGCGAGGCCGCGGGCGGCCAGAGCGTCGACGACGGCGTCCCACGCCCAGGCGCCGAGCCAGAAGCCGGGAACCAGGATCAGGTGCGGTGTGGTCATGCGCCCACCCTCCACCCGGCCACCGACACGCTCTCCGCGGGTCGTGGTGACGATCGAGCCGTCCGAGACGCCCGACGATGGCACGGAGATGGTCGCGCGCCTAGGGTCGAGCCGTGAAGACCTTCGCCCTGCCCGGTACGGACATCGTCGCGCCCAACGTGGTGCTCGGCCTGATGCGGATCGCGGACAAGTCCGACGACGAGATCCGCGAGCTGGTGCACGCCGCGCGCGACGCCGGCATCGACTTCGTCGACCACGCCGACATCTACGGCGGGGAGCTGCACAGGTGCGAGCGCCGGTTCGCGGAGGCGATGGCACTGTCGTCGTCGGAGCGCGACGCGGTCACCATCCAGACCAAGTGCGGGATCGTCCCCGCGCAGGGCACGTTCGACTTCTCCTACGAGCACATCATCGAGTCGGTGAACGGATCCCTGGAGGCGCTGGCCACCGACTACATCGACATCCTGCTGCTGCACCGCCCCGACGCCCTCGTGGAGCCGGAGGAGGTCGCGCGGGCGTTCGACGAGCTCGAGCAGGCCGGCAAGGTCCGCTCGTTCGGCGTCTCCAACCAGACGCCCGGGCAGATCGAGCTCCTGCGCAAGTTCGTCCGCCAGCCGATCGTCGCCAACCAGCTGCAGCTGTCCATCACGCACGCGTCGATCGTCGCGCAGGGCGTCGCCGCCAACATGGCCGGCGAGGACCAGTCGATCCAGCGCGACGGCGGCATCGTCGACTACTGCCGGCTGCACGACATCACCATCCAGGCGTGGTCGCCGTTCCAGGCCAAGTTCTTCGACGGCGTCTTCCTGGACAACCCCGACTACCCGGAGCTCAACGCCGTGATCGACCGCCTGGCGGCGCAGTACGACGTGCCGCCGATCGCGATCGCGACGGCGTGGATCACGCGTCACCCCGCCAATATGCAGGTGGTGCTGGGCACGACGACGCCGGAGCGGGTGACCGGCGCCGCACAGGGCTCCGACCTCCCGCTGACCCGCCCGGAGTGGTACGAGTTGTTCCGCGCGGCCGGCCACCTGCTGCCCTAGCAGACGGTCTTCGCCGATCCTGCGATTCCTGGCGCTGTCGGGACCGATAGCCACAAGGATCGCTGGTTCGGCCGGGCAGGCGGTCGGTGGTCCGCGGCTCAGCCGTCGCCGTTGCGGCGCCAGATCTCGGCGGACAACGCCGTCGCGAACGTGCACCACGCGGCATAGGGGGCGAGGGCTGCGCCGTGCGCGGGATCGACGGCCGCCGCTCGTCGGGCCAGGTCAGCCGAGCTGACGGCCAGCGCGAGCGCGCCGGCGGTCGCCAGCGACGGGCGCCGCGCGCGGAAGAACAGCGCGCACCAGCCGGCGTTGAGGGCCAGGTTCACGCCGAGCGCGGCCCAGTAGCTGCGCGCCTCTTCGAACCGCCCCTGGTCATCGAGAGAGGTCGTCGTCGCCGCGGACGTGGCCGCGATGTCGGCGTACAGCGCGGTCCACACGATCGGGAACGCGACGCCTGGCGGCTGCCACGCGGGCAGGTCGCGGCGCCGGTACCAGCGGCTGTCGACGTCCGTGGCGAGCGACCCGGCCACGGCGGCGGCCGCGGTGGCGGCGGACGCGACGGCCAGACGACGAGGGGTACTGCGGAAGCGCTGGAGCAGGTTCATCGCTGCGACGCTACCGACCACCACGCGATCCGCCACCGGTGTGGATCACGCGGTGAACGACTCGCCGTGCCCTGCGGCCGACGAGCGCCGCGTGCAGTCCAACGTCCGCTTCGCCGACCGGAGCACGAGGGAAGCGAGGCGGAGTGCCACCTGCTGCCGTAGGCCTCGTGCCTGTGAGTTTCCCGCTCCGTTTGCGGCACGGCCGCGACGCGGGCTGACTGGGGCGATGACGTTGATCCCGCGCTACGCTCACCGACCCACCGCCGAACCTGAGGTCGTCGTCGTCACCGGTGCCTCCGGTGGGATCGGCCGGGCGACCGCCGTCGCCTTCGGTGCTCGCGGGGCGAGGGTCGCGCTGATCGCCCGCGGCGAGGAGGGGCTGGCCGGTGCGGCCGACGAGGTCCGCGCGGCCGGCGGCACGGCGCTCGTGATCCCGCTCGACGTCGCGGACGCGGAGGCCGTCGACGCGGCGACCGACCGGGTCGAGGACGAGCTCGGGCCGATCACCACATGGGTCAACGTCGCGTTCACGTCGGTGTTCGCGCCCGTGCACCAGATCTCCGCCGCCGAGTACCGGCGCGTCACCGAGGTCAGCTACCTCGGTTACGTGCACGGGACGCTGTCCGCCCTGCGGGTCATGCGCCCCCGCGACGCCGGGACGATCGTGCAGGTCGGCTCCGCCCTCGCGTACCGCGGCATCCCGCTGCAGAGCGCCTACTGCGCGTCCAAGCACGCGATCCAGGGCTTCCACGAGTCGCTGCGCACGGAGCTCCTCCACGACGGCAGCGGCATCCGCACGACCATGGTGCAGATGCCCGCGGTCAACACCCCGCAGTTCTCCTGGGTGCTGTCGCGGCAGCCCAAGCAGGCCCAGCCCGTGCCGCCCATCTACCAGCCCGAGGTCGCGGCGCGCGGGGTCCTGTACGCCGCAGACCACCCCGGCCGGCGCGAGTACTGGGTGGGCGCCAGCACCGTCGGCACGCTCGCGGCCAACGCCGTCGCGCCCGGGGTACTCGACCGGTACCTCGCCCGGACCGGCTTCGACTCCCAGCAGACGTCCGACGACCGCCCGAAGGATGCCCCCGAGAACCTGTGGGCCCCGGCCGACGGCGCCGACGGCCGCGACTTCGGCATGCACGGCATCTTCGACGACCGGGCCAAGGCCAGCGCACCGCAGCTGTGGGCCTCGCACCACCACGGCGTGCTGGGTGCGGTCGCGGCAGCGCTCGTCGCTGGGGCTCTCGGCGCCCTCGTCGCCCGGAGCCGTGCCGCGTGAGGGCACCGGCCGAGCGCGCGTTCGCCGCCGTCGGCGCGGCCGGCGGGCTGACGCTGCTCGTCGCGCCCGCCGCGGTGCTCGAGGCGATCGGCGTGGACCCCGATCTCCCGCACATCCGCGGCGCCGTGCGGCTGCTCGGCGCCCGCCACCTCGCGCAGGGCACTGCCCTCGCCCTGATGCCCGAGCGACTCTCGCCGGCCGTCGCGGTCGTGGACGCGATCCACGCGGCGTCGATGGTCGCGCTCGCGGCCGTCGCGCCCACCTACCGCCGCGCCGCCCTGCTGAGCGCCGCCGTCGCGGTCGGGAGCGGGGTCGTGACCGTGCGTGCCGCCCGGGCGGCCGGATGACCGACGACGTGCCGCCCTGGGCGGAGTTCCCGCCGCACGTGCTGCGCGAGTACGCGGTCCTCGCGGACGGGCGGCGTGGCGCGCTGGTCGGGCCGCGCGGCGACGTCGCCTGGCTGTGCGCGCCGCGGTGGGACAGCCCGGGCGTGATCTCCGCGATGGTGGGCGGTGCGGGCGTCTACGCGGTGACACCCACCGAGCCGTTCGTGTGGGGCGGGTCGTACGAGCCGGGCACCCTGGTCTGGCGCAGCGGTTGGACGACGGCTACCACGTCCATCGACTGCCTCGAGGCGATGGCCTACCCCGGTGACGACCACCGCGTGGTGCTCCTGCGCCGCATCCGGGCGGGAGACCGGGACGCGTCGGTGCGCGTGGTGCTCGACCTGCGTGCGGGCTTCGGTGAGCACCCGATGCGGGACGTCGCGCGGGGCGACGGCGGCCTCTGGACCGCTCGCACGGGTGACCTGCGGATGCGGTGGCGCGGCGGCCAGCGGGCGTCGGTCGACGACGCGGGACGGCTGGTCGCGCACCTCGTCGTCCCGGCGGGGGAGACGCACGATCTGGTCCTGGAGATCTCGGACCGCGAGCTGCCCGCGCCGGCTGACGCCGACGAGCTGTGGGACCGTACGCGTGCGACGTGGGCGGACGCGGTCCCGACCTTCGAGCGCAGCGCGGCGCCGCGCGAGGCCCGGCACGCGTACGCGGTGCTGCGCGGGCTGACCGCACCGGGCGGCGGAATGGTCGCGGCTGCGACGCTCGGCCTCCCAGAGCGCATCCGGGCCAAGCGCAACTACGACTACCGCTACGTGTGGCTGCGCGACCAGGCCTATGCCGGGCTCGCCGCCGGGGTCGACGAGCCCCACCCGTTGCTCGACGACGCGGTGGCGTTCACGGTGGCGCGCGTGCTCGAGCACGGGCCGGATCTGTCGCCCGGCTACTGCGTGGACGGGTCGGCGATCCCGCACGAGTCCACGCTGGGCCTGCCCGGGTACCCGGGCGGGCGCGACGTGGTGGGCAACTGGGTCCGCGACCAGTTCCAGCTCGACGCGCTGGGGGAGGTGCTGCAGCTGTTCGCCGCCGCGCACCGCCTCGACCGGCTCGACGCCGACGGGCACCGCGCGGTGGACGTGGCCATCGACGTCGTCGGGCAGCGCTGGACCCAGCCCGACGCCGGCATCTGGGAGCTCGGCGACGCGTGGTGGACCCAGTCGCGCCTGTCGGCCGTCGCCGGCCTGCGGGCGGTCGCGGGCACGCATCGTCGGGCGGACGACCTCGCTGACGCGATCCTGTCCGAGACCGACCGCCGCTGCCTGGACCCAGCCGGATGGTGGCGCCGCAGTCCCGACCACGACGGCACCGACGCGAGCCTGGTGCTTCCGCCCGTGCGCGGCGCGCTGGCCGCTGACGACCCGCGCACGGTCGCCACCCTGGCCCAGGTCACCCGCGAGCTGGCGCGGGCGGGCTTCGTCTACCGGTTCCGACCCGACGAGCGTCCGCTCGGCTCCGCCGAAGGTGCGTTCGTGCTGTGCGGCTTCATGATGGCGCTGGCCCACCTCCAGCAGCGCGACGACGTGGCCGCCTTCCGCTGGTTCGAGAGGTCGGTCGGCGTCGCCGGGAGCCCTGGCATCTTGGCCGAGGAGTACGACGTGGACGAGCGGCAGCTGCGCGGCAACCTGCCGCAGGGGTTCGTGCACGCCATGCTGCTGGAGTCGGCGCAGCGGCTGGCGGGCGCTGGTCCGAGCCGGACGGGCGGCGTCGCGTGAGCACGGTGTCCGGCGTCCGGAACCGTTGGGGTGCCGTTGCGGACAGGGCGCGCTCCTCGCTGTGGCCGGTCCCGGTGGCGTGCATCGCGGTCGCGCTGGCCCTCGGTGTGCTCATGCCCCGTGTGGACCGCGCGTTCGACGAGAGCATGCCGACGTGGGTGACCACGCTGCTGTTCGGCGGCGGTCCCGACGCGGCGCGTACCGTCCTCGACGCCGTCGCGAGCTCGCTCATCACCGTGACGTCGCTGACCTTCTCCCTGACCGTCGTCACGCTCCAGCTCGCCAGCAGCCAGTTCTCGCCCCGCCTGCTGCGCACCTTCACGCGCGACAGGTTCGTGCACTGGACGCTCGGAGTGTTCCTCGGCACCTTCGCGTACGCGCTGACCGTCCTGCGGACGGTTCGGTCGGCCGACGAGGGCGCGGGCGAGTTCGTCCCGCGCCTGTCCGTGACCACCACGTTCGTGCTCGCTATCGTCTCGGTGGTCGTCCTGGTGCTCTTCCTGGCGCACCTGGCCAGCGAGATCCGCGTGGAGACCATGCTGCTGCGCGTCCAGCGTGACGCGGCGGACGCGCTCGACGCCTCCTTCGCCCGCGACGCCGAGCAGTCGCTGGGGCGCCGCATCCGTCGCCGCGACCTGCCCGCGGCGCCGGACGACTCCGTCCTGCTGCTCGCACCCGCCTCGGGGTTCCTGGTCTCGGTGGACGACGCCGACCTGCTGGCCGCCGCGGGTGACGCGGGCGCGACGATCAGGATCGACAGCGAGCCGGGCAGCTGGCTCGTGGAGGGCGTGCCGATCGGTCGCGCGTGGTCGCGCGGGGGCGGACAGCTGTCGCTCGTCGGCGCCGAACGGGTGCGCGAGTGCGTCGCTCGCTCCGTCCTGACCGGCACGGAGCGCACGTCGGTCCAGGACATCGCGTTCGGGCTGCGTCAGCTCACCGACGTCGCGACGAAGGCGCTCTCGCCCGGCATCAACGACCCGACGACGGCGGTGCACGCGCTCGGTCACGCGTCGACGCTGCTCAGCAGAGCCGCGCGACACCAACCGGGACCGGTGCTGATCGAGGACGATCGCGGGCGCGTCATCCTGGTGCGCCCGGACCTGGCCGACCTGATCGAGCTCGCCGTCTCCGGCCCGCGCCGCTACGGCGCGGCGGACCCGGACGTGCTGACGCGCCTGCTCGAGCTCCTGCGCGAGGTGGCGTGGGCGTCCTCGCCCGACGACCACGCCGGGATCGCCTTGTCGATCGACCGTCTGCACGCGCTGATCGCTCGTCGGACATGCGACGACGCGGACGTCGACCGCCTGCTGGTTGCCGAGGCCGCCGCACGCGTCGCGATGGACGGGCGGTGGACCGACCCCGCGGCGTGAGCATCGCGACGTGGGTGTGCCCGACCGTCACCTGATCGTGGCCGGATCGAGTCCACGGCGCCGTCCCGACCGGGCACGATGCCTCCATGCACAGCGACGACGGCCGTTCTGGTGGGACGGCACACAGTGGGTGCCCGCCTGGTCGCCGGACGGGTCGTCCTGGTTCGACGGTGCGCGGTGGCAGCCCGCCGGGCCGCCGCGCTACCCCTCAGCGGCCGCGCTCCGTGACGAGCCCCGCCGTCGCGGCATGCGCTGGTGGGTCGTCGCGCTCATCGTCGTCGGCGCGCTCGTGCCGGTCGCGTTCATCGGGGTCTCCATCGCGGGGCTCGTCGCCTACGCCACCGCGGACGAGCCGGACTTCATCGACCGCGAGGACGTCACGGACGCCGCCGCGGCGGGCTGCTCGGACGTCGCTCAGACCATCGCCGCGTCGCCCGACGACGTCGCGGCCGGCAACGCCGCGATCGACCGCCTGACCGCCGACGTGCTGGCTGTGGGCAAGGACGCGATCGACGACGACATGCCGACGGCCGACTGGTTGGACGACTGGGCGGCCGTCAAGGCTGCGCGCGCGGCGACGCTCGACGGGGCCCCGTTCGTCGTGCCGCGCACGGACGACGACTACGCGGTCACGGGCCGGATGATCGACGCGGCACCCGAGGTGTGCGCGCGGGCCGTGCGGCTGGCGACGGACCTCTAGGGTCAGCCGTTGCGAGAGGCGCGGTAGCCGGCGGCGCGGGCGGTCGAGGCGCTGGTGAAGCACTCCTCCGCCTTGGTGACCTTGTACCAGCGCCCACCGGGCACGTGGTAGATCCCGCTGTTGGCGTTGCCCTTCACGGGTGCCCAGCTGGGGCACTCACCGTTGGAGTAGGGCTCGGCGCGGTTGGGCTTCTTGCCCTGCTTGATCGCCAGGGTCTGCGTGCGGCTCTTCGTCTTGGTCGCCGACCAGACCGTGCGCCCGTCGGACACCCGAGACGTCTTGTACTTCACGGTCGTCGTGACCTTGTACGTGCCGGCGGCGAGCTTGACCGACGTCTTGTTCTTCGCGACCGTGCGCGAGCCCTGCTTCACGGTGAGCTTCTTGGACAGGACCTTGGTGCCCTTGGCCTTCGAGACGGCCGGCTTCACGGTCGCCTTCCCCTTGTACGGGGCGGTCTTCGAGGCGATCTTCGAGACCGTCACGGCGGAGGCCGCGGACGCGGTCGACGCACCCACCCCCACGGTCACGAGGGCGAGACAGACGGTCAGCAGGGAGATCCACAGGCGGCGCACGGGGCGAGCCTAGGGCGACCGGCGCGGTCCCGTCGCACATGCGTGACGGGAGTGCCCTCGGCTGGGCGGAAAGACCGGATTCCCGTCGGCGTGAGGTGTGTCACGCCGGCGGCGAGGCATGATGCGTGCGTGCACAGCGACGACGGCCGGTTCTGGTGGGACGGCACGCGATGGGTCCCCGCCTACTCACCCGACGGTCGGTACTGGTACGACGGGGTCCGGTTGCAGCCCGTGCCGGGCGCGACGCCGAGCCTCCCGCAGACGTCGGACACCCCGGCGCGCCGGGGCCTGCCCGGGTGGGGCATCGCGCTCATCGTCGTCGGCGTGCTGGTCCCCGCCCTGGCGCTCGGTGCGGGCATCGCCGCCCTCGTGGCCTACGGCAACAGGGACGACCCCACGTGGATCGACGACGACGACCTCTGGTACGCGGCGGAGGCCGGGTGCGAGGAGGTCACGCGGTCGCTGGAGGCGTCACCGGGGGACGTCGCCGGGGGGAACGAGGCGATCGACGGTCTCGTGGCGCAGGTCGAGGCGGTCGGGCAGGACGCGATCGACGACGACGCCCCCGTCGCGGCGTGGCTCGCGGACTGGGAGTCCCTGAAGGCCGCGCGCGCCGCGACGGCGGACGGTTCACCGTTCGTCGAGCCGCGGACGAGCGGCGGTGACCCGGTCAGCGAACGCATGATCGACCTGTCGCCCGACGCGTGCGCGCGCGCCGTGACGTTGGCCACGACGTTCTAGGCCCAGGCGATACGGTGTGACTGCTCAGCGTCGAGCATCCCCATCGCTCCTACACCGACCGAGGTGGCACCGTGACGTTCTGGGAATCCTTCTGGATCCTTGTCGAGATCTTCTTCTTCGTCCTCTACCTGGTGATCCTGTTCCAGATCGTGGGCGACCTGTTCCGCGACACCAAGCTCGGCGGCTGGGCCAAGGCGGTGTGGATCTTCTTCCTCATCTTCGTGCCGTTCCTCACCGCGCTGATCTACCTCATCGCCCGCGGCAGCTCGATGGCCGACCGGAACATCGCCGCTCTGCAGGCGAACAAGGCCGCAACCGACCAGTACATCGCCGACGTCGCGCACCGTTCGCCCGCCGACGACATCGCGGAGGCGAAGTCGCTGCTCGACAGCGGCGCCATCACGCAGGCCGAGTTCGACCAGCTCAAGGCCGCCGCCCTGGCCTGATCGAGCCGGCCTGATCAGGGCCGGCGGGCGACGAGCTGCCAGAACCGGGCCGTGCGGACGTACGGCTCGCGGTCGCAGAGCGCCAGCTCGAGCGACTCGAGCTGCGCGTAGAAGGCGGGCTCGGCCTTGCGCTCGTCGCTGGCCAGGAAGTCCGTCACGCAGCGGATCCCGTAGCGCGTGACGTCCGTGAACGAGGCGGTGGCCAGTGCGGCCGCCGCCTCGTCCGCGTCGATGCGGCGCATGTCGTGCTCGAACGTCTCGCTGCGGATCACGGGTGCCGTGAGCAGGTCGGTCGCCGCACCCAGGTCGCTGCGACGGATCGCGGCCGCCAGCACCTCGGCCGGTGGGTTGGGGGACATCAGGGACAGCGCGCCGCTGGGACGGACGGTGTCGGCGAGCGTCGCGACGGCGGCAGCCGTGTCCGGCAGGTACTGCAGCAGGTTGTGGCAGACGACGAGGTCGAAGCGGCCCAGCCCCATCGTGGGCAGCTCGTCGAGCGTCGCTTCGACGACCCGCAGGTTCCCCGGCGAACCGTCGCCGGCGGCCACGGCCTGCGCCAGCAGCGCGGCCGACGGGTCGACGACCGTCACGTCGTGCCCGACGGCGACGAGCGGTCCGGCGTCGCCGCCGTCGCCGCCGCCGACGTCGAGCACGCGCAGCGGCCCGTCACCGAGTGAGCGGCACGTCCGCTCGAGCGTCTCCGCGACGACGCGGTAGCGGATCCGACCCCAGGCAGTGGCTTGGTAGGCGGCCCAGGAGTCGAGGTGCGTGTCGAACGTGCTCACGCCCTGATCATGCCCGAGGCCGGGACGCGCCCCGCGCTCGTCAGCGCTCGGGGCGCGGCGTCCCCAGAAGCTCGCGCAGGTGCTCTAGGGTGCGCTCGCGGTCGGCGTCGTCGCGGGCGAGCCGATCGCCGGCGGCCTCGTCGGGAATCTCCGCGAGCCCGGAAGCGACCGCCTCGAGCGTGGTGACGTCTCCGGCGAAACCCACCGCGGCCTCCCTCGTCTGCCCGTCTGCGAACCCGCGACCGCATCGCGGGGAGCGTCAGGCTACAACGAATCCGCCGTCCGTTTCGTCTGAATCGATGAAGACGTCAGACCTTGATCGTGAAGGGTGCGCGCAGCAGCGCCTCGTCGCGCGACGACGGCCCGACGAGCAGCTCGAACGCACCGGCCTCGACGCGGCGCACGCCGTCGGCGTCCACGAGCGTGCAGTCGGCGGCAGGCAGGCTCAGCTCGACGACCTGCGCCTCGCCGGGCTCGAGCTGCACGTGCGCGTACGTCTTGAGCTCCTTCTCGGCCCAGGTCACGGACGACACGACGTCGTGCACGTAGACCTGCACCGTCTCGAGCGCGGGACGCGATCCGGTGTTGCGCACGGTGACGCGCGCCTCGACGACGTCGTCGGCCGTGACCGTGTCCGTCAGGATCTCGAGGTCGTCGTACGTGACCGTCGTGTACGACAGGCCCTCGCCGAACGCGAACGCGGGACGCTGCGTGAGGTCCGCGTAGCGCGTCCCGTGCTGGCCGGGGAGCTGGTTGTAGAACGTGGGCTGCTGGCCGACGTGCACGGCGTAGGAGATGGGCAGGCGGCCCGACGGCTCGATCTGCCCGAGCACCAGCTCGGCGATCGCCCGTCCGCCCCGCATGCCGGGGTTGGCGACGTGGATGATCGCGGCGGCGTCGTGCGCGGAGGGCGGCAGCACGAGCGGCTTGGAGGACATCACGACGACTACCATGGGCGTGCCGGTCGCGGCCAGCGCGTCCAGCAGCGCGACCTGCCCGCCGATGAGGTCGAGCGTGGCCGTCGAGCGTCCCTCGCCGACGAGCTCGATGCAGTCGCCGACGACCGCGACGACGTAGTCGGCGCCCTCCGCGGCTGCGACGGCCTCGGCGATCATGGCCTCGTCGGGCGCGCACGGCACGCCGATCGGCGGACGCGGCTGGCCGTCGGGGAAGAAGTCGCCCTCGGGGTCGGGGATGAGGTCGACGATGTTGGCGCCGCGCGCGTGCGTCACGGTCCAGCCGGCGGGCACGTGGTCGCGGAAGCCGTCCAGGACGGTCTGCGTCATCTCGCGCGGGTGGCCGTCGGGCAGCCAGTCCGCCTGGCCCGACGAGCCGGCCCAGTCGCCCAGCTGCGCGTGCTGGTCGTCGGCGTTGGGGCCGACGACCGCGACCGTGCGGGTGCCGTCCGAGGGCAGCGGGAGCGTGCCGTCGTTCGTCAGGAGCACGAGCGAGCGGCGCGCGACCTCGAGGTTGAGCTCGGCGTGCTCGTCGGACCCGACGTGCTGCGCGATGAGCTCGGCCGACGGCGTGCGCGGGTTCTCGAACAGGCCCAGCTCGAACTTCAGGGTCAGGATGCGCGCGACGGCGGCGTCGATCTGCGCCTCGTCGGCCAGACCCTGCGCCACCGCGGCCTGCGCACCCGCGAAGAAGCCGGGCGTCGTCATGACCATGTCGTTGCCGGCGCGGATGGCCCGTGCGGCGGCCTCCGTGTAGTCGGCGGCGATGTGCTGCTCCCACACCATGCGGCCCACGTTGTCCCAGTCGGTGATGAGCGTGCCGGTGTAGCCCCACTCGCCGCGCAGCACGTCGTTCAGCAACCAGCTGTTGACCGTGATCGGCACGCCGTCCATGGACTGGTAGCCGAGCATGAACGTGCGGCAGCCCTCCTTGGCCACGCGCTCGAACGGCGGCAGGAACCAGGAGCGCAGCTTGCGCCGGCTGATGTCGGCCTCAGACGCGTCGCGCCCGCCCTGTGTCTCGGAGTAGCCCGCGAAGTGCTTGGCGGTCGCCAGGATGGCGGTCGGGTCGTCGAGCCCGTCGCCCTGGTAGCCGCGGACCATCGCGGAGGCGAGCTCACCGATCAGGTACGGGTCCTCGCCGAACGTCTCGCTGACGCGGCCCCAGCGCAGGTCGCGCGTGATGCACAGGACGGGGGAGAAGGTCCAGTGGATGCCGGTCGCGGCGACCTCGACGGCCGTCGCGCGCGCGACCTTCTCGAGCAGGTCCGCGCTCCAGGTGGCGGCCATGCCGAGCTGGGTGGGGAAGATCGTCGAGCCGACGAAGAACGAGTGGCCGTGGATGCAGTCCTCGGCCACCAGCAGCGGGATGCGCAGACGCGTCCGCGCGACGAGCTCCTCGGCGAGCGCCAGCTTCTCCGGCGACGCGTGCAGGATGGAGCCGACGTGCATCTCCTCGACCATCGGACGCACGTCGTCCTTGGCGTTGAGCTGCAGCATCTGGCCGACCTTCTCGGGCAGCGTCATGCGGCTCAACAGGTCGGCGACCCGCTCGGCGACGGGCAGCTGCGGGTCGAGGTACGGCATCTCGGCGCTCATGAGGAGTTCCCTGGGAGGTCGACGTGATCGAAACGATTCGCCAGCACTCTAGCGCGTTACCAACTGGTCAGTAAGTGTTTTCCGGGAGAATCTCCTGTGAGATCCGGCCCGCGGCCGACGCTGCCCCCAGCCACGTGTGCGGGTTGCGGTCCCAGCACCATCCCAGCTTGGCGCGCCGCTCGCTGATCCACACCGCCGGCACCCGCTGGTTGGTGCCGGTGCGCGACCCCATGAGCGAGTAGCAGCGGTTGGGGCGCAGCATGTCCGGGCGCACGATCGTCAGTGCCACACCCTCGGCCATCGTCAGCGGACTCCGGCCCCGGTCGGTCACGGTCCGCAGCGCGTCCTCGGGGCGTGCACCGCAGAACTCGGAGCCCGTGTCGATGCCCCAGAGCAGGTACGGGCCCGTCGGGACCTCGACGAGCGGGCGGTAGGTCGCTGCCTCGTCGCGGTCGATCACACTGACGCCGGGCCGGGGCCCGCGCCGCATCGCGGGGGCGGCGTCGTTGACATCGAGCGCCGGCAGCACGACGACGAAGCCGACGGCGTCGTCGGACGACGAGGCACGGACGGCCAGGTCGAGGCCGGAGACGAGCGAGGCCAACGGGGCGAGCGACGCGCGGAAGGTCGCCTCGTCCTGGCCGAGCACCGCGGCCACGCCCAGATCGTCGTAGGCCCTGATCTGCCGGTCCAGCTCTGCGAGCGCGTCGGCGGCCGGATCGAAGCCGGTCGCCGCAGAGGACGTCGGTGCGGTGGCGGTAGGAAGTGCAGGGTCGACGGCGGTGACGGGTACTCCCATCGCGGACCTCCAGATGCTCGGCGGGCCCTAGGACAACGTGGCGGGGCGCGCTGCGGTTCCGGTGAGTGCCGTCGTTCAGGTCGGTGCCGGCGTTCTGGTCAGTCGGGAACGGCGCCTGCGGCGGTGAGCAGGCGCCGAGCGGCACGCTTGCCGCGGCCCCAGTCGGTGATCGCCAACGTCTCGGTGCTCGTCAGGGCGGTCTGCGTCGTCGTCGGGCCCAGGGGCGTGAAGCCGACCGTGATCTGCGAACCCCAGGAGAACGCGGTGACGCTCTTGACCAGACGCAGGACACCGGCGTGCCGTGCGTGGACGTCCACGACCCAGCCGGCCTGCGTGGCGGCCGCGGTGAGCGCGCTCGCGGCCTGATCGACCGGGAGCGGGAACGTGCCGGTGACGGTGCCCATGCGGTGCCTCTCGGACGGGTCGACGGGTCCTTCGAACTGTAGCGAAGCGTGGCGCTTGACCCTCACATCGTGTCAGGGTCGAGCGTGGGTCACGCCATGTACACCATCGGAGAGTTCGCCGCCTTCGGGCGGGTCAGCGTCCGGATGCTGCGGCACTGGGACGCGATCGGTCTGCTGGTGCCGGAACGGGTCGACGAGCACTCGGGCTACCGCCTGTACTCGCCGGCCCAGGTGCACCAGCTCCTGCGCGTCGTCGAGCTGCGCAGCCTCGGCATCGGGTTGGAGCGGGTGGCCGCGGTGGTCACGGCCGACGACGAGGCGACCGCGACCCGTGCCGCGCTGCTCGACCAGGCCCGGGTGATCGAGGCCGCGATGGCCGACGACACCGCCCGGCTGGCCCGGATTAGGCGGATGCTCCACCTTCTGGAAGGAACCACCACCATGGACGCCACCTACCGCTCGATCGAGCCCCTCACCGTCTACGCCGTCAGCGGCGTCGCACCCGGGATGGGTCCGCAGCACGTCGGGCCCATGGTCGGCCCGCTCATCGGGTCGCTGGACGCCGCGCTCCAGGCGGCCGCCCGCCCGCTGCTGGAGCCGTCGGTGTTCTGGTACGACGGCGGACCCGACGACACGCTCACCGTGCACATCTCGTACCCGGCCGAGCCGACGCCCGTGCCCGGCGAGGGCTACGACGTCGTCGACCTGCCGGCCGTGCCGCTCGCCGCAACCACACGCCACCACGGCGACATGAGCGGCATCGGCGAGTCGTGGAACGCGCTGTTCGAGCGGCTCGTCGCGGACGGTTACCGGATGGTCGGCCCGACCCGCGAGGTCTACCTGGTGGCGGACGGGCACGAGCCCGGACCGGACTGGGTGACCGAGCTGCAGGTGCCGGTGCTGAAGGTCTGAGGTGCAGCGGATATGACCAGTGCGGGCGGACGGGACTAGCGTCGTCCTGTCGCCGCCCACCGAAGGGGATCCCATGTCGTTCCAGGCCTACCTCGACGCCGTCGAGGACAAGACCGGGCTCACGCCGCGCCAGCTCGTCGACCTCGCCCACGAGCGGGGGTACGACGACCCGTCGGTGAAGGCCGGCGTCATCCTCGCGTGGCTGGCCGAGGACTACGGGGTGGGCCGCGGGCACGGCATGGCCATGGTGCACGTCATCAAGAACGGGCCGGGCATCGGCGACAAGCACGTCGGGAGCACCGGTTCGCACCGCGACGAGTCGGACGTGCTGTGGCTCGACGGGAAGGCGAGCAGGCCGTCATGAGCGACTGGTGGATCTGCGCGACGTGCGCGACCGAGCACGCGAGCCGCGAGGGCGTGTGCGCGATCTGCGCCGACGAGCGGCAGTGGGTGCCCGCGAGCGGTCAGGCCTGGACCACGCTGGCCGAGCTGGCCGCAGCGGGCAGCCGGCTGGAGCTGAGCGAGCTCGAGCCCGACCTGTTCGCGCTCCGCACGGCTCCCGGCGTGGGCATCGGGCAGGAGAGCAAGATCGTGCGGACCCCGGCGGGCCTGCTGCTGTGGGACCCGCCGGGTTACGTCGACGACGCGGGTGTCGCCGCGGTGCGGGCGCTGGGCGACGTGGTCGCGGTCGTGCCCAGCCACCCGCACATGTACGGCGTGCAGGTGGAGTGGTCGCGCGCGCTCGGCGGCGTCCCGGTGCTGGTCGCTGAGGCGGACCGGGAGTGGGTGGCGCGGCCCGACGACGCGATCCACACCTGGTCGGGCGAGGTCGAGGTGCTGCCCGGCGTGGTGCTCTCCCAGCCCGGCGGGCACTTCCCCGGCAGCGCGGTGGTCCACTGGGCCGCCGGGGCCGAGGGGCGCGGCGTGCTGCTCAGCGGCGACACGATCTTCGCGAACCCCGACCGCACGTCGGCCGCCTTCATGCGGAGCTACCCGAACCATGTGCCGCTGTCGGGGGCGGTCGCGCAGCGGGTGGCGCAGCACGTCGCCCGTCGCCCCTTCGACCGGATGTACAACAACTTCACGGGCGTGATCCCGACGGGTGCGCGGGAGATCGTCCTGCGGTCCGCCGACAGGCACGCGGCGTGGGCCCGGGGTGATTTCGACGACCTGACCTGACCTGACCTGACCTGACCGTGGCCGCGTTGTGATCGCCGATGTGGGCGGCGCGTTGCACAATGCGAAGAATGTACGGTCGCAGGTGCGCGTGGCACCGCGCGTGGCCGGCCGCACTGGTGGCCGTCCTCGCGCTCCTCGCGGTGCCGCTCGGGCCGCTCGACGTGGCGGTCGCGGCGCCGGGCATCACGGCGACCAAGACCGCCGACGGGGAATCGCTGGCGGGTGCGCTCATCGACTACACGCTGACCGTCCGCAACCCTGCCAGCAACCCCGACGCGACGGCCGAGTTCAACGTGTCGTTCCGCGACCAGCTGGCGCCGGGTCTCACGTACGTGGGGCCGACCACCCCCGCGAGCGCGGGCGAGCCGACCGTCACGACCGACGCGGTCACCGGCGCGCAGACGCTCGTGTGGTCGAACGTCAACGACCTGTCGGTGTCGAGCACCCTCGCCATCCACTACACGGTGCGCCCGGACCCGGCGGTCTATCCGGTTGGTTCGGTCGTCTCCGACACCGCCGCCGCGTACGCGTCGACCGACCCGTTCACCGTCCCGACGTTCGACGACGACGGCGTCCTCGTGCCCGACCCCGCGGTGCAGCAGGCGACGACTAACACGACGACGACCACGATGGCGGGCGTCGCCGTGACGAAGTCGGAGCCCAGCCCCGAGGGCGAGCTGCTGCGCGGCGTCCACGACCACACGACGGTGTACACGCTGCACGCGACCACCTCGACCCTCGCCGGCAGCGACGACGTCGCGCTCGTCGACTACCTACCTGCCGCCCTGGAGCTCCTGGGCTGCGGCGGCGTCGACAACTCGGCGGCCCGGGAGTACCCCGGCGCGCCGTCGCTGGCGGCCACCCCGGCACCACCGGGCTGTCGGCAGCCCGACGCGGTCTCGACCGTCGTGAACCCTCCGCCGACGGGGTCGACCACGTACGCGCCGGGCACGTACACGCGCGTCGAGTGGGACCTCGGGGACCTGCCCGCGAACGCGGACATCACCATCCGCTACGCCGCCGGTGTGCCGCTGCGCGCCAACGTCGCCTGGACGGCACCCGTGCCGGCAGGAGCGGCCCAGATCGCGAACCTCGACAACAACACGGGGCCGTCGACGCGCGAAACGCTGACCGAGCGGTCCGCGACCAACACCGCGCGGATCGACGGCACCTACACCGGTCCGCTGGCTCCCGGGGCCTCGGCGCGCGCGGGATCCAGCGACACCGAGACCGTCAGCCTCGAGGACCTGCGCATCCGCAAGTCGGTCTCGCCCGTAGAGTTCACGGTCGACGGCGTCGCCACCTACACGGTCACGGTCGACACCAGCGAGTACACGTCGGCGTCGGACGTCGTGCTGACGGACACGATCCCGGACGGCGTGTGCCCGCTGGGCGACGCGGGGACCAACTACTCCGACGCGGCGCTCGCGGCCTGCGCGGGCTCGGCGGCGACCGCGCCCACGGGAGCGACGTTCGACGACGTCACGCAGAACGACGATGGCACGTTCACCGTGGTACTCAGCCCGCTCGCCCTGGACCCGAGCGGCACGACGACGATCACCTACCGGGGCCGGATGCTCCCGACGTACCTCAGCAACGGCAACCCCACGGCGGCCGGGGACACGTTCACCAACGTCGTCAGGGCCGCCGGTACCAGCGCCCCGATCGCGGGCACCGGCGAGGCCGGGGACGAGGCCGTGGCGGACTCCTCCAGCGCGACCCAGACGACGGGCGCGCTGTCGATCGACAAGCTGGTCGCGCCGCGGTCCGCGAGCTCGGGGACGTGCCCGACGAGCATCGCGGACTACGGCGAGCCCGGCGACCTCCCCGCCGCCGAGACCGTGCTGGGGCGCGGAGACCGGATCTGCTTCGCGCTCGTCGCCCGGTTCCCGGCCCGGCAGCAGACGCGCAACCCGCAGGTCACCGACTACCTGCCGCCCGGGTTCTCGTTCCTCGCCGGCAGCGCGCGCCCGGCAGACGAGGCGGTCGACGCCCCGTTCACGGTCGCGTCCGGCGCGACCACGGTGCGGTTCGCGATCGGCGCCAACCAGAACGGCGGCCGGTACGTGCCGGCCGGTGCCGTCTTCGCGACCGTCCTGCAGGCCCAGCTCACGCAGACCCCCACGGGGACCTCACCGGTGCAACGCAGCAACCTCATGAAGCTGGTCGTCGCGAACTCGTCGAACTCCACGCAGTCGTTCCGGGACTCGCTCGCGCTGACCGTGGTGCCGGTCGCGCCGATGGGGGTCGTCAAGGGTGTGCAGGCCGTCGACGACCCCGCCTTCGGACCCGCGGACGCCAACAGCGACCAGGACGGGATCGCCGTCCACGAGGGGTCGCGCGTCACGTTCCGGGTGGACTTGACCAACCTCGGGACGAGCGCCAACCAGACGGACTACCCGATCGGCGGCGCCGACGTGTGGGACGTGCTGCCCGTCCAGCTGGACTGCTCGGACGTCGACCTGACGTCGGTTCGCACCGAGCCGGTGGTCTCGCCCGGCCCGACGGTGACGTGCACCGACCCCGGTGACGACGACCACCCCACCTTCGCCGGCTCCAGCCAGCTGAGCCTGCTGCGGGTCAGGTTCCCGAGCGTCACTGCGGACGACGTCGCCACCCAGGGCATCGACCCCGGGGACACGCTGTCCGTCCTCTACACCAGCACTGTGCGGACGCCGAGCAGCCTGGGCACCACCCTGCGGAACACCGCGTACGTGCACAGCTACCAGTCCGTGACGAACGCAGGCACCCCGGCCACGTTCTACCCGAAGAGCAACGTGGACACGTCGCTCCCGGCCGCGTCGCAGGACGCCCCGGCCGCGAGCGACCCCTCGTGGGTGGTGGTGCCGAGCGCGACGGTCACCAAGACCGCGACGACGTCGGTCGACGAGCAGAACAACAACGCCGCGAGCCAGGCGACCGTGGGCGAGACGATCGACTACACCTACGCGGTGCAGATCCCGCGGCACACGTCGGCCTACTCCGGCGTGCTCTCCGACTCCCTGCCGACCGGCATCCAGCTCGTCCCGGGCACCGCGCGGGTCGACTTCGTCCCGGACGCGACCGATCCGGCCACCACGGCGGACGTCCCCGACGGTGTGAGCCTGGACGAGACGACAGGTGCGCTGAGGCTGAGCACCGACGGCCCCGGGTACACGTACTCGAACTCCACGGACACCGACCAGGTGTTCCGCGTGACCGTCACGACGCTCGTCACGACGGCCGCGCTGTCGGCGACGGCCAACAACCAGGTCCGCACCAACACCGCGCAGTTCGTCAGCCTCGAGTCGGTGGGTGGCTCCGCCCGCCCGCCGACGACCGACTCCGTGAGCGTGACGCTGCGCCAGCCGAACGTCGTGCTGACGAAGTCGGCCTCGGAGACCGCGCCCGTCCCGGGCGGGACGTCGGTCACGTACATGCTCCGCGTGGCCAACCAGAACGCCAACGGCACCGCGACCAACCGCCCCCCACTGCACGACGCCCAGGTCCAGGACTGCGTCCCTGCGGGCCTCGTGGTGACGGACCCGGGCGCCGGGACGGTCCAGCCGACGGTGGCACCCTGCGCGCCAGGCGAGACGCGTCTCACCTGGTCGGTCGGTACGGTCGCGGCCGGGGCACCTGTGACGCTGACCTACGTGGCACGGACGCCCACCTCGGCGCCGGGCGGGACCACGTACACCAACCGCGCGAGCGTCACCGGCTGGTCGGTCGAGGGAGGCACGGCCGCCGGGGGTGCCCGGTCGTACACCGCCACGGCCACGACCGACGTGCAGATCGTCGGTGCGGCCGTCACCAAGACCGTGACCCCGAGCGCTGCGACGATCGGGCAACGCGTCACGTGGCGGGTGTCGATGACGATCCCGGCCAACACCGCGTTCTACGCGCCCGCCATCGTCGACAAGCTGCCCGCGGGATTCGGCGACCTGCAGATCCTCGACGTCGACTGCCGGTTCCTCAGCACGCCGACGACCGACTGCACGACCGGCGTCTCCCAGCTGACCCCGGTGCCGCAGCCGGACGGCTCGACGCTCTACGCCGCGCTCTTCTCCGACTCCATGGGCGATGTGGACGCCCGTCAGATCACCCTGACGTTCGACTCGGTGCTGCGCGACGTCCCGTCGTCGACCGCCGGGACCACGTGGACCAACACCGCGACCTCGCACTGGAACACGACACCCGGCACGCCGCCCACCAGCGCCGGTGCGACCTGGACCGTCACCGGCGGCCAGGCATCGGCAGCGGTCCGGGTGCTCGAACCGAGCCTGAGCGCCTCCAAGTCGGTCGTGAGCTCCACGCCGGCGCCCGCGGACACGTTCCGCTACCGCATCCGGGTCATGAACGCCGCCGGGAGCAACCGCAGCACCGCGTATTCGACCGTGGTCAGGGACGTGGTCCCCGCGGGCGTCGTCGTGCACCCCGACTCCATCTCCGAACCCGGCGTGCTGACGGACGTGGACCCGCTGACCGGCGGTGGGACCATCACGTGGACGCTGGACCGCGACGGCGACGGTATCCAACCCGGCGGGTTCACGGACCTGACCTACACGGCGGAGCTGGCGCCGTCGGCGCAGCTGACGACGGCGGCCCTGGTCAACACCGCCTCCGTGCCCTCGTACCGGTCGCTGTTCGGGGCGGGGCGCACCTACGCGGGGCCGTCGACCACGGCGAACGTCCGCCCGCAGTTCCCCCACCTGACCACGACGAAGTCCGCGCTGACCGCAGGTCCGGCCTACATCGGCGAACCGTTCACCTGGAACGTCCGACTCACCAACGACGGCACGGCCCGCGCCTACGCGATCGGCCTGACGGACACCCTGCCCGTCGGGTGGGAGTACGTGCCTGGCTCGTCGCTGGTGACCCTGGCCACCGGCGACCCGGTCGCTCTCGAGCCGGAGGTCGACGGGCGGACCCTGACGTGGACGAGCACGGGCTCGTTGGACCCCGGCGTCGCCGGGAACCTGCGCTACCAGGCGAGGCCGACGGAGGCGGTCGTCGACGAACCGGGTGTCGGCAGCGATGTCGACCAGGTGAACACCGCGCAGGGCTACGGCGAGGACGCGACCACGGCGACGGCCAACAAGTCCGGCTCGTACATCGGACCGCCGTCGACGGCCGTCGCGCACATCGACGCCGCGGACCTCGCGATCACCAAGACGCACGCGACGCCGGTGGTCGCCGGCGGTCGCGCCACGTGGACGCTCACCGCGACGAACGCCGGCGACGACCCCGCCGTCGGGCCGTTCACCGTGACCGACACGCTGCTGGCCGGGGTGGGCCTCGTGTCCGCGTCGGGGAGCGGCTGGACGTGCGTGCCCGACGACGCCGACGAGCCGACGGCCGTCACCTGCACGCGCGGGACCACGACGACGGCGCTCGCGAAGGGCGCCTCGTTCCCCGTCGTCACCGTCGTGACGTCCGTCCCCGCCGACACGGCGGCCGGGACGGAGATCACCAACACGGCCTCGGTCCAGGGCCGCACCTACGACCCGGTCCCGGCCAACGACACGACGACCGACACGGCCTCGGTGACCGCGTCGGCGGACCTGGCGATGACCAAGTCCCACACCGGCACCGCGACCGCGGGCGACCCGTTCACCTGGACCCTCGACGTCAGCAACGAGGGCCCGTCGGACTCCCAGCCCACCATCACCGTGACCGACACGCTCGCGACCGGCACCACGTTCGTGTCGGCCGACGGCGACGGCTGGGACTGCGCCGCCGACGGTCAGCTCGTCACCTGCACGCGTGACGCGGTGCTCGCGGCCGGCGACGTCGCACCGCAGATCGCCCTGACCGTCGATGTCGACCCGTCGTCCACGGGGACGCTGGAGAACTCCGCCACGGTCGAGGCGACGACGCCGGACCCTGTGACCAGCAACGACACCGGCACCGACCGGGTCACCGTCGGGACATCGGCGGACCTGCGGCTGGAGAAGTCGCACGAGGGCCGCTTCGTGGCCGGCGCCGACGCCACGTACGTCTTCACGGTCGACAACTTCGGGCCGTCGGACGCCGCGGCCCCGGTGGCGGTCACCGACGAGCTGCCCGACGGCCTGTCCTTCACGGACTTCGAGTCGCGCGACGGCACGTGGGGCTGCGACGCCGACGATGCGGACGTGACGTGCACGCTCGCGGGAGACCTGGCCGCCGGCGACCAGGCCACGGTGGCCATCACGGTGCACGTCACCGACGACCTGGGTGCGGGCTTCTTCCTCAACGAGGCCACCGTGAGCTCCGTGACGCCGGATCCTGTGCTGGCCAACAACACGGACGACGACAACTCGGCGTTCTCGTCCGAGGCGGATCTGTCGATCGTGAAGTCGCACGACGGCGACGTGACTGCCGGCTCGACGTTCGACTGGACCCTCGCGGTCCACAACGGGGGCCCGTCGGTCTCGCCGGGCACCATCACGGTGACGGACTCGGTGCCCGCTGCCGTCGACGTCCTGTCGGCGACCGGCACGGGCTGGACCTGCAGCGCGGACGTCGGCGACGACGGCCGGACGCTCGTCACCTGCGACCGATCGGCGGCGCTCGACTCGGGCGCCGACGCCCCGGACATCGTTCTGCACGTCGAGGTCCACCCCGACGCCGGCCCTTCGACGATTACCAACACCGCGACGGTCGACGGCCCGCTGACGGACCCGGACACGACCAACAACGGATCGACGGACGAGGTGACGATCGTCGACGGCGCGAACGTCAGGCTCACGAAGACCGCGGACGACACCGATCCGGTGGTCGCCGGGACGAGCACCTCGTTCACGCTGACGGTCCGCAACGAGGGCCCGTCGGACGCTGACAGCGTGCGCGTCGTCGACGACCTGCCCGCCGGCCTGACCGCGACCGCGGCGAGCGGCGACGGCTGGGACTGCGACGTGACGGGCACCCAGGTGGTGTGCACGCGGGACACGCTCGCGGCCACGGAGAGCGGTACGACGACGAGCACGATCGACGTCACCGCGCGCGTGGGCAGCGCGGTGCCGGACGGCACCACGCTGACCAACGCGGCGCGCGTGTCGACGTCGACCCCGGGCGACGACCCCGACGACGACGCCGACGAGGCCGACGTCGACGTCGTCGCGCACGCCGACCTGTCGCTGGCCAAGACCCACGACGCTGCCGACGAGCCTGCGATCGCGGGGCAGGACGCGACGTTCGACATCGACGTCCACAACGCCGGACCGTCCGTGGCGCTCGGTCCGTTCACGGTGGTCGACACCCTGCCGAGCGGCACCACGTACGTGTCGTCGGACGGGCCGTGGGCCTGCACCCCCGCGGCCGACGGCGAGACCGTGACGTGCGTGCTCAGCGACGTCACGGCGCTCGCGGCCGACGCGCACGCCCCGGGCCTGTCGATCACGGTCTCCATCGATGCGGACGACCAGCGCGACGCGATCACCAACACGGCGACGGTGTCGTCCGCCACCACGGACCCGACGCCCGACGACAACGCCGACGACGACACCTTCCCGGTCGCGCGGCTGGCCGACCTCAGCGTGACCAAGGCGCACGACGCCCCGGCCCGGGTCGGCGACGAGCTCACGTGGACGATGGCCGTCACGAACGCCGGCCCGTCGGACGCGGCGGGCGTCACGCTGCGCGACCCGCTGCCCGACGGCGTCACGTTCGTCTCCGCGACGGGCGACGGCTGGGACTGCACCGTCGACGACGGTGTCGTGACCTGCTCGCTGGCCGACCCGCTGGCTGCCGGGGCGACGACGGACCCGGTCGCGCTGGTCGTGACCGTCGAGCCGGCCGCCTTCCCCGCGGTGACCAACACGGTGCACGCGGCCACGACGACGCACGAGACGGCGCTCGACGACAACGACGCGAGCGACGGCGTCCCGGTGCCGGCGCAGGTGGACCTGTCGATCACCAAGACGCACCCCGACGACTTCGTGGTCGGCAGCGGCGCCACGTGGGATCTCGTCGTCCACAACGCCGGGCCGACGCCGGACTCGTTGCCCGCGACGGTCACCGATGTCCTGCCGCCGGGCACCACCTACGTGGCGGCCCGCTCCGACGACGGCATCGCGTGCACCGCCGACGGCCGCGCGCTCACCTGCACCGTCCCGGCGCTGGGCGTGGACGCGTCCGCCCGCGTGGCCGTCGACGTGACGGTCGGGGCGGGCGCCTACCCGGCGGTCGTGAACACGGCCACGGTGTCGACGCCGTCCGAGGACCTCGACCCCGACAACAACTCCGCGACCGACACGGCCGCCGTGACGCCGCTGTCGGCGCTCGCCGTCGACAAGTCCGTCACGGACCAGGGCGGCCGTGACGTGACCTACCGGATCAGGGTCACCAACACCGGTCCGAACGCCACCACGCTCCCGGTCGTCGTGACCGACCCGGCGCCGGAGGGCCTGCGGTTCGCGTCCGTCGCGGGCGACGACTGGACCTGCACGCGCACCCCCACCCTGATCACCTGCACGTACGCGGGGGCCGTGGCGGTGGGGACGCACGCACCGGACCTCACGGTCACCGGTCGGCTGACGGCGGACGCAGGGGCCGAGGTGGACAACGTGGCCACCGCGTCGGGGGCGTGCCCGGTGTGCGACCCCGTCTCCGACGACGCCGGAGCGACTGTTCCCGTGCCGCCGTCGCCGACGCCGAGCCCGGCACCCACCGAGCAGCCGAGCACCGGCCCGACGCCCGGGCCGGGAGCGATCGCGACCACCGGGTTCGATGCGTGGCCCGCGGGCCTGGTCGCCCTGCTCCTGGTCGCGGCGGGCGCGTCGGCGGCCGCGGTGCGGCGTCGTCGGACGTAGGACGGCGGGCCGGCACTACCGCGCCGTCAGGTGCCGTCAGGTGCCGTCAGCTGGTGTCGGGCGGCGTCAGACCGCCGCGAGCAGCGCCAGGATCTCGGCGGTCGTGCCGGTCTCACCGACGCGGGGGAAGCTGCGCTCGATGCTGTGGGTGTGGTTGACCTCGTCGCGGTCGGCCATCGCGTCCGTGGCGAACGTGACGTTGTAGCCGTGGTCGTACGCGGCGCGGCCGGTGGCCTCGACGCCGATGCTCGTGGCGATGCCGCCCAGCACGATCTGCGTGATCCCGCGCCGGCGCAGGTGCAGCTCCAGGTCGGTGCCGTAGAACGCGCCGGGGTTGCGCTTGGTCACCACGATGTCCTCGTCGTGCCCGGTCACCTCGTCGACCAGCACGTCCCAGTCCGCAGGGCGCGGGCCGCCGCGAGGCGTCTGCGTCCGGCCGCGCGCGAAGTCCGACCCGTCGGTGCGGGAGGTCACGTGCACGAGGACGACGGGCAGGCCGCGCTCGCGGAACGCGTCGGCCAGCGTCACGCACCGCTCGACGACCTCGGCGCCGGTGTGGGGGACGGCGTTTCCGCCGACGATGCCGCGTTGCAGGTCGATGAGGACGAGCGCGGTCTTCGGGTCGATGGTGGTGACTGCCATGGGGGTGCCTCTCAGGTGGTGCGGGCGCCGGTGCGGCGCAGGGAACGGTCCAGCAGGGTCACGACGACGAGCGCGACGGCCGCCGCGAGCATGAACCACGCCAGGTCCCGCATGCCGGCGGTCGTCGCGCCGTCGTCGAAGAAGGTGGCGGTCGCCGCCGACGAGGCGATCGCGCCGAGGTAGGTGAACGTGCGCAGCAGACCGGCGCTCGCCCCGATCCGCTCGGGGTCGGCCTGGTAGTACAGCGCGTTCTGGTTGGCGAGCCCGTTGAGACCCTGCGGGACCCCGGCGACGAGCGCGATGCCCGCCAGCACGGCGATCGACGTCTGCGCGTCGACGGCCAGCAGCAGCGCGCACGCGACGACGAGCGTCACCGCTCCGACCAGCAGCTTGGGCCGGACCGCGGGCCGGCGTCCGGAGATCGCGGTGACGGCGATGGCGCACAGGAACATGGGCAGGAGCAGCAGCCCGGCGTCGGACGCGGACAGGCCGCGCGTCGCCTCGAGCCACTGGGTGTACCCGTAGAGCAGGGAGTACGAGACGGTCGTGGCGAGCACCTGGCGCACGTACGTGGAGAGCAGGGGCCGGTTCCCGCCCAGCACGCGCAGGTCGATGAACGGGTCGTCGACCCGGCGCTCGCGCCAGACGAACGCCGCGCCGGCCAGCAGGGCCACGACGAGCTCGTACCAGTGCGCGACCCGCGGCTTCATCAGGAAGAGCATCGCGGCGACGAGCATCGCGCTGAACGCGGCGATGCCGACCGCGTCGAGCCGCCGCCGCGGTCCGCCGGTCCCGGGCACACGCGGCAGGTAGAGGGCGCCCAGCACCAGGCACGCGACCGAGAGCGGGACGTTGACCGTGAAGATGGCCCGCCAGCCGCCGATCGCGATCAGCGCACCGCCCAGCGTCGGGCCGATCACCGCCACCACCTGGTTGGTGACGGCGAGCAACGACAGGATCCCGGCCGGGCTGTCCTGCCCCGTGCGGCGTGACTCGCTGCGGATCAGGTACATGGCGGCGGGGTAGCCCGCGCACGTCCCGAATCCGATCAGCACGCGGGCGGCGACGAGCGTGCCGATGTTCGGCGCGAGCGCGCCCAGCACCCCGGCGATACCCACGAGCGCCGTGCTGACCAGGTACAAGGGCCGGGGCCCATACGTGTCGACGAGGCGCCCCACCACGGGCTGCCCCACCGACGTGGCCAGGTAGAGGGCGGTGACGAGCCACGCGGTCTCGGCCGGGGGAGCGCCGAGCGCGATGCCGATCGGCACCAGGGCGACGGCCAGCATGGAGGAGTTGATGGGGTTGAGCAGCGAGCCCAGCATCATCGGCGCGATCAGGCGCCGGTCGAACGCGTCGGCGCGCGGGCCGGAGCCGTGGGTGCGCCGTACGGTCGTCTCGTCGGCCGTCGTGGTCACGCCCCCACCACGCGGTCGAGCAACCGGATCGCCGCCGCGATCGTCGCGAGCTCGTCAGGCGTGTAGGCCTGCTCCATCGCGGAGGCGAGCCACTCGGCGCGGGCCTCGCGGTCGCCGGCGGCGCGCTCGCGCCCGGCGTCGGTGAGGGTGACGAGCTGACGGCGGCCGTCGTCGGGATCGGGGGTGCGCTGGATCAGACCGTGCTGCTCGAGCGCCGCGATGGTCGCGGCCATCGACTGCGGCCGGACGCCCTCCGCCGCGGCGAACGTGCTCGCGGTCCCGACCTCGCCCTTGCCGAGCCGGATCAGCACCGCGATCTGCGACGACGTCAGGTCGTCGGCCTGTGCCACCTCTCGCAGCCGCCGTCGCAACCGCCCGAACACGACCCGCAGATCCCGGGCGACGACGCCGGCGCTGATTCCTGCCGCGTCCTCACTCATACCTGCACGATACATCCATCAGCGCGAACTGCACAGCTCAACCTGTCGATTCTACGCGGGAGCAGGTCAGGGGGCCTGCGGGAGGGTTGCGACGAGCGCGGCGACGTCCTGTGGGGGGAGATCCAGGCCCAGGTCGACGAGGGTCGGGCCCAGCTCGGCGTCGGTGAGCGTGCGCTCGTCGGCGCGTCCGGCCGGGGTGTCCGTCACCAGGGTGCGGCCGACGAGGGCGCGCAGACGGTCCGCCTCCTTGCGCTGGACCAGGATCCGCTGGGTGAAGTGCGAGGTCGGCAGGGTGGATGTGACCCAGTTGGCGCCGACGACGTCGACGGGGAACGTCTCCTCGTCGGGCACGGTGTAGAGCGGCACCCAGGTGCCCGCGCGCTGCTCGGACAACCGCCAGCCGTGCGCGGTGCGGTCCGTGTGGAACGACCACGCGCCCTGGACCACCACCGCGCCGTCGACGAGCGCCACGGGCTCCAGAAGCCCCGCGCCGAACCCGGTGTCGGCCAGCCAGGTGGTCCCGTCGTCGCCCGCGAGCAGCAGCACCAGGTGCGAGCGGGGCCGGGACTCGACGGCGGGGTCGCCGATGCGCGCGAGCCGCCGTTCGACCCGGTGCCCGAGCTGCGCGAGCGCGGCTCCCAGCAGCAGCGCGTGCTCGTAGCAGTAGCCGCCACGACGCGCGTCGACCAGCTTGGCGGCCACGTCGGGCAGGTCCACCCGCACCCCGCGCCCCAGCATGACATCGAGGTTCTCGAACGGGATCGCCGCCAGGTGGGCGCGGTGCAGCTCGGCCACCGACGCGCCGGCGTCGACCCCGACCCGCGCCAGATACGCATCGAGATCGAGCCGGTCCGTGCCCCACTGGTCAGCCATACGGCCAGTCTGCCGGAGAAACGAGGCGCGCCCCCGAGCTGCGCCCGGCAGGATGGCCATGTGCTCCTGACCATCACCTCGACGGCGCCGCAGGCCTCCGACCTGGGCTTCCTGCTGCACAAGCACCCCGACCGGGTCCAGACGTTCGACCTGGCGGTGGGCACGGCGCACGTGTTCTACCCGGAGGCGACCGACGACCGGTGCACGGCGGCACTGCTGCTGGAGGTCGACCCGGTCGCGCTGGTTCGCGGAGGTGCGGCCACGCAGGACCAGTACGTCAACGACCGCCCGTACGCCGCGTCCTCGCTGCTGGCGGTCGCGCTCGGCAAGGTCTTCTCGACGGCGCGCGCGGGACGGTGCGCCGCGCGCCCGGACCTCGAGGGTGCCGAGCTGCCGCTGACCGTCCGCGTGCCGGCGCTGCCGTGCGCAGAGGGTCCCGACCTGGTGCGGCGGCTGTTCGAGCCGCTCGGCTGGAGCGTGGACGCGACCGTCCCGCCGCTCGATCCGCAGGTGCCGGCCTGGGGCGACGCGCCGTACGCCGACGTCACGCTCGTCGGGACGCTTACGCTCGCGGCCGCGCTCACACACTTGTACGTCCTGCTGCCTGTGCTCGACGGCGCCAAGCACTACTGGGTGGGGCCCGACGAGGTGGACAAACTGGTCCGTGCCGCCGACTGGCTGGCCGACCACCCGGAGCGCGAGCTGATCACGCGTCGTTACCTGGCGCACCAGCGCGCCTACGTCGACGACGCGACGCGGCGGCTGGTCGCGCTGGACGGAACGGTCCAGCCCGACGAGGGCGACGAGGAGGCCGCCCCGCGCGTCGCGCTCGTGCGCGCCCGCCGTGAGGCCGTGGCGACGGCGCTGCGCGACGTGGGCGCCCGACGGGTCGTCGACCTGGGCTGCGGCGAGGGCTCGTTGCTGCGCGAGCTGGTCACCGACCCGTCCGTCACCGAGCTGGTCGGGGTGGACGTGGCGGCCGGCGAGCTTGCACGCGCCGAGCGTCGCCTCGAACGCCTGCCGGAGCGGCAGCGAGACCGGGTCACGCTGCGCCAGTCGTCGGTCACGTACCGCGACCCTGCGCTGGAGGGCTTCGACGCGATCGTGCTCATGGAGGTGATCGAGCACCTGGACCCCGACCGGCTGCCCGCGCTCGAGACGACCGTGTTCGCGCACGCACGCCCGCACGCGGTGGTCGTGACGACACCGAACTCCGAGTACAACGCGCTGTACCCGCGGCTGCTGCCGGGGGGTCTGCGGCACCCGGACCACCGGTTCGAGTGGACGCGGGCGCAGTTCGCCGCCTGGGCGGGCTCGACGGCGGAGCGGCACGGCTACACGGTCGAGCTGCGCGGCATCGGCGACGTGGACGCGGCGTTCGGCAGCCCGACGCAGCTGGCGCTGTTCCGGTCGGAGGCGGCCGCATGAGCCGCGTCGCGATCCCGGAGCTCGCCCTCGTCGCCCTCGTCGGGACGTCCGGCTCGGGCAAGTCCACGTTCGCCGCCCGTCACTTCGGCCGGTTCGAGGTGGTCTCGAGCGATTTCTGCCGCGGCCTGGTGGCCGACGACGAGAACGACCAGTCGGCGTCGAAGGACGCGTTCGAGGTCCTGGGCGCGATCGTCGCCAAGCGGTTGGAGCGCGGCCGCCTGACGGTCGTCGACGCGACCAACGTGGGCCGGGAGGCCCGCAAGCAGCTCGTCGAGCTGGCCCGGGCGCACGACGTGCTGCCGGTCGCGATCGTGCTCGACGTGCCGGTCGCCGTCGCCGTGGCCCGCAACGAGCAGCGACCCGACCGCGACTTCGGTGCGCACGTGGTCCGCCGCCAGCACGACCAGCTCCACCGGTCGCTGCGCGGGCTGGAGCGCGAGGGCTTCCGCACGGTGCACGTGCTGGACCTCGACGCGATCGAGGGCGCCCAGGTGGTGCGGGAGCGGCTGCGCAACGACCACCGCGACCGGACCGGGCCGTTCGACGTGGTCGGGGACGTGCACGGCTGCCTGCCCGAGCTGCTGGAGCTCCTGGACCGCCTGGGGTACCGGGTCACGCGCGACGAGGCGGGTCGCCCGACCGACGCCGTGCACCCGGACGGGCGCACGGCGGTGTTCGTCGGCGACCTCGTCGACCGCGGGCCGGACAGCCCGGGCGTGCTGCGGCTGGTGATGGGCATGACGGCGGCGGGCCACGCGCTCGCGGTGTCCGGCAACCACGAGGCCAAGCTGGTCCGCGCCCTGCGGGGGCGCCAGGTGCAGGTCAGCCACGGCCTGGAGACGACGCTCGCACAGCTCGAGCACGCGACCGACGACGAGCGGCGCGCGGTCCTCGACTGGTGCGACGGTCTGCTCGCGCACCTGGTGCTGGACGGCGGCCGCCTCGTCGTCGCGCACGCCGGCCTCAAGGCGGCCTACCACGGACGCGCGTCGGGCAGGGTGCGCTCCTTCGCGCTGTACGGCGACACCACGGGCGCGACCGACGAGTTCGGGCTGCCCGTGCGCTACCCGTGGGCGCAGGACTACCGCGGCGCGGCGACCGTGCTGTACGGCCACACCCCCACCCCGGAGCCGGAGTGGATCAACAACACGATGTGCCTGGACACCGGCGTCGTCTTCGGCGGCAGGCTCACCGCGCTGCGCTACCCGGAGCGTGAGGTCGTCCAGGTGGACGCGCAGCAGGTCTGGTACGAGCCGGCGCGGCCGTTCCCGGCGGTCGCGCCACGGGCCGACGACGACCTCGCGATCACCGACGTGCTGGGCGCACGAGTCGTCGAGACGGCGCATCACGGGCGGGTCACCGTGCGGGCCGAGCAGGCCGCGGGTGCGCTCGAGGTCATGAGCCGGTTCGCGCTGCACCCGCGGTGGGTGCCGTACCTGCCGCCGACGATGGCGCCGGTGACGAGCTCGCCGCGCCCGGACTTCCTGGAGCATCCCGACGAGGCGTTCGCCGCGTTCGCCGCCGCCGGTGTGCCCCGCGTGGTGTGCGAGGAGAAGCACATGGGCTCGCGCGCGGTGGTGCTGGTGTGCGCCGACGAGGCCGCGGCGGCCCGCCGGTTCGGCGGCGAACCGGGCCGGACGGGGGCGGTCTACACGCGCACCGGCCGATCGTTCCTCGACGCCACGCTCACCGAGACGCTGCTCGCCCGGGTCCGGGCCGCGGCAGCGCCGCTGTTCGACGAGCTCGGCACCGACTGGCTGCTGCTCGACGCCGAGCTGCTGCCGTGGTCGCTCAAGGCCGACGCGCTGCTGCGCGAGCAGTACGCGGCGGTCGGTGCCGCGGCCCGGCTCGCGCTGCCTGCCGCGCTCGACGCGCTGTCGTCGGCCGCCGCCCGTGGCCTGGACGTGACCGCGCTCGCGGACCGGACCGCGGTGCGACGCACCGATGCGGACGCCTACACGGACGCCTACCGCCGCTACCGGTGGGACACCGACGGGCTGGAGGGTGTCCAGCTCGCCGTGTTCCAGGTGCTCGCCGCGCAGGGTGCGACCTTCCACGACCGTGACCACCTGTGGCACCTGGCCGTCGCGGACCGGCTGGTGGCGGCGGACCCGGCGCTGTTCCGCACGACGCGCCGGGTCGTGGTCGACACGGCGGCGCCCGGCGAGGCCGTGACGTGGTGGTCCGACCTGACGGGCGCAGGCGGCGAGGGGATGGTCGTCAAGCCGCTGACCAACCTCACCCGGACCCACCGAGGCCTGGTCCAGCCGGGCCTCAAGGTGCGCGGGCGCGAGTACCTGCGGATCATCTACGGCCCCGACTACACGGTCCCCGCCAACCTGGCGCGCCTCAAGGAGAGGCGGCTGGGCCTCAAGCGTTCGCTCGCGATGCGCGAGTACGCCCTCGGCCTCGAGGCGCTCGAGCGCCTGGCCCGGGACGAGCCGCTGTGGCGCGTCCACGAGCCCGTGTTCGCCGTGCTCGCGATGGAGTCGGATCCCGTCGACCCGCGGCTGTGACCGGCTGACGCCCTGCCCGTCAGACCACCGCGAGCACGTCACCGGGTTGGCAGCGCAGCGCGTCGCAGACGGCGGTGAGGGTGGTGAAGCGGATCGCGCGGGCGCGGCCGTTCTTCAGCACGGACAGGTTCGCGACGGTGATGCCGGTCAGCTCGGCGAGCTGCACGAGCGTCATGCCGCGCGCCTCGAGCAGGCGGTCCAGGTGGCACACCACCCGGTGGTCGTCGTCGGTCACACGAGGCCCGCGAGCTCGTCGGCCATGGCCTTCGCCTGGCGTTCCAGCTGCTCGCCCGCGCTGAAGGCGGCGGCCACCGCGAGCACCAGGACCGCCACGAGGGTGGGGACGAGCTCGATGGTCAGGCCGAAGGCGAACGCGTCGCCGTTCCCCGCCGGGACGGCGAGACGGCGGAGCACGAGCTGGCCGGCCACGTCCGGCAGGATCGGTGCCAACGTCCCCGCGACCGCGATGGTCGCCGCCACCGCGCTGATCCGTCGCGCGTTCCCCGGCGCGAATGCCCGCCCGCGCCCGATCCACCGCAGGACCGGCGCGAGCATCAGCGCCCCGACCAGCAGCCCGATGCCGTAGACGAGGGTGTCGCCACGCGAGAGCAGCTGCTCGTACCAGGTCGATTCGTCGGCGACGATCGTCAACGTGCCGTCGCTGCCCGCGGCGACCCCGGCCCTGCCTCCGCCGGGGGCGAGCCAGGCCTCGGGCACGGTGACGCCGTCGAGATGGACCTCGGGTCTGCCGAGGCCGCTCCCGTCGTCGGAGCTGACGTGGACGGGAGCGGTGACGGTCGAGCCCGTCCGGGTCATCCCGTACGCGCACACCACCACGCCCCAGACGGCCGCGACGACGCCCACGACCACGACCCACGCGGCCAGACGCGCCACTCCACGCTGCGACATCGCACTTCCCCCTATGCATATCGATGATCGATATGCCGACCGTATCGCCACGACCCTGGCGAGGTCCAGGCCCAGTTTTCCCACGGCTGGCTGGAAGCGCGTCCAGTCGTGGGCGGATCCCATGCCGACTTTCTGGTCGGTAACCCTTGACAGCCGTCGCCCGAGAGGTACGTTTTGTCCTACCTCGCGTCACCGCCGCCGCAACGAACGAGGCGCCAACGAGGGTGCCTGACGTGCGGCGACACGACTGCGGGGCTTCTGGTGACCTCCCCTGCAGAAAGGTCTCTCCATGCTGCCCAGAACGCTCCGCCCGCACCGGCGGATGCACAGCCCCCGGACAGCCCGGCGCCTCGGCGCCGCCGTCCTGACGATGGCCCTCGCGGTCAGCGTCTCCGCGCTGGCGGTCGCACCCGCGAACGCCGCCGCCAAGAACCACGACCCCGACCTCGGCCCCAACACGATCGTCTTCGACCCGAGCATGCCGGTGGACCAGATCCAGGCGAAGGTCGACGAGATCCACGCGAAGCAGGTGGACGCCGAAATGGGCGACGGCCGCTACGCGATCCTGTTCAAGCCCGGCACGTACGGCACCACCGAGCACCCGCTGCGCTTCCAGGTCGGCTACTACACCGAGGTCGCGGGCCTGGGGCTGAACCCCGGCGACGTGAAGATCAACGGCGCCATCGAGGTCTACAACCGCTGCCTGCCGGTCGCCGAGGGCGCCGACCCCAACTGCCTCGCGCTGGTCAACTTCTGGCGCTCGCTGTCCAACCTGTCGATCAACTTCGTCGGCGGCGGTGACGGCTGCCGCGACAGCGCCAACTTCTGGGCCGTCTCCCAGGCTGCGCCCATGCGCCGCGTGGAGCTGACGGGCGCCAACCTCTCGCTCATGGACTACTGCACGGCCGGCCCGCAGTACGCGTCCGGCGGGTTCATCGCGGACTCGAAGCTCCCGTTCGTGGTCAGCGGCAGCCAGCAGCAGTTCATCACCCGCAACAGCTCGGTCGAGGGCTGGAGCAACGCCGTGTGGAACCAGGTGTTCTCCGGTGTCGACGGCGCCCCCGCCGGTGGCCCGTTCACGGACGACAACAAGTACACGACGTTGGCTGCCACGCCGCTGTCGCGCGAGAAGCCGTTCCTGTACGTCGACGGCAAGGGCAAGTGGAACGTCTTCGTCCCCGACGCGGTCAAGGACTCGTCGGGCACGTCCTACAAGACGGGTGAGACGGCCGGGAAGTCGATCAAGCTGTCGAAGTTCTTCATCGCGCAGCCGGGCGACGACGTGAAGTACCAGAACCAGGCGCTCGCGGCGGGCCAGAACCTGCTGCTCACGCCCGGCATCTACAAGAACAGCAAGCCCATCACCGTCACCCGGCCCGACCAGGTCGTCCTCGGCCTCGGGCTGGCGACGATCGTCCCGCAGAACGGGTCGGTCGGTCTCAAGACGCTCGACGTCAAGGGCGTGAAGATCGCGGGCATCATGTTCGACGCGGGCGCGGTGAACTCGCCGTCGCTGCTCACGGTCGGCACCCAGCTGTCCCAGGTCGACGCCCTGAACAAGAAGCCGAAGCTCAGCAGCGCGTCCGACCCGACCACGCTGAGCGACGTGTTCTTCCGCGTCGGCGGCGCCCACGTCGGCAAGGCCACGCAGTCGCTGGTGGTCAACGCCAACAACGTGATCATCGACCACACGTGGGCCTGGCGTGCCGACCACGGCACCGACGGCGTGGGCTGGGACGTCAACACGGCGAAGACGGGTGTCACGGTCAACGGCAACGACGTGCTGGCCACCGGCCTGTTCGCCGAGCACTACCAGGGCTATAACGTGGTCTGGAACGGCGAGCGCGGCAAGACGATCTTCTTCCAGAACGAGCTGCCGTACGACGCGCCGAACCAGGCCGCCTGGCAGCACGGCAAGACGCTCGGCTACGCCGCGTACAAGATCAACGACAAGGTCACGACGCACGAAGCGTGGGGGCTCGGCAGCTACATCTACACCAACGTCGACCCGACGCTGCACGCCACCAACGCGTTCGAGGTGCCCCAGCGCCACGGCGTGAAGCTGCACAACATGATCATCGTGTCGCTCAACAACGCAGGCACGATCGATCACGTCGTCAACGGCGTCGGCGGCCCCGCGGCCGCCGCACCGGGCGGCTCCACCACGGCCTACCTGGCGGAGTACCCGCAGCCCTGAGGCAGCACGACGACGGGCGGGTGGTCGGTCGACCACCCGCCCGTCGTGATGTCAGGCCGGTTCGAGGTCGGTGTGGACGAAGTCGTGCCCGACGAACAGCAGCGGCTCGCGTGCCACGGACGCGAGCGCGTAGGAGAAGCAGTCGCCGAGGTTCAGGCCGGCAGGGTGGCCCGAGCCCTTGCCGTAGTCGCGGTACGCGCCCCGGGCCGTCGACGCCTGTGCCGCGTCGACAGCGACCACCTCGACGGCCAGCTCGGAGAGAAGCTCGTCGAGGCGGCGCGAGAGGCGCGGGTCGCGACGGCGATCGACGACGATCCCGAGCTCGACGAGCGTCGCGGCTGAAATCTTGATCGATGGGGCCTGCAGGAGCGCGGCGAGAAGGCGCTCTCGCTCCGGCTCACCTGCCAGCACAGCGACGATCGCGGAGGTGTCCACGATCATGCGGGCAGGCCTGCGTCGTCGTAGAGGTCGTCCGACAGGAGGGCTGCGCGATCATCGTCGGAGAGCGACGCGTCCACGTCCGCCAGGATCCGCGCGATCCGGGACTCGCGGTCCGCACGTCCTGCCCGTCCGAGGTCATCGAGCAGGCGCTCCAACGCCTGCTCGATGACGCTCGTCTGGGAGAGCCCGGTACGTTCGGCCGCCTCGCGAGCGAGCGCGTGCACGCGCGGGTTCTTGATGTTGAGGCTCATGGGTACCAGTCAACCATGGCTGTCTACCCTGGTGCCTCGTCACTGGAAGGCGCGGACCTCCATCGGCAGGCCGGTGGCGAGGGCGAAGCGGCCGGCCCACGCCAGGGCCTCGGCCTCGTCGTGGACCTCGACGATGGTGAAGCCGCCGATCTGCTCGGCGGTCTCGACGTAGGGCCCGTCGGTCACGGTCACGTCGCCCTCACCGGGCCGGACGAGCTTGGCGCCCGACGCGGGTGCCAGGCCGCCCGCGAACACCCACAGCCCGGCGGTGCGCAGCTCCTGGTCGAGCTTGTCGACGTCGGCCATGATCCGGTCGATGTCCGCCGGGGGCGGCCCCGGGGGCTGGATGACGTTGAGCACGAACTTCGGCATGGCTCCTCCTTCGTCGGGCGATGCCTGGATGACGCGCGACCGGCCCGCAGATCGACAGCCGCGCGCCTCGAGCTCACGGCACGTAGTTGAACGTATCCGGGTCCGGACCGGTGCGCTCGTCGCGGTTCAGCCCGTCGATCGCGGCCATGTCCACCTCGTCGAGCGTGAAGTCGAAGACGTCGCGGTTCTCGCGGATGCGGTCCGGCGTCACCGACTTGGGGAAGACGATGTCGCCACGCTGCAGGTGCCAGCGCAGCGTGACCTGCGCGGGCGTGACGCTGTACGACTCGGCGATCCGGCGGATGGTCGGGTCGTCGAGCACCTTGCCCTGCGCGATCGGCGACCACGCCTCGGTGGCGATGCCGTGCTCCGCGTCGAAGGCGCGCACGTCGTCCTGGCGGAGGTAGGGGTGGACCTCGACCTGGTTGGCGGCCGGGACGACGGTCGAGCTCTCCATCAGGCGGCGCAGGTGGTGCGGCTGGAAGTTCGAGACGCCGACGGCCTTGGCGCGGCCGGAGCGGTAGAACTCCTCCATCGCGTGCCAGGTCTCGACGAAGTCGCCGACGCCGGGCAGCGGCCAGTGGATGAGGAAGAGGTCGACGTAGTCCGAGCCGAGGGCGTCGAGCGTGCGGTCGAACGCCTTCGCCGCGACCTCGGGGTCGTGCGAGTCGTTGTTCAGCTTGGAGGTGATGAACACCTCGGAGCGATCCAGGCCGGAGCTCTGCACGGCCGCGCCGACGCCCGCCTCGTTGCCGTACATCTGCGCGGTGTCGATGTGGCGGTAGCCGGCGTCGAACGCGGACAGGACGGCCTTCTCGGTGTCGTCGGGCTTGATCTGGAAGACGCCGAAGCCGAGCTGGGGGATGGTGGCGCCGGTGTTCAGGGTGACGGTGGGGATGGTGGACACGCCTGTACTCCAATCGTTGGGGGATCACGTCCACCAGACCACGCAATCGCTTCCACCGCACGGCGGGAGCGCCCCCGGTTGTGGGTGTCGGACCCTCGTGGCAGCGTCGGCCTTCGCACCGCCCGGACCGGAGGAGACCCGTGTACACCGTCCCTGACCAGCACGATCGCACCGTGGTCGTCACGGGTGCCAACAGCGGCACCGGCCTGGAGGCGGCGACGCGGATCGCGGGCGCCGGAGGCCGCGTGATTCTCGCGGTCCGGGACGCGGACAAGGGCGCGGCGGCGCTCGCGCAGGTGCGGGCGCAGCACCCGGACGCGCGCGCCGAGGTCCGCATCTGCGACCTCGCGGACCTCGCGTCGGTGGAGCGCTTCGCCAACGGCCTGGGCGACCTCGAGCGCCTCGACACGCTCGTCAACAACGCGGGCGTCATGGCGCCGCCGACGAGGTTCGAGACGGCCGACGGCTTCGAGCTCCAGCTCGGCACCAACTTCCTGGGCCCGCTCGCGCTGACCAACCGCCTGCTCCCGCTGCTGCTCGCCGCACCCGCGCCGCGCGTGGTGACGATGAGCTCGGTGGCCGCGCACTGGGGCCGCATCCGCACGCGCGACCTGCACTGGACCCGCGGCTACAGCCCGCAGCGCGCGTACGGCCAGTCCAAGCTCGCGGACCTCTACCTGGCGCTGCACCTGGCCCGGGTGTCCGACGAGCGCGGCTGGACGCTGCTCAGCGCCGCCGCGCACCCCGGCTTCACGCGGACCAACCTGCAGACCGCGGGCGCGTCGCTGGGCCGGGACGCCCCGCCGCGCCGCTCGCTCCTGGACCTGCCCCTGATCCCCGTGCAGGACCCGCCGCAGGGTGCCGAGCCGCTGCTCTTCGCCGCGTGCGACCCGGACGCGGTGAACGGCGGCTACTACGGGCCCAGCGGCACGTGGGGCCTGGTGGGCCCGACGGGGCCGACGAGGTTGAGCCGGCACATGCGCGACGAGCGCGCGGCGGCGTGGATCTGGGACGCGGGGGAGAGGATGACGGGAACGCGCCTGCCGGGTGGGACAGTGGCGGCATGAGCGCTCTCGACTGGCTCCGGCCTGTGCCCGATTGGCTCCGCCCCCTACCCGGCACCGACCTCACGGTGTCCGCGGTCTGCCTCGGTGGCGGACCTCTGGGCAGCATGCCGGACCTGTTCGGCCGGGACGTTCCGGCCGACGAGGGCGTCGCGACGGTCGGCGCCGCGCTCGCGAGCCCGATCCGCTTCATCGACACGTCCAACGGCTACTCGAACGGCGAGAGCGAGCGGCGCATCGGCGCAGCCCTGGCGCTCGCGGGCGGGCTGCCCGACGACGTCGTCGTCGCCACCAAGGTGGATCCGCGCGGACGCGACTACTCGCGCGGGCGGGTGCGCGCGTCGGTCGCGGAGAGCCGCGAGCGCCTGGGGCTCGACGAGCTGCCCCTCGTGCACCTGCACGACCCGGAGAGCTTCGCGTTCGAGGAGCTGACCGCCCGGGGCGGGGCGGTCGAGGCGCTCGTCGCGCTGCGCGAGCAGGGGCACGTGGGCCGCATCGGTCTGGCCGGTGGTCGGGTGCAGGAGATCGCGCGCTACCTGGCCCTGGGCGTGTTCGACGTGCTGCTGGTGCACAACCGCTGGACGCTGCTGGACCGCAGCGCCGGGCCGCTGATCGAGGCTGCCCACGAGCGGGGGATGGGCGTGCTCAACGCCGCGGTGTTCGGCGGCGGGATCCTGGCGGCACCCGTCGGGACCACGACGAGCTACGGCTACCGCGAGGCGCCGCAGCCGGTCCTCGACGCCGTCGAGCAGATGCACCGTGTGTGCGCCGAGCACGGCACGGACCTGCGCACGGCCGCGCTGCAGTTCTCGGTACGCGACCCGGGGATCGCGTCGACGATCGTCGGGATGAGCCGCCCGCAGCGTGTCGAGCAGACCGTCGCGGCGGCTACCGCCGACCTTCCCGACGAGCTGTGGCCTGCGCTGGAGGCCCTGCTCCCGCCGTCGGAGACGTGGCTGGACGCGGACTGAACCACCCGCGCCCGGACTAGGCGTCGGTGCCCCGCCTGACGAACAGACCGAAGTGGCCGGGGACCTCGTCGAATCCCGTCGCGCGCAACCGGTCGTCCTCCTGCTTCGAGACCGCGCGCGCGTACAAGGGGCGCCCGGCGGTGACGACGGGAACGAGCTCGCGCACGGCCTGCTCGGCAGTGGTGTTCACGCCTGCCGGGAGGCTCGGGTGCCAGCCGGCGACCACGAGAGCCGACGCCTCCCCGGGAACGTCGGCAGGGAACCGGATCCGTCCGCGCCGCTCGGCTGCGGATCTCTGCTGTCGGTGCGCCCACCAGAGGAGGATGCCGACAGGGATGGTGTAGAGCCCGACCGCCGCGAACGGGAGGAGGGCGATCCAGAACAGGTCCGTGAAGGAACGCAGCACGCGGAACAGCAGCCACACCGCCACGAAGGCCGCCAAGGACCAGCCACCCGGGCGAGTCTTGCTCCGGCGCAGTCCGAAGGCCGTCCCGGTCGGCACGTGCAGGTACCACCCGCGACGCTCGAGGACGACGGCGAACCACTGGGCCGGCCACACGTAGGCCGCCAGTACGGGGTGGGCCCGGCCGTCGCCGTGCCGCGGCACGCGGTCGACAGACAGCGCTGTGGTGGTCCGGACCACGGCGCCACGGTCGGCCCGCAGCCAACCGGGCGGAAGGTTGTGAACCTGCGCGGATGTGCGGTCCGCGCCCGCTGCCGGGAAGTCCATCGTGCCAGCGTGGCCCAGCTCGTCACGGCGCGCACGCGAACGGCAGCGCGCGAGGTGCCGGCGTCTGAATTCGGCTCGACCGCAGCCCGCTTGGGGAGGAAGGGTGAAGGCTCGCGCTCCCCCGCCCACGACCGCTCGCTGATACGGCAGTCTCGGTGTGCGGACGCACGCGTCCTACCCCCGTACGACCCGAGGAGACCGATGACGTCCGCCCGCAAGCCCCTCTGCGCGCTGGCGGTCGTCGGCCTCACCGTCGTCGGCCTGACGGCCTGCACCAGCGACCCGCCGGGCCCGGAGTCCGCCGCGAAGGCGCTGGCGACCGCGCTGTCGTCGGGCGACCTGAGCAAGGTCGACCTGGCGACGGGCGACGACGCGGACGCCGCTGCCAGCGAGCGGACGGCCGCGTACGAGGGGCTGGGCGAGCGCACACCCAGCGTGAAGCTCACCAAGGTCGTGGTGGACCCGAAGGACGACGCCGCGGCGACGGCGACGCTGGGCTACACGTGGACGCTCGACGACGCGGGCGACGAGTGGACGTACGTCGTGGACGCGAAGCTGGCGCGCGACGACAAGGACGTGTGGCGCACCGCCTGGACTCCGGCGCTGCTGGCGCCCGACCTCGTCGACGGAGAGACCCTGCAGGTCACGCGCACGACGCCCAAGCGGGCCGAGGTTCTGGGAGCCAACGACGAGCCGATCGTCGAGGACCACAAGGTCTTCCGCATCGGCATCGACAAGACCCGCGTGGATGCCCCCGACCAGGCCAAGGCGGCCAAGGCGCTGGCCAAGAAGCTGGACCTGGACCCCGACGCGTACGCGAAGACCGTCGCGGCGGCGGGACCCAAGGCCTTCGTCGAGGCGATCACCGTCCGCGAGAGCGACGCCGACTACGACGTCCCGAAGCTGGCCGCGATGACGGGCGTCAACGCCGTCGCCACGACGATGCCGCTGGCCCCGACTCGGGCGTTCGCCCGCCCGGTGCTCGGCACGGTCGGCCCGGCCACCGCGGAGATCGTCGAGAAGTCCGACGGCGCCATCGCGGCCGGCGACGTCACGGGCCTGTCCGGGCTGCAGCGCCAGTACGACGCGCAGCTGCGCGGCACGCCTGGCCTGACGATCAAGGCCGTGTCGGCCGACGGTGACACCGAGCGCGTGCTGGACAAGGTCGAGGAGAAGGCCGGCACCCCGCTGCGCACGACGATCGACCCGACCATGCAGCTCACGGCCGAGTCGATCCTGTCCACCGTGAAGCCGGCCAGCGCGCTCGTCGCCATCCAGCCGTCCACGGGGGACGTGCTCGCGGTGGCCAGCGGCCCGGGCGGCGACGGCATGTCGACGGCCACCCTGGGCCAGTACGCGCCCGGCTCGACGTTCAAGGTGGCCACCGCGCTCGCGCTGCTGCGCCAGGGCGAGACCCCGGACTCGTCGGTGACCTGCTCGGACACCACCGAGGTCGACGGCCGCACGTTCAAGAACTTCCCCGACTACCCGGCCGACAAGACCGGGAAGATCGACCTGCGCACGGCCTTCGCCAACTCGTGCAACACGGCCTTCATCTCCCAGCGCGACAAGGTCGACCAGGACGCCCTCATCGACGCGGCCGGCTCGCTGGGCCTGGTCCCCGGCAAGACGCTCGGGTTCGCGTCGTTCCTGGGTGCCGTCCCGGGCGACTCGGACGGCACCGACCACGCCGCGACCATGATCGGGCAGGGGAGGGTGCTGGCCTCGCCGCTCGGTATGGCGACGGTTGCCGCGTCGGTCGCGAAGGGTGCGACGGTCGCGCCGCGCCTCGTCATCGGGCAGGACGACGCGGCAGCGACGACCGCGACGCCCACGGCCAGCGACACGCCGAGCCCCTCCGAGTCCGCCCGCCCGGTCCAGCCGCTGACGAAGGACGAGGCGAGCACGCTGCACGACCTCATGCGCGGCGTCGTGACCGACGGCGGGGCGACGTTCCTGAAGGACGTGCCCGGCGACGACGTCGTCGCGAAGACCGGCACCGCGCAGTTCGGCAAGGAGGGCGACCTCAAGAACCACGTCTGGATGATCGCCGACCAGGGCGACCTGGCCGTCGCGGTCTTCGTCGACGAGGGCGTCTACGGCTCGACGACCGCCGGACCGCTGCTCGAGGAGTTCCTGCGCGACCAGCAGAAGTAACGTGACCCGCATGAGTCGAGTGGTGGTCACCGGAGGTAGCGGCAAGCTGGGCCGAGCGGTCGTCGAGGAGCTGGCGGCGCACGGCTACGACGTCGTCAACGTGGACGTCGCACCGCCACCGGCCGGGCAGCCGGCGGCGTTCACCCGCGTCGACCTCACGGACCTCGGTCAGGTGATGGAGGCGCTGCACGGCGTCGACGACCGCTACTCCGGCGTGGACGCCGTCGTGCACCTCGCGGCGATCCCCGCGCCCGGGCTCCGGCCGAGCGGCGCGACCTTCGCCAACAACGTCGTCGCGACGCACCACGTCTTCCTCGCCGCGCGCCAGGCCGGGATCCGCAACGTGGTCTGGGCCTCGTCGGAGACCGTGCTGGGCCTGCCGTTCGACGTCCCGCCGCCGTACGTGCCGGTCGACGAGGAGTACACGGTGCGCCCGGAGTCGACCTACTCGCTGGGCAAGGCGGTCGAGGAGGAGATGGCCCGTCACTTCGCGCGCTGGGACCCGACCGCGAAGTACGTCGGGCTGCGGTTCTCCAACGTCATGGCCGACGAGGACTACGCGGCGTTCCCCGCCTTCGCCGACGACCCGCGCTCGCGGATCTGGAACCTGTGGGGCTACATCGACGCGCGCGACGGGGCCGTCGCGACCCGGCTGGCGCTCGAGAGCGACCTGACCGGCTTCGAGGCGTTCGTCGTCGCCTCACCCGACACCGTGCTGGACCGGCCGTCCGCCGACCTCGTGGCCGAGTACTTCCCGGACGTGCCGGTGACGCGCCCGCTCGTCGGGAACGAGACGCTGCTGGGCATCGATAAGGCCCGGCGCCTGCTGGGGTGGGACCCGCAGCGCAGCTGGCGTGACCGCGCCTGACGCGCCGACGGGCGGCCGGGGAGCACCCCGACCGCCCGCCGGCGGAACAGCTCAGTCGCGGTTGATCGTGAACGTCGACGTCGTGTTCTTGATGTCCTGGTAGTTGTTCGACAACGTCAGGTTGTGGAAGGTCACGGACCCGACGGCGGGTCCCTGACCGGCTTCCGGCTGCTCGTTGACCCAGATGCCGAACCCGGACTTGGCGTCCCAGGCGTCGCCGGACTTCTTGGCGCCGCTGATGGAGACGTTGGTGAACACCGTGTCGGTGATCGGGTTCTGCGGGCTGTTCCCGACGTAGTTGGTCTGGAACATGATCCCGGAGTAGGTCGGGTCGACGATGTCGACGTTGCTGACCCGGATGCCCTGGAACTTCTTCGACGCGGAGAACACCCAGATGGCGGGGAACGTCTGGTTGCCCCAGAAGTGGCCGCCGGCCCGGACGATCGAGATGTTGTCGAAGGTGGTCGGCGCCGCCGAGCCGAACTCGTCCATCGGGTAGCCGAAGTCCAGCGAGCTGATGGTGATGCCCGAGTAGACCAGGGTGTCGGCGATGTAGATGTTCCGGAACGTGTTGCCGTAGCCGCCGTAGACGGCCAGGCCCGCGGCCCGCCAGGTGAGCAGCGACGTCAGGTTCTCGTAGACGTTGCCGGTCTGGCCGGTGCCTCCCGCGTCGGTGGCTGCGAACAGGGCGAACGAGTCGTCACCCGTGCCGCGCGCCTCGATGTTGGCGACCCGGTTGTTCGCGCTGCCGTTGGTCATGTTGACGCCGTCGGCGAACGTGTCCCGGATACGGGAGTTCGTGATGGTGCTGGAGTCCATGTTGGACGCCCAGAACATGCAGATCATGTGCTCGACCCACAGGTCGTCGACCGTCATGTTCGCGACGTTCGTGAAGTCCAGGACCTTGCCGGGACCATCGATGCGGGACGTGTAGTTGCCCCAGTAGGAGAAGCTGCGGAACTTCGACCCGTTGGCCGAGGCCTCGGCGCGGAAGCCGATGTCGGTGTTCTCCTGGTCAGTCGGCGCGAAGAACCGGGTGTACCAGGGGCCGGCACCGACGATGTCGACGGCCTTGCCGTACACCTGGAACTTGTTCGCCGTGGCGTAGTCACCGGCGGGCAGGTAGACGCCCTTGAGCTTGCCGGTGGTGTCCTGGCGGAACGTGTCGAGCGCGTTCTGGACCGCCTGCTGCGTGAAGCCGGTGGCCGTCACGTACGCCGACGGGTCCGGGTTGGCCTTCGGCGCCACCTGCTCGGTGTTGACGAAGTCCACCGTCACCGGCTGCGGGTTGGACGCGGCCTTCTGCAGGCGGATGGTCGTGCCCGCGGGGACCGTGGTGCCGAGCAGGATGTTGGCCTCGTCGTAGATGTGGCGGGGACCGCCCGCGCTCGGGGTGTTGCCCGGGCTGGTCTCGTTCCCGTACAGCCACGCGTACTTGCTGGTCAGATCCAGACGCTTGAGGAACGTGCCGCCGGCGTAGATGTCGATCGAGCCCGTGTTCCCCGTGCCGGCCGCGTTGTCCGGGATGGAGAAGCGCGTGACCAGGGTGTTCGTCGAGTTCTTCAGGGTCCACTCGACGTAGGCGCCGTTGTCGGCCAGCGTGACGGCCCGACGACCGGACGCCTCACCGGCCAGGTCGCCGACCGTCCGGTTGGGTGCGAGCACGCTCGCGCCGCCGCCCGTGCGGCCCTCCTCGGCCTCGTAGAAGTCGTACGGCATGCTGGCGCCGCGCCCGACGAAGATGCCGCCGGTCGCCGTGTTGTTGCCCTGCTTGCCGGCCACCTCGGTCGAGTCCGTCGCGACGACGGACGTCACCGTGTAGTTGCCGTCGGCCGCCGTCCACGTGCCGAGCGCGATCTGGCCGCTCGTCGCACCGGCCGCGATCGTGCCACCCACCGAGCCGGTGAACGTCTTGACGGTGGTGCCGGACGCGTTCTTGACCGTCACCGTGATCGCGTGGGCGCCCGACGAGGTCGCCACGTTGCCCGTGTTGGAGATCGCGGCCGTGAACGTCACGGTCGCACCCTTCGACGGCGTCGTCGGGCTCCAGCTCACCACCGGGATCAGGTCGGAGCTGGGGACCGCGGAGACGGTCAGCTTCGAGGTGGCCGTCAGGGTGTTGTTGTTCTCGTTCTGCTCGACGACCGTGTTCGACGGGTCTGCCGTCGCGCCGATCGTGTAGCTGCCCGCGGCGAGCGCGCCGACCGAGCCGCTCACCGTGGCCGAGGCCCCGGCGGCGAGCGCGCCGACGTTGACGGTGCCGGCGTTCTCACCGTTCACCAGGAGGCGGACGGTCGTGGCCGCCGACGCGAGCGTGCCGACGTTCTTCACCGTCGCGTTGAGCGTGACGGCGCTGGACTCGACCGGTGCAGCCGGGGTCGCGGTGACGGCGGTGACCGTCAGGTCCGGGTTGGGGGCCGGGGTGCCCGTCACCTCGAGCTCCGCGACCTGCCCGTTGCCGGAGCCGGTGTTCGCGGTGAAGACGAGCCGGACGTCGCTGGCCGTCGCGGACACCGGGATCGTGACCTTGTTGCCGCTGCCCGGCGCGAAGGCGTAGGCGGCCGACGCCTTGATCGTCGACCACGAGCCCGAGCCGGTCTTGCCCTCGATCGAGAACGTCTGCGTCCGGCCGCCCCAGGCGTAGTCGGGGTTGAGCTTGACCGTGACGCCGCTGATCGTCGACGTGGACGCGAGGTTGACCGCGAGGTTGCTCGGGTACTGGCCGCCCGCGCCCTCCCAGTAGCTGGTGAGGTTGCCGTCGGTCGCGTTGGCCGCGACGTAGGTCCACTCGGTCGACGACGCCGTGGCCGGGCGGTTGAGCGACAGGTTCTGGGTCGCGGGCGGGTCCGTCGGCGGGTCGGTGGGGGCCGTCGTCACGGTGACCGATCCGGAGGCGGAGTTGTTGCTCTCGTTCGACTCGGCCACGGCGTTCGCGGAGTCGGCCGCGGCGCTGAACGCGTACGTGCCGGCGGTCTTGGTGCCGATGGACTTCGTGACGGTCGCCTGCGCGCCGGCGTTCAGCGCGCCGACGGCGGCGGTCCCGACGCTCTGACCGGCGACGACGAAGGTGACGGTCGAGGCGGCGGCGGCGCCGTCACCCTGGTTCTTCACGACCGCGGACAGCGTGATCGTGTCCGACGTCGTCGGGCTGGCCGGGCTCGCTGAGACGGAGCTGACCACCAGGTCGGGGCTCGTCGGCTGCGTGCTGGGCGAGCCGAACACCTGCAGCTCGGCCACCTGACCGTTGCCGGCGCCGGTGTTGGCCGTGAAGCTCAGCCGCACGTCGCCGGCCGTCCCGCTGACGGGAACGGTCACCGTGTTCCCGGTCGACGGGCTGAACGCGTACGCGGCCGACGACTTCAGGGTCGTCCAGGTGCCGCTGCCGGTCTTGCCCTCGATCGAGAACATCTGGGTCCGGTTGCCCCAGGCGGAGTCGGGGTTGAGCTTCACGACGACGCCCGTCAGGCTGCTCGTCGACGCCAGGCCCACCGCGAGCGTGCTCGGGTACTGCCCGTCGCCGCCCTGCCAGTAGGTGCCGACGTTGCCGTCGGTGGCGTTGCCGGCCACGTACGTCTGGGTGGTCGACGACGCCGTGGCGGGCCGGCCCTGCGACAGGTTGTTGCCCGAAGGCGGGGGAGTGGTGGTCCCGGTGCCGAGCACCTCGAGCTCCGAGAGCTGGGCCGCGGGCCAGCCGGTGTTGGCGGCGAACTGCAGGCGGACGTAGCGCACGGAGGTGTCCGTGACGTCGACGGCGACCGTGTTGGAGCCGCTGAAGGTGTAGGAGGCCTGAGCCTTCAGGGTGCTGAACGACGAGCCGTCCGTCGAGCCCTGGACGGTGATCGTCTCGTTGCGCGAGCCCCAGCCGCTCGGCAGCTTGAGGTTGAGGTCGGTGACGGTCGACGCGCTGCCCAGGTCCACCTGGACCCACTGCGGCAGGCTGCCCGACGACTCCCAGTACGAGCCCTGGTCGCCGTCGGTGACGTTGCCCGACGTGTAGGGGCTGTTGCTGCTGCTCGCGGTGGTCGCCTTGCCGGCCGCGAGGTTGACGGTGGCGGCGTGGGCGCCGTCGACGGCGATCGCGCCGAGCGGCACGACGAGCGCCGCGGTGGCGGCGGCCACGACGACGCGACGCAGGTCGGTCCTGCGCAGGTTCCTTCTCATGAGGTCGTCCTCGTTCTCCCGCTCGTGGCGGGTGGGTCCTCGGCCCGGGCGCGACGATGCGACCGTGCCGATGGGGTGGGTGGTGCAGGGACTGCGAACGTGGGCTGACGCGCCGTCGGATGCGAGGGGTGTGCGTCCGACCTGGGCGCTCGTTGAACACTTTCTTGCACCGCACTACTTTGTGCGGCGTAGATGTCGAGTTCTTGCGAACCGTGCTCGCCGACCATACGAACCGTCGCGGGGTGAGTCAAGAGGAACCGGACGAATCGGTCGACGGCCCGACGCTGCCGGCCGGACCCCCGCCGGTCTGCGGCGCCACGGCCCATCGTCGGCCGTCCGCTTCGCACACGACGGCTCGCCTACCCTCCTTCCATGAGCCTGCGACGCACCGCCGCCCGAGCGTTCTGGCGCTTCAGCCGCTGGAAGCTGGTCACCGAGCGGGTGCCGCGCGACCAGGCGGGCATCCTCATCGGGGCCCCGCACACCTCCAACTGGGACTTCGTGCTGATGCTGGCGATCGCGGGCGAGGCGGACCTCCGCTTCAAGTGGCTCGGCAAGCACACCCTGTTCAAGCGACCGTTCGGCGGCCTCATGCGGGCGCTCGGCGGGATCCCGGTGGACCGTCGCGACCCCGCGGGCCTGGTCGACGAGCTGACCGCCCGCATCGCGGAGGCCGACGGCTTCTACCTCGTCGTGACGCCGGAGGGCACGCGCAGCGGGTCGGGCTGGAAGTCGGGGTTCTACCGCATCGCGCGCGCAGCCGACCTGCCCGTGACCCTCGGCTACGTGGACCGGACCACCATGACGACCGGCCTGGGCCCGACCATCCGCCTCACCGGTGACATCCCCGCGGACATGGACGTCGTGCGGGCCTTCTACGCTGACAAGGCCGGGTTCGCGCCGTCGCGGCGCACAGAGCCGCGGCTTCGTGAAGAAGTGCCGGTTCAGGATGCGGGAACGTCGGACCCGTCGTAGGGTCAAGGCACCGCAAAGGAACGGAGGCGTGACATGGGTCTGGGAGACAAGATCTCGAACGCGGCCGAGGATGCCAAGGGCAAGGCCAAGGAAGCTACCGGCAAGGCCACCGACGACGAGAAGCTCGAGGCGGAAGGTCAGGCCGACCAGTCGAAGGCCGATCTGAAGCAGGCGGGCGAGAAGGTCAAGGACGCGTTCCACTGACCGACGTGAGGTAACTGACGGGCGCGCCGGGACGGTGGGATGCAGGACCGGCGCACGCGCCCCATACGCTCAGGGCCCTACCGCTTGCGGAGGGCCCTTTGCGCTGCCCGGGGAACGCGTTCGCCTGCAGGTATGACGCGCGACGGGTGGCGCCTTGAGCGGCCGATCACCCGCCGATAGCGGGTCGCAGGCGTCGCCGTCGGAGGCGTACGGGTGAAATGGACGGATGTCCGAATTGCCCCGGGTGCGGCCTCTTCCTGACCACCTGGTCAGTGGGGTAATGTCCCACTTGTCAGCGAAACGGCAAACCCTCCGCAAGGGGGAGACGCAAAGCCACGGGACCCACGGGGTCAGCCGGGCCACCGAACAGACAGGACACCGGCATGGACGCCACTGGATACCCCGCCGAGCCCACCGAGGCCACCCCCGCCGTCATCGGCCGCACCGCCGCCTGGGGTGCGATCGCTGCTCGGCTCCGCACGGTCGACTACATCCCGTCGCAGCGCGAGGACGCGGCCGCCGCCTGAGACGGCTCGCACGCATCGAGGAGCCCCGAACCGCGAGGTTCGGGGCTCCTCGCGTCTCTCCTGGTCATCGCGCTGCGGCGTCGCGGCCCGACGCTCGCGGAGCCTTCTGTCCGCTGCGCACGATCTGCGTTAATCTCAAGCGACCGCGGCGCCACACGAGGCGACGCTCGCACGCTTGAGAGAAGGACGCATGGACAGCTTTTGGGACTGGTTCGGGCTGCTGATCTGGTGGTTCCTCTTCTTCGCCTACCTGGTGATCCTCTTCCAGATCATCGGTGACCTCTTCCGCGACCGCGAGCTCGGTGGCTGGGGCAAGGCGCTGTGGATCATCGGCCTCATCGTGTTCCCGTTCCTGGTTGCGCTGATCTACGTCATCGCGCGCGGCAAGGGCATGGCCGAGCGTCAGGTGGCCGCCGTCCAGACGGCGCAGAAGGACACCGAGACGTACATCCGCTCGGTCGCCGGCAAGTCGGCCACCGAGTCGATCGCCGACGCGAAGAAGCTGCTGGACGCCGGCGCCATCAACGAGGCCGAGTTCGCGCAGCTCAAGGCCAAGGCGCTCGCCTGACCTGATCTGCCATAGGACGAAGGCCCGGTCGCGTGTCGCGACCGGGCCTTCGTCGTCCCCCGTCAGAGCTCGCCGCTGCGCTGCAGCACCCGCATCGCGATCCAGCCCATCGGGATGCGCAGCCAGTAGGTGACGACGCGGAAGAGGATCGCGATGGACGTCGCGATACCGAAGTTGATCCCCGTGACGGCGGACAGGGACGCCCCGAGCGCGGCCTCGATGGCGCCCATGCCGCCGGGGGTCGGCACCATCGACCCGGCGGTGTTGCCGGCCAGGTACACGATCGCCACCTGGATGAGCGTGGCGTGCTGCCCGAACGCCGCCAGGCACGCGTCGAACGCCAGCACGTACCCGAGCGTCATGAGCAGGTTGCTCCCGATCGCGAGCGCCAGCCGCCAGGGCTGACCCAGCACGGCGATCAGGCGCGGCCACGTCTGGCGCAGCGTCGGCATGATCTTGGCCAGCACCCACTGGCGCACCGAGGGGATCAGCAGGGTCGCGGCGACGAGCGCGGCCACGATGCCGATCGCCACCAGCACGGCCGACGAGATCGGAAGCGCGGACTCCTGGTTGCCGGACGCGATCGTCAGGACCAGCAGCAGGCCCAGGGTCACGATGAGCTGGCTGACCTGCACGAGCGCCACGGTGGCGCCGGCGAGGGTGGCGCTCACGCCCCGCCGGGTGAGCATGCGCAGGTTGAGCGCTGCGGGGCCGATGCCGGCAGGGGCGGCGAGCGCGACGAAGGTCGCCGCCGTCTGGACCAGGATCGCGCGCCACACGGGGATGCGCACCGGTGAGAAGGCGACGATGGCGAGCGCGGCGCCGACGAGCGTGAGCAAGCCCAGCAGGAACGCGAGCACGCTCCAGCGCCAGTCGCTGTCGGCCACGGCGCTCGTGATCTCGTCGAGGTTGATCTGCGTGACGATGAACAGGACCGCGAGGATCGGGACGACGATCGTCAGGACGGTGCGCAACCCGAACCGAGTGAGCTGCAGAGGCTCGACGTCGGCCTCTGGCAGCCGGGCGACGAGCGCCTCACGGAGCTCACCGAGGACCTGCTTGTGGGTGCGCAGCTCGTCGCGTGTCTGACGCGGCAGCGAGATGGTCTGGATCAGCGGGCCGATCGCCGCGACGTCGTCGTCGGACAGCACGCCCGCCGCGGACTCGAGGGCCCGGGCGGCACCCACCCGCAGGGCCAGCAGGGCGAGCATCTGGCTCACGTCGATGCGTCGCGCCAGGTCCGACGAGGCGACGTACCCCTGGTCCCAACCGGTGAGCCACACCACCGGACGGCCCGCGACCGACTCGACGAGCACCGAGTCGCTGGTCAGGCTCCGATGCGCGATGCCGGCCGCGTGAGCGAGCGAGAGCTGGGCCCACGCCTCAGCGAGCAGCTCGTCCGTGAGGTCGCCGGGCTCGACCTCCGCCAGCGGCACCGCCCGGTGCGGCCGTGACTGGACCAGCAGCATCGAGTCCTCGGCCTCGGCGACCGCGAGGAGCTGGGGGGTGCGGACGCCCGCCGCACGGGCGGCGTAGCTGAGCAGGGCGGTGCCCTCGGTGGCCTGCCGCAGCGAGACGACCGAGCGCCCCTCGAGCCCGCGCAGCCGCAGCGACCGCCACACCCGGGCCAGCATGCCGACCACCTGGCGGTCGCCGTCGATGACGAACAGGTCCAGGTGCTCGCCGTCCTGCGTGGTGAGCTCGTACGCGCGGTAGCCCGACGAGCGGACGAGGGCGCGCGCGGCGGCGTCGTGCGTCGCGCCGGCCTCGTCGCCGTCCTCGTCGGGCGTCTCCGGCACCCGGCGAAGCCGGGCGGGTTCGAACCCGGCCCGGCGCACACCCGTGACCAGCGAGGCGCCGTAGGCGCGCTCGGAGCGGACGCCCGACAGGAAGCGGACGGCCAGGCCGGCCACGCGGCCCAGCAGCAGGGAGACCGCGAGCCCAGGCAACGAGACCTGCGCGGTGATGAGCAGGACACCGGTGACGACCCACACCGCGTTCCACGACCAGGCCACCGTCCGGCGTCGGGACCGAGGACCGGAGACCGTCAGGAGCGCGGCGAGCATGGCCAGGTAGCCCGGCAGGACCACCGTCCACGTCCCGTTGACCGGGACCGACATCCCCAGGACCAGGTTGTCGCTGCCGACGTGGTGCAGCAGCCACAGCACGACCTCGTTGAGCGCGACGGCCGTGACCGCGGCGGCGAGCGCCTCCAGCACCTGCCTGCCCAGCCGGCGCACGGCCAGCTCGGTCAGCACGGCGATCGGCACCAGCAGCGTGACCAGGCCCTCGAGCACGGTCACCGGCACGACGAGGATGTTGCGCAGCAGGGTCGCGAAGCCCTGCACGTCCTCGGCCACGCCCGTGGTCGTGTGCTGCGCGTAGGTGGCCAGCAGCATCACGACCACCGCGCCGAGCGCCGACAGGATGGTGCCGATCAGGTCGCTCGGGTGGTGGACCCGTGCGGCGGGGACGTCGTCGCGCATCACCTCGAGCGCGAGGGTCGGCGCGTCGGGAAGCGTCGGGTGCGCCGGAGCCGGCTCGGGCGCGTCGACCGCGTCGACCGCGGCGTCGGCGGCCGCGCGACCAGCGGGCGGCGGCGTCGCGGACATAGAGGCGAGTGTAGGCAGGCCGGGTCGAGCCCGCCGGTGGCGACGCGGCATTCCGGACGCGATCTACGGCACACGAGGTGGCGCGCCCGCTAGCGTGTGGTCCTAGGCGGCAGCCCGTGCCGGCCAGGACGACGAAGGACGACGAGGAGAACCGCTCATGGCCGACACGACAGTCAACGAGGCCGTCGCGCAGGTGCGGCGCTACTGGTGGATCCCGGTGCTCCGCGGTGTGGTTCTGCTGATCCTGGGTCTGTTCATGGTGTTCCGTCCGTTCGACACCCTGACCGCCGTGGTGTGGCTGTTCGGGATCTTCGTCGTCGTCGACGGCGTGCTGGCCATCGTCAGCGCGCTCCTGGACCGCAGGGATGCCGGCGTGCTGTGGCCGACGGTGGGCGGGCTGCTGACGATCGCCCTCGGCGTCGTGCTGCTGGTCTGGCCCGGCCCGACCGTCCAGGTGCTGTTCTACTTCGTCGCCTTCTGGGTGATCCTGCTGGGCGTCATCGGGATCGTGGCGTCCATCGTCGCGCACAGCCACGACAACCCCACCTGGTACTTCCCGCTGACGCTCGGCCTGGTGAGCCTGCTGATCGGTCTGCTGCTGGTCACCAACCCGCAGACCTCGATCGCGGTGGTCATGCTGCTGCTCGGCATGTTCACGCTGGTGGGCGGCGTGGTGCTGCTCGTCGGCGGGTTCGCCGCACGTTCCCTCGCGAACCGCATCGCGGCCGACGGCCCGACGATCATCGAGGCCTGACCCCGCGCTGCCCGCCGCAGCTCCTCGGACCGCAGCGCCGGCGGCCGGCGACCCGATCCGGGTCGTCGGCCGTCATGCTGCGTCGCGCCAGTCGGTCGTCAGGCTCCCGAACATCGCCTCCACGGGCGTCCAGCTCTCACGATCCAGAACGGCAGGGTCGAGAACGGCAGGGTCCAGAACGGCAGGGTCGGACCGCGGCAAGAAGGCAGGTGTCGGCGGGTGGGGAGCTCGACTCAGGTACGTGTGACCGGTCGGGGTCCGGGTCTCGACGGTGTGACGCGACAGAGGCGCTGGCGGACCGGCTCTGAGGCGCTCCGCTGGTGTCCGCCCGGCGACCGGCTCGGAGCGGGCGGAGGCGGCGGCGGCGGACCAGCCGGGGGCCTCCTTGGCCAGGTTGCACGCCACGCAGAGGCCCTGACCGTTCTCGGCACTCGTCGGGCCGTTGCGCGTGGCCGACTCGACGTGGTCGAACTGTCGGATGGGCGCACCGCACCACGGTGTGCGGCAGATTCCCTGGTCCCGCAGCCGCAGGAAATCCGCGAGCTGCTCGGGATGGAAGCGCCCGCGCGAGCTCATCGCCACCAGCTGACCCGCGGGGTCGGCGTACAGGCGTCGTAACCACGTCGCGTCGATGTCGATGCCCTGCGCGACCAGCGCACGCGCCACCTCGGCGGGCACCACGCCGCCGGCCGTGCCGCCGCCCTCGACCACAGCCGGTTCGTGCCCGCCCGCCAGCAGTGCGGCGTCGCTCATCACCAGGTTCACGGTCACGGGGACTTCAGACGCGCGCGCCTGTCCGGTGATCCGCTCGACGAGGGTGTCTGCCATGAGCTGCCCGCGACTGCGTGGGTCACCACCCTCGGCCGCCGTGGCAGCATCGGCCGCTCGCTGGAGGGCCGCGAGCGCGGCGACGCCCTGCGCCATCGGGAGCAGCGCAGTCAGGTAGGTCATCGTGTCCGGCGCCGGTCGCAGCGTCACGCACCGCTCGCCTTCTGCTCGTCGGGCGCGCTTCACCACGGCGGCGGGGTCGAGCCGGGCCGCGTGCCGACGCGCGATCGCGACGAGCTGCCTCGTGCCGATCCCCTCGAGCGTGCCCGGATCGGCGCACATGAGCCGGTCGACCTCTCGGCGGTCCTCGACCTCCAGGCACGCCGTCTCTTGGACGAGCGTCATGGCGCGGTGCTCCGACAGGCGTCCGTCGCTCAACGCGTCGAACATGCACGGCATCTCGCTCAGCCAGACCTTGGCAGCCCCGAGGAGCGCCGCAGCGCGGTGCGGCGACTCCCGTCGCGCGAGGCCGAGCTGTGACGCGACGCCACGCCCGCGGTGTCGGCTCGGGACGCCGGCGTGCATCTGGCGATCACGTTCGGCCTGCTCGAGATCGACGGCCAGCGACGCCTGCAGCGCGCTGGCCACGGACTTCAGCTCCTCGAGCGCGCGCAGTAGATCGATCCGCGCCGCGCCCGGATCCTCGTCGTCCTGCGCATCGAACCGCCCTGCCGCAGGGCTGCCCCCGCCCCGAGACCCCGCACCTGCCGCGATCGCGGCCCGCATCGACCCGAGCCACCTGGCGACGAGCCGACCATCCGCCACCGGCTGCGAGGCAAGCTCGAGCCCCGCACCGTTCTCGGCGTGGAGCGGGCCGCGAGATGCGCCCGTGGTGGTCGTCGTCACCCCCACAACCTATCGAACACCTGTACGAATTGCCAGTCTTGTCCCATTCTGCGGACGGCGAGGTTCGACGGTGCGCGCCGCCGCGTTCCCGCACGTGCGGGAGGTGTGAAGTCAGGACAGGTGGAGCGAGTCCCGGATGTGGGCCGGGAGGAGGGAGTAGCCCACGAACACGGTCGTGTCCATGACGGTGTGCGCGATCACGAGCGGCATGACGCGCCGTCTGCGCCGGTAGTACTCGGCGAACACGAGCCCCATGACGGCGTTGCCGACCAGCGCACCCCAGCCCTGGTAGAGGTGGTACGCGCCGCGCAGCAGTGCGCTCGCGGCGACGATCATGGCCGGGCGCCAGCGCAGGTCGCGCAGCCGCTCCATGAGGTAGCCGACGACGATGACCTCCTCGAGCAGCGCGTTCTTGAGCGCCAGCAGGATGAGCATCGGGACCGTCCACCAGTACGCGTCCAGCGCACTGGCCTGCACCTGCACCGCGAATCCCATGGCCCGCGCGGCGGCGTAGAGGCCGAGCCCCGGCAGGCCGATCAGCGCGGCGAGACCCACCCCGATCCCGAGGTCGCGCAGGGGCCGGGAGAGGTCGAGGCCGATGCGCCGTACCGCCGACCGGCCGTTGGCCGACAGCAGGTACAGCGCGAGCGCGACCGGCACCAGCGCGAACGCGATCGACAGCACCTGGTAGGTCAGGTCGAGCCACGGCCGGGGCGACAACGTCGGGTTCAGCGTCGTCGACTGGTCCGCGAGCGGCGGGCCTGCCGTCAGGCGGTCGACGATGTTCACGACGGCGTAGACGGCCGACCGCCCCAGCGACAGCCCCAGCACGATCCAGATCTCGACCGTCAGCCGCCGCCGCACGGCACGGTCGGACGGCTGCGGAACCTTGTCCTGCGCCAGCTGCTCGGTCACGCGCCGCACCCTAGTCCCGGACCCTGGGGGAGATCTCAGGGTTCTCCCCGATGTCGTCCAGCGTCTCGGACTGCCGCCCGTGGTCGTCCTGCTAGCGGAACCGGCGCAGGCGCAGGGAGTTCCCGACGACGAGGACGGACGACGCCGCCATCGCAGCCCCGGCGATCATGGGGTTGAGCAGCCCGAACGCCGCGAGCGGGATGGCCGCGACGTTGTAGCCGAACGCCCAGAACAGGTTCTGGCGGATGATCGTCAGCGTCCGCCGCGACAGCCGGACGGCCTGCCCGGCGGAGCGTAGGTCGCCGCGCACCAGGGTGATGTCGGCGGCCTCGATCGCGACGTCGGTCCCGGTGCCCATGGCGAGGCCGAGATCGGCGGTGGCCAGCGCCGCGGCGTCGTTGACACCGTCTCCCACCATCGCGACGCGGGCCCCCTCGGCCTGCAGCCGGCGCACCACGGACACCTTGTCCTCGGGCAGCACCCGCGCGACGACGTCGTCGATCCCGACCTCGCGCGCCGCGGCCTGCGCCGCACCCGGGTTGTCGCCCGTCAGGAGCACGGGCCGCAGGCCCAGCGCGCGCAGCTCGTCGACCGCCTGCCGCGACGAGTCCTTGACGGGGTCGCGCAGCACGACGACCCCGCGGACGGAGCCGTCCCACGCCACCATCACGGCGGTGGCGCCGTCCGCCTCGGCCACGTCGAACCGCTCCTGCAGGGCGTCGCTCGCCAGGCCCTGGTCGCGCAGCCAGGTGGGGCGCCCGACGAGGACACGGCGGCCGAGCCCGACGCCCGAGTGAGCGGTGCGGACGACGCCGCTCACGCCGCGGCCGGCCTCCGCGCGGAAGTCGTGCACCTGGTCGGCGCCGATCGCGACACCGTCGGCGCCGGTCGCCTGGGACGAGTCCTCGCTCGGAGCCGAGTCTCCCGACGAGCCGTCCGCGGCAGCTGCGGCGATCGCGGCCGCGATCGGGTGCTCGGCGAGCTGCTCGACGGCGCCCGCGAACCGCAGCACCTCGTCGGGCGCCGCACCGGGAGTTGCCAGCACGTCCACCACGGCCATCCGGCCCTGGGTGACGGTGCCGGTCTTGTCGAGCACCACGGTGTCGACGGCGCGGGTCTGCTCGAGGATCTCCGGGCCCTTGATGAGGATGCCGAGCTGCGCGCCGCGACCCGTGCCGACCAGCAGCGCCGTCGGCGTCGCGAGGCCCAGGGCGCACGGGCACGCGATGATGAGCACCGCGACCGCGGCCGTGAACGCCTGCTGGGCGTCGGCCCCCGCGACCAGCCACGCCACCAGCGTGATCACCGCGAGCACCAGCACGATCGGTACGAAGACCGCCGAGATGCGGTCCGCGAGCCTCTGCACCGGCGCCTTGCCGGTCTGCGCGGTCGCGACGAGGCGGCTGATCTGGGCCAACCGTGTGTCGGAGCCCACGGCCGTGGCCCGCACGACGAGCGAGCCCGACGTGTTGATGGTCGCGCCCGTGACCTCGTCACCCGGGCCGACGTCGACCGGCACCGGCTCGCCGGTGAGCAGCGACTCGTCGAGCGCGCTGCTGCCACGTACCACCACGCCGTCGGTCGCGACCTTCTCCCCGGGCCGCACGACGAACTCGTCGCCGAGCGCCAGCCGGTCGACGGGGACTCGCTGCTCGACGCCGTCGACCAGCAGGGCCACGTCCTTCGCGCCCAGGTCCAGGAGCGCCCGCAGCGCGTCACCGGCCCGACGGCGCGAGCGGTGCTCGGCGTAGCGACCGGCCAGCAGGAACGTGGTGACGACGGCCGCGACCTCGAAGTAGAGCTCGGGCGCGGCGCCGTCGTGCGCGGCCCGCGGCCACAGCGACGGGGTCATGGTCATGCCCAGCTCGCCGGCGCCGCCGAAGAGCAGGGCCCACAGCGACCAGCCGGTCGCCGCCGTGATGCCGATGGACACGAGCGTGTCCATGGTCGACGCGCCGTGCCGTGCGGCCCGCACCGCGGCGCGGTGGAACGGCCACGCCGCCCACGTCGCGACCGGCAGCGCCAGCGCCGCGACCACCCACTGCCAGCCGGTGAGCTGCAGGGCCGGGATCATCGAGAGCGCGACGACGGGGACGGTCAGCGTCGCGGCGACGACCAGGCGGCGGCGCAGGTCCGCACCGCGTGCGTCCGTCGGCGCCGACGTGTCGTCGTCGGGGTCCATGTCGTGCCCGGGCGCCATCGAGTGACCGGACAGTGCGTGCTCGTACGGGTCCATGCCGGTGTGCGCGTCGGGCTCGTGGTCGTCGTGAGGGGCGCCCGTGGGCTGCGTCTGCGCGACGTGCGTGACGCGCGCGTCGTAGCCGGCGGCGCGGACGGCCGCGACGAGGTCGTCGACACCCGCCGCGCCCGACGGGCCGTCGGCCGTGTCGTCGTCGGGCAGTCGCACCTCGACGCGCGCCGACTCCAGCGGGAGGTTCACGGTGGCGGTGACGCCGGGGAGGCGGCCCAGCCGCTTCTCGACGCGCGCGACGCAGGACGCGCACGTCATGCCCTCGACCGCGAGGTCGACGACCGCGACGGGTGCGTCCGAGACGGGTGCGTCCTCGGGCGTGGCAGCCTGCGCCGGCTCGGGTAGGCGGTGGACGCTGGGGTGGACGGGGACGCGCCTCACAGCAGCGACCTCCGCGGGGTGACGGCGTACCCGGCCTCGTCGACGGCCGCCGCGACGTCGTCGTCCGCCAGGGGTCCCTGCGACGTGACGGTGACGCGCGACGACCCGCCGACGACCAGCTCGATCGCGACGTCCTGCACGCCGGGCAGTGCGGTCAGCTCCGTGGTGACGTGCTGCACGCAGTGGGCGCACGTCATGCCGTCGACTCCGAAGGTGGTGGTCTGGCTCATGGTGCTCTCCTCGTGTCGTCGGGTGCCTCAGCTGCGGACCAGGCGCGCGATGGCGGCGCTGGCCTCGGCGACCTTCGCGGCGCCCTCGTCGGGGTCGCGCCGGGCCGCGTCGACGACGCAGTGGCCCAGGTGCTCCTCGACCAGGCTGATGCTCACGGCCTGCAGCGCCTTGGTGACCGCGGCGATCTGGGTGAGGACGTCGATGCAGTACGTGTCCTCGTCGACCATGCGCGCGATGCCGCGCACCTGGCCCTCGATGCGGCGCAGGCGCTTGAGGTGGTCGTCCTTGGTGTCGGAGTAGCCCGGCATGATGCCTCCGTCGTGGTCCATGTCCTGCGCAACACCATACCCCCATGGGGTATTCCGACGACCGGGCGGAGCCTTGCGGGAAGGCACAATGGGTCCATGCGGGTCTCGGCGAAGGCGGACTATGCGGTGCGGGCGTGTGCCGAGCTGGCGGCGAGCCCGCACGGGGACGCGGTCGCGGCCGACGTGCTCGCCGCGGGCCAGGGGCTGCCGGTCAGCTTCGTCGAGCGGATCCTGGGCGACCTGCGTCGCGCCGGCGTCGTCGCGAGCGTGCGGGGCCGCTCCGGCGGGTACCGCCTGGCGCGCCCGGCCGACGAGATCACGCTCGCCGAGGTGATCCGCGCCGTCGACGGCCCCCTGGTGACCGTGCGCGACGAGCGTCCCCCGAGCCTGGCGTACGAGGGATCGGCCGCGGCGCTGCTCGACGTGTGGGTCGCGCTGCGCGTCAGCGTCCGCGGCGTGCTCGACGAGGTGACGCTGGCGTCGCTCGTCGACGGCAGGCTGCCCGCGCACGTGCGCACCATGGCCGCGTCCGACGGCGCCTGGGAGAACCCCTGACGCGAGGCGCGCGTCTCACGATGTGAGTGCGGACTTGAATACCTACTGCTCGGATCGGGATTATCTCTCTATCGTTCCCGATCCGAGGTAGGTCCCCCCGTGCGCAAGATCGTGCTCCTGGCCATCGTCGGCCTCGCCGCACAGCTCGTCGACGGCAGCCTCGGCATGGCCTACGGCGTCACCTCGACGACGCTGCTGCTGGCCATCGGGACCAACCCCGCCGCCGCGTCGGCCACGGTCCACCTGGCCGAGATCGGCACGACGCTCGCGTCCGGCGTCTCGCACTGGCGGTTCGGCAACGTGGACTGGCGCGTGGTGTGGCGCGTCGGCGTCCCCGGCGCGATCGGCGCCTTCCTGGGCGCGACGTTCCTGGCCAACCTCTCGTTCGAGCTGGCCAAGCCCGTGATGTCGACGATCCTGCTGGTCCTGGGCCTGTACATCCTGATCCGGTTCACGGTGAAGGGTTTGCGCAAGGACCGCCTGGGCCAGCCGCTGCGCAAGCGGTTCCTGGCGCCCCTCGGCCTGTTCGCCGGCTTCGTCGACGCGACCGGTGGCGGCGGCTGGGGGCCGGTCGGCACGCCCGCGCTGCTCGCGTCCGGCCGCATGGAGCCCCGCAAGGTGATCGGCTCGATCGACACCAGCGAGTTCCTCATCTCGGTGGCCGCCTCGCTCGGATTCCTGTTCGCCCTCGGGTCGCAGGGGATCGACTTCCTGTGGGTCGCCGCACTGCTCGTCGGCGGCGTCATCGCGGCCCCCGTCGCCGCGTGGCTGGTGCGGCTGCTCCCGCCGCGCATCCTCGGCTCGGCCGTCGGCGGCATCATCGTCCTGACCAACGCCCGCACGCTGCTCAACAGCGACTGGCTGGGTCTGGGCGGCACGACGACGGCCGCCCTGGTGCTCGGCTTCATCGCGCTGCTCTGGGCCGGCGCCGTCGCGTGGTCCGTGCGGGCCTACCGCCGCGAGCAGGCCGCGGAGCTCGCCGCCGGCGAGCAGGTCGCCGAGCTGGAGACGGAGCTCGCTGACGCCCTGGAGCCGACCCGCACGGCGTGACCCCGACGTCTCGTCGAGATCGACACCGTTCACGCCACCGCGCCCGATGGAGTGAACAAGGTCGAGCTCGATGGGCTGAGCGGCACCGCCCGTTTGACCGATTTGCACGGATCGGATCGCGGGCCATACTCGAACCGATGAGTGCCACGAGCGACGGTCCGACGAGGGACGCGGACGACGAGCGCGACGACGACGTCGTCGGCGCCGCCGCGTGGCTGCCCACCCCGACCGTCCCGTTCCCGCGCCCGGCGCCGCCGCAGCCCGAGAGCGCGTGGCCCTTCGAGGGCATGGGCGTCACAGTCCCGGACGGACCCGCGCCCGTCGGGCCGGTGCCGGCGTCGTGGGGTCGCCGGGCGGGCGGCTTCGTCGTCGACCTGGCGGTCATGCTGGTCCCGCTGCTGCTGGCGCTCGCGTACGAGACGGCGCTGATGACGGTGCTCGGGCTGGTCTGGTGCGTCGGCTGGTACGTCGGCAACATGCTGGCCGACGGCCGCGAGGGGCAGTCGCTCGGCAAGCAGCTCGTCGGCGTCCGGCTGGAACGCGTCGGCACCGAGCGGACGCCCGGTGTGCGGCGAGCCCTGCTGCGCGACCTGGCGCACGTGCTCGACGTGCTCAGCCTCGTCGGCTTCCTGCGCCCGCTGTGGCACCGCCAGACGATCGCCGACACCCTCGCGGGCACGACAGCGGTTCGCACGCGCTGAGCACCCGACGAGGACTCCGAGAGCTCGGCGCGTCCGGCGTGCAGAACCCTCGAAGTCCTGCGCGGATGCGGTTGGGCTCAGGCCTCCGCGGCGGCGCGGGCGGCGGCCGGGAGGGCCGCCTCGATCTGCGAGAGCGCCTCGTCGTCGTGCGCGGCCGAGACGAACCACGCCTCGTACGGCGACGGCGGCGCGTAGACGCCGTGCTCCAGGAGCGTGTGGAAGAACGGCGCGTACCGGTACGTCTCGGTGGCCTGCACGGCGGCGTAGTCCTGTGCGCCGTGGTCGGCTGCGTCGGGGCCGAACATGATCGAGAACAGGTTGCCGGCGTACTGGATCGCGTGCGGCACCTCGGCGTCGCTGAGGGCGGCGCTCACGGACGAGCGCAGGCGGGCCGACGCCTCGTCGACCCGCGCGTAGACGTCGGCGTCCGCGAGGCGCAGGGTCGCGAGGCCCGCGGCCGTCGCGACCGGGTTACCGGACAGGGTCCCGGCCTGGTAGACGGGCCCGGACGGGGCCAGCTGGGCCATGACGTCGCGCCGCCCGCCGACGGCCGCGACCGGCAATCCGCCGCCGATGACCTTGCCGAACGTGAACAGGTCGGGCGCCCAGCCCTCGCGCAGGCCCTCGAGTCCCCACCATCCGGAGTAGCCCACGCGGAAGCCGGTGAGCACCTCGTCCTGGATGAGCAGCGCGCCGTGCTCGAGCGTGATGCGGCGCAGCTCGGCGTTGAAGCCGGGCAGCGGCGGGACCACACCCATGTTGGCGGGCGCGGCCTCGGTGATGACGGCGGCGATGCGGTCGCCGTGCGCGACGAAGACCGTCTCGAGCGCGTCGAGGTCGTTGTAGGGGACGACGATCGTCTCGGCGGCCGTCGCCGCGGACACGCCGGCCGAGTCCGGTAGGGCCAGCGTCGCGACGCCGGAGCCGGCGGAGGCCAGGAGCGCGTCGACGTGGCCGTGGTAGCAGCCGGCGAACTTCACGACGAGGTCGCGGCCCGTGTACGCGCGGGCCAGGCGCAGCGCTGTCATGGTCGCCTCGGTGCCGGTCGAGACGAGCCGCACCTTCTCCGCCGCCGGGACGCGGTAGCGGATGGCGTCGACGAGCTCGACCTCCGTCGTCGTCGGGGCGCCGAAGCCGAGTCCGCGCGCGGCCGCCTGCTGCACCGCCTCCACGACCTCGGGGTGGGCGTGGCCCAGCAGGGCGGGGCCCCACGAGCCGACGAGGTCCACGTACGTGCGGCCGTCGACGTCGGTGACGCGCGGACCGGACGCCGAAGCGACGAACAGCGGCGTGCCCCCGACGGCACCGAACGCGCGCACCGGCGAGTTCACCCCGCCGGGGATCACGGACTGGGCGTGCGCGAAGGCCTCGGCACTCGTCGTCGTGCTCATCGGGTCTCCTCCGCCAGCCACCCGGCCAGCTCCGTCGCGTAGTACGTCAGCACATGATCGGCACCCGCGCGTCGGATGCTGAGCACGGACTCCACAATCGCCCGTCTGCGCTCGATCCACCCGTTCGCAGCAGCGGCCTCGATCATGGCGTATTCACCGGACACCTGGTAGGCGGCGACCGGGACCGTGGACGTCGCGGCCACGTCGGCGAGCACGTCCAGGTAGGACATGGCGGGCTTCACCATGACGACGTCGGCGCCCTCGGCGATGTCGATCGCGACCTCGCGGGCCGCCTCGCGGCGGTTGGCCGGGTCCATCTGGTACGTGCGGCGGTCGCCCTCGAGCTGGGACTCGACCGCGTCGCGGAACGGGCCGTAGAACGCGCTCGCGTACTTGGCGGCGTAGGCCAGCACCGCCGTCTGGTCGTAGCCGGCGTCGTCCAGGGCGTCGCGGACCACGCCCGTCTGGCCGTCCATCATCCCGGACAGCCCGACGAGGTGGGCGCCCGCCGCCGCCTGCGCGAGCGCCATCTCGGCGTAGCGGACCAGGGTCGCGTCGTTGTCGACCGCGCCGTCGGGCGTCAGGACGCCGCAGTGTCCGTGGTCGGTGAACTCGTCGAGGCACAGGTCGGCCTGCACGACGAGGGCGTCGCCCGCCTCCGCCACCGCGTCCGCGATCGCGACGTTGAGGATGCCGTCCGGGTCCGTGGCCTGGGTGCCCGTCGCGTCGCGGTGGCTCGGGATGGCGAAGAGCATGACGCCGCCCAGTCCCGCGCCCGCGGCTTCGGCCACCGCCTTCTTGAGCGAGTCGCGCGTGTGCTGCAGGACGCCCGGCATCGACGCGATGGGTCGCGCCTCCGTCAGGCCCTCGCGCACGAACACCGGCAGCACCAGCTCGGCGGGGTGCAGGCGCGTCTCGGCCGTGAGGCGACGGATCGCCGGGGTGGCGCGACGGCGACGAGGGCGGATGCGGCCGGGGTTCTGACTCGAGTTCACTGCTGCTCCTTGCGTGCTGCTGCTTCCAGGGCGCTGACGAGCCCCGTCATCGTCTGCTCGGGGGCCGTCGCGGCCAGGGTCAGACCGTGCCGATGCGCCTCGGCGGCCGTCGTCGGGCCGATCGCCACCAGCAATGTGCCGGACGGCGGGGCACCCAGACGGGTGACGAGCTCCCGGACCGTGCTCGCAGACGTGAGCAAGGCCGCGCGGATGGTGCCGTCGCGCCAGGCCTCGACGATCTCCCGCGGCGGCGGGTCGGCCGGGACCGTGCGGTACGCGACGACGTCGTCGACCTGCCAGCCGCGGGCACGGAGGCCGTCCGCGAGCGTGGGGGCCGCGAGGTCGCCGCGGGGGAACAGGATCCTGGCGGGACGCGTCCGAGGGGTCGTGCCCGCCGACGACTCGATGGATGGCCACGACGCGACCAGCTGCTCGGCCGTCGACGGCCGCGCGGTGAGCGCGACGTCGAGTCCGGCTGCCTCCAGCGCGCGGGCAGTTCCCGGTCCGACGGCCGCGACCCGCGCGCCGCCGTCGACGACGAGATCCGCCAGCGTCCGGCCGGCTGCCGCCGCGCGCTGCTCGAGGACCGGGACGGCGGCGGCGCTCGTCACGGCGAGCCACGGGTACCAGCCGGCGCCGAGCGCCAGGAGGGCGTCGTCGAGCGGGGCCGTGTCCTGCGGCGGGACGGTCGCGATCAGCGGGACGACGTCGGCCACGGCGCCGGCGGCGGCGAGGGCCATGACCGCGGGGCTCGCGCCGGCGGTCGGGCGCGGGACCAGGACGCGCCACCCGGCGAGCGCGCCGGTGGCCCGGGTGATGCCGGGGGAGTGCGCGGTATCGGCCGACCGCGCGGTGTCGGCCGGATGCGGGGTGCCGCCGGAGTGCGCGGTGCCCGGGGTGCGCGTGACGTCCTCGGTCATCCGGTCGCGCCCAGATCGGCCAGGTCGGCGGCGCCGTCGGCGAGGAGCGTCTGCGCGAGGTCGACGCCCAGGGCTCGCGCCGCCGCGACGGGGTCGTCGCCCAGCGTCGTCGTCGCCGTGCGCCGCAGCGACTGCGTGCCATCGGTGCGCACGACCACGGCCTCGAGGCTGAGCTGGTTCCCCGCCAGGACGCCGATCGCGCCGATGGGCGCCGCGCAGCCGGCCTCGAGGCGGCCCAGCAGCGCGCGCTCGGCGACCACCGCGAGGTGGGTCGGCTCGTGGTGCAGGAGCGCGAGGGCACCCGCGAGCCCCGAGCGCGGGTCGAGGTCCGCGCGGACCTCGATCGCCAGCGCCCCCTGGCCGGGCGCGGGGAGCATCGTGGCCTCGTCGAACAGGTCGGTGACGGCCTCGAGCCGCCCGAGCCGCGCCAGGCCGGCGCGGGCGAGGACCACCGCGTCGAGGTCGCCTACCCCGCCGGAGCCGACGACCCTGCCCAGGCGCGTGTCGACGTTGCCGCGGATGTCGACGACGCGCAGGTCGGGGCGCGCCGCGAGCAGCTGGGCCGCGCGCCGAGGGGACCCCGTGCCGACGCTCGCGCCCTCCGGGAGCTGGGCGAGCGTGAGCCCGTCGCGCGCGCACAGGGCGTCGCGGGGGTCCTCCCGCACGGGGACCGCGCCGAGCGTGAGTCCCTCGGCGTCACCCGTCGGGAGGTCCTTGAGCGAGTGCACGGCCACGTCGCAACGGCCGTCGAGCAGCGCGTCGCGCAGCGCCGTCACGAAGACGCCCGTGCCGCCGAGCGAGGACAGCGAGCCCGTGAGGCGGTCGCCGTCGGTGCGGACGCGGACGGTCTCGATCGCGAGGTCGCCCGCGGCGGCCAGCGCGTCGGCTACGTGTCCGGTCTGCGTGAGGGCCAGGGCGCTGGCGCGCGTACCGATGCGGACGGGCTGAGGCATGGGCCCAGTGTCCCCCTGCGTGCGGCGGCGTGTCGAAGTCGCCGCCGGTCGCGTGGAATTGACCTGACAGATTGTCACGTCGCCCGCCGGAAATGCGTGACGCAGGTCATGTCGTCGGGGCAATTGCTGGCACCTCGGGAATTCAGTGACACATTGTCAGAACAATTGTGCGCGACATCACCCGTGGCCGACGAGGCCGCCGGGGGCCGGGCGGCCTCCGCGGCAGCCCCGGCGGGCCGCTACCCGAGGAGCGAGCCCGCCGCGGCGCGGGCGTCGGGGACGACCGACGCCAGGCCGTTGCCGGCCACCCACGCCCCCGCGACGGCGACACGGGGGCGGCTCGTCGCCGTCGGCGCCCCTGCGTCGGCGTCCGCCGCACCGGCCGCGACCGCGGCACGCACCGACGCGACGAACGCGCGGTGGGCGGCGCTCGGCCGGGGGAGTGCCTGCGTCCAGCGGACGACGGCGTGGTCGACGAGCTGGTCCCGCGTCAGGGGGGTCCCGAGCAGCACGGACGCGTCGGTCAGGGCCGTCGCGAGCGGGTCGACGCCCGTGCCCGGCACCGGCAGCGAGGCGTCGTCATCCCCGCTCCGCACGCCGTCGGCGCGCCCGTACGACAACCGGACCACGTGCCGCCCCGGCGGCGTCTGTCCCGCGAGCCACGGCCACTTCGCGGTCGCGTGCGTCAGGGCCTTGGCCTGCACGTCCGTCGCCTCGCGGGCGACGAGCACGCCGGTCCCACGGGGCGCGCCGTCCAGCGCGGGCGCGTCGACGACCAGCGTGACGAGCGTGACCTCGGCGCCGGGGTCGGGCTGCGAGGCCGGCGCGAGCGACGGCAACAGTGCAGGCAGGAGGTCCGGCGTGGGCGCCGCCAGCAGCACCGCGTGCGTCCGCAGCGTGCCCTCGGACGTCGTGAGCGTCCAGCCGTCGTCGTCAGTCCGCGCTGCCGAGACCGCTGTTCGGACCCGGACCTCGCCGCCAGCCGTCTGCACGGCCTCCACCAGCGCGCTGACCAGCACGTTCATGCCGCCGGTGATGCCACCGACCGCCGAGCCCGCCGGCGCCGACGCCCGCAGCGTGCGGACGGCCCGCGCCAGGGAACCGCGGGATCCGGCCAGGGCGTCGGGCAGCGTCGGGGCGACGGCGCCGACGGCCAGGTCGTCGGGCTCGGCGGCGTGGACCCCGCCGACGATGGGCCGCACCAACCGGTCGAGGACGCGCGCGCCCATGCGAGCCCGGACCAGAGCGCCGAGCGTGGTGGCGTCAGCGCCCACGCGGCGGGGCAGGACCAGGTCCAGTGCGGCGCGCGCGGCGCCGAGCAGGCCGATCGTGCGTCGGACGTCGGCCGACCAAGGCGACGACGGGATGCCCAGCAGGCCTGTGCGAGGCAGCGGGCCGTCGCCGGACGGGAGGTGCACCCACGAGCCCAGGCCGCTGGGCGCGCAGATGCGCTCGCCCAGGCCCAGCTCGGTCAGGTAGTCGGCGACCACGCCGCCGCGCGTCGCGAACGACTCCGCGCCGGCGTCGAGCCGCAGGCCCGCGACCTCGTGGCCGCGCACCGCGCCGCCCGGCGCGTCGCGGCCGTCGACGACCAGCGTGCGCAGACCGGCGTCGGCCAGGTCGCGTGCGGCGACCAGGCCGGCGACGCCGGCGCCGATCACGACGACGTCCCAGCGCTCCTGCGGAGCGCCGTCGGTGGCCTCGTCGGGCCGGCCTGCTGGCACCGCTACAGGCTGTGGATCAGGCCGACGAGGCGCGTCAGCACCTCGGGATCCGTGGTCGGCGGGACGCCGTGGCCCAGGTTCACGACGTGCCCGGGCGCCGACCTGCCACGCTCGACGACGTCACGCACGTGCGCCTCGAGCACCGACCACGGCGCCGAGAGCAGCGCGGGGTCGATGTTGCCCTGGACCGGGGTGCTGCCCCCGATGCGCCGCGACGCCTCGTCGAGCGGGATCCGGTAGTCGACGCCGACGACGTCCGCGCCGACCTCGCGCATCGCGGCGAGCAGCTCGCCCGTACCCGTGCCGAAGTGCACCTTGCGCACGCCCAGGTCGGCGACGTGCGACAACGCGCGCGCCGAGCCCGCGGCGACGTGCGCCTGGTAGTCGGCGAGCGACAGGGAGCCCGCCCAGGAGTCGAAGAGCTGGGCGGCGCTCGCGCCTGCCAGCACCTGGGCCCGCAGGAACGCGCCCGTGAGGTCGGCGGTCCACTCGGTCAGCGCCCGCCAGGTGTCGGGGTCGGCGTGCATGAGCGTGCGCGCGGCGAGGTGGTCGCGCGACGGGCCGCCCTCCACCAGGTAGGCGGCGAGCGTGAACGGCGCGCCCGCGAACCCGATGAGCGGCGTGCTGCCCAGCTCGGCAACGGTCAGCGCGACGCCCTGGCTGACGGGCTCGAGGTCGGCGGCGGTCAGCGTGTGCTCGCGCAGCCGCGCCACGTCGTCGGCCGTCCGCACGGGCGCACCCATGACGGGACCCACACCGGGCTTGATCTCGACGTCCACCCCGGCCAGCTTCAGCGGCACGACGATGTCGGAGAAGAAGATGGCGGCGTCGACGCCGTGGCGGCGCACCGGCTGCAGCGTGATCTCGCTGGCGAGCTCCGGCTGCAGGCAGGCGTCGAGCATCGCGGTGCCGGCGCGGGCCGCCTTGTACTCGGGCAGCGAGCGGCCGGCCTGGCGCATGAACCAGACGGGGAGCTGCTCGGGGCGCTCGCCCGAATAGGCGCGCACCAGCGCGGAATGGGTCGTACGACCGTCGACCAGGGGATGTGTGAGCGAAAGAACCACGCGTCGATTGTGCCCGACAAATGGCGGAGTGATTCAATCAGGACGTGGTGCTGCTGTCCCTCGTCGCGTCGCACCACGAGCTCGACCTCGCCGTGCTGGAACGTCTCTCGTCGGACACGCACGCCGTGGGGCACGAGATCGTGGGCGCTGCCAGCTCGATCTCCGGTGCCGTCGTCCTGGCGACGTGCAACCGGTTCGAGCTGTACCTGGACGTCGACGACGCCGCGCACACCCCCGCCGCGCGTGCCGCGGCCGCCGCGACCGTCGCCGCCCGCTCCGGTTATGACCCTGCTGCTGTCGCCGCGCACCTGCACGCCATGACCGACACCGACGCGGCCGAGCACCTGTTCGCCGTCGCGAGCGGCCTGGAGTCGATGGTGGTCGGCGAGCGCGAGATCGCGGGGCAGGTGCGCCGCGCGCTGACCGCAGCCCGGCGCGACGGCACGACGACTAGCGACCTCGAGTCCCTCTTCCAGGCGGCGTCCCGCGTGTCCCGCTCCGTCGAGGCGGCCACGGGCCTGGGCAGCGCGGGCCGGTCCGTCGTCGGCGTCGCGCTCGACATCGCCGAGCAGAACCTGCCCGCGTGGGCCGACGTGCGGTGCGTGCTGATCGGGACCGGTTCCTACGCGGGCGCGTCGCTGGCCGCGCTCAAGTCGCGCGGCGTCGGCGAGGTCCGCGTCTACTCGCCGTCCGGCCGGGCGCGGGCCTTCGCGACCGCGCGCGGCGTGCGGGCCGTGCCCGCGGGTGCGGACCTGGCCGACGAGCTGGCGGGCGTGGACCTCGTCGTCGCGTGCAGCGGCGCCGCGGGCGCCGTGCTCGGCGTCGACGCGCTGGCCGAGGCCCGCGTCGGGACCTCCCAGCCCCTGACCGTCGTCGACCTGGCCCTGCGCCACGACGTCGACCCCGGCGTCCGCGAGCTGCCCGGCGTCCGCCTCGTCTCCCTGCACACCGTCGCCCAGCACGCCCCGGCCGAGCACGCCGCCGTCGTCGCCGCGCGCGCCATCGTGCAGGACGCCTCGTACGCCTACGAGGCCGAGCGCCGCGTGCGCGAGTGGAACCCCGCCGTCGTCGCCGAGCGCACCCGCGTGCTGGGCGGTCTCGAGGCCGCCTTGCAGGAGCTGCCGGCGGACCTGCGCGACGAGCGTTCGGAGCGCTCGCTGCGTCGTCGCACCCGCGCCGCCCTGCACGCCCCGACCGTCCGCGCCCGCGAGGCGTCCCGCGCCGGCGACACCGCCGCGTACGCGACCGCGCTCGCGGACCTCGCGGCGATCGCGATCCCGGCGGTGCAACCCGCCTGACGCCGCCTCACCACTCCCAAGCGTCCGAGCAACCGGTCGCTATCGCAGCCGAAGACTCGGACGTTGCGGGTGTGAGGGGACGTGCCGGGCTCGGTAGCAGGGGGAGGTGCCGAGCCCGGCACGTGTCTGGGGCCAGCTGGTCAGCTGTGGACCGACTGGCGCTGGGTGGTGGCGGCCGCGGGGCCGGGGGCCCACGTGTGCGGGACCACCTGGTTGGTCTGGATGTCCGTCAGCTCGGCGGCGTAGACGACCGCCTCGTACACGCCGGCCTCGAGATGGTCCATCTGGAGCTGCTCGGCGCGGTCGATGTCGTCGCCCAGGTGGGCGATGCGGGCGACGACGTAGCGCTGGGCGTCCTGCCACTGGTCGACGACGCGGACGGACAGGCCGTTCCACTGGGCCGTCAGGTCGAGCTCGAACAGCTCGGTGACGTCCTGGCGGGGGACCCGGCGGTACCAGCGGCCGTTGGCGGACTGGCGGAAGCCGGTCTCGGCGAGCGGCGGGTTGGCCAGCGCGAGCACCACGGTGTGGCCGTTGTCCACGACGTCGGCCTCGAGGTACGCGCCGTGCCACTTGGCGACCGGGCCGACGCAGCGCGACAGGGACGCGAGCGCGGGACGCGGGCCGCCCAGCGAGGTCAGCGTCCAGCCGGTGCCGACGTCGCCGTAGCGGGCCAGCAGGGTGGCGGTGCCGTCGGCGTGGATGCGGACCAGCTCCGTGCCCGGGGGGATGCGGGAGTGGCGCAGCCACCACAGCGGGACGATGTAGCCGGGCACGTCGCGGTACTGCAGCTGCGGGGAGGACTCGAAGCGGAGCACGTCGATGTGCTCGTCGTGCGGGCTGAACGGCGTGCCCGGGTACCCGAGGCCGTGGACCTCGAAGAGCTGCGCGGGCGTCGTCGCGAACGACACGTCCGATGCGCGCACGACGTAGCCGGACAGCCGGTCGTGGCCCGCGCTCAGGTGCGCGCGGGACAGGGCCGGCGTGATCGCCTTCTGCATGAGCGTCACGGGGTACCTCGCCGTTGGGGGGTGGAGCAGGGAGGGCGCGCCTCGGGTGTCCGTCCGATGAATCCGGACGAAACAGACGGGGTGCGCGCACGATTGTGCAGACAAATCGGGCGCGTGTCCAGATGGGGTTCACCCAGTGGCTGTGGTACCACCCAAACGAGTCAGTCAGGCGTCCAGGAAGTCCACCAACGAGGCCGCCAGGCCGGTGTAGGAGGCGGGCGTCAGGGCGCCGAGCCGCGCCGCGACGTCGTCGGGCAGACCGAGACCGGCGATGAACTCGCGCATGTCGTCGGCCGTCAGACGGTGCCCGCGCGTGAGCTCCTTGAGCCGCTCGTACGGGTTCTCCATGCCGGTCACGCCCGCCACGGCCGCGGCGCGCATCGCCGACTGCACGGGCTCGCCGAGCACCTCCCAGTTCTCGTCGAGCTCGCGGGCCAGCAGCGCCTCGTCGACCGACAGCGCCTTCATCCCGCGGCGCACGTTGTCGATCGCCAGCAGGCTGTGCCCGAACGCGGGGCCGATGTTGCGCTGCGTGGTCGAGTCCGTCAGGTCGCGCTGCAGGCGGCTCGTGACCAGCGTGGAGGCGAGCGTGTCGAGCAGGGCCGACGAGATCTCGAGGTTGGCCTCGGCGTTCTCGAACCGGATCGGGTTGACCTTGTGCGGCATGGTCGAGCTGCCCGTGGCGCCCGCGACGGGGATCTGCGTGAAGACGCCGCGGCTGATGTAGGTCCACACGTCGGTGGCCAGGTTGTGCAGCACGCGGTTGAAGCGCGCGACGTCCGCGTACAGCTCGGCCTGCCAGTCGTGCGACTCGATCTGCGTGGTCAGCGGGTTCCACGTCAGGCCCAGGTGCTCGACGAAGGACTTGCTGATCGCCGGCCAGTCGGCGCCCGGCACCGCGACCACGTGGGCGCCGTAGGTGCCCGTCGCGCCGTTGAGCTTGCCCAGGAACTCGTCGGAGGCGATGCGGCGCAGCTGGCGGCGCAGGCGGTGCGCCAGGACGGCGAGCTCCTTGCCGAGCGTCGTCGGCGTGGCGGGCTGGCCGTGCGTGAGGGCGAGCAGGGGCTGGTCGCGCAGCTCGACGGCCATCGCCGCGACCTCGTCGGCCAGCGTCGTCGCGGCCGGCAGCCACACGTCGCGCACGGCACCCTGGACCATCAGCGCGTACGACAGGTTGTTGATGTCCTCGCTGGTGCACGCGAAGTGGACCAGCTCGCCCACCTGGTGCAGCGCGGAACCCTCCGGCGCCGTCGCCATGCGGCCCTTGAGGAAGTACTCGACGGCCTTCACGTCGTGGACCGTGGTGCGCTCGATCTCGGCCAGCGCGGCGACCTCGTCGGCCCCGAACGTCGCGACGACGTCGCGCAGGAAGGCCTCGTCGGCCTCCGTCAGCCGCGGGGCGCCCGGGACCACGCCGTGGCGGGTCAGGTGGATGAGCCACTCGACCTCGACGTGCACGCGCTCGCGGTTGAGCGCGGCCTCCGACAGGTGGTCGACGAGCGGGGCGACCGCCGCGCGGTAGCGGCCGTCGAGCGGCCCGAGGGCGATCGCGGGGGACACATCGGCCAGGGACGCGCGCTCAGTCATGCGGCCATGATCCCAGAGCCGCGCGGCGCGCGTGCGGGCTGTCCGCGGGCGTGATCGTCGGGTATGGAGAGGAATGTGCGGCGCGTCACCACCCGGGCGGCGGTCATCGGGGCGCGCTGGGGTCTATAGCCTGGGTGCCGGCCGACGAGGGCCGACGACGATCGACGACCCGGGGGAGGACCGTGCGACCGACGCAGGACGCGCGCCGTACGGCGATCGCCGTCGCGGGGCTCGTCGTGTTCGTCGTGCTCGGTGCGGCGCTCGCGGGGCCGTGGCACATCTCGACACGCAACGGCCGGATCCCGAGGATCGACTACACGCCGCCGCCGATGCCGAGCAACGAGGTGACCTCGGCGCCGCTGGGTGACGGCGGGAGCAACCACATCTCGATCCCCAGCTGGGTGTTCGTCGTGGTGCTGGTGGTGGTGCTGGCCGTCGTCGCGTGGTTCGTCGTGCCGATGGTCAAGCGGTGGCTCACCGGACGCGGGCCGAAGGATCGTGACGACGACGTCGACGCCGGCACGCCCGCCGGGTTCGAGGCGTATCCCGCGACGCCGGCGCTGCAGGAGGGCGTCGCGCAGGCCGCCCGCCTGCTGGAGGACGCCCTCGTGCCGCCCGGCGACGCCGTGATCGCCGCGTGGGTGGCCCTCGAGGACGCCGCCGGCCGCAGCGGTGTGGTCCGCGACCGGGCGCAGACGGCGTCCGAGTTCACCGTCGAGGTGCTCGGGGCGACGCTCGCCGACCCCGCTGCGACGCGCTGGCTGCTGGGGCGCTACCTCGACGCGCGGTACAGCGAGCACGTGCTCACGGCCGCCGACGTGCAGGGGGCGCGCGAGGCGCTCGCCACCCTGGCCGAGGGCGTCGCGCACCTGCGGCACGCCCCTGTGCGTACCGACGAGGACGTCCGGGCTGACGCGCGACCCGCCGACGAGGGCGGGGCGCGAGCATGAAGCGCCGGCAGATCCGCACCGCGGTCCTCACGTTCGTGCTCACGTTCTGGGCTGCGATCTTCTTCCTGCGAGTCGGCTCGGCGCTGCTGGTCGCCCTGATCGCGGCCGGGCTCGCGATCGTCGTCGGGCGCCTGGACTCCGACGTCGAGCCCGAGCTGGAACCCGTGGCACGCGAGCGCCGTGACGGCGCGCGCGGCGAGGTGGCTGAGCTGGCATGGAGCCTCGTCGGGCGGGACGGACGCACGGGCGAGCGCGCCCTGCGGCGCGTCCGCGAGGCCGCCGCCCGCCGGCTCGCGCGGCACGGCGTCGTGCTGACGAGCCCGCTCGACGCCGACCGCGTACGCGAGCTCGTCGGGCAACGCGCGTACGTCACGCTGACGAAGCCCGGCCACCCGACCCCCAGCCTGGCCGACCTGCGGCACACGCTCGACGCCCTCGAACGACTCGGTCCCACCGCCCGCACCACCTCGGAGAGCTCATGACATCCGCCCCCACCGCCGCACCGATGCCCGTGCGGGCCGTCGCCGAAGCCGGGCAGGCCGTGCTCGACGAGGTCGCCACGGCCGTCGTCGGGATGCGCGAGCCGCTGCGCGTCGCGCTCGCCGCGGTGCTGGCGCAGGGGCACGTGCTGTTCGAGGACGTGCCCGGGCTCGGCAAGACGCTGGCGGCGCGCTCGCTCGCCACCGCCCTGGGGCTGGAGTTCCGGCGCGTGCAGTGCACGCCGGACCTGCTGCCGTCGGACATCACGGGCTCGTCGGTCTTCGACCCCGCGACGGCGACGTTCGACTTCCGGCCCGGACCCGTGTTCGCGGGGCTGCTGCTGGCCGACGAGATCAACCGCACCGCCCCCAAGACGCAGTCCGCGCTGCTCGAGGCGATGGCCGAGCGGCAGGTGACGGTCGACGGGCAGACGCACCGCCTGCCGCAGCCGTTCCACGTGTTCGCGACCAGCAACCCCGTCGAGTACGAGGGCACCTACCCGCTGCCCGAGGCGCAGCTCGACCGGTTCATGGTGCGGCTGGCCGTCGGGTACCCGGAGCGCGACGCGGAGGTCGACGTGCTGGCCCGGCGCCTGTCGCGGCGCGCCGAGGCCGCCCCCGTGCGGCGGGTGGTCGACGCCTCGACGGTCGTCGCGATGCAGGCCGGCGTCGAGGCCGTCAGCGTGGACCCCGACGTGCTGCGCTACTGCGTCGACCTGGCCGCCGCCACGCGGTCGCACGACACGGTCGAGGTGGGTGCGTCGCCGCGTGGTTCGCAGGCGTTGGTGCTGGTGGCGCGCGCGCTCGCGGTGCTCTCGGGCCGCGACTTCGTCGCACCCGAGGACGTCAAGGCCGTGGCCGTGCCGACGCTCGCGCACCGCATCTCGCTGACGCCGCAGGCGTGGGCGGGCGGCGTCGCGCCGCAGCGCGTGGTGGCCGACGTCCTGTCCTCCGTGCCCGGCCCGACGACCGCCCGCCGGGTGGCGGACCGCGCGTGACCTGGACCCGCACGCGCAGCGCCTGGGCCGGCGTCGTCGCCGCCGCGCTCCTGGTGCTGCTCGGTGCCGCCTTCGGGCGGCCCGATGTCGCGGTGCTGGGGGCCGCCCCGGTCGTCGCGGCCGTGTGGGACTGGTGGCGGCGCCCGACGACGGACGTGACGGTGGCCCTCGAGGCGTCCGACGCACCGTCCGAGCCCGGCGTGCTGCTCGCGGACGTCGTGCTGCGCGCGCCGGCGGGAACCGCGGGTGTCCTGGTGCGCGTGCGCCGCCGGCACCGCGAGATGTCGGAGGTGCTGGTGCGTGTGGACGGTGAACGGCGGCTGCCGCTGTCCGTCCTCACCGTCCGGACCGGGCCGCAGGACCTCGCCGAGGTCGACGCGCTGGGCATCGGGCCCGGTGCCGCGAGCGCGAGCGAACCGGCAGAGCCGGCGTCGCGCGCCGTTCTCGTGCTGCCCGCGACGCGCCCGCTCGACGACGTCCCGCTGCCGCCGCGCCTGCGCGGGCTGACGGGCGCGCACGAGTCCCGCCGCCCCGGCGAGGGGGGCTCGCTGCGCGACGTCCACCCCTTCACGCCCGGCGACCGGCTGCGCCGTATCGACTGGCGCGTGACGGCTCGTCGGGCACCTGACCTGCACGAGCTCTACGTGCGGCGCGAGCACGCGCAGGCCGAGGCGGTCGTCATGCTGGTGGTCGACTCGCGCGACGACGTGGGGCCGGACCCCGCGACGTGGCGCGGCTCCGAGCCGCCGGACGCCGCCGACGCGACCTCGTTGGACGTGGCCCGCCAGTCCGCCGCGTCGGTCGCCGAGGCGTTCCTGGGTCGGGGCGACCGTGTCGGGCTCGACGACCTGGCCGCGATGCGTCGGCCGTTGCCTGCGGGCGGTGGGCGGCGCCAGCTCGACCGCATCCGGCAGGCGCTCGCCGTCACCGCGCCCGTCGGCGAGCCCGCCCGGCGCGTGCGCGCCCCGCAGCTGCCGTCGGGCGCGCTCGTCGTCGTGTTCTCGACGTTCCTGGACGACGACGCAGCAGCGGTGGCCGCCTCCTGGCGGCGTGCCGGACATCGTGTGGTGGCCGTCGACGTGCTGCCGCGCGTGCGCTCCTCGGAGCTCAGCGAACGCCAGCGCATCGCGCTGCGCATCGTCACCATGAGCCGCGAGGACCGGCTCGCCGCGCTCGCGGACGCCGACGTCGAGGTGGTGCAGTGGCGCGACGCGCCGGCGGTGGCGCTGGCGCGGATGGCCCGTCGGGCGCAGCGGCGGACGGGGGCGGGGGCGCGATGAGTGGTCGCGGCGCTGTCGAGGTGATGGTCGAGACCGGGCGTGTCGTGCCCACGTGGGTCCTGCGCGTGGTCGGTGCGGTGCTCGTCGCGGTCATGCTTCTGGTGGCGGTCGGGTCCGGGTGGCACGTCGGCCCGTGGCACGTGGCCGTCGCGGTGGCGGTCGCGTGTGCGGTGATGCTGCGGCCGTGGACGGGCTCGGTGGCGCTGGCGGTCGGGGTCGCCGGCGTGGTCCTGCTGATGGGTGGGGCCGCGTCGCTGCTGACCGTCATGGTGCTGGTGCTGCTCGCGCACGCGGTGCTGTGGGTGTCGTCGTTCGCCGCGCGGGCGTCGTGGTCCGCGAAGGTCGAGGTCGCGGTGCTCGCGGGCGAAGCGCGAGGGCCCGCCGTGGTGCAGGTGGGGGCGCAGGTGCTGGCCGTCGTCGCCGTGCTGGTGTCGGGGGCCGACGTCGGCGCGAGCGATGCGTGGCGCGCGTTCGCGCTGATCGGCGCGATCGGGCTGGTCGCTGCGGTGCTGCCGCGTCCGCGGTGACCTGGTGTCGATCGCGTCCGTGAGGTGACCACAGCCCACGTCTCCTGCACGCTCGTCCACAGATCACGTCCGGGCCCCTCGGGCCGGGTGGTTGCCTGCCTAGCGTGACGGGATGTGGAACGACCCCTTCCCCCGGCTGCACGCGGCGCTCGAGCACGTCGACGAGGCCCGCCGCCACCTCGTCGCCGCCGACCAGGTGCCCTGGACCGGACCGATCGCACCCCGGTACCGGGCCGAGGTGGAGGCGCTGGTCCACGACGTGACTGCCTTGCGTGGCGACGTGGCCGGCCTCGTCGGGTCCGCACTGTGCCAGCCGTGAGCGCGGCTCGCGCGCTCTCCGGTGCGGCGTCCGGGCGAGGAGCCCCGTGGGGGTTCGGGGAGGTGCGGGCCACGGGCGGGCGCGGGCCGACGACGGTCGAGCTGGCCGATCTCGCCGCGGCGGTGACGAGCCTGCACGCGGCGGCGCGGGCGCTGCGCACCGCGTCGGCCGAGCTGTGGGGAGCGGCCGTGACCGCGCGTTCGGCCGCCGCGGTCTCGCCGTGGGGCGCTGCGGGAGGTCCGGTGTCCGCACCCGGTGGGGCGGCCGTTTCGTCGGGCGTGGACGTGGACCGGGCAGAGCGCGACTGCCGGTCCGCGCACGCGCTGGCGAGCGCGGTCGACGACCTCGTCGTGCGGCTGCGCCGCGTGGTCACGCACTACGCCGACGCCGAGTCGTCGGTGTGGCGGACCGTGCGCCGCCTCGTCACGCTGGACGCGCAGATGATCGGGGAGACGCCCGCGCTGTGGCCGATGCTCGCGCCGGTGGTGGTGCCGGGCGCCGAGGTGCTCGCCGGGCTGACGGTCGCCGGCCTGCTGACGGATGCGACGGGCAGCCTGTCCGCGGCGCAGGTGCCCGAGCAGGCCGTCCAGGCGGTCGCCGGGTTCCTGCGAGGCGCGCTGCCCGGCACCCGTCCGATCGTCGACGACCCCTTCCGTGCGCTGTCCGCCGAGATCGCGGGCGGGGACACCGCGCCCACGGTTGTCCTCCCACGCGCCGACCCGCCCCAGCTCGCGGCGCCGCGCACGGCCGCGGACGTGCTGACCAACGTGGCCGCGTCGTACCCCGAACGACAGGGTGGCGCTGCGGGGACGCCTCCGTCGACCATCTCGGTGCAGCGTCTGACCCACCCGGACGGCACGATCGGCTGGGTCGTGGAGATCCCCGGCACGCAGTCGAGCAGCTTCGGCGGCGACGTCCCCAGTGACATGACCACCAACGCGCGCCTGACCGCGGGTCTGCCTGACGACATGTCGACGGCGGTGCTGCAGGCCCTGCAGGACGCCGGCGTCGGTGCCGACGATCCCATGGCCATCGCCGGGCACAGCCAGGGCGGGATGGTCGCGGTGGCGGCTGCCTCGCTCGCGGCCGGCGCGTACCACGTGCGCGCCGTCCTGACCGCGGGGTCGCCCGACGTCCCGCGGCGCGTGCCCGCGACGGTCCAGGTGCGCCACTACCGCGTCGACGAGGACCTGGTGCCGCAGACCGACGCGCGCCCGGACACCGAGTCGAGCAACGTCGTCGTGGTCCGGCGGAGCATCGGCCGCCAGAACGTCGCGCACGCGCACGCCGTCACGGGCTACGTCCGTACCGCGCAGCTGGCCCAGGACCAGCTCGCCGGGAGCCCGGCGCTGCGCGACTTCGACGCCGCGCTCGCGGACGTGCTCGGCCCCGACGGGACCACCGCGACGACGTCGCAGTACTCCGTGACCCGCAACGCTCAGACGGTGCGGACCGACCCGGCGACGGGTCGGCCGCGTGCACCCACGATCAGGCGCGCGCCGTGAACCGGGTGCGTCAGCGGTCGTCGCTGACCATCACCGACAGCGCGAAGCTGACGATCGAGATGATCAGGCCGCCCCACACGGCGGTCCAGAAGCCGTCGATGCGCAGGCCCCAGTCGGTGAACTCCGTGATCCACGCGGTCAGCATGAGCATGAGCGCGTTCACGACCAGCGTGAACAGGCCCAGGGTCAGGATGTACAGAGGGATCGAGAGGAAGGCGACGATCGGCTTGACGACCGCGTTGACGATCCCGAACACCAACGCGATCAGCAGGATGATGCCGACCTTCTGCCAGGTCGAGTCGTACCCGACGATGTCGAGGCCGGACAGCAGGACGGTCGCGAGCCAGATGGCGACACCGTTGATGAGGACGCGGACGACGAAGGACATGCCGCGATCCTGCCACCTGTCCCGGATGGCATGCTGGACGCGTGACCCGCGTCCCCCTGCGCCGAGCCCTCTCCGACCTGCCGCCCTACGTCCCGGGCGCCCGCGCCGCGGTCGGTGCGGCGGCGTTCAAGCTGTCGTCGAACGAGAACCCGTACCCGCCCCTGCCGTCGGTGGTCGCGACCATCGCGGACGCGGCGGTCGACATCAACCGCTACCCCGACATGCACGCCACGGAGCTGTGCGAGGCGATCGCGGGTTCGCTGGGCGTGGACCCGGAGACGGTGGTCGCCGGGTGCGGCTCGGTCGCGGTGCTGGGTCACATCCTGACCGCGGTCTGCGAGTCGGGCGACGAGGTCGTCCTGCCGTGGCGCTCCTTCGAGGCGTACCCGATCGCGATCTCCCTGGCCGGCGGCGTCGGTGTGCCGGTGCCTCTCGCGGCCGGTGGGCGTCTGGACCTGCCCGCGATGGCGGCGGCGATCACGCCCCGCACGCGCGTCGTGCTGGTCTGCACGCCCAACAACCCGACAGGCCCGTCGGTGCACGCCGACGAGCTCGACGAGTTCCTGGCCGCCGTGCCGGAGGACGTGCTCGTCGTGCTGGACGAGGCGTACGTCGAGTTCGTCCGCGACCCGCAGGCCCCCGACGCGATGGCGCTGTTCGCGGCGCACCGCAACGTCGTCGTCCTGCGTACCTTCTCCAAGGCTTACGGGCTGGCCGGTCTGCGCGTCGGCTACGCGGTGGCCCGCGCACGCCTGGCTGCGGGCATCCGCGCGGCGTCGACCCCGTTCGGCGTCTCGCACGTGGCCCAGCTCGCCGCCGTCGCGTCGCTGCGACACACCCCCGAGCTGCTGGCCCGCGTCGAGCGCGTCGTCGGCGAGCGCACACGGCTGCTCGACGGTCTGCGTGCGCAGGGCTGGGACGTGCCCGACAGCCAGGCCAATTTCGTCTGGCTGCCGCTGGGCGACGCGGCGACCGCTTTCGCCGAGCGGTCCGCTCGCGCGGGGGTCATCGTGCGGCCCTTCGCCGGCGACGGCGTGCGCGTAAGCGTCGGCGAGCCCGAGGCCGTCGACCTGTTCCTCGAGATCGCCGCGGAGGCCGCCCCGCGCTGATCGCGATGGCGACGCTTGTGATCGTGCGCGGTACCTGCGACACTCTTTCGCTGCTCAGGGTCGGACGACGACATTCCGAGGGCATCTCGACGATTCGTGCTCCCGGAGGAACCATGGCGCGCTTCTACTCCCTGCTGTCGCGGCGCGTGGCAATCGTCGCCGCGCTTGCCGGGCTCCTGGGCGGCGGGATCGCCGCCGCGCCGGCGACGGCCGCACCGATCTCGCTGGTGCACGGGATACTGACGGCTTCGGTGTCTGAGGTCGTGTTCGTGACCGTGGTCGACCCGACCGGAGCACAGGTTCAAGGAACGACCGTGACGATGACAGCCGACGTCGCGCAGGACTTCGACGTGACGATCGGCGACGCAGTCCGGGTCAGTGAGCCACTGCGCTTGCACGTCAAGGTGCAGGACGGCGACGTCGCCGTCGCCGGGGGGTGGTACGCCGGTGACGGGCAGAGGCTCGCGCTCGACCAGGCAGGCGCGCAGGCATTCGCCGTGGGGAGCTCGATCACGGCCGATCTGGTCGACACGGCGACAGTCTCCGGGATCGTGACGAACGGCGACCGGGCTGTGGGATCGAGGGTCGTCGCCGAGGGCGAAGGGTCGCAGTTCGTACCACAGACCTACGTCGACGACGAGGGCCAGTTCGACCTGCGTGGAGTCGACCCGCGTGTCGCCTACCGGCTGTGGCTCGATGCTGGACCTGACCATCTCGGCGGGTGGATCACCGCGGACGGGAGAACGAGCGACTGGGAGGACGACGCCTCGTGGATCCGCGACGGTCGACCTTCCTCGGTGGCGATCACGGTGGACGAGCCGGTGACCATCAGCGGACGCTTCCGGTCGTTCGACGGGCCGCTCGAGACGGTGACAGGCAGGCCGCGGCTGAACGTCACGGTGTGGGAGCGCCGCGCCGGGGAGCCCGACACCCGGAGCCAGTTCGGGGCAACCGTCGAACGGACAGGTGAGGTGGTGCTCACCGGCCTGCGCGCGGGGTCCAGCTACGTGATCTGCGGGCGGTACAACCAGCATGCGTATGGCGTGGAGGACACGAGCGCCCCTGGATGCTACGCAGGGCCGGGGAAATTCGTGGTTCCTGCAGTTGAGGATGCGACGGCGATGACGGCACCGTCGAGCACGTTCGACGCCGTCGTGCTCCGGCCGGACCTGTGGGTCGATGCCGCCTTGCCCGATCTGGTCGGGGACGCCGTGGTCGGCTCGACCCTGCGGCTCTCCGCTCCCATGCAGTGGAAGCCGAGCGGCGTGACGACTGACTACAGGTGGCTCCGTGACGGTGTCGAGATCCCCGGTGCGACAGACACGAGGTACGACGTCCAGCCCGCGGACCTCGGCAAGCACCTGACCGTCGACATCCGCGGGAGCGCGTTCGGGTACGAGCCTCATGACTGGGAGCTTCGCGCGTGGCCCGAGGTCGTCGGCCTGGGAGAGATCCCTGCGCCCTCGCGGGAGCCGGTGCTGACGTCGAAGGCGCAGGTCGGTCGTGTCCTCACGGTGGACCCCGGCACGTGGATCACCGGTAGCTCTCTCTCCTACAGGTGGCTGACCGTTGAAGGCACGGTCGTTCCCGGTGTGCGCTCGGCGTCCTTCGTCGTGCCTCCCGCGCTGGTCGGCCGCTCGCTCGTCGCGGAGGTGACGGCCACGGCGCCCGGTCGTGCCGCCCGCGTCGTCACCGTGTTCACCACCGCGCCGGTCGCGCCGGGGGTGCTGACGACAACCGTCGCGCCGCGGCTCGCCGGGACTGCCCTCGTCGGGCACAGACTCACCGCGTCGCCAGGCGTGTGGCCCAGCGGCACGACCGTCACCTACCGCTGGAGGAACACGTCGATCGCCAGGTCCGGGACGTCGTCGCCGACGTACGACGTGGGGCTGGCGGATGTCGGCAAGAGGGTCTCGGTCACGGTGACCGTGAAGAGAGCGGGATACGCGCCGTTCATTCGGTCGTTCACCACGTCCGTCGTGCCGAAGGTGAAGCCGACCGTGCGGTCGACGCTCTCTGCGACGAAGATCTCGACGGCCAAGCGCGTGAGCGTGGCCGTGCGGGTGACCGGCCAGTCGGGCCCGTCGGGCAAGGTCACGGTGACCTACGGGAAGAAGCACCTCACGACGACACTGAGGTCGTCGGCGCACGGCAAGGTCTCCGTGAAGCTGCCCGCGCTCAAGAAGGGCACCTACAAGGTGACGGTCACGTTCGCACCGACGGGGTCGTCGGCGCACTACCTGACATCCCGGAAGGTGACCGCGCACAGCATCACCGTGCGGTAGGGACCAGGCGACACCGCACGACGGGCCCGGTTGTGGACATCCACAACCGGGCCCGTCGAGCGTTGTGGGGGGCTTCCGCCACAACCTACGGATCCGTAGGCTACGGTGTCGTAGGTTCGAGAGACCCCCTCGGACGCAACGGAGCGGCTTCCCGGCCGCGGCACGCGAAGGAGCGACGCGTGAGCACGAATGCCACCGCCGACGCGACCGGCGTCGACACCCCCGACGGCATCCAGAACGCGCAGGCACCCACCCAGCCCGCCGGACCCCTGAGCACCGAGGGCCTGGTCCAGCTGCTCACCCCCGGCGGCGAGCGGGTGCACGACGAGCGGTACGACGGCCTCGTCGCGCACCTGGACGCCGACGCCCTGCGCGCGATGTACCGCGACATGGTGCTGGTGCGGCGCTTCGACAATGAGGCCACGTCGCTCCAGCGACAGGGCGAGCTGGCGCTGTTCGCGCAGTCGCTCGGCCAGGAGGCCGCGCAGATCGGGTCCGCCTACGCGCTCAGCCCGCTCGACCACGTCTTCCCGAGCTACCGCGAGCACGGCGTCGCCCACGTCCGCGGGCTCGAGCTGACCGACCTGCTGCGCCTGTTCCGCGGGGTGGACCACGGCGGCTGGGACCCTGCCGACCACGGCTTCCACCTGTACACGCTGGTCATCGGCTCGCACACCCTGCACGCAACCGGCTACGCCATGGGAATCCAGCGTGACGGGGCCGTCGGGACCGGCGACCCTACGCGCGACGCGGCCGTCGTCACGTACTTCGGCGACGGCGCCACGGCCCAGGGCGACGTGAGCGAGGCCCTGACCTTCGCCGCGGTCAACGAGGCCCCCATCGTCTTCTTCTGCCAGAACAACCAGTGGGCGATCAGCGAGTCGACCACGCACCAGGCGCGCGTCCCGATCGCCAACCGTGCGCCCGGCGTCGGCATCCCGGCCGTCCGCGTCGACGGCAACGACGTGCTCGCCACCTACGCCGTGACGCAGGAGGCCCTGCAGCGGGCCCACTCGGGCGGCGGTCCCAGCTTCATCGAGGCGTTCACGTACCGGATGGGCGCGCACACCACGTCCGACGACCCGAGCCGCTACCGCTCCTCCGAGCAGGAGGAGTACTGGCGGCAGCGCGACCCGATCGACCGGCTCCGGCTCCACCTCGAGTCGATCGGCGAGCTCCCCGCGGACTTCGTCGAGAAGCTCGACGCCGAGGGCGAGGCGCTCGGCGAGCACGTCCGCACCACCGTGCGTGGCATGGGCCGCCCCTCGCCCGCGTCGATGTTCGAGCACGTGTACGCCACGCCGCACTCGGTCGTCGAGTCCGAGCGCGCCTGGTTCCAGGGGTACGAGTCGTCGTTCCTGGAGCACGGTCACCACGGCGAGGGGAGCCACCGATGAGCACCACGACGGCGGCCGCACCCGCGGCGCAGGCGCCCGTGCCGGCAGGCACGCAGAAGATCACGTTCGCGAAGGCGATCAACCTCGGCCTTCGTCGGGCGCTCGCGGACGACGACAAGACGCTGCTCATGGGCGAGGACATCGGCAAGCTCGGCGGCGTCTTCCGCGTCACCGACGGGCTGCAGGCCGAGTTCGGTGCGAAACGCGTGGTCGACACCCCGCTGGCCGAGTCCGGCATCGTCGGCACCGCGATCGGGCTCGCCCTGCGCGGCTACCGGCCGGTGTGCGAGATCCAGTTCGACGGCTTCGTCTTCCCGGCCTTCGACCAGATCACCACGCAGCTCTCGAAGATGCACTACCGCTCGCGCGGACGCCTCACGCTGCCCGTCGTCATCCGGGTGCCCTACGGCGGCGGGATCGGCGCGATCGAGCACCACAGCGAGTCGCCGGAGGCGCTGTTCGCGCACACGGCCGGCCTGCGCGTCGTCACGCCGTCGAGCCCGGCCCAGGCGTACGCGATGATCCAGGAGGCCGTCGCGTCGCCCGACCCGGTGATGTTCTTCGAGCCCAAGGGGCGCTACTGGGAGAAGGGCGACGTCGACCTCGACGCACCCGCCGGCAACGGTCTCGACGGCGCGCGCATCGTCCGCGCCGGGACGGACGTCACGCTCGTCGCGTACGGCCCCACCGTGCAGACCGCGCTCAAGTCCGCCGAGACCGCCGCCGCCGAGGGCACCAGCATCGAGGTCATCGACCTGCGGGCGCTGTCGCCGCTCGACACCGCGACCGTGGCCGCGTCCGTGCAGCGCACGGGCCGCTGCGTCGTCGTGCACGAGGCCCCCGTCCTGTACGGGACCGGTGCCGAGGTGGCCGCCCGCATCACCGAGGAGTGCTTCTACCACCTTCAGGCGCCCGTCCTGCGGGTCGGGGGCTTCCACGTGCCGTACCCGGTCGCGAAGATCGAGCACGACTACCTGCCCAGCGTCGACCGTGTCCTGGACGCCGTCGACCGCTCGCTCGCCTTCTGACCCGCGCTCGCACCGCACTCGAACCACCGAGGAGTCCGTCAGTGCCCACGTACCAGCAGTTCCCGCTCCCCGACGCGGGTGAGGGGCTGACCGAGGCCGAGATCGTCACCTGGCACGTGGCGGTCGGCGACACCGTCGAGGTCAACCAGACCATCGTCGAGATCGAGACGGCCAAGTCGCTCGTCGACCTGCCCAGCCCGTGGTCCGGCGTCGTCACGCGGCTGCTCGTCGAACCCGGGACCACCGTGGACGTCGGGACGCCGATCATCGAGATCGACGTGGACCCGGGCGGTGCGGCTGCGGCGGCTCCGGCGAGTGACGAGGGGGCGTCTGCGCAGTCCGACGAGGCTCCCGTCGTGACCGGGTCCGTCCGGCACGTCGGCGGGGCAGAGCGGCACCGCGGCGTCGAGCCCGGCGGGGCCGACGAGATCGAGGCTGCGCGGGTCGCGCCCGCGGCTCAGGCGAGCGCGCCCGTCACCGAGCCGGCCCCCGCGGAGCGGCAGGCCGTGCTCGTCGGGTACGGCGTCGCGGACGCGGGCGCCGGTCGACGCCCACGCGCGGGAGCGGCGGCCTCGTCCGCCACCGACGGCACAGGGACGGCCGGCACGCCCGCAACGACCGGCACGCCCGCGTCACCGTCAGCTCCTTCGCCCGACCGCGGCCACCACACCCTGGCCAAGCCGCCGGTCCGCAAGCTCGCGCGTGACCTGGGCGTCGACCTCGACTCCGTCGCGCCCACGGGGCCCGGCGGGATCGTCACGCGGGAGGACGTCCTCGCGCACACCGCGCAGGCGGAGGCCCGCACGCTGGCCACCTACCCCGGCGACGACCAGCCGTGGCTGGCGTCGGGCACGGTGTCGTCCGACGGTCGCCAGACCCGCGTCCCCGTGAAGTCCGTGCGCAAGCGGACCGCGGAGGCCATGGTCTCGAGCGCGTTCAGCGCTCCGCACGTCACGGTGTTCCACACGGTCGACGTCACGCGCACCATGAAGCTCGTCGAGCGCCTGCGCGCCGACCGCGAGTTCGCCGACGTCCGCGTCACGCCGCTGCTCGTCGCCGCGAAGGCGCTGCTGCTGGCGGTCCGCCGGCACCCGGAGATCAACGCGTCCTGGGACGACGAGTCCCAGGAGATCGTCTACAAGCACTACGTGAACCTCGGCATCGCGGCGGCGACGCCCCGCGGCCTCGTCGTGCCGAACATCAAGGACGCGCACCGGCTCTCCCTGCGCGAGCTGGCCGACGGCCTCGCCGACCTGACCGCGACCGCGCGCGCCGGCAAGGTGACGCCCACCGACATGTCGGACGGCACCATCACCATCACGAACGTCGGAGTGTTCGGCATCGACACCGGCACGCCGATCCTCAACCCGGGCGAGGCCGCGATCCTGGCGTTCGGCGCCATCCGCGAGCAGCCGTGGGTCCACAAGGGCAAGATCAAGATCCGCCACGTCACGCAGCTCGCCCTGAGCTTCGACCACCGCCTCGTGGACGGTGAGCTGGGCTCGCGCCTGCTGGCCGACGTCGCGCGCGTGCTGGCCGAGCCCGCGCACGGCCTGGTCTGGGGCTGACGCGCCACGGTCTGACGCCGCGGCTGAGTCGGGCTGCGGCTGAGTCGTGGCCGCGGCTGAGTCGGGCTGGCGGCTGAGTCGGCCTATGCCGTCGTCGGGACCGGACGGCGCTCGACGAACCAGGCCGCGACGGCCAGCACGATTGCCAGGATCTCGGCGATCGCGCACGACCAGATCGGCACGCCCTGCCACTCCTCGTGCACGCCCATGAATCCGCCCGACGTGGTGGACAGCAGGAACGCGCCCAGGGTCGCGGCCCCGAAGCCGGCGGCCAGCAACAGCGGGATCCAGTGCCGCCAGATCAGCAGCAGCACGCCGATCACGAGCCCCGCGGCGGCGTTGATGAGAAACGGGATCGCGACGTCCGTGTTCTTGAAGCCCTCGAAGTAGAGCTGCAGGTGCACGACGCCGGACAGCAGCACGGCCGCCGACGTCAGCCCGCGCAGCACGGCCGACGTCGCAGGCGGCCCCGACACCCAGGTGCCCATGGCTCAGGCCTTCCCGGCGAAGACGGCGCCGTTCTCGACGTGCACGTCGAAGGCGGGCAGCGGCTCGGTCGCGGGCCCCGACACCGGCTTGCCGGTCAGGTCGAACACCGAGCCGTGGCACGGGCACGTCAGGTCGCTCTTGCCCGCCGCGACGGTGCAGCCTTGGTGGGTGCAGATCGCCGAGTACGCGGTGACGGTCCCCGCGGTGGCCTGGACGAGCAGGATCTTGTCGCTGCCCGACCTGGCTGACAGCGCGCCGCCCACCGGGATGTCGCTGACCTTCGCCAACGAGCCGTCGGCGCCCTGCGTGGCGGTCGGGGTGTCGGAGCCGCCGCTGCAGGCCGCCAGGACGGCGACGCCCGCGACGACCGCCCCAGCCGTGCCGACGCGCGTCAGCATCTGTCGTCGGTCCATGCAGCTGGTGCAGGTGCTTCCGTGCTCGTGCATCAGGGCCTCCGGTGGGGGTCGCGGATCGTGTCCTCGAACCTACTGACGATCGCTGGAAGCTGCCTGTGAACCGTCCGGCCCGGCCGGGTGCGGTCCCGGACCGGGGTTGACGCGCGCGTCCTGGTCGGCCTGCGCGACGACCGTCGCGGTCCCGCCCACGGCGGTGACGCCCTGGGGCCCGGCGGACCGCGCGTGGTCGTCGTCCATCCGACCCTGGATGCCCGACACGTTCCGCAGCGGCAGCTCGGGCAGCATGAACGCCAGCACCACGCCGATGACCAGGGCGATCGCGGTCAGGACCATGACCGTGTCGGTCGACTGGGCGAAACCCTCCAGGAACGGCCGCGCCAGTCGGTCATCGAGATGGCCGATGAACGACGAGTTATCGAGGTCCAGCTTCGCCTTGCCCTGCAGGATCTTCCCGACGAGCGCGTTGTGCGGCTCGGACATCACGTTCGGGTCGTTGAGCGCGGCCTGAAAGGCGGGTGTCTTCGCGAGCCGCGCGAACGCGTCGGCGATGTTGTCCTTGACCGTCGAGAACAGCACGGACAGGAAGATCGCCGTGCCGAGGGTGCCGCCCATCTGCCGGAAGAACAGCGACGACGACGTCGCGACGCCCATGTCCCGCACGGGCACGGCGTTCTGCACGGCCAGCACCAGTGGCTGCATCGTGAACCCGAGGCCCAGACCGAACAGGATCGACGCCCCGAAGACGAACGGCAGGTGCGTGTCTGCGCTGACCCGCGAGAACACGACCGCGCCGACGACCATGAGCATCGTGCCCAGCACCGGGAAGATCTTGTACCGGCCGGTCCGGGACGTGGTCTGGCCGGCGATCACGGAGCCGCTCATGATGCCGACCGTGAACGGGATCAGTGTCAGCCCCGCCTCCGTCGGCGACTGGCCCTTGACGATCTGCAGGTACAGCGGCAGCGTCGCCAGGCCGCCGAACATGCCGAGGCCGATCACGGTGTTGGCGCCCGCCCCCACCGAGAACGTGCGGTTCTTGAACAGGTACAGCGGCAGGATCGCGTCCGCCTTGGCGCGCCGCTCAGCGAGGAGGAACAGGACCACGCCGAGCACGCCGAGCGCGTAGCACGACACGGCCTTGGTCGAGTCCCAGCCCCACAGCCGGCCCTGCTCGGCGACGACGAGCAGCGGGACGAGGGCCAGGATCAGCGCCAGCGCGCCCGGCCAGTCGATCCTGTGCTCGACGCGCTGGAGGGGCGGAAGGTGCAGCACGCGCCAGATGACGAGGACGCCCACGATGCCGATCGGCACGTTGATGAGGAACACCCAGCGCCACCCGGCGATGCCGAGGATGGTGTCCGCGCCCGCGAAGAACCCGCCGATCACCGGACCCAGCACCGACGACGTGCCGAACACGGCTAGGAAGTAGGCCTGGTACCGGGCCCGTTCCCGCGGTGCGACGAGGTCGCCCAGGATGGTGATCGCCAGCGACATGAGGCCGCCGGCGCCCAGCCCCTGCAGCCCGCGGTAGATGGCCAGCTCGTACATCGACGTGGCGGTCCCCGACAGCAGCGAGCCGAGCACGAAGATGCTGATGGCGAGCATGTAGAACGGCTTGCGCCCGTAGACGTCGGACAGCTTGCCGTACAGCGGCGTCGAGATGGTGGCCGTCAGCAGGTACGCCGTGGTCACCCAAGCCTGCAGGGACAGGCCGTTGAGGTCGTCGCCGATCGTGCGGATGGACGTCGCGACGATGGTCTGGTCGAGCGCGGCCAGGAACATGCCGATCATCAGGCCGCCGAGGATCGTCAGGATCTGGCGGTGCGTCGGCGGGACGAAGCCCGACGGGCTCGGCTCGTGCGCGACGGGTTCCGGCGTGGTCGGGTCCTGCGGGTCTGTCGTGGTGCTCTGCTGCGTCATCAGACCTTCTCGGGCGGATTGCTGCGGGGGGCGGGGACTGGGTGGTGCGGGTGGCGAGAAGACTGGTGGGGCAGCCGGGGAGAGGCTGCCACGGGCGTCCGACAGAGGCGCGCCCCGCGCGCCGACCCGGCCGCCAGTGATCAACATCGCAGATGCCCGTGCGTGTTCCCCACGCTTTTGTCCAGAAAGCGCTCTCTCCTCGAAGGGACAAAACGGCTACGGTGTCTGCGTGATCACGCCGACGACGGGAGCGCTGCGACTTGCGCGCGCGGCCGTCGTCGCCGGCATCGTCGTCGCCCTGGCGGGCGGAGCCCACCTCCTGGGCGGGGGAACCCTGCCGCCCACGCTCGTGACGGTCGCCCTGGGCGCGTTGGTGCTGGCCGTCGCCGCGGTCGTCGCCGGGCGGCGCATGGGCTGGATCGGCTCGATCGCCCTGCTCGGAGCGGGACAGCTCGCGCTGCACGGCGTCTTCTCCCTGTTCGAGACCTCCGGGTGCGCCACGCTGGTGCCGACCGGGTCGCACGCCCACATGGACCACGCCGCCCACGTCGCGTTCCTGCAGGCCGCGGGCTGCAGCCCGAGCGGCATGGGCGCGATGGTCGGCGGGCTCGGTGCGTGGGCGATGGTCGTCATGCACGTGCTCGGCACGCTCGCCGCGGTCGCGGCGATCACCGGCGTCGACCGGGCCCTGTGGTGGCTCGCGGCCTGGCTGCGACCGCTCGTCGAGCGCGTCGCCGTCCCCGCGCGCCCGGCCTGGGCCCAGCTCCCGGTCGCGATCGACCACGAGTCCTTCAGCCGCCAGGTGTGGCGGCGTGCGGTCCCGCTGCGGGGACCACCCAGCTGGGAGCACCCGGTCCCGACCGCCCTCTGAGGCCCTCGGCGCCGACGACCGCCAGGTCGACCCACCTCGCAGGCAGCCCACGCACACCCGTCGCGTCCGGCTGCCCATCCGCGCGTGCCGTGGCGTCGAACCCCTCCCAGATCGTCCCTCGAACCCAAGGACTCCCATGTCTTTCCTCACCCGCAGGCAGTTCCGCGCCACCGGCGCCGCCCTCGTCGGCCTCGGCCTCGTCGTCGCCTCCGCGAGCGTCGCCTCCGCCCACGTCCACGTCACGCCGCAGAGCACCGCCGCCGGCGGCTACTCCGTGCTGACGTTCCGCGTCCCCACGGAGAAGCCCGACGCGAGCACCACGAGGGTGGTCGTCGACCTGCCCACCGACACCCCGTTCACCTACGCGGCGGTCCGCCCGCTGCCCGGCTGGGACGCGAAGGTCGAGGAGGGCAAGCTGCCGAAGTCCGTCGACGTCGAGGGGGCGACGATCACGAAGGCCCCGCTGCACGTGACGTTCACCGCGGACAAGGACTCGGCCGTGCAGCCGGGTCAGTTCCAGGAGTTCGAGATCCAGGTCGGCCCGCTGCCCGCCGAGGGCACCGACCTGGTGCTGCCCGCGCACCAGACCTACTCCGACGGCACGGTCGTGGACTGGGACGAGCCGTCCACCGGCGCCGAGGAGCCCGAGAACCCCGCGCCCGAGTTCGTCGTCACCGCCGCTGAGCCCGAGGGCGGTGCCACGCCGTCGGCCGAGCCGACGAGCGGTGCGACGGTCAGTGCCTCGCCGACTGCGGCCGCGCCCACGGCCACGGCCGCCGCTGCTTCTTCCGACGCCGCGCCCTCGTCAGCAGCGTCCTCGAACGACGAGCCGGACTCGCTCGCCCGCTGGCTGGGCGGGCTCGGGCTTCTGGCCGGCGTCGCCGCGCTCGTCGTGGCCGTCGTCACGTCCCGCCGCGGACGGAGCCAGGCGTGAGGTGGGGGATGCTGGAGGGCATGGCCCGACGACACGACCGTGCGACCGCACCCGCGACGGCGGCGCGCTCGCTCGCGCGGCGGCGGACGCTGCCCGTCCTGGTCGTCGGCGCCCTGACCGCGGTCCTGGGCGTGCTGGTCGCCCCCGCGGCCAGCGCCCATGACCAGCTCGTCAGCACCGACCCGGCCGACGGCTCGACCGTCGACGTCGTCCCGGACCACGTCACGCTCACGTTCGAGGACCCCGCCGTCGCGATCGGCACCGTCATCGAGGTCACCGGCCCGGACGGGTCGGTCGTCAGCAGCGGCGCGCCGCAGCTCGTCGACTCCGACGTCACCCAGGCCATCACCGCCCAGGACCTGCCCGCCGGGAAGTATGCGGTGACGTGGCGCGTGACCTCGCCCGACGGGCACGTCGTCTCCGGTGACTTCGCGTTCGCCGCGAAGTCGGGCAGCGGCGACGAGGCGCCGGCGCCCGCGACGACATCGTCGGCTGCGCCGTCCGACGAGGCGTCGGAGTCGGCCCCCTCCGATGACGCGTCGTCCGACGACACCGCCGGCATGCCGATCTCCAACCCGACCACGAGCCCCTCGGCGGCTGCATCGTCCGGCTCCGGTGGCGGCGCCGTCGCCTGGGTGATCATCGGCATCGGTCTGCTGATCGGTGTGGCGCTCGGCCTCCTGGGCTGGTGGCGCGGTCGTCGCCGCGCGGCAGACGGCAGCACGAGCGGCTTCGACACGGATGGCTCCGGCGAGACCGGCGTCGACGACGGCCGGGCGTGACGGTCCGATGACGACCGCCCGCCGCGACCGCGACCCCCGACCCGTCCCCGAGCAGGGCGGGGGAGGCGTCGCGCCCGCGGCGGGCGGCTCGCCGGCGACGGACTCGACCGCGAAGGCCCCGGCTGTGAAGGGCTCGTCCGCGATCGCTCCCGCCGCGCACGGCTCGTCGGGCGGGCGGTCGAAGGTCCCCTCTCCTGCTTCGTCGGCCGATGCCGTCGGTCCGTGGCGCGTCGTCGCGCTGGTGCTGGGTGCGGTCGTCGCCGCGCTCGCCGGTGTCGCGTTCTCCGGGGCCGCGCTTCCCGTGCTGCTCCAGGACCCGGGTGCGGCGGTCCGGTGGGGCCTGCCCGTCGCCTCGACCCTCACCGACCTGGCCGGGTCCGTGACCCTGGGCGCGCTGGTGCTGGCCGTGTGCGTGCTGCCGCGGACCAGCGAGGGCGCCACGGTGCGCGGCTCGGGCCCGCGGGCCGACGGGCGCGCCTACCCGCGGACGCTGGTCGTGGCCGCGTGGGCGGCGGCGATCTGGACAGTCTTCGACGTGATCAAGCTGGTGCTCAAGTATGCGAGCGTCGCGGGCCGGCCGCTGAGCTCGGCGTCGTTCGGGCAGGAGCTCGGTCTGTTCGTCACGCAGATCGAGCTGGGCCGCAACCTGCTGCTCATCACGACGATCGCGGCCGTCGTGACCGCCCTGTCGCTCGTCGTCGCGACCCCCACGGGCGCGGCCTGGACCACCGTCCTCGTCTTCGTCGCCCTGTGGGAGCAGGCCCAGCTGGGTCACGCCGCGGGTGCCGCGAGCCACGACCTGGCCACGTCGTCCATGCTCATGCACCTGGTGGGTGCGGCGCTCTGGATCGGTGCGCTGGCGGCGCTCGCGCTGCTGGTGCGGCGCCTCGGCACGGACCTGTCGGCGTCGGTCGCGCGGTACTCGACGATCGCGGCGTGGTGCTTCGTGGCCGTCGCGATCTCGGGCACGGTGAACGGCGTCATCCGGATGGACTCGTGGTCGGACCTGACCTCCCGCTACGGGATCCTTCTGCTCGCCAAGGTCGCGCTGTTCGGCGTGCTGGGGCTGCTGGGTCTCGCGCACCGCCGGGCCGTCATCCCGCGTCTGACGGGCGGTCCGGACGCGCGGGGAGCCGGGACGATGCTGTTCTGGCGGCTGGTGCTCGTCGAGCTCACCGTCATGGGGGCCGTCTCGGGTGTCGCCGTCGCGCTCGCCTCGTCGGCCCCTCCGGTCGCGGAGGTGCCACCGGCGGACCCGACGCCCGCCTACCAGCTCACGGGCCACGCACTGCCGCCCGAGCTGACCCCTGCCCGGTGGTTCACCGAGTGGACCTGGGACATCGTGCTCGCCTTCGCGGCCGTGGCCGCGATCGTCGTCTACTGGCGCTGGGTGCTGCGTCTGCGCGCGCGCGGAGACTCCTGGCCGTGGGCACGGACGGCGTCGTGGACGTTCGGCATGGTCCTGTTCTTCTGGACGACGTCCGGCGGGCCGGCCACCTACGGGCACGTGCTGTTCAGCGCGCACATGGTCGAGCACATGGTCCTGGCCATGGTGATCCCGATCTTCCTGACGCTGTCCGCGCCGGTGACCCTGGCGCTGCGGGCGCTACCCGTGCGCTCGACGAGGCTGCGGGGTGACGAGTCGCGCGGGCCGCGCGAGTGGATCCTGGTGCTGGTGCACAGCCGCGTCGGAACGTTCCTGGCGCACCCGGTGGTGGCCGCCGCGAACTTCGTCGTCTCGATGCTGGTCTTCTACTACACCGACATCTTCCACTGGGCCCTGTCCTCGTCGGTCGGGCACCTGGCGATGGTCGTGCACTTCACGCTCGTCGGGTACCTGTTCGCGAACGCGCTGATCGGGATCGACCCGGGCCCTCGTCGGCTGCCGTACGCGCAGCGGCTGCTTCTGCTGTTCGCGACCATGGGCTTCCACGCGTTCTTCGGCGTGACCCTGGTGACCAGCGACTCGCTGCTGGTGGCCGACTGGTACGGGCTGATGGGCCGGCCGTGGGGCGCCTCCGCGATCGCCGACCAGCAGGCCGGCGGCGCCGTGACCTGGGGCATCGGTGAGATCCCGACCCTGGTCCTCGCCGTCGCGGTGGCCGTGGCATGGTCCCGCGACGACGAGCGCGCGGCCCGCCGCCGCGACCGGCGCGTCGACCGCGACGGCGACACGGAGCTCGACGACTACAACGAGATGCTGGCCCGCCTTTCAAGGTCGGACCCACCGACCCCCTGACCCGCCGGCACATGGCCGGCCCCACGCCGAACCAGCCATGGCTGACCTCAACGGCTCGAATGGCGACAAGGATCGCAGGGTCGGCGGTGGCGTTGTCCGGCTTTGTCCACAGATCGGGTGATCGGCGTCCGCTCGGCGGGTGGAGCGGCTGGGATGGCCTCATGTCGCGCCCCTCTGGACCCGTTCCCGTCGAGCTGCTGACCGCGGCCACGTGCCAGGAGGGGCTGGTGTCGGCGGCGCAGTGCGACGCGTGGGGCGTCACGGGGGGAATGCGGGCGCGGCTCGTACGGACCGGGGAGTGGTCGCGCCTCACGACGGGTGTGTACGACGTCATGCCGGGGGTGACCCTCGGCCTCGACCGGCAGCGGTGCCGATCCGCGTGGTTCGGCATGCTTGCGTACGGCGTCCGGGCGGTCGCCGTCGGCACCAGCGCCCTTGCCCTGCACGGCGTGAAAGGGCTTCCCCTCCGTATCCAGCCTCAGGTGGCCCTCGACGGCACAGCGCGGCGCCCGCGTGCCGGTATCGCGGTGCGGCACTTCGACGGGTTCGCGACGAGGACGCTCGGAGCGCGACGCATAGCGACCGTCGAGTCCGCCCTGGTCCAGGCGCTTCCGGACCTCGACCGTGACACCGCGATCTCGATCCTGGACGCTGCACTGCGCGCGCGGCAGCTCGACGATCCGGGCGTCGCCCGGGTCCGGACCGCACTCGTTGGACGCCGTGGGTGCCGGCGGGTCGAGCCGTGGTGGGATCTGGTCGACAGGAGGTCGGACTCGCCGCTCGAGACGCGGGCGCGACTGGCCTGCGTCGATGGGGGGATCGCTCCCGACGAGCTCCAGGTCACGATCAAGGACACGCACGGGCGGTTCCTGGCTCGGGGCGATCTCGGGTGGCGGTTGCGTGGGGACCGTTGGCTCCTGGCCGAGATCGACGGGCGCGAGCCCCACAGCTCCCCGGCCGCCCTGTTCGAGGACCGCGAGCGGCAGAACAGGATGCTGGCGAGCGGGCTCGTCGACCTGCGGCGGTTCACCGCGAGGGACGTGAACCGCCCGAGCCAGATGGTGGCCTCGTTGCGGGCTGCCATCGCCGCCGGTCGCCGCTGAGGGCGCCGAACCTGCCCTCGCTGGCGCCATTCGGCCGGTTGACGTGCGTGATGGCAGGTTCGGGCCGACGAGGCGCGGCCGAACGGGGGAGGTGGGGCGTTCGGGGTGCGGGATGGCGGGCGGGGCGTCAGGATTCGTCGGGAGCCGGTGCGACCCCCCGCGCGCGGCCCGACGAGAAGGAGTTCGCATGGGAATCGGTGGTGGGATCCTCCTCATCGTGATCGGCGCGATCCTGGCGTTCGCCGTCAGCGACTCGGTCGACGCAGTCGACCTGTCGATGATCGGCTACATCTGCATCGGCGCCGGCGTCCTGGTCCTCATCCTGGCGGTCGTGATGAACGCGCAGCGCAGCAACACCTCGCACCGCGAGGTCATCGAGCACCGTGAGGTGCCGCCCAACGAGCAGGTCTGACCTTCGGGCGACCAGCCGGCCTCACCAGCGGTCGGCCGGACGACGAGAAGCGGGGCGTCCCTCACGGGGGCGCCCCGCCGTCGTAGGCGTTCCATTCGACGACGCAGGCGCGTCAGATGCGCAGCGCGCCGCGGACGATCGAGTCGCCCGAGTGGGCCGGGTTGCCGTCGAACGGCTCCTGCGAGACGTCGACGACGGAGTACTCGTCCAGGTCCAGGCCGGCCGGCAGGTCGAACCGGCCCGACGTGCCGTCGAGCGTCCCGATGCTGACCAGGCCCTTCACGTCGGGAGTCAGCAGCCACACCTCGCGGAACCCGTCCTCCAGGTGGGCCTCGTCGACGTCGACGACCAGCACGCGCGTGCCGTCGCGCTGCGTCTCCACCTTTGCTGACCCCGAGGCGTCCCAGCCGGGCAGAGGCTCGAGCGTCGCGCTCGCGACGACGGACGCGCTGCGGTCGTCGCGCGTCAGCGCCCACCCGACGCCAATTCCCCCGATCACCAGGCCGGCCGCGGCCGCACCGGCGATCCAGCCCCACGATCGCGGCCGGCGCCGCCGCGGGACGAGGACGACCGGGTCGGTTGCCAGGCGCGACGGGGTGTGCTCGGGGGTGGCGGCCGTCTCGGTGACGGGAGCGCCCGTCGTCGCGAGGCCCAGCTCGGCGGCGACGCGGTCCCACACCTGGGCGGACGGCGGGACGAGCGCGGCGTCGCCGTCCCGGGCCAGCCCGACGACGTCGGCGAGCGAGGCGACCTCGTCGGTGCACAGCGCGCAGCCGGCGACGTGGGCGCGCTCGGCATCGGTGCCGGCCTGCTCGCCGAGCGCCAGCAGCGCCAGCACGTCGTCGCTCACGTGCAGCTCATCGAACGGCACCGTCCACCTCCCATCGCGTCCGCAGCCGGGCGAGACTACGCCGGACGTGACTCTTCACGGTCCCGAGCGGCAGGTCGAGCCTCGTGGCGATCTGGTCGTGGGTGAGATCTTCGTAGAACGCGAGTCGCAGGATGGTGCGCTGCGGGTCGTCGAGGCGGGACAGCTCGTCGGCCACGACGACGCGGTCGACGATCCGGTCGTCGCCCGCGGGTGCGACCTCCGCGCGAGGCTCGGCCGCTGCGGCGAGGCGGCGGTCCCGGGCGCGGCGCTCGTGCGCGTCGGCGACCGCGTGCCGGGTGATCCCGATGAGCCAGGCCGGCAGGCGCGAGCGTGACGGGTCGAACCGCGACCGGCTGCGCCACGCGTCGACGAAGACGAGCTGTGTGACCTCCTCGGCGTCGGTCACGGTCCCCAGCGAGCGCAGCGCGATGGTGTGGACGAGCGGCGACCAGCGGCGGTAGGCCTCGCGGATCGCCTGCTCGTCGCCGGCCGCGAACAGCGTGCCGAGCTCGTCGACCCCGTCGCCGTCGCGGTCGTCGACGGCCGCGGACGGGCGTGCCTCGGCGCGGGACCGCTCAGGTCCGCTCGGGCTCACCCAGCACTCCTCGTCCTCGGGTCCGCGTCGCGCGTCCTGGCGGCCCGGCGCGACGACCGGCGCGCGCACCGCTCACCCACCTGTCGGCTCGGCGGTGACGACGACGTTGTCTGCATAGTGTCGGGTCTTCGCGTTCCATTCGCCTCCGCAGGTGACGAGAACCAGCCGCGGCGCGCCGTCGCGGTCGAACCACGAGGACGTCGGGGCGCCGTCCTTGGGGATCTTGTGCACGCTCACCACGCGGTAGCGGTGCACGTCGGAGGCGTCGTCGGTCACCTCCACACGGGCGCCGACACTCACGCCCCGCAGCCGGGCAAAGGGACCGATGCCGGACTGCACCGAGTCGACGTGCGCGGCCAGGACTGCGTTGCCCGCGGGGTCGCCCGGCGCCGGGCCGTACTCGTACCAGCCGGCCTCGAAGGCGTTCTCGGACAGCCCCATCGAGCCGTCGTCGGCGACGCCCACTGGGACGACGCGCATGTCGATGTGCTGGCTCGGTACGACCAGCCGCACCGGCGCAGCGGAGGGGGTCTGCGCCGGTGCGGTGGGGTCGTAGACCGGCACCCGGGGTGCGGGCGCCGCGCTCGTCACGTCCGGCGACGGCCGGGGCGAGGCAGCGTGAGGGGGCGACGACGGCGCGTCGGGCTCGACGGCCCTGCTGGGAGCGCAGGCCGCGACGAGCCCGACCAGCAGTCCCGCGAGCAGTCCCGCGATCACGGCGGGTGCGACGCGCCGTCGACCCATCCTCAGTCCTCCTGCGTGACGCGGCGCCGCACGACGGCCATCGTCGCGACACCCAGGAGCGCGAGCGCGCCCAGCGCGAACGGCCAGACCGGCGTGGGGTGGTCCGCCGCCAGCCCCAGCTCACCGGCCTGGACGCCGCTCGGGTTGCCGTGCAGGCCGGTGATCATCTGCGTGGCCAGCGCCAGCGTCGACGGGTCAGTGGTCGCGTCCCCCCACGCGTACAGGATGGTGTTGGTGCCCTCGGTGACCTTGACGTCGGCGGGGCCCAGGAGCGCGGGCTTCGTCGTCCCGGCGGCGACGACGCTCGCGGAGACCGTCCCGGCGGGCAGGTCGAGCACCTTCTCGTCGGGGTTCTCCAGACCCGAGATCACCGCGTCCTTGCCGGCGAGCACGTCGACGGCCGGGGCGTTGGCGACGTGCCGGACGGTGATGCGACCCTGGCCGGCCTTGGTGGTCGACGTGTCGTTGGTGAACAACGTGGCGGTCGGCTTGCCGTCGGTGCCGAGGTGCGCGACGGCGGTGTAGTTCTTGCCGGCTGCCAGCTTCAGGTCCACCGGGCCGATCGCGGGCTTGCTGTCGTCCTTCGCGTCGGCCGCCGTGATCGCGACCTTGTACGTGCCCGCGGAGAGGTCGAGCGGCCCGGCCATCTTGCCCGGCTTGAAGTCGTCCAGCGTGAGCTTGCCGTTGACGTAGACGTCGACGGTGAGGCCGGGGACGCCGTGGAAGACGGAGAGCTGGGCGTCGTCGGCCGCAGAGGCCGGCCCGGCCGTGGCAGCGAGACCGGCGAGGGCGAGGGTGCCGGCGACGGCGCCGGCCAGAAGTCGTGCGCGCATGGTGCGTCCTTCCGTGGTGCAGCGGCCCGGATGGCGGCTGACGTACCTTCTTCCCTCCGGGCGGGGCACGCGGATGCAGCAACGGATGTAGGCAAGCCTTACCTTCATGACGTAGGGTTCATGACACATCGTCATCACAAGGAGATCCCGTGACCGCCACCGCCGTCCGCCCGGCCGACGAGGCCACCGTCGTCCCGCTGTCCGTCGCCCTGCGCGAGGGCACGCGTGCCGAGCACGAGACCGCCGAACGCTCCGGCTTCGTCGAGCAGCTCATGGGCGGGCGGCTCGACCGGTCCGCCTACGCGGCGCTCGCCGTCCAGCAGCACGCGTTCTACACGGCGCTCGAGCAGGCGGGGGCGCGGTTGAAGGCGGCCGGCCTGGACAGCGCGCTGGTGTTCGACGAGCTGACGCGCGTGCCCGCCATCGAGGCGGACCTCCAGTTCCTGCTCGGTCCCGACTGGCGCGAGCAGCTCGTCGTGCTGCCCGCGACGCGCGCGTACGTCGCGCGGCTCGAGGCCTGCCAGGACGACGTCGCGCTCTACGCCGCGCACGCCTACACGCGCTACCTCGGCGACCTCTCGGGCGGCCAGATCATCAAGCGCATGATGCAGCGCCACTACGGGTTCGAGCAGGACGGCATCTCCTTCTACGACTTCCCGCAGATCCACAAGCTCAAGCCGTTCAAGGACGTCTACCGCGAGCGCCTGGACGCGCTGGCGTTCGACGACGAGCAGCGCGCACGGGTCGTCGAGGAGGCGCGGACCGCGTTCGTGCTCAACCAGGCGGTGTTCCGTGAGCTGGGCGACCTGCACCGCGCGACCTCGGACGCCGGCAGGACCGTCGGCTGAAACCCACCCCGACACGCGGGCGACACGCGGGCGTACGGGTGACGTGTCCCAAAAGCGGGGCGAACTGGTCGTGCGGTGAGGCGCGAAGGACGATGATGGGCGCGTGACACGACGAGGTACCGCGACTCCGGGCGCGCGAGCGGGACGACGTTCCGCCGCCGCGCTGGTCGGTGCGCGCGGTCTCGCCCTCGCCGCCCACGGTCTGGACCGGTGCCGCACGCTGGAGGACGTCCAGGCGACGACCACCCGGCTGGGAGTCGACGTCCTGGGCGCGCAGCGCGTCGCGTTCTGCCGGATCGAGCAGGACACGTGCCGGATCCTCGAGATCACGCCGATGCCGACCGACCCCCGGGTCCTGTGGGTGGTGCGGTCGTCGTTCCGCGCCGAGGACCGGCCGGCGCTGGGCGCCCTGATCCGCGAGCGCACCAGCTGGGTCGCGCACGCGGTCGACATCAACGGCGAGCCCGTCACGCCCGACGACCACGAGGCCGGCGACCCCGTCGAGATCGCGACGCTCGACGAGCTCGGGGCGGGTTCGGCGCTCGCGGCGCCGATCGTCGTCAACGGGACGGTCTGGGGGCAGGTCTACGCCGTCCGCAGGCGCGACGGCGGCCTGTTCAGCGTCGACGACGTGGCCCGCGCCGAGGTTCTCGCGGCGCTCGCGGCCGGCGCCATCGCACGCGTGGACCTCGAGGACCAGGTGCGCCACCTGGTCGCCGACGACCCGCTGACGGGCCTGGCCAACCGGCGTGTGGCGGACAGCGTCGCGGAGAGCGCGCTGGAGTCGGGCGACGAGACCTGCATCGTGATGTGCGACGTGGACGGGCTCAAGCGCGTCAACGACCAGATGGGCCACGACGCCGGCGACGACCTGCTGCGCACCGTCGCGGACGTGCTGCGGCGCGTGGCCGACGCCCTTCCCGGGACCACGGCCGCGCGGATCGGCGGCGACGAGTTCGCGCTGGTGACCGTCGGTCGTCGGCGGGCCGAGGTGGTCGAGACGATGTCCAGCACGCTGGCCATGTTCCCGCTGCCGCACGGCGCGGCGATCTCCTACGGCGTCGCGTCGACGGCGGTCTCCGGGCCGGTGTCGGCCCGCCAGCTCTTCCGTCGTGCGGACGTCGAGCAGTACCGGGCCAAGCGTGCGCGGGCGCGCCGCCTGCAGGTGGCGACGCCGACGGCCGATCCGGGGGTGACCGCGGAACGCGTCGTCGTGGTCGGGTCGGCGGCGATCGCCGCGGCGCAGTCCGGCGTGGTCCCGCGATTGTGCGCGTTCGCCGCCGCCGTGACGGAGACGCTCGGCGGGTCGGCGTGGGCGGTGCTGATGAAGCGGGGCGACACGGCGTCGGCCATCGCCCGCGGTGGCAGCCCGGCCGACCTCGAGGGGGCGCAGTCGACGACGACGCTCGAGCACGGGTCGTGGCAGGTGGAGATCGGCGTCTCGTCGACCGCCGCCGAGGGTGGAGCCGTTCGGGCCGCGCTCGAGGCGCTGACCGCCGTGGCTGTCGTCGGGGCGTCCTGAGCGCTGCCCGCCGAGCCGGGCGCGCTCAGCCGTGCAGCGGCAGCGTCAGGCTCGTCGGCGCGCCCGCGACCACCCGCACCGGCACGCCCCAGTCCTGGGCGTTCAGGTGGCACGCCGGGTACTCGATCGACGGGTCGTCGTCGCAGCTCGCCGCGTGCGCTGTCACGTGCAGGACACCTTCGCTGACCTGCGGGTTCAGGTGCAGCGTGCGCAGGAGGGGGACGTCGTCGCCGGCGCCGTCGAGCAGCAGGTCCGGCGGGGTCGACGAGACCTGCAGCCGCGTCGACGGGCCGTAGCGGTCGTCGTACTTCTGCCCGGAGGCGGGCGTGAAGACGACGTCGAGCGCGACCTCGCCCGGCGCCAGGTCGGTGACCGGGCGCTGCGTGCGGTGCGCGCCGCCGTCGACGCGCTCGCCCGCGGCCAGGGGGACGCGCGTGATGCGGTGCGCGGCGGACTCGACCACCAGGAGGCCGTCGGGGACGACGACGAAGCCGCTCGGCTCGGCCAGCCCCGACGCGATCGTCGTGACCTCACCGTCCGCGTACCGCCGGACCGCGCCGTTGTAGGTGTCGGCGATCGCCACCGACCCATCGGGCAGGACCGCGACGCCGAGCGGGTGCTGCAGCCGGGCCTCGTCGGCCGGGCCGTCGCGGTGGCCGAAGTCGAACAAGCCCTCGCCGACGGCGGTGTGGACGGTGACGTCCCGCGCGTCCAGCCAGCGCAGCGCAGACGTCTCGGAGTCGGCGAGCCAGACGCGCCCGTCGGCGGCCACCGCGAGGCCGGACGGCTGCGCGAACCAGGCGTCCGCGCCGGCGCCGTCCAGCAGCCCCTCGTTCATGGTCCCGGCCAGGTGATCGATCGAGCCCTGCTTGCCGTCGAACGCCCACAGCGTGTGGTTGCCGGCCATCGCGACGACGAACGCTGCGAGCTCGGCCGACCACACGACGTCCCAGGGAGACGACAGCTTCTGGCCGCGCGGACCCGCAGCGCTCACGTTGTCCGACGCGCCGACCATGTACTGCTCGCCCGTGCCGGCGACGGTGGTCACGTGGCCGTCCGACAGGCGGACGCCGCGCAGCGCGTGGTTGACGGTGTCGGCGACGAGCACGTCGTAGCCGAGCCACGTCCGAAGCTCGTCGGGCACCAGGCACAGGCCGTTGGGTTCGTTGAAGCGGGCGTCGTCGGGACCGCCGTCGACGAGCCCGCGCTCGCCGGAGCCGATGCGGCGGACAAGCGTCTCGGCATCCGGCGCGAGCTCGGCGAGCGTGTGGTGGCCCGCGTCCGCGACCAGCAGATTGCCGTTCGGCAGCGCGATCGCCTTGGCCGGGAAGCGCAGCGTGCCGCTCGTCGGTGCCGGCGGGACGTACGGGCCGTCGCCGCGGTGCAGCGTGCCCTTCGCCTCGTGCTCGGCCACCAGCTCGCTGACCAGCACCTCGACGTTGTGCCGGTGCCCCTCGCCGGCCATCTGCGCGACGACGTAACCCTCGGGGTCGATCACGACGAGCGTCGGCCAGGCCCGCGCGGTGTACGCGGACCAGGTGACGAGCTCGGGGTCGTCGAGCACCGGGTGCGCGACCCCGTACCGCTCGACGGCCGCAGCCAGCGCCACGGGGTCCGCCTCGTGCGCGAACTTGGGGGAGTGGACGCCGACGATCACGAGCACGTCGCGGTGCTGCTCCTCCAGCTCGCGCAGCTCGTCGAGGACGTGCAGGCAGTTGATGCAGCAGAACGTCCAGAAGTCGAGCACCACGATCTTGCCGCGCAGGTCCGCGAGCGTGACGTCGCGCCCCCCGGTGTTGAGCCACCCGCGGCCCACCAGCTCGGACGCACGGACACGGGGAAGACGATCGCTCACGGGACCATTCTCTCCCGCCGGCGAGGGGTGCCGGTCCCGTGCAGGCCCGACGACGCGCTCAACCAGGTACTCACCGCGGAGAGGGCGGACTGTGTGTGGGGGGCTCGCCGAGGCTGTTCAGCCAGTCGCGGCGCAGAGTTCATCCACCGCTTGCCCGCCGCATGCCGAGGCCTCCGTCCGCGCTGCCACACTTCCGCGGATGACCCAGACCGTGCCGACCCAGAGCGCCGCGCCGACCGACGAGGCGCGCGTGGACCCGGTCGCAGGGCCCGCGGGCGACCTGCCCACGACGGCGGCACCGAACGCACGCGGGTCGCGGTTGCGGGCGCTGGACGGCCTGCGGCTCGTCGCGGCGCTGGCGGTCTGCTTCTACCACTACACGGCGCGGTCGGACATGACCAAGCACTGGGGTGCGGACCCGTCCGACCTGTTCCCGCGCATCTCGTCGGTCGCCGTCTACGGGCCCATCGGCGTCCAGCTCTTCTTCCTGATCAGCGGGTTCGTCATCTGCATGAGCGGCTGGGGGCGCAGCGTGCGGGCGTTCGCGGCGTCGCGCGTCGCCCGCGTCTACCCGGCGTACTGGGTGGCGCTGGGTCTGCTGGTGGCCGCGATGGTCGCCTGGCCTCAGGTGTCGGGGACGCCCCGGGCTGACGACGTCCTCGTCAACCTGACCTTGCTGCAGGTGCCCGCCGGGGCGCCGCGAATCCTGGGGGTCGACTGGACGCTGTGGGTCGAGGCCTGGTTCTACGTGCTGTTCGCGCTCGCGGTGCTGTGGCGCGGGGGTGCGTCGCGCGCGAGGGTGCTGCGGTTCTGCTGGGTGTGGCTGGTGGCGAGCCTGCTGGTGACCAGCATGGACGTGCCGCTGCTCGACGAGCTCCTGCAGCCCGACTACGCCCCGTTCTTCGTCGGCGGCATGGCGCTGTACCTCGTGCACCGGTTCGGCAGCACCCCCGGGCTGTGGGCGCTGGTGGCGGTGAGCTTCGCGCTGGGGCAGCGGCGGGTGGTCGTCGACCTGTGGCACCCCGGCACCGACATGTACATCCAGCGCTCGGGGATCGTGGTGATCGGCGTCGTCGCCGCGTCGTACCTGCTGGTGGGAGCGGTGGCGCTCGGCTGGTTGGGGTGGGCGCGGTGGCGCTGGCTGACGACCGCCGGCCTGCTGACCTACCCTTTCTACCTGCTGCACGAGCACCTGGGCTGGTACGTCATCACGTGGCTGTCGGACCGCGGCGTGGACCCGCACGTCGTGCTGGTCGTGACGATCGCCGGGATGCTCGGGCTGGCCTGGCTCGTGCACCGGCTCGTCGAGCGGCCGTTGGCGCCGGTGCTCAAGCGTGCGGTCGGCGGTACGCCCGCGATCCGTCGCGCGGCCGACGACGACACGACGACGAGCACGGCAACGCGGTCGCAGCCCGCCTGACGGCTCGCGACCCGCTCCTCGACCCACTCGGCCGCCACCCGTGCCACGATCGACACCGTGGCGGACGAGAAGGTCGGGTACGTGCTGGGAGGCGGCGGTGTGCGCGGCGCCGTCCAGGTGGGGATGCTGCGTGCGCTGTTCGACGAGGGCATCGTGCCGGACCTCGTCGTCGGGACGTCCATCGGGGCGATCAACGGTGCTGCCATCGCGCACGACCCGACCCCTGCCGTCGTCGACCGGCTCATGGAGGCCTGGGCATCACCGGCCGCCGCGGCCATCTACGGCGACTCGTGGGCCAAGCAGCTGCACCGGCTGGCCAAGTCACGCACCCACCTGAACGACCCGGCGCCGCTGCGCGCACTGCTGGTCGAGATGCTGGGCGAGGAGCCGACGTTCGAGGGGCTGCGCCTGCCGCTCGCGGTGACCGCGGCCAGCATCGAGCGTGCCGCCGAGCGGTGGTTCGACGCCGGGCCGCTCATCCCGGCGGTGCTCGCGTCGTCGTCCGTGCCGGGCGTGCTTCCCGCGACGGTGATCGACGGTGAGCACTTCGTCGACGGCGGCATGGTGAACTCGATCCCGCTGGGCGAGGCCGTGCGCCGCGGGGCGACGCAGATCTACGTGCTGCAGGTGGGCAGGATCGAGGAGTCGCTGGTCGCGCCGGAGAAGCCGTCCGAGGTGGCTCGCGTGAGCTTCGAGATCGCGCGCCGGCACCGGTTCGCGCGCGAGCTGGCCGACGTGCCCGACGGTGTGACGGTGCATGTCCTGCCCAGCGGCGGCCCCGGGAAGGGCGACGAGAAGCTCGGGTCCTACAAGCGCATGGACGCGACGAAGGCGCGGATCGAGCGCGCATACGCTGCGACGGCCGCCTACCTGGAGGAGCGGTGACCTGGCGGCTGCCCCCGCGCCTGGTGCGCCGGCTCGTGCTCGCACCCGCCATGGTCCTGCTGGCGGTGGTCCTGATCCCGACGACGGCCATGCTCGTGATCGTCGTCGGCGGCTTGCTGGCCTGGATCCTGCCCGGCAGGCTGCGCCTGGTCCGCATCATCTGGATGGCCAGCTTCTACGTGATCTGGGACGCCGCGTGCCTGGTGGCGCTGTTCGGGCTGTGGGTCGGCTCGGGGTTCGGGATCTGGATCCGGCGGCCCGCCTTCGAGCGCGCCCACTACCGGCTGGCGCGGCGCATGCTGCAGCTCTTCTTCTGGCAGGTGCGCTGGACGCTGCGTCTCGAGATCGACGTGGTCGACGCCGACCTGGGCAACGTCCTGACCGGCACCCCGATCGTCGTCGCGAGCCGCCACGCCGGCCCTGGCGACTCGTTCATCCTGGTCCACGCCCTGCTCAACTGGTTCGACCGCCGCCCCCGCATCGTCCTCAAGGACACCCTGCAGTGGGACCCGGCCATCGACGTGCTGCTCAACCGCCTGCCCACGCAGTTCGTGACCCCGCGCAAGGCGCGACGGCACGGGGCGCCCGGTCAGTCCGACGCGGTGGGCGGCCTGGCCCGCGACCTTGACGAGCACAGCGCGCTGCTGATCTTCCCGGAAGGCGGCAACGTCACGCCCCGCCGGCGCCTGGCCCGCATCGAGACGCTGCGCTCACAGGGTCGTGACGACCTCGCCGCCCAGGCCGAGCAGATGGTCAACGTCATGGCCCCGCACTCCGGCGGCATGCTGGCGGCGCTCGAGCAGGCCCCGCAAGCCGGCGTCGTCTTCGTCGGGCACACCGGGCTCGACGACCTGGTGACCGTGCACGACATCTGGCGCGCGCTGCCCGTCGACAAGCGGATCGTGATGAAGGGTTGGTCCGTGCCGCCCACCGCGATCCCGCGCGACCGCGAAGCCCAGGAGCAGTGGCTGTTCGACTCGTGGCAGCGCACCGACGAGTGGATCGCCGCCCACGAGGCGGAGGCGATCGCCGTTCGCGCCCGAGCCTGAGTCAGGCGGTCCGTCCGGCAGCCTCGCGGGCCGGCGCAGGGCCCGCGGCCAGGTAGAGCGCCTCCTCGTACCCCGCGCCGACGTCCAGGCGCGTGATGTCGGCCAGCGCGAACCGGGACCTGTCCTTCGCCCACCGGGCTCGCGGCGAGACCTCGACGAGGTGCACCTTGCGAGAGCCGACGGAGCGGACCGCCCCGATCCAGCACACGTCCGGGCGGGCGAACTCGTCGTGCACGGTGACCAGCGGTGACATGCGCGCGGCCGACCTGATCGCGTCGGCGACGTCGTCCGCGTCCAGGTCAGGCGAGACCGGCGGCCACTGTCCACGAGCCTTGAGCGCCTTGATCTCGAACGCGTCGGCGTCGACCTCGATCGACACCGCCTGCACGTCCTTGAGCCGAAGCAGCGTCCACCCGTCGAACGTGACCCGGTCGGACAGCCTCTGGAGGACCACCCAGTGCGTGCCGATCGTGACGACGAAGCCGTCGATCCGGTCGGAGCGAGGGATCCACCGGCGGACGTTGACGAGCAGGCCGCGTGCCTGTGCGTACTCGAGGCGCTCGCGGATCGCTCTCTTGTCGATGGGCGGCTTCTTCGGCTTCGTGGGCACGGGGACATCGTGCCGGATGACGAGGCTTCGACGCGGGTGCCTTGCCCCCGCTGCCCGCGCGCCCGGAAAGTCGCTTCGGGGGCCTCCGCGGCGGGCCGTCGCGTCGCTGCGGCTGCGCCCGGGTGACCGCGTGTCATGTGGGCGAGCATCCCTGTCCACAATCGAACGTGCGTACGGTTTTGCCGCGAGGGCGGGTGTCACGATCGAGCCATGGCCAGAGACCGGATCGTCGATGCAGGAGCGCTCGTGCGTTCCGCGCTCGGCGCGGGTTCTGGTGATGGTGGTGCCGATTTCGGAGGGCGTGCCAGCGACGACCAGGCGGGTGCTGATGCGCAGCCTGGGTGGTCGCTGTCGGGCGAGGTCGCGGCGTGGTCGGACGAGGATCTGCTGAGCGGGCTCGCGGACGTCGAAGCTCTCGCGCGCCACGTCGAGGTATGGCGTGGCGCGTTGGCGGTCCAGGTCGACGAGCGCAGCGGTCGCGGTGCCGACAGCCTGGCGCGCAGCCGCGGATGCCGGACCTCGCGGGAGCTGATCCGCCGGGTCACCGGTGCCGCGCAGTCGTCGGTCTCACGCTGGATACGTCTCGGTCGGGCGACGCAGGAGTCGACCGCACTGAGCGGTGCGGCTCTGCCGGCGACGTTCCCGTACGTCGCCGATGCGCTGCGTGATGGGCGGCTCAACATCGATGCGGCGTTGAGCATCGTCGACAACCTCAACCCGGTGCGCGGGTTCGCGGGTGCCGCGGCGGTGCAGGTCGCCGAGGAGGAGCTCGTCGGCGGGTGCGCTGCCGAGCACGCTGATGGTGTGCCGCCGGTCGATGCGGACTCGGCACGGATCCAGGCCGCGACGTGGGCCGCGTTCTTGGACCAGGACGGTACAGAACCCGCCGAGACGGAGCTCGCGCACCGCTCGCTCAAGCTGGGGGGCCTGCACCACGGGCTCGTGCGGCTCAGCGGTCTGCTCCTGCCGGAGGTCGCCGCTTCCCTGCGTGCCTACGCTGACGCCTGCACCAACCCCCGCACCCCCGCCGTTCCCGACCCGAGCGCGTGGGCCGCCCACGCGGCCGGCGAGTGTGCGGCTGGCGACTTCGCGACTGCCGCGGGTGGTGAAGAGACAGCTGGCCCGACCGCCGCCGGCGAGTGCACCCCTGACGAGTCCGACCACCTCGACTCGGCGGCCACGAACGAGGAGGCGGACGTCGCGCCCGACCCTCGCACTGCACCCCAGCTCATGCACGACATCCTGGCGATGGCGCTTCAGGCCGCTGGGCGGATCGCCGACCGACGTTCCCTGGCCGGCAACTCACCCACGGTCCTCGTCGCGACGCGCGCATCGGATCTCGCGGCCGGGCACGGAACCGGAGTCGTGTTCACGGGCGACACGCTTGGCGGCCAGGTGCCGCTCTCGATGGCCGCGGTCCGCCAGCTCGCATGCGCAGGCGCGATCCAGCGGGTCGCGTTCGACGACGCGGGAGCGGTGGTCGGCCTGTGGTCGCCCGAACGCTGTTTCACCGGCCACCAACGACGCGCCATCACCCTGCGCGACGGAGGCTGCGTCATCCCCGGCTGCCACGTCCCCGCGGGCTGGTGCGAGGTCCACCACGTGACCCCGCACGACGACGACCCTGACGGCACGCACACCGACAACGGCGTCCTGCTGTGCTGGTACCACCACCGCACCATCGACACGTCCGGCTGGCAGATCCGCATGCGCGAGAACGTGCCAGAGCTCAGACCACCCGCGTGGCTACGCACCCTCACCGACGCAAGACCCGGCAACCCGGCTACGGAACGCGTCGGCAGCAACCGGGCTGACGGCGACCGCGCCGGCAGCAACCGCGCCGGCGCAGACCGCGCGGGCAGGCCCTCTAGCGACGACGGCTGGCGCCGCGCTGCTGGCTCGCCCGCCCGCATGCTCGACGCCCTCTGCAACCATCACACGCCCAACAGGTACCGACCGAGCAGGTCGTGACCCGATCGCGCACGGGCCGCCCCGACACGTGAGCGGTGGAGCCGCCTCGTCACGTGAGCGCTGGGGTTGCCACGTCGCGTGAGTGCCTGAGTGCCGGGTCTGCTTCATCCGGCAACTGCCGGGGCCGGGTCGCCGCGGCCCTCGTGCCGGGACCGAGTCGTCGCGGCTCGAGCGCACGGAGTGGCTGGTCTCGGTGGGAGCGCACGGACGGGAGCGCCACGGCCCGAGTCAGGTTCGGTCCAGGAGATAGATGCGCGGGTGGTGACCCTTGGCGAAGACGCGGGTCTCGGAGCGGACCGCCCACAGGTCGGTCTCTCGCAGGCAGCGTTCCATGACCTTGATCTCGTGCGTGAGGACGACGAGCCTCGCGCCCGGTGCCGCGAGGCGGTGCGCCTCGCGGAGCAGGGTCGCGTGAAGATCCGCGTTGGTCGCGTGGCTGCCGTGGATGGTGCCCCAGGGTGGGTCGGCGAGCAGCAGATCGTAGGCGCCGTCGGCTGCGGCGATATCGGCGGTCTGGAGCGTCGCCTTGCGTTGGAGGGCGGCCGCCTCGAGGTTGGCGCGCGACGCCTCGACCGCGTCGGTTGCGAGGTCGATGCCGGTCGCGACGGCGGCTGGACCGGCGAGCAGCCGCTCGATGAGCAGCGTGCCCGAGCCGCACATGAGGTTGGCGACGCGATCGTCGGCGTCCACGCCCGCGAGCCGCACCATCGCGGCGGCGATCGTCGCGTTCACCGCACCTGGGTAGTCCGCGACGCGCCACGGGCGTGCCGACAACGGGCGGTTGCCGACACGGACCAGGACGTCCCAGCCGGGATCTGCCTCGGATGTGCGGGCGTCGCTTCCGCGTACGACGCCGCGGCGGACCCGGACGACGAGCTCGCCGTCCTTCTCGTCGTGCTTGAGACCGGTGGCTGCGTTGAGCTCGGAGGCCAGCCGCGCGAAGACCGTGGAGTCGCTGCCCGCGGCCTCGAAGCGGAACGTGGACGAGCCGGCCACGCGCAGGGAGGCGTAGACCGCGTCGACGATGCGGCGCAGGTGGTCGCCGCTGGTCAGCGACTTGGGCCGCGGAACGTCGAAGTGCAGCACGACGAACGCGGCGACGGCCGTCGTGAGGCGGCGAACCTCGGACAGGGCTCCCGGAAGCGTGAGGACCAGGGCGTCGGAGCGGCCGGGCACGAGGGTGGCCGGGCGCTTCGGGTGCAGCACCTCGGCGACCTCGTCGCGCAGCACGTCCGCGAGCCCCGGCAGGAACGTCAGCTCGACGACGGTCGGCGCCGTGCTGGCCACGCGTCCGGCGGTGCCGCGATCTGTGACAGGACCACGGCGAGCGCCCTGAGGACGGTCCGCCCCTGCTCGACCGGCATCGCGCCGGCTCGACGTCCCTCGTTTGCCCTCGCCGCGACCAGCACCTCCGCGACCAGCACCGCCGCGCCCGGTGCCTCCGCGGCCTTCGTCGGACCGTCCTGCGCCACCGTGACCCGACGCCCGACCGGACGACCGCCCGCGGCCGCTGCCCTGACCCGCCACCCCGGTCAGGCCGGGACCAGCACGGGCGCGCCGACGGCGCGCAGCACGAACGCCTCGGTCTGGGCGATCGCACGCTCGCGAGCGGGGCCGTCATCGGGCACGCCGCGGCCCGACAGGCACGCGTTGACCAGGGGCACCGTCGTGTCGAGGTCCTGCTCGGGGAACGCGCCCGACTCGATGCCGGCGGACAGGATGTCGCGCAGCACCTTCTCGACGATGACGACGTGCTCCCGGACCCGCTGCTGGGCCGTGCGGGACAGCACCGAGCGCAGCTCCGGGCCGGGGGCCACGTGGTAGACGCGCTTGAGGTTGGCCTGCTGGCGGACGTAGGTGCGCAGCTGCTCGACCGGGTCGTCGATGTCGTCGAGCGAGCGTTGCAGGGTGGCCGCGTACTGGTCGGTCTCGTGGGTGATGAACCCCAGGAGCAGCGCTTCCTTGTCCGGGAAGTGGTTGTACACCGCCGTGCGGCCGACGCCGGCCGCCTGCGCGATCTCGGCGAGGGTGATGGCGTCGAAGCCCTGCTCGGCCATGAGGGTCGACAGCGCCGCGAAGAGCTTCTGCCGGGTCTGCTCACGGTGCTCGTGCAGCGACCCGCCGATGATCTTGGGCATGGTGACATCCTCGCACAGAACGTCAGCAAATCGGGACGCGGACGCCGGCGGGTGCCCGGCTGGTTGCTGTACCACCGACGTCTGTGCCAGCGACGTCTGTGCCAGCGACGTCGGCGAGAGGCCGATCGCCGGAATCGTGCGGAAGCGTGATGCGGTGGGGGATGTGCGCAGCGACGCGCGAACCTACACTCGCTGTGTCCGGTTCCTGACGACGACGGCGTCGCGCGGTGGTCGGACAGCGGCCGGGCGGGAGGCCCCATGTCGGTGACGACGAGCGCACGGGTCGATGCCGCACGCCCGGATGCCGCGCGGCGCGGGACCCCTCGTCCGGATGCCGCGCGGCGCGAGGCCCTTCGTCCGGATGCCGCGCGGCCGGACCGGGCGCCCGCCGACCCCGCTCGCGTCAGCAGCGCGCACGACGTGTTCGTCACCACCGGCCGCGCCCCGGCGCGCAGCGTGCGGCGGCTGGTCGTCGACTCCTGGCGTCGCAGCCGGCGCAGCGGCGTGGACCCGGACGTGTCCGCGCCCCCCGTGGACGTCACCCTGAACGACCTGGCCGGCCTGCGGCGTGAGCACCCGCTGGCCGGCGTGCTGCCCGCGGTCCGATCGTTGCTGCTCGACGCGGACCCGGACTGGGTCACCGCGCTCACGGACCAGCACGGACGCCTGCTGTGGGTGGAGGGGGACAAGAACATCCGCCGCCGCGTCGAGCCGGCGGGGTTCGTGGAGGGGGCGGTCTGGCGCGAGGACTGCGCGGGCACCAACGCACCGGGCACGGCGCTGGCCACGGACCGCGAGGTGCAGGTGGTCGGGCACGAGCACTGGGCGCGGCCCGTCCAGCCGTGGAACTGCACGGCGGTGCCGCTGCACGACGGCGGCGGCCGGGTGCTGGGAGTGCTGGACGTGACGGGCGGTTCCGTCGTGGCGAGCCCGTTGGCGATGCGGCTGGTCCGGGCCACGGCCGCGGCCATCGAGGCAACCCTGCGCGCACCCGGCCCGACGAGCACCGCGCCCGCCGCCCCGCCGGAGCCGACCCTGCGCGTGCTGGGTGCGCGGTCCGGGTCGTTGACCGTCGACGGCACGACGCAGCGCGTGAGCGGCCGGCACGCGGAGATCCTGCTGCTGCTCGCGCTGCACCCCGCAGGCCTGTCCGCGGACCAGCTCGCGGTCCTGCTGTCCGAGCACGACCTGTCGGGCGTCACGGTCCGCGCGGAGGTCTCGCGTCTGCGACGCCTCGTCGGCCCGCTGCTCAGCGAGTCCAGGCCCTACCGGCTGACCCGGCCTCTGCGGACGGACGCGGACGCCGTGCGCGCCGCGCTCGCGGTGGGCGACGTGGCCGGTGCGCTGGCCGCCTACGCAGGTCCCCTGCTGGCGCGATCGGCGGCGCCGGGCGTCGAGCGGGCGCGCGCGGACCTGGCCGACGACGTTCGCTCCGCCGTGCTCGCGTCGCGCGACGTGGAGGCCCTGGCCCGGTGGGCCGCGTCCGACGAGGGCGCCGACGACTGGCAGGTCTGGGAGGCCATGGCGGACGCGAGCCGCCCCGGGTCCGCCTCGCACCTGCGCGCGCACGCCCACCTGGCCCGGATCGAGCGCGACCTGTTGGCGTAGCGATTCGTGGTGTCGGGCAGCTGCAACGTTGGTGCAACGGTCGGCGTCCTACCGTCGGCGCAGGACGGGGCGACGAGGCCGCGTCCTGCGGGCGTCACACCCCCTTGCGCCCGCCTGACCTGCCAGGAGGCGCGATGACCGTCTACGCAGCACCGGGACAGCCCGGCAGCCCCGCCACGTACCGCGACCGCTACGACCACTGGATCGGCGGCGAGTACGTCGCCCCGGCCGCCGGCCGCTACTTCGAGAACCCCAGCCCCGTCACCGGCAAGACGTTCTGCGAGGTGGCGCGCGGTGATGCCGACGACATCGAGCGCGCGCTCGACGCCGCCCACGGTGCGGCCCGCAGCTGGGGCAAGACGTCCGCCACGGAGCGGGCCCTGGTCCTCAACAAGATCGCCGACCGCATGGAGGAGAACCTCGAGCTGCTCGCGGTGGCCGAGACGTGGGAGAACGGCAAGCCGGTCCGCGAGACGCTCGCCGCCGACATGCCGCTCGCGATCGACCACTTCCGCTACTTCGCGGGGGCGATCCGCGCGCAGGAGGGGTCGATCTCGGAGATCGACGGCGACACGATCGCCTACCACTTCCACGAGCCGCTGGGCGTGGTCGGGCAGATCATCCCGTGGAACTTCCCGATCCTCATGGCCACGTGGAAGCTGGCGCCGGCGCTCGCGGCCGGCAACTGCGTGGTGCTGAAGCCGGCGGAGCAGACGCCGGCGTCGATCCTGCTGCTCATGGAGCTGATCGCGGACCTGCTTCCCCCGGGCGTGGTCAACGTGGTGAACGGGTTCGGTGCCGAGGCGGGCAAGCCGCTCGCGTCGTCGCCCCGCATCCGCAAGATCGCCTTCACCGGTGAGACCACCACGGGCCGCCTGATCATGCAGTACGCGTCCCAGAACATCATCCCGGTCACCCTCGAGCTGGGTGGCAAGAGCCCCAACATCTTCTTCGAGGACGTCGCCCGGGAGAAGGACGACTTCTACGACAAGGCGATGGAGGGCTTCGCGATGTTCGCCCTCAACCAGGGCGAGGTCTGCACCTGCCCGTCGCGCGCCCTGATCCAGGAGTCGATCTACGACGGGTTCATCGCGGACGGCGTCGCCCGCGTGGAGGCCATCAAGCAGGGCAACCCGCTCGACACCGACACGATGATCGGCGCTCAGGCGTCCAACGACCAGCTCGAGAAGATCCTGTCCTACCTGGACATCGGCCGCGCCGAGGGCGCCAAGGTCCTGACGGGCGGTGCGCGGGCGCACCTGGACGGCGACCTGGCCGACGGCTACTACGTGCAGCCGACGATCTTCGAGGGCAAGAACTCGATGCGGATCTTCCAGGAGGAGATCTTCGGACCGGTCGTCGCGGTCACGAGCTTCAGCGACTACTCCGACGCCATCCACACCGCCAACGACACGCTCTACGGACTGGGCGCCGGCGTGTGGTCCCGGGAGGCCAACATCGCCTACCGGGCCGGCCGCGACATCGAGGCCGGCCGCGTGTGGACCAACTGCTACCACGCATACCCGGCGGCGGCGGCGTTCGGCGGCTACAAGGGCTCCGGCGTCGGCCGCGAGAACCACAAGATGATGCTCGACCACTACCAGCAGACCAAGAACCTGCTGGTCAGCTACTCGGGCACCAAGCTCGGCTTCTTCTGACGGATCGGGTCGAGGGAGCCGCGCCGGACAGCAGTCCGGGGGAACGGCCGGGGCGATGTGCGCCGACGACCGCCGCCCCGGCCGTGCTGCGGATCCCGCACGTCCTGGGACAGCGGTCGTCGCGCGTGGGGCCGCAGGGGGGTCGCTCACGTTCACCTCCGTCACGGGACGTGCGGGATTCGTCGCGACCTGGCGGGTCCGGCCGACGACGTCGTGATGCGCGAACGCCGCCGCGGCGTTCTACTCGAAGTGCACGAGGAGGTGCGACGTGAGCGTGATGGGGTCCGAGGAGACGACGCACGACGAGTCGACGCACGACGAGAGCCGCGGCGCCGGTGCCGTGCCGGAGCGGGTCGCCGTGACCGACGCGGCGGCGCAGATGCTGCGCAGCCTGCGCGATCAGCACGGCGAGCTGATGATCCACCAGTCGGGGGGCTGCTGCGACGGCTCGTCGCCCATGTGCTACCCGGCGGGCGACTTCCTGACCGGTGACGTCGACGAGCACCTGGGCGACCTGGACCTGGGCGACGGCGTCGTCGTGCCCGTGTGGATGACGAAGGCGCAGTACGAGTACTGGAAGCACACGCACCTCACCATCGACGTGGTGCCGGGACGGGGCGCGGGGTTCTCGCTCGAGGCGCCCGAGGGCGTGCGGTTCCTGATCCGCTCGCGGCTGCTGACCGACGACGAGTTCGCGCGGCTCCAGGCGGCGGGAGTGCTGTAGCGCGACGAGTGGGGGAGCGAAGGTCGGCCGGCGTGGAACACCGTCGACGCCGGGGCCGTGCGGGCCCTAGCGTTCTGGCCATGACGACGTCCGACGCCCCCGCCATCGAGCCCGACGACAAGGACTGGACCTGGGTGCTGCGCGAGCGCTGCCCGGAGTGCGGGTTCGCGGCCGCCGACGTCGACCCGACGTCGATCGGCGCGACCGTCCGCGACCTGGCGCCGCGCTGGGTCGCCGCGCTGCACCGCGACGACGTGCGCCGACGCCCGTCGCCCACCACGTGGTCGACGCTCGAGTACGGCGCGCACGTGCGTGACGTCTTCGGGGTGTTCGACGGGCGGCTCGCGCTGATGCTCGACCAGGACGACCCGCCGTTCGCGAACTGGGACCAGGACGCCACCGCGCTCGCGGAGCGCTACGACCTGCAGGACCCGACCGTGGTCGCCGAGCAGCTCGCCGACGCCGCCGACGTGGTCGCGGACCGGTTCGACGCGGTGCCCGACGACGCGTGGGAGCGGACGGGCCGGCGCTCGAACGGGTCGGTCTTCACGGTCCGGACGCTCGGGCAGTACTTCCTGCACGACGTGGTCCACCACCTGCACGACGTCGGCGCCTGACGAGTTGTCCACAGATGTCGTCCACACCCGTGGGTACAGCGGGTGAAGCCTGTGGACAACTGATTCGTTTCGGTGGCGGCTGCCCGCATCACGCCGGAAACCTCGCGGCAGCATTCGACCGCTAGTTTCCGGTCATGACCCTGGTCCGGGCCCTGCCCACCGCGCTCGACGGGCACCACGTCCTCGTCGTCCCCCGCGGCACCGACGTCCGCGCGCTGGCCGCGGCCTGGTACCCGCACGTGGCGTGGGAACGCGAACCGGTCGCCGCCGTCGCGGCCTCCCGACCCACGGGTGCGCGGTTCCGCGGGATCGCCGTCGCGGAGACGGCCGCGGTCGACGGGCTGCTCCGGCTCGACGACGACACCGCGCTCGTCGGCCCGTTCGCGGTCGACGGCCCTGAGACCGGGACCGGCGCGGGCGCCGTCGACGTCTACGGCCTCCAGGCCCGACCGGGCCCGGCGGCGACGGCCGCCGACCGCCGTGCGACGCAGTGGATGACGGCCGCCGCGCGCCGCAGCGCCGGGATGGTCGCATCGGCGAACCGGCAGCGCTCGCTGGTCCCCGACCCCGACGCCCGCCCCGACCTCACCCTGTGGTCGGCCGAGCCGATGACCGCCGCCGACGCCGTCGCGCTCGTCCGCCCCGCGCTCAGCGGTGCGCGGCTGGCGCCGTCCGACGTCCCGCACGCCTACGGCTCCGGCCCGCAGCCCTTCGCGCTCACCGCGACCTACGAGTACGACGGCGCCGTGACGATCCGGCTCGACCGAGGCACGCAGCCGCCGGCGCTCGCGGCGGTCGACTGGCGCGAGCACGGTCCCTGGGCCTACCGGGTGGCGTGGGAGCCGTTGGAGCCGGCCGAGCTCGACGTCGAGGACCCGTCCCCGCTGCACGTCATCGCCCGCCAGCGCGTGTCCCCGGCGATCGCCCGGGCGACGGCGGCCTTGTGGCGGGCCGTCGGCGGCACGGTGCTGGACGCCGGCGCCTTCGTCGTCGCCTCCGACGACCTGAGAACGCGCGCGACGCGGCCCTGAGCCAGGTCAGACGAAGCGGGGGGTGCCCGACGGGACCAGGTCGACCGCCACCGTCAGCTTCGAGCCCGAGCCCTCGGTGAAGATGACCCCCCGCAGCGGCGGGACGTCGTGGTAGTCGCGTCCCCAACCGAGGACCACGTACCGGTCGTCGACGAACTGGTCGTTGGTCGGGTCGATGTCCACCCAACCGGCGCCGGGAAGCCACGCGGCGAGCCAGGCGTGCGACGCGTCGGCGCCGCGCAGCTTCTCGCGCCCGGCCGGGGGGCGGGTCTCGATGTACCCGGACACGTACCGCGCGGGCAGCCCGTGGGCGCGCAGCGCGGCGATCATCAGGTGCGCGAAGTCCTGGCAGACGCCCGCGCGCTGGGCGAGCAGCTGCGCCTGTGTCGTGCTGACGGTCGTGGAGCCGGACCGGTAGGTGATCTCGGTGCGGATCCGGTGGGCCAGGTCGACGAGCACCTCGCCCAGGGGACGGCCCGGGGTGAACGACGGCGCCGCCCACTCCAGCACCTCGGGTCCCGGCACCGCGTGCACGGACGGCAGCACCATCTCGCGGAGCGCGACGAGCACGTCGGGGGAGACGGCGGCGGCGAGGTCGCCCTCGTCGACCGATCGCACCACGTCCTCCCACGGCACCACGGGCAGCGAGTCGAGCGTCGCGGCCACCCGGCTGATCTCGATGGTGGACCTTGAGGTGACGACGAGCCGGGTGTGGGGCTCGGTGACGTTGTAATAGGTGGTGCGGTTGCCGTAGAAGTCGATGTGGCCGGCCGTGTCGGAGGGCGGCGGGTCCAGCTCGACGACGGACGTGTGCACCGCCTGCCCCGGCAGGTCGCGCGGCGTCATGGTGGTGCGGCCGTAGGAGTCGGTGACGGGACCGCCGTACGTGTAGGTGGTGCGGTGCACCAGGTCGTAGGTGCGTGTCATGGGCGTTCCGTCTCGTCGGCCGCGTCCCACGGGTCCTCGAGCGCGCGGCTGGGGCCGGGCCGGGCGAAGTGCACGCGCTGGATCTCGTCCGCGGCGGAGCGCAGCCGCCACGCCATCGACTCCAGCGCCTCACCGAGCCGGTCGCGCCGGCCTTCGCCCGCGGTGACGGCCGCCGGGTCGAGCTCGGCCAGCAGGTCCCGGACGTCGGACAGAAGGTGCTCCGCGGCCGGCACCGTGCCCAGCTCGGCGCCGAGCCGGTCCAGCTGGAACGCGAGCGAGCGCGGGTTGGTGCGGTCCAGCAGAAGCAGGTCCAGCACGTCGGCCGCGCCTGCGTCCGACGCGTAGCGGCGACGGAACGTGATCGACGAGTCGTGCGCCAGCACCACCGAGTCCACCACGTGGCTCTCGACGCTCGCGGGCCGCCGCTCCACCAGGGTCGCGTGCAGGTGGTCCACCACGTGCTGCGCGCGCTCGATGCGGCGACCGGCGTCCAGGAACCGCCAGCCCACGTCCCGGACCAGACCCTCGGCCGCGATGCCCGCGACGGACAGCAGACCCTCGAGCACCTGGTCCAGCGCGGGCCGCAGCCCGGCGGTCGCCGCGCCGGCGTCGTCGAGCCGCAGGTCCAGCCCGTCGTCCGCGCCGGGCCGACGACGCGCCCGCTCGGCCCGCAGGGACCGGTCGATGCGGGCCAGCGGGGCGAACGTGTCCGACGACAGCTGGTCGCGCACGGTCGCGGCGGATGTGCCGAGCCGGCGCAGCGCCGCCGCCACCGACGTCGTGGTGCGGGTGTCGAGGACGAGCGCACGCAGGCTCGCCCCCGTCTGCTCGTCGGCCGGTTCCGCGCTCGCGACGAGCACGGCGAGCGCCCGCCCGCCGGCGGACCGCGGCCGTCCGTGGTGGTCGTCCCACCGGTCGACGACGACGCGCAGCACGCGGGCGCGGTCCTCGGAGCGCTCCGCGTAGCGGCCCATCCACCACAGGTTCTCGGCGATGCGCGCGGAGATGCCCGTGCCGCTGCGGCGGCCGGCGGGCGCGAGATCGAGGTCGACGGGCGCCAGGTCGACGGGCGACGCAGAGTCGTCGCCGCCCGCGTCGGGCTGCGAGGACAGCACCCAGACGTCCTTGGCGACGGCGCCCGACGACGAGGACACGACCTCCGAGTCCGAGACGCGCGCCAGCCCCCCAGCCATCACGGTGTACGAGCCGCGGTGCGCGACGGCGTACGTGCGCAGCATGCCGGCCTGCGTGGAACCGGCCGGCTGACCGTGCCGCGTCGCCTCCTGCGCGGCCCAGGCCCACGGCTCGGCCGTGATCCGCGCGGCGAGCGCCTCGCGAGCCGCGGCGTCGAGCGTCCACCCGGCGATGACACCGGGGCCCGTGCCGCGCTCGGTGGGCAGCAGGACGAGCTCGTCGAGCCGGCCCAGCACGTGCTGCAGCGACGCGGTCTCGCCGCACCACCACGTGGGCGCCGACGCGAGCTCCAGGTCCTGGCCCAGCACCGTGCGCGCCAGCCGGGGCAGGTAGGCGAGCAGCGCGGGGTTCTCCAGCACGGACGTGCCCAGCGGGTTCACGACGCTCACGGTCCCGCCGCGCACGGCCCGGACCAGCCCCGGCACGCCCAGCCGCGATCCGGTGCGCAGCTCCAGCGGGTCGCACCAGTCGGCGTCCACGCGCCGCAGCACCACGTCGACGGCCTCGAGCCCCTCGAGGCCGCGCATCCACAGCCGGCCCTCGCGCACCAGCAGGTCGGTGCCCTCGACCAGCGGCAGGCCCAGCATGGAGGCGAGGTACGCCTGGTCGAAGATCGTCTCGCTGGCCGTCCCGGAGGTGAGCAGCACGATCCGCGGCTGCTCGGCGTACGCGGGGGCGACGTCGCGCAGCGCACCGCGCAGGGCCAGGAAGAACGGGCCGAGCCGCTGGATGGACGCCTGCCGGTACACGCCGGCGAGCACCTGGGACACGACCCGGCGTCCCTCCATCGCATACCCCGCGCCGGACGGTGCCTGCGTGCGGTCGGCGACGGCACGCCAGCCGCCGTCCGGGTCGCGCACCAGGTCCGTGGCCGTGAGCACCAGCTCGCGGCCGCCGGGCATGCGCAGGCCGTCCGCCGCGCGCAGGAAGCCGGGGTGCCCGACGACGGTCGTCGGCGGGAGCAGCGCGTCCGTGAGCAGCCGCCGCGAGCCGTACAGGTCCACCAGGACCGCGTCGAGCAGCTCCGCGCGCTGGCGCAGCCCCGCGTCCAGCACAGACCACTCCGCCTCGTCGACCATGACCGGCTCGGGGTCCAGCCGCCACGGGCCCGCGCCCTCGGGCTTGTCCGCGCCGTAGGTGACGCCGTGGTTGGCGAGCAGCCGCTCGGCGTCGTCGCGCGCGCGGCTCAGCGTGCGCTCGTCCGGGACGTCGTCCGGGTCGGTCAACCAGCCCCAGTCCGGCCGGTGGGTGTGCGCCCGCGCGTCGTCGTCGGACGCGTCGGCGGTCGGCCGAGGCGACGAGAGCAGGTCGGTCACACGGGGAGTCTGCCCTGTCGGGCGGGTTCCGCGCTGGTCGGGCACGCGCACGGGTGCGTCACGTCACCCGGTCGCGCGCTGCGCGTCATCAGCGCGTCGTCGGCGCGTCGTCGGCGCTGACACGTCCGCGCGGTCAGTACCGTCGGGCCTCAGGGCCGGCGAGGGCGAGGCCCGACGACGACGAGCGAGGCGGGCATGCGCCGGTACGGCGGGCTGCGGGTGCGGCTGTGGTGGGAGCGCGCGTTCTGGGTGATCCCGACGATCGGCGTGCTGGTCGGGATCGTCCTGGCGTCGCTCACGGGGCGTGCGGACGTCCACGTCGACGCGCTCGACGACATCAGCGCGGACTCGGTGAGCTCGATCCTGACCGCCGTCGGCGGCGGCATGGTGACCTTCACCGGCTTCGTGTTCTCGTTCGTCGTGCTGCTGCTGCAGTTCGGCTCGAGCCAGTACTCGCCGCGCACGGTCAGCTACTTCCTGCGCGCACGCAGCACGCAGGTGATCCTGGCCGTCTTCCTCAGCACGGCCACCTTCTCGTTCCTGTCCTTGCTGACCGTCCACGACGGTCCGCGCGCCAAGACGCCGGAGATGACGGTGCTGGTGGGCGTCGCGCTGCTGCTCGCGAGCCTGCTCGCGTTCATCACGCTGCTCCACTCCGTGGGTGCGCGCGTACGCGTCGATGCGGTGCTGGCCCGGCTCGGTCGGGCGGCCCGGGCCGAGCTCGGGCACCGGTGGCGCCAGCGCGAGGAGAACAGCGAGGGCGTGGAGGTCGGGGTCCCGCCGGACGACGACCGACCGTCCGCGCTGGTGCGACACCGAGGCTCGACCGGTCAGGTCGTGGCCGTCGAGCTGCGCCGCCTGATGCGGGTCGCGCGACGCAGCGGCGGTCGGATCGAGCTGCTGGTCCGGGTGGGCGACGCCGTCTCCCGCGGGACTCCCGTCATGCAGGTGCACGGGCCGGTGCCGACGCGCGGGCTGGAGTCGACGATCGTCGTCGACGTCGAGCGCTCGTTGCGCTACGACCCCCTGTACGCCCTGCGCCTGCTGGTCGACGTGGCGCTGCGGGGCCTGTCGCCCGCGGTCAACGATCCGACGACGGCTGTGCGCTCGCTCGACGAGATCGAGGACGTCCTCCGGGAGGCCGCGACCCTGGAGCTGGGGTCGCGCGCGGTGGCGGCCGGATCGGGCGTCGTCGTCATCAGGCGGCCCACCTGGGCCGACGTCGTCGACCTGGCACTGCTCGAGATCGTCATCTACGGCCGGGAGCAGCCGCAGGTCTCCCGCCGCGTCACCGCGATCCTGGACGACCTGACGGCGGACGTCGACGACGCCAAGGCGCCTGCGCTTCGCGCGATCGCCGACCGGATGGACGCGCTCGTGCGGGCCTCGGTGCACGACGACCTCGTCGACGTCTCGCTGACCGCCGACCGCCAGGGACTGGGCGGCACGCGCCGCGAGGGCTGAGACCGGTTGCGCGTCCGCGGCACCGGGAGCACGCTCGGGAGGATGGATGCCGACGCTGTCGTGACCGCCTGGGTCACCGACTACGAGCGCGTGTGGCGCGAGGACGACGGCCTCGACCGCCTGTTCACCGACGACGTGCGGTACTGGCGCTCGCCGTACGAGGAGCCGCTGGACCTCGCCGCGGTGCGAGCGTGGTGGCCTGACCCCGCGCCGTTCACGTGGACGTGGGAGCTGGTGGCGGTGCAGTGGCCGACGGCGGTCGTGCGCGCCGAGGTGCACTACACCGACGACCCGCCGCGCGAGTACCGCGACCTGTGGGTCCTGCACTTCGCCGACGACGGGCGTGTGGACCGCTTCGAGGAGTGGCCGTTCAGCCCGGGCCAGCCGTACACGCAGGACCCGGACTGATCACCCGCCGCGGTTCGGCGGCTCGAAGTGGACGCCGTCGTGGCCCAGGTTCTCCTCGGCGCGGATCACGTGCATGGCCGCGTTGATGAGCGCCAGGTGCGTGAACGCCTGCGGGAAGTTGCCCAGGTGCCGGCCGGAGCGCGGCTCGATCTCCTCGGCGTAGAGGTTGAGGGTGCTCGCGAACGACAGCAGCCGCTCGCACAGGGCGCGGCCGCGATCGAGCTCGCCGATCTCCACGAGCGCGGAGACCAGCCAGAACGAGCAGATGGTGAACGTCCCCTCCTCGCCCTCCAGGCCGTCGTCGGTCTCCTCGACCTTGTAACGCAGCACGAGGCCGTCCACCGTGAGCTCGTCGGCGATCGCCAGGACGGTGGCGCGCACGCGCGGGTCGTCGGGCGGCAGGAAGCGCAGCAGCGGGATGAGCAGCAGCGACGCGTCGAGCGCGACGGAGCCGTAGCGCTGCACGAACACGCCGCGCGAGTCGACGCCGTTCGCGCAGATGTCCGCGTGGATCTCGTCGGCCAGCTTGCTCCACTGCTCGGCGAAGTCCGGCTCGTCGTGCATCCGTGCCAGACGCGCCCCCCGGTCCAGCGCCACCCAGCACATGAGCTTGCTGGACACGAAGTGCTGCGGCTCGCCGCGCACCTCCCAGATGCCGCGGTCCGGCTCGTGCCAGTGCTTGATGGCCTCCTCGACCTGTCGCTTGAGCACCGGCCACAGCGCCTCGGGGAGCTGCTCGCGCGACTTGGTGTGCAGATAGACGGAGTCCAGCACGGCACCCCAGACGTCGTGCTGCGCCTGGTCGTACGCGCCGTTGCCGATCCGCACCGGGCTCGCGCCCTCGTAGCCGGTCAGGTTGGTCAGCTCGGTCTCCTCGAGCGTGTCCTCCCCGCCCACGCCGTACATGATCTGCAGGTCCTTGTTGTCGCGGCAGACGTCGTGGATGAACGCGAAGAAGTCGTTCGCCTCCCGGTCCAGGCCCAGCGTGTACAGCCCCCACAGGGCGAACGTCGAGTCGCGGATCCACGCGTAGCGGTAGTCCCAGTTGCGCTCGCCGCCGGGGGTCTCGGGCAGGCTCGTCGTCGCGGCCGCCAGCAGCGCCCCCGTCGGCGCGTACGTCAGACCCTTGAGGGTCAGCGCGCTGCGCTGCAGGTACGTCCGCCACGGGTGGTCCGGGAACACGCCCTGCGTGATCCACTCGCGCCAGAACTCCTGCGTGCGCCACAGCATCTGCGCGGCGTCGTCCCACGTCGACGGCGCGGGTAGCGGTGACCAGGACAGGGCGACGTACGCCTTGTCGCCGTTGACCATCCGGGTCCTGGCCGACGCCGTGCGCCCGTCGATGCCGAGCCGCAAGCTGGACGTGAGCTTGAGGGTGGGACCGCCGACGGCCGGGTCGGGGACGGCCTGGATCGCCTTGTATCCACCGCCGACGTACTCCCAGTGCGCCTCGTCGCGTGCGTAGTTGGGCGCCGGTGCGCACGAGATCTCGAGGTCGACCGTCCCGCTCACGCACGTGACGGTGCGCAGCAGGATGTGCTCCGCGTCGTCGTCGGTGGGTGTCCGGCGATGCGTCGCCGACCGCTCCTCCTCGTTGTGCCACGGGCCCATCACCATGGCGTCGCGCACGACGAGCCAACCCGTCGGCGTCTGCCAGGTCGTCTCCAGGACGAGTGTCCCCGGCAGGTAGCGCCGGGCGCTCGGCACCCGCATCCCATGAGGCCCCACCCGGAACGAACCCGCCCCGCGGTCCAAGATCGCGGCGAAGATGCTCGGCGAGTCAGGCCGGGGGACGCACATCCACTCCACCGCACCGGCGGGGGAGATCAGGCAGTTGGACTCGCAGTCCGACAGGAACGCGTAGCTGGCGATCGGCGGGAAGTTGGAGCGATGCGCCGAGTCCAGGGGGGTGCCGTGCGCGACGGGCGTGTCGAGGGCCATGGCTCAGCCTGGTCCATGACCGCCGTTCCTGTCAGCCCCTCAACCTGCGGCGTTGACGACGGACTGGATCTCGGCGACGGGGACCTCGGTGTCGGTGGTGATGGTCTGGTCGTCGAAGTCGCCGCCGTCGCCGTCGGTGGAGGTCCAGGTCGAGGCCCACCGGGTGGAGGCCGTCAGGGTCCAGGTCGGCTCGGCGTCGTTCGTCGCTGAGGACGCGTTGACGGCCGACGAGCGCGTGAACGTCAGCGTGCACGACGAGTCGGCGCCGGGCTTCCAGGGTGTGCCCGTGCCGTCCTCGCAGGTGGTGGTGCCGGCGCCGTCGGAGTGGATCGTCAGTTCGGTCAGGGTGGAGGTCACGGTCGCGGACAGGCCGGGGATCGATGCGGTGACGGACCGGGAGGTGGCGGTGTCGGTGAGCCACACCCAGGTCTTCATCCCGACGAACGTCGCCCCGTCGCCCTTGCGGGTGGGGTTCCAGTGGATCTCGCCGTTGGTGAGCTTGACGTAGTCGGAGGCGACCTCGGCCAGCACGCGCGGCGGGACGGTGTTGACCACGGGCGGGGTCTCGTCGACCTCGACGTAGGTGGTCTTGTGGGCGGCGTAGAACTTCGTGTAGGTGTCTTCCCACTCCTTGTCGGAGCCGGTGAAGTTGTCGCTGTCGCAGAACGGGTACCACCAGCCGCCCTTGTCGTCGTCGGCGTGGTCTTTGTACCCGGGGTACGGCTTGAACTGGTCCTCGGGTGGCAGGTGGTGGACCAGGTAGGTGTAGTTCCCGCCCGGTCCCCAGGCCGCGGCGTACTCCTGCCCGGTAGCCAAGAACCGGTAGTAGCAGACCGGCGGCTTGTACACCTTGCCCGCCGGGATGGTCACGTCGTGGCCCCCGGTGACGTACGAGCCCTTGACCGTGATCTCGAGCGAGCCCGTGCCGGAGTGGGTGTCGGTGTGGGTGTCGGTGGGAGGGGGAGTGCTGGTGTCGGTGCATCCCGCGACGCAGCTCCCGCCGTCGGCCGTCGCCGGCGTAGCCGGAGTGCCGAGTAGTACCCCACAGCCGAGTGCGCCCACGACGATCACTCGTGCCCGTCTCAGCACGCATCCCCCCAGACGTAGGAGTCCGCCTGCCAGAGGCCCTCGGGTGGCCTGCTCATCGTGACGGCCACCGACAGGTGAGCAGGTGGCGCCTCCGTCGAGCCGTCCTTCTTCGTGATCTGCCAGTCGTCGAAGTCGTGGCACCCGACGATCGTCGCCGACGTGCTGTCGACGTCCTTGACGTCCGTGATCGCGATCCGATTGGTGCCGGCCATCTTGTAGCCGTTCTTCTTGTTCGTGTCGACCTGGGTCTTCACGAGGTCGTAGACCTTCGGCGAGGTGAGCTGTTCGAGCTCGGCGGGGATCTTGCTGGTGGTGGTGGCTTTCCAGAAGTCCGACTCGAACAGCGTGTACGTGTTGAGGGCGTCGATGGCGGGGCCGGTGACGGCGGGCAGGTCGGTGAAGACGATGCCGAGGTCCTTGTCCGTGCGGTCGATGACGCCGTCGGCGGTGACGGCGGTGCTGGCCGGTGTGGGGGACGCCGTCGGCGTCGGGGTGCTCGTCGCGACGGTCGGCGTCGGCGTCGCCGCGGGCGTGGTCACGGGGTCCTGGGGGTCGGAGCTGGTGCATGCGGCGCAGGCCAGCAGCGTGGCGGTGGCCAGGACGGTCGTGATCGTCGTGCGCATGGTGCTCCCTGCAGGTGGTCCGATTCGTCCGCCACGATAAGGGAACGTGCCTACGTCGTGCCCTCCGAGTCCAGGTCGTGGTGAGCACGGGGCAGAATGACTGACGTGCCGACGACGACCGCCGTGATCAACCTGGACCTGCCGGGCCCCACCATCTCCCGCCACGTGTACGGCCACTTCGCCGAGCACCTGGGCCGCTGCATCTACGGCGGCTTCTGGGTGGGCGAGGACTCGGACGTCCCGAACGAGCGGGGTCTGCGCAGCGACGTCGTCGCCGCGCTGCGCGAGCTCGCGATCCCCAACCTGCGCTGGCCGGGCGGGTGCTTCGCCGACGACTACCACTGGCGCGACGGCATCGGGCCGCGCGAGCAGCGACCGCGGATGGTCAATTCGCACTGGGGCGACGTCGTCGAGGACAACGCATTCGGGACGCACGAGTTCATGGACCTGTGCGAGCTCCTGGGCGCCGACGCTTATGTGAGCGCGAACATCGGCTCGGGCAGCGTGCGGGAGATGAGCGACTGGATCGAGTACCTCACGCGCGCCGACGACGCGCCGATGGCCGCCGAGCGTCGGGCCAACGGTCGCGACGAGCCGTGGAAGGTGCCCTTCTGGGGCCTGGGCAACGAAGCGTGGGGGTGCGGCGGCAACCTGCGCGTGGAGCAGTTCGCGTCGCTCGCCCGCCAGTACGCCACGTACACGCGTGACCACGGCGACAACCGCGTCTACCGGATCGCGGCCGGCGCCAACGCCGATGACTACGCGTGGACCGAGACCCTCATGCGCTCGTTCGACGACCTCGCGGCCGACGAGGCGCCGGCGGGCCCGTTCCAGGCCGTCTCCCTGCACTACTACACGATGACGGGCCCGTGGTCGGACAAGGGCGACGCCACCTCGTTCAGCGCCGACGAGTGGTACGTGGCGCTCGCGCGTGCTGCTCGTATGGAGGACCTGCTGCAGCGGCACGGCACGGTCATGGACCGCTACGACCCGCTCCGCAAGGTCGGCCTCGTCGTCGACGAGTGGGGCACGTGGTGGAACGTCGAGCCGGGCACCAACCCCGGCTTCCTGTACCAGCAGAACACCCTGCGCGACGCGCTGGTCGCGACCACCCACTTCGACGCGTTCCACCGGCACGCCGGCCGCGTCGTGATGGCCAACATCGCCCAGACCGTCAACGTCCTGCAGGCGGTGCTGCTCACCGACCCCGACTCCGGCGCGCTGGTGCGCACGCCCACGTTCCACGTGTTCGAGATGAACCGCGGCCACCACGACGCGGCGTCGCTCGACGTGCACCTGCGCGATGTGGGGTCCCGCGAGGTCGACGGTCGCGAGCTGCCGCTCGTGTCCGCGTCGGCATCGGTCCGCGACGACGAGGCTCTCGTCTCGCTGTCGAACCTCGACGCCGACCGGGCCCGCACGCTGGTGCTCGACCTGCGTGGCCGTCGCGTCGTGGGCTTCGCGGCCCGCGTCCTGACGGCTCCTGCGCTGAACGCGCACAACACGCCCGACGAGCCGGCCGCGGTGGCCCCCGCCGCGCACGACGGCGTGCGCGAGCACGAGCGCGGGCTCGAGGTCGACCTGCCCCCGCACTCGTACGTGACCCTGACCCTCACCCTGGCCTGAGTGCCGCTGGCCTGAGTGTCGTCGTCGCGTGCGTGACCGCGTCGGCGGCCCTATCGTCTACCCGACCCCCATGCGTCTGGAGCTGTGCGTGCCGATCACCCCACCGCCGGAGAACGACCCGGTCCCGATGTCTCGACCCCCGGTCGGCTACACGCCGCTCGCGGAGTGGGAGCTCGGCTCGCCCGAGCAGCTCGGTGGCCTGCGCACGCACCTGAACGAGCACCTGGCCGCGCAGGGTTTCGCGTCGGACGCCGTGAAGGCCGACACCCCGAGCAAGATCGTGCTGATCGCCTCGGAGCTGGCCACCAACGCCCTGCGGCACGGCCTGCCGCCCACGATCGTGCGGCTGCACCGGCAGGGGGCCTCGTTCCTGCTCGAGGTGACCGATCACGACCAGGCAGCGGCGCCCCTGTATGCGGGCGAGCGCCGCATCGGTGAGGGCGGCCTCGGCCTGCACCTGGCGCGCGAGCTCTCGTTGGACGTCGGCTGGTACGCGGGGCCTGCCAGCAAGACGGTGTGGGCGACGTTCGACGCGGCCGGCACGCCGACGCAGACCCCGCTCGGCATGCACGGCCCGGTGGGCTCGGCGCAGCGACTCGAGGACGGCACGATCGTGCTGGTCGGAGAGCTCGACGCCGGCCTCACCGAGCAGCTGTTGGAGATGGCTCAGGCCGTGCGGCCGGAGGATGCGCCCGTGGCGATCGACCTGGGCGCGGTCACGTTCATCGACTCGACCGTCGTGCGCTTCCTGTCCCTGGTGTACCGGTTCTCCCACGCACCCGTGGTGCTTCTGGGGGCCTCTGAGCGCACGCGCTTCCTCATCGACGCCATGGGCGTCTCCGACATCGTCGAGCTGCGCGACTGACATGCTCGGGCGGACGGCCGTGGTGACCGCTGGCGGTGACGGGGACTGGTGCTGACTGGGAGCGGGTGACGGGAATCGAACCCGCGCCATCAGCTTGGGAAGCTGAAGTTCTACCATTGAACTACACCCGCACGATCGACCGGCCGGAGCTGCGAGGCCCCCGCCGTCGTCGGCCCGGACAGCATACCCGGCGCCCCGGTCGTGGTGAACTCGCCGTCCGTGGCGCGGTCCGCGCGGTCGGCGCGGACGGTGTGAGAAGGTCCGAAGGTGCCGCTGACGATCCGCCCGTACCACCCGTCCGACCTGGGTGCGATCTACCGCATCTGCCTGCTCACCGGTGAAGCGGGGGGCGACTCGTCGCACCTGTACCGCAACCCCGACCTGCTGGCGCACCTGTACGCGGGCCCGTACCCGGTGGCCGACCCGGGGTCGACGTTCGTCGCCGCCGACGAGCAGGGCGTGGTCGGCTACATCGTCGCCACCGCGGATTCGGCGGAGTTCGAGCGCTGGCGCGAGGAGTACTGGTGGCCGGTCCTGCGGACCCAGTACCCGCCGGTCGACGACCCGGGCGACGGCAGCCAGGACCATGTTCTGATCGCACGTTTCCACGAGACGTGGCCGACGGACGAGCCGTACTTCGCCGAGTTCCCGGCGCACATGCACATCGACCTGCTCCCGCGGGCGCAGGGCCAGGGCCTCGGACGACGGCTCGTCGAGACCCTGGCCGCCGCGCTGCGCGAACGTGGCGTGCCGGGGCTGCACCTGGGGGTGTCCAGCAACAACCCCGGGGCGATCGCCTTCTACGGTCGCGTGGGCTTCCGGCTGATCGAGGAGACGCCGTGGGGACGGATGCTGGGGCTGGGCCTGACCTGATCAGCTGCTGGTGGTGAACGGCGACTTGTCGGTGATCTCGTCCTTGCCGGGCGCCTCGACCTTCACGTCACCGTTCCAGTCGGACGTCGTCATCTCCGTGGACGTGCCGGCCATGTCGAACGTCATCTTGCGCATGAGGTTGTCCGGGCCCACCCAGTACGTGTAGGTCAGCTCGTCGGGCACAGAGGCACCCGCCGCCTTGAGCGTGTCGCCCATGGCCCCGGTGATCTTCGTCGTGTCGACGACGACCTCGTACGGCTGGGCCTCGACGCCATCGAGCGTCACGGGGTCGCCCTTCTTCGTGACGCTCGTGACCGCGCCGTCGATCGCCTTGATGCTCTCGCTCGGGTCCATCTGCGCGCTGAGCTGCTCGAACTGCTGCGCCATCTCGGAGCCGTCGGCCTTCGGGTCGATCTTGACGAACTTGTTCTCGCTCGCGTCGCCCAGGTTCATGTACCAGACGTCGTCGACGTACCGGGCGTCGATATTCTGGCCGCCGACGTCCATCGTCATCGCGACCGCGGGCTTGCCTCCGGTGTTCACGACCGCGCCCTTCGCGTCGCTGACCTCGGAACCGTTCGCGGACATCTTCATGGTGAACGTGTAGGCCTTGGCGTCGCTCTGCGCGGCGGCGACGGTCTTGATGAACGTGTCGGCGGTGAGGTCGTCGCCGGACGTGTCCTCGGTCTCCGGCGTGGCAGCACCCGCGCCCGTGTCCGTGGAGGTGCCCGACGAGGCCGAGGTGGCGCTGCTCGGCTCGGACGCGGAGTCGGAACCGGAGTCGCTGCAGCCCGTCAGGGCCAGGACGGTTGCGGTGGCGAGGCCAGCGGCCAGGGCGATGGGACGGCGAGCACGCATGACGGGACTTCCCCCTGAGGACGGTGACGTGAACGCCTCATCGTGGCACGAAACGCCCACACACCCCCCGCCCGGTCCGGGCGGCGGGACGCGTCAGGAGGTCGTGACCGAGATGGTGAAGGTGGCACGCTGCTCCTGGCCGGGCTCCAGGATCACGACGCCGGTGCCCTCGACACCGGCCTGCTGCAGCGCCAGGCCGCCGTTGACGTGCGTCACCGGCTCGACCGCGAAGTAGCCGCGGCGTCGCGGGACGTAGACGACCAGGTGGCCGTAGGCGTCGTCCGTGCGCAGGTCGACGACGACGTCCGGGTGGTCCACCGCCGGGTACGTGATGCGGGCGGCGGTGCAGCCCTCCGCGTCGAATGTCGCCAGGGCCCCCGTGTCCGCGCCCGACGCGTCGCGCGCCTCGGTCGCGTTCCCGGATGCCTCGACGACGAAGCCCGTCAGGACGTCGTCGACGAACGCCGAGCCCACCGGGCGCGCCACGCGGTAGTCGGCACGCGCCGGGATGGCCGCGGCCGAGCCGGTCGCGATGCCGCGGGCCAGCGGGTAGCCGCTGCCCGCGGGGATCTCCAGCATGGGCTGGGCCTGCGGGTCGCCCGCGCTGCCGACGGGCAGCAGGGCCCGACGGAAGTACGGGTGGTGGCCGAACCCGGCGGGGAACGGCTCGACGTCCGTGTTGCGCAGGACGGTCGTCACGCGCAGCACCGACCCGTCGAGCCGGTACGTCACGGCCGCCCGGAACTGCCAGGGGAAGTTGATGCCCACCTGCTCGGAGCTGACGAGCTCGAGGGTCACCTGGTCCGGGTCGTGCGACGTGATCGTCCACTGTGCGTGCCGCGTGGCCCCGTGGATGGCGGTGCCGTCGGCGCCGGTGCGCTGCAGCTGCCACGTCTGGCCGCCGAACGTCAGCCGGCCCTGGTCGATCCGGTTGGACCACGGCAGCATCAGGAAGCTGGCGCACCGCTCCGGGTTTCCCGTCGCGGTCTGCGGCGTGGGGCGGAGCAGGTCGCGCCACACGCCGTCGGGCGTGCGGATGCGACCTGCTCCCAGCGACGCGCCCGTCCCGGGCAGGACGTCGAGGGACCAGCGGTCGTTGCCGATGGTCACGACGTCCGGCTGGTCGCAGGGCGGGCATCCGTGGGGCACGGATGCCGCCCCGGCGACCTCCCGGGACAGCAGCTCGTCGGTGGACACGGTCAGAGACTCACCTCGACGCGGACGGTCGAGCCCGCGGGGGCGTAGGGCACCTCGTTGCCCTCGATCGGCTCCCCGTCGACGACGAGCGAGCCGCGCGCCCCCCGCGCGCCCGAGTTGGTGACGGTGATCTCGTACGTCGCGCCGCGGGCCACGCGCGTGACCGTGAACGACGGGACGTCGGGACCGATCTGCGGGTCGACGACCAGGCCGTCGAAGCCCGGCCGCACGCCCAGCAGGTGCTGGGAGACGGCGACGAAGTTCCACGCTGCCGTGCCGGTCAGCCAGGAGTTCTTGGCCTCGCCGTGCCGCACGGCCTCCTTGCCCGCGATCATCTGCGCGTACACGTACGGCTCGAGCCGGTGCACCTCGGAGATGTCCTCGCGGTAGGCGGGCGTGATCCGCTTGTAGTAGTCGAACGCCTTGTCACCGCGGCCCAGCACCGTCTCGCCGATGATGACCCAGGGGTTGTTGTGGCAGAAGATGCCGCCGTTCTCCTTGTACCCGGGCGGGTACGTGGAGACCTCGCCGAGCTGCACCTGGTACGTGGTGTACGCCGGGTACTGCAGCACCATGCCGTGGTCGGTGGCGAGCATCTCGCCCACCGAGTCCAGCGCGGCCTCGGCCTCGCCCGACTCCAGGCCGATGCCGGCCATGGTCGCGAAGCCCTGCGGCTCGATCCAGATCTTGCCCTCGGGGTCCGCGTCCGTGCCGACGGGCGTGCCGTAGTAGTCGTACGCGCGCAGGAACCACTTGCCGTCCCAGCCGTCGACCAGCACGGCCTTGCGCATGTCGCCGACGAGGCCCTTCGCGCGCTCCGCGACGTCGTTCAGCCCCCGACGCGCGGCCAGCTCGGCGTACTGCTCGCCGTAGAGGACGAACTGCGCGGCGATGAACACCGACTCCGCAGCGCCGCCGGCCTGGTTCTCCGTCGTCTGGAACGACTCGCCCGGCGTGGTGGAGAAGCAGTTCAGGTTGAGGCAGTCGTTCCAGTCCGCGCGCCCGATGAGCGGCAGGCCGTGGGGACCGCGGTTCTCCACCGTGAACTCGAACGAGCGCGTCAGGTGCTCGAAGAGCGGGACCTCGGAGCCGGGCTCGTTGTCGAACGGCACGGGCTCGTCGAGGATCGAGTAGTCGCCCGTCTCCTTGATGTAGGCCGCGACGCCGGCGATCAGCCACAGCGGGTCGTCGTTGAAGCCGGAGCCGATGTCGTTGTTCCCGCGCTTCGTCAGCGGCTGGTACTGGTGGTACGCCGAGCCGTCGGGGAACTGGGTCGAGGCGATGTCGATGATGCGCTCGCGGGCGCGCTCCGGGATCAGGTGGACGAAGCCCAGCAGGTCCTGGTTGGAGTCGCGGAAGCCCATGCCTCGGCCGATGCCCGTCTCGAAGAACGAGGCCGAGCGCGACATGTTGAACGTGACCATGCACTGGTACTGGTTCCAGACGTTGACCATGCGGTCGAGCTTCTCGTCGTCCGACTTCACCGAGTACGTCGACAGGAGGCCCGTCCAGTGCTGACGCAGCGCGTCGAAGGCCGCGTCGGCCTGCTCGGCCGTCGCGAAGCGGCCCAGCAGCTCGTGCGCCCGACGACGGTTGACGAGCTGGTGGTCGTCGTCCGCCCACTTCTCGTCGTCCGGGTTCTCGATGTACCCGAGCGTGTAGACCAGGTCGCGGGACTCGCCCGGCTCCAGGGTCAGCCTCACCGAGTGCGAGCCGATCGGGTACCAGCCCGACGCGACCGAGTTCGCCGAGACGCCGGCACGTGGCACGGCGGCCTCGCCCAGCCCGTTGTACGCGCCGACGAACGTGTCGCGGTCGGTGTCGAAGCCGTCGGCCGCCGTGTTCACGCCGAACACCGCGTAGTGGTCGCGCCGCTCGCGGTACTCGGTGCGGTGGTAGATGGCCGACCCGTGCGGGCCCTCCTGCTCGATCTCGACCTCGCCGATCGACAGGTTGCGCTGGTAGTTCGTCTGGTCGTCCTGGGCGTTCCACAGGCAGAACTCGACGAACGAGAAGAGGGTGACCGTCTTGGCGGCGTCCGACTCGTTCGTGACGGTCACGCGCTGGACCTCGGCGGTCTCACCGAGCGGGACGAAGAAGAGGGTGTCGACCTTGAGGCCGCCGCGCGAGCCGGTGATGCGGCTGTAACCGAGTCCGTGGCGGGCCTCGAAGTGGTCGAGGTCCGCCTTGACCGGCAGCCAGGACGGGGTCCAGACGTCGCCCTCGTCGTGCACGTACAGGTAGCGCCCGCCCGCGTCCGCCGGGATGTTGTTGTAGCGGTACCGCGTCAGGCGGCGCATCTTGGCGTCGCGGTAGAACGAGTAGCCGCCCGCCTGGTGCGAGATCAGCGAGAAGAACTGCTCGGACCCCAGGTAGTTGATCCACGGGTACGGCGTGTGCGGGGTGGTGACGACGTACTCACGTGCGTCGTCGTCGAAGAACCCGTAGCGCATCGGTGTTGCCCTTCGCGTGCTTGTCAGGATGGCGCGATCGCTCGGGCAGGGTTCGTCAGCGATGCCGGACCCTGGGCGCCGAGGAGGGCGCGGAGATCAGTGGTGTGGGATCGCTCCCACGGTGTCCACGACAGGAGCATAGCCGCCACGTCGAAGCGCGTCACCTCCCGCCCCCGACCCGCCGCACCGCCGCCCGACGCGGATCCAGGCCGACGACGACGACGGCGCCGACCGCGACGTGCATCGCGACCAGGGCACACGTGCTCGCGGTCGTCGTCGCCCCCAAGGGACCGGCGAGCGACACGAGGAGGACGACCGCGCAGGTCAGACGCCATACCCGCACGCGCGGACCGCGCCGCGACCGAGCGAGGCCGGCGCGAACCGGCCAGGCGAGCAGCACGGCCACGACGGCGGTCAGGGCGACGACCGCGGGACCGACCGTCGTGGTCCCGCCGGCTCCCGGGACCGCGAGCGTGGCACCAGCCAGGGGGACGGCGACGCACCACGCGGCGAGCGCTGCTGCGGCGGCCGTCGCAGCGACCGCCCACACGGGGACGGGCCGCGGACTGCGTCCGCTGGTGGCGGGTCCGGTGGGCCTGGTGGGGTGGGTGGACATGGTCGGCTCCGATCGGTGGTCGCCCGTCGTCGGTCGGCGGGGCGTGTCCCATGGCAGCGCCGGTCGGCTCTCGGCCTCGACGGCCGATCGTCTGCACGCGTCACGCCCGACGTCCGGGAGCGGCCCGACGAAGGTCGGGGAGCCGACCGGTGGACGGCCCGCCCGACGACGGCGCGCGTGGGGTCCGACGAGCGATCCGCGACCCCCTCCTTCGGTAGGGCGCGGACGTCGTCGGGGCGTTCCTAGAGTCGTCGGCATGACCTCGTCCTTCGTCCCGTGCCCCCCGGCGCGACCGCCGCTCGCGGTCGCGGTGCCGGCGGGGCTGGCGCTCGCCCTCCTGACCGGCCTCGCCGCATGGGCGCCGGCCGCTCACGGCGCCGACGCGGTGCCGCTCGCGCTCGACGTGGCGGCGGGCGTCGTCGCGCTCGTCGTCCTGCTCATGCTGCCCACGTGGCCCGTGCTGTCCGGGATCCTGCTCGGCCTGCTCGCGGCGGTGAGCCCGGCCGCGACGCCCGCCGCGACGGCCGGGACCCTGGTTGCGGCCCGCTGGTTCCGGTGGCGGACGTCGGTGCTGGTGGCGCTCGCGAGCGTCGTCGGCCACGCCGTCCAAGGGTGGTGGCGCGAGCAAGGGCTGACGTACGGGTGGTGGCTGCTGTGCGACGTTGCGGTGCACGCGGCGCTGCTGGGCTGGGGTGCCTACGGGCGCTCGCGGGCCGCGGCGGTGCGGCTGTGGCGGGAGCGCGCGCGGGCGGCGGAGCGGGAGCAGGCCGCGCGGGTCGAGGAGGCACGTGTGGCCGAGCGGCTGCGCATCGCACGCGAGATGCACGACTCGCTCGCGCACCGGTTGTCCCTGCTGTCCACGACCGCCGGCGCGCTCGAGTACCGCACGGACCTGAGCCCCGAGCAGGTGGCCCGGGCGGCCGGTGTGGTCCGCGAGGCCGCCGCCGGTGCGCTGGCCGACCTGCGCCAGGTCGTCGGCGTGCTGCGCGACGGGCCCGACGACCTGGCGCCCGCACCGACGCCCGCCGACGTCCCTGCGCTCGTCGAGCGGTGGCGGGTGGCCGGCATGGACGTGACCTGCGACCTCGCGCCGCTGACGGCGCTGCCGACCGCCGTCGGGCTGGCCGTCTACCGCGTGATCCAGGAGGGCCTGACCAACGTGCACCGCCACGCCCCGGGCTCCCGCGTGCGCGTGCAGGTCACCCACGACGCCGGCGTCGTGACGGTCGAGGTGCGCGACGAGGCCGCCGCCCGGTCCCGCGCAACCCTGGCCCGCCACCGGCCCTCGCCCGAGACAGACCCTTCCGGGCGAGAGCGACCCTTGCGGACGCCTGTCTCGTCCGGAAGGGTCGATCTCGACGGGGCGGGTGCCGTGGCGGAGCGCGAGGTCGGGGCCGGAGTCGGGCTGGCCGGGTTGAGGGAGCGGGTGGAGCTCGTGGGTGGCGCGCTGGAGGCCGGGTCGTCGGCCGGTGGTTTCACTCTCCGCGCCCGGGTGCCGGCGTGATCCGGGTGCTCGTCGTCGACGACGATGCGCTGGTCCGCGCCGGCCTGACGCTCATGCTCCACGGCGCCGTGGACGGGACCGTCGCCGTGGTGGGAGAGGCGGCCGACGGAGGAGCGGTGGCCGCCGCCCTCGACGCGCACCGCGCCGACGTCGTGCTGATGGACCTGCGCATGCCGGGCGTCGACGGGATCGCCGCGACGCGGGCCGTCCGGGCGCGGCCGGACCCGCCGGCCGTCGTCGTCCTCACCACCTTCGACACGGGCGCCGAGATCGAGGGCGCGCTGCGTGCGGGCGCGGCCGGTTACCTGCTCAAGGACGCACGCCCGGAGCGCATCGTCGCCGCCGTCGTCGCGGCCGCCGCGGGCGAACCCGTGCTGTCCCCGCAGGTGGCCCGACGCCTCATGGACTCGGCGGCCACCGCAGGTGGGGTGCGCGAGCGCGCGCGGGCCGCGCTGGACCGGCTGACGCCGCGCGAGCGGGACGTCGTCGCCGCTGTCGCCCGCGGTGCGACCAACGGTGAGGTGGCCCGCGAGCTGTACCTGTCCGTGCCCACGATCAAGGCCCACGTGTCGAGTGCGCTGCTCAAGCTGGGTCTGGACAACCGCACGCAGCTCGCGCTGCTCGTCCACGATGCCGAGGCGGACTCCGAACCCCGCTGAAGGGCACTACCGTGGGCCCGTGCTGCTCTCCGACCGTGACATCAGGGCCGAGCTCGAGTCGGGCCGCGTGGCCCTCGAGCCGTACGACGCCGCCATGCTCCAGCCGTCGAGCATCGACGTGCGCCTGGACCGGTACTTCCGGCTTTTCGACAACCACAAGTACCCGGTGATCGACCCGGCGGCCGACCAGCCCGAGCTGACCCGCCTGGTCGAGTCCGCGCCCGGCGAGCCGTTCGTGCTGCACCCCGGTGAGTTCGTGCTGGGCTCGACGTACGAGCAGGTCACGCTGCCCGACGACGTCGCGGCGCGGCTCGAGGGCAAGTCGTCGCTCGGCCGGCTGGGTCTGCTGACGCACTCGACGGCCGGCTTCATCGACCCCGGCTTCAGCGGTCACGTGACGCTCGAGCTGTCGAACGTCGCGACCCTGCCGATCCTGCTGTGGCCCGGGATGAAGATCGGGCAGATGTGCTTCTTCCGGCTGTCGTCGGCCGCGGAGAACCCGTACGGCTCGAGCACGTACGGCTCGCGCTACCAGGGCCAGCGCGGCCCCACCGCCTCCCGCTCCTGGCAGAACTTCCACCGCTCGGACGTCTGAGTTGGCTCTTCCTCGCCTGCCCCTCTCGGACCCGCAGCTGCGGGGCCGGCACCTGCTCGCGCTCCCGGACGGGGTCGAGGTCGACGAGGTCGAGACGCTGGCCGCGAGCCGGTTCGCCGCCGCGCGGTGGGAGCCGGCCGGCGACGTGCCGTCGCAGCGCGGTCGTCGGCCCATGACCGCCGCCTTCGGCATCCGCGTCACGCCCGCACCCGCCGCACCCGTGCTGCGGCTGTCCCGTCACTCGACCGTCACCGGCCCGTACGGGGTCACGCCCGACGACCTCGTCGCGCTGGGCCTGCCGTCGTCGACCACCCAGGTCTACGACGTCGCGTGCCCCCGCGAGCGCGGGGAGCGGCCCTGGCCCGGTGGCGACCGGGACGGCCTCAACCGTGCTTTCCCCGACGGGCTGCCCGTGCGCGAGGAGATGCGCGTGGTGCAGTGGCTCGTCGACGCCGCGCGCCGGCTGGGCGGGTCCGTGCGGATCGGCGGCCGGGGGACCGTCCTGGCGCCCGACACCGAGGGTGCGATCGACCTGACGGTCCTGACCGACCACTGGGTCGAGCCGGGCGACGCGCTCGCGATCGTGCAACGGGCCGTGCCGCGCGCGCGCCTGTCCGCCGCACCCGGGACGTGGGGCGGTCCGATGGCGGGTTCCGGTCGGCACTCGGTGAGCGGTCCCGCGGGGATCAGCGAGCCCGGCGGCTCTGGTCTGCGGTCGTCGCTCGAGCTGCACGGCGTGGACGACGACGAGGCGCGGCGCCGGCTCCACGCCGAGGCGGCGGCGTTCGACGAGATGATGATGGCCGCGGCGCAGGAGGCCGCGCAGACCTTCGGGATCCTCGTGGACCTCGGCGTCGACGGGCTCATCTCCGTGGACGTCTCCGAGCCCGACGAGGTGCCGCCGCTGCTGCGTTCCGTGCCGTGGGCGGCGGGCGGCGTGGTCGCGTACCGCGTGCACTGGGAGCCGGTCGTCGTCGACGAGCTGGAGATCGAGCGGCCCACGCTGGAGCACCGTGTCGCCCGACGACGAGCCGCGGGCGTGCTGCACTCCGTCGCGCGCGCCGTCCACGAGGCTGTCGGCGGCGAGATCGCCGACCAGGCCGACTTCCTGGTCAGCCCCGACGACCTCTGAGGCCGTGCGGACGGCCGCGCCCGGCGTGTCGGTCGACCGTGCTAGCGTCCGCTTCGGGCGAAGTTGCCCGGTTTCGACGGACGAGCAGGGGGCGTGGTGAGGAGACGATCGAGCGCGCGCGGCGCAGGGGTCGCGGTGCTGGCGGCGGTCACCGCCGTCGGGCTGGCGGCGAGCCCGGCTGCGGCGGACGAGTACTCGGGCGGCATGCCGAGCACGTCGTTCACGGTGCGGCCGGTGAACGTCAACAGCACGTGGGTCGGGTACCTCGACACGGCCCGGGGGTATTGGAACTCGTCGGGGGCGGGTGCGTCGATCACGCGGACGACGACGTCGGCGAGCACCTACACCGCCGGCCGGTGGACCTACAGCTGGGCCGGCCGGTACACGCCGTACGGGTCCGGGTCGTCCAAGCACTTCACGGTCGAGGTGAACGTGCAGTTCATCGAGGGTCGTGCTGGCTCCAACCTGACGAAGTGGATCCTGTCGACGTCCACGCACGAGCTGGGTCACGGCCTGAAGCTGGCCGACAACCCGTCCACCAGCAAGGCGTCGCTCATGAAGTACGACCGAGACCCGGCCGTCATCTACAAGCCGCAGCCCTACGACGTCAGCGAAGTGGTGAAGTACAAGTGAGGGTGCAGATCAGGGTCGCGGTGCTGGTGCTCGCTCTGGGAGCGGGCTCGTCGCTGGCGGCGTGCGCGTCGCAGCCGTCGGCCGGGTCCTCCGCGGAGCCGCCCGTCGTCACGTCGTACGCCGACTATCCCGCCTACGACACCCCGCAGCAGATCGTCGACGCCGCGGACGTCGTCGCGCGCGTGACCGTCCTCGACACGTCCGTCGTCGACGACAAGCCCGAGGTCTCGACCGACGGCGACCCGCGGACCAACCCCCAGGCCGGGCTCGACGACCCGCAGGACGTGCCGGGCGTCGTCGTGACCATCGCCGACGCGCGGGTCGACGAGGTCGTCAAGGGCGACGTCGCGGTCGGCGACGTCATCCAGGTCGCGCAGCTCGGCGGCCTGTACCGAGGGGTTCGGTACGAGGAGGCCGAGACGACGCCGTTCGACGTCGGCGGCTCCTACGTGCTGCTCATGGCCGACCACGGACCGGGTGTGCCCTACGACCTGCTCCACCCGGTCCAGGCCATGTACACGGTCGACGACGGTTCCGACGACCTGCAGCCCGTCGCGCCGGACAACGACGTGGCCGTCGACTCGGTGAGCGATCTGGACGAGCTGGCGCAGTAGGCGCGTCAGGCGGCGGCCGGCTCGCGGAACTGGGTGCGGTAGAGCTCGGCGTACAGGCCGTCGGCGGCCACGAGCTCGGCATGGGTGCCGGTCTCGGCGACGCGGCCGTCGGCGACGACGACGATCGCGTCCGCCTTGCGCACGGTCGACAGGCGGTGGGCGATCACGAGCGACGTGCGGCCGACGAGCGCCTCGTCGAGCGCGGCCTGCACGGCGGCCTCCGACTCGGAGTCCAGGTGCGCGGTGGCCTCGTCGAGCACGACGACGTCCGGGGCCTTGAGCAGCAGCCGGGCGATGGCCAGGCGCTGGCGCTCGCCGCCGGACAGGCGGTAGCCGCGGTCGCCAACCACGGTGTCGAGCCCCTCGGGCAGCGACTCGACGAGGTGCCAGACGTGGGCCTGGCGCAGCGCGCGCTCGAGGTCGTCGTCGGTCGCCTCGGGGCGGGCCAGGCGCAGGTTCGCCGCGATCGTGTCGTGGAACAGGTGCGCCTCCTGGCTGACCACGCCGACGGTCGCGCGCAGCGACTCCTGCGTGACGTCGCGCAGGTCGGCGCCGGCGATGCGGACCGCGCCGCGCGTGGGGTCGTACATGCGCGTGACCAGCTGGGAGATGGTCGTCTTGCCGGCGCCGGACGGGCCGACGAGCGCGACCATGTGCCCGGCGGGCACGGTGAAGCCGACGTCGCGCAGGGTGTCGGCGACGGGGTCGTGGCGCAGGGTCGCCACCGACTCGAGGGAGGCGAGCGAGACCTCGTCGGCCGCGGGGTAGCGGAACGCGAGACCGTCGAGCTCGACGTCCGCGCCGCGGGTCGCAATGTCCGCGCGCAGGTCGTGGGCGTGCGGGGCGTCGGTCACGGTCGGCTCGAGGTCCAGGACCTCGAGCACCCGCTCGAAGCTGACCAGCGCCGTCATGACGTCGACCTGGACCGTCGACATCGCGGTGAGCGGGCCGTAGAGCCGGCCCAGGTAGGCGGCGAGCGCGACGACGACACCGACCGTGAGCTGGCCACGGATCGCCAGCACGCCGCCGGCGCCGTAGATGATCGCCGTCGCGATCGACGCGAGCGTCGTCAGGCCCACGCGGAACCACGTCGAGTAGAGCGCGCGCGTGACGCCGATGTCGCGGACGCGGGCGGCCTGCTCGGCATACGCGGCCGACTCGCGCGCCGGGTCGGCGAACACCTTGACCAGGTGCGCGCCGGCCACGTTGAACCGCTCGTTCATGATCTGCGCGGCGTCGGCGTTGCGCTCGTAGCTCTCGCGCGTGATCGCGGCGATCTTCTTGCCGAACCAGCGCGCCGGCAGCACGAACGCGGGCAGCAGCACCAGCGACAGCGCGGTGAGCTGCCATGACATCGAGAACATGGCCGCCAGCACGAACACGATGGTCAGCGAGTTGCTGATGACGTTCTGCAGCGTGGACGTGAACGCCTGCTGCGCGCCCAGCACGTCGCCGTTGAGCCGCTGGACGAGGGCGCCGGTCTTGGCGCGGCTGAAGAACGCGAGCGGCATGCGCTGCACGTGGTCGTAGACGGCGGTGCGCAGGTCGTAGATCAGGCCCTCGCCGATGCGCGAGGAGACCCAGCGGTCCGCGACGGACAGGCCCGCGCCGACGATCGCGAGGGCAGCGATGCCCAGCGAGAGCTCGACGACCTCGGCGGTGTCGCCAGTGGCGATGCCGTGATCGATGAGGTTCTTGACCAGCAGCGGGGTCAGGGCGCCGGCCGCGGCCTCGACGGCGATGAGCGCGACGAAGATCGCGAGCTGCCAACGGTAGGGGCGGGCGCAGGACAGGATGCGGCGCAGCGTGCCGCGGCTCAGACGACGGTGGGTGACCGAGTCGTCCTTCATGAAGCCGCGCATGACGGAGCCGTTGCGGGCGAGGGGTGTGGGCATGGGGGCGCCTCCGGGAGGTCGGACGGGCGCGTCGGCGCCGATCGTGAGGTTAACTCACTATGTGGTTGGTTCACAACCGTTGGTAACGGCGGTAGCCTCGTCGTCGTGAACGCCCAGCAGACCGTCGGCCATCCCGACGCCGCGTTCGGCCGCGCCGCTCGAGCGGGCGGTGCGACCGACCCGCGACCTGAACCGACGCCCGTCCACGCCCACGGGCCCGCGGCCGCGGACGCGTCGGGCGAGTTCCTGGACCTCGTCCACCAGGTGCTGCGCTCGTTCCGGCAGGGGACCGCGGGATTCCTCGACGAGGCGGGCACGACGCCCGGACAGCTCCGCTTCCTGCGCACGCTGGCCCGGTTCGACACCCCGCGCCGCTCGGGAGAGATCGCCGAGTGCCTGTGCGTTGCGCCCCGCTCGGTGACGTCCAAGGTCGACGCGGCCGAGGCGGCCGGCCACGTGCGTCGGATCCCCGACCCGACCGACCGCCGGGCGACGCTGATCGAGCTCACCGAGACCGGCCGCGATCTGCTGAGCGCCGTCGCCACCCAGCGCCGCGAGGGCGCCCAGGACCGGCTAGCACGCCTGTCGGAGCCCGAGCGCGCCGAGCTGCTCCGCCTCCTGCGCCACGTAGCCGGCGACTGACTCACACGGGCGATGCCGGGCTGACGACGCACCACTCGTTGCCCTCCGGGTCCGTCAGGACCTGGAAGGAGCCGGGGGCGGCGTCGTGCCGATCGCCGAGCCTCTGCGCGCCCAGCGTCTCCGCCTGGGCGGTGGCCTCGTCGACGTCGTCGACGAGCACGTCCAGGTGCATGCGGTTCTTGCCTGACTTCGCCTCGGGGACGCGCTGGAAGGAGATCAGCGGCGAGCCCGGCGCCTGCAGACGACACCAGTCCGGGTCGCGGAGCTCGGGGGTGCCGCCCAGCACGTGCGACCAGAACGTTGCCAGTGCCATCGGGTCGTGGCAGTCGACGACGACCTCGTCGAGCCGCCCGATCACTGGACCACCTCGTCGCGGACGCGGTCGAGCAGCAGCAGGGCGATGTCCGTGACCTCGGGGACGCCGACGCCCACGCCACCGTCCGTTCCGGCAGAGGCTGCACCCGACGAGGCAGCGGTGACTCCGTCGTTGAGCATCACGCTGCAGAACGGGCAGGCCGTCGCGACGACGCCCGCGCCGGTACCGATCGCCTCCGCGGCGCGCGTCGTGCTGATGCGCGTGCCGATCGACTCCTCCATCCACATCCGCGCGCCGCCGGCGCCGCAGCAGAACGACTGCTCGCGGTTGCGGGGCATCTCGGCGAGCTGCACGCCGGGCAGCGCGCCCAGCAGCTCGCGCGGCGGGGTGTAGATCTCGTTGTGCCGGCCCAGGTAGCACGGGTCGTGGTACGTGACGTCCGCCTCGACCGAGCGGGCCGGGCGCAGCCGTCCCTCTGCGACGAGCGTGTTGAGCAGCTCGGTGTGGTGCAGCACCTCGTACCGACCACCCAGCTGGGGGTACTCGCGCGAGATGGTGTTGAAGCAGTGCGCGCAGGTCACCACGATGCGGCGCGCACCCACCTCGTTCAGCACCTCCACGTTCCCGGCGGCCAGCGTCAGGTACAGGAGCTCGTTGCCGGCTCGTCGGGCGGGGTCGCCCGTGCAGCTCTCGCCGTCGCCCAGCACGGCGAAGCTCACGCCGGCCGTGTGCAGCAGCTCGGCGACGGCCCTCGTCGTGCGCTTGGCGCGGTCCTCGTACGCGCCCGCGCACCCGACCCAGAACAGGTAGTCGACGTCGGCCGCGGACTCGACGTCGACGCCGACCACCGGGACGTCGAACGGCAGGTCCTTGGCCCAACCGAGCCGCTGGCGGGCGGGCAGCCCCCACGGGTTGCCCTGCCGCTCCATCTTGGTGAACGTCTTGCCCAGCTCGGCCGGGAACGCCGACTCCATCAGCACCTGGTAGCGGCGCATGTCGACGATGGCGTCCACGTGCTCGATGTCGACCGGGCACTGCTGCACGCACGCGCCGCAGCTGGTGCAGGCCCACAGCGCGTCGGGGTCGATGACGCCGCTGCCGAGCAGGTCCAGACCCGCGTGCGACTCGTCGGCCGCGCGCAGGTAGGGGGCGGTCGCGGCGGCGTGGTCGCGCAGCGCCAGCGTGACGAGCTTGGGGGACAGGGGCTTGTCGGTGGCCCACGCCGGGCACTGGTCCTGGCAGCGGCCGCACTCGGTGCACGTCGCGAAGTCCAGCAGGCCCTTCCAGGTGAAGTCCTCGATGGCGCCGACCCCCAGGCGGGCGTCGTCGGGCAGGTCCTCCAACGCGTCGGCGTCCACCGGACCGTGCTGCGAGGTGAGCGGCTGGAGCGGGCCCAGCGCCGTGCGGCCGTCGGGCTCGCGGCGCGCGTAGACGTTGACGATCGCCAGGAAGCGGTGCCACGCGACGCCCATCGTCGGCTGCAGCCCGACGACCACGAACCAGGACATCGAGACGAGGATCTTGACGGTCGCGACGACGACCACGGCCGTCTCCAGCCACGACGCGCCCGACCAGGCCCGCCCGAACCACGCGGTCAGCGGGTAGTGCAGCGCGCTGCCCTCGCCCATCGCGTACTCGAGCCCGCGGATGACCAGCACGGCGAGCACGACGACGGCCACCGTGGCCTCGACGAAGAACGCCTGCCCCTGGTTCGAGCCGAAGAACCGCGACCGGCGCGCGTCCTCGCCGCGCGGCTGCAGCCGCAGGCGCAGGACGAACAGCGCGACGATGCCGGCGAGCGACAGCCACGCGAACGCCTCGATCGCCCACTCCAGCGGCCACAGGTGCCCGACGAGCGGGAGCGCGAACTGCGGGTCGATCACCTGGCCGTACCCGGTGACGAGCGCGATGAACAGCAGCCCGAACGAGATCATCACCGTCCAGTGCGCGACCTTGACGACCGGCCGGTGCTGGAACCGCCCGTGGCCCAGGATCTCCCGGACGACACGTGCCGTGCGCTGCCCGGCCGGCGACGTGCGGCCCGGCGCCGCGCGCCCGATCCGGAGCGTGCGGACGATCCCTCTCGCGCCGCGCGCGAACACGGCGATCCCGACGACCGTCGCGAGGACGACCAACCCGAAGCAGACCCACTGCAGCGCGCTCACGCGCCCAACCTAGTGGCCCTCGCGCCCGGGCACGGGAATGCGCCAGAGGTTCGGCTTGCTACCGGTTGGTAGAGTCTTGACCTGACGACCCCGCCCCGACAGGACGGAGCCGGCCCCCGTGCTGCTGCTGTTCACGATCCACGTGCTCGCGGCCCTCGTCGCGCCCGTGCTCGTGCGGTGGTGGGGCAGGCGGGCGTTCTACGTCCTCGCGCTGGCGCCGGCGAGCGCCGCCGTGTGGGCGCTCACCTGGACGTCGCGGGTGCAGTCGGGCGACTGGCCCGTCGAACGGATCTCGTGGATCCCACAGCTCGGCCTCGAGCTGACGTTCCGCCTCGACACGCTCAGCTGGTTCATGACGCTGATCGTCGGCGGTGTGGGTGCGCTCGTGCTGGTCTACTGCGCGGGCTACTTCTCGACGACCGCGCACGGGCTGGGGCGGTTCGGGGCCGTGTTCGTCGCGTTCGCCGGCGCGATGCTGGGCCTCGTCACGTCCGACGACATGCTGCTCCTGTTCATCTTCTGGGAGCTGACGACGGTCACGTCGTACCTGCTCATCGGCCACTACAACGACCGCAAGGCCAGCCGGCGTGCGGCCATGCAGGCCATCGTCATCACGACGGCGGGCGGGCTGGCGATGCTCGTCGGCGTGCTGCTGCTGGGCGAGGCCGCGGGCACCTACCGGCTGTCAGAGGTGGTCGCGCACCCGCCGGGCGGGGGCATCGCGACGGCCGCGATCCTGTGCCTGTTCGCGGGCGTGGCCACCAAGTCGGCCCTCATCCCGTTCCACTTCTGGCTCCCCGCCGCGATGGCTGCGCCCACGCCGGTCAGCGCGTACCTGCACGCCGCCGCCATGGTGAAGGCGGGCATCTACCTGGTGGCGCGGTTCGCCCCCGCCTACGCGACCGACGCGACGTGGCGCTGGTGCGTGATCGTGCTGGGCTGCGGCACGTTGCTGCTCGGCGGCTACCGCTCCCTGCGCCAGCACGACCTGAAGCTGGTCCTCGCGTTCGGCACGGTCAGCCAGCTGGGGCTCATCACGCTGCTCGTCGGGCTGGGCACGCGCGCGACGGCCCTGGCGGGGCTCGCGATGCTCGGCGCGCACGCCATGTTCAAGGCCGCACTGTTCCTCGTCGTCGGCGTGGTCGACGCGGCCACAGGCACCCGCGACCTGCGCCGCCTGTCAGGCGTGGGCCGTGCGCTGCCGCTGACCGCGCTGGCCGGCGCGTTGGCGACGGCGAGCATGATCGGCCTGCCGCCGTTCGCCGGCTACGTCGCCAAGGAGGCGGGCCTCGAGGCGCTGGGCCACCTGGACCAGGGCTGGACGGGCAGCGTGCTGCTGGTGGCCGTCGCCGTCGGGTCCGCGCTGACCGTCGCGTACGGGCTGCGGCTGTGGTGGGGGGCGTTCGCGACGAAGAGCGCGGTGATCCCCGAGTCCGCGCTGGTGCCGGACGCGGTGGCCGCGCAGGTCGACGGCGCCACGAGCCCAGGCACGACGACGACGCTCGCGACCGACGCGGACGCCGAGCCGGCGCGGATCACGACGCCGTCGCTCAACCTCGTCTGGCCGGCCATGATCCTGGCAGTGCTGGGCCTGGCCGTCGCGCTGCTGCCCCAGCTCGGCGAGCACCTGCTGCTGCCGTATGCCGACACCTACCCGGAGGGTGAGCCCGGGCACCTCACGCTGTGGGCGGGGTTCACGCCGACCTTCGTCCTCACCCTGGCGATCCTGGGTGGTGGCCTGCTGCTGTGGCTGGCGCGCGAGCGGGTGGAGCGCTGGCAGTCCGGTGCGTACCGCGGGCCGGAGGCCGACCAGCTCTACCGCCGGTTCATGCGCCGGCTCGACGACGTGGCGGCCGACGTCACCGCCATCACGCAGCGTGGTTCGCTGCCGCTGTACCTCGGCATCATCCTGGTGGTCTTCGTGCTGTCGGTCGGGACCGTGGCGCTCACGCGGACGTCGTGGCCCAGTCAGGTCAAGGCCTTCGACAGCCCCGCGCAGGTCGTGTTCGCGGCCGCGACGATCGCGTCGGCCGTGCTGGCGGCGCGTGCCCGACGACGGCTCAAGGCGATCATCCTGCTCGGCATCGGCGGCTACGCGGTGGCCGGCCTGTTCCTGCTGCAGGGCGCGCCGGACCTCGCGCTGACCCAGGTGCTGGTCGAGACGGTCACGCTCGTCGTCTTCGTGCTGGTCCTGCGCCGGCTTCCCCCGTACTTCTCCGACCGACCCCTGGCCGCCTCCCGGTGGGTGCGGCTGACCGTCGCGCTCGCGGTGGGTCTGACGGTCGCCGGCATCGCGCTGGTCGCGCCCGGCGCGCGGATCCACGCGCCCGTCTCGCAGGCCTTCGCCGAGGAGGCCGTGCACTGGGGCGGCGGCCGCAACATCGTCAACGTCACGCTCGTCGACATCCGCGCGTGGGACACCGTCGGCGAGATCTCGGTGCTCCTCGTGGCCGCGACCGGCGTCGCGTCGCTCGTCTTCCTGTCGCGGCGCGGTGGTCAGATCTTCCGGGCCGACGAGGCGCCGGAGACCCGCCGCGTGTGGTCCGGGCCGGACCCGATGGCCGCGCTGCGTCGTCGGGCCGATCGCATGCGCCCCGACGCCCTGCACACCGACCGCGAGTGGCTGCGTGCCGGGTCGACGCTCGCGCCGCAGCGGCGGTCGGTCATCTTCGAGGTCGTCGTCCGGCTGCTGTTCCAGACGATGATCGTGTACTCGTTGTTCCTGCTGTTCAGCGGGCACAACGCGCCTGGTGGCGGGTTCGCGGCGGGGCTCGTCGTCGGCATCGCGCTGACCGTGCGCTACCTGGCCGGTGGCCGCTACGAGCTGGGCGAGGCCGCGCCCGTCCAGCCCGGCACGCTGCTGGGGATCGGGCTGTTCCTCTCGGCGGGCGTCGGGCTGTTCGCCCTGCTGCTGGGCGGGTCGGTGCTCCAGTCCTGGATCGTCGACATCCACCTGCCCGTGGTCGGCGACCTGCACCTGGTGACCAGCGTTTTCTTCGACGTGGGCGTGTACCTGGTGGTCATCGGCCTGGTGCTCGACATCCTGCGGTCGCTGGGCGCGGAGCTCGACCGGCGCGCGGAGGTCGGCATCGACGACGCCGCGGGCTCCGACGACGTGGAGCGATCGGCGGTGAAGCGATGATCGACATGACCCCCAACCTGGTGCTGGTGATCACGATCGGCGTGCTGTTCACCGCCGGCGTCTACCTGCTGCTGGAGCGGTCGCTGTCGCGTGTGCTCATCGGCATCATCCTGCTCGGCAACGGCGCCAACCTGCTCTTCCTGGTGGCGGGGGGCGCGGCGGGGCGTCCACCCATCGTCGGCCTCGAGCCGGAGGGGCAGATGGCCGACCCGCTGCCGCAGGCCATGGTGCTGACCGCGATCGTCATCACCCTCGGCATGACCGCGTTCCTGCTGGCCATGGCGTACCGGTCCTGGCAGCTGCACCGGCACGACGAGGTCCAGGACGATGTCGAGGACCGCCGCATCGCTCGTCGGGCGGCACGTGACGAACCCACCGTGCTGGGCGACGACAGCGAGAGCGCGGAGACGCTCGACGAGGCCGCCGCCGCGGCGCGCGACGAGACCGACCACGGCGCGCCGGCCCAGGAGCGTGGCCGATGAACGACTGGTCCTGGATCGTCCCCCTGCCCGTGATGATCCCGCTGTTCGCGGCGGGGCTCGCGCTCGCGCTGTTCCGTCGGCCGCGCCTGCAGCCGATCGTGTCGGTCACGGCGCTCTCGCTGGTGCTGGTCGCGTCGCTGGCGTTGCTGGTGATCGTCGACGACGGCCCGCTGGTGGTGGACGTCGGCGACTGGGCGGCGCCCGTCGGCATCGACCTGGTGGCTGACCGCCTGTCCGCGCTCATGCTGACCATCTCGTCGGCCGTCACCCTCTGCGTCCTGCTGTACTCGCTGGCGCAGGGGCGCGACGACGAGGAGGAGTCCGCCCCGATCTCGATCTATCACCCGACGTTCCTGGTGCTGACGGCGGGGGTCTGCAACGCGTTCCTGTCCGGGGACCTGTTCAACATCTACGTGGGCTTCGAGATCCTGCTGGCGGCCTCGTTCGTGCTCATCACGCTCGGCGGGACGGGCGAGCGGATCCGCGCGGGCAGCATCTACGTGGTGGTCGCGCTGCTGTCGTCGGTGCTGTTCCTGGTGGCGATCGCGCTGGTCTACGCGGCTACGGGGACCGTCAACCTGGCGCAGCTCGCGATCCGGCTGCCGGAGATCGACCCGGGCGTGCGGGTGCTGCTGCAGGTGCTGCTGCTGCTCGCGTTCGCGATCAAGGCCGCCATCTTCCCGCTGTCCGCCTGGCTGCCGGACTCCTATCCGACCGCGCCCGCCCCGGTCACGGCCGTGTTCGCGGGGTTGCTCACCAAGGTCGGCATCTACGCGATGATCCGCACCCAGACCCTGCTGTTCCCGGGCGGGCAGCTCGACGACATCCTCATGTGGCTGGCCCTCGCGACGATGGTCGTCGGGATCCTGGGCGCCGTGGCGCAGGACGACATCAAGCGTCTGCTGTCCTTCACGCTGGTCAGCCACATCGGGTACATGGTGTTCGGCATCGCGCTGTCCACCGACGCCGGCTGGACCGCGGCGATCTACTACGTGGCGCACCACATCACCGTGCAGACCGCGTTGTTCCTGGTGGTGGGCCTGATCGAGCGCGTCGGCGGGTCCACGTCGCTGACGCGTCTGGGTGGCTTGGCCCGGCTGGCGCCGGTGCTCGCGGTGCTGTTCTTCGTCGCCGCGATGAACCTGGCCGGCATCCCGCCGCTGTCGGGGTTCCTGGGCAAGCTGGGGCTGCTCGAGGCCGGTGTACATGAAGCGACTCCGCTGTCGTACACGTTGGTCGTCGGGGGTGTGGTCACCTCGCTGCTGACCCTCTACGCGCTGACGAAGGCCTGGAACAAGGCGTTCTGGCAGCCGCCGGAGGCCGAGCCGCGCTCCACGCACCTGCCGCTCGGGATGGTCGGGCCGGCCGCGGCACTCGTCGGCGTCGGCCTGGTGCTGACCTTCGCTGGCGGTCCGCTGTACGCCTACACCGACCGCGCCGCGCACGCCCTGACCGAGCGCACCCCGTACATCGACGCCGTGCTCCCGGACGGCGAGCGCGGCACGGGGGACTCCGCCGACATCGCCGACCGCGGCAACGAGGTCGAGATCGACCTGGGCGGAGGCCACGGATGAGCCTGCACCCACGCCGTGCGCGCAACCGGATCGCCTGGGGCACCGTCGTCTGGCTGACGGTGGTCTGGGTGCTGCTGTGGGGCGACCTGACGATCGGCAACGTCCTGGCCGGAGTGCTGATCGGTGTCGCGGTCACGACCGGTCTGCGGATGACGCCGATCGCCTTCCACGGGCACGTGCGGCCGCTGCGCGTCGTCGCGCTGTTCGCCCGCTTCGCCGTCGACCTCGTGCGCGCCTCCTTCGAGGTCAGCCTGCTGGCGCTGCGACCCCGGCACACGCCGCGCGGCGCCGTGATCGGCGTGCAGCTGCGCAGCCACTCGGACCTGTACCTGACCATGACCGCCGAGCTGTGCTCCCTGGTCCCCGGGTCGCTGGTGGTCGAGGCGCACCGTCTCACTGGCATGCTCTACCTGCACGTGCTGGACGTGGAGCAGTCGGGCGGGATCGAGGCCGCGCGGCGCTCCGTCCTTGACCAGGAGGCGCGCGTCCTGCGGGCGTTCGCGTCCGACGCCGAGCTCGCCGCCGCCGGCCTGGAGGTGCGCGCATGACCTGGGTGATCGCCGTGTGCGGTGTGCTGCTGACCATCGGCGTCGGCTTCGCGATCGTGCGCGCGGAGAAGGGGCCGTCGATCTTGGACCGGACCGTCGCGCTGGACATCGTGGTGACGACGATGATCGCCGCGGTCGCGCTCTACGCGGCGATCGAGCGCCGCACCGACGTGGTCCCGGTGCTCGTCGTGCTGTCGCTCGTCGGCTTCGTCGGGTCGGTGACCGTCGCGCGGTTCGCGTCCGTCGAGCCCGAGGGCGAGGGGCGCGTCCGCACGCGCGAGGAGGTCGCGGCCGAGGACGCCGCGCGCCGCGAGGCGGAGGAGGAGGCCGAGCGACGGTTCGCGCACGCGGACGACGAGCCTGAGGCAGCCCACCCGGACGTCGCCGGCGACACCGAGGAGCACGGCGGGGCCGCGGAAGGGGAGGTCCGATGAGCTGGGACACCGTGGCGGACGTCGCGTCCGCGATCTGCATGCTGGGCGGCGCGTTCCTGGCGTTCGCGGCCGGCGTCGGCGTGCTCAAGTTCCCCGACCTGCTGTCCCGCATGCACGCGGGCACGAAGCCGCAGGTGCTGGGCCTGGTGCTGGTGCTCATCGGCCTGGCGCTGCGGCTACGGTCCGGCGGGGCCGTGTGGGCGCTGGTCCTCGTCGCGATCTTCCAGATGCTCACCGCACCCGTCGCCGCGCACATGGTCGGCCGGGCCGGCTACCGCACCGGCAAGGTCCGCCGCGACCTCCTGGTCGTCGACGAGCTCACGCAGGACCTGGAAGAAGCACGCGAGGACGACTAGCAACGGGTCTGCGGGTCGCGTCGACGTCGCGCAGACTGGGGCCATGGCTGACTGGAACCAGACGATCATCGACGAGTTCCGCGCGAACGGGGGCGACGTGCAGACCGCCGGCTTCGGCCGCGGCCTCGTCCTCCTGCACCACCGCGGCGCGAAGACGGGCACCGAGCGTGTGTCGCCCGTGGCCGCCATCCGGGCCGGCGACGACACGTGGCTGGTCGCGGCGTCGAAGGCCGGGGCCGACACCAACCCGGCCTGGTTCCACAACCTCCTGGCCCATCCCGACGTGCAGATCGAGACGCCCGACGACGGCATCGTCGACGTCCGTGCCGACCAGCTGCACGGCGACGCGCGCGACGAGGCGTGGGCCCGCTTCAAGGAGCGGTCGGAGGGCTTCGCGTCCTACGAGGAGAAGACCACACGCGTGATCCCGGTGCTGGCGCTGCGCCGCCGCTGACTAGGACTCCACGAGCTCCCGGTCACGGGATTGCCACAGCAGCGGGCGGTCGGCACTCAGGCTCATCGGGATCGCCACGGCCGCGACCGTGAGCACCCACGCGGAGTAGTCGATGCCGAGCAGCCACCAGATGCTCGTGTGCATGATCAGCGCGGCCACCGCGAAGAGCCAGCGCGTCTGCCGGATCGCCAGCCAGACCGGCGCGGTCAGCTCCAGCGCCAGCGCTCCGCCGGCCAGGCCTTGGGCGAGCCAGGAGTGGTCCGCCACGAAGGCGGCCAGGTCGCCGGCCCGGTCGACAGCGCCTTGGCGCAGGATCCACGCCATGTTGTCGCTGAACACCCAGTGCAGCCCGGAGTGGCGCAGCTTCTGCAGCCCGGTGAGCAGGTAGACGCAGGCCATGACGGCCAGCGCGGCGCGCGGCGGCCAGCCGAACCGGACGGACGAGCCCGTCTCACCGCGCGCCGGCGGCCGCGCGAACAGCAGCGGGAACGCCCCGGTGACGGTCAGGACGTCGTTGTGCATGACCTTGCCCGACGAGCCCCACCACGCGCACAGCGTCACGTACGCGATCCACGCGACGACGAACCCGAGCCGCCCGCGGTACCGCGCGACCACCAGGACGACGCCCAGCAGCCCGACGACCTGCAGCGCCACCAGCAGCCACGCGGGCGGCGAACCGGGGTACCAGCCGACGACGGTCCAGTGCTGGGTCAGGACCGCGGGCCGGTCGGCGATCCGCGTCCAGTCGCGCACCGCGAGCCGGAGCCCGATGACGAGCGCGACGAGCGTGTGCACCTCGAGCAGCCGGTACCAGGGCCCGGGTGCCGTGAGTGCGGCGTCCGCCCGGTCGACGAGCCGTCGCGTCGCGCCGGGTCGGGTGAGCGGCCCAGCAACCTGCGGGGATGCGCTCACGGGGTCACCTCCAGCAGCGCCTTCGTGCCGGTGACCTGGGGCGTCCCGGACGCATCGGCCGAGCGTGAGGTCCGGACGAGCTCGACCTTGGCGACGTCGGCGGGATCGATGCCGCACGCCACCAACCACGCCCGCACCTTCGCGCGCTGCACGGCGGCCGACTCGTGCGGCAGGTCCGGGTACTGATGACCCGTGGTGCTGAAGACCTGGTCGCCGGGGAGCCGCAGCGGCTGCTCCGTGCCGTCCGGCGCGATCGCCACGAGCTGCAGACCCGAGCTGTCGCCGGTGCGGACCGTCGAGAACAGACGGAAAGCCGTCAGCGGCCAGAGCTCCAGCTGGACCAGCGCGACGAGCAGCAGCACGACGATCGTGCCGATCGTGACTCGTCGCGCGATCCGACTCTCGCGCGCGTCGTCGCGCTCGTCTCCGACGGCGGCCGCACGACCGTCGCCGGTTCTCGTTGCCACCACGTCGTTCGTCCCCCTGCGTCCTGCGGTCCTGATGAGGATGTCGTGCGGGGCCACTATGACAGGCGCGCGGCGCGTTCCGGTGCACCGCCCGCCGGGATGCTTGGATGGTGGCGTGACTCGTGCCGAGGTGGTCGTCGTGGGGTCCGGTCCCAACGGGCTGGCCGCGGCTGTGACGTGCGCGCGCGCCGGGCTGCGGGTTCAGGTGCTGGAGGCGCAGCCGACGATCGGCGGCGGAGCCCGCACGCTCGACCTGGGGCTGGCCGACGGGATCGTCCACGACATCTGCTCGGCCGTGCACCCCATGGCCTGGGCGTCGCCGTTCTTCGCGCAGTTCGACCTGGCCGCGCGCGGCGTCGAGCTGCTGATGCCCGACGTGTCGTTCGCGCAGCCGCTGCCCGGCGGACGGGCCGGCATCGCCTACCGGTCGCTGGAACGGACCGTCGAGGGGCTCGGCGTCGACGGCGGCGCATGGCACTCGCTCGTCGGGCGGCTGTCCGAGCACCACGAGCAGACGGTCGCCGTGGCGCTCGGTGACAAGCGCTCGATCCCGGCCGGGCTGCTGCCGCGCGGTGTCGGTACCGCCGCGGCCTTCGGTGCCGCGGTGCTGGAGCAGGGCACGCGAGCGTGGGACCGCCGGTTCGTCGACGACGTCGCGCCGGCGCTGCTCACGGGCGTCGGAGCGCACTCCATCAGCACGCTGCCCTCGTTGGCCGCCGCGGGAACGGCCCTGCTGCTCGCTTCGCTCGGGCACGCGGGTGCGGGTTGGCCGATCCCGCGCGGAGGTTCGGGTGCGCTGACGGCCGCGCTGGTCGCCGACCTCGAGGCGCACGGCGGTGAGGTGATCACCGGCTACCGCGTCACCACGTTCGAGGACCTTCCGCCCGCCCACGTCACGCTGTTCGACACGACGCCCCGCACGCTCGTCGGCGTGCTCGGCGACCGGCTGCCGCCCCGCCACCGGCGTCGCCTCGAGGACTTCCGGTACGGCAACGCGGCCGCGAAGGTGGACTTCGTGCTCTCCGGCCCGGTGCCGTGGGCCGTGCCCGACGTGGGTCGTGCAGGCACCGTGCACGTCGGCGGGACGCGCGCCGAGATGGTGCACGCGGAGGCCGAGGTCGCCGCGGGGCGGCACGCCGAGCGGCCGATGATGCTGGTCAGCGACCCGTCGGTCGTCGACGACACACGCGTCGTCGGCGGGCTCCGACCGCTGTGGACGTACGCCCACGTGCCGGCGGGGTCCGACGTCGACGTCACCGAGGCCGTCACCGCGCACATCGAGCGCTTCGCGCCCGGGTTCCGCGATGTCGTCGTCGCGAGCCGCTGCGTCCCCGCCGCCCACATGAGCGAGCACAACGAGAACTACGTGGGCGGAGACATCTCCGCGGGGGCGGCGACGATGTGGCAGATGATCGCGCGGCCGACGTCCGCCTGGGAGCCCTACTGGACCGGTCGCGACGGCGTGTACCTGTGCTCGGCGTCGACACCGCCCGGGCCCGGTGTGCACGGGCTGGGTGGTTGGTACGCCGCGACGCGCGCGCTGCGCGAGGGCTTCGGCATCACGCAGGCGCCGAGCCTGGCGCCCTGACGTCTACTGGCTGCGGATCAGCGTCCACGACCTGAGGTACGAGCTGGTGGCACGGGGGTGGGGGTAGGGCGTGACCTCGTCGAAGAAGACATAGGTCGGCTGTGACTTCCACCGCAGCGTCACGTACGTCCAACCGGTGGTCGACGACTTCGTCCTGACCGTCATGACCTTCTTCCCGACCTGGACGTTGAAGGTGCCGCACGACGGGCACGTCCGTACCTGGATCCGGACGCCCCGCGACTCCTGCATGAAAATGTTCGCGCTGGTGGACCGGCCGCTCCCGTTCCCACCCGGGAGCGCGCTGCTCAGGACCGCGACCTTGTGGCCGCCCCGGGTCGCGACGCGCTCGGCGTCCAGTGCGTGCGAGGTCGCCGCAGCGGCGACGTAGGTGCAGCGAGGGTTCGACCATGCGCTCACGCGGCCGATGGCGTCCCGCGCGCGGACCTCGTAGCAGGCCTGCCTGCCTGCGAGCGCGTTCTGGGCCGGAGCGCCCTGGGCGGGAGCGCCGATCGAGACGAGCGATCCTGCGACGAGCGCGGACGCGGCGATGGATCCCCAGACCCGTGCCGCGGCGTGGTGGCGGGCCGGCATCGGTGCTCCCTGTGCGTCCGGTGTGCGTCGTCGACTGGACGCAACGTGGCGGACGGCAGCACCGCGCGTGGTCGGTTCGCCAGATATTCACCGACGCGCGCGGATCGCGCTCTCCCCGGAAGGGGGTCGGCTCAGTCCGTCGGGTCGAGCTTCTTGTCGTCCTTGCTCGCGGTGAACTTCGCGGCACCGCGGGTGGCCAGCACGCGCGCGACGGCGACGACGGCACCGGTCACGGCGGTGGCGAGCACCAGCTCGGTGAGGCCGTGGTCGTCCTCGTCGTCGGGCTTCGGCGGCTTGTGGCCCGTCTTGGCCTTCCAGCCCTGGCTGATGACCTGCTGCGCCACCCAGGCGGCGGCGAGTGCGGCGGCGGTCCCGACCAGCTTGGCCACCAGTGTCTGATGCTTCTTGTCCGACATGCGTTCCTCCTCGACGACGTCTCTGCCCACGACGGTAGCGCCGCGCGAGCGACCACGCTGGTCCGGAGGCCGCGCGGTCCCGGATGGTTGCACGGATGGATGCAGCGCACGTGCCCGTGGAGGGCGCCACCGCTGCAACCATCGCTGCAACCACGGGTTCGTTCGTCGGCGTTCGTCGCGGCATTCGGCGGGCGTACGATGGCGGCGAACGACAGGGGAGCGTCGGGCGCGAGTCGCGACGCTGAGAGTGCGGACCTCCGCAGACCCTCGAACCTGATCCGGTTTGCACCGGCGTAGGGAGTCGGGCTTCTCATCTCCGTGGTCGTCGACGGTGCGTCGTCGGGAAACCGCGGACGGCCGACGACGGTCGCGGTGGACCCCTCCATCTGACGTTGGAGGAACACGCACGATGCCGAGACGGCAGCTTCTCATCACCACCGCCGGCCTGGCCGCGGCCGCGCTGGCACTGACCGCGTGCTCGTCGGGCGACGACGACGCGCACCCCAGCGCTCCCCCGACCGCCGGGAAGGAGGTCACGCTCGTCACGCACGACAGCTTCGCGCTGTCCGACGGCATCCTCGACGACTTCACGAAAAAGACGGGCATCACCGTCAAGGTGGTGCAGCCGGGCGACGCGGGCACGCTCGTCAACCAGCTGGTGCTGACCAAGGACGCGCCGCTGGGCGACGCGACGTTCGGCATCGACAACACGTTCGCGTCGCGGGCCACCGACGAGGGTGTCGTCGTGCCCTACACGTCGAGCGCCCCCGCAGCCGCCGACGCCGCGAAGCACGGCGGCGGCGACGGCCTGACCGCGATCGACTACGGCGACGTGTGCATCAACGTGGACCACGCGTGGTTCAAGAAGCGCAACCTCACCGAGCCCGTGACGCTCGACGACCTGACGAAGCCCGCCTACAAGGACCTGCTCGTGGTGCCGAACGCGGTGACGAGCTCGCCCGGGTTCGCCTTCCTGCTCGCGACGATCGGGGCGAAGGGCGAGGACGGCTGGCAGGACTACTGGACCGCACTGAAGAAGAACGGCCTCAAGGTCGCCGACGGCTGGTCGGACGCGTACTACACGGACTTCAGCGGCGGCGGGGGCGGCGGGCCGCGGCCGTTGGTGCTGTCGTACGCGTCGTCGCCCCCGGAGACCGTGCCCGAGGGTGGCGGTGACGCGACCACCGGTGCGCTGCTCGGCACCTGCTTCCGGCAGACGGAGTACGCGGGTGTGCTGGCCGGCGCCAAGAACCCGGTGGGTGCACAGGAGCTGATCGACTTCCTGCTGTCCGACGAGGTGCAGGCCGACATCCCCGGCTCGATGTACATGAACCCGGTGAGCACGTCGGTGCAGATCCCCGACGAGTGGATGAAGTGGGCGCCGCTCGCGCCGCACCCGTTCGACGTCCCGTCCGACGACATCACCGCGCACCGCAGCGAGTGGCTCGCCGACTGGTCCGCCACGGTCATCGGCTGACCCATGACCACCCTGATGACCCGTCCCGACGCGGTGAGTGCGCCGCAGGGGGGTGCGCCCGCGCCCGCGCGCGCCGGGACGGGTCGGGGGATGGTCGTGTTCTGGGTGGCGGCCGTCGCGCTGCCGCTGGTGTTCCTCGGGGTGTTCTTCGTGTGGCCTGTGATCGCGCTGGTCGCGCGCGGGTTCGTGACCGACGGGTCGCTGGACCTGTCGGGGTTCGCAGACGTGTTCTCCCGGCCGCGCACGTGGCGGATCGTCGGGCAGACGCTCGCGCAGGCCACGGTCGCGACGGTGCTGGCCGTGACGCTCGGGATCCCCGGCGCCTACGTGCTGTACCGGCGGCGCTGGCGCGGGCGGGCGGTGGTGAGGGCGCTCGTGACGGTGCCGTTCGTGCTGCCGACCGTCGTCGTGGGCGTGGCCTTCCGGTCGCTGCTCGTGTCCGGTGGGCCGCTCGGGTTCCTGCACCTGGACGGGACGTTCTGGGCGATCGTCGCCGCGCTCGTGTTCTTCGACTACGCGGTGGTCGTGCGCGGGGTCGGCGGGATGTGGGAGCGGCTGGACCCGCGGGCCTCGCAGGCCGCCCGCGCCCTGGGGGCCTCGCCGTGGCGGGCGTTCCGCACGGTCACGCTGCCCGCGCTGGTGCCCGCGATCGCGTCGTCGGCCTCGCTCGTCTTCCTGTTCTGCGCCACCGCATTCGGCACCGTGCTCATCCTGGGTGGGCTGCAGTTCGGCACCATCGAGACCGAGATCTGGGTGCAGACCACGCAGTTCCTCGACCTGCGGGCCGCCGCCGTGCTGTCGGTGGTGCAGCTGGTCATCGTGGCGTTCGCGCTGACGCTCGCCGGGCGGGCGCGGGCGCGGCGCGAGCGCGCGCTGGCGTTGGCGTCGGCGTCCGACGCGGTCCGGCCGCTGACCCTGCGCCGCCCGGCCGGATCGCCGCGGCGCGACGGGCACGGGCTCGCACTCGCGGCGGCGGGCGTGACGGCCGTCGTCGTCGTGCTCCTGTGCCTGCCCCTGGTGAACCTGGTGGTGCGCTCGCTGCGCGTGGGGGACGGGTGGGGGTTGGACCACTACGCGGCGCTCGGCTCGCCGTCGTCGGGCGTGCCGGTGTCGGTGTGGACGGCCCTCGCGACCTCGCTGCGGACGGCCCTCGTCGCAACGGTGCTCGCGCTCGTCATCGGCGGTCTGGTGGCGCTCGTCGTCTCCCGACGACCGCGCCGCGCGCTCGGCCGACGCGCCGTCGCCGGGCTCGACGCCGTCTTCATGCTGCCGCTCGGAGTCTCCGCGGTCACCGTCGGGTTCGGGTTCCTGATCTCGATGCACGACCCGTTCGGGCTCGACGTCGACCTGCGGACCTCCGGCGTGCTGGTCCCGATCGCGCAGGCCGTCGTCGCGGTCCCGCTCGTCGTGCGGACCGTCCTGCCCGTGCTGCGCGCGATCGACCCGTCGTTGCGGTCCGCGGCCTCGACCCTCGGCGCGTCGCCCGGGCGCGTGCTGCGCACCGTCGACCTGCCGCTCGCCGCGCGCTCCGCCGGCCTGGCCATCGGGTTCGCGTTCGCCGCGTCGCTGGGCGAGTTCGGCGCGACGTCGTTCCTGGCGCGCCCGGCGGACCCCACGCTGCCGGTCCTCATCTTCAAGCTCATCGGGCGCCCCGGCGCCGACTCCTACGGCATGGCGCTCGCCGCATCCGTGATCCTCGCCGCGCTCACCGCGGCGATCGTCGCGACCTGCGAACGCCTGCGCACCCCCACCACCGGAGGCGACTGGTGACCCCCACCCCGAGCACCCCCAGCACCCCCCATCCCCCCACAACGTCCGAGCAACTGGTCGCTATACCGGCCACTTCCTCGGACGCTGGGCTGGGATACCGCGGAGTGTCCGAGCGATCGGCTGCTATAGCGACCACTTCCTCGGACGTTGTGGGTTTGGGTTCGGGGTTGGGGGTGTCGGGGGTGGGCGTGCGGTACGGCGGGGTGGCGGCGGTCGACGACGTGACGCTCGACGTGGCGCCCGGCGAGGTGCTCGCACTGCTGGGGCCGTCGGGGTGTGGGAAGTCGTCGCTGCTGCGGGCCGTCGCGGGGCTCGAGCCGCTGGCGGCGGGCGACGTGACCTGGGACGGCTCGTCGGTGGCGCGCGTGCCGGTGCACCGCCGCGGGTTCGGGCTCGTGTTCCAGGACGGGCAGCTGTTCACGCACCGGGACGTCGGCGGGAACGTCGCGTACGGGCTGCCGTCCGGGTCCGCCTCGCGCGTCGCCGAGCTGCTGTCGCTCGTCGGGCTGGACGGCTACGAGCGACGGTCCGTCGCCACCCTGTCCGGGGGTGAGCGGCAGCGCGTCGCACTGGCCCGGGCGCTGGCGCCGTCGCCGCGCGTCCTGCTGCTCGACGAGCCGCTGTCCGCGCTGGACCGGTCGCTGCGTGAGCGGCTGGCCGTCGACCTGCGCGCCGCCGTGGTCGCCACCGGCACCACGGCCGTGTTCGTCACGCACGACCAGGACGAGGCGTTCGCCGTCGCCGACCGGGTCGCCGTCCTCTCGTCGGGCCGCCTGCTGCAGGTCGCGACACCTGCGGAGCTGTGGCGACGCCCCGCGTCGGAGCAGGTCGCGCGCTTCCTCGGGTACGAGGCGTTCGTGCCAGCCGACGCACCCGCGGCGGCGGTGCTGCGAATCGCCGGTGCCGCTGGTCGCACGCTCGCGCTGGCCGAGGGTGCGTTCGTCGTCAGCCGCTCCGCCGACCCCGTGGCACGAGGACGCGTGCTCGGTGTCACCTCGCGGCGTGGCCGGTCCGAGGTGCGGGTCGAGGTCGCCGGCATCGGCGTCGTGACCGCACTCGGTCCCGTCGGGGGGACGTGGGCCGTCGACGACGTCGTCGGCCTGGACGTCGACCCCGAGGCCGTCACGCTCCTCTGAGCCCGAAGCCCGCGGCCCACGCGCGCCGGGCCTCGGCCCGTCGGCACCTGATGCACCGCGCGCCCGGCGCGGTACGGTCGAAGGAGCCGCGACGTGAGACGCAGGGGTGATGAGCGATGACGCTGGAGAGACGCGAGATCGTTGCGATGGACCTGCCCGTCGCGCCGGACGTGGTGTGGCAGCACCTGCGCGAGCCCTACCTGATCCGCCGCTGGTACCGCTGGGACTCGGCGGACCTCGACGCGGAGATCCACCGCGACTTCGTCGAGCGGGTGGCCGAGGGGCACGTCGTCGAAGGGCGAGGGACGACGCGCGCGCTGACGTGGCCGACGCACGACGTCGTCACCGTTCGCTCGTCGGTGGAGGCGCCGGGCGGGACGCACCTCACCGTCACGCGCTCGAGCCACGAGCTGGGGTCGTACGACGGGTTGTACGACGAGCGCGACGCGGTCTGGACGGCCGCGGCCGAGCAGCTGAGCTTCGCGCTGCTCGTCCAGCCGGGGCAGGAACGGCGCACGTTGTCGGTGTTCGGGCTCGACGCCGGGGACCGGCGCGACCGGCTGATGGACCGCGTCGGCCTGCACGGGGTGCGCGGTGTACCACTGGGAGGCAACGTCCAGGCTCGTCGTCCCGACGGCACCCTGCTGGGCGCGACCCTGATCCGCAAGGACCCTGATCTGCTGGTTCTGAGCCTGCACGGGATCACCGCCGCGCTCATGGTGATCGAGGAGGTGCCCGCGGGCAGCGCCCCGCCGCACGGCACCGTGGGCGCGGTGCTGTCCACCTACGGGCTCGACGACGCGACGTTCGAGCAGGTGCGCTCGCGCTGGTCGGCGTGGTGGCGGTCGGCACTGCCGCGCCCCACCGGCATCGGGATCTGACGTCAGGTCAGCGTCAGCTGCCACTCGCCCGAGCCGCCCGCCGGCCGGAAGCCGAGCTCGACGTTGATGGCCAGCATCGGCGAGTTCTCCTGGGCGTTCCAGGTGCCGACCCGGCGAGCCTCGGGGTGCTCGTCGGCGAGCCGGGCCAGGTTGGCGAGCTTCAGGAGCATCCCGAGGCGGCGGCCGCGGTGCTCGCGCAGCACCAGGGTGTCGTCCTGGTGCACGTAGAGCGGTGTGTGGGGCACCGTGAGGATCGACGTGTAGCCGACGAGGGTCGCGGACGGCACGTGCTCGACGACGGCGGTCAGGTAGCCGACACCTCGTCGGGCGTGCTCGTCATCACGGTCCTGGACGCGCTCGGCATCCCAGCGTTCCTCGGTCCAGTCCAGGCCGGCCGTCGGGACGTCGGTGCTCATGCGGGTGTGCAGGACGGCCATCTGGTCGAGCCACTGCGCCGGTGTCGCACCGGACCACGTGTGCACGCGGTAGTCGTCGCCCGCTTCGGCCTGCGCACGGGCGGTCCTGCCCGCAGCGTCGGCGACCTCCAGCGGCACGTCGAGGACCGAGTGCCGCTCCACCTGTTCGAGCCGGAAGCCGCGGCGCAGCGCGAAGCGGACTCCCGGCGCTGCCGTCGAGACCCGACCGGCACCCGTGGGCGGCGCGAGCGTGCCGGCTCCCTGCGGCTCGCTCGGGTGGTCGGTGGACGCCATCAGCACGGTGCGCCCAGCGCGGCGGGAACGCGCGACGAGCTCGTCGTACAGCGCGCTCCCGATCCCGCGTCCGCGAGCCGCCGGGACCGTGCCGACCTCGACGTAGGCGACGCGGGTGTTGTCGGCGCGGGGGAGCTCGAGGCCCGCATGACCGAGCGGCGAGCCGTCGTCGTCGAGCGCGACGAGTCGCGCCCGCTGCTGGTACCGCTGGTCCCGCCCGAACAGCTCGCGCTCCTCGCGACTGAAGTCGGCGCGCCCCCAGGTGTCGACCACGACCGCGTTCACCGCGTCGACGTACGCGGGGCGCAGATCGGCGCGGTCCCCGATGTCGTGCAGGGTCCACATGCTCGACACGGTGACTCCGCGGGCTGACTGGCGTCCAGCCGATATAAAGTTCGGATAACCGAAATCTGACTGAAGGACATCCGGAACATGGCGACCACCGCGGCGATCCGGCGTGCGCGACTGCGCGGCCCGTTGCTGCTCGGCCCTGCCTTCGTCGCGGCCATCGCCTACGTCGACCCCGGCAACGTCGCCGCCAACCTCACCGCCGGGTCGCGCTACGGGTACCTGCTGCTGTGGGTGCTGGTGGTTGCCAACGCGATGGCCGTGCTGGTGCAGTACCAGTCCGCCAAGCTGGGGCTTGTCACGGGGGAGTCGCTGCCCGGGGTGCTGGGTGCTCGGCTGGGGCGTCGGTCCAGGCTGGCGTTCTGGCTGCAGGCCGAGCTGGTGGCCGCGGCCACCGACATCGCCGAGGTGGTGGGCGGTGCGATCGCGCTGCAGCTGCTGTTCGGGGTGCCGCTGCCCGTCGGCGGCCTCATCGTCGGGGCCGTGTCGTTGGTGCTGCTGACGACGCAGAACCGGTACGGGCAGCGGCGGTTCGAGGCGGTCGTCGTCGGGATGCTGGCGGTCATCACGATCGGGTTCCTCGCGGGACTGCTGGTGGCGCCGCCGTCCGCCCGGGGGGTCCTGTCCGGGCTGGTGCCGCGGTTCGACGGCGCCGACTCCGTGCTGCTCGCGGCGTCGATGCTGGGGGCGACCGTGATGCCGCACGCCATCTACGTGCACTCGGCGCTCGCGCGTGACCGGCACGGCCGGGCGCCTGACGAGCCGTCGCTGCGCCGGCTGCTGCGTGCGACGCGGTGGGACGTCGGCATCGCGCTGGTCGTCGCGGGGCTGGTGAACATCGGCCTGCTGCTGCTCGCGGCGTCCGGCCTGCGCGGCGTGCCCGGCACCGACTCGATCGAGGGTGCGCACGCCGCGATCACATCGGCCCTCGGGCCGGTCGTCGGCGTCGCGTTCGCGGTCGGGCTGCTGGCGTCGGGGCTGGCGTCGACGTCCGTCGGCGCGTACGCCGGGGCGACGATCATGGCCGGGCTGCTGCACCGCCAGGTGCCGCTCGTCGTGCGCCGCGTGGTGACGCTGATCCCCGCCGTCGTGCTGCTGGCGCTCGGCGCCGACCCCACGTGGACGCTCGTCGTCAGCCAGGTGGTGCTGTCGTTCGGCATCCCGTTCGCGGTGATCCCGCTGGTGGCGCTGACGCGCTCGCGGTCGGTGATGGGCGACGCGCGCACCGGCCCGCGCCTGCACGCCACGCTGGTCGTGGTGGTGACGCTCGTCGTCGCCCTGAACCTCACCCTCCTGGCCCTCCTCCTCACCACCTGACCACGTGCCACGCCGGTCGCGCCTTCGTCGACTCGCGGGTTCCTCGTCGACTCGCGCGTTTGAACCCGCGTATCGACGAGGAACCCGCGACTCGTGCGTCACGCCGCCAACTCCGGCCGTCGGCGGAGGTTCCTGGTCACGGTGGCGGGGAGCAGCGGCACGACTCGGGCCACCGCCGAGCCCATGTCCTGGTGCGTGACTCGCAGCACCCGGCGACCGGTCTCGACAACAGCGTCGTGCCGACGCTTCTCCGCCACCAGGTCCTCCCGCGTGACGTACTTGTCGCGGCCGTCGTACTCGAGGAGAACGCGCCACCCGTCCCAGCCGAGATCTCCCCAGACGGTCCCTACCCGGGTGCTGACGGGGATCTGCGTGGTCGGGACCGGGAGCCCCGCCCGGAGCAGCTGGTACCGGGTCGCCGACTCGCCGGGCGACTCGGCGCCGTCGTCGGCTAGCGAGAGCAGCGCAGCAGCCCGGATGTAGCCGTTGGTGCGACCGCGGAGCTGGATGGCTCGTAGCACGTCGTCGGCCGGAACCTTGCGATGCAGCGCAGCGTCAGCCACGACAAGTCCTTCCAACGGCGGCAGCGTGGCGAGACAGTCGGCGACCGTGCGGGCGAGTGAGGTGACCGGCAGACCGTTGACGCAGGTCAGCTCGTCGTCGCTCATCGGTCCGGTGTGGATGCGTAACGAGGCAGGTCGGCCACCGCCGGCGCGATGCGGTGAGAGGAGATGGGTCGCCCGCGGCGCCGTCCACAGCGGCAGCCCCCACAGCAGGGCGGCGGTCTGATGTGAGAACCAGCGGTCCGACGACGCGGCGGTGTGCACGCCGATCGCGCGCGCGAGTGCCAAGTCGCGGCGCCGTTCGTAGGGGTCGGCCGTCGTCGACGCGTCGAGCAACACCCCGCGACCGGCTCGTTCCCAGGTGCCCGAGCGCACACGTGCGGCGACCGTCGTCGGCGGCCAGTCGCGGGCGAGCCAGACGGTCGGGAGAGTCGCCGGGACGATCTCGGCGCGTGCACCAGGTCTGCGTGGCATGGGCCGAGCACATCACCGTTGTGCGGCCGCCTGGGGCGCTCGCGCTCGACTGTGGACGAGGTGTGGCGCTCGTGGGGGCTGTGGTCGGCTCGAGCGTCGGTAGACGAGTCGCGGGCTGTTCGTCGGGTCGCGGGTTACAACCCGCGATTCGACATGGAACCCGCGAGTCGAGGACCGCGGCGAGCCGGTGCTGGGCGAGGTGGCGCGGGATGGGCGGCGGCGAGTGGCAGGTCAGGGGGTGAGGGAGGCCAGGCGGGTGGTCAGGTGGGTGCGTTCGGCGTCGTTGGTGACCAGTGCCAGGGCCCGGTGGTACTCGGCCGCCGCCGCGGCCGGGTCGCCGGCGCGGGTGAGCAGCTCCGCGCGGACGGCGGGCAGGCGGTGGTGGCGCGGCAGTGCGTCGTCCAGCCCGACGAGCAGGTCGAGACCTGCCTGCGGACCCGCGTCCTCGGCGGTCGCCACCGCCCGCGCCAGGCGCACGACGGGCGAGCCGGTCACCGCCTCCAGCTCCTCGTAGAGCCGGCAGATGGCCGTCCAGTCGGTCGCCGCAGCCGTCGCCGCGGTGGCGTGCTCGGCCGCTATCAGCGCCTGCAGCCGGTACTCCTGCGCGAGTGCGGACACGGCCGGGTCGCCGGTGCCGTCCGACGGGTCGCGGGTTTCTCGTCGGACCGCGGGCTGCGACGCGCGACCCGGCGAGGAACCCGCGAGTCGAGCGGAGAGCGCGCTGGCGGAGGACGGTTCGGCGGCGGGGCGGCCGGGTGAGGGAGGGGGGCTCAGCAGGGTCAGGGCCTCGGCGATCTCCTGGGCGTGCCACAGGGTGCGGTCCTGGTCCGGGAGCAGGATCAGCTCGCCGTCCGGGGTCAGACGGGCGTCGCGGCGCGAGTGCTGCAGGAGCATCAGCGCCAGCAGCGGACGCAGCACGGCCCGCGCCGGCAGCAGCAGGTCGAGCTGCCGGACCAGCCGGATCGCCTCGTCGCCCAGGTCGACGCGCAGCGTCACCGGACCCGCGCCGGGCTGGTAGGCGGAGGTGAACATCAGGTACAGCACGGGTGCGACCACGTCGAGCCGCGAGTCCAGCTGCTCCGCCGGCGGCACGGCGAACGGGATGCCTGACGAGGCGAGCCGCTTCTTGGCGCGCGTCAGCCGGGCCGCCATGGCGGTGTCCTGGACGAGCATCAGCCGAGCGATCTCCGCGGTCGTGAGGCCGACGACGAAGCGCAGGGTCAGCGCGACGCGGTCGTCGACGGCCAGCGCGGGGTGGGCGCAGGAGAAGATCAGCCGCAGCTGCTCGTCGGCGACGTGCGCACCGTCGTCGAGCGAGTCCGCGGCGGCCGCAGCCGCGCGCATCTCGTCGTCGACCACCATGAGCGGCTCCTTGCGACGGTGGACCGCCTCCGTGCGCAGCCGGTCCAGGACACGGCGGCGGGCCGCGGTCAGCAGCCACGCGCCGGGATTGGTGGGGACGCCCGACGACGGCCAGTGCCGGGCGGCGGACTCGAACGCGTCGCCGACGGCGTCCTCGGCCAGGTCAGGGCGCTGGTACTGACCGATCAGCAGGCCGACGAGGCGGCTCCAGCTGGTCCGCCAGGCGAGCGCCAGGGCGGCGTCGACGTCCGTCATCGCGCCTCCGCGGGCCGGATCTCCACGACGCCCGGCAGCCCGCGCACCAGGTCGACGACGGCGTCGAGGTCACGCGCGTCCAGCACGCACACTGACGACAGGCGCGGGTCCGTGCCCGGCCACGCACCGGGCGTCAGCACCCCGTCGCGCACGGTCGTCGCGGCGGACGACGGCGAGAGGGCGGCCCAGAGCGCTGACGACGCCCGTGCGCCGGCCCCCGGCGCGGGCTCCTCGGGCGGTGCGGTGGACGTCGCGGGCCTCTCGTCGACCTCGTCGTACCCCAGCACGACGAACCGCATCAGTCGTCCACCGCCGGCCGCAGCTCGGCCGTCCCGGTGCTCAGCAGCGTCCCCACGAGGGACGCGAGACCCCGCACGTCGGACGTCGACACGACGTAGTACCCGCCGAGCTGTTCCACCGTCTCCGCGTACGGCCCGTCGCTCACCACGGTCGCTCCGTCGACGCGGCGGACCAGCAGCGACGTCGCGGCACGCTGCAGCTCGAGGCCGCCGACGATCTCGTGCCCGTCGCGCGCGCACGCGGCCGCGAAGGCATCGTGGTCGGCGTATGCCTGCGCCCGCTCGTCGGGCGACGCGGCCGCCCATGCCGTCTCGTCCTCGTGCAGCAGCACCAGGTATCGCGCCATCGTCGCCTCCTCCGAGACACCCACTGTGCCTCCTCGTCCGGATGACGCGCGAGGGTCGGCCGATTCGACCGCGTGCCGTCAGTCGTCGATCCGCAACGTCAGGACGACGACGTCGTCGCGCCGCTCGCCCGTGCTGCCGAGCGCGTCGACGACGGCCTGCGCGCTCAGGTCCGTCAGCGAGCCCACCTGTGCCGCGGCGTTCGCGATGCTCGTCGCCATGGACGTGTCCCGACGCTCCAGGAGCCCGTCGGTGTACATCACCACGGTGTCGCCGGGGGACAGCAGCACCGAGTGGTCGTGCCGCTCGCGGTCGGGGATGAACCCCAGTGCCAGGTCGGGGCGGGCGTCGAGCAAGGTGGTCCCGCCGCCCGCACGGTGCACGAACGCCGGGGGGTGGCCCGCCGACGCCCAGGTCAGGCGACGGACACCGGACTCCGTCGGTGGTTCGAGCCGGGCCAGGAGGGCCGTGCCGGTCGCGTCCAGACCGGTGCCGACGTCCACCTGGTCGAGCAGCTCGAGGATCAGCGACGGCGGCTTGTCGTGCTCCCAGAGCAGGGTGCGGAGCATCGAGCGCAGCTGCCCCATGTGGGTCGCGGCCACCATGTCGTGGCCGGTGACGTCTCCGACGACCACCGCGAACCCGCCGTCGGCGAGCTCCATGGCGTCGTACCAGTCGCCGCCCACCTGCTCGCTCACGTCGGCCGGGAGATAGACCGCGTCGAGCGTGACGCCGGCCGGTGCCGGCAGATCCGAGAGCATCGCGGACTGCAGCGTGTGCGCCACGTCGGCGCGGCGGGCGAGCAGCTGGGCGCGCTCGAACGCCGTGGACGCGTCGGTCGCGAGGGTGAGCAGCAGGTCACGCAGGTCGTCGTCGATGGTGAGCGGCTCGTGCCACCGCAGCAGGACCCCGCCGAGCACGGCGGTCGAGGTCAGGAGCGGCAGGAACACGGCGGCACCGGGACCGCCCACGCCCGTGACGCTGGGGAAGGCGACGCTCATCGCCTCGGCGTCCTCGAAGAACAGGGGCCTTCCCGACACGACGACGCTGACGGCCGGGGACTCCATGCGTGTCAGCGGCTCGTCATCCCAGATCGCGTCGGGCGAGCCGGGAACCTCGGCGTGCCGGATCCAGGAGAGCGTCCCTCGCTCCGCGTGCACGATGGCGACCGAGGACCGGGCGGCACCGGCGACGTCGCGCGCCGTGCGCTGCATCGCGTCGAGGACGTCGTCGGGCGTCTGGGTCCGGGTGAACGCCTCGGACAGCTCGAGCAGGACCTGGACGTGCGTGGAGCGGCGGTCGGCCGTCTGGAGGGCGGACCGCGCGAGGGCGGCCGCCTCCCGCAGCCGCACCTCCGACCCGCAGGCCAGCGCCAGGTCCTCCAGGACCGCCAGCTGCTCGGCGCTCCAGGCCCGCGGCTTGTCGTCGATCGCGCACAGCGAGCCCACCGCGTGCCCGTCGAGGTCACGCAGCGGGTACCCCGCGTAGGCGATGACGTCGAGGTCGGTGATCGCGAGGTTGTCGCGCAGGAAGTCGACCTCGCGCGCGTCGCTGACCACCAGGGGTCGGTCCTGCGCGACGACGTGCTGGCAGAACGAGTGCGACAGGGGCGTGCCACGCCGCGACTGCCACGGCTCGGGCAGGCCGCGGGCGCCCGGCAGGCGCTGCCCGTCCGGCCCGACGAAGCTCACGAGCGCGACCGGGACACCCAGGTAGGACTGGACCAGGCGCGCGAAGCGCTCGTACGCCGGGTCGGACGGCGTCGTCGGTCCGAGGTCGCTCACCTGGGCATGATGCCACCTGGGTCCGACACGACGACAGGCGTGGGCCCGATCTGGGAGGGTTCAGGCGTGCCCCAGCGATGGAACCACAACACGCACTACCACCGGCTCGTCCTGGACGCGGTCCCGCGCGGCGCGACGAGCGCGCTGGACATCGGGTGCGGCGAGGGCGTCCTGGCCCGCGAGCTGGCCGAGCACGTCGACCGCGTCGTCGGCATCGACCTCGACCAGCCGTCCATCGACCTGGCCCGCGCCGCTGGTGGCGGAGTCGACTACGTCCTCGGCGACGCGCTCACGTACCCGCTCGACAGCGCCGACGTGGTCGCGTCCGTCGCGACGCTCCACCACGTCGACGCCCGCGTGGGCCTGCGACGGTTCGCGGAGCTCGTGCGCCCGGGCGGACGCCTGGTCGTCGTCGGGCTCGCCCGGATCGACGGGCTGCGCGACGCGCCGCGCGAGCTGGCCGCCGCGACGGTGAACGCCGTGCAGACGCGCCGACGGGGCTACTGGGAGCACTCGGCGCCGACGGTGTGGCCGCCCCCGGAGACCTACGGGAGCATGCGCGCGATCGTCGCCGACGAGCTGCCGGGCGCACGGTTCCGCCGGCACCTGTACTGGCGCTGGTCGCTGGTGTGGGAGCGCCCGGCCTGAGGTTCAGGCCTTCTCGGGCGTGTCGGGCTGCGGCACGCAGACCCACAGAGCCGACGGCCGCACGGTGACCTCGAGGACGCGGCCGGGCTCGATGACGTCGCCGTCGAGCTGGCGGGGGTGCTCGGTGTCGGCACGGACCACGATGTGCGAGCCGCGCAGATACTCGAGGCGGGGCAGGCGCTTGCGGCGGCGGATCACGGCGCCCAGGATCTGCAGCCAGTGGCCGAGGTTGCGTGGCGCGACGATGGCGACGTCGAGCTGGCCGCTGTCCGGCTCCGCGTCGGGCAGCACGTCGAGCCCACCCTGGAGCCGGCCGACGTTCCCGACGAGCACCGTGCGCACGTGCCGACGCAGCGGCGGTGCGCCGTCGACGACGACCTCGACGTGCATCTCCTTGTCGAACGCGTGCCGCAGCGCGGAGAAGACGTAGGCGACGGGGCCGAGCGCGTTCTTGATCGCCGTCGGGGCGTCGTCCATCATCGCCGCGTCGAGCCCCATCCCGGCCATGACGGCGAACGACTGCCCGTCCACGTCGCCCACGTCGACGGCGCGGCGGCCCCGGGCGAGCGCGACGTCGACGCCGTCCATCGCGTCGGTCGGGAGCTCGAGGTTGCCGGCGAGAAGGTTGCCCGTCCCGCCGGGCAGGACCGCGAGGGCCGCGTCGGTTCCCGCGAGGCCCTCGATGGCCGAGCGGACCGTCCCGTCGCCGCCGCAGACGAACACCACGTCGACGCCTTCTGCGACCGCCTGCTCGGCCTGGCCGCGGCCCGGGTCGTCGGCCGTCGTCTCGAGCCACAGCGGCTCGGGCCAGCCGGCTCCGGCCAGGCGCTCGGTGATGTCGGCGCGGAGCTGGTCGGTGCCGTCGACGCGGTTGGGGTTGACGATCACCGCCGAGCGCAGGGGCTCGTCGCCGAGGCGCTGGACAGAGGCGGGTGCGGGTGAGGTCACGGTGGTGAGTATCGCGGCGATGAGCGACCCCCGCGCGCCGAGACGACGCCACGTCGCGTCGGGCGGCGAGACGGGCGACGGGAGGCGGACCACGAGCGTCTGATCGCGGACGGACGGAGCCGGGCGCGGTACCTGCTAAACCTTTAGGCCCGCGTTGTCCGTTGCATCCCGGTAAGCGTCATCCTACGATCGGGAAACCGGTTACCGAGAGTCGGTCCCTCCGCCTCGAGGCCGGTGCGCGCACGAGCGCCACGTCGGCGGCCCGCACCCCTGCGGGCCCGCTGCGACGGCAATGCCACACACCCTCAACCGGCGGACGGTCCGCCGCTGCGTGCGCGCGCAGTCACACCCCGCATTCAGTGACGAAGGTGAGGCAAGTGATGAGACGAGCAGTCGCAGCGCGACTGACCGCGGTCGGGTCCACGGTGGCCCTGGCAACAGCGATCGGCCTGACGGCCGTGGCGACGACGACGGCCCAGGCGGCCACGAACGTCGCGAACGGCTACGCATCCCAGAACGGCGGGACCTCCGGCGGGTCCGGCGGCGCGGTGGTCCAGGCGAGCACGGGCACGGCTATCCACACCGCCCTGTGCAACCGGGCCAGCTCCAGCACGCCGATCATCATCCAGGTGACGGGCACGATCACCGTCGACAACACCAAGAAGGTGTCGGGCTCGAGCTGCAACACGGCGGACGGGGTGATCGAGCTCAAGCAGATCAGCAACGTCACGCTGCTCGGCGTCGGCACCGCGGTCTTCGACCAGGTCGGCATCCACATCCGCGAGTCCAGCAACATCATCATCCAGAACGTCAACGTCAAGAACGTCAAGAAGTCGGGCTCGCCCACCTCCAACGGCGGCGACGCGATCGGCATGGAGACGAACGTCCACAACGTCTGGGTCGACCACGTGGCCCTCGAGGCGTCGGGCGGCGAGGACGAGGGCTACGACGCCCTGTTCGACATGAAGGCGAGCACGAAGTACGTGACGCTGTCCTACAGCGTCCTCAAGAACTCCGGTCGCGGCGGCCTCATCGGGTCCAGCGACAGCGACTCGGACAACGGCTTCGTCACGTTCCACCACAACCTGTACCAGGACATCGACTCCCGCACGCCGCTGCTGCGCGCGGGCACGGCCCACATGTACGACAACCACTACCTGCGCCTGGCCAAGTCGGGGATCAACCCCCGCAACGGCGGCAAGGCCAAGGTGGAGAACAACTACTTCCAGGACTCCCAGGACCCGCTGGGCACGTTCTACACCGACCTGGCCGGCACGTGGCAGGTGGCCGGGAACATCTTCGACAACGTCACGTGGACCGCCAAGGACTCGGAGAACAACCCGGCCGGGCCGAACGTCACGTCGACGACGTCGATCTCCGTGCCCTACGCCTACACGTTGGACGCGGCGAGCTGCGTGCCGAACCTGCTCGCGTCGACCGCAGGCGTCGGCAAGGGCCTGAAGGTCTCCGACGGGTCCTGCTCGCCGTCGACGCCGACGACGAGCCCGACGACGCCGACCACCAACCCGACGACGCCGACGACGTCGCCGACCACCAACCCGACCAGCAGCCCGACCACCACGCCGACGGGCACCAACCTCAGCATCGGCGCCGGCGCCGACGGCTCGAGCAAGGCCACCGGCACGAGCTACGGCAACGTCGTCGACGGGAACACGTCGACCTACTGGTCGCCGAGCGGCAGCACCGGCACGATCTCGGTGAAGTGGTCGTCGGCGCAGACGATCTCCTCCGTGGTGATCGTCGAGTCCCCGGGGGCCACCGGTCGCATCGGCTCGTGGCAGATCCTCAACGGTGACACCGGTGCCGTCCTGAAGTCCGGCAGCGGCGCGGGGGCCGTCTCGTTCTCGTCGACCTCGTTGAAGAAGGTCACCCTGAGCATCACCTCGGCCAGCGGTACGCCCCAGGTCGCGGAGCTGCAGACCTACGCGGGATCGACGACGACGTCGCCGACGACCTCGCCGACCACCAGCCCGACGACGACACCGACGACGAGCCCGACCACCACGCCGCAGCCCTCGTCGGGCACGATCTACGTCGCCCCGACGGGCACGGCGAGCGCGGCGGGCACGCTGTCCGCACCCACCACGCTGGCGTCCGCGATCAGCCGGGTCACCCCGGGCGGGGAGATCTTCCTGCGCGGCGGCACGTACAACCTCTCGTCGACCATCCTGATCACGGCCGACGGCCTGTCGAGCGACCGGACGTTGCTCTCGGCGTACCCGGGCGAGAAGCCGGTGCTCGACTTCTCCGCGCAGAGCGAGGACCCGGCCGCGCGCGGCCTCTCGCTCAACGCCGACTACTGGCGGATCTACGGCATCACGGTCCATCACGCCGGTGACAACGGCATCTCGATCGGCGGCAGCAACAACATCGTCGAGCGCACCGTCGTGGCCTACAACCGCGACTCGGGCCTGCAGATCTCCCGCGCCGCGTCCGACACCCCGAAGGCCGACTGGCCGTCGAACAACCTGATCGTCACGTCCGAGTCGCACGACAACGCGGACTCCGACGGTGAGGACGCCGACGGCTTCGCGGCCAAGCTGACCGTGGGTCCCGGCAACGTGTTCCGCGACACCGTCTCGCACAACAACATCGACGACGGCTGGGACCTGTACACGAAGACCGACACCGGGGCCATCAGCCCGGTGACGATCCAGCACTCGCTGTCCTTCGGCAACGGCACCCTGAGCAACGGCGGCCAGGCCGGCGCCGGTGACCGCAACGGGTTCAAGCTCGGCGGCGAGGACATCAAGGTCAACCACGTGGTGACGAACAGCTACGCCGTCAACAACGGCCACCACGGGTTCACCTACAACAGCAACCCGGGCTCGATGACGATCTCGAACAACGTGAGCGTCGGGAACGCGGAGCGGAACTTCAGCTTCGACGCCGGCACGTCGGTGTTCAGCGGCAACGTGTCCTGCAACAGCGGCGCCAACGACCGCATCGTCGGCACCGACAAGGGCAACAACTCCTGGTGGTCGGGCAGCAACGCCTCGGCGTGCAGCAAGTACACCGGTGCGCTGGCCTGGTCGTTCAACGCCGACGGCACGCTCAAGGTCACGTTCGGCGGGGTGAACCCGGAGCCGACGACGAACCCGTCGCCGACCGCGTCGCCCAGCCCGACGAGCACGCCGTCGAGCAGCCCGTCGTCCAACCCGACCACGCCGACGACGACGCCCACGACCACGCCCTCGACGGGCGCCTGCACCGCGACGCTCGCGGTCACGGGCACCTGGCCCGGCGGGTACCAGGCGTCGGTGACGGTGAAGGCCGGCTCGTCGGCCCTCACGTCCTGGAAGACGTCGCTGACGCTCACGAGCGCGGCGGCCGTCACCGGCTGGTCCGGGACGTTCGCGCAGTCGGGCAGCGTCCTGACGGTGACCAACGCGGGCTACAACGGGGCGCTCGCCGCGGGTGCGAGCACCTCCTACGGCTGGACGGGCTCGGGATCCGCACCCAGCTCGTCCACGCAGGTCAGCTGCTCCGCAGGCTGATCTGATCCGAGCGAGCGGGGTCCGGGGCCGTGGTGACCCGGGCCCCGCTCGTGCTTCGTCGGGCCCTCGCCGCACGGGCGCTCAGACGGCGACCGGTACGCGCACCTCGTCGGCCGCGGGCTCGACTTCCACGCGCGGCAGCACGCGGTCCAGCCACCCCGGCAGCCACCAGTTGGCGCGGCCCAGCAGCGTCATGGTCGCGGGCACCAGCACCATCCGTACGAGGGTCGCGTCGAGCAGGATCGCGGTGGCCAGCCCGACGCCGAACATCTTGGTGGCCGCGTCCGCCCCCAGGACGAACGACGCGAACACGCAGACCATGATCGCCGCGGCGCACGTGATGACGCGGCCGGTCCGGGCGACGCCCCGCACCACGGCCTCGGTGTCCATGCCCTCCTCCCGCACGCGCGAGAGCAGGAACACCTCGTAGTCCATGGAGAGCCCGAACAGGATCGCGAACATGAACATGGGGATGAAGGACACGATCGGCACGGTCTCCTGCAGCCCGATCAGCGACCCGCCCCAGCCCCACTGGAACACCATCACCATGACGCCGTAGGACGCCCCGATGCTCAGCAGGTTGAGCAGCACCGCCTTGAGCGGCACCAGCACGGAGCGAAACACGAGCATGAGCAGCACGAACGACATGGCCAGCACGGCGCCGACGAACCACGGCAGCCGGTCGTTGACGCGCTGCCCGACGTCGGCGAAGTTGGCGGCCTGGCCGCCCAGGTGCGCGACGGCGGGCGTGCCGGCCAGGGCTGCCGACATGACGTCGTCGCGCAGTCGGGTCGCGGTCTGCGCGGTCGCCTCGTCCTGTGGGCCGGTCGTGGCGTAGGCGACGACGATGCCCAGGTCGTCGCGCACGATGGCGGGTTCGACCCCGGCCAGGCCGGGGTCGTCGGCCATGGCGTCCGTCAGCCAGGTCAGGGCGTCGGGGTCCCCGTTCAGCTCGACGGCGACGACCATCGGGCCGTTGTGCCCGGGGCCGAACCCGTCCGCGACCAGGTCGTACGCCTGGCGCTGCGTGGCGGTGGGGGGCAGGGCGCCGTCGTCGGGGATGCCCACGCGCAGCGCGACGACGGGAGCGGCGAGCGCGACCAGCAGAGCCGTGACGCCCAGCGCGTACGCGCGCGGGTGGCGGCCCACGTGCCGGGTCCAGCGCTCCCAACCGGGGCTGGTGTGCTCGACGGCTCGTCGGCCCGCGACCCTGCGTCCGGCCACAGCCAGCAGCGCGGGCAGCAGCGTCACGGATGCCGTCACCATGAGCAGCACGACGAGCGCGATCGCGGCCCCGCCGATCGTCATGAACGGCACCTGCGCGACGGCGAGCCCCAGGATCGAGACGACGACGATGCCCCCGGCGAAGACGACGGGTCGCCCGGCGACGGCGAGCGATCGCGCGACGGCGTCGTCGACCTTCATGCCGCGGGCCAGGTACTCGCGGTGGCGTGTGACGACGAAAAGCGCGTAGTCGATCCCCACGCCGAGCCCCACCATCGCGCCCAGCACGGGCGCGTAGCTGGGGATGACGAGCACGTTGGCGGCCAGCTCCATCGCGCCGACCCCGACCGCCAGCCCCAGTACCGCCATGCCGATGGGCAGCGCGGCCGCAACGAACGAGCCGAACGCCAGCAGCAGGATCACGGCCGCCGCGACGATGCCCACGAGCTCGCCCACGTTCGCGGGCTGCTGCTCGTACGCGAAGAACAGGTCGCCGCCCATCTCGACCCGCAGCGCCGCGTCGCGCGGTACGGCCTTGAGGTCGTCGAGGTCGGCCGCGGACAGCTCCTCGAGCGGCGGGTACTGGACCCGAACCAGCGCGACGCGACCGTCGGGGGAGAGGCTCGACCCGGCGACGCCGTGCGCGTCGGTCACGCCTGGGGCCGTCGCGGGATTGCCGTCCAGCTCGCCCGCGGGGTCGGTGGTGCCCAGCACGTGCGGCAGCGCGGCGACGTCGGCCTGCAGCTCGTCGAGCGCCGCGCTCGCGGCCTCGTCGTCGGTGAACGGGCGCCCGCTCGTCGGCGTCGCCACCACCTGCGCGGTCACGCCGTCCTGCCCCGAGCCGGCAGCGGCGATCAGGTCGTTGGCCTTCTGAGAGTCCAGTCCGGGCACGGTGAACTGGTCCTGCAGACGGGCGCCGAACGACCCGGCGGCCGCGGTGACCAGGACCGCGAGGGTCACCCACGCGCCGATCACCCACCACCGTCGTCGGGCGGCGCCGCGGCCGAGGCGGGACAGGGTCGAGGACAGCATCGGAACCTCCGGTGGAACGGACGAGAGGGGTGCTCGCTGATCGTCCCGACGGTGCCCACCTGGTGACCTCGGCTCTGCAGCCACTTCGCTCTCGGACATTCGGCTGACCCCGGGGTCAGCCGGATGTGGATGACCACCGACGGTGGGTCCCGGACATCGGTGAGATGTGATGGGAGGTGGTGACGTGCGTGACGAATCGCGTTACGGTGGCCAGACGTGGGTGATCACGTGGACGGAGCGATCCGAGGACTACATCGCCCGGCACGGCGTGCTGCCGGAAGAGGTCGAGGATGCGGTCTACACCCGCCCACGGTGGCTGGCACGGGGGAGAGAGGGGACGACGCTGGTGTACGCGCAGACGTCTTCCGGTCGGTACCTGCCGATCGTCGTCGCTCCTGCGCCGGACGGCGGTTGGAACGTCGTGACTGCCCGCGATCTCACACCGAGCGAGCGGCGGTCGTTCCGCCGGAAGGGGCAGTGACGTGAAGAGGAGCGAGGACCTGGACCGCCTGGCCGCCCACTACGACGGCGTCGACACGTCGGAAGATCTGCGGGGCGCGGTGCTCGACACCGCGACCGTCGACGAACCGATGGTGGGGATCACGCTCCGGCTTCCAGCATCCACGTTGGCTGCCGCGCGTACCCAGGCTCGGTTCGAGGGGGTCAAGGTGACCGCGCTGCTGCGTCGGTGGGTGGAGCAGCGACTCGCGGAGGGTACGACGGACGACCAGGTGATCTCGGTCGGCGACCTGAAGCGACTGATCGCTCGCTCGGCGCACGACCGGCGGGCCGGCTGAGACCGGCCTTTCGGTCGATCCGCACGGGCTCGGCGATCCCTACGCTGGGCGTCGTGATCCCGGCAGCAGTGCGACGAGCGTGGGCGCAGCCACGCGCCCCCCACGCCCCCGTGCGCGTGTGGCGTGACTGGGTGCTGTCCGGCGCGGTCGTCGTCGGCACCGTGCTGGAGACGACGCTGCGCGACGACGTCGTGTGGCCCGTCGTCGCGTGCGCGCTGGCCCTGCTCCTCGCGGTCGCTCTGATGTGGCGGCGCACGCATCCGCTGGCGGCCGTCGCGGGCACGTTCGGCGCGGTCGTCGCGGTCACGGTCGCCTCGACGATCGCCGGCGCGGGGTCCGTGGGGCTGGGCACGATGGTGTTCGTCCTGGTGCTCGGCTACGCGCTGTACCGGTGGGGGTCGGGGCGCGAGGTCGTGCTGGGCACCGCAGTGATCCTCGTCGCGTACGGCGCCGGCATCGCCCAGGACTACTCGAACCTGGCGGAGGCGGGCTTCGCGTTCGTGTTCGCCTGCACACCGCTCGTGATCGGTCTGACGGTGCGGCTGCGCGCCACCGCGCTCGAGCAGCGCATCGACCAGGTCCGCGCGGTGGAGCGCGAGCAGCTGGCGCGCGAGCTGCACGACACCGTCGCGCACCACGTCTCGGCGATGGTCGTGCGGGCTCAGGCCGGTCGGGTGGTCGCCGCGGTGCGGCCCGACGCGGCGGCGGAGGCGCTGGCCGTCATCGAGGCGGAGGGTGCGCGGACGCTCGCGGAGATGCGCGTGCTGGTGGGAGCGCTGCGCGGGACCGACGACGCCGAGCTGGCTCCCGCCCGCGGCGTCGCCGACGTCGCGGCGCTCGCGGGGTTCGACCGGCGCGTCGTCGTGCGCTGCGAGGGCGACCTGGACGACGTCGGCACCGCCGTGGGCGGCGCGCTGTACCGGATCGCGCAGGAGTCGATCACCAACGCCGTCCGGCACGCGCGCGGCGCGACGCGGATCGTCGTCGTGCTGTCCGGGCGGCGTGCGGACGTGCGGTGCACGGTGTCCGACGACGGCGTCGGCGGACCCGCCGGCGCGGGCTTCGGGATCGTCGGGATGACGGAACGCGCGACGATCCTGGGTGGCACGCTGACCGCAGGTCCGTCGCCGACCGGCGGCTGGGTGGTCGACGCGGTGCTGCCGCGAGGGGAGCGGGCATGATCCGGGTGCTGGTGGCCGACGACCAGGAGATCGTGCGCACGGGTCTGCGGATGATCCTCGACGCGCAGCCGGGCATCGAGGTCGTCGCCGAGGCCACGGACGGGGCCACCGCCGTGCGGCTGGCGCGCGACCTGCGGCCCGACGTCTGCCTGCTGGACATCCGCATGCCGACGATGGACGGCCTCGAGGCCACGCGCCTGCTGGCCGGCCCCGGCGTCGCCGACCCGCTGGCCGTCGTCGTCATCACCACCTTCGACCTCGACGAGTACGTCCACGGTGCCCTGCGCGCCGGCGCCCGCGGCTTCCTGCTCAAGGACGCCGGCCCCGAGCTGCTGACCCAGGCCGTGCACGCCGCCGCCGACGGCGAGGCGCTGATCGCCCCTGCCGTGACGGTCCGCCTGCTCTCCGCGTTCGCCGACGCGCGCCCCGCCGGGCCGCCCCGCCAGCCGCTGGACCCGCTGACCGCCCGCGAGGAGGACGTCCTCGCCGAGGTGGCCCGCGGCCTGACGAACGTCGAGATCGCCGAGCAGCTCTACATCAGCCTGTCCACCGTCAAGACCCACCTGGCCAGCCTCATGGCCAAGCTCGGCGCCCGGAACCGCGTCGAGATGGCGATGTGGGCGTACGAGACGGGCCGCGTCCGCGGATGAGGTCGGGACTCGCTCGTCGAGCATGTCAACGCTGACGGCGCCTCGAGGCTTGACGAGGTATGAGACGAACGAGCCGCGAGCCCCCAGGGCTCGACTTCGACGACTGGTACCGGCGGGAGTTCCCGCGCGTGCGGCAGGCGATGACGATGGTCACCGGCGACCCGGGAGTGGGCGAGGAGGCCGCGGCCGAAGCGTTCGCCCTGGCCGTCGTCCACTGGGGCCGGGTGTCCCGGATGGACTCGCCCGGAGGCTGGGTCTATGCGACCGCGCTGAACCAGGTGCGCCGAGGGTGGCGGCGCGCCGCGCTCGAGCAGCGTCACCGCGACCGCTCGGTCGAGGCCCTGGTCGCACCACCTGAGCCACCGGACACCGCGCTGTGGCGTGCGGTCGCCGGGCTCTCCCCTCGAGCGCGCACGGCCGTCGCCCTCCGTTACGTCGCCGACATGTCCGAGGACGAGGTCGCCGCCGCCATGAACGTCTCCCGCGGGACGGTCGCGACCACGTTGTCGCGCGCCCGCAAGTCCCTCGCCCAGGTGCTCGAACCCGCAATGAACGGGGAGTTCTGATGTCCACCGACCTTCTTGCCGAGCTGCGCGTCGTCGACGACACCGGTGTCGTCCCGCTCGCGTCCATCCACCGCCGCGCCCAGACCATCCGGCGTCGTCGTCGCGCCGGGGCCGCCCTGGCCGTCGGGGCGGTGGCGGCCGTGCTCGTCGTCGGCGGGGCGAGCCTCCCGCTCGGCTCCCCAGCAGGACCTCCCCGGGCCCAGGCAGGCACCAATGCGTGCACCACCGGCTACGGGTTCGGGTGGACCGATCGATCGCGCTGGGACGCCGTCCCGCACGCGGACGCCCTGGCCAGCGTCATCCCGCCGACGAAGGGGCTCGCGCCGATACGCGGCGTCGGGATCAGCGAGGAACGTCTGGACTGCCTTCCTGCTGTCCCCGCGGCTGTGCTGTACGCGACGCAGCCCGCGCTGCGCGGCATCTCGTTGTGGGTCGACGCCGACAACCCGTACGAGGGAGACCCCGGCATCGAGGCCACGACCGTGCGTGGTGTCGCTGCACGTTCCCTCGCGCTCTCCGACGGTGAGCAGGTGCTGAGCTGGAGCGAGCCCGATCACCACCGGTGGTACGTCGAGGCGAGCGGCCTGACTGCCACCGAGCTCGCCACGGCGCTCGACGCTCTCGACCTGAGCGGCGGCTTGGTCCGGTCGGCATCAGTCCCGGCGGCGTGGTCCGCTGCAGAGCTGCCTACGCCTCCCACAAGCCGGCGCACGCAGACGTGGACTGTGCAGTACGGGCCTGCGGACGCCGCGTGGAACCGCGATCGCGTGCAGCTGACCGTCCAGTCGGCCTCCACGTCACCGGCGCAGGCCGCCTCGTCGAGTGCCGCTCTGACGACGCTCACCGACGTCGACGGTCGTCTGGCCGCATACACGGCCAACGGCATGCTCCGTTGGAACGCCGACGGGATCGCCTACACGCTCGTCGGCTCCGGCGGTCTCGACCGCCTGCGGACGCTCGCCGAGCGGGTCGAGCACGTCGGCCTGGACGACCCGCTGGTCACCCACGCGAAGGATCTCGCGGACGTGGCGGACATCGGCGGTTAGTGGTGCGGCGGGGAGGTGAGCGCACCGTGCGCAGTCTCCCCGCCCCACCGTCCGTCGGACAGCAGCGGCACTGCGCCGTTGCGGCGAGACGACGTGACCCGCCAGGCTGGCTGGATGGACTCCGAGATGAGCGTGATCACGGGTGATGACTCGTCCGACGAGGTCCGTCAGTGGTGGCACCCGCCGGACAACGAGGTGCCGGCCGTGCTCGATCCCCAGGTGCTGGCGGCGACGGCGGACGCGGCGGTGACCCTCGCCCCGGTCCGGGTCTTCAGCACGGGCGTCGAGCTCACGGTCGAGTGCCGTCGTCGCGTGCCACTGCACGGCGACCCGACCGCGCGCGCCTTCATCCGGCAGCAGGTCTTCGTCGGTGTGGAGCTCGCCGACGGCCGGCGGGTCGTCGCCGAGCGGCTGCGCCCGCCCAGCGAGGACTACTCCCTGCGTCAGCGCAGCGGCGGGAGCGACGACCTGTGCGCGACGTTCGTGTACTGGCTCTCGCCCACGCCGCCGCCCGGCGACCTGGTCGTCGTCGTGCACGCCGTCGACCTGGACCTGCCCGAGGCGCGCGTGACGCTGGCCGCCGCCGACCTGGCAGCGGCACGCGACCGCGTCGTCGAGCTGTGGCCCTGGGCGCCTCCGCCCGCCTTCGACTACCCCTCTGACCCGGAGCCGGAAGCGCCCGCCGGTGGCTGGTTCGCCGAGGTCGAGCCTTCGGCGTGAGCTCGAGCCCTACAACCCTCGAGCTCACGCCGAACGCTCGAGGTCACTCCGTGCGGAGCAGGCGCGGGTCCAGCTTGGTGCGGATCAGGGGGATCGTCGCCAGCGAGACGACGGCCGCGCCCAGCAGGCTCGCGACCAGAGGGACCGTGAGCCGCCCCACGCTCGTCGAGCTGCCCAGGTCGCCGTAGCGGAGGTAGCCCCGCATCAGCAGCGCGCCGCAGCCGGTGGCCAGCAGGATCGAGATCCCGAGAGGAAGCAGGGTCTGCAACAGCTGCCCTCGGCGCAGCACCCGCGCGGGTACGCCGACCGCGATCTGCCGTGCCACGGCCCGACGACGCTCGAGCGCCCGGTCGATCGTGCCCAGGCCCACCGTGATGAGTGCGATGCCGATGATGATCGCGGACAGCGACCAGACGATCGCTCGTACCTGCATGACTTGGTTGATGTCCTCGTCTGTCGGGTACACGAAGACCGACATCCCGACGTCACCCGCCGCCTTCTCGACGGCGGCCTGGACCTGGGTACCACCGCGAGCCACGACGTCGACCCCATGGGGCAGCTCACTGGCTCCAGCGATCAGGTGCGTGGGGATGAAGACGGCGTCGAGTCGCCCGTACACCCAGCGATCGTTGGTGGCCTGGACGTCCTCGATGATGGGTACCGAGCCGAGGGCGACGTCGGCGTGCACGGCATCGTCGTCGTCGGAGCCGCTGAGCGTCACGTGTGCGACCTGCCCGCGTGCGAACTCGGTTGCCTGGTCGTGAGCGCCGGCGTCTGCGGGCCGGATCACGGCGGCTGCGTCGTCGCTGCAGCCCGTCGCCACCATCATCAGCTCGAGCTGTGTGCACGTGCCGACGAACGCCGAGGTGCACTCGTCCTTCGCGTTGCAGACGTCAGCGGTCCAGCTGTCGACGAGCCCGGCCACGCCCGGCACGGCTCGGAGTGCGGCCCCCTGCGCCGCGCTCACGATCTCGTCGTCGCCGCCGAACGGGCCAGACCACGCTCCGATCGTCTGCGGACCTTCATGCAGGACCTGGTCGGCGTACCTGAACTGCGGTGTGGACTCGAAGGCCACGAGCACGCCCGACGCACCCGCGACGAGGAAGGTGGCCACACCGATCCCAGCCACCAGCCGAGCGGCGCCAACAGGCTCCGCCTCGATTGCCCGTCCGGCCAACACAGAGGAGACCGAGCGCGACCGCGCCATCGCACTAGCGCACCAGGTCGCCAAGACCGGGGTGCTCAGGGCGATGGCGATCGCGCCGACCACCGCCCCTCCCAGGAGTGCGCGCTCCTGGAGCGTGTGATGCGCACTCGGATCTGCCCAGGCGGCCACCGCGAGCAGCCCGACGGCGACCGCGAGCAGCAGCAGGCGCCAGACGCTGGGCCGCCGGTTCGTGGACTCGGAGCGTGCGCCTCGGCCCGTGGCTCGCAACGCCCGCGCAGGCGCCAACGACACCAGTACGGACAGCACCACGACGCCCATGAGTGTGGCGAGCGCCGTCGGCACCTGGACGGTCAGGGGTGCTACGAACCACTTCGGGCCAGCGGCAACAGCGCGGTCGACGGCGGGCGCGAGCGCAACGAACGCGGCCCAGCCGATCACCGCGCCGACGAGGGCGAGCGCCGCGTTTTCGACGGCCGCGACCGTCTGCGTCTGGGACCGGCCCAGCCCGATGACCCGCAACGACGCGAGGCGGCGGTCGCGGACGGCCGACGACAGGCGTCCGACGGTCAGCAGCAGCACCGCGACGGGCACGACGAGCGCGATGACGACGCCGACGAGGGTCGAACGCTGGTCCGGGTCGTACTGCAGGTGGCCCGGATAGGCGGCGGACGGCAGCGCGACGGCGAGCAGCAGGACCAGCACGCCGACGGCGTTCCCGGTGATGACGGAGACCGCGCGCACCCACCCGCCGGCCCGGGCCAGGCGCAGCCCGAGCGGGACGAGCACCGTCATCGCACGCCCACCTGGTGGGCGACGACGCCGTCGCGCAGCTCCACGTCCCGCGACGCGTAGGACGCGACGCGCAGGTCGTGAGTCACGAGCAGCACGGCGGTGCCGCGCTCGCGGGAGATCCCGACGAGCGCCTCGAGCACCAGCTCGCCGGTCATGGTGTCGAGCGAGCCGGTGGGCTCGTCGGCCAGCACGACATCGGGCGTGTGGACCAGGGCCCGCGCGACGGCGGCGCGCTGCTGCTGGCCACCCGAGACCTCCGACAGTCGTCGGTCGGCCTCGTCGGCGACGCCCAGCAGCTCCAGCAGAGCGAGCGCCTCGCGTCGGGCCGTCCGGCGGCCCGTCCCCGTCAGGCGCAGCGGCAGCTCGACGTTCTCGACGACCGTCAGCTCGGGCACCAGGTCGCCGAACTGGAAGACGAACCCGAGCTTCGCGAGGCGCACCTGCGAGCGACGACGGTCCGACAGGTCGTCGATCCGGCGACCACCGATCTCGACCGTGCCCGCATCGGGCCGCAACAGCCCGCCCAGCAGGTGCAGCAGCGTCGACTTGCCGGACCCGGACGGGCCCATGAGCGCGACGACCTCGCCGGGCTGGACCTCGAGGTCGACCCCGTGCAGCACCTTCGTCGGGCCGTACGCGTGGTGCAGACCGCGACCCGCGAGCGCCGCGGTCACGCCGTCACCTCCGCGCGCAGGTCGGCCAGGCGTGCGCCCGCTATCTCGATCCAGTCCAGGTCGGCCTTGAGGTGCGCGATCTCGTGGTCGCCGGCCAGCCGGTCGACGACGTCGCCGTCGTGCCGCGCGGCCGTCAGCACCCGCATCCGGTCCAGGTACACCCGGCGCTGACCGGCCAGGACCTCGTCGGCCGACCGTCCCGCGACCAGCGCGAGGACCACCCGCGTGAACAGCTCGCCCGGCCGGCCCGACGGCAGCGCCGGGGTGGTGAGCCACGAGTCGAACTCCTGCACGCCGAGGTCGGTGATCGCGTAGACGCGGCGGTCGGCGCCCTCGCCCTGCTCCACCCCCACGCCGCGCGCGAGCCCGTCGCGCTCGAGCCGAGCGAGCGTCGAGTACACCTGCCCGTACTTGAGCTCGCGCTCGTGCCCGAGCACGCGGTCGTACCTGCGCTTGAGCGCGAACCCGTGCGTGGGGCCGTCGTCGAGCAGTGCCAGCAACGCCATCGGAACCGTCATGCGCAGGAATGTACACTGAGTGTATTCACCGAGGGAATACCCGCCTCGATGGGCTAGGCGAGGGGCGGCGCATCGTCGTCGGACTCGGGTCGGTCCTCCAGCTCCGCCCACCGTCGCAGGCGAGCGATCGTCTCCCGTCGGGGCGCGTCGAAGAGGGAGAACCTCACCTCCCGCTTGCCCGTCTCGACGACGATGCCCTCGCTCCACTCGGGGTGGTCCGGGAACTCCCCGCGGATCGCGACGACGTCCTTCCGCCACGCCCGCCGCGTCGGGAAGAGTGCTCGTCGGAGCTCGAGCGCGTCGGGCAGCAGGACGAGCCTCGGAAGCCGGCCTCCCGTGCTGGCGTAGATGTGAAGCCCGCACGTGAGCGCCATCGGGATCGCGACGGCCCAGAACATCGGCTCGAGACGTCCGGAGAGGGCGCCGAATCCCGAGACGAGCGCATTGGCACCGAAGATCGGGCAAAGCCACCACGCCATGGACTGCAGCTGGGTGCCGATCGCAAGCACCTCAGCCTCGTCGGGGTTAGCCGTCATGGTCGCTCTCCCCGTGGATCGCCACTCCGTCCGGGCGCGCATCCACGTCAGCCCACTCCTGCAGGCGCACGACGACCCGAGCGGGCGACGACCCGAGTCGGGGCAGTCGGACCGAGCCCGCAGCCGTCTCGACGATCACGCTGTCGCTCCAGTCGGGGTGGGCCGCGATCGACCCATGGACCGCGGTGACGTCGCGCCGCAGGACACGGACGGATCGACGCAGTGGCCGCCGCAGCTCGACGGCTTCCGTGGTCAGCACCACGTCGGCGGGACTCGCGATGTTCGTCGTGAAAGTCCAGCTCACACCGACGAGCATCATCGCGCCGCCGCCGACGATCATGACGGGATCGCGAGACACGACCGCGTTGATCAGGGCCGCCAGCGCGGCCGCCGCGTACACGTCGGAGCACCAACGCTGCCTGCGCAGGCCCCGCCGGTTCGACGCGAGGACCTCCTCGGCGGGGCGGGCTGCGGTCGCGCGTCCCCTCATCCCATCGCCGGCCGCCGCCCGAGCGTCCGCTCGCTCGTCGGTCATGGCGCAGCCTCGGTTGGCGGGCCGTCGGGCTGGTTCACCGCCACGGGTGTCTCGCCGACGCCCGCCCACTCCTGCAGCCTGCCGATGAGCGTCGCCGGCGACGCCGAGGACCGGGGGAGCGTCACCGTCCGGTTCGTCGTCTCGACGACGACCCTGTCGCTCCACGACGGATGGAACGGGATCGAGCCACGTACCGCGACCACGTCGGCGCGCTCGACGCGGAGCGGCGAGCGAAGCGGACGTCGGTATTCGAGAGTCGTCCCGACGAGCGTGATCGACGCAGGCTCGAGGTAGTGGGCGGCGAGCAGGATGAACGCGACCCCGAGGCCTATGAGGCCCGCGGCGACGGTCATGAACGCGTCGTGGTCGAGGACGGCGGCGGCGCCGTAGACGACGGCCATCGCGCCGTACACCGGGAGGAAGAGGTTGCGTTGCCTCCGCAGCTGCGGACCGTTGGTGGCGAGGGTCTCGACGTCGCCTGCGCCGTCCGCATCGGCCATGCCTGCCATGCTGGCACCAGCGTCGACCACGCGCCCCCGCACGAAGGAGACTCCATGCTTCGCATCACCATCACGTCCGTCTTCGTCGACGACCAGGCCAAGGCGCTCGACTTCTACACGCGCATCCTCGGCTTCGTCGTCCGCCAGGACGTGCCGCTGGGCCCGACCGCCCGCTGGCTGACGGTCGGGATGCCCGACGACGACCGCATCGAGCTGCTGCTCGAGCCGTCGGAGCACCGTGCGGTCAAGCCGTTCAAGGAGGCGCTGGTCGCCGACCGCATCCCGTTCACCTCGTTCTCGGTCGAGGACGTGCAGGCCGAGTACGAGCGCCTCGTCGACCTGGGCGTGCGCTTCACGCAGGAGCCCGCGCCCATGGGCCCGGTGACCACGGCGGTCTTCGACGACACCTGCGGGAACCTCATCCAGATCGCCGGCTGATGCCTGACCCGCTCGCCGCGACCTTCGACACGCGCGCCGAGCTGTACGAGCGTGCGCGACCGGGGTACCTGGACGCGCTGTTCGACGACCTCGCGACGACGGTCGGCGACGCCGCGCGGGTCCTGGAGATCGGACCGGGGACGGGTCAGGCGACCCGCGGCCTGCTCGCGCGCGGATGGTCGGTGGTCGGGCTCGAGCCGGGGCAGAACCTCGCCGCGGTCGCGCGCCGGGTGCTGGTCGGGGACGTCGAGATCGTCGGGTCGAGGTTCGAGGACTGGCGCGGTGTCGGCCCGTTCGACCTGGTGCTGGCCGCGACGTCGTGGCACTGGGTGGACCCGTCGGTGGGCTTCCGGCGTGCCGCGGAGCTGCTGCGCCCGCGCGGCGCGCTGGCGATCGTCGCGACCCAGCACGTCCTGCCCGACGACGGCGACCCCTTCTTTCGCGACGTCCAGCGCCTCTACGACGAGGTCGGCCTGGGCGACGGCAGCGACGGACCCGAGCCCCCGGACGCGATCGTCGCGCCGGACGTCGAGGCGATCCGCGCGAGCGGGCTGTTCGACGAGCCCGTCGTCCACCGCTACGTGCGCGGCATCGACTACACGGCCGACGAATACCTGGCGGTCCTGGACACGTACTCCAACCACATCGCCGCGAGCCCCGACCAGCGCCAGCGCCTGTTCACCGGCATCCGCGCCATGATCACCGCGCGCCCGTCGGGCACGGTCCGCAAGCACTACCTGACGCTCGCGCAGGTGGCGCGCGTGACCTCCGGTGCCCCGCCGAGATAGGCGTCTGCGGGCGAGACAGGCGTCTGCAGGGGTCTGTCTCGCCCGTAAGGGTCTGTCTCGGTGTGGTCGGTCAGCCTGTCAGCGGGTGCGGCGGCCGACGACGAAGCCGCCGACCGCCCCGAGCACCAGAGCGCCCGTCACCAGCAGCGCGATCCCGAGCCCCTGCCCGCTGGAACGGGAGTAGACCGTCTCCGACATCGGTGCGTACGCGAACCAACCGAAGCCGCGGTGCAGACTGCGCCACAGCGCGACCCCGCCGCCGCCGACGAGCAGGATCCCGACGACGAGCGTGGCGGGCACGACCCACCGCGGCAGGGCGGGACGCGACACGGGCTGGCTGGTCGACATGCCCGCATCCTCCCGTGCGGGCCGTCGCAGGGCAATGGCCGGACCTCGCCGTCGCCCCCTCGCCGACTTCGAGGTCTCGCACCCAGTTCGAGCCCAGCAACCCTCGAGCTCGCGCCCAACCCTCGACGTCGGGGGCGCGCCGGGCGTCAGCCGTCGCGCAGGGCGGCCGTCAGGATGCTCGTCGGGGAGTGGCCGTCGACGGCGAGCCACGGGGCGTCGTCGTCGCGGTCTGGACCCCAGGCGACCGCGACGTGGATGTCAGCCCGGCCCTGGGGTGGCATGGGCGGCAGCCGGATTACCAGTGTGGCGCCGTCGAACCCTGTGCCGAAGTCGGTGGGCGGTCCACTGTCGGGGGTGAGCAGCTGGCCCCACTGACGTGGGAGGGCATCGACGCGGGGCTGGTCGCGGACGCGGCGCGCCAGAACGTCGTCGTCGTGCGTCCCGATGGCCAGGGCGACGCCGCCGCGCTCGTACGTGACAGCGCACAGCCCTTCGTCGGACTCGATGCCGCCGCGGCCCTTCCCGGCGAGTCGGGAAGTGATCGTCGTCGGGCCGACCGGTGCGTGTGCCACGACCATCCAGACGGCACCGACGAAGTCGTCGAGCGGCTCCCCGTAGTCGGCCAGCCGCGAGTCCACGTGCGCGACGACGAGCGTCACGTCGACGACCCCGCTCACCGACCAGGTCTGGGCGGAACCCGTCCGCAGCGGCCGACGGACCGGCGCCGGGAACCGCACGTCCTCGACGTCGCACGCGAGCGTGATCTCGCCCAGCGGCGTCGCGACGGTGTGCTCCAGGGCGGCCATGACGAGATCGTGCCAGGCACCTCGCGCGCCGAGACAGACCTTTGCGGGTGAGGCCGACGTCTGCAGGGGTCTGTCTCGCCCGGAAACGTCGTTCTCGCGGGAGGGGCGGCGTGCCCTAGTCTCAGCGCATGCTCATTCTTGGTCTGATCCTGTTCGGCATGCTGATCGGCGCAGCGGCGCAGCTGATCCTCGGGCGTGAGGGCAAGCGCATCGACTGGACCATGGCGATCGTCGCCGGGTTGGTCGGCTCGTTCGTCGGCGGCCTCCTGGTGAGCCTCATCGCGGGCGACGGCATCAAGTTCCGCGCCAGCGGCATCATCGGCTCGATCGTCGGCGCCATCATCGTGACGCTCATCTGGCGCTGGTCGCGGTCTCGCTCGGCGCGCTGAGCTCGCGCAGGATTCATCCGATCGCGTAGGTGAATCGCCCCCGCCAGGGCGAAGTCTGTGGAATCCTCTGCGCCAGGCGCGCCTCGACGCCTGCAACAGGGGAGACGCAGGAGCATCATGGGCCGCTGGGTTCGCATCGTGCTGGTGGCCGTGCTGATGGTCGCGGGGTTGGCCGTTGCACCTGCGCAGGCTGCGTCTGTCGCACTCTCGGGGAAGGTCGCGTACCCGAGCGGGTACATGGGCGATCGCCCGCAGCTCACGGTGACCGCAGCCTCGCCCGACGAGCCGTGGTCGCCAGTCGCGACGGCGGACGTCGCCGCTGACGGGACGTACCGGCTCGACGGGCTCGACGCGCAGACGAGCTATCTGGTGTCCATCGAGGCTGGCTTCATGTTGCATGCCGACGTCTACGGCGGCTACCTCGTCGACGCCGCTGGTCGTCTCGGACCCCAGGCCAAGGCGCTCGCCGTCAGGCCACGTGCGGGCCAAGCGCTCGTACTCAACGCCGCGGTCACGCTGACCGGTCGCGTGGTCGTCCCCTCGGGCGTGACCACGACCCTGAGTGCCATGAGAGTTCAGGTCTTCAGCAAGTCGCCCGGGACAGGCATCGTCGCGCGACTCGACTCCACGGGTGCCTTCGTCGTCAACCGACTTGACCCTTCGGAGCAGTACACCGCCGAGCTGGAGGACGGGTCGTACGAGGGCATGATCCTGCCGGGCTATTACGCAGGGGACTCAGCCGTCGGCCTCGTCGACCGCTTCTCCGCCGTCTACGTCCCCGGCGGATCGAGCATGACGATGCACCCCGCCGCGGCCGCCGCGATCAGCGGGAAGGTCGTGCTGCCCGACGGCTACGAGGGTGACGTCACCGCCATGCGCGTCTCCGCGGTCGCGACGGTGGGCGCTCCATACGGCAGCAGCGGAACCGCGAACGTCAGGGCCGACGGGTCCTTCCGGGTCAGTGGACTCCGCGCCGACCGGACGTTCCACGTCTCGTTGGCCGACGAGAGCCACGCCGTCGTCGGCGGTGATCTCACGGATGTCGCGACGGGCGAGCTGCACGAGGACGCCGACGACGCGGCTGTCGTCTCCGTCCCGATCGGCAACCTCACGATCCGCCCTGCACTCTCGGCGCACCTGGTGGTCGACGTCGCGGTGCCGACCGGTGTCACGGTTCGCCAGAGCGACCTGAGCGTCGTTCTCCGGGCGGGCGACGGCGCGCGCGTCTACCCGGTCTCCCGCGTCGCGCAGGGCTTGTCCTTCGTCGATCTCAAGGCCGACGAGCAGTACACCGTCTGCCTCACGGACCAGAGCCAGGTGCTCGCGCCAGGGTGCTACGGCGGGGTGGGTGCTGCTGGGCTCGTGCCCGAGGATCGCGCGGAGCGCGTCCCACCCGCAGGGTCGGTGCGCCTGACGCCCGTTGCTGCCGTGACCATGTCCGGGATGCTGTCGATGCCGTCGGGCGAGCAGTACGACGGCTATCAGTGCGACGTGACGGCTCACGCTTGGAACGCGAGCGCCAAGACCTGGTCGTACGAGACCTGCGGCACCGTCAGCAGCAGCGGGTCGTTCGCCATCGGGGGGCTGGACCCCGACACCGAGTACCAGCTGTCCGTCAAAGGTCACGGCTTCGTCGGCGGGTACCTCGTCGACGACGACGGCGGCACGGGCCTGCGCAGCAAGGCAATCTCGTTCGCGCCGCGGTCCGGCGTGGTGGTCGTCATGCGCGAGGCGGCAGCGCTCACCGGCGACGTGGCCCTGCCCGCCGACACAGGGGGCCTCGAGGCCACGGTGCGGGACGAGGACGGTGACGTCGTCGCGGTCAGGACCGTGCGCGACCTGCAGCTCGACGTCCGTGGGCTCGACCCGGACCTGAGCTACTCGATCGAGCTCACCGACCGGTACGACGGCATCGTCGGCGGCTTCTACGCGGGTGACAGCACCAAGGGACTCGTCGGGAGCGACGCGGCGCTTCGCGTCACGCCGCCCGCCCACGTCACCATGCATCCCGAGGAGCGGGCCACCCTCTGGGGGCAGGTCAGCGTCCCTTCGGAGTGGTACGGATCGCTGGCCGGCGTGACGGTGCACGCGTGGGCGCGGGACCAGGGAACCGGTGCGTGGGTCGAGCGCGGAAGCTCGCGGGTCGACGACGACTACAAGAATTTCGCCATCAAGGACCTGCGGCCAGGCATCGACTACCGCGTTCAGGTGACGGACAGCTCAGGTCTGTACGTCGTGGGCTGGCTCACGGACGATCTCGGTGCCGTCGGAGCGCAGAGCGACGCCGTGGCGGCTGAGGCGGGCGCGTTCCGGTTCGTGACCCTGAAGGTCGTGTCCGAGCGCACGGTCCGCGCCGTCGTCGCGCCGGTGACGAGCGGCCGCTGGACCACCGGCTCGGTGGTCTCCGTCTCCGCCGGCGCCTGGTCGACGACGGGCCTCACGTTCGACTACGTCTGGTACCGCGGCGAGGAGCGTCTCGACGATCCCCAGTCGGCGCGGCACACCTTGACCGCCGAGGACGTCGGTTCCCGGATGTCCGTGCTCGTGCGTGCGGGCAAGGAGGGCTTCGTCCCGGCGTACTTCTACCTCACGGGACCCGTGGTCGCTCCGGGGACCTTGTCGCCGTCGTCGGCGCCGAAGGTGTCCGGGACGACGTCCGTCGGCTCGACGCTCCAGGCATCGTCGGTGTCGTGGTCATCGGTGAAGGTCTCCACGAGCTACCGCTGGTTCCGTGACGGTTCGCCGATCAGCGGCGCCACCGCCTCGAGGTACGTCGTCACGCCTGCCGACCTCGGGAAGCGGCTCGCGGTGCGCGTCACCGCGAGCGCGCCCGGGTACACGTCGGCCTCGACGACGTCGGCCTCGACGTCGGCAGTCACCCCCGGCAGGCTCGTCGTGAAGTCCGCGCCCCGGGTCTCGGGCACGGCCGTCGTGGGGTCACGTCTTACGGCCTCGACGGGGACGTGGTCACCGGCGAAGGTGGCCGTGACGTACCGCTGGCTGCGGGACGGCGTCGCGATCAGCGGCGCGACGAGCGCCACCCACGTCGTCACGTCCGCCGACGTGGGCTCGAGGCTCGCGGTCCGCGTGACCGCGCACGCGACGGGCTACGCGGCGGCCAGCTCAGCCTCTTCCTCGTCGATGGCGCACCGGTCGAAGCCGACCGTGAAGGTCGCGCTCTCGCGCACCGCAGCTCGCACGTCCGACCGGGTGCGTGTGACGGTGATCGTGTCGGCGCCTGGTGTGAAGCACCCGGCCGGCAAGGTTGTGGTGACGTACGGGCACCGCCGCCACACGGCGACGCTGACGTCCGGCAAGGCCGGGAAGATGACCTACACGTTGCCCGCTCTCGCGAAGGGCCGATACAGCGTGTCGGCGTCCTTCACCCCGACTGGCTCGACGGCCAAGGCGACGACCTCCGCGCGCTCGCGCTCGGTCTCCCTGCGTGTGCGATGAACCAGTCGGTTCGGACGTGAAACAGTCGGCCGGAACCGACTGAATCGGTTCCTGCCGACTGATTCTTGCTGGGCGGGGTCGGTCAGCTCACCGTGCCCGTGACCGATGTGCCGGTGCGCTGCACCGTGTAGGTCAGCAGCTGGCCGCTCCAGAAGTGGAACGTCAGCGTGACCGGACGCGCCTCCTCGACCTGCGCGAAGAACGCGGGCTTGAGGACGATCGTGTCGCCGGCGGGGACGAAGTCGGAGTCGAACTGCTTGTACGACGTCCAGCTCTGCGGCCCGGCGAAGGAGCCGTCGGCGTACGTCGCCTCCATCGTCGCGAGCCGGTCGCCGTTGAACTGCGTCGGAATCGCGAACGCGTCCGTGGTCCCGGTGGCCGACGACAGCACGGGCGTGGTCGCGTTGATGACGGAGATCTTCCACGGCAGGCCGCGGGAGAACGTCGCCGTCAGCGTCGCGGCGGTCCCGAGCTCACCCGAGCCGGACAGCTTCTTGAGCAGCGCGGCGGACAGGGTCAGCGTGCTGCCCGACACCGTGTAGTCCGTGCCCTTGACGAGCGTCTTGTTCCCCTTGGCCAGGCCGCGGAACTTCAGTCCGTTGAGGTTGAGCGTCACGTCCTGGGCGGTGACGGCGCCGGGGCGGACGAAGACCTGGTCGGTCGAGGCCGTGCCGGAGCGGGTGGTCCAGCTCGACCTGATCTCGGCGAACAGCTCCGGGTCGCTCCACTTGTAGGTGGTCCGGTTCAGGTGCTGGCCGTTGTCCCAGAGCATCGTCGTGATGCCCGACGTGCGCGCCGTGTACCCCAGCAGCTCGAAGAACTTCAGCTTCTCGCCCTGCTCGATGGTGCCGGTGTTGGCGTCGAAGCCGAGCAGGCCGTACTCGCCGAGGATGACGGGGATGCCCTGGTCGACGAGGGTCGACTTCACGCGCGCGAAGGCGCCGGTCAGGTCGTTCTGGGCCGTCTCGTCGAACCGGTAGCCGCCCGCGATGTTCACGCTGAAGGGCCAGTAGCCGTAGTAGTGGAAGGTCGCGGCGATGTTGGGATCGTCGAGCTTGGTGATGGTGGACGCGAGCGAGTCCAGCTTCGCCTGCGCGTTGTCCGTGTTCAGGGACGGCAGGACGAGCACGCGGGTCGCGTTCTTGGCGCCCGACGAGCGGACGGTGTCGACGAACGTGGTGTTGAGCTCGTCGAGGGCGGCGAGCTGCGCGTCCTGGTCGGCCGCGCCGGCGAACTGGGGCTCGTTGATGCTCTCCAGCAGCAGCTTCTTCGACGTGTGCTTGAACCGCTGCGCCAGCTGCTCCCACGTCGCGGTGAACTGCGCGACGACCGCGTCGTGGTTGGTGGGCATCGTGTTGACCCACTGCCACGAGTCGTGGTGGACGTCGAGGAGGACGTAGAGGTTCTCGTCGAGCGCCCAGTCGACCACCTGCTCGACGCGGTCGAGCGTGGCGGGCGCGATCGTGTAGTCGGGGGCGGCGCCCTCGTACTGGCCGACCGTGAACGGGATGCGCACGCTCTTGAAGCCCTGCTGGGCGACCTTCTTGAACAGCGTGCGGGTGACGCGGGGGTTGCCCCACGCGGTCTCGTCGGCGCCCACCGAGTCGAGGGTGTTGCCGAGGTTCCAGCCCGGCTGCATGTGGGCGACGGTCTTCTGGGCGGCGGTCTGGGGCCGCTTCGCGCCGGACGCGGGGGAGGCGGCGTGCGCGGGTGCGGCCATGGTGGCCGACAGGACGAGCGCCGCCGCGACCGCGGTGAGGCTCTTCCAGGGAGGTCGTGGTGTCACGGGTCAGGCCCTTCGTCGTCGTCGGGGCGGCGTTGCCCCGGATGCGCTCGCGTGGGCTGCATCGCCGTCACATCGAAGCGCTTCGACGGCGAGTGTACGAGCGTTCCTCCCGATTCGCACCCCTCTGATGCGATTCGGACCCGGGCTCAGCGCAGCGGGTCGGGACCCGAGAAGCGGGCATGGACGCCCGACGAGTACAGGACGGAGTCGGGCGGTCGGGCGACGACGCCCGGCAGGCCGGCCGCCGCGACGAGCTCGTCGACGAGCGTGACGAGCGTCGCCCGACGCAACGGCCAGCGCTCGTGGTCGTTCGGGACGTAGCGCGTGCGGCCACGCAGGACCGTGTGCATGCCCCACCGGGCGCTGAGGAAGTCGGCGAGCGGGTCGTTGGTCACGACGTCGGCGGACGGGCGGACGACGATGCGCGACGACGGCCGCGATCCGGTGAACCGCTTCGACACGTACTCGATCGCGTCACCGTCGCGCCGGATCGACATCCGCGCCCACTGGTACGGCACGTTCATCACGGCCCGCGCACCCAGGACGGTCAGCACCCGCGACGCCTCCAGCGACCGGAACAGCACCCCGCGCCGGCCCTCGTCGTCGACGGTGTAGAGCCGCACGTTGATCTCCGGGAACGTGCCGATGTACGGCAGCGGCGGGCCCGGCGTCAGCGCGAACCGCGACATCTGGAAGGCGATCAGACCGACCCACGACGAGCCGTCGTGCTCGTCGGGCCGCGTCCCGGCCGGCAGCAGCGGCGCGACGACGTCGGGCGCCACCCGCCAGTGCAGGAAGCTCACTCGCAACCACTCCTGCGCCAGGATCACGCGCCGCGTCAGGGGGAGCGGCACCGGCCTGATGGGGTCCATCGGCTCAGACTAACGACGGTTGGTTAATTTGTTAGGAAGTCTTCCGTTCAAACGATTCGGACATTACGGTCGTCCGCAACCCCACCGGTCCGAGGCCCGCCCGGCACCGGTGAGGCCCACCGCGCCGACGCCGTCGCGGTGCTCGAGCCGACCCCACCGGCCGGCACACCCCCAGATCGTCCCCACGCTCGGAGGTCGTCCCATGGTCCGTCCGTCCTGTCCCACCGACCCGTCCCTCGGCGCCGACCGATCCCGGCGATCCCGACCCCGACGGCTCGCCACGGCGGCGCTGTCGACGGTCGCGGCTGCTGGGCTCGTCGCCGGCGTGGGGCTCACCGTCGCGGCGTCGTCGGCCTCCGCCGCCGACACCTGCGCCACCAAGTCCCGACCCGCCGGCAAGGTCCTGCAGGGCTACTGGGAGAACTGGGACGGCACGTCGGTCCACCCTGGTCTCGGCCACATCGCCATCGACGACGCCCGCCAGGCGCAGCACGGCTACAACGTCCTGATGGCCGCGTTCCCCGTGATCCTGCCCGACGGCACGGTCAAGTGGGCGGACGGGATGGACACCGGCGTCGACGTCCCGACGCCGGCCCAGATCTGCGCGGCCAAGGCCCAGGGGCAGACGGTCCTGATGTCGATCGGCGGCGCCGCGGCGAGCATCGACCTGTCGTCGTCGGCCGTCGCCGACCGCTTCGTCGCGACCATCGTCCCCATCCTCAAGGCCAACAACTTCGACGGCATCGACATCGACATCGAGGCCGGCCTGACGGGCTCCGGCAGCATCGGCACGCTGTCGACCTCGCAGGCCAACCTGATCCGGATCATCGACGGGATCCTGGCCCAGATGCCTGCGGGCTTCGGCCTGACCATGGCCCCCGAGACCGCCTACGTCACCGGCGGTTCGGTCGTCTACGGCTCGATCTGGGGCTCCTACCTGCCCGTCATCAAGAAGTACGTCGACAACGGCCGCCTGTGGTGGCTCAACATGCAGTACTACAACGGGTCGATGTACGACTGTGCGGGCGGCTCGTACTCCGCCGGGACGGTGGCCGGGTTCGTGGCGCAGACGAAGTGCCTCGACGCCGGTCTGACGGTGCAGGGCACGACCATCCGCGTGCCCTACGACAAGCAGGTGCCCGGCCTGCCGGCCCAGCCCGGTGCCGGCGGCGGGTACATGACGCCCGCGCTCGTGTCGCAGGCGTGGTCGCAGCTGGGCGGCGCGCCCAAGGGGCTCATGACGTGGTCGATCAACTGGGACGGGTCGAAGGGGTGGACGTTCGGGGACAACGCCAAGGCGTTGTTCCGCACGACGACGACGCCGACGCCGACCACCACTCCGACGCCGACCCCCACGCCGACGCCGACTCCGACGGCCACCCCCACGTCGACCCCGACGCCGACGCCGACTCCGACGCCCACGTCGTCGGGCAACGCCTGGGTCGCCAACCATGCCTACGCGACCGGTGACGTGGTGACCTACGCCGGCAAGCAGTACCGGTGCCGACAGGCGCACACGTCGCTCGTCGGTTGGGAGCCGCCGAACGTGCTGGCGCTCTGGCTCCCGCTCTGAGGCTTCCGCCGTGCACCACCAGGCGGAGCTCCCACCCCTCGAGTCGCGGGTTGCTCGTCGGATCGCGGGTTGCAACGAGCGAGCCGACGAGGAACCCGCGACCCGTCGACGGGACCAGCGGGCACGCAGGGGAGTCTGCCGGTCGGCGCGGTCAGGTGGCAGGAGTACATTCCCGTCGCATGGACCGCTCGTCCTCGACGCGACTGCCCGGCCGGCTGGTGCCCGCCGCGGGCGGCCACGTGCCCGTCCGCGTGCGCGGGTTCGTCGAGGCCGCGGCGGGCCGGCACCTGGACCACGCGCTGCAGACGTTCGCCGTCGGGCTGGCCCGCACGGACCACGGCGTGGTCAAGGTGATCGACGGTGCCACCGTGCTGGGGTACCTGCCGGAGGCCTGGTCGCAGGCCGTCGACTTCGAGCTGTGGTCGTGCGAGCAGGCGGGGGAGCCGGCGCTCGCTCGTGCCGTGCTCGAGGGCCAGGCCGGTGAGCGCGAGCTCTACGTGCTGCTCGCCTGGCGGCGCGGGTCGCGACCGGTCTGACGCGGGCGCGGGGTTGCACGCTTCACCCGAGCGGGTGAAGGTGGACGGTGCCGGTCGCGCTCAGTGCCGAGTGGACCGGTGCCCGCGGTGCGCCGCTCCGACGAGGGTGACGGGCTCGCGGGCCGGAGAGGCCGGACGGAAAAACACGGGTCGACGACGACCTCGGGTGGCCTCGGTGCGGGACGAGCTCGTGGCCGGGTCGACATCGCGAGGGTCGCCGGCCGGCGCTGGGTCCGGCCGGGCGACAGGAGGACCCGATGACCCCCACGATCTATCGCGCACAGCCAGGACGCGCCCGACGACGGCCACGGCGTGCGGCAGCACTGGCGACGGCCGGCGCGCTCACGGGTGCGCTCGTCGTGCTGTCCGGTCTGCCGGCGGTAGCGGGCGGCGGGCAGCACGACGGCCACGGCGGCGGCCATGTGTCGAAGCAGCCGGTGCTCGGCACGCGCGGCGTCCCGATCATCACGGTCGACCACCGGCAGTTCCGCGACCTGGACCGCAACGGCCGACTGACGCGGTACGAGGACTGGCGGCTGCCCGCGTCGGTGCGTGCCGCGGACCTCGTCGGGCGCATGACGCTCGAGGAGAAGGCGGGCCTGCTGGTGCATGGCACCCTCCCGACGACCGCGACCGGGTACCAGTTCGCCGACACGACGAGCCCGGGCGTCACCACGCTGGTCGCCGACCGTCACATGACCACCTTCATCACGCGCTTGTCGGCCCAGCCGGCGCAGATCGCCGCGGCGAACAACGCCGTCCAGGCCGCGGCCGAGCAGCAGCGGCTCGGCATCCCGGTGGTCGTCTCGAGCGACCCGCGCAACGGGTTCTCCACGACCGAGGGTCAGACGGTCGCGCGCCAGGGGGTGACCGCGATGCCCGACGCGATCGGCTGGGCGGCGGCCGGCTCGCCACGCCTCACCGAGCAGCTGGGTGACATCGTGCGCCAGGAGTACCGCGCGGTCGGCATCCAGGAGGGGCTGTCGCCCCAGGCGGACATCGCGACGGAACCGCGCTGGACGCGCATCAACGGCACGTTCGGGTCGTCGTCGGCCGACGCACGCAAGCACGTCGAGGCCTACGTCGAGGGCCTGCAGGACGGCGACCACGGACTGAAGCCCACGAGCGTCGCGACCGTCACCAAGCACTGGGTGGGCTACGGCGCCCAGGCGCAGGGGTACGACAGCCACTACTACTACGGCCGCTACGCGACCTTCCCGGGCAACAACTTCGCCGAGCACCTGATCCCGTTCACGGGCGCGTTCGACGCGAAGACCGCGGGCATCATGCCGACCTACGCGATCCTCGAGGACCTCGTCTACCGCGGCCACGCCGTCGAGCAGACCGGTGCCGGGTTCTCGACGTTCCTGCTGCAGGACCTGCTGCGCGGCACGTACGGGTTCAAGGGCGTGATCGTCTCCGACTTCGGGATCACGGGCGACTGCCCGCAGGTCTGCCAGGACACCCGTCCGCCCGCGTCGTTCATCGGGTCCTGGGGCGTCGGGATGCCGTGGGGTGTCGAGGACCTGACGGTGGTCCAGCGGTTCGCGCTGGCGATCAACGCAGGTGTCGACCAGATCGGCGGGTCGAACGAGCCGTCCAACGTGCTGGCCGCCGTCGCGGACGGCGCGCTCAGCACGGCCCGCGTCGACCAGTCCGCGCTCCGCGTGCTCCAGCAGAAGTTCGAGCTCGGCCTGTTCGAGAACCCGTACGTCTCGGAGCAGAGGGCCGCGAAGATCGCCGGCAACGCGGCCTTCCAGAAGGTCGGCGACGCGGCGCAGGCCCGGTCGCTGACCCTGCTCACCAACGAGCACCGCACGCTGCCCGTCAAGGCGTCGAAGGCCGGCAAGGTCTACCTGTCGGGCGTCTCTGCCGACGTGGCGCGCGCACACGGGCTGCAGGTCACGACCGACCTGGCGCAGGCCGACCTCGCGATCGTCCGGCTCGCCGACCCGCGTGCGGGCGACGACCTGACGGGCCTGGCGTGGACGGGGTCCGAGGCCGACTACCGGGCCTTCGTCGCGGCCGCCGCGGCGGGTGTCCCGACGATCGCCGTGCCCAAGCTGGACCGGCCGCTGATCCTCACCGACGTGGTCGACCGTGCCGCCGCGGTGCTCGCCAACTACGGCGTGTCCGACGACGTCCTGCTCGACACGATCCTCGGCAAGCGCGCGCCTGGTGGGAAGCTGCCCTTCGAGCTGCCGTCGTCCATGGCGGCCGTCGAGGCGCAGCTCGGGGACGTGCCCGACGACTCCGCCGACCCGCTCTTCTCTCACGGGTTCGGGCTGTCGTACGGCAACGGCGGGCACCACCGGCGGTGACCCTCGCCGGTGCGCGGGCCCCTCTCGCGCACCGGCGATCCCCGCTCGACGAGGTCTGCGGTCGCTAGTGTCGGCGTATGCCCGCACCCGACGCCGTCCCGGCGCCCACAGCACCCCGTGAGCTGGTCCGGCTCACGATTCTCGGAGCACTGATCGGCCTGCCCGCGGGGGCCGTCGCGTTCGCGTTCATCACGGTCGTGCACTGGCTGGAGACGTGGCTGTGGGACGACCTGCCCGACGCGCTGGGCGTGGACACGCCGCCGTGGTGGCTGGTGCTCGGGCTGCCGACCCTCGGTGGCCTGCTGGTGTACCTGGCGCGCCGACTGCCCGGCGACGGCGGCCACGCGCCGATCAACGGCGTCTCGATGGGGGTGACGCCGACGGTCCACGCGGGGAGCATCGCGCTCGCGGCCCTGGCGACGCTGCCCTTCGGGCTGGTGCTCGGTCCGGAGGGACCACTCATCGCGCTGGGCGGCATCGTCGCCACCGCCCTGACCGCCCGCGCCCGCATGGCCGCGCGGGGGAGGGCGGCGCTCGCGACCGCGGGTTCGGGCGCGGCCGTCGCGACGCTCTTCGGCGGCCCGATCGTCGCCGGCGTCTTCCTGCTCGAGGGCGGCGCGGCGGCGGGCATCGGCGCCGCGGCGATCCCGCTGCTGCTCCCCGCGCTCGCGGCATCGGCCGTCGGCTACACCCTCGTCACGGGGCTCGGCGACTGGTCGGGCGTGCACGTCGCGGGCCTGGTCGTCCCCGACCTGCCGACGTACGACGACGTGCTGGTGCGGGACATGCTCGTCGCGGTCGTCGTCGGTGTGCTCGCCGCGCTCGTCGCGCGCGCGGTCCGCACCTTCGCGGGCACCGTCGCGCAGCAGGAGTCGCGCATCGGTCGGCTCCCGCTGCTGCTCCTGGGCGGGCTGGTGGTGGGCGGCCTCGCGCTCGTCGGGCGCGGGCTGGGCGCCGACTCGCAGGATGTCCTCTTCTCCGGCCAGAGCTCGATCGCGCCGCTCGTGTCGGCGTCGGGCGGTGTGGTCCTGGTGCTGCTGATCGCCAAGGCGGTCGGCTATGCCGTCACGATGGGCGCGGGGTTCCGCGGCGGTCCGATCTTCCCGGCCATCTTCCTGGGCGTCGCGCTCGCGGCCTTCGCCGTCGTCGCGTTCGACATGTCGCCGACGGCGGCGATCGCCATCGGCACCGCGGGCGGCATGACCGCGATGACGCGGATGGTGATCTCGCCGATCGTCTTCGCGGGGCTGCTCGTCGGCCGTGCCGGCCTGGACGCGCTGACCCTCGCGACCCTCGCGACGGTGGGTGCCTGGTTGACCGCGTCGGTCATCGACTACCGGCTCTCCCTGCGGCGCAACGTCGACGAGCACGCCGCCGAGGAGCACGCGATCACACCCGCACCCGCGGGCGCAGGGCTGGTCACGCGTCCGCGCCGGCCACAGGCGGACGATCCGTCCTGACGCGGCCCCGCGACGCGGGTGCGCCGTGTCGCCGTGGGGGCGGACCGTGTCGGACGACGGCGCTAGGGTCGCCGGGTGGTCACGGCCGACGAGCTCGACGCGTTGCGCCCCCGCCTGCGCGCGTTCTGCTACCAGATGCTGGGTTCGCCGTTCGACGCGGAGGACGCCGTGCAGGACGTGCTGGAGCGGGCGTGGAGGTCGCGCGACCGGTACGACGAGGCCCGCGCGAGCCTGTCGACGTGGTGCTTCGCCATCGCCCGCAACGTGTGCGTGGACCGGCTTCGCGACGCGGGACGTCGTCCGCTGCCGCGTGACCTGCAGGCGCCGGGGATCGAGGTCGGCGCGCCGTTCGTCGCCGCGACCGACGTGCCGTGGCTGATGCCGGCACCCTCCGGGTGGGCGCGCGGTTCCGTGGTCGAGGACGGCGCCGAGCGGTCCGACGAGGTGCGCTTCGCCGTCACGGCGATGCTGCAGTCGCTCCCCGCGACCCAGCGCGCGGTCTTCACGCTGCGCGAGGTGCTCCGGTTCACGGCCGCGGACACCGCGACCGCCCTGGGCACGTCGGTGCCCGCCGTGAACTCGGCGCTGCAGCGCGCGCGCTCGGGCCTGCGGACAGCTGGGCCCGTGGGCGGTGCGGCGGTGGAGCGTGCCCACGTCGAGCGGTACGCAGCCGCGCTCGAACGCGGCGACGTCCAGGGGCTCGTCGCCCTGGTCGCGGACGACGTCGTGCTGGAGATGCCGCCCGTTCCGGCGTGGTCGCGGGGCGTCGAGCAGTACCGCGACTTCATGGCCTACGTGTTCGACTGGCGCGGCAGGGACTGGGCGACGCGCGCGTTGGTGAGCGAGCACCAGTCGGCGCTGCTCCTGTACCGCGTCGAGGACGGCGTCCCCCGCCCGCACAGCGTGCAGCTGCTCGGCGCGGACGCCACCGGCCGGATCGACCACGTGCTCGTCTACCCGGATCCGCAGCTGTTCGCGCTCTTCGAGCGCATGAGCGATGAGTTTTCGGGCGACCGCTCGTAGGTACTGACGACACGTTCGTCATCCCTACCCGAGGAGCTCTCATGGGCCGCCTGATCGTCGTTTCCTTCTCCACGCTCGACGGTGTCGTCGAGGACCCTGACGGCTCCGGCGGGATGCCGTTCGGCGGCTGGGCGATCCGGCACGGCCGCGAGGCCATCGCCGGCGACAAGTTCCGCCTGGGCCCGATCCTCACCGACGGCACCCTGCTGTTCGGCCGGCGCACCTGGGAGCACTTCGCCATGCTGTGGACCCCGCGCGACGGCGACTTCGCCCGCGCCATGAACGCCGCGGACAAGGCCGTCGTCACGAGCCGCCCGGTCGACGAGGCGACCTGGTCCCACTCGCGCGCGATCGACGGGCCGGTCGTCGAGTGGGTCCGGCGCGAGGTCGCGACGCGCGACGTGGCCCTCGTCGGCAGCCTCTCGGTCGGTGCCGCGCTCGCGGACGCCGGCCTGGTCGACGAGTACCGCGTCCTCTACTTCCCGACGGTCGCCGGGTCCGGCCGAGGTCTGTGGCCGGCCCCCGCCGCGCTGCGCACGACGGGCAGCGAGCCGGCCGGCCCTGGCACGCTGGTGACCCTGGCGCCGGAGACGTCGATGGCGGTGTGACGCTAGAGCACCTGCTCGAGCGGACTGTAGGAGCGCCCCGGTGCATCGGCCGCCCAGGCGATGAGCACGTCGAGCAGCTGCTCCGCCGCGCCGGCAGCGCCGAACACGCGGTTCTCGTCCCAGGGTTCGTCGCGTGCGGTGTGGTGGTCGTGGTCGTCGGGCCGACCCTGGCTGCACGCCGGGCACAGCATGCGGATGCTGCGGGTCCAGTCCTCGGCGGCCAGGTGCGCGTCGCGGGCGTGGTCGACGAGCTCCTCCGAGTCGCCCGGTGCGGGAGCGACGACCTCGACCTGCCAGGTCGGGTGCGGCGAGCGGCTCAGGAGTGCGAGCTCGTCGAACACCGGCACCCAGCAGTGGCCGTCGTGACGCTCGCCGTGGGGGACGCCGTCCGTGAGGACGACGTCCCCCCCAGCGGTGGCCCGACCCGGGGCTGGGCACGTTGTCGATCCGTGCGTGCGCAGGTGACAGGCGCTCGGCCCAGACGACCTCGGTGGCGTGGACGGCACCGTCGATCTCCAGCGGTGCCTCGCCCAGCTCGGTGTCGGTCGGGTTGAGCCGCACCGGGACCATGCCGAGGCGCATCTGCACCGGGCCGTCGCCCGGCGGAACCTTCACACCGAACGCCGACCAGGCGTCCCGGGCGCGTGCCCAGTCCCCGACGGCCGCCGCGGCGATCCCGAGGTTCCAGGCGGCGGGGTTCTGGCGGCGCTCCTTCGACACCTCGAGGGCACGCGCGTTGAGGTCGGCGGCAGCGACCCAGTCGCGGCGACGCTTGGCCGCGAGCCCGAGGTCGAACCAGATGGCGGAGAGCGTGGGGTCGCGGTCGACGAGCTGCCATGCGATCCGCTCCGCGGCCGCGGTGTCACCCACGTCGCACGCCGCGGCGTAGTCGTCGAGCAGCGGGTCCCGTGCGTCACGTCGTCGTCCCCACAGCCCCATGGCGGTCAGTGTGGCAGGTCGGCGCCCTCCGGTGACCACGGCCGGGAAGACGCGGGGAATGGAGTGGGTCCTGGAGCCCGCAGTTGCGATCATCGACGGATGAGCGTCTCGCCACCGGTGCTGTCCGACGGTGTCGTCACCCTGCGGTGCCTGGTCCTCGACGACGCAGCGGAGATGCTGGCAGGTGAGGACGACGACCAGGTGCGGTGGCTGAACGAGGGCCACCGGTCCGAGCCAACCCGACAGCGCAGGTGGATTGTCGACAACGCGACCGAGTGGTCGACGGGCGGCCCCCGGCGTCACCTCGGCATCGTCGACGTGGCGTCCGGGGCGCTGGCGGGCACGGTGGAAGCCCATCTGGCGATCCCCGGCCTGGGCGCCGGGACGGCGAACATCTCCTACGCGGTCTTCCCCCGCTGGCGAGGGCGGGGGTACGCCGTGCGCGCCGTCCGGCTGCTGCGTCGGTGGCTCGCGTCGGCGACGGACATCGAGTGTGCGGTGCTGCGCGTGGACCCGAGCAACGGGCCCTCGTTGCGGGTCGCCCGCGACTCTGCTTGCACGACCGCGGTCCTCGGCCCGGACCGCCTCGTGACGCACGAGCTCCCGGTGCGTGAGGCTGCCCGGGTGATCCTGACCTGCGGTCCCGCCGGGTCCGGGAAGTCTGCGCACGCCCGGCGTCTCGAGGCGGCGGGGTACGAGCGTCTCTCGTTCGACGAGGAGGCGTGGCGGCGGGGATGGCGGCGGCACCCGGTGCCGGAGAGCGCGGCGGACGAGGTGCAGTCGGCCCTGCGCGCGTCGCTCGTCGAGCACGTCACCGGTGGGCGCGACGTCGTCGTCGACACCTCGTTCTGGTCCCGGGCGCGCCGCGACGCGTACCGGGAGCTGCTGGCCCCGTGGCGCGTGACGCCGGTCGTCCACCTGCAGGTGACGCCGAGCGACGAGGTCCTGCGACGGCTCTCCGCACGGACGGGCGCGGGACCGCACGACGTCCTCGTGCCGGAGGACCTGGCCCGGGCCTACCTGGCCGGCTTCGAGATCCCGACGCCTGACGAGGGCCCGATGGCCGTCGTCGAACCCGACGGTGGCGGCGCGACCTCGACCGGGCTCGGCTGACCGCCGGGATCAGGTGACTGCCGGTTCAGCCGGCGGCCGTGCCCGCGACCCGTGCGGCGTCGCGGCGGTACATCGCCGCGTGGCCGTGCAGGTCCCGTCGCGCCAGGGCCTCCGCTCGCTCGTCGGTCCAGTCGGCGAGCTCGTGCAGGCGGACGACGACGGTCGCGAGGACCTCGTCGGGTGCGGGGAGCGCATCGTCGCCGTACGCCGCCATCAGCTCGCGCAGGCGCTGCGTCGGGGTCGCGTCGTCGGGTGCGGGCATGTCCTCGCACCACCCGCAGATGCGGTACGCGAGGTAGGCGAGATCCCACACGCGTGGCCCGGGGGAGGCCATGTCCACGTCGATGAGGCCGACGAGCCCCGTCGGGCCGTGCACCATGTTGTAGGGCGCGACGTCGTTGAGGCAGACGACCTCGGCCGGCTCGTGCGCCGGCGACCGCCAGACGGGGTCGACCGGGTCGAAGCCGACCGTCGCGTCGTGGACGGCCCGCAGCATCGCGCCCGCCTGCGCGCGCGTCCGCGCCGTCCACACCCAGGCCGGTATCGGCCAGCCGCCCACCTCGCCCGGCATCCACGACAGGATCTCGCGCCCGTGCTCGTCGATCCCCTCAGGTTCCGGCAGGCAGGTGACACCCGCTGCGCGGACGTGCCTGAGCAGCGCGTGCACGGTGGGCGTCCACGGACCCGCCGACCGCCGGACGGTGTCGCCGACGCGCACCACCGTGTTCACGTTGCCGCCGTCCAACGGCAGCTCGGTCGCGGGCTCCATGGTCGCGATCCTGCCATCGGTGCGACCGGCCGGACGGTCGCGCTCAGCCCAAGGCGTTCAGGCCTGCGATCACGTGCCGGACGCGGGCACGGATCTGCGCCTGGTCGGGCATCCCGAGGCGGAGCGCGAGCCGGTGGTAGACCGGGCCGTAGAAGAGGTCGACCGCGACGTCGAGGTCGACGTCGGACGGGATCTGCCCCGCGGCCTGCGCGGACCGCATGCGCGCGTCGAAGTTGACGATGGTGGGCTGGACGACGTCGTCACGGATCTGCGCACCCAGCGTCGCGTCGCGTTGGCCCTCGGTGACGAGGGCGGCGACGGGCGACGAGTCCGGGGGAGTCAGGAGGTCGACGATGACGGAGATCTGGGCGGTGAGGTCGTCCTCCAGGTCGCCGGTGTCCGGGAAGTCCGCGACGCGACCGGCCAGCAACGAGACGGCGTCCAGCAGGACTGCGCCCTTCGACGGCCACCAGCGGTAGATCGTCTTCTTGCTGACCTCCGCGCGCTCGGCGATCGCCTCGATGGTGAGCGCCGCGAAGCCCTTCTCGCGGCACAGCGCGAGGGCGGCCTCCAGCACGGCGACACGGGCGCGCTCGCTGCGTCGTTGCGGGTCGGGGGCACGTGCTGGCACGGACCCCAGGCTACACGCTACGTGTCGTGTTGCTTTGCCGGCATCGAGGTGACTAGCATCACGAAACGACACGTAGCGTGTCGTCAGGGTGGTCGTCCCGATGGGACGCGACGGCGAGAAGGGCAGGGCGCATGAGCGCGATCGCAGACGTGAGGGAGCCCGAGCAGCGCGAGCACGCGGCCGCGCCGCCGTCCGTCGAGCCCGCGGAGGCGGATGTCCGCGCCACGCTCGACCTGGTCGAGCGCTACCTCACGCGCACAGGTCCGATCGCGTCGAGGGAGGTGGCCGACCAGGTGCTCACCGAGCTCCGGACGCTCCTCGCCGACGCGGTGGCCGACGGCCGCCCCGTGCACTCGGTGCTGGGAGGCGACCCCGCCGACGTCGTCGACGCCCTCCTCGAGAACCACGGTGGTGGCCGGTGGGACGCGGACGCGCGTCGACGGCTGGCTCGGGACGTCCGAGACGCCGTCGACGCGCGTCGGTGCCCCGACCTGCGTACCGGCTCAGCGCGCTGAGGTTCGGGAACGCAGCATGCGGCGCACCAGGTCGGCGCGGGCCAGGACGGTCGTCGCGACGATCGGGGCGGTGCCCTCGGCCGCCTGCTCGCACCGGAGCAGCGCGTCGTCGTCGGCGCCGTACAGCGGGAAGAGCTGGGCCGTACGCGCGCCGCTGGCGATCATCCCCCCGCGGGCGAACGTCGGCACCAGGTCGACGTACCGGTCGACGAACGCGCCGAGCACCGCGTCCTGCCCGGGGCGCCAGAACGCGGTCGCGACGTCGCGCAGCGCATTGACAGGGACGTCACCACCGACGATCGCGTCCCAGGTCGCCACCTTGGCCGCCGCGTCCGGTGCCGCGGCACGGACGGCCACCGCCCGCAGCCGCCGGTCGGGGTCCGGGTCCCGGGCCAGGAGTGCGGCGACGTCGTCCTCGACCGCGCCGCCCAGCTCGGCCGTGCGGACCAGGAGCCGCCACTGCAGGTCGACGTCGTCGCCGGCCTCCTCCTGGAGCGACGCGACGGCCGCGAGATCGCCCGCCGTGCGAGCGACGACGCGCATCGCCGGCCGGCGACGGGACGGGTGGTCGGCCAGCTCGCGCGCGGTGGCGCACACCTGCGCGAGCAGGTCCGCACGTTCGTCGTCGGACGACCACGCCTCCGCCGCCTCCAGGGCGCGGGCCAGGTACGGCTCGACGACGGTGTCGCTCGTCTCGGCACGCAGCACGTCGGTCATGACGCCGACGGCCTCGGCCGCGGTCGCCTCTCCGCCGAGCAGCATGTCCCAGACTGTCGCGACCGCGACACCGCGCGACAGCGCGCTCGGGAAGGCGCCGGCGTGCGCGACGAACGCGTCGCGCGTAGCCTCGTCGGGCCGCGTCGTCGCGAACGTGAGGTCGTCGTCGTTGACCAGGTAGACGTCGGCGTCGAGCGGGAGGGCGACGGCGGTGCGCTCGCCGGTGAGCTCGACGAGGGCGCGCTCGCGGCGGGTCAGCGTGCCGCCGTCCGCGTCGAAAGCGCTCACCGCGAGGACGTGCGGGCGGGCCGGGCCCTGCGGGCTCCCGGCGACGAGCGTCAGGCCGTCGTCGCCCCGCTCGAGCGTGAGCCGGTCGGTGCCGCCCGTCTCCAGCCACAGCGTGCGCCACGTGTCCAGGTCGCGGCCGCTCGCCGACGCGAGCGCGTCGACGAGATCCTGCAGCGTCGTGTTCCCCCATGCGTGCCGCGCGAAGTACGCGGACATGCCGGTGCGGAACTCCGCCTCGCCGACGTACGTCATGAGCTGGGCCAGCACGGAGGCGCCCTTGGGGTAGGTGATCGCGTCGAAGATCGACATCGCCTCACCCACGTCGGCGATGGGCCGGCGGATCGGGTGCGACGTCGGGCCCTGGTCGGCCAGGTACGCCGCGACCTTCCCGACGGCCAGGTGCCCGGCCCACGCGTCGGTGTACTCGGTGGCCTGGGTCGCGGCCCAGTGGCAGGCGAACTCCGCGTAGGCCTCGTTGAGCCACAGGTCGTCCCACCAGCGCATCGTGACGATGTTGCCGAACCACATGTGCGCCATCTCGTGCAGCAGCACCTTGGCGGTCAGCTCACGCTCCGCGGGGGTGGGCGCGCTGCGCGTCAGGAAGTTGTCCGACCAGGTCACGCAGCCGAAGTTCTCCATCGCGCCCTGCATCTGCGGTGCGAACACCTGGTTGTAGGTGCGCTGGGGGAAGGGCATGGTGAACGCGTCGCCGAAGAACTCGAGCCCCTGCGCGGTCACCCGGAACAGCTCGTCGGCGTCGCGCTCCAGGACGTGCGCGAGCGTGCGCCGGGAGAACACGCCCAGGTCGTAGCCGCCCGCCTCGCGCCGGATCTCGTGGAACGGGCCCGCGTTGATCACCGTGTTGTACGTGGCGAGCGGCGGCGTCGCGGGGAACGACCACCGGCGGGCGCCGCCCGCGTCCTCGACCGTCGGGCCTCCGCTGTTGCTCGTCACGGTCCACGCTGCGGGGGCGGTCACCGTGAACGTGTGCGGCGCCTTGAGGTCGGGCTGGTCGAAGCACGCCCACACGTAGCGGGCGCCGTCCGGCTCGAAGGACATCCAGACGTAGACCTCGTCGTCGCCCGGGTCGACGACGCGCCGCACGCCGTCGCCCTGCGCCGTGCTCGTCTGCACCGACTCGACGCGCAGCACGTTGTGCGTCGCGAGCTCCGGCAGCGCGATGCGCCCGTCGACCGGCTCCGGCAGCGGCCTCCCGTTCAGCTCCGCGACCACGACGTCCGCAGCGCAGTCCACGAACGTCGACGCGCCCGGCTCCCGGCACGTGAACGTGACCTGCGAGATCGCCCGCACCGCGGGTCCGGTGGGCAGGTCGGTCAGGTCGACGGCGATGTCGTAGGCCTCGACGTCCAGCAGCGCGGCGCGCTCCTGGGCCTCGACGTGGGTGAGAGTCAGCGGGGGCATGGAGCTCCTCGGGTTCCGGCGGCGGTGTTCGGTTCCTGCCTACCACCGAACAGACACCGCCGCCCCGGAGATCGGGCCCGGGGCGGCGGTGGTGAGCCAGCCGGCGGGGAGGGAGGGGAGGCCGGCTGGTCGTGCGTGGGGTCAGCTGGTCGGGAAGCTGTCCGCCGTCATGATGCGGCTGCGGACGAACGCCCCGGACTGCGAGAGCTGGCCGGTGCCGAAGTTCCCGGCGTAGCAGGAGCCCGACTTGAAGGCCGCGCTGGACTCGTCGGCGTCCGAGTACGTCCAGTTGGCGTAGCTGATCTTGAGGGAGTCGAGCAGGTCGAGCCACGTCGTCGAGCTGCCGATGTCGACCGTGCCGCCGCCCGTGGCGCTCGTCGTCCCGAACTCCGTGACGAAGATCGGCAGCTTGCCGGCCGCGCTGCGCAGCTCGTTGCGGTAGTTGTCGTAGTGCGACGCCGCGTAGAAGTGGAACGTGTACATGATGTTGGAGAACGCGATCGGGTTGGCGACGATCTCCGCGGACGTCGACCCGTTCGAGACCCCGAGCGACGACCAGCCGCGCGTGCCGACGATGACGACGGAGTCGGGGTCGGCGTTGCGCACCACGGGGATCACCTGGTTCGCGTACGTGCGGATCTGGTCCCAGGAGACGCCGTTGGGCTCGTTGGCGATCTCGTAGATGACGTTCTTCTTGTTCGCGTTGCGCGTCGCGACGTTCTGGAAGAACGTCTTCGCGTTCGCCAGGTTCACGTTCGGGTCACCGGGCGTGAGGGTGTGGAAGTCGATGATCGCGTACATGCCGCGCGCCTCGGCCATGTCGACCAGGGTGTTCACCTTGGCGGTGAAGCCCGCGGGGTCGGTCTCGTAGCCCTTCTCGTTGACGTACATCGCGATGCGCAGCACGTCGGCCTTCCAGTCGTTGGCCAGCGTGTTCAGCGACGTGTCGGTGTAGCACTGGCTGAACCACTGCAGCCCGTGCGTGCTCATGCCGCGCAGCTGGATCGGCTTGTTGTACTGGTTGCACAGGTTCACGCCGCAGACGTGCAGCTGCCCGTTGATGGCCAGCGGCGTCGTGCCCGTGGGCGGCGGGGGTGTCGTGGTGGTGGGCGTGGGCGTGGGTGTCGGGGTGGGCGTCGGTGTCTGCGTGGCGGTGGGGGTCGACGAAGGCGTCGTGGTCGGTGTCGCCGTGGGCGTGCCGGTCGCCGTCCCGGTGCAGACGGCTCCGTTGACCGTGAACTGGGTCGGCACCGCGTTGGTCCCGCTCCACGAGCCGTTGAACCCGAAGCTCGTCGTCGCGCCCTTGGCCAGGTTGCCGTTGTACCCGGCGTCCTTGACGGACACGTTCGCGCCGGACTGCGTCACCACGCCGTTCCAGAGCTGCGTGACCTTCTGCCCGTTGGCGTACGTCCAGCCGACCGTCCAGCCGGAGATCGCGTCGCCGACGTTGGTGATCGTGACGTTGGCGCCGAACCCGCCGCCCCACTGGCTGCTGATCGCGTAGTCGACCTTGCAGCCCGTGGCGGCCTGCGCCGACGTGCCGGCGACGATGCCGGCTCCCGTCGTCGCGAGCAGGCCCGTGACCAGCAGGGCCGCAGCCCTGAACCGCTGTGCCATGAGTGTCCTCTTCCGTGGTGGAGTCGCGATGCGACGCCCGGTCGGGGGTCTGCGCTCGGCCGGGCCTCGTCGTCGAGGCCACGTCCGCTGCCGGGCAGGACTCGGGCATCGTGCGTTCGACGACGGTAACGGCGGGGCGTTCCCGCCGCCTGCGCCTAAACGATTCGCAGGCTCGAGTGGCCTCACGTCCGCGATCGAACCGTTGCCGACACGTCACGTGTCTGTCGCCTGCGCGACACACGCGCTGCCTAGCGTCGGGGCGACAACTCAGAGAAAGCAGGGCAACGATGACCCTCGAACTGACGCTCGTCCGCCACGGCCGCACCCACTTCAACGTCCGCCGCATCATGCAGGGGCGCTGCGACTCGCCGCTCACGCGCGACGGTCGCGCGGGCGTGCGCACCACCGCCCGGCACCTGGCCGACACCCCGTTCACCGCCGCCTGGTCGTCCCCGTCGGGACGCGCCGTCGCGACGGCCGTCGAGGTGATCCGCCACCACCCCGACCTCCCGCTCCGCACGGATCCCGGGCTGCTCGAGTACAACTTCGGCGAGTACGAGCGCAAGCACGAGAGCGTGCTCGACGAGGTCATCGCGTGGCCCGACCTCGTCACCGAGGTCCTGGCGGGTCGCCACCCCGGGCTGCCCGGGGGTGAGCCGGCCGACGAGTTCATGGCCCGCACGCGCGACGTGTTCGAGCGGATCGCCGCCGCGCACGACGGCGGTCACGTGCTGGTCGTCGGGCACGGGCTCGCGCTGGGCGCCTACCTGGCCACGCTCGACGACGTCGGCCTGGTGCCGCTGCCGAACGCGTCGGTCTCCACGGTCGAGATCGAGCCCGACGGGTCCGCGCGCATCACCAGCGTCGGCGTGGACGTCGCGCACCAGGGCCACATCGCCGCCCGCCCCATGAGCCGCCCGACTCCGGCCCCCGCCCTGGCCTGACCGACCTCGACCGACGGGTCGCGGGTTCCTCGTCGAGTCGCGGGTTGCATCCCGCGGTCCGACGATGAACCCGCGAGTCGAGCTCGCGGCCGACGTCAGAAGCGGGCGGAGAACCCGCCGTCCGTGTGGAGCAGCTGGCCGGAGACCCAGCGGCCCTCGTCGGAGAGCAGGAACGAGACGACGGCGGCGATGTCGCGCGGCGTGCCCAGCCGGCCCGACGGGTGCATCGGCGTCAGGGTCGTGCGTGTCTCGTCGTCCATCCAGCCCGTGTCGATGGGGCCGGGGTTGACGACGTTCGCGGAGATGCCCATCGGCCCCAGCTCACGGGCCGCCGAGATGACGATGCGGTCCAGCGCGCCCTTCGACGCGCCGTACGGCAGGTTGCCGGTGGTGTGGTCGCTGGTCAGGGCGACGACCACGCCGCCGTCGGACGGGACCTGCCGCGCGAACGCGGCGACGATCAGCAGGCTCGCGCGGGCGTTGACTGCGACGTGCGCGTCGAAGCTCTCCGCGGTGGTGTCGAGGATGCCTGAGTTCACGTCGTGCGCGTGGGACAGGACGAGGGCGGTGAGCGCACCGTGGTCGCGGGTGACCGCCGCGATCAGCTCGTCGGGCCCTGCGTGCGTCGACAGGTCGCACGGGTAGTCGGCGTCGGCGAGGTCGCTGGTGACGACGTCCCAGCCGTCGGCGCGCAGGCGGGGGACGACGCCTGCGGCGAGGCTGTTCGCGCGCGCGGCGCCGGTCACCAGGGCGAGGGGCATGGGCGGGGACTCTACCCGGTGGGGGTGGAGGCCGACGTGCGCTCGGGCGAGCACCTCGCGTCACGGGCCGTCGCAGCCTCAGCTCACGGGCCCGAGGCTGCGACGGCCGTCTGTGCGTCCGGTCGACCGCCGGTCACGCGGCTGGAGGCAGGGCCACGACCTTGCCGTGGATCGCGCCGGCGTCGGCCTGCTCGTGGACCGCGGCCAGCTCGCTCAGGGGCACGCGGCGCGCGACGGAGACCCGGAGGTCGCCGCTGTCGACGAGCTCGACGAGGCCTGCGAGGACCTCGGCGTCGGGGTGGACGTAGATCGTCACCGCCCGCACGTCCCGGTCCTCGTCGGCGGGCGTCGTCACCATCGGGGTGGTGGACACGACCATGCCCCCGTCCCGGACCCACGGGACCAGGGCAGCGAATCCGTCCGCGGTGATCGGCGCGAGGTTGAGCAGCACGTCGACCGGTTCGGTCAGCGACTCGAGCAAGGTCGTCGCCGTGTGGTCGACGATCTCGTCCGCGCCGGCTGCCGCGACGGCATCCCGGCTGCGCGGGCTCGCGGTCGCGATGACGTAGGCGCCGGAGCGCTTGGCCAGCTGGACGGCGTAGCCGCCGACCGGGCCACCGGCGCCGTTGATCGCGATCCGCTGACCAGCCGTGAGCCGACCGGCCTCGAAGAGAGCCTGGGAGGCGGTGAGCCCGACGGACGGGAGCGCGGCGGCGTCGGCGAGCTCGACGCTCGCCGGCGCCGTCACCAGTGCGTCCGCGGGGGCGACGACGTACTCGGCCGCCGAGCCGTCGGCTGTCATGGGCAGGAAGCCGACGACGCGGTCACCGACCGTCCAGACGCTGACACCGTCGCCCACGGCGTCGATGGTGCCGGAGACGTCGTACCCCGGGATGTGCGGCAGCGTGACCGGGATCGGCAGGAGGCCGCCGCGGATGCCGCCGTCGGCCGGGTTGAAGGCCGAGCCCGCAACGCGGATGCGGACCTCGCCTGCGCCGGGCACCGGCTGGTCGACGTCCTCGTACTGCAGCACCTGGGAGCTGCCTGTCTGGTGGAAGCGGATTGCCTTCATGGTCTCTCTCCGTTCGATGATGTTGCTTCGGATTCGAAGCAACAAGAGAACCATAACAGTGCTTCGAATTCCAAACAAGCGCTTCGAGTTGGAAGCACCGGTAGGCTGGCCGCATGACCTCGTCGCCCCGTCCGCTGGATGCCACGCAGCTCGGTGCGTACTTCGCTCTCATCGAGGCGAGCAGCCTGCTCAAGCACGCGGTCGAGCAGCAGCTGCGCGACGAGGGCGATCTCAGCTACGTCCAGTTCCAGCTCCTGGCCACGCTCGGCGACTCCGAGACCGGCAGTCGCAGGATGACCGACCTCGCGGACGGCGTCGTCTACAGCCGCAGCGGCCTGACCTACCAGGCGCAGACGCTCGAGAGCCGCGGCCTCGTCACGCGCGCCCCGTCCGCGGACGACGAGCGAAGCGTCACCGTTACCATCACCGCTGAGGGGCGTGCCGTCCTGGCGGCGGTCTTCCCGGGGCACGTCGCGCTACTCGACGACCTGTTGTTCGCGGCGCTGTCCCGCGCCGACATCGAGACGCTCGCCGAGGTCCTCGGGCGCGCACGCGACCACATGCGGCAGAACCCGCCACGGTCGGCGGCGCCGCGTCGACGGGCGTCCGGGCCGCGTCGCTGATCGCTCCGGCTACGCGCCGGCGCCCGAGCGCCCCGGCGCTTAGGAGCGGTAGGTGCGGCGCGGTCGTCGCACGCTAGCCTCGCGGACATGAGCGACCCCTTCGCCAAGCGGCCGAGCGAGAACCCCGACCAGGCACTCATCATCGCGATGACGCCGATCACGATCGCGTTCGTCATCGGGTTGTTCGTGATCGGCGCGGTGATGGTGCTGTTCGTCGTCACCGAGCCGGCCGTGCGCGGGGTGGGCCTCCTCGTCGGCGTCGTCCTGGGGCTCGTGTCCTGGTTCGCGCCCAGGCGGATCATCCGCGGCGCGCTGGACCGCGCGCGCGATCGCGGCGTCGAGCCGTCGGCGGTCCCGGACGCCGTGCGGTCCGCGGTGTTCACGGGCATCGCGGCGGCCGAGGTGCCCGCGCTGGTCGCGGTGGTGCTGGTGGTCGAGAGCGGGCACGACGTCGGGGCGCTGCTCGTGTCCCTGCCCGTCGCGATCGTCTCGCTCATCTTCAACGTCTCGGGCCCCGACGCGCTGCGTCAGCACCTGGCGCGGCTGCGCGAGCCGAGCGCACGCTGACGCGACGCGTCGTATGACGCGGCGAGGGCGCCGTCGGTCTCCCGACGGCGCCCTCGCTGTGCTGACTGCGGCTCAGTGCGCGCCGGCCTCCACGAGGTCGTCGTCGCGCTCGTCGTCCGCGGTCGTGTGGACCGGTGCCGCGCCGCGCGCCGCGGCCTTGGGGATCAGCAGCACGACGACCGCGCCGAGCGCGGCCGCGACCGCGCCGATGACGAAGCACAGCTGGAACGCGCCGTGCGTCGGGATCTCGGGCGTCCCCGGTGCCAGCACCATGGTGCGGCTGGTCAGGACGACGGTCATGACCGCGCCGGCCACGGTCGTGCCGATGGAGCGCATGAGCGTGTTGACGCTGACGCTGGAGGCGGCCTCGGCCATCGGGACGTGCGACAGGATCATGGTCGGCATGGCCGCGTAGCCGACGCCGACGCCCGCCATGGAGATGCAGGACGCGACGACGAGCTGCCACGGCGCACCCGTGAGGAACACGGCCGCGACGTACCCGGCGGCCAGCACCGCGGCACCGATCGAAAGGGTGATGCGGGCGCCCAGGTTGGTCAGCAGCCGCGCGGAGACGGGGGCGAAGAGCAGCATCATGAGCCCGCCGGGTGCCATCCAGAGGCCGGCCTGCAGGATGGTCTGGCCCAGGCCGTAGCCGGTGGCCTTCGGCATCTGCAGCAGCTGCGGCACGACGATGGACTGCGCCATCATGCCGAACCCGATGAGCACGGCAGCGATGTTCGTCAGCAGGATGGGGCGCGCGCTCATGGTGCGCAGGTCGACGAGCGGGTCCTTGCTGCGCAGCTCGTACCAGCCCCACGCGAGCAGGATGACGACGCCGCCGACGATCAGCCCGATCGTCGAGGCCGAGGACCAGCCCCAGTCGCCGCCCTTGGAGACGCCGACGAGCACGCCGACGAGGCCGAGCGCGAGGCCGACGGCGCCGAGCCAGTCGATGGTCGCGGGGTGGGCGTCGTGGACGTGGGGGAGCACGACGAAGGACAGGACGGTCATGGCGACGGCGAGGCCGGTGGCGACCCAGAACAGGTCGTGCCAGTCGTGGCCCTGCGCGATCCAGGCCGCCAGCGGCAGCCCGAGCGCGCCGCCGACGCCGAGCGTGGCGCTGACGGCGGCGATGGCGGAGTTCACCATGCGCGGCGGGATGACCTCGCGGACCAGGGAGATCGCGACGGGGATGTAGCCCATCGCCGCGCCCTGCAGCACGCGGCCGACGAGGACGATGCCGAGGCTGTCCGACAGCGCGCAGATGAGCGAGCCGACGACGAGCAGCGCGGCGGACGCGACGAGGACGGGCTTCTTGCCGACGAGGTCGGCGAGGCGGCCGACGAGCGGCATGGTGACGCCGGCGCCGAGCAGGGTGGCGGTGATGACCCACGACGCGTTGCTGGCGCTGGTGTTCAGGAGCTCGGGGAGCTCGGACTGGATGGGGATGACGAGCGACTGCATGAGGGCGGCGGAGAGGCTGCTGAAGAGCAGGACCCCGATCACCCACTTGGCCTTGCGCTCGGCGTCGGGCCGGACGGCCTCGGACGCGGGCAGCACAGAACTCACGGTGGATCCTTCGACGGAGGGTGGATATGTAGAGTACACATCAACCTGTGTAGGATACACATGGACACTGCCCTCCACCACCCTCGTCGGGAGGCGACCCATGGGCGACGTCGGCGCTCACCCCACGCCGGACACCCCGCGCGACCGTCGCGCCGCCTGGCTGCTCACGCTCGCCGGCCAGCACCGGCACGTCCTCGAGCAGCGCCTGCGCCTCAACGCGGCCGACGTCCGGCTGGTCTGGCTGCTGGGGCAGCGCCCTCGCACCCTGCGTGAGATCGCCGACGACCTCAACCTCGAGCAGTCCACCGTGAACCGGCAGGTCAACGCCGCGATCGCCGCCCACCTGCTGCAGCGTCGGCGGGTCCCGGGCCGGAGTGCGGCCGTCGTCGAGCCGACGGCGAGCGGCCGGCGGATCTTCGAGAAGGACATGGTCGAGGGCCTGCGGGCCTACGACGTCGCGCTCGACGAGCTGGGCGCGGACGCAGACGCCTTCCTCGACCTGCTCGACCGCTTCGTCGCCGCCTACGGCGATGCCGTCCACGCGGTCCAGTCGCCCTGACCGGCACGCAACAGATCACCGAACCTGCGATCGTGCACATCAACCGCGTCGATAGCGTCGGTGATCGCAGGTTCGCGGCCCGGCGTCGGGCTACAGCGTCGGGATCAGGCCGCCGTCGATGACCAGGTCGGCTCCCGTGGTGTTGGCCGAGCGCGGGCTGGCCAGGAACACGACGGCGTCGGCGACCTCCCGCGGCGTGGTGAACCGGCCGCTGGGTGCCGCGGCCTCCTGGGCGTGCACCACCTCGTCGGCCGACCGTCCGCCCGCGCCGCCCACGGTCGCCGCCACGCCGCCCGCGCCGAGCCACAGGTCCGTCGCGACGGGGCCCGGGCTCACGGTGTTGACGCGGATCGCCGGGCCGAGCTCCTTGGACAGCGACTTGCACACGTTCGACAGGGCCGCCTTCGCCGCGCTGTAGTCCAGCACGCCCGGGTCGGGCAGGAAGGCGTTGACCGAGCTGACCGTGACGATGTTCGCGCCGTCGCGGCCGGTCAGGTGGGGGATCGCGGCGCGCATGGTGCGGATGGCAGCGAGCACGTCGAGATCGAGGGTCGCCGCCCAGTCCTCGTCGGACACGGACAGAAAGCCGCCGAGCCGCGGGTGTACCGCCCCCACGTTGTTGACCAGCACGTCGATCCCGCCGAGCAGGTCGACGGCCGCACCGATCAGCGTGGCCGGTCCGTCGGGCGTGCTCAGGTCGACCTGGACGACGTGGACGGAGCCGCCCAGCTCGTCGAGCGACGGGCTGGTGGACCGCGCCGCCGCCACGACCGTCACACCCTCCTCGACGAGCCCGCGCGTGATCGCCAACCCGATCCCGCGGCTCGCGCCGGTGACGACGGCGGTCCGACCCGCCAGTCCGAGGTCCACGTCAGAACCCGTTCTTGCGGAGCCAGGCGAGCGAGGCGTCGGCGACGTCGCGCCAGCCGTGGTCGATCGTCAGCGAGTGGGCGCGGTCCTCGAACTCGAGGATGTCGGTGACCGCGTCGCTGTGCCGGTACTGCTTGAGCGTCGCGCGGGTCACGGCCTCCGGGACCGTGTTGTCGCGGCCGCCCATGATCAGCAGCAGCGGGCCGCGGGCGGCGTTGTCGGTGGCGACCTTGGCCGGCGAGTGCGGGTTGAAGTTGGCGGCCGCGGCCTCGAACAGCGGCTTGCCGGGCGCGGGGATGGCCCACTTCTCGAAGAGCTCGTCGGACTCGGCCGGCTCGATCGCGTTGCCGAACGCGTAGCGGAATTGCTCCGCGGTCAGCGAGACGGCGCGGTGCTTGTTGGCGGGGTTCTTGAACACCGGCAGCGTGGCCTTGAGCGCGGACAGGGGCAGCGGCAGCACGCCCTTGATCTGCGCGGCGTCGATGGCGACCGCGGCGAGCGCGAGGTCCTCGCCGAGCAGGCGCTGAGCGATCATGCCGCCGAACGAGTGCCCGATCAGGATCGGCTTGGTGGGCAGGGCGGCGATCACCTGGGCGAAGTGCGCGACGACGTCGTCGATGCCGTGGTCGGCGATCGCGTCGGGGTCGGCGCGCGCCTCGTCGACCGTCGCCGGGTCACCCGGCCAGCCGGGCGCGGAGGCGGTGTAGCCCTCGGAGGTGAAGTACTCGACCCACGGGTCCCACGAGCTGGCGTGCAACCAGAGGCCGTGGATGAACAGGACGGGTGCTGCGGTCATGGCGTCTCCCGGTGTAGATCGATCGTTCTACCTACCTGCGGACTTAACCTAGGGGTCACGGCGACGCGTCCACAAGGGTTCGAGGCGCGGGGCAGGAGTGCACGTGATGGCAGAGCAGAGGCGGGCGACGACGACTCGCCCGTCGGCCGCGCGCGAGCGCATCGTCGCGGCCGCCGACCGGCTGTTCTACGACGAGGGCATCCACGCGGTCGGCGTGCAGCGCATCGTCACCGAGGCCGGCGTGACCCGCGTGACCTTCTACCGCCACTTCCCGTCGAAGGACGACCTGGTCGATGCCTACCTGGAGCGACGCAAGCAGTTCGACCGCGACCAGGTGGGCGGCATCGTCGCGGCCTACGCCGGTCGACCGCGTGAGGCGCTCACCGAGCTGGCCACGGTCCTCACCCGCGACGACTTCGCGCAGGTGCAGCGCGGGTGCCCCTTCATCAACGCGTCCGCGGAGTTCACCGGCACGCACCCGGCGCGGCTGCAGGCCTACGACGTGCGGAGATGGGTGACCGAGCGGCTGGAGGAGCTGCTGCGCGAGGTGGGGCACCGCGATCCGCGCGCGGCCGCCGAGCAGCTCATGATGATCCGCACGGGCGCCGTCGTCTCGGGTGCCCTGGACCGCAACTCCCACCTGACCGACGACTTCCTGTCGGCGTGGGCCCACACCATCGACTCCGGCCGCTGAGGCCAGGTTCCTCGTGCGTTCTCATCCTTTCCACAGCAAGCGTCCCTAGCCTCGGTCCATGTCCGAGGCCGAACAGCCCCCGCAGCGCCGCGCAGCACTGAGCGGCCGGGTGCTCGGCGTGCTCGCGCTGGTGGTCGCGCTCGTCGCGGTCGTCGTCGCGCTGACGGGACGTGGCGGCGAGCCGCAGTCCGCGCCGACGACGACACCGAGGCCCAGCTCCACGGCGACGACGCCCACTGTGCCGGAGGTGTTCACGGCCGTCGCGCCGTCGGTCGTGACGATCCGCACCGCCGACGGTGCGCTCGGCTCGGGTGTCGTCGTCTCCGACGACGGGACGGTCCTCACCGCCAACCACGTGGTCGCGGACGGCAGCGCGGTGACGGTGACGTTCGCCGACGGGACGACGTCGGCCGCCAGCGTCACGTCGTCGGACGCCGCGCAGGACATCGCCCACGTCGCTCCGACGACGTTCCCCGAGGTCCTGGTCCCGGCCACGCTCGGCGGCGACGTGACCGTGGGCGCCGACGTCGTCGCGATCGGCAACCCGCTGGGCCTCACCTACAGCGTCTCGACCGGCGTCGTGTCCGGGCTGGACCGCACGAGCGGGAACCTCAAGGGGCTGATCCAGTTCGACGCGTCGGTCAACCCGGGCAGCTCCGGTGGCCCGCTGCTCGACGCGCAGGGCAATGTCATCGGGATCGTCGTCGCGATCGCCGACCCGGGCAAGGACGACGCCTTCGCGGGCATCGGCTTCGCGGTCCCCATCGGCGGCGCCGTCGGCGGCGGCGGCCAGGCACCACAACTGTGAGACGAGGGAGCAACATGACGGACGGACCCAACCCCCTGGAGCAGGTGCTCTACGAGGTCAAGCGCGTGATCGTCGGGCAGGACGAGCTGCTCGAGCGGATGGCCGTCGCGCTGCTGTCCGGCGGGCACCTGCTGGTCGAAGGAGTGCCCGGGCTGGCCAAGACCCTGGCGGTGAAGTCGCTCGCCGGCGCCATCGGCGGGGAGTTCCAGCGCATCCAGTTCACGCCGGACCTGGTGCCCGCCGACCTCGTCGGGACGCGCGTCTACCACCAGCACTCGGGCGAGTTCGCGACGACGCTGGGCCCCGTGTTCGCCAACCTGCTGCTGGCCGACGAGATCAACCGCGCACCCGCCAAGGTCCAGAGCGCGCTGCTCGAGGTGATGCAGGAGCGCCAGGTCACGATCGGCCGCGAGACCTTCCGGGTGCCCGAGCCGTTCCTGGTCATGGCGACGCAGAACCCCATCGAGAACGAGGGCACCTACCCGCTGCCCGAGGCGCAGGTGGACCGGTTCATGATGAAGGTGCTGGTCGGCTACCCGACGAGCACCGAGGAGCACGCGGTCGTCGAGCGGTCGCTGCGGCCGGCCGAGGTGGTGCAGGCGATCCTGCGGCCCGAGGAACTGGTCGCGATGCAGGAGCAGGCCGCACAGGTCTACGTCGACCCGGCGATCGTCGACTACGCGGTCCGGCTGGTCGCCGCGACGCGCTCGCCCGGCATCGTCGGGCTCGGTGACCTGGACCGGTACCTCACCTACGGCGCCAGCCCGCGTGCGTCGATCGCCCTGGTCATCGGCGCCCGCTCGCTCGCGCACCTGCGCGGGCGCGCCTGGGTGCTGCCGCAGGACCTGACCGAGCTGGCGCTCGACGTGCTCCGCCACCGCGTCGTGCTGTCGTACGAGGCCCTGGCCGACGACCTCGACGCCGACGCGATCGTCGGCCGGATCCTCGCCGCCGTGCCCGCCCCGACCGTCGTCCTGCAAGACCGCTGAGCCCATGACCACCGCGACCGATCGCCTGCTGCACCGGCTCGAGTGGCGCGTCGTGCGCCGCCTCGACGGCCGGCTGCAGGGCGCGTACCGCACTGCCCAGCGCGGGTCGGGCTACGACCTGGCCGGGCTCCGCGAGTACGCCGAGGGCGACGACGCGCGGCACATCGACTGGAACGTCACGGCGCGGATGGACGAGCCGTTCGTGCGCGAGTTCACCGAGGACCGCGAGCTGACGGTGTGGCTGGTGCTGGACCGTTCGGCGTCGATGCTGGCCGGCGCGCCCGGGCGCGGCAAGGACGACGTGCTCACCGAGCTCGCGCTCGTTCTGGCGCGGCTGTTCGCGCGCGGCGGCAACCGCGTGGGCGCGCTGCTGTATGACAACGGTGCGGTGCGGGTGGTGCGGCCGGGGGTGGGGCGCGCGCAGGCGCTGGTCGTCGGGGTGGCCGTCGGGAGCACGCGTCCGCACGCGCGCGACGAGGGTCGCGGACGGCGTCGGCGCAAGGCGCCGGCGGACGATGCGGCGCGCCCCACCGACCTCGCCGCGATGCTCGAGTCCGTCGCGTCGATCGCCCGGCGACGCTCGCTCGTCCTGGTCGTCTCGGACTTCATCGGCACGGGGGACTGGCAGCGCCCGCTCGCGCGGCTCACGCACCGGCACGAGGTGGTGGCGTTGCGGGTGGTCGACGCTGCGGACGACGCGTTGCCCGAGGTGGGCGTGGTGGTGGTCGAGGACGCCGAGACGGGCGAGCAGCTCGTGGTCGACTCCGGGGACCCGCTGTTCCAGGCCCGGTTCCAGGCCGGGGTGCGGGCGCGCGACGAGGCACTCGTCGACGGCATGGCGCGCGCGGGCGTGCCGGTGCACCGCATCACGACCGACGGCGACCTCGCGCAGCAGCTCGTCGCCGTCGTCGAAAGGAACCGGGGCAGGCGCGCATGAGCATCGACAACCCCTGGGCGCTCGTCGTCGGGCTGCTCGTCGTCGCCGCGGTCGCCGCCGGCCTCGTCGTGCTGGGCCGTCGCCGGCGCCGTGCGCTCGCGCGCGCCGGGATCACGACGACCGGCCGTGGGGGACGCGTCGGCGCATGGCTGTCCGTAGCGGGGCTCGCGGTGCTCGTGCTCGCCGCGGCAGGGCCGGTCGCGAAGATCCCCGTGCCGCGCACGGCCGGGACGGTCGTCGTCGCGGTCGACGTCTCCAACTCCATGGCCGCCACCGACGCCGACCCGACCCGGCTCGGTGCCGCGCAGCAGGCCGCGGAGAAGTTCGTCGAGGCGCAGCCGTCCTCGGTCGACGTCGGCGTCGTCGCGTTCCAGCAGGGCGCGCTGACCACGGCCCAGCCGAGCGACGACCACGCCGCCGCCGTCGCCGCGATCGAGCGGCTCAAGGTCGCCGGCAGCACGTCGATCGGCGACGCGATCATCACCTCGCTGTCGGCGATCACGGGCGAGACGGTCCAGCTCGCCGAGGACGGCACCGCCCCAGACCTCGGCTACTGGCCGTCGGCGACGATCGTGCTCTTCTCCGACGGCCAGAACCAGGGCGGCACCGACGCCGAGACGGCCGCCGCCGTCGCGCAGACGGCGGGTGTCCACATCGAGACGGTCGGCGTCGGCACCACCGCGGGCACCTCGGTGGAGGTCGACGGGTACCGCGTCCACACCGCGCTCGACGAGGACACGCTCACCACCGTCGCCCAGACCTCCGGCGGCAGCTACCACCCGGCCAGCGACGCGTCCGAGCTCGACGGCATCGCCGACACCATCGACCTTCGCCTGACGGTCGCCGACAAGCCGGTCCCGCTCGCGGGTGCGCTGTCGGTCCTGGCCCTGGTGCTGCTGGGCGTCGGCGCGCTGCTCACCGTGGTGCGCACGGGAAGGATCGTCTGATGTCGTTCGCCTGGCCCTGGGCCCTCGCGGCCTTGCTCGTCGTCCCGCTCGTGCTCCTGCTCGCGTGGTGGCTGCGTCGACGTCGGCGTCGCGGCGCCGTGCAGGTCACCTCCATCGCGCTGGTCCGCCAGGCCGCACCCGGCCGCGGGCGGTGGACGCGGCGTATCCCGGCGGCGCTGCTCGTCGCGGGGCTCGTCGTCATCGGCGTCGGCGCCGCGCGGCCGCAGGGTTCGGTGCCGGTCGCGTCGAACGCGACGACGATCCTGCTGGCCGTCGACGTGTCGAGCTCGATGTGCGCCACGGACGTCGACCCCAACCGGCTGACGGTCGCGCAGGACGCCGCGAAGGCGTTCGTCAAGGACCAGGCGGGCGGCGCGAAGATCGGGCTCGTCGCCTTCGCCGGCGTCGCGGGCCTGCTGGTCCCGCCCACCGACGACACCGACAAGCTGGTCGACGCGATCGACGGCCTGACCACGACACACGGCACGGCCATCGGGCAGGCGATCCTGACGTCGATCGACGCGATCGCCGAGGTGGACCCGTCGGTCCCGTCGACCGCCGTGGACGTGACCGGCGGCGAGGACGTCGCGCAGGCGGCCGACGCGATCGTCGTGCTCACCGACGGCGCGAACTCCCAGGGCGTGGACCCTGCGACGGCAGCCGACGAGGCCGCCGCGCGCGGCCTGCGCGTCTACACGATCGGCTTCGGCACCACGACGCCGGCGCAGATGGTGTGCAGCCCGGACCAGCTCCAGGGCGGGACCGTCGGCCGCGGCGGCTATGGCAGCGCGATCGGCCGGGGCGGCGCGAACCTGCTGCTCATCGACGAGGACGCGCTGCAGCAGGTGGCCGACACCACGGGCGGCAAGTACTTCCGCGCGGAGAACGCCGACCAGCTGGACGACGCCCTGGGCGGCCTGCCGAGCACGATCACGGTGGTGCACAAGGACGTCGACCTGGCCGCCTGGTTCGCGGCGGTCGGCGCCCTGCTGATCGCCGCGGCGATCGGCCTGTCCCTGTGGTGGAACCGCGTTCGCACACCCCGCGCGGCGTAGCCCAGCCTTCATCGCTCTGCGATTGTTCGTGCCGGACGAACATTCGCAGAGCGATGGCCCCGGGTGCGCGGGCCGCGCGGCGGGGTGACGATGCCGGGGAGGCGCGGACGCCCCGTGCCGGTGTCGGAGGGAGTGCGGATGAGCCAGAAGGTGGCGCTCGTGACGGGCGTCGGGTCGGGCATCGGGCGCGCGGCAGCGACGCGGCTCGCGCGCGGCGGCGCGACGGTCGTCGGGCTCGGGCACACGCAGGACAGCGCCGACGAGGTGGCCGACGAGATCCGCGCGGCCGGCGGGACCGCTCTGCCGCTGGAAGCCGACGTGGGCGACGCCGCAGCCGTGCGCGCGGCGCTGCAGCAGATCGACGACGAGCTGGGCCGCCTGGACGTGGTCGTCGCGAACGCGGGCGTCAACGGGGTCTGGGCGCCGATCGACGAGCTGGAGCCCGACGAGTGGGAGGCGACGATCACCACCAACCTGACCGGCACGTTCCTCACCGTCCGGTACGCGGTCCCGCTGCTGGTCCGGCAGGGCGGCGCCGTCGTCGTCGTGTCCTCCATCAACGGCACCCGCACCTTCTCCAACTCCGGCGCGTCCGCCTACGCGACGAGCAAGGCGGGGCAGCTCGCGTTCGCGCGCATGATCGCCGTCGAGCTGGCGCCGCGCGGGGTGCGGGTCAACGTGGTGTGCCCCGGCGCGATCGACACCGAGATCAGCGACAACACCGAGCAGCGGCACACCGACGGGCTCGGGGTGCGGGCCGAGTACCCGGACGGCGCGATCCCGCTCACGGGCGAGGAGCCGGGCTCGGCCGATCAGGTGGCCGACGTGATCGCCTTCCTCGCCTCGGACGCGGCGAGCCACGTCACGGGCACCGAGATCTTCGTCGACGGCGGCCAGTCGCTGGTCGTCTGACGCGCAGGGCGGGCCCGCACCCCTGCGTGAGACGGGACTTCCGGCGCCGTTGCGCGGGCCGCTAGGGTCCGACCCGGAGGTCCCGATGAGCCCTGGTCTGCTGGCGGTGCTGCTGGTGGCGCCCGCGATCGCGGTCGCTGTGCTCGCCCTGCGCCCGGGCGGCCTCGCCGCGCTCAGCCGGTTCCGGGTCCGGGGCATGCCCTGGGTGCTGGCGGGTGCGGCGGTGCAGGCCCTGCGCACGGCCGACCCCGCATGGGCATCGGGCTTCCTGCACGCGGCCGGCGGAGCCGCGACGGCGCTCGTCCTGGGTGGGTGCGCGGTCGGGTTCGTGCTGGCGAATCTGCGGGACCGCCCCCGGGGTGCGGCCCTCGCCGCAGGCGTCGCCGGTCTCGGCGCACTGCTCAACGCAGCAGCCACCGCGCTCAACGGCGGCATGCCCTTCTCGGTCCGGGCCGCGGCTGCGGCCGGCATCGACGCGGCGTCCATCGCTGACCCGACGCCCGGCCACGTGCCGATCGACACCGGGACGCGACTCGTCGCGATCGCCGACGTCGTCCCCGTGCCCGGCCTCCACCTGGTGTTCAGCCTCGGCGACGTGCTGCTGTGGGGCGGACTCGCGGCGTGCCTGGTCGTCGCCGCCCTGCACACCCAGCGGAGCGTCGTCGTCCCGCCCGACGACGCCACCACCGAACCCCCCGGCGCCGCCGGGGTGCACCACAGCACCGCCCTCACCAGCCCGGACGCACCGTCCGCCGTCGCAAGGAGCACCGCATGAGCACTCGTCCCAGCCGCACCCGCGTGGTCGCCACGCTCGGTTCCCTGACCACCGTCGCCCTGGCGGTCTACGCCTTCGCCGCCCCGTTCACCAAGACCAACTGATGACACGTCCGAGGAGCAACGCATGAGCACTCGTCCCAGCCGCACCCGCGTGGCCGCCACGCTCGGTTCACTGGCCACCGTCGCCCTGGCGGTCTACGCCTTCGCCGCGCCGTTTGCGAAGAGCAACTGAATCGAACGGCCCGCGCCCGCGAGGGTGCGGGCCGTCCGATTCACCCGCGTGTCGCAGTCGTGAAAGGGTCGTCGGCGTGAGGGACAGGTTCGTCGGGACGTGGTCGATGCAGCGCGACGTCGCCGATGCGCTCGCCGGCGCCGAGGGCGTGGTGGATGGCGTCGCGCGCACGGAGTCGCTGCCCGACGGCGGGCTCGCGTGGGTCGAGGAGGGGACGCTCACGATGGGTGAGCGGTCCATGCCGGCCAGGCGGCGGCTGATCCTGCGCGCGGGCGACGACGCCGTGGACGTCGAGTTCGCCGACGGCCGACCGTTCTTCCGGCTCGACCCGGTCGACGACACCTGGTCGGCGACCCACGGCTGCGGCGCCGACACCTACACGGTCACCGGCCGGTTCGTAGGGCCGGACTGCTTCGAGGAGACCTGGCACGCGGTCGGGCCGGCCAAGGACTACCGCCTCACGACGACGTATCGCCGGCAGGGCGACGCCAGCGCGTGAGGGACCGGTGACATCGGCGCCGTTGCTACGCTGCGGACCGTTCTGCGACAGACCTGGGGGTTGGGATGGAATCGGCGAGAACCGGCGGCGCGCTGGCGCTCGCGGCGGCTGCGGCGCTGGTCCTCGGCGGGTGCAGCGCCGGGAGCGTGCCGGAGCCCGAGCCCACCAGGCCCGTGCCGACGGTGGCGCCGCCGAGGCCGTCAGTCGTCCCGACGAGGACGCCGGCGACGTCCGCCACGCGCGTCAGCACCGCCGACCTCGTGTGCGTCGACCCGACCGGCTGGGCGATGAGGTGGCTGCGCGACCGATTCCGTGACGACCTGCCCGCGTCGGACGTCGTCATGGTCGAGGTGGGACCTGGCGACGACCCGAGCCAGACGTGGTGGATCGTGGAGGCTCGATCGACCTCCGACGGGTGGGGCGATCCGACGGAGGAGAACCCGCTGAGCTTCCTCGCGACGCGCGAGCCCGACGGTGCGGTCGACGCCATCTCGGTCGGCCGGGCGCTCGAGGCGGCCCACGGCACGACGGACTGGAGCAAGGTGTCCTGGGAGGGTGCGCGGCTCGCGCGTGGCGAGGCGGCCCAGAAGCTGGCCGTGTCGTGCCTGGCCGTGGCCTGAGGCCCCATCGCCACCGTCACTCGGGTCAGGGTGATTCGATGCCCGGCGTGTTCCTCGTGCTAGGGGCGGGGCGGCCGTGGTCGCGGATCCAGTCACGCAGCTCCGCGAAGGGCGGCGAGACGTGCCCGTCCGAGGCGGACAGCACCAGGGATGGGCCGTCGGGGTGCTCGACGGTGATCTGGTAGGTCTGCGCGTCGCGGAGCAGACCCGGCCCCGGATCGGCGTGGGAGCCGTCGTCGGCCGCGGTGACGAGCTCACTCAGGCGTCGTCGACCGTGGTCGTCGAGCTCGTCGTCGTCGACGACCAGGGCACGCGCGGCGAAGATCGCCGCCACGCCTCCGGCGGTCTCCAGGACGACCCTGCGCGCCACGGTTCCCTCCTGCGATCAGTCGTCGGACGCCCCGTCGAGCGGGATCCCCACCTGTGACCACCCGTCACGCACGGCCTGCGCCTGCGACGACGACTCGCCGAAGACCAGTGTCGCCCGGGTGAGCGTGTTCCGCGCGAACTGCGTGAAGTCCGTCTTGGGCGTCGACGCCGCGAGCGCCTCGAACCAGATGTGGCCCGCCGCCTCCCACGCGTACCCGCCGATCGCGGTCGCGACCAGGTAGAACGCATGGTTGGGGATGCCGGAGTTGGTGTGCACGCCGCCCCAGTCGCCGGCCGCCGTGTCGGGCAGGACCACGAAGTCGTCCATGTGGGCCGGCTGCTGGTCCTTGCCGAACGTCGCGTTGTCGTAGGCGGTGCCGGGAGCCTTGAGGGAGCGCAGCGCGTCGCCCGCGAAGTCCGGCGTGAAGATGTCGTCGCCGATCAACCAGTCCGCCTCGTCGGCCGTCTGGTTGCGGGAGAACTGCTTGACCAGCGACCCGAACACGTCCGAGATCGACTCGTTGAGCGCGCCCGGCTGCACGTGGTACTCGAGCCCGGCCAGCGCCTCGGTCACGCCGTGCGTGAGCTCGTGGCCGATGACGTCGAGCGAGCCGGTGAAGTCGGCGAAGATCTGCCCGTCACCGTCCCCGAACACCATCTGGCTGCCGTCCCAGAACGCGTTGTTGAACGCCCGGCCGTAGTGCACGTAGCCGTTCAGTGGGCCGCCGTTGTCGTCGATCGAGTCACGGCCCAGCACGTCCGCGTAGAACTGCCGCGTGACGCCGAGGCCGTCGAACGCCTGGTTCACCGACGTGTCGTCGACCGCCGGGTCGTCCTCTCCGCGGACCAGCGGCCCCGACGTCGCCTCGTGGTGCTGGGAGTCGAAGATGCTGCGCGCACCGCCCGCGGACTCGACGGCCTGTGGCGCGAGCGTCGTCGTCACCTCGCGCCTGACCCGCAGCTCCACGCTCCCAGCCAGCGTGCGGGCGGCAGCCGCCCGAACCTCCGGGTCGCTCGACGTGAGCAGGTGCTCGAGCAGGTAAGGCGGGGTGATGCAGCGGGCGTGGGTGCTTGGGCTCATCGGGTCCTCAGGTCGTCGGTCGGCGGCTGACCCCACGGACACTAGGACGAACCGGTGACATCGGACATCACGATCCTGCGGATCGGTCCCCCTGGAGCGCGAGCTGGTCGCGGCGCCGCGTGAGGTAGGCGGTCTCGGCCGTGTTGCCGGCCAGCGCGATGGCGCGGTCGTACGCGTCGCGGGCGTCCGCGCTGCGGCCGAGGCGGCGCAGCAGGTCGGCGCGCGTGGCGTGGAACGCGTGGTAGCCGTCGAGCGGCAGCCGGTCGACGAGCGCGAGGGCGACGTCGGGCCCGTCGACCTGCGCCACGGCGATCGCGCGGTTGAGCGCGACGACGGGCGAGGGGTCGAGGCGGACGAGCCGGTCGTACAGCGTGGTGATCTGCGACCAGTCGGTGTCGCGGGCGTCGCGTGCATCGGTGTGCACCGCGTTGATCGCGGCGAGGAGCTGGTAGCGGCCCGGGGGAGGGCCGCCCGCGGCGACGTCCGCGAGGCACTGCCGCACCAGCGCGTGACCCTCGTCGATCAGGTCCCTGTCCCAGGCGCCGCGGTCCTGCTCGTCGAGCGTGACCAGCTCACCGGTGACCGAGACGCGAGCGGCGGCGCGCGCCTGCGTCAGCAGCATGAGCGCCAGCAGGCCGGTCACCTCGCCGCTCGGAGCGAGCTCGCGCACCAGGCGGGTCAGGCGGATCGCCTCGACCGTCAGGTCATGACGCACGGGGTCGGTGTCGGGGCCCGTGGCCAGGTAGCCCTCGTTGAACACGAGGAACAGCACGGCGAGCACGCCGTCGACGCGGCCGGGAAGGTCCTCCGCCTCGGGCACGCGGTACGGGATGTGCGCGGCCTTGATCTTCGCCTTGGCCCGGGTGATCCGCTGGCCCATCGTCGGCTCCGGCACCAGGAACGCGCGCGCGATCTCCGGCATCGTCAGGCCACCCACCATCCGCAGGGTCAGGGCGACGCGGGCCTCCGGCGACAGTGCCGGGTGGCAGCACGTGAAGATCAGCCGCAGCCGGTCGTCGTCGACCGCGCCGACGTCGCGCGGGGGTTCGTCGAACAAGAGCCGCGCCTCCTCGTGCTTGTCGTCGCGCCGCGACTCCCGCCGGATCCGGTCGATGGCCTTCCGGGAACCCGTCGTCGTCAGCCAGGCACCGGGGTTGGCGGGGACGCCGTCCGACGGCCATCGCTCGACGGCCGTCGCGAACGCCTCGGCTGCGGCGTCCTCTGCCAGGCCCAGGTCGCCGAACCGACGCGTCAGGGTCGCGACCACCCGGGCCCACTCCTGACGGTGGGCCCGGGTGATCGCGTCGTCCACAGACGTCACTCGCCGAGCATCTTCTTCACGTCGTCCTCGGTCTGGAACGGCCGCACCTCGACCTTGCCGCCGCAGGCCTTCGAGCCCTCGGCCGCCAGCTTGAGCGCGACGTCCAGGTCCGGCGCCTCGATCACCCAGAAGCCGCCGATGTACTCCTTGGCCTCGACGTAGGGGCCGTCGGTGAGGACGGGCTCGTCGCCCTGCCCGTCGACGACGGTGGCGGTGGTGGCCTCCGCGAGGCCGTTCGCGAAGACGAAGTGGCCGTCGGCGACCAGCTTGTCGTTGAAGGCGCCCGTCGCGGCGAACGCCTCGAGCATGGCCTCCTTGGAGCCGTAGTCGCCGTAGGGCTCACGCTCGGCGGGGCCGTACACGGACAGCAGGTACTGGGGCATGACTGTTCTCCTCGGTCTGTCTGCAGCGAGCACCTCGTCGGGCACGTTCGCCGACTCGTTGCTCGGGCGGCCTGGTCGACCGCCTCTCACCCTCACGACGAAGGCTTCGGTCCCGATCCGACACCCTCGCGCAGATTTCTTTCGGCCGCACTTGCGTGGTGCCGTCAGCAACCCGCCGCACTTGTGACGCGAGTGGCTGGAGGGGCGTCCAGCAGCCCCAGGAGGTCACTCCTGTCACAAGCGCGGCGGGATGGTGCGTGCATCAGCGGATGCGGCGGCGGTAGAGCGCCGTCGCCCAGGCGAACGCGCCGACCAGGATGACCGCGCACCAGGCGAGCGCGACCCAGATGTCGGACCCGACCGGCTGCTCGAGGAACAGGCTGCGGATGGTGTCGACGATCGAGGTCACCGGCTGGTGCTCGGCGAACCACGCGACGGCCGTCGGCATGGTGTCCGTCGGGACGAACGCCGAGCTGACGAACGGCAGGAAGATCAGCGGGTAGGAGAACGCGCTGGCCCCGTCGACGGTCTTGGCGGACAGCCCTGCGACGACGGCCAGCCAGGTGAGCGCGAGCGTGAACAGGGCCAGGATCCCGACGACGGCCAGCCACGAGCCCACGTCGGCGCCGGTCCGGAAGCCCATCACCAGCGCCACCGCGAGGACGACCGCCAGCGAGACCGCGTTGGCGACGAGCGAGGTGAGCACGTGGGACCAGAGCACGCCCGACCGGGCGATCGGCATTGACTGGAACCGCTCGAAGATCCCGCCCTGCAGGTCCAGGAACAGCCGGTAGGACGTGTACGCGACCCCGGACGCGATGGTGATGAGCAGGATGCCCGGGAGCATGTAGGTCAGGTAGGGCACGTCGCCCGTGTCGATCGCGCCGCCGAGCACGTAGACGAACAGCAGCATGATCGCGACGGGGGTGACCGCCGTGGTGACGATCGTGTCGACGCTGCGGGTCACGTGCTGCAGCGAGCGGCCGGTCAGCGCGGCGGTGTCGCTCCAGAATCGCGGCCGGCTGGTGCCGGGTGCGGGTGCGGGTGCGGTCAGGGTGGTCATCGTGCGTCCTCCGTGGTCGTCGTCCGGTCGCCGACGATCGCGAAGAAGACGTCCTCGAGGGACGGCTGCTTCTCGACGTACTCGACCGTGGGTGCGGGGAGCAAGGCCTTGAGCTCCGCGAGGGTGCCGTCGGCGATGATGCGGCCCTCGTGGAGGATCGCGATGCGGTCGGCGAGCTGCTCGGCCTCGTCGAGGTACTGGGTGGTGAGCAGGACCGTGGTGCCGGCGGCGGCGAGCTCGCGGACCGCGTCCCAGACCTCGACGCGCGCCTGCGGGTCGAGGCCCGTGGTCGGCTCGTCCAGGAAGATCACGGGCGGACGGCCGACGAGGCTCATGGCGATGTCGAGCCGGCGGCGCATGCCGCCCGAGTAGGTGCCGGCCCGCCGGCTGCCGGCCTCCGTGAGGGAGAACCGCGCGAGCAGCTCGTCGGCGATGTCCCCCGGGCTCGCCAGATGGCGCAGCCGGGCGACGAGCACCAGGTTCTCGCGCCCGGTCAGGATCTCGTCGACGGCCGCGAACTGCCCCGTGAGGCTGATCGCCCCCCGCACGTCTGCGCCCTGGGTCGCGACGTCGAAGCCGGCGACGGCCGCCGTGCCCTCGTCGGACCGCAGCAGCGTGGACAGGATGCGCACGAGCGTCGTCTTGCCGGCGCCGTTGGAGCCGAGCAGGGCGACGATGCTGCCCTGCTCGACGTCCAGGTCGACGCCGCGCAGCACGTGCAGGTCGTCGTAGGACTTCACGACGCCCCGGACGCTGATGGCCGGCCGGGCCGGTGCCAGCGTGCTCATGCCTGCTCCTTCTCGGCGTCCGCGATGGCCTGGGCCAGGCGGGCGCGCTCCTTGTCGATCCACTTCTCGCCGCTGTAGGCGGCGACGAACGACTCCGCGAAGTCGACGGGGTCGTCCCCGACGATGGAGCGGACGGGCGTGCCGTCGACCGCCGCGCGCTCCCACAGGTCGGCGAGGTCGCCGAACATCGTGGTGAGCGTGTCGCCGTCGGTGACGCCGCCCGAGTACAGCGCGTACCGGTGCATCGCCTTCGCGGCGCCGCGGTACGGCTCGGGGAGGGCGTCGATCCGGGCGACGTCCTTCTTGTACTGCTTCTTCTGCTCGAGCGACCCGGTGAGGGACTCGATCCACTTGGCGACCATCAGTTCTCTCCCTGCGTGGTGGTGTCGGTGCGGAGCTCCTCGATCCGTGCGGACAGGAAGCTCCAGGTGCTCCAGAACTCGTCGAGCTGCTCGAGGCCCTGGGTGTTGAGCGTGTAGACCTTGCGGGGCGGGCCCTTCTCGGACGGGACCTTCTCCACGTCCACGAACCCGCGCTGCTCGATCCGGACGAGGACCGCGTAGACGGTGCCCTCCGCGATGTCAGCGAACCCGTGCTCCCGCAGCCACGAGGTGATCTCGTAGCCGTAGGCCGGCCGCCGCCCGATGATCGCCAGGACCACGCCCTCGAGCGTCCCCTTGAGCATCTCCGTCTCTTGCCTGCCCATCGGAACCTCCCTCCGTACTCCGTGTCACCGACTCCTAGTACTCGGTGTTGTTGAGTACTGGTACACAGTAACGCTAGGTACCGACGAGATGTCAACACCTCCCCCCGATCCCGCCGTCGCGCGACTGCGGGTGGCTCAGCGCGACCGCGGGTGCCGCGCGACGCGCGCTCGGTCCGGCTGGCGCGCGCTCGGTCGGGCTGACAGCGGTCGGCGAGGGTGCGCAGGGGCGTCCTCGTCGAGGACGCAACGCGTCGGCGGTGCCTGGCGAGGACCGGTCAGTTGCTGCGGGGGGCGTACATGATGACAGCGACGCCGGCCAGGCAGATGAGGGCGCCTGTGACGTCCCAGCGGTCGGGCTTGAAGCCGTCGACGGCCATGCCCCACACCAGCGAGCCGGCGACGAACACGCCGCCGTACGCGGCGAGGATCCGTCCGAAGCTCGCGTCGGGCTGCAGGGTCGCGACGAAGCCGTAGATGCCCAGCGCGACGACGCCGGCGCCGATCCAGGCCCAGCCCTTGTGCTCGCGCACGCCCTGCCAGATCAGCCACGCGCCGCCGATCTCGAAGAGCGCGGCGGCGACGAACAGCGCGATCGATCTCGTGGTAGTCATGGCGGCCCTCGGTCCTGTCGGGGGTGACGCCTACAGTCTTGCAGGAGCCGCAGGGCCGGTCCTGCGGCGATGTGAGGAGCGAGCATGAGCGACGTCGACGGTCAGATCACGGTCACACCGATGCTCGTCGCCGACCTGGGGGTCGAGGGCGAGCGGATGCCGGTGTACGTGCACGTCGTCGAGCACCCGGACGCCCGCGTCCTGGTCGACACCGGCTTCACCGAGCTGCACCCGGCCGTGGCGGACATGGACCCGCGCCTGCACGCCTGGGACGCCGGCAGCATCGACATCGTCATCAACACGCACCTGCACTTCGACCACGTCGGGGGCAACCACCGGTTCGCGGGGCGCCCGATCTACGTCCAGCGCCAGGAGCTCGAGGACGCCCGGACGCTCGAGGACTACACGATCCCCGACTGGGTCGATGCGCCAGGCGTGACGTACGTGCCGGTCGACGGCGAGCTCGAGCTGCTGCCGGGCGTTCGCCTCGTCCCCGCGCCCGGTCACACGCGTGGGTCGCAGGTGGTGGTCGTGGAGAGCGACGGTCGTCGGGTCGTGATCGCCGGGGACACCGCCGTGTGGTTCGGGGAGCTCGACGAGCCGACGACGGAGGGCCAGCGGCGGGTCCTGGCGCTCGACCCGGCAGCCGTCTGGCTCTCGCACACGCATGAGCCCTGGCGGCCGCCGGCGGGCTGAGCGGCGTCGAGGGCGTCAGCGCTCCGGCTTGCGCCAGACGGAGACGTGGCTCGTGCTGTCCGACGTGAACGGCGTACCGGCCCAGTCCGCCGCGCGGCTCTCCAGCTCCAGACCGGCGAGCCGCGCCATCAGGTCGCACTCCGCGGGCCAGATGTAGCGGAAGTGGTGCGGGTTGTACGTGAGGGAGCCGTCCGGGCGGCGGCCGTAGTGGTGTGACGTGCCCTGCTGGGTCACGGTGTCGAGGGTGTCGAAGCCGAGGTGGTCCTCGCTCACGTCGAACGGGACCGCGATCTGCCCCGGTGGGAACCGGCGCAGGCTGGGCACGCCCAGCTCGACGACGAAGCGGCCGCCGGGTCGCAGGTGGCGCGCGGCGTTGGCGAAGCACGCGACCTGCTCGTCCTGCGTGCGCAGGTTGCTGATGCTGTTCCACACGACGTAGACGAGGCTGAACTCGCCCGGGACGACCGTCGTCGCCATGTCGCCGACGGTCACGGGCAGCTCGTCGGCCGACGCCCTGCGTCGCAGCCGGTCGACCATCGGCTGCGACAGCTCGATGCCGGTGACCGGCACTCCCCGGGCCCGCAGCGGGACCGCGATCCGGCCGGTGCCGACGGCGAGCTCGAGCGCGGGGCCGTCGCCCGCCAGCCGCGCGAGGCGGTCGACGGCGGGGTCGACCACCTCGGGCGTGAACATGGGTCCGTCCTCGTGGTCGAACGCGTCGGCCGTCGCCTCGTCCCACAGGTCGCTGCTCGTCATGCCTTCGAGCGTGCGCGCGTGCGGCTCGGCACGGCAACGACTTTTCCGTTCTCGTCGGCGCTGCTCCTTGTCCGCCTCAGCTGTCGCTGCCGTCGGCTGCGAGCTCGAGCGCGACGAGCAGCGCCCGAGCCAGGCGCCGGCGCTGCACGAGCCCCCAGCGCCCCGAGGCGCCCGTCGTCAGCGACCGGGCTCAGCGTCACCGGGCGCGTGCGGCGGTGCCTCGGCCTCGACCCGCTTGCCCAGCTCACCCGCGACGAGAAGGAGCGTCCCGGTCAGCACCAGGCTCGCGACCATCACTGTCACAATGACGTTCGGGCTGTCCACGAAGCTGGTGCCGGCGATGAGGAGGGCCGCGGACAGGTTGCGCTGACCTGTCCCGAGCGACGTGACCACCCGCTGCTCGCGGCCGGACCCGCCCAGCAGCCAGCCGACGACGAGACACACGACCGTGAACAGCAGCGTCGCGAGGATGACGCCGGTGCCGACCTGGTCCCAGATCTTCGGGAGCCCGACGAGGACGGCGGCGCCGATGCCCAGGGCGAGGGCCGTCGTCGAGATCTGGTTGAGGCGTGGCGCCAGCGACGCCGACCCCGGGTACCGGGCCCGCACGGCCAGCGCGACGACGAGGGGCAGGAGCATGAGGAGCAGCAGGGGTCGGGCGATGTCCCACGCGCTCACGGTGACGCCGTCGACCAGGAACGGCAGCACGAGCGGCACGTACGCGACGCTGACCACCATGAGGAGCACCATGAGGCCCACCGAGTAGGCCACGGCCCCGCGTGCCAGCTGAGCCAGCTTGGGCAGGAACGGGGCTCCGCCCGCGACGCCGAGCAGCAGCAGGCCGAGCGACTGGTCGTCGGACAGGCCGAAGAGGTTGGCGATGGCCCAGGCGGCCGCGGGCGCGACGACGAAGCTCGACGCCAGCGCGAGCAGCACGAGCCGGAGGTCCTTCAGCGGCGTCACGATCTGCTGCACCGTGAGGGACAGGCCGAGGCCGATCATGGACGCGAGGACGAACGTCAGGATCGCGACCTGCGCGATCGTCGTCAGGGCCGCGCTCATGCGGCGATCTCAGAGGTGTACGGGCGGCGGGCTCGCGGGAAGGTCACACCCCGAGTGTGTCGCAGGACGCGAACGCCCGCCAGCATTCGCGGGCGGGCGTTCGTGCAGGTCGACGGCGTGTCAGGCGTGCGCGTCGACCGAGCGCGAGCTGCTGAGCGACATCGCGCCGACGCCGGCGATGAGGCCGACGACCACGGCGAGCACGCCGTAGACGATCCGCTCGCCGTGGAAGAACGAGGCGACGAGGTCGGCGCCCCAGGTCCCGTCGGGCAGGACGGTGGTGACGAGGACCGCGATGAGCGTCCCGACGACGGCAGTACCGACGCTGGTGCCGACCTCCTGGGCGGTGTCGTTGAGCGCGGCGCCGAGCGACGTGCGGTTCTCGGGCATCGCGTCGACGAGGGCGACGGCGCAGATGGTCATGACGGTCCGCAGGCCGATCGTGAAGGTGACCATGAAGATCGCGATGGCGAGGTAGCCGTGCGAGACGCCCCAGGCCATGCCGGCCATCGAGCCGGCCAGGAGCGCCGCGCCGACCAGGCACGCGACCCGGTGGCCGAAGCGCTTGGCCAGCGACTCCGAGATCGGCGTCGCGGCGATCATCGTGACGATGAGCGGCAGGTTGGCGAGCCCGGCCTTGACCGGGCTCCAGCCGTACGCGTACTGGAAGTGCAGGATCAGGCCGAACATGACGCCGGCCATCGCGACCGACGTGCCGATCTGAGCGATGCTCGCGCCACGCACGATGCCGTTGCGGAAAACCTTGAGGTCGAGCATCGGCTGCTCGGTGTGGTTCTCGTGCCACACGAACGCGGCCAGTGCGAGCAGCGCGCCAATGCCGGAGGCGAAGGTCCAGGCTGACGTCCAGCCATGGTCGACGCCGCTCGTGGCGGTGTAGCAGGCGAGGCCGATCGTGGCGATCGAGAGGATCGAGCCCGGCAGGTCGAGCTTGTCCTCGGTGAGTCCGGCGGGGTCGTCGGCCGCGACGCCCTTGCGGACGCCGATCCACGCGATGAGCGCGATCGGCGCGTTGACGAGGAGCAGCCACTGCCAGCCGACGTGCGCCAGGGCCGTGCCGCCCAGCAGCGGGCCCAGGATGAACCCGCTCATGCCGACGACGATCATCACGGTCATGGCGCGCATGCGCAGCGCCTGGTCGTCGAAGAGCCGGAAGACGAGCGAGTTGGTGATCGGGGCCATCATCGCGGCGGCGACCCCGAGTGCGGCGCGCAGGGCGATGAGCTCGCCCGAGGTGTGCACGGCGACGACGAAGAGGCTGATCAGCCCGAACGCGGCGAGGCCGGTCAGGAGCACGCGGCGTCGGCCGATGCGGTCCGCGGCGGACCCGGCGGTGAGCAGCAGCCCGCCGAAGGTCAGCGAGTACGCGCCGGTGACCCACTGCAGGGCGGTGGTGCTGCCGCCGAGGTCGCGGCCGATGGTCGGCAGCGCGATGGTGAGCAGGGTGTTGTCGACCATCTCGACGAAGAAGGCGAGGCAGAGCGCCGCCATGGGGATCCACGCGGCGCGCAGGGACGGGTACGTCCGGGCCGGCGTGGGAGCTGTGGTGAGGGTAGTCATGGGAGGACCTCCGTAGAACGGTGTTCGTTCATCGAACGCTGTTCCATACGCTAGAACGATGTTCGATAGAGTGCAACCATGCGACGGGAACAGACGGTGAGTGGTGCGTCACAGGCGGGACGCGGTCGGCCACCGGCTCGCGGCGGGAGCGCTCGTGGTGGAGGTCCGGGCGGGGGTGGTCGACGACGGGCGTCGCACTCCCTGGAGTCCGTCGTCTCCGAGGCGGTCGCCCTGCTCGACGAGGCGGGCGAGCAGGGGCTGACGTTCCGGGCGCTCGCGGCCCGGTTGGGCACCGGTGTCGGCAGCATCTACTGGTACGTCGCCAGCAAGGACGAGCTGCTGGAGCGCGCGGCAGACCAGGTGCTCGCCGGCGTCCTCACGCAGACCACCCACCTGGGTGGCGACGAGGACCCGATCGACGGCATTCGCCAGATCGCGATCGCGTTCTACGCCGCGACCGTCAACCGCCCTTGGCTGGGCTCCTACTTCCTGCAGGACACGGGCACCCAGATCAACGGCCTCACCCTCTACGACCGCATGGGCCGCGAGACGATGCGCCTCGACCTCACCCCGCGGCAGCGGTTCGACGCGGTCTCGGCCGTCATGGCGTTCGTCGTCGGCGTCGCCGCCGACCGCGGCCAGGACCCGCCGCAGGAGGTGCGCGACGGCACCATCGACCGCGACGTCTTCGTCGCCTCCTTTCGCGACCAGATGCGCGAGCTGGGCGCCGACGACTTCCCGTTCCTGCACCACATCGCCGACGAGTTCGCCGCGCACGACGACGCCGAGCAGTTCCGCGCCGGCCTCGACCTGCTCCTTGCCGGAATCCGCCAGCAGGCGCACCGGTAGTGGACGCCGCTCAGGTCGGGTCGAGCACCTGGACGTGCCTCCTGTCCCCGGGCGTCAGGGCAGCAGGCAGTCGCGCGTCGAATGTCGCGAGCACGGCTCCGGTCGACGCGGCCAGGTTGACGAGGTGGAAGTCGGTGACCTGGCGGTAGCCACCGAGGGTCAGGGTGACGGCAGGCGCCGCCAGGGTGGTGTCGTCGGGCAGCCAGCGATGCCCGGGCTGGGCGCGCAGGGCGCTGAGCGCCCCGATCGCCGTCGTCGGTGCGACGTCCTGGCCGACGACCGCGGGATTGCAGGTGAGACGGACGAACGCCGTCTCGGTCAGCGGGGTCGTCGCCCACGCCGAGATCGTCGCGAACCATCGGTGCGCGGCGCCGTGGTGGACGTGCCCCGCGTTCGTGAGAGCGATCAGGACGTTCGCGTCTAGCAGGTAGTTCTCAGGCATCGTCGAGATGCGCTGCGACGAGGTCGTCGGTGATCACGTGGCCGGCGGGGGCCGTGAAGACCGGGAAGCCGTCGGGTGCGGTGGATGTCATCGAACGTCCCCGCTGCGCGAGGACCGAGACGGCGCGCCCGAGCGAGACGCCCTCGTGTGCCGCGAGCGCGCGGGCGGCCGCGAGCACGTCGTCGTCGATGTCGAGCGTGGTCCTCATGCGGTGATGTTAGTACATCACCGCATCAAAGCATCGCTCGCGCGGCATTCTCGGCGTCCAGGGCCATGTCAGCGGCAGTGCTCCGGGGACCAGCCGTCCGAGCCGCGCAGGTAGGTGCGGACGGTGAAGGCGGCGGCCTCGGTGCGGCTGAGCTGAGGGCGGTCGGCGGTGACCACGGCGCCAGGGCCGCGGTTGTGGAACTCGTCGAACCGGGCGTCGCGCCAGGACCAGCCACCCGAGAAGTCGCTCCAGGGAGTGGCGCCGATGTGGTCGTCGATCCACGAGTCGCGCACCAGCACCTGGCCGATCGCGTTCGGGTCGTTGCTCGGGTGCCACGGCCGGCCGAGTGACACGGTGCCGGCGGGGGCGTCGGTGGTGAAGCGGCTGTGCGTGAACAGGAAGCCGTAGGGGTTGGCGATCGACGTGCTCGGGGCGGTGACGTAGCCGTTGTTGGTGGCCGACCCGCGGTCGAGCGAGTGGATCTCGCAGTCGTCGAACACGGCCGTGGCGCGCCCGAAGATGAAGTCGACGTCGCCCTCGACGTAGCAGTCGCGGAAGTAGGCGCGCGCGACGACGTCGGCCGCGGTGCTGTTCACGTAGAGCGTGTCCTGGTTGCCGAGGAACCGGACGTCGTCGAAGACCAGGCGGTCGGCGCGGGACAGGACGGCAACGGCCTGCCGGTTGGTGATCTCCGGGTGCGCGGCCTCGTCGAAGGTGTTGGCGAACGCCAGGTTGCGGGCGGTGAAGTCGGCACCGTCGAGCGTGACGCTCGCGCTGCCGGAGGTGCCGTAGGTGCCGGCGCCGTCGGGCTTGGGTGTGCCGTTCGCGTTGTCGTAGGAGATGACGACGTCCTGCGCGCGCCGGCCGGTGCCGACGAGGCTGAGGAACGGCTTGGTCGCGGGCACGTGGACGAGCTCGTGGTACTCGCCGGGGCGCACCGCGATGACCCACGGGCGCGTCGCACCCTCCGGCGCGGCGTCGATGGCCGCCTGGACGGTCGTGAAGTCGCCGTGCCCGTCGGCCGAGACCGTCACGCCGTGCGGCGCGTGACGGTCGTCGCGGCCCGGGTGCGCGGACGCGCCGCCAGCCGTGACGGTCAGCGCGAAGGCGGCCGCAGTGAGGGTGGTGAGGAGGCGTGCCGAACGTCGTCGTAGGTGCATGATGACCCCTGAGAAAGCGCTTACCCGCTCTGACGTGCTGACCTTAGGGGTACTGCCGAGCGCGGGTCAAGGGTGCGACCGGGGAGCAGCAGCGACAGCGCGGCGGCCGCCGCCGTGAAGCCGGCCGCCCACCAGAAGGCGGTGTCGAAGGCGTTCGCCAGATCATGGAGCGACGCGGCGCCGGCGGCGGTGCTCACCAGGATCACGGCAAGCACCGCGGTGCCGAAGGACCCACCGAGCTGCTGCGCCACGCGCGTGATGATGCTGGCGTGCGGCATCTCGTCGCGCTCGAGCCCGGCGAAGGCGATCGTCATCAGCGGGATGAACACCGCGCCCAGGCCGAACCCGCGCACCAGCAGCGCGAGCATGAGCGTCCACATGGCGGTGTGCTCGGTGGCCAGGGCGAAGGGGACGGTCGCGAGGCTCACGACGGCGAAGCCGGCCACGGCGACCCATCGCCCGCCGATCGAGTCGGTGAGGCGCCCGGCGATCGTGCGCGAGAGCAGGGCGCCGACGCCCTGTGGCACCAGCAGGAGCCCCGCACCGAGCGCGTCCTCGCCGCGGACCTCCTGCCAGTACAGCGGGAGCAGCAGCATCGCCCCGTACAGGCCGATGCCGGTGAGGAACATGAGGATGGACGAGGTCCGCAGCGGTGCGTGCCGGAACAGCCGGACGTCGATGAGCGCGGCGCCGCCTCGTCGGACGGCCCACCACGCGAACGCGCCGATCAGGGCCAGGCCGACGACGAGCGGGACGAGCGCCCGGGCGTGGTCGAACCCGCCGAGCTCGCCCACCTGCGTCAGCCCGTAGATGACGCCGACGATGCCGGGGGAGACGAGCAGGACGCCGACGACGTCGAGCGGCACGCGCCGCACCGGCAGGTCGCGCGGGATGCGGCGCGCCGCGAGCCACAGCCCGACGGCCCCGATCGGGAGGTTGACGAGGAACAGCCACTGCCAGGACGCGAAGTTGAGGATGAGGCCGCCCAGGACCGGGCCCAGGATCGGGCCGAGCGCTGCGGGCAGGCTGACGCTGGCCATGAGACGGCCGATGTTCCGCCCGTGCGCGGCCTGCATGAGCAGCGTCGTCATGAGCGGCATGAGGACCCCGCCGCCGATGCCCTGCACGGCGCGGAACGCGATGAGGCTCGGCGCGCTCCAGGCCAGCGCGCACAGCGTCGACCCGAGCAGGAACACGGACAGGCCGGCGATCCACAGCGTCTTGGACCCCAGCCGCCCCTGCGCCCAGCCGGACAGCGGGATGGTGACGAACATCGCCAGCAGGTACGCGGTCGAGACCCACTGGATGGTGCCGACGCTCGCATCGAGCGCGGTGCCGAGCTCGTGGATGCCGACGCTGACGATCGTGGTGTCGAGGATGACGGTGATCGCCCCGACGATGATCGCGGTGGCGAGCCGCTTGAGGTCGGGGTCGAGACCGGCTTCGTCGGGCTTCGCGGCCGTGTCCTGGGCCATGACGGGCTCCGTTCATAAGATGCGAGGCTGCTTCTAATCTCGGAAGGTACTCGGTGCGCGTTAGGATGCGCAAGTGCATCTTGAGGACGACGACGAGCCGCGCCGCCGACGCCGCGGCGCCGCGCTCGAGGCCGCGCTGCTCGAGGCCACGTGGGACGAGCTGATCGAGGTCGGCTACGGCGCGCTGACCCTCGACTCGGTCGCGCAGCGCGCGGGAACCAGCCGGCCCGTCATCGCGCGACGCTGGCCGACCAAGCCCGACCTCGTCCGCGCGGCCGTGGTCCGGATGACGGCGCTGGGTGACTTCGTCACGCCGGACACGGGCAGCCTCGCCGACGACGTCCGCCAGGCGCTGCGGCAGTCCAACGAGAAGCGGGCCTCGGTCTCGACGCTGCTGGTCGCCTACCTGGGCGGCTACTTCCTGGAGACCGGGACCAACCTGGCCCAGCTGCGCGACGAGATGATCGCCGGTCGCACCAACCGGTTCGACGAGATCGTCGACCGGGCGATCGCGCGCGGCGAGGTCGAGCCGGCCGGCCTGACGCCCCGGATGCGCTCGGTCGCGTTCGACCTGTACCGCAACGAGGCCGTCATGCGGCTGGGCCCGGTGCCCGAGGACGTCATCGACGAGATCGTCGACGACGTCTTCGTCCCGCTGCTCACGCGTCGCGGCTGACCTGCGCTCGGGCGACGGCCACCCGTTCGCGTCAGCCGATCACGAGCATCGCGTCGGCGACCTCGGGCGCCGCCGCGTTCGGGATCGCGGTGGCCGCGTGCTCCAGGACCAGCAGCCGTGCGCCGGGGACCTCCCGGGCGATCGCCTCGCCGTTGCCCACGGGGAAGAACGGGTTGCGGCGTCCGTGCACGACGAGCGTCGGGACGCTGATCTCTGGCAGACGCTCGCGCCACCTCGGTGTGCAGTCGAGCCTCGAGAAGACCAGCCCCACCTGGTTCGCCAGCTGGACCGCCGTCGCGGTGCCGGGCGTCCTGTCCCAGATGCGTGCGGCTCGTGCGCACGCCTCCTCCGGGTCGTCGCCGAGGATACGTGCGCCGGCGGCGGCGTGATCTGCGATGGCGTCGCGGTCGGCCCAGTCCGGAACCGGTCGGGCGACGAGCCGGGCCATCGTCGACCGGTCGTGGTCGGGGAGGTCGTCGTCGGGCGGCCCCGGGGCGACGGGGCGGGTGCCGACCAGCGTGAGGGCCGAGAAGGCGTGGGGGTGGTCGAGCGCCGCCACCTGGGCGACCATGCCGCCCACCCCGATCCCGGCGAGATGCGCGGGCCCACCGTCCAACGCCTGGGCGAGGGCCGCCGCGTCCGCCGCGAGGTCGCGGAGCGTGTAGTCGGGGGCGCTCGGATCGACCGTCGTCGACTCACCGCTGTCGCGCAGGTCGTAGCGCACCACGCGGCGACCACCGGCGGCGAGGCGCTCGCAGAGGGCGTCCGGCCAGGACAGCATCGTCGTCCCGCCCGCGAGCAGGACGACGGGGTCGGTGTCGCGCCCGAAGGACTCGACGCCGAGGGTCGTGCCGTTGACGCGCACCGTGGCCATCGCGCCACGGTAGCGGCCGGTCGGCGCGGCCGGGGGGGTCCGTCGGGCGGCACCGGGCTCAGCGGGCCGGTGGCGGCCGCAGGCCGTCGAGCACGAGAGCGAGCAGGCGGGGCGACCGGTCCTCGGGCCCGCTCGCGGCCCGCCACAGCGCTCCGGTGAGCTGGAGGAAGTCGGCCGCGTCGGCATCGGCGCGGATCGAGCCGTCGCTCTTGCCGGCGTCCAGCAAGGTCGTGATCGCACCGATGACGGGGTCGTACGTCTGCTCGGTCACGGCGGCCTGCGCGGCCGGGTCCAGGGCGTGGCCCAGCCCGTGCTTGGCCCGCATCGCGGCGACCAGCTCGGTGGTCCACAGCCGCAGCGCCTCGACGGGCGCGTGGTCGCGCAGGAGCTGCGGCACGAGGTCGACGATCCGGGCGACCTCGTGCTGGTAGACCGCCAGCACGAGCGCCTCGCGTGTGGGGAAGTGGCGGTAGAGGGTGCCTGGCCCGACGCCCGCGCGCTGGGCGATCTGGTTGGTCGACGCGGACCCGTCGGCGGCGAACGCATCGCGCGCCGCCTCCAGGATCCGCTCCCGGTTCTCCCGGGCGTCCGCTCGGACCACGTCACCACCTCGCCATCCGGAGAGTTCTCCGGTAACGTATCCGGAGACATCTCCGGAACTCTAGAGGAGCATCATGCGGTACATCAAGCTCGGCAGCACCGGCCTCGACGTCTCCCCGGTGGCCATCGGCGCCATGACCTACGGCGAGCCCGACCGGGGTCATCCCGTGTGGTCCCTCGGCGAGCAGGATGCGCGCCCGCTCGTGCGGCACGCCCTCGAGGCGGGCATCAACTTCTTCGACACCGCCAACATGTACTCGAACGGGTCGAGCGAGGAGATCCTGGGGCGCGCCCTCAAGGACTTCGCCGACCGCGACGAGGTCGTCGTCGCGACCAAGCTGCGCCACCCCATGCGGACCGGCCCCAACGGTCGCGGGTTGTCCCGCAAGGCGATCATGACCGAGATCGACCACTCGCTGCGTCGCCTCGGCACCGACCACGTCGACCTGTACCAGGTGCACCGCAACGACCACGCGACACCGCTGGAGGAGACGCTGGAGGCGCTCGACGACCTGGTCCGGGCCGGGAAGGTGCGGTACCTCGGCGCCTCGTCGATGCACGCCTGGGAGCTCGCCAAGGCCCTGCACCTGCAGAGGCAGCACGGGTGGGCGCGGTTCGTCTCGATGCAGGACCACTACAACCTGCTCGCCCGGGAGGAGGAGCGCGAGATGATCCCGCTCTGCCTGGACGAGGGCGTGGGGACGGTGGTGTGGAGCCCGCTGGCGCGAGGCCGGCTCGCGCGCGCGTGGGACGACGCGCGTTCCTCCGCGCGTTCGACGAGCGACGGCGACTACGCGGACCTGCTCTACACGCCGGCGGAGCAGGACTCGAACCGCGCGATCGTCACGGCTGTCGGCGAGGTGGCCGACGAGCTCGGCGTCAGCCGCGCGCAGGTCGCGCTCGCGTGGCTCCGACGCCAGCCCGTCGTCACCGCGCCGCTCGTGGGTGCGCGCACGATCGAGCAGATCGACGAGGCGGTCGCGTCGCTCGATGTCGACCTGTCCGACGACCAGGTGCGCAGGCTCGAGGCGCCGTACACCCCGCGGTACGACTTCCAGGGCGTGTCCGACGAGGCGGAGATGGAGGCGATCCGCGCGCGCATCCCGGGGATGGCGTTGGGCTGAACGTGCCCGGCGTCGAGCGGCTCAGCCCTGTCGGCAGACCGCCCGGAGGTCGTCGACCGTCGAGTCGAGCGCCGCGGGAACCGTACGGAAGTACGCCCACACGCCCCGCTTCTCGCGAGTGAGCAGGCCGGCGTCGACGAGGATCTTGAGATGGTGCGACACGGTCGGTTGGGCGAGACCCACCGGTTCGGTGAGGTCGCAGACGCAGGCCTCGCCGTCGGCATGGGCGGCGATGATCGACAGCAGTCGCAGCCTCGTCGGGTCGGCGAGCGCCTTGAGGCGCAGCGCCAAGTCGGTGGCGGGGGCCTCGGTGAGCGGTGACGGGGCCTCCGCGCCGCAGCAGTCGGCTCGGGCGACGGGCAGGTCCCGCGTGGCGCTCATGGCCCCAGGGTTACGCACACATCGATGGTTGTCGATATTGACACGTGGTCCTGTCGCGCGGGACATTGCATCGACAATCATCGATGTCTAGGAGGCGGTCATGGGTGACACCCGTGAGCAGGTGCGGGAGCGGTACGCACGGGCGGCTCAGAGAACCGCTGCCGACGACTGCTGCGGCAGCGGCAGCGCATCCGGTCAGCAGGTCTTCGGCATCCGCCTCTACGACGCCACGGACCTGGTCGGCATCCCGCTCCGGTCCCAGGACGTCTCGCTCGGCTGCGGCACGCCGCTGGACGTCGCCGATCTGCGCGAGGGTGAGCGCGTGCTCGACCTCGGCTCGGGCGCCGGCGTCGACGTGCTGCTGTCGGCCCGGCGCGTGGGGCCCACCGGATTCGTCCACGGTGTCGACATGACCGAGGAGATGCTCGAGCTCGCGCGCGCCAGTGCTGCCGAGGTCGGGGCCACCAACGTCGAGTTCCACCTCGGTGTCATCGAGGACCTGCCGCTGCCCGACCAGTCCGTCGACGTCGTGATCTCGAACTGCGTCGTGAACCTCTCGCCGGACAAGGAGCGCGTGCTGCGCGAGGCGTTCCGCGTCATCGCCCCGGGCGGTCGGATCGGGATCTCGGACGTCGTCGCGGAGGACCGGTTGAGCGTGCAGGAGCGGGTCGAGCGCGGCCGCGACGTCGGCTGTGTCGCGGGGGCGCTGTCCCGCAGTGAGTACCTTCACCTGCTGGAGAGTGTCGGCTTCCGCGACGCGTCGGTCGAGCTCACCCAGCCCGTCGCCGATGGGATGCACGGCGCGGTCGTCCGCGCCGCCCGCCCTGCACCGGAGGTCCGTTCGTGAGCGAGCCACGTCCCAGCGTCCTGTTCGTCTGCGTGCACAACGCGGGTCGCTCCCAGATGGCCGCGGGCTTCCTGGCCGCCCTCGGCGGGGAGGGCGTGGAGGTGCGCTCCGCCGGGTCTCTACCCGCCGAGCAGATCAACCCCGTCGCGGTCGCGGCGATGGCCGAGGTGGGCATCGACATCGCCGACGCCCAACCCCGGGTTCTCACGTCCGAGGCCGTCCAGGCGTCCGACGTCGTCGTCACCATGGGCTGCGGCGACGCGTGCCCGTACTTCCCGGGCCGGCGGTACGAGGACTGGCAGCTCGACGACCCAGCCGGTCAGGGCATCGAGGCCGTCAGGCGCATCCGGGACGAGATCCGCGGCCGTGTCGCGGACCTGGTCGCAGAACTGGGCGTGCGGGAGCGATGACGTCCACCCGTGGCGTTGGTCAGTCGAGCGCGTTGGCGACGCGGACGTCGGTGTGGCGGAAGTCGTCGCCGACGAACAGCAGCGGCTCGTCGCGCGAGGCCGCGAGCGCATAGGAGAAGCAGTCGCCGAGGTTGAGACGCGCCGCGTGGCCGCTGCCGCGACCGAACTCGCGGTAGGCCTCGGCGGCGATCCGGGCGTGCTCGGGCGTGAGGGACACGACCTCGACCTTCAGCTTGTCGAGCAGCGCCTCGAGCCGCCGTCGCTGCTGCGGCGACGACCGCTGTGCGACCACGGCCGCGAGCTCGACGTACGTCGCCGCCGACATCCGGGGGTGCGGGTCGGCGAGGAGCGCCCGCGCGAGGTCGTCGGCGCCCGGCTCCCCGAGCAGGATGGCCACGACCGCCGAGGTGTCGACGATCACCGCGGCAGCCCGTGCTCGTCGTACAGCTCGTCGTCGGCGCCGAGCATGCGCGCCCGCTCGTCGGCCGTGACTCCCGCCCGAAACTCCACCAGGAGGCCTGCGACGTCTGCCCACTGCTGGTCGACCGCTGCCGCTGCGGTCGATGCCTCCACGTCGGCGAGCCGGCGGGCGACGGCGTCCTCGATCGCCGCCGTCTGCGACTGGCCCGTCAGGTCCGCGAGCCGCCGGACGAGCGCATGTGTCCGCTCGTTCTTGATGTTCAGGGACATGCGGAGAATCTACCCAGGGTAGACGTGCAGGTCTACCGTGGGTGCCGGGGTCACCGCCGCCGGTTCTCCACCCGCAGCTCGTCGGCGCCGTAGCTGTTGTCGTCCGGGTTGAGCGTCACGCCCGGCGCGACGATCTGGTCGATGCGGTCGAGCACGTCGCTGGTGAGCGTGAGCTCGGCCGCCGGGAGGTACGACTCGAGCTGCTCCATGGTCCGGGGGCCGACGATCGCCGACGTGACCCCGGGGTGGTGGACGACGAACGCGATGGCCATCTCGAGCAGCGAGAGCCCGGCCTCCTCGGCGAGCAGGGCGAGGTCCTCGACGACGTCGAGCTTGCGCTGGTTGGCGGGCGACGACATGTCGAACCGGGCGTTCGGGCGCGCGGACGACGTGGGGCTGGACGCCGCGTCCTTGCGCCAGCGGCCCGAGAGCCAGCCGCCGGACAGGGGCGAGTAGGTCAGCGTCCCCATGCCGTGGCGCCGTGCGGTCGGCAGGACGTCCTCCTCGATCCCGCGCACGAGCAACGAGTAGGGCGGCTGCTCGGTGACGAACCGCTCGAGGTTGCGCTCGCGCGACACCCACTGCGCCTCGACGATCTGCGACGCCGCGTACGACGACGAGCCGATGTAGCGGACCTTGCCCTGGCGGACCAGGTCCGTCAGTGCGCCGAGGGTCTCGGCGACGTCGGTGTCGGGGGAGGGGCGGTGCACCTGGTAGAGGTCGATGTGGTCGGTGCCGAGCCGCCGCAGCGAGTCCTCGACGCTGCGCATGATCCAGCGGCGCGAGCCGCCGCGGTGGTTGGGGTCGTCGCCCATCGGCATGAAGAACTTCGTCGCCAGGAAGACGTCGTCGCGACGGCCGGCGATCGCCTTGCCGACGATCTCCTCGGAGACGCCCGCGGAGTAGACGTCGGCCGTGTCCACGACGTTGATCCCCGCGTCCAGGGCGCGGTGGATGATGCGGATCGAGTCGGCCTCGTCGTCGTTGCCCCACGGGCCGAACATCATCGCCCCGAGGGTCAGCGGGCTGACCTGGACGCCGGTACGGCCGAGCGCGCGGTACTGCATGAGGTTCTCCTTCGGTCAGGCGGCGGGGGCGATCTCGTCGATCGCGGCCAGCGCGTTGAGCGTGCGGGGGTAGCCGACGAACGGCACGAGCTGGGTGACGACGTCGATCAGCACGGCGCGGTCGTTGCCGACGTTCAGGTTGGCGGTGACGTGGCCGCGCACCTGGGCGTCGGCGCCGCCCAGCCCGACGAGCAGCGCGAGGGTGACCAGCTCACGCGTCGGGACGTCGAGGCCGGTGCGCGTGTAGTGGTCGCCGAAGCAGTGCGCGGACAGCAGCCGCTGGATGTGCTGCTCGTCGTCGGGCGCGCTGGCGTACATGGCCGCGACCCGCTCGGCGCCCACGATCCGCTCCTGCACGGCGCGGCCGTCGGTGGCGCGGGTCTCGCGCGTCGTCGTCGACTGGCCGGGCAGCGGCAGCTCGACGCCGCGGGCGGTGAGCACGTCGTTCGTCGCGTGCAGGATGTCGAACGCGCGCCCCATGCCGACGTACGGCACGGACTGGTAGACGATCTCCTTGGCCTCGACGGGCGTGACGCCGACGGCCAGGCCGGCGCCGAGCATCGCCCGGAGCTCCGCGGTGGCGCCCACGCCGATCAGCGCCGCGAGCTGGGTGATGATCAGCCGCAGGCGGGGCGCGAGCTCGCTGTTCTCCAGGACCTCGTCGAACGCCATGTCGTCGAAGATGTCGATCAGCTCGGGGTCGGTGACGGCGAGCGTCGAGACGTGCCCGGGGAACAGGGCGTGGTGGTTGGCCTGGGCGGTCGGGGTGGGCATCGTTCCTCCTGCTCAGCGCGGGTCGACGCGCAGGGTCGTCGGGGTGGCGGTGCTGCTGGTGATGGACTGCACCGCGGAGCCGGTGCCGTACTTGGTGCGGTACGCGGCGTCGATCGCGTCGTCGTGGGTGTCGTCGGGCGTGAAGGCGACGTCGGCGCGCACGCCACCGGCGTCGATCGAGCCCGTGCCGGTGCGCAGCGCCGCCCGGTACCAGGCGCCGTCGGCACCGTGCGCGGACCGGACGTACAGCCCGCCGTCGACGACGACGTGCCAGATGATCCGCGGCGCCTGACGCGACCCGTCCGGTCGGTCGGGGGCGACGCGCAGCTCGCCGTCGGCGTCGATCGCGGTCAGCTGGTCGGCGTTCCAGGTGGGCATGCTGGTCCTCTCGGTCGGGATCACGGGCGGGGCGTCACGGCCGGAGCGCGACCTTGAGGGCCTCGCGCGCGTCCATGAGGCGGTAGGCCTCGGCGGCGTCGGCCAGCGGCAGCTCGCGGTCGAAGACGCGGCCGGGGTCGATCTCGCCCGCGAGCACCTGTGCGATGCCGTCCTCGAGGTACGCGCGTACGGGAGCGGGGCCGCCGGTCAGGGTCGCGTTCTTGCCGAACAACGACCCGAAGCCCACGGGCGCCTCCTCGTACTGCGGGACGCCGACCCGGGAGATGACGCCGCCGGGACGCACGATCCCGAACGCCTGCTCGTAGGCGGGCATGAGCCCGACCGCCTCGAGCACCACGTGCGAGCCCTCGCCGTCGGTCAGGTCCATGACCCGCGCGACGCCCTCGTCGCCGCGCTCGGCGACCACGTCGGTGGCGCCCCAGTCGCGGCCCAGGTCGGTGCGGTCGGTGTGCCGGCCCATGAGGATGATCCGCTCGGCGCCCAGCCGCCGCGAAGCGAGCACGGCGGACAGGCCGACGGCTCCGTCGCCGATCACGGTGATGGTCTTGCCCGGCTCGACGCGGCCCATGTGCGCGGCGTGGTGACCGGTGAGGTAGACGTCGGACAGGGCCAGCAGCGAGGCGAGAAGCGCCGGGTCGGCCGTGGCCGGGTCGGTGTCCGGGACGACGACGAGGCTGCCGTCGGCCATCGGGATCCTGGCCCGCTCGGCCTGCAGGCCACCCGTCTCGCGGTTGCCGTAGAAGCCGCCGTGCGGGCACGCCGTCTGGAAGCCGTCGCGGCACACGGAGCACGTGTTGTCCTGGTAGGCGAACGGTGCGACGACGAGGTCGCCGGGGCGGAGCGTCGGCACGGCGGAGCCGGTCTCCTCGACCACACCGATGAGCTCGTGGCCCATCGGCCGGGCGGTCGTGGTGGGCTCCATCGAGTGGTAGCCGTGCAGGTCGGACCCGCACACGCAGGCCCGCACGACGCGGACGACCGCGTCGGTGGGCTGCAGGATCACGGGGTCGGGGGCGGTCTCGACTCGGACGTCGCCCGCGCCGTACATGAAGGTGGCAAGCACAGTGTCTCCGTGGGTGGTGGTGCCGTCGGTCGGTCGGGGGAGAGCGACCGTCAGGCCTCGGGGATCTCGCGGGCGAAGAACTCCGGCCGCGGGACGTCGGGGTCCGGGCCGCCGCGGACGCCCGTGTCGAGCGCGTCGATCGCCGCGAGCTCGTCGGCCGTGAGGTCGAAGGAGGCGACGTCGAAGTTCTCCGCGATGCGCGACGGGGTGACGGACTTGGGGATCGCGGAGCGGCCCTGCTGGAGGTGCCAGCGCAGCATGACCTGGGCGGGCGTGACGCCGTGCGCGGCGGCGATCCCGCCGATCGTCGGGTCGTCGAGCGTGCTGCGCCGGGTGTCGTCGCCCCAGCCGGGGTAGAACGTGATGCCGCCGATGGGCGACCACGCCTGCGTGAGCACGCCGTGCTGCTCGTCCGCCGCCTGCACGGCGGGCTGCGAGAAGTAGGGGTGCAGCTCGACCTGGTTGACCGCGGGGACCACCTCGACCTGCTCGAGCAGGGACTCCAGGTGGTGCGGCATGAAGTTGCTGACGCCGATTGCGCGGACGCCGCCGTCGGCGAGCAGCTTCTCCAGGGCGCGGTAGGCGCCGACCGTCAGGTCGAAGCGGTCGGGAGCGGGCTGGTGCAGGATCAGCAGGTCGAGCCGGTCGACGCCCAGCTTGCCGGTGGCCTTGTCGAACGCGTGCAGGGTCTGGTCGTAGCCGTAGTCGGAGACCCAGACCTTGGTCTCGACGAACACGTCGTCGCGTGGCAGCCCGGACTCGCGGATCGCCTGGCCGACCTCGCGCTCGTTGCCGTACGCGGCCGCGGTGTCGACGTGCCGGTAGCCGGTGTCCAGCGCGGTGGCGACCGCGGTCACGGTCTCGTCGGGCTTCGACTGGAACACGCCGAACCCGAGGGCCGGCATGGTCACGCCGTTGTTCAGGGTGAGGGTGGGGATCGTCGTCATGACCTCCACGCTAGGGACGTGGCGCGCGGTGTGGGAGGGCGGGTCGTGCCCGGTACCGCCAGTACCTCCCGACGACGCTCCCGGGACCGTACGGTCGAGGGATGGACCTGAGAGCCGAGACCCGCGAGTTCCTCACGACTCGCCGCGGGCGCCTCACCCCCGAGCGGGCGAACCTGCCGGCGTACGGCGGCAACCGCCGGGTGCCGGGGCTGCGCCGCGAGGAGGTCGCGATGCTGGCCGGCGTCAGCGTGGACTACTACACCCGCATGGAGCGCGGGAACCTCGCGGGCGTCTCCGAGGACGTGCTGGAGTCGCTCGCCGAGGCGCTGCAGCTCGACGAGGCCGAGCGGGGACACCTCCTGGACCTGGCCCGTGCCGCGAACGCGTCGGGCGCCGCGCGCTCGCGGGCCCGGCACGCACCCGCCGCGGTGCTCCGTCCCGCGATGAGGCGAGTTGTCGACGCGCTCGGCTCGCCCGCGTTCGTGCGCAACGGGCGGCTCGACGTCCTGCACGCCAACCTGCTGGGCCGCGCCCTGTACGCGCCGCTGTACGACTCGCCGACGCACACGCCCGGCCGCCCGGTCAACACGGCCCGCTTCCAGTTCCTCGACCCCGCCGGGGCGCGCGCGTTCTGGGGGGAGAAGGCCGAGCGGATGGCGCACGACGGCGTCGCGATCCTGCGCTCCGAGGCGGGCCGCAACCCCTACGACAAGCGCCTGACCGACCTCGTCGGCGAGCTGTCCACGCGCAGCGAGGACTTCCGCCGGCTCTGGGCGTCGCACGACGTGCGCTACCACCGCTCCGGCACCAAGGTCTTCCACCACCCGGCGGTCGGGACGCTCGAGCTCGACTACGAGGCCCTGCTCCTGCCCGCCGATCCGGGGCTGCAGCTCAACGTCTACACGGCCGTGCCGGCGTCGCCTTCGGCCGACGGGCTCGCCCTGCTGGCGTCCTGGGCCGCGACCACCCTGACCGCCGCCGACTCCCCGATGGAGGCCCGCTGATGCGGATCATCGACAAGCAGCCCACCGTCAAGAACCCGCCCGAGCGCTTCACGGGCGACGTCTGGGTGGACATGCTGACCACGCCGCAGGAGGGCGACCAGCGCATGGTCGTCGGACTGGTGCGCTTCGCGCCCGGCGCCCACACCGCCTGGCACCGGCACGCCCGTGGCCAGACGCTGCACGTGCTGTCCGGCGTCGCGCTCGTGCAGTCGCGCGGGCAGGACGTCGTGCGTGTGCTGCCCGGCCAGACGGTCTACTGCCCGCCCGGCGAGGAGCACTGGCACGGCGCTACGCCTGACGACTTCATGACCCACCTGGCGATGTCCGAGAACGCCGACGACCCGGCGGGGTCGACCGTGTGGCTCGACCACGTGTCCGACGACGAGTACGCAGGCAGTTGAGTGCTCAACAACTGTTGACCTGAGCGCTCGGTGGGCTTAGCGTGCCGAGCATGAGGGCGATGATCGTCAAGGAGTTCCGCGAGCTGCTGCGGGACCGGCGCACGTTGGGTCTGCTCGTCGGGCTGCCGCTGATCCTGCTGGTCATCTTCGGGTACGCCGCCAACTTCTACGTCGACCACGTCTCCGCGGCGGTCGTCGGGCCGCAGGCGGCGCAGGTCGCGGCGTCACTTCCGGACTTCTTCGAGGTCGAGACCGTCGACGCGGACGCGACCGAGGCCGACGCGCGCGACCTGCTGCGCGACGACGAGGTCGACGTCGCGGTCGTCACGACGGGTGGAGGGACGCCGACCGCGCTGATCGACGGCTCGAACCTGTTCGCCGCTCAGTCCATCCTCGGCGCGGTCAACGCGACCGCCGGGAAGATCGAACCCGAGGTCCTCTACAACCCTGACCTCACGACGGCGTGGGTGATGGTGCCCGCGATCATCGGCCTGATCCTCACGTTCATCGGCACGATCGTCACCAGCATCGGCCTGGTGCGGGAGCGCGAGGCGGGCACGCTCGAGCAGCTCGCGGTGATGCCCATCAAACCGGGCACCGTGATCCTGGGCAAGATCGCGCCCTACTTCCTGCTCGCCGCGATCGACATGGCCGTCGTGACCGTGCTCGGCATGCTGCTGTTCGACGTGCCGTTCAACGGCAACGTGCTCGTCTTCGCCCTGGGGGCCGCGATCTTCCTGTTCGCCGTGCTCGGCATCGGCGTGTTCATCTCGACCATCTCGCAGACCGCCGGCCAGGCGATCCAGAGCGCGTTCTTCGTCCTGCTCCCGCAGATCCTGCTGTCCGGCATGATCTTCCCGCTCGACGCGATGGCCGCCGGGGTTCGGTGGATCGGCTACATCCTGCCGCTGACGTACTTCACGAAGATCTCGCAGGGCGTGATGCTGCGCGGCGCGGGCATCGATTCGTTGTGGCCGTCGTTCGTCGTGCTCACCGTGATGGCCGTCGTCATCTTCACGGCGGCCACGCTGCGGTTCCGTCGGGACCTCGCGCCAGAGCGCAAGGCGCGGGCATGACAGCGCACGGCGCGGGCATGCCGTTCGGCGTCGAGGACGTGAGCGTGACGTTCGGGGACACGACCGCGCTGCGGGCCGTCACGGTCGAGGTCCCGGCCGGGACGGTCGTGGCGGTGGTCGGCGGCGACGGCGCAGGCAAGACGACGCTGCTGCGGACGCTCGTGCGCGAGGTGAGCCCGGACGCGGGGAACGTGAGCGCGCCGGCGAAGGCCGAGCTGGGGTTCCTGCCGGCCTCGTCCGGGAGCTGGGCGGCGTTGACCGTCGCGCAGAACCTGGACTTCGCCGCGGGTGCGTACGGGCTGACGGGTGCGGCGCGCGACGAGCGACGCACCGAGCTCCTCGCGGCCGCGGACCTCACCGCGGCGAAGGACCGGCTCGCCTCCCAGCTGTCCGGCGGGATGCGCCGCAAGCTCGGCTTCCTCATGGCGATCGTCCACCGCCCGCGCCTCGTCGTGCTCGACGAGCCCAGCACGGGCGTTGATCCGGTCAGCCGCATCGACCTGTGGCGGCTCATCGCGCAGGAGGCCGCGTCGGGTGCCGCGGTGATCATGTCGACGACCTACCTCGACGAGGCCGAGCGGGCGGGGCACCTGGTGGTGCTGGACGGCGGCGAGGTGCTGGTGCAGGGCTCGTACGACGAGGTCCGCGCAACCTTCTCCGGGACCGTGACCAGCGCGCCGACCCCCGTGCGTGAGGAGTGGTCGTGGCGGCGGGGCCACGACCGGCACGAGTACTGGCCCGACGACGACGCGCCGGCCGACCGGGAGGTCGTCGCCCCCGACCTCGAGGACATCGTGATCGCGTTGTCCCTGGTTCGCCGGCTCGCGGGGGTGTCGGCGTGAGCGGCGACGTCGCCCTGCGCGCCGACGCCGTGACGCGCCGGTTCGGGCACTTCACGGCCGTCAGCGACGTGTCGATCGAGGTCGGCCACGGCGAGGTCGTCGGGCTGCTGGGCGCCAACGGCGCCGGCAAGACGACCCTGATGCGGATGCTGCTCGGGTTGCTGCCGGTCTCGGACGGTGCCGTGACGATGCTCGGCGGGCCGCCCAACCGGGAGCGGCGCCGCCGCGTCGGGTACGTTCCGCAGAACCTGGGCCTGTACCGGGACCTGACGTTGGCCGAGAACCTGGACTTCGTCGCCGAGACGTACGGCACGGCTGTTCCCTCGCTGCCCGACGACCTGCTGCCGTACGCGAAGGTGCTGGTGGGATCCATGCCGCTCGGTGCCCAGCGGCAGGCGGCCTTCGTCGCCGCGCTGAGCCACGGCCCGGAGCTGGTGCTGCTCGACGAGCCGACGTCGGGCGTCGACGCGCTGGCCCGCGCTCGGCTGTGGGACACGATCCGGGCGCAGTCCGACGAGGGTGTCGGCGTCCTGGTGACCACGCACTACATGCAGGAGGCGCAGCAGTGCGACCGGCTGCTGCTCATGTCGCACGGTGAGCTCGTCGCGCAGGGGAGCGAGGCCGACGTCGTCGGCGACACCCGGGCGCTGTCGGTGCGGACCGACGACTGGTCCGCGACGTTCGCGGCGCTCAACGCGGCCGGCGTCCCCGTCATCCTGGACGGGCGTGCGGTCCGCGTCGCCGACACCGACCCGGCGCGAGTGCGCGAGATCCTGGCCGCCGCCGGCATCGACGGGGCGATCGAGCCGGTCGCGGCGACCATCGAGGAGCGGATGCTCGTGCTCGCGCGCGCCTGACGTCAGTCTGGCGTCTCGAGGTGGAGCCGCACCGCGGGCGTGGTCCGGGCGACGACCGCCTCGAAGTCCATCGTCGACAGGATCGGCACGCGCGCGAGGTGCCGCGCGACCGCGACTCCGACCAGGTGGGCCATCGCCGTCACGAACCCGGCGCGGCGACCCTCGAGGGCCACGGCGACGCGCTCGTCCGCCATCGCCCCGCCGACGATCTCGCGCAGTCGGGCCGCAGCCGTCTCGTCGGCCATCGCCGAGCGGGTGAGCACCTGCATCTGGAGCGCGGTGGAGGGGTCCTCCCACAGGCCCAGGTAGCGCCGCGTCAGCTGCTCGGCCTGCTCGTCGCGCGGGCCCGCGAAGACGCCGGCGAGGATCGTCGCCGGCGGCGCGGGGAACGCGATGGCCTGGGCGAACAGGCCGTCCTTGTTGCCGAAGTAGTGCGCGAGCAGCGCGACGTCGACTCCCGCCTCGGCGGCGATCGCGCGCATCGTCGTCCCACCGAACCCGCGCGCCGCGAACTGGCCACGCGCGGCGGCCAGGATGCGGTCGCGGTTGCCTTCGTCGGGCGCTGCGGTCATGCCTCGCATGCTAGACGCGGCGCCACGCCCGCTCAGTCGGTGGTGTCGATCCAGGCGGCGATGTCGATGCCGTGGTTGTCCGGTGACGCGAGCGTCCACCAGTCCGGGGCGTGCGAGTCGTCGACGAGCCGGCCGCCGGCGGCGAGCGCCGCGTCGACCCGCGACCGGGCTTGATCCGCCGGGACGAAGACGTCGAGGTGCGTGCGTCCACGGCCGGGGACGTCACCGGCGATGGGGTTGAACGCGAGCAGCGGACCGCGGCGCAGCGGGTCGACGGCATCGCCCTCGCCGAGCTCGTCGTAGCCGAGCGCGGCGGTGAAGAACGGGCGCACGTCGATGCCGGAGTGCCGCGCGACGTAGAGGTTGATCGCCTGCACCCGGGCGGGGTCGGCCGGCAGCCCGAGCTCGGCGGCCGCCCTGGACACCTCGGCGGCGAAAGCGGGTGCCGCGGCCGGGATGCCCTCGAGGTCGCGGAACGGCACGCGGACGACGACGGCCTCGGGGCGCAGGTCGACGTCGGGCAGGACGCCCGAGCGCTCGGCCGCGGCGACGACCGGCGCGACGAGACGGGACGCGTCCGCGAGCGAGGTGGCCGTGAAGACGGCCTGCGGCCCGGTCGACGTCACGCGCCAGTCCGCGACGCCCGGCGCGCGGTGGAAGGTGGCCGGTGAGATCACGGCGGGGCTGTCGGTCGGCTCGTCCATGAGGCCTCCTGGTGGTCGGCGCGCGGCCCGCGCTCGATGCGTCGTCCACGCTACTCGCGGCCCCCGACTGGAAGCCGACCAGGGCGTTGTGGTCGACCGTACGCATCATGTGTACGATCGACCACATGAGCGCGCCTGACTATTTCGCCGGTGACCCCCGGACCAACCGCGAGCGCATGCTGGCGGGCGACCTGTACATCGCCGACGACCCGGACAACGAGCGCATCGCGCGCGAGGCGATGCGGCTGGTTGCCGAGTACCACCGGGCCGAGTCGGCGGGGGAGCCCGACGCCCGCGAGCACCTGGTCGCGCTGCTCGGGACGCTCGGCGAGGGCGCGTACATCAAGCCGCCGCTCGCGGTCGACTACGGCGAGAACATCCACGTCGGCGCGCGCACGTTCGTCAACTCGAACCTGACCGCGCTCGACGTCGCGACCATCACGATCGGCGAGGACTGCCAGATCGGCCCCAACGTGCAGCTCCTGACGCCCACGCACCCGGTGGCCCCGCAGCCGCGCCGCGACAAGCTCGAGGCCGCCAGGCCCATCACGCTCGGCGACAACGTCTGGCTGGGCGGCGGCGTGATCGTGTGCCCCGGCGTGAGCATCGGCGACAACACCGTCGTCGGCGCGGGCGCGGTGGTCACCAAGGACCTGCCCGCGAACGTCGTCGCGGTCGGCAACCCGGCCCGCGTGGTCCGCGAGATCACCGAAGACTGACGTGGTGGCCGAGCCTGATCCCGAGCCTGTGCGGCGCCGCCGGTACGACCCCGAGCGCCGCGACCGGATCATCGACGCGTGCCTGCAGGTGATCGGCGAGGTCGGGGTCGCGGGCGCCTCCACGCGGCGCATCGCGGCGGCCGCGGACGTGCCGCTCGGCTCGATCACATACCACTTCGCCGACGTCGACGAGCTCCTGCGCGTGGCGTTCGAGCGGTTCGCCCGCCGGGTCAGCGACCGCTTCGAGGAGTACATGGCGCGGGCGACGACGGTCGAGCAGGCCCGCCAGGCGGTCGTCGACATGATCACGGCCGACCCGCTCGTGGACCCCCGCGAGCTGGTCCTGACCCACGAGCTCTACACGCTGGCCGCCCGGGACCCCGCCTACCGGGAGCTGACGCACGCGTGGATGGCGCGCTCGCGGCATGCGTTCGAGCGGCACTTCGACCCGACCACCGCGCGTGTCCTGGACGCGCTCGTCGAGGGCCTGACGATCCACGCCGCGCTCGACACCGAACCACGCGACCCACGTGACCTGGCCCGCGCGGTCGAGGTGGTCACGAGCACCACCTGGCCGACGAGAGACTGAGACCACCCGGCACCGCCGCCGGACCGAGACGAGGAGCCCACCGCACGTGGAGAGCATCACCAAGAACCGGCAGTCCCGCGCCACGCTGCAGGCGATGGTCGCGCGTGCCTACGGCGCCGACCAGGTCCCGACCGAGCCCGAGGGGCCGTGGGTGCAGGAGCTGGGGCACGGCTGGTTCAACGTCGCGTACCGGATCACGTTGCGGGACGGGCGGGACGTGGTGCTGAAGATCGCTCCGCCGGCAGACGTCGAGGTGATGACCTACGAGCGCGGCGCGATGCGCATCGAGCTCGCGTCGCTGGCCCTGATCGAGGCACAGACCGGTGTCCCCGTCCCGCGCGTTGACCACGCCGACACCAGCCACGACCTGATCGACGCGGACTGGTTCTTCATGCCGTACGTCGACGGCGAGAACTTCGGCATCGTCAAGGACGCGCTGGACCCGGGGCAGGCCGACGCGTACAACGAGCAGCTCGGCGCCGCGAACCGCGAGCTCAACGCGATCGTCGGGGAGCGCTTCGGGCCGCTCGCCGGCCCGGGGGACTCGTCGTGGCGGGTGGTGTTCACCGGCATCGTGGAGGACGTGCTGCGCGACGGCGAGGCGCGCGGCGTCGACATCGGGCACGCGTACGACGACGTCCGCGCGACCCTGGCCACGCACGCGTACGTGCTCGACGAGGTCACCGAGCCGCGGTTCGTCGAGTGGGACCTGTGGGACTCGAACGTGATGGTCCGTGACGGGCGCATCGCCTGCATCATCGACCACGAGCGTGCGCTGTACGGCGACCCGCTGATGGAGGCGGGGTTCACCGCGCTCGTCCTGCCGCAGTTCGGCGACTCGACCGCGTTCATGCGCGGGTACGGCTGGCCGGAGCTGACCGAGTCCCAGCTGCTCCGCCGCCGGCTCTACTGCCTGCACCTCATGCTCGTCATGGTGATCGAGACGGTGTACCGCGCGCACACCGACACCGCCCAGCACGACTGGGCCCGTCCGCAGCTGGACGACATCATGGACCTGCTGGCCCAGCGCTGACGCCGACGTCGAACCACCGGAGGAACTCAGATGTCCCAGGTTTACCGCGACCCTTCCCGTCCGATCGCCGAGCGGGTCGAGGACCTGCTGGCGCAGCTGACGCCGGAGGAGAAGGCGGGCCAGCTCACGCAGTACTTCTACTTCTGGGGTGCCGACGCCGCGCAGCTCGACCTCGAGAACCTGCCGCCCGAGGCCGCGCTGTTCGCGCAGCAGCCGGGCATGGTGGAGGAGGCGGTCCGCAACGCCGGTGCCACGTCCCTGCTGTTCGTGCAGCACCCCGACCTGGCCAACCGCTTGCAGCGGATCGCGGTCGAGGAGACGCGGCTGGGCATCCCGCTGATCTTCGGCTTCGACGTGATCCACGGCCTGCGCACGATCTTCCCCGTGCCGCTCGCGATGGCGGCGAGCTGGTCGCCCGATGCCGCCGAGGCAGCCCAGGCCGTCGCCGCGCGCGAGGCGCGGGCTGCCGGTCTGCACTGGGCGTTCGCGCCGATGGTCGACATCGCGCGCGACCCGCGCTGGGGCCGGATGATCGAGGGTGCCGGCGAGGATCCGGTGCTGGGCGCGGCGATGGCCGCGGCACAGGTGCGCGGCTTCCAGGGTGACCTGGGCGCGGAGAGCATCCTGGCCGGTCCCAAGCACTTCGCCGGCTACGGCGCAGCGCGCGGCGGCCGTGACTACGAGGACGCGGAGATCTCCGACTCCGAGCTGTGGAACGTCTACCTCCCGCCGTTCCGGGCCGCGATCGAGGCGGGCGCCGCCAACATCATGAGCGCGTACATGGACCTCAACGGCGTGCCCGCGTCCGGCAACCGCTGGCTGCTGGGCGACGTGCTGCGCGGTGAGCTCGGCTTCGACGGGTTCGTCGTCTCCGACGCCAACGCCGTGAAGTCGCTGGAGGTCCAGCACTTCGCCGCGGACGCGAAGGACGCGGGCGCGCGGGCGCTGGTCGCCGGGCTGGACATGGAGATGTGCATGTTCGAGCCCGCGTACGCGCACCTGCCGCAGGCGGTCGCCGACGGTCTGATCACGCAGGAGCAGGTCGACGAGTCCGTCCGCCGCGTGCTGACCGTCAAGTTCCAGCTCGGCCTGTTCGAGAACCCGTACGCCGACGAGGCGCACGCGGCGCAGGTCGCCGCCGCACCCGAGCACCGCGAGCTGGCCCGCACCACCGCCGAGCAGACGTTCGTCCTGCTGCGCAACGAGGGCGGCGCCCTCCCGCTCGCGGCCGACGCGCTGGGTTCCGTCGCGGTGATCGGACAGCTCGCGGACAGCAAGCGCGACACCCTGGGCCCGTGGGTCTTCGACCAGGACGTCCCGGAGACGGTGACGATCCTCGAGGGCCTGCGCGCCCGGCTGGGCGCGGAGACCGTCACGCACGAGCCCGGCGCGGGCATCGTCGAGCGCGTGTTTCCGTCGATGTTCGACGACCGCGATGCGGACGTGCAGCACACGCCCGACGACTACGACGACGACGCGGCGATCGACGCCGCTGTCGCCGCGGCCGTTGCGGCCGACGTCGCGATCGTCGTCGTCGGGCAGCGCCAGAACCAGATCGGGGAGAAGGCGAGCGCCTCGACCCTCGACCTGCCGGGCCGCCAGATCGAGCAGCTCGAGCGGATCGTCGCGACGGGCACGCCCGTCGTTCTCGTCGTCATGAGCGGGCGGCCGGTGGACCTGCGGTGGGCGGCCGAGAACGTGCCCGCCATCGTGCAGGTCTGGTATCCGGGCACGCGCGGCGGTGACGCGGTCGCGTCGATGCTGCTCGGTGACAGCTCGCCGGCCGGCCGCCTGCCCTTCACGTGGCCGCGCCATGTCGGGCACGTCCCGATGGTCTACTCGCACCTGCGCACGTTCGAGCCGGACGGCGCCGGCAAGCGGTACTGGGACGAGGTCAGCACGCCGCTCTTCCCGTTCGGCCACGGCCTGTCCTACGCCGCGTTCGAGTACGCGAACCTGGGCCTGAGCAGCTCGTCGATCGCTGTCGGAGAGAGCGTCGACGTGTCGGTGGACGTCACCAACACGTCGTCGCGCGACGCCGACGAGGTCGTCCAGCTGTACATCCACCAGCGCCACGGCACGTCGTCGCGCCCGCTGCGCGAGCTCAAGGGCTTCACGCGCGTGCACGTCGCCGCGGGCGAGACCCGGACGGTCACCCTCACGCTCGGGCCCGACGAGCTGCGGTACTGGAGCGCCGTGCCGCGTGCGTTCGTCCAGGACGCGACGACGATCGACGTCTTCGTCGGCGGCTCGTCGACCGCCGAGCTGACCACGGTGCTCGAGGTGGTGTGAGCGCGCAGGCCCCGCCGCGGGCCGACGAGCACGCGGCCACGCTCGGCACCCGCCCCGTCGGCCGGCTGCTGTGGCACGCGTGCTCGCAGACCACGCTGTCGGTCGGTGTCTACGGCATCTACGCGCTGACCAACGCGTGGTTCGTCGCGCGCGGCGTGGGCGCGACGGCCATGGCCGCCGTCAACATCGTCGCCCCTCTGCTGCTGGCGCTGGGGGCGGTCTCGACCGCGCTCGGCGTCGGCGGCGCGTCCGTCGTCTCTCGTGCGCTGGGGGCGGGGGACCGTTCCGGTGCGGCGCGCGCCGCGGGGAACGCGTTCACGGTGTTCTGGGCGGCGGCGCTCACGACGACGGTCGTCGGGCTGCTCGGCCTCGACCCGCTGCTGCGGGCGCTCGGGGCGCAGGGCGAGACCTTCGGCTACGCGCACGACTACGCGGTCGTCATCCTGGCCGGCGCGGTCGTGTCGACGGGCTTCTCCAGCCTGGTGCGCGCCGAGGGGCGGATGCGGTTCTCGACGATGCTGTGGGTCGTGCCCGTCGTCGTGCAGATCGTGCTCGACCCGCTGCTCATCTACGGGCTGGACCTGGGCGTGCGGGGCGCCGCGCTGGGGACGGTCGGCGGCCAGGCCGTGTCCGCGGCGATGAGCGTGTGGTTCTTCTTCGTGCAGCGTCGTCGGCCCTACCGGGTCTCGCCCGCCGACCTGCGCCCGCGCGCGCGGACCGTCGGCACGGTGCTGGGGATCGGGGCGCCGTCGTTCCTGGCCGGGTTCGGGGCGACGCTTCTGGCAGTGGTGGTCAACACGACCCTGGTCGCCGTCGGGGGCGCCACCGCGCTCGCCGCATTCGCCATCTGCGCGCGGATCCAGACGTTCGTCGCCATGCCGCAGCTCGGCATCAGCCAGGGCATGCAGCCGATCGTCGGCTACAACGCGGGGCGCCGGCTGGTAGACCGCGTCGTGCTGGCCCGCGTCCTGTCGCTGCGGGCGACGCTGGTCTACTCGGTGGCGGCGGCTGCGCTCGTCGCGGTTGCCGCTGGGCCGCTGGTCGGCTTCTTCGTCGACGAGCCCGCCGTGCGCTCGTCGGCGGCCGACGCGCTGCGGATCATGGCGGTCGGCTTCGCCGCCGCGGGCGTCACGCCGCTGGTCTCGGCGTACTTCCAGGCCGTCGGGCACCCGCGCCCGTCGTACGTGCTCTCGGTCGGGACGCTCGTCGTCGTCAAGGTCCCGCTGGTCCTGGTGCTGGGTCGCGCGTACGGGACGACGGGCATCTGGGTCGGCCTCGCCGCGGGCGAGCTGGTCAGCGCCGCGGCGTCGGCCCTGGTCCTCCGCCGCATCGCCTGGAGCGCAGCGGCCCGCTGACCGGCCTCGGCCGTCGTGTTCCGGTTTTCGCGCGAACAGCGGCAGGAACCCAGAACGCGACGCGTGCGGGGGGTGGTCGAGCGGGGCGCGCGGTGGTCGAATGCCGCGTATGACCTATGCCGTCGTGTCCGTGCACACGCCCAAGCCCGAGCACCGCGAGGCTGTCATCGACTCGATGCAGCGGTACGGCGCCGTCGCGCGCCAGCAGGCCGGGCTCGAGTTCGTCGGCGTGGTCGACGACGAGGACGGGCGGCTCGTCGGCGTCGCGCTGTGGGAGTCGGCCGAGGCCGCCGCGGCTGCACGGCCGGCGCTCATGGCCGAGGTCGGCGACGACCCGTTCGCCACCTGGGACGAGGTCCCGATCGACGGCCTGCGCGGCCCGGTGCGCTGAGGCCGACACCTGCGCGGGTCGCGGGTTGTCCGTCGAACCGTGCGCTGCAACCAGCGCACCGACGGGCAACCCGCGACCCGAGGAGTCACGGCGTCATGATCGCGTTGATGATGCCCTGCTGGGTGACGGTCGCCGAGCTGCGGTCGAACAGCCCGAAGCCGAACTGGCCGTTGTAGCCGTTGTCCCAGTAGGCCGTGGCCTCGCCGTACTTCTTGGCGGTGGCGACCAGGGTGCGGGCGTAGTCGGCCCGGTAGGTGTTGTTCGCCGAGTCGAAGGCCGTCTTGTCGATCGAGCCGTACTCACCGATGAACACGGGGTAGCCCTTGCTGCCGAAGGTGTCGGACATCTTCTTCAGCTGCGTGTCCATGTAGTCCTGCTGGCCCCAGGTGGACTTCTTCGCCGAGTTCGTCGCGTTCGGGCCCCACTGCGTGACGTTCCCGTCCTCCTGGCCCGTGAAGTCCCACGGGTCGTAGTAGTGGACGGAGATCATCAGGCGCTTGTCCGCGGCGGGGATGGCCGACGAGCGGTACGTGTCGGTCGGGATCACGAAGCCGTAGCTGCCCACCGTGTAGTCGATGTTCGTGTTCCAGCCCGGGACCATCAGCCACCGCGAGGCGTTGTTGCCGCCGGTCTGGCGGACCGTGTCGACGAACGTTTGGTTGTAGGCGTTGATGTTGTTGTAGCAGGGCTGCGTGGGCGTGCCGTACTGGCCGTCGAACTCCTCGTTCATGGATTCGAGGATCAGGTGCCCGTCGAAGCCCGCGAGCTTGGTGGCCACCTGCTGCCAGACCTTCGCGTACTTGGCCTTGATCGTGGTCTGGTCGGACGCGTCGCAGATCAGCCACGAGCCGGCGACGCCCTTGTAGCCGTCACCGTGCATGTTGACCACAACGTACAGGCCGCGGTCGGACGCGAGCTTGACGACCTCCTGGATACGGTTCAGCCACGCGGCGTCGACCGTGTAGCTGGGGGCCGCGCCGATCTTGCTGAGGTAGGAGACCGGGATGCGGACGGTCGAGAAGCCGGCGGCCTTGACCTTGTCGAAGAGCGCCCCGGTGATGACCGGGTTGCCCCACGCCGTCTCCGACGGCACGCCGTTGTTGCTGGCCTCGAGCTGGTTGCCGAGGTTCCAGCCCTTGCCCAGCGCGGTGACGAGCTGTGCGGCCGAGCCGGTGATGGGCGTGGTGGTAGCCGTCGGCGTGGGGGTCGGGGTGGGCGTGGCGGTCGCGGTGGGGGTGGGCGTCGGAGTCGCGGACTTCGTGGGTGTGGGGGTGGTGGTCGGCGTCGTCGTGCCGCTGGGTGTCACCGGGGCGCCCGTGCACGCGACGCCGTTGAGCGTGAACACGGTGGGGGCCGGGTTCGACGAGCCGTAGGTGCCGATGAAGCCGAACGACGTGGAGCCGTTCGTCGCCAGCGATCCGTTGTACGCGGCGTTGTGCACCTTCACGGCGGGACCGGTCTGGGTGACCGTGCCGCTCCACAGCTGTGTGACGGCCTGGCCGGCGCTGAACGAGAAGCCGAGGTCCCAGGCCGTGACGGCGCTGCCCAGGTTGGTGACGTTGACGTTGGTGGTGAAGCCGCCGGGCCACTGGCTGGTGACGGCGTAGTCGACCTTGCAGCCGGTGGCGGCGCTGGCCTGGTCGACAACGGCGATCGAGCCGACCGCGGTGACCGCGAGCGCCGCGGCGACCGTCATCATCTTGCGGGCCAGTACGGCGGGACGTGATGGGAGCACGAGGTGGTCCCTTCCTGACAGGGAGCACCCACAAGGCCATGGACGGCTCCGGCGATGGCCGAACGCCGCCCGGGGGTGGACGGCCGTTCGCTGCTGCTCGCGTGGGACGCGATCGCGACGGTGCGGTCGGGGACGCAAGCGCTTCGACTCCACCACGGTCGCGCTAGCCATGCACCCGTGTGAACCGATTAAGGCGCCGCCCTCACGGTGTCGTCGGCGGTCGCGGTCATCGATCGTCGGGCGCCGACTAGGCTCGCGGGCTGTGACGACGCACCCGATCGACCAGTCCGCTCAGGACGCGCTCGTCGACGCCGCGCGCTCCGCGGTCCGCGAGCACGGCGACGGGGACGTGCACACGGTCGCCGCCGCGGTGCTCGACGAGCACGGCCGCACGCACGTCGGCCTGAACCTCTATCACTTCACGGGCGGCCCGTGCGCGGAGCTGGTGGCGCTGGCGACGGCACGCGCCGCAGGCGCGCGGCGGCCGCGGTTGATCGTGGCGGTGGGCGACGACGGCCGTGGCGTCCTGGCGCCGTGCGGACGCGACCGTCAGGTGCTCGCGGACTACTTCCCCGACATCCGGGTGCTCGTCCCAGCCGACGACGGCGTCCGGGTGGTGCCCGTCGTCGACCTGCTCCCGCACAGCTACTCGACGCGTGCGCAGGCGGTCCAGCGGCTGCGGTTCCGCGGCTCGCACCTCGCCGCCGTCCGTGCGGGCACCAAGCGCGTCACCCTGCGGTTCGAGGACCCCGTCCACGTCGGACCGGCAAGGCTCGTGTTCGAGCTAGACGAGGAGGTCACGCTGGCCGGGCGCATCGTCTCGACCGTCGCGAAGCCCGTCAGCGAGCTGACCGACGACGACGCGCGAGCCGACGGCTTCGACCGTGCCGCGGATGTCCTGCCTGCCCTGCGCGACTACTACCCCGACCTCGCCGCGGACGACGAGATCGTGATCGTCCGCTTCGAGATCCCCGGGGACTGACTGCTCGATCAGGCCGGGCGCAGCACGCGGTACGTCAGCAGCACGACGCCGGAGCGGAACGTGCGGGTCCCCGCGAGCCGCAGCTCGGGTGCCGGGGCGTCGGGCGCGAAGAGTCGACGTCCGCTCCCGACGACGACGGGGTAGACGAACAGCCGGTACTCGTCGACCAGGCCGCGCGCGGCCAGCTCGTGCACGAGCCGGATGCTCCCGGTGGCGACGATGTCGAGGCCCGGACGGTCCTTCAGGGCGGCGATCCCGGCGGCGAGGTCGCCGGAGATCACGGTGGTGTTCTCCCAGCCGGGCTCGGTCAGCGTGCCCGAGACGACGTACTTGTCGACCCCGTCGAGGTAAGCCGAGATCCCCGTGGTGTCGTCGTCGCGGTGCGGCCAGTAGCCGCGGAAGTCCTCGAACGTGCGCCGGCCGACGAGCAGGGCGTCGGACCGGGCGTCCTGCGCCGCGATCTCCTCGCCGATGTCGTCGGTCGAGCCGTCCTGCTCGCCCGCGCCCTGCGGCATGAACCAGCCCGAGGACAGGTCGACCACGCCGTCCAGCGTGACGTTCTGGGTGACGACGAGTTCGCGCACGATGACTCCCCGGGATCGGAACCTTCAGCACACCATGCCCGCATGCCGGGCACAACGCCCGGGCGCTCGCGGCGTCCGACGCGCAGTGATATCGCTGGGGGTGCGGCAGTGCGCCGCACGACGGATAGGAGTCCCTTCATGCCGAACCTCCCGCTGCCCGACGACGTCGCGGCGCTGCTCGCCCGCCCGAACCCTGCCGTCATGGCGACGATTCACCCCGACGGCCACCCGGTCACGGTCGCGACCTGGTACCTGCTGGAGGACGACGGCCGCATCCTGCTCAACCTGGACGCGGGCCGCGCACGGCTGAAGCACCTGCGCAAGGATCCGCACGTCGCGCTGACGGCGCTCGCGGAGGGCAACTGGTACACGCACGTGAGCGTCCAGGGGCGTGTCGTCGAGATCCGCGACGACGTCGACCTGGTCGACATCGACCGGCTCTCGCGGCACTACGGCGGAGAGCCCTACGCGGTGCGCGACCGGCCTCGCGTGAGCGTGCTCGTCGAGCTCGACCGGTGGCACGGCTGGGGAGCGGCCAAGCAGGACTGACCTGCGGTCACGCGTCGATGCCGCACCGGGCCAGGATCTCGTCGACAACCTGCTCGATCGGCGCGGTGGCGTCGATGGCGATCCCGGCCGGGACGGTCTCCTTCGTCGCGTGCCACCGCGTGATCAGCTCACGGTCCGTCGCGACCCCGTCGCGCCACTCGTCGTCCGGCCGCGCGTCCAGGCGCTGGTGCAGCGTGGTCAGGTCGACCTCGAGGACGAAGACCGCGTCGAACACGTCCAGGAACTGGGGGAAGTTCCGGGAACCGCCGCAGAAGAACGTGACGTCCTGCCGTCGATCGGCGACGAGCGTGCGCACCTTTGCGACGTCCCAGATGTGGTCGTCGCGCCCGCTGGTCTCGAACGGCTCACCGGTCCGCGCGTCGCCCGGGTACGCGAGCTCGCGGTCGCCGTGGATCGCCTGGAGTCCGCGGCGCGCCAGCTCGTCGGCGACCGTCGTCTTCCCCGTGCCGGAGAGCCCGTCGACGAGGTAGTTGGCTTTACCCATGCGAGGCCTCGCCCGCGTCGACGAATGCGCCGTCGCGCAGGACGGGAACGGTCGCGGTCGAATCGAGCGCGGCTGCGATCGCGACGTCGTCCCCGAATCTCATGGCGGTGAGCTCGCGGCCTCCGACGCATCCGTGGATCAGGCGGTCCAGGGCGCCGAGCGACGCGCCGAAGAGCGTCGCGGCCGACTCCGCCTCAGGGCTGAAGCGGTGCCCGTGCCCAAGTGCCGCGAGGTGCGACAGGATCGCTCCCGCCCCGAGGTGGTCCTCGAGTGCGGGGCGCAACGTTCCGTCCTCGCTCCAGCGCTCGCCTGCCGCGATCACCCCGACACTCGCGCCTCGGTCCAGCGCGTGACCGATGTGCACGGCGACCGCCCGGGCATTGCGCAGGCACCCGACGACCACGCGCGAACGCTCCTCCGACAGCGCCGCCGCGATGGCCGATCCGTTCGGCGAGGGGAGGACGAGTCGTTCGACGGGGTCGCGGGTGAGGAAGGTGGCAGGTGACAGCGACGGCGCGACGACGCTTCCCCTCGTCGCCTCGAGCCGCCCGACGGCCAGCTTCGCGCCGTGCCGCAGCGCGAGCGCCTGAGCTCGCTCGCCCGCCCACGGACTGGGGTAGACACGAGTCCCACGCCCCACGGCCACGGTGACGGTCGTCGAGAAGCTGAGGACGTCGACGATGACGGAGACGTCGGCCCCGGCCGCCACGGCGCCGGTGAGCCCCCAGTCGAGGCGCACCGCGTGACTTCCTTGACCGAGCAGGTGGGGCACGGACCGAACCTATCGGCAGCTCGGACGAGCGGGCACGACGAGCGTGGTGAGGGACACTGGGGGAGCATCACCATCTGCGAGAAGGAGTTCACCGTGCCTCACGGAGCTGTCCGCTGGTTCGACGCCGAGCGGGGGTTCGGCTTCCTCGACCTCGGGGACGGGGGCGACGACCTGTTCGTGCACGCCTCCGAGATCGTCGGCGAGGACCGAGTGCTCCGCGAGGGGCAGGAGGTCGAGTTCGAGGTCGGCGAGGGGGACCGCGGCCCGCAGGCGCGCCGTGTCCGGGTCACGGGTGACCGCGCCGCCGACGCGCCGCTGGGCGTCCTCGGCACGGTCACCTGGTACGAGCCGACCAAGGGCTACGGCTTCATCACGCCCGACGAGGGTCGCGGCGAGATCTTCGTGCACAGCTCGGCCATCGTCGGCGGCGGTGTGATCTCCGAGGGCCAGCGCGTCGCGTTCCTCGTCGTCGATGGCGAGAAGGGTCCGCAGGCGGACCACCTGCTCCCGCTCGGCGCCCAGGCGGCGCAGCCGGCGCGCGGTGCGTCCGACGGCGCCGACGGCACGGTGTCGTTCTACGACGAGGCCAAGGGCTTCGGGTTCGTCGTGCCGGACGACGGCGGCGACGACCTGTTCGTGCACGTCAAGGCCCTGCCGCAAGGGTTGACCGAGCTCTCCGAGGGCGACCGCGTGACCTACGACGTCGCCGCCGGCGACCGGGGCCCGCTCGCACGCAACGTGCAGCTCGTCGGCGGCGCGGGTCGCAGGTCCCCGGGCCGGGGCGGCTCGGGACGCCCGTCGTCGGGTGCTCCGGCTCGCGGTGGCGTGGGGACCGTCGCGCGGTACGACGACGAGCGCGGCTTCGGCTTCATCACGCCCGACGACGGCGGCGACGACCTGTTCGTGCATGTGTCGGTGGTGCGGGGCGACGAAGTCCTGGAGGAGGGCGACCGGGTCCGGTTCAAGGTCCGCCAGAGCGACCGGGGACCGCAGGCGGACGGCGTCGAGCTGATCTGAACCCGGCCGGGCCGCCGTCAGGTGATCGTCGATCCGGAGCGCACGAGGTGCTTGCCGAGGAAGAAGATGCTCCGCGTCTCGCCCGTCCAGAAGCTCGCGCCGGTGTTCTTGGTGATCGTCGAGCGCGTGATCGTGAGCGTCCCGGTCCGGTCGTTGCTCACGTAGAACACGCCCGGACCGCCCGCGGAGGCGCGGTTGCGCTGGATCCTCGAGCGGTCGACGGTCACGTGCTGCTTGGTGCCGTCGAAGTACACGGCGCCACCGTTGCCGCCCTTGCCCGACGACGCGCCGTGGCCGGTCGCGACGTTGTCCGTGAGCGTGTCGCCCCGCAGCAGCATCGGCGCCTGCAGCGAGGACACGGCGCCGCCGTTGGCGCAACGGTTCCGTACGAACGTCGAGTCGAGCAGGCGGGCTGTCACCCGCTGGCCGACGAGGCGGACCGCGCCGCCGCCGGCGTCGGAGTCGGCCTTGACGCACCGGTTGTCGCGGAACGTGACGTGCTGGACGGTCAGCCGGCCGCCGCGCATCGCGATGGCGCCGCCGCCGCGCAGGTCGTCGAGCCGGTGGCCCTGGAACGTCGGCGCCTTGGTCGCGTTGCCGTTGCGCATCGTCAGGTTCTTCGCGACGACGTGCGGCGTCTTCTGGGTGTCGCAGTGCGCGTCGAGCCAGCCCAGCGACTCCGCGCACGTGTTGGCGTAGAGGATCGGTCGCTTGCCGGCGCCCGAGAGCGTGACCGTGCCGCCGCCGTCGAGGACCAGCTTCTTGACGACCTTCGCGCGGCTGTCGACCCACGGGTGCTTGCAGGTGGTCGTGTTGCAGACGACGAGCGTGCGGTCGAGCGCGATCGTGACGTGCTTCGGCCCGCACCGGAACTTCACCGTCCCGCCCTTGCGCACGGCCTTCGCCAGCGCCGCGGGCGTGCACGACCGCGCCGTCCCGTGGCCCACGTAGGTGACGCCGGACGTGGACGCGGCGGAGGCGCCCGACGACGGCACGACGACCATCAGCACGAACGCGGCAACCACGGCGACGATGCGGGACATGCCCGAACCGTAGGCCCTCGGGGGTCGAGTGGGGCAGGGGCGTCCCGCACGGCGGAAAACGGTATGCCCGTGACTCGTGCCGCTGCCACGCTGGCGGGCATGACGCACACCACCGACGAGTGCATCTTCTGCGACATCGTCGCGGGCGAGCACCGTGCCAGCATCGTCCACGAGGACGAGACCGCCGTGGCGTTCATGGACCGCTACCCGGTGGTGCGCGGCCATCTGCTCGTCGTCCCGCGAACGCACGCGGTGGGGTTCGAGGACCTCGACCGGGACGTCGGTGCGCACCTCTGGTCGGTGGGCCATGACCTGGCGCGCACCCTGCGGCGCTCGAGCGTGCGTTGCGAGGGTGTGAACTTCCTGGTCTGCGACGGCGCGGCGGCGTTCCAGACCATCTTCCACTTCCACCTGCACGTCATCCCGCGCTACGTCGACGACGGCTGGTCGCTGACGCTCCCGGAGCCGGGCGAGCGCGACAGGCCCCTCCTGGACGAGGACGCGAGCGCGATCCGAGCGGCCATCGGCTGAGCCGGACTACCTCACGACGGTGCGGAACGGGTCGGCGGTCGCGACGAGCTCCACCGGAATCCTGCTCGGACGGCACGTGCCCGACGACGACGATCCCGGTGCACCTCCCCGCGGTGACCGCGTCGGCCGTGTACTCGCCCGTCTCCCACTCGTCTCCCACTCGTGGCCCTCCCCGATGACGATCACGTCGACGTCGGGCCGGGCGAGGGCGCGCCGGTTGAGGGCGAACCCCTGGAAGCCGGGCTGCAGGGCGACGGCGGACACGGGGGAGCCGGGCTCGCCGACGTACCGCAGCGCGCGGGCCGTGCCGGTGCGGATGCCGTCCGGTCGGCGGTCGTGCCACGCGTCGTGCAGGTGCAGGACGACGAGCCCGTGCTCGGCGATGAACGCCGATTTCGCCGTGTACACCGGGTCGGCTTCCGCCTCGAGGACCGTCGTCGCGCGCGGCGGGACGCCGACGAGCTCCGCGATCCGCTGCGCCACCTGCCGCGATGTCACCTGCACCCGGCCACCGTACGTCGTCCGCCCGGCCACGATTCCCGCTACGCTCGCGCGCAGTCCAGCAGCCACGCACAGAGATGAGTCGCCCGTGTCGATGAACGAGGGGTGGGGTGGTGCCGGGACGGCTGCGCCTGCAGCGCCCGGTTGGTACCCGGACCCGTGGGGGCAGGCGCCCCAACGGTACTGGGAGGGGTCGAGCTGGACGCCGCAGACGGTCCCGGTGGGCGGCAAGGCCCAGCGACCGCGCCTGCCCGAGGGGACACCCGTCCAGGGGATCGGCATCTGGCTGCTGGCGGTGCTGCCGATCCTGGGTGCGTTCACGCCGTGGCTGTACCGCGTCGACACGTCGTCGATCGCCGACTACCTGCGGGCGGTGGGGCACGCCTCGGAGAGCGGGAGCTCGGCGTACGTCCCACCGCCCGACGTCAGCGGGTTCCTCGGCGCCGGCTACGGGATCGTCTCGCTCGTCGGGCTCGTGCTGACCGTCGGCCTCGTGGTCCTGGCCTACCAGGACTCCAAGTACCTGGCCCGTGTCGGCGTCGTCCGCCCGTTCCACTGGGCGTGGTCGATCCTCAGCCCCATCATCTACGTGATCGGTCGCAGCGTCGTCGTGCGCAAGGTCGGTGGCGCGGGCGCGTTCGCCCCGATGTGGACCGCGATCGTCGTGATGGCCATCGCGCAGGTGTCGGCCGTGATCTGGGCGGCGATGCTCGTCGGGTCGATCCTCGACCAGGTGGCCACCGCGCTCGGTTGAGCGCGGGCGCGGACGTCGGTCCAGGAACCCCTCACCCCAGCGCGTCGATCGTCGCCATCTGGTCCTCGGTGAGCGTGAAGCCGAACAGGTCGCCGTTCGTCTCGATGCGGTCGCGCGACGTGGACTTCGGGATGACGACCACGTCGTGCTGCACGTGCCAGCGCAGCACCACCTGCGCGGGTGTCACGCCGTGCGCGCGAGCGGCTTCGGCGAGGACGTCGGACGACAGGTCCGTCCGCTTGAGCGGGCTGTAACCCTCGACGACCACGCCCCGCTCGCGGTGCGCCGCGAGCAGGTCGGGGTCGTGGTCCTTCGGGCTGTACGGAATCTGGTTCACGGCCGGCGCCTCGCCGGTCGCCTCGATCAGCTCGTCGATCTGCGCGATCGAGTAGTTCGACACCCCGATCGAGCGGACCAGGCCCTCGTCGCGCGCCTCGCGGAACGCCTCCCACGTCTCGGGGGAGGCGACCTTGTTGGGCGGCCAGTGGATCAGCCACAGGTCGAGGTGGTCCGTGCCCAGCGCGGCCAATGACTCGGTCAGGGTCTGGCGTGCGCGGTGGGCGTGGTCCGGCGGGAGCTTGGTGGTGACGAAGACCTCGTCGCGGTCGATCCCGACCGTTGCGAGCGCCCGTCCCACCTCCGCCTCGTTGCCGTAGCCGGTCGCGGTGTCGATGTGCCGGTAGCCGAGCTGCAGGGCGGTGCTCACCGCGCGTTCGGCCTGTCCGCCCTCGGACTGCCAGGTGCCGAGGCCGAGGACGGGGATCGATCCGCCGGGGAGGGTCAGGGTGGGCGATGCAAGGTTCATCGGGTCAGTCTCACCTCGCGTCGCTCGCAGCGCCCGTCGGGGGCTCCGAGGGCCGGGCCCTCGTCGTCCGAGTCCGATCACGCGGGGACGGGCAGCCCTTCGACCCACGCCTGCCAGCTGTCCCGTTCGCGTTGCACGTAGTGCGCAGCGTCGGCGGCGAACAGGTATGCCCGGACGATCGCGAAGGAGGCGTCGTCCTCCTGGGCCCAGGCGACGACGCTGAGCAGCCCCGGTACGGGCGCGGTCAGCCGGACGAGAGCGTGCCGCTGCCCGATCCGCTCGACCGTGCCGGTGGCGCCGTTGACCTCGACGGTCTCTCCCTCGCTCACGAGCCCGAGCTCGTCGCGCAGCGTGGACCAGAGCGCCGCGCCGGTACAGGCGTGCGGGGCGCCGACCTCCAGCAGCGTGGCCTCCTGCCCGGCGAAGTCCCGCAGGTAGACGCGCAGGTTGTCGAAGGACGGCAACCAACCGGGTGCGAGCGTGTCCCACCACTCCTGCTCCCAGTCGGCGCCCGTGCCGAACCCGCTGCTGGTGACGCGCACGACGCAGGTCCCCCCAGACCGCGCCTCGACCAAGAACTCCGAGGTCAGCGGGCTGAGCGCGTCGGGCTCCTTGCCCATCAGGGCAGCCCAGTCCTCCTGGTACTCCAGGCGACGCGGCGGATCCCACCCCGTGACCTGGCCGTCCGAGCCCATCTCGGGGCCCATCGCGAAGTGCAGGGAGCCGCCCTCGCGCTCCTCGAGCGTGGTCGGCAGGAACCATGCGCTCATGCCCTTCGCGGTCGCGATCGCCTCCCACACCTGCTCGGGCGTGCCGGGCACCTCGACGGCGAACTCCAGGCGGTACGGGACGTCGGTGGTCGTGGTCATGGCTGCTCCTCGGGGACGGGGTGGGCGGCGACGACGAGCCGGTACGGCTGCCCGTCGTCGTGGTGGTAGCGCGCGGCCAGGTCGAGCACGGCGGCGGTGAGGTCGTCGGCGAACGCGGCGCGGTCGGCGGCCGAGCAGAACCCGATCTGCGTGTCGATGGTGAGGGTCGGCAGACGACGACCGCCCACGCCCCGTCGTGCGAGCGCTCCGACCTCCCGCACCACGCGGCCGGCGAGCGCGACGAGGTAGCCGGCGGAGAGCCGGTCGGCACTCGCTCCCGGGTCCGCGGCCGACACGCTGACCGCGGCCGGGGACACGACGTACGACGACGCCCTCGCCTGCAGGACGCGCTCGGTGAGCCCGCCGTGACGGCGCTCCTCGGCGAGCTCCACCAGGCCGTGCGCCTCGAGCGCCTTGAGGTGGTAGTTCACCTTCTGGCGCGTGATGCCGACCCGCGCCGCGAGCCCGGCGGCGGAGGCCGGTGCGGCCAGCTCCGCGAGCAGCCGGGCCCGGACGGGGTCCAGCGCCACGGCCGCGGCCGCGGCGTCCTCGATGACCTCGATGTCCTGCATGGGGCCCAGCCTCGTCTTGACAAACAATCTTGTCAAGGGCCCGACTCTTCGGTCGTGGTCGACCCCGCCGCCGCGCGTCTACCGTCTGTCCATGACGGTGTGGGACGACGAGAAGGCGGCGTACGCGGCAGCGGCGGAGTGGTTCGTCGCGACGGTTCCTGGCGCTGCGGGGCGTTGGAGCGAGCACGGTCTCGGCGAGTGGGACGTGCGGGCGCTCGTCGGGCACACGACGCGCTCGTTCCTGACCGTCGAGGAGTACCTGGCGCGCCCGGCCGCATCGGTCGAGGTCGCGACGCCCGTCGACTACTACCTCGCGACGAGGGCGCTCGCGGCCGGTCCCGGTGTCGCGGAGCGCGGCCGGGTGGCGGGGGAGGCTCTGGGTGCGGACCCGGTCGCCGCGGTGGCCGTCCTGGCCGACCGTGTCCTGCCTCTCGTCGCTGCCTGCGACGGGTCCGAGCTCGTCACGACGATCGTCGGCGGCATCCGCCTCGTCGACTACCTCCCGACCCGCACCTTCGAGCTCGTCGTGCACACGCTCGACCTGCGCGCCGCGCTGGGCGCGGACGGCGAGCCGCCGCTCGCCGCGTCGCGTGCGGCGCTTCGGCTGGCCGCGGACGTCGCCGCAGCACGGGGCCGCTCCGGCGCGCCGCTGCTCGCGCTGACGGGCCGGCGGCCGCTGCCGGAGGGATTCAGCGTGCTCTGACCAGCCAGGCGCCGTGGCGGTCAGGTCGCGTTCCGGACGGCGTGACGCACGTAGACCACGCCGCCGGCGAACCGCCGATGGTCCAGCAGCTCGAGGTCGAGCCGGACGCCCCGCGGCAGTGCCGGCTTGCCGCCGCCCACGATCGCCGGGCCCAGCAGCAGCACGCACTCGTCGACCAGGCCGTGCCGGAACGCCTCAGCGCCCAGCGTCGCACCGCCGATGCTCAGGTCCGCGCCGGACTCGTCCTTGAGGCGTCGCACCGCCTCGGGGTCGAAGGTCCGCTCGATCCTGGTCCGCGCCGTCGTGACCTTGTCGAGCGTCGACGAGTAGACGACCTTGTCCGCGTCGCGCCAGATCTGCGCGTACTCGCGCACCACCTCGGGTTCGTCGGCCAGCCAGTCGTCGTCCGCCCAGACGCGCATCGTCTCGTACATGCGCCTGCCGTAGAGCGAGGTGCCGATGCCGCGCTCGTGCTCGTTCCAGAACGCGTGCACCTCCTCGTCGGGCGCCGACCAGTCGAACGCGCCGCTCTCGTCCTCGACGTAGCCGTCGAGCGACGTGTTCGCGGCGTAGATCAGCTTGCCCATGGGTGCCTCCGGGTCGACGGGGGCTTCAGGCTCGCAGCCGTCCGGAGCTGCCCGCAAGGGATCGAGCGGGTCTGCGCCTTGGCGCGACGAACAGACCCGCTCGGCGGATCAGCGATCTGCTGCGAGCGCGTCCAGCGCGGACCGCGGCGCCCGGCCCAGGAGGGTGCCGAGCAGCGGGTCGGTGCCGGCGAAGAACCCGTCGCGGGCGCCCTGGTACATGCCGAGCACGAACCGCGCCATGTACTCGGGCTGACCGGCGGCGACCTGGGCGGCGACCCACTCCTCCTCGTCGACGACCGTCGAGGTGATGGTCCGCCCGACGAGCGTCGACGCGATGGCCGCGATCTCGGCGAACGTCGGGGCCGTCTCCGCCGTGAGCGTGATCGGGCCGTCGAACGCGCCGTCCGAGGCGAGGACGACGGCCGCCGCCTCGGCCGCGTCCTCGCGAGCGGTCCAGGACACCGGGCCGTCCGCCGGGACGGTGATGGCTCCGGTCTCGCGCCACGGCCCGGCGAGCCACGTCAGGCTGTGCGCGTAGAACCCGTTGCGCAGGGAGGTCCAGGCCAGCCCGGAGGCGGCGAGCAGCTGCTCGGTCGCGGCATGGTCCCGAGCCGGTGCGAACGGGTTGGTCGGTGCCGCCGCCTGGTGGCTCGTGTAGAGGATGCGGCCCACGCCGGCGGTGACGGCCGCGTCGATCGCCGCCTCGTGCAGCGCGACGGCGTCGGCGCGAGGGTCGCTCGACGACACGAGCAGCAGCTGGTCCGCGCCGTCGAAGGCGGCCGGGAGGGTCGCGGGTGCGGCGTAGTCGCCGTGCCGGACGGCGATCCCGCGCTCGGCGAAGCGCTGAGCCTTGGTGACGTCCCGCGCGACGACGGTGATGTCGCTGGCGGGCACGCGGTCGAGCAGGTGATCGACGGTGGCTCCGTTGAGGGCGCCGGTCGCGCCGGTGACGATGATCATGACGTACTCCGAATCGTTGGAAACGCGATCACCGTATCACTGATATTAGCGCTGATACCAGCCTTGTGTGACCATGGCTGCATGCCGAGCGCGAGCGGGTCCGTGGCCATCGAGCGATCCCCTGGACGGGGCGACGTGCGCGCGCGGATCATCGACGCGGCCGCCGAGATGCTTCGTGCGGGTGGATCCGCCGCCGTCACGACGCGTGGGGTCGCCGATGCCGCCGGTGTGCAGGCGCCCACGTTGTACCGCCTGTTCGGCGACAAGGACGGGCTCCTCGACGCCGTCGCCGAGCACGTCATGCGCACCCAGGTCGCGGCCAAGGCGCAGGTCGTCGACGCCGCTCGCGCCGCGGACGTCGACCCGCTGGACGACCTCCGGTCCGGCTGGCAGGCGCAGCTGGAGTTCGGCCTCTCCAACCCGGCCGTCTTCCGGATGCTCAGCGATCCCGAGCGGGTCGCGACCTCGCCGGCCGCACGGTTGGGCAGAGAAGTGCTCGAGGCGCGGATCCACCGCGTCGCCGAGATCGGACGCCTGCGCGTCACGGAGGCGCGGGCCGTGGATCTCGTCCAGGCGGCCGGCGTGGGGGTGCTCACCGCGCTGCTCGCCACTCCGGCGGAGCGTCGCGACCCGGAGCTCGGTGCGGCGATGTACGAGGCGGTGCTCGCGCAGATCCTGACCCCCGCGCACACCGCTGGCGCGCCCGAGGGTGACGATGCGCTGCGGGGTGCCGCGGTCGCCGTGCGGGCCGTCGCCCCGCGTCTCGAGATGCTCTCACCGGGCGAGCGTGGCCTGCTCGTCGAGTGGCTCGACCGCGCGATCGACCAGCTCTGAGGTCGGCCCGTCAGGCGAACGAGAACGCCGGCGGGAAGGCCACCACGACGATCGCCGCCCATGCCGCGTAGACCGGCAGGTAGCGGGTCTGCCAGCGCTCGACGGCGTCGAACGTGCCGCCCTGGCGCAGGAACCGCCACAGCAGCCAGCCCGTTCCGACGAGGTGCACGAGCAGCACGGCGTCGAGGCCGAGCGCCGCCGTCTTGTTGGCGGTCCAGCCGGCGTCGGCGATCCGGGTGACCATCGCGACGAGCGCGACGACGTTGACCGCGAAGGCGGTCACGACGAGGGCGAGCTGGAGCCAGTCGAACGCGGTGCCGGGCGCCAGCGGGTCGCGGGCGCTGATCGAGTACAGGAGCAGGCCCAGCACCAGCAGCAGGATCGCGTCCATGAGGATCAGCAGCGTGCGGTCGACGGCGTCGAGCTGACCGCCGGTGAGCAGGGCGACGAGGACGGCGACGAGCAGCAGGAGCGTCAACGGCGTGAACACGCGGGTCAGGACGGGCGCGATGTTCTCGACGACGGCCTGCTTGGCCTCCACCAGCCACGCGGCGACGAAGAACGCGCCGGGGACCGCGAACGGCATGAGCCACCCGGAGACGAACGGCTGGACGTCGACGTCGACGACGCCGAAGGTCGCGAACAGCAGGGCGACGAGCACACCGCCGCCCATCGCGATCAGCGCGAAGTAGACGACCAGCTCGCCGGTGAACCGCACGAAGTCCATGCGGCGGGCGTGGTCGCGCCACAGGCCGCCGGCGTAGGCGACGCCGAGCAGCAGCCACAGCAGCACGGGCAGGTGGGTCGCGACGAGGACGAGGGTCGTCGCGACGTCGTCGTCGGGAGACCCGACGAACGGGTACAGGTTGACGGTCACCGCGACCGCCGCCGCGAGGCCGACGAGTGCGCCGACGACCCGGCCGGACAGCCGCCGCGACCACGCGAAGTACGCCGCGAGGAACGGCAGCACCGCGAAGCCGACGTTCAGCGCGAAGCCCTCGTCGTCGCCGAGAGCGAGCAGCGCCTTGACCGCCCCGCCGGCGCAGAGGGCTAGGGCGATCAGCACACCGAGGTCGCGCCAGCGCCGGGCCGCGTCGGACGGCGCGTCGGGCACGAGCACCAGCTGCTTCCACAGCCGCTCGGAGTGCTCGCGGGCGAACTCGCGCGAGACGTCGTCCAGGTCGCCCATGCGCCGCACGGCCACCAGGAACGCCTCGTCGTCGTCGAGCCCGCCGGCGCGCAGGTCGTCGACCCGGCCGCGCAGGTTGTCCTCGAGCTCCGCGGCGTCGTCGGGCGTGATGGCCGGGCGCCGCAGCACCCACGTGCGCCACTGGTCGATCTGCTCCTCGAGACCCGCGTGCACGCCGCTCATGCCCAGGCCTCCGCCGCGCTCGGGCCCTGCAGGTTGTTCCAGACCTGCCGCAACGCGTCGGCGACGACGTCCCACTGCGCCTGCCGGTCCGCGAGCGCCTCGCGACCGGCCGCCGTCAGCGTGTAGTGCTTGCGCTTGCGGCCCGACTCCGCGTCCCACCGGGCCGACACCCAGCCGTTCCGCTCGAGCCGGTGCAGCAGCGGGTAGAGCATGCCGTCGGTCCACTGCAGGCGACCGTCGGACAGCTCCCCGACGCGCTTGAGGATGGCGTACCCGTGCAGGTCGCCGTCCGCGAGGATGCCCAGGACGAGCGGTGTCGCGGCCGCCGCGACGAGGTCTTTCTCGATGTGCATGACCGTGCCCCCAATACCTTGAAGCGCTAGGGATGCAACCCTAGCACCACAAGGTATCGGGGGCGCCGCACGTCAGGAGCAGGTCAGCGTCGGCGTGGCCGCCGTGCCCGTGCCGATGAACCCGAAGCTCGTCGTGCCGCCCGCGGCGACGGCGCCGTTGTAGGGCGCGTTCGTCACCGTCGTCGTCGAGCCGGACGCCGTCGCGACGCCGTTCCACGGGCTCCCCATACTCAGGCCGGACACCGTGACCTTCCACGACGAGAGCGCGGAGGTGCCCGCCTTCACCGTGACCTCGCCCTGGTAGCCGCCGGGCCACGAGCTCAGCGCGCGGAACGTCGCGGTGCACGCGGCGGTTCCGCCCGTCGGAGTCGGAGTCGGAGTGGGCGTGATTGTCGGCCTTGGCGTAGCTGTCGGGGTGGGCGTGACGGTCGGCGTGGGGGACGCCGTCGGGGTCGCGGTCGGGGTCGGCGTGGGCGTCGTCGTGCCGCCCGACGTCGTGTACGAGACGACCGTCCGCGGCGCCGAGCACTTGCCGCCGCAGCTCGCGGGCAGCGAGAAGGAGTACTCGCGGCCGCCGAAGAGGTAGGCGCCGGTGACGTCCTTGACTCGGATCCGGTAGTCGGTCCCGCCGGTCGTCGTCGGCTGCACCAGGTACGACTGCCCCATGTCCGTGTTCATCGGTGTCGTGACCCACGCGCCGTTGGAGTAGTGCTCGACGCCGTGGATGCCGTTGGGCAGGTGGTTGATCGAGACCCCGCCCCACCACCGCTCGGAGCCCTGGATGAAGCCGATCTGGATGTCGCCGGTGTAGCCGGGCGCCGGGATGTACTGCCAGGAGACGTGGCGGTTGCCCCAGTGAGCCGGCTCGAGGTCGCCGACCGCGGTCCCGTCCTTCACGAACTTGTTGATCGCCTGGTGGGCGAGGTCGATGTGGTACGGGTCGTCGCGGCACCACGCATTGGGGTCGCCGCAGCTGTCGGCGACGAGCATGTCGAGCGTCGCGCCGTTGTACTTGTCCGACACCCACGAGCCGTTGCGGCAGAACGCCTGCCCGGCGGCACCGTCGTTGATCCCGGTGCAGTAGTCGCCGATCGACACCCGCACCCAGCGGCCGCAGTTCAGACCGTTGTCCCACGTGCCGACCTTGGGATCGCCTCCCGCCATCGGACGCGAGTACATCGTGTAGTCGCCCGGCGTGTTGAAGACGTTCAGCGCGATCCAGTTCTGCGTCTCGAGGTGGTCCTGCGGGAGCCCGCAACCGCCGTACGGCGAGCCGAGGTTGTCGAACCAGGTCGCGTTGCCGGTCACCGGGGAGGTCTCACCGCCCGACGGCGCAGCCTGGGCGGTCGCGTGCACGCCGACGATCGCGGCGCCCGCCAGCAGCACGGCGAGCACACGGCTCCACCGACGGACGTTCCCTGGCACGGACATGACGATTCCTCCCGGTGGACGGCGTTCGGACGTACTGTGCCGCGCGCAGCGCCTGTCCGGAGGTGTGCGAATCGATTACGGCGGCCGCACCTCCGCCGACCATCGCCGCGCTGCTACGCGATCGTCGGTCTCGCCGGCTGGGGCCGGAGGCTCCTGCGCCCGCGCACCACCATGACGATCAGCCCCAGCAGGAGCCACCCCGCCGCGATCTCGAGGGCGAGATGGCTGGCCGACGCCAGCACCGCGACGACGATCGCCGCACCCATGACAGGGAGGACGGTGTGCAGCACGCGCCGCTCGGTGCGGCTTCCGACGACGTAGTACCCGACGACCGCGGCGTGCAGGAACACGAACGCGGTCAGCGCCCCGACGGTGACCATGGACGAGAGCAGGTCGAGTCCGTCCGACCTGAGTGCGGCGGCGATCGCGATCACGGACGTGGCGCCCGCGGACACGAGGATCGCCACGCGCGGCACACCCGTCCGGCGGCTGACCGTCCCGAGCCGAGCGGGTAGCTGGCCGTCGCGCGCCATCCCGTACATGAGGCGGCTCACCGCGGCCTGGGCGACGAGGGCGGAGAGCACCGGTCCGACCGCGCGCACCGCGGTGACGGTCGTGCCGAACCACGACCCGAACTGGTCGTCCAGCATCGTGTAGAACACGGTGCCCTGCTGGTCAGGGTGTGCGGCGAGCTCGGCGGGTGTCGTCGTCGTGAGCAGGGCGGCCAGGTAGGTCTGCACGACGAAGAGGAAGCCCGCGAGGACGAGGCAGAACAGGAGCGCCCGCCCGACCTGCCGGGACGAGCCGGTGCTCTCCTCCGCGAACGTCGCGATCGCGTCGAACCCCAGGAAGGCGAGAGCCGCCACCGAGACCGCGCCGAGGACGCCGGCCAGCGTGAACCCGTCGAGACCGGTGAGGGGGGAGAGCCACGGCCGGGCGGCGCCCTCGTGCACCAGGATGATCACCGCGCCTACGCAGAAGGCGGCCAGCACCACGAGCTCCACGACCAGGGAGACGAGCCCCACGGTCGCGGCGAGCTTCACGCCCCCGAGATTCAGCCCCGTGATGACGACGACCGCCGCCGCCGTGAATACCCACACGGGGACCGCCGGTACCAGGGCGTGGGTCGCGATCCCGCTGAAGAGCGCGGCGAGGCTCGGGATGAACAGGTAGTCCAGCCCGATCATCCAGCCGGCCAGGAACCCGGGCCGACGCCCCAGCCCCGCGGTCGCGTACGCCGAGACCGACCCCGCCTTCGGGACCGCGGCGGACATCCGCGCATACGACCAGGCGGTGAACGCCATCGCGAGGGTCGCGACGAGGAACACGAGCGTGACCGCGCCCTGGCTGCGCGCGTCGAGCACGCCGAAGGTGCCCATGGGTGCCGTCACGCCGATGAACAGGAGCCCGTAGATGACGAGGTGCCGCAGGGACAGGCTCCGGTGGAGCGTCCCGTCGGGAGCGGCGGACGGGGTCGACTCGCTCGCGGTGCGGGGGTGGGCGGACGCGGTACTCAGCTCCTCGGTCGTTCGGGGGTGGGGTGATGTTGGACCGAGACGATCAACAGCCGTGGACCGGTCGTGATTCCTCTGCGACGTCTGTCGGGCTCGTCGACGAGGCCAAGAGAACGGTCAGCGACGACCAGGTCGACGGTTCCGCGAGTGAAGCGCTGTTCCCGTCGCCTCGCGCACGTACATGCCGGCGATCGTCGCACGCCTGGTCACGCCAGGTGCTGCACGATCTCTCGTACGTCGTCGTCCACCGTCAGCGTCGCGAGCGCGCCGTTGAGCAGGGGCATGTGGGGCGGGACGTGGCCGATCTCCAGGTCGAAGACGATCGGGAGGTCGAGGCGGCCGAGGGCGTCGAGCACGGCCTCGCGCTGGGAGAGCTGAGGATGGGCTGCCGCCTTCGTCCGACCGATGATCACGGCCTTCGCGTCGTCGAACCATCCGGCCAGGCGTAGGCCGTGCAGGTTGCGGCAGATGGTCGCAGCCTCGTCCTCGGCCGCCTCCAGGTAGACGATGAGGCCGTCGTCGGCGTGCTCGCGGCCGAACGCCGCGACGTCTCCGTACGGCGTGCCCGCGAGGTTGCACATGGTCTCGACGCAGCCGCCGATGAGCCGGCCGGTGACCTCCAGCGTCTCCGGACCGCACAGGTCCCACCGCCCGCCGCCGGTGACCTTCCATCGCGTCGCGCGCGGGTCTTCCTCGAACCGCCAGAAGTCCGCGACCACACCGGAGTCCTGCTGCCGATGAGGGCCCTTCCCGCCGACGACGTCGAGCCAGCTCAGCAGCCCGGCGGGTGGTTCATAGGGCGTGTCGGCGAGATTGTCGCCGTGCACGGTGGCCCAGCCCAGTCGGGTCGTGAGCGGGACCAGCAGGGTCGAGAGGTCGGAGTAGCCGACGAGCCACGTCGGGTCCGCGGCGGCGAGCGCATCCCAGTCCAGGAGGTCGACGAGGTCGATCGCGGTCTCGCCACCCCACGGCGGGACCACGCACCGGACGTCCGGGTCGCACAGCATGGCGGTGAGCTCGGCCGCGCGGTCGGCCGCAGACCCGGCGGTGATGCCCGCACCGTCCAGCTGCTGCCCGACGACGACCTCGAAGGCCGGCGTCGCGCAGCCACTGCACGCAGAAGTCGATGCGCTCCGCGGCTGCTCCCGCGACGCCCGCCGACGGTGACGTCACGCCGATGCGATCGCCGCGCCGCAGCGGTGCCGGGTACCTGATCATGGAGTGCATCGTGCCAGTCGTCCGCTCGACGGGCGCCGGCTGTCGATTCGGGCCAGGCTCGTGCGTCACGGTGATGACGGCGCGTGGGGCGCCGACGCAGGAGGAGCGACATGACTCAGTACGCCATCTACTTCCACCAGCAGTGGGTCGGGGACCACCCGGCCGAGTGGTTCCAGAGCCGCGTGGAACCGAGCATGGCGGTGATCCGCGAGATGGAGGCGGCGGGGGTCCTCGTCTTCGCGGGCGGCCTCGAGGAAGACATGGCCGATGCGTTCTCCGCCGACGCCACGAGCGGCAGCGTCGTCGTCACCGACGGCCCCTACACCGAGACGACGGAGTACCTGGGCGGGATCACCGTCATCGACGTACCCGACCTCGAGACGGCGAAGGTGTGGGCGGGCAGGGTCGCCGAGGGTTGTGGCTGGCCGCAGGAGGTCCGCGTCGTCAAGTAGTGCTACTGGGCTGAGGCCCGCCAGGTCGAGGTACGACGGGGGCGGATCGTCGTCGCCGCGCGCGCTCGCCGAGGAGCGTGGTTGGGAGGCCGTCACGACCCGACGGCTCGCCGACGCGATCGAGTACAGCCAGCCCGTCCTCTACGGTCACTTCCCTCAGGGGCGCGCGGAGATCGTCACCGCCGTCGCGCTGGCGGGTTTCGAGCCCAGCAGCGGTGCGGTCACCATCGGCGGCGAGGTCGTCTTCGGCCCGTCCACGAGCGTGGCGGAGGCGACCCGGGTGCGGCTCGAGCGCATCGGCGTCGTCTTCCAGTCACCGCAGCTGCTCGGATCGCTGACCGCCCTCGAGCAGCTCGAGCTGCACGCCCACCTGCGCGGGCGCCGCCCCGCGAGCGTGCGTCGCGAGGCGATGGAGCTCCTGGACGCCGTCGGCGTCGGGCCGCAGCACGCCAAGCGTCCGGCGCAGCTGTCCGGCGGCCAGCGTCAGCGGGTGGCCATCGCGCGGGCGTTCGTCGGGGACCTGCAGGTGCTGCTCGTGGACGAGCCGACCTCCGCGCTCGACCACGAGCGGGGCACCCAGGTGGTCGACCTGATCACCACGCTGGCGCGGCAGCGCGGCGCCGCGACCCTGCTCGTGTCGCACGACGCCTCCACGTTGGCGACCGTCGACGCGACCGTCCACATGCTCGACGCTCGGATCGAGGGCGGTCTTCAACCGACCGCGCCCTGACCGTCATCGCGCCTCTGCCGCTGCCGCGCCGGCCCGCGCCAACCACCGCGGAACCTCGCCGTAGCGTTGGTTCGGCACGAGTTCGCCCGCGGCGCAGCACTCGACCAGCTGGGTCATCCGCCGGGCCCGGGTGACGTCCTGCTTGGCTGAGGTGACCCAGACGGCACAGACCTTGCGGTAGCTCGCCGTCGACGCCTCCCAGAAGGCGGTGGCCGCCGGCGATGCGGCGAGCTGCTCGGCATACCAGTCCGGCAGCCCGGCCCACGGTCGCTCGTGGCTGTAGGGCGCCTCCTCGCGGGTGCGCTGCTCCCAGATCGCCAGCCCGCTCGGCTGCATCCGCCCCTCGGCGCGCAGCCGCTCGACGAGCTGGAGATTGACCCGGCTCCACTGGGACGTCTTCTTGCGAGGCGTCCAGCGCTGCCGCCGGGTCTCGTCGTCGATGCGTTGCACGACCGAGTCGATCCAGCCCCAGCAAAGCGCCTCGACGACCGCCTGCTCCCAGGTCAGGCCGCGATCGGCCGAGCCCTTCTTCTTCAAGCCCATCCACAGCGCCGTCTCGGTGTCGTGGTGCAGCGCCAGCCACGCGCCGAACTCCTCGGGACTGTCGAAGAAGCGCGCAGGTCGTTCGGGCGAGCCGCCCATCCGCCCCGGCGTCTCGGACGTGGCGTGGTCATGTGGCATGCACGGAGTCTGCCGCCCAGCGCGACATCGCGACCTGCGCGCGACTCGAACGCCGGCCATCAGCGCGTGCGCCTCGCGCCCATGGCGCGAGGGAACATTCAGCTGCGCGCTGAAGTTGAGCCAAGCAGACTCAAGTTCGCGACGAACGGCTTGCATCGTGTCAGAGGCGGGTGCAAGGTTGAGCGCAGCGGACTCAAGAGCGTCCACGAGCACCGGAACGAAAGAAGGATCCACACATGGCACGAGCAGTCGGCATCGACCTGGGCACCACCAACTCCGTGGTCGCCGTCCTCGAAGGCGGCGAGCCGACGGTCATCGCCAACGCCGAGGGGTCGCGCACGACGCCGTCGGTCGTGGCGTTCTCCAAGACGGGCGAGGTGCTCGTCGGCGAGATCGCCAAGCGCCAGGCCGTCACCAACGTCGACCGGACCATCACGTCCGTCAAGCGCCACATGGGCACGGACTGGACCACCGAGATCGACGACAAGAAGTACACCGCGCAGGAGATCAGCGCGCGGGTGCTCTCCAAGCTGAAGCGTGACGCGGAGGCCTACCTGGGCGAGCCCGTCACCGAGGCCGTCATCACCGTCCCGGCGTACTTCAACGACGCCGAGCGCCAGGCCACCAAGGACGCGGGCACCATCGCGGGCCTCAACGTCCTGCGCATCATCAACGAGCCCACCGCTGCCGCCCTGGCCTACGGCCTGGAGAAGGGCAAGGAGGACGAGCTCATCCTCGTCTTCGACCTGGGTGGTGGAACGTTCGACGTGTCCCTGCTCGAGGTGGGCAAGGACGACGACGGCTTCTCGACGATCGAGGTCCGCGCGACGTCCGGCGACAACCGCCTGGGCGGCGATGACTGGGACCAGCGCGTCGTCGACTTCCTGGTCGCCGAGGTGAAGAACAACTACGGGCAGGACCTGTCCAAGGACAAGGTCGCGCTGCAGCGTCTGCGCGAGGCCGCCGAGCAGGCGAAGAAGGAGCTCTCCTCCTCGACGTCGACCAACATCTCGCTGCAGTACCTGGGCATGAGCGAGAACGGCCCCATCCACCTGGACAGCAAGCTCACGCGCGCGCAGTTCCAGCAGATGACGCAGGACCTCATCGACCGGACCAAGGCGCCGTTCAATGCCGTCATCCGCGACGCGGGCATCAAGCTCGCGGACATCGACCACGTGGTCCTCGTCGGCGGGTCGACCCGCATGCCCGCCGTCACCGAGGTCGTCACCGAGCTCACCGGCGGTCGCGAGCCCAACAAGGGCGTCAACCCCGACGAGGTCGTCGCCGTGGGTGCCGCACTGCAGGCCGGCGTCATGAAGGGCGACCGCAAGGACGTCCTGCTCATCGACGTCACCCCGCTGAGCCTCGGCATCGAGACCAAGGGCGGCGTGATGACCAAGCTCATCGAGCGCAACACGGCCATCCCGACGAAGCGCAGCGAGATCTTCTCGACGGCCGAGGACAACCAGCCGTCCGTGCTGATCCAGGTGTTCCAGGGCGAGCGTGAATTCGCGCGGGACAACAAGCCGCTCGGCACGTTCGAGCTGACCGGCATCGCGCCGGCTCCGCGCGGCCTGCCGCAGATCGAGGTCACGTTCGACATCGACGCGAACGGCATCGTGCACGTGTCCGCCAAGGACCGCGGCACAGGCAAGGAGCAGTCGATGACGATCACCGGCGGCTCGGCCCTCCCCAAGGAGGACATCGACCGCATGGTCAAGGAGGCCGAGGAGCACGCGGCCGAGGACAAGGCGCGCCGCGAGGAGGCCGAGACCCGCAACTCCGCCGAGCAGCTCGTCTACTCGACCGAGAAGCTGCTGGTCGACAACGCCGACAAGCTGCCCGAGGACGTCAAGACCGAGGTCCAGGCCGCGGTCGGCGAGCTGAAGGTGGCGCTCGAGGGCACGGACGCCGACGAGGTCAAGGCCAAGACGGCCGCCCTGTCGACGGCCGCGCAGAAGATCGGCGAGGCCATCTACGCCAACCAGGGTTCGGCTGACGCCGCCCCGGCCGACGAGGCCCCCGCCTCGGCCGCCGCGGACGACGAGGACGTGGTCGACGCCGAGATCGTGGACGACGAGGAGACCAAGTGACCGAGGCCAACGAGCCGAACGAGGAGCCACGCTCCACGGACAAGCGTCGCCTCGACCCGGAGACGGGGGAGGTGCGCACGCCCGAGGAGGAGGTGCTCGCGGCGGCGCAGTCCGTCGCAGCCGAGGCCGAGGAGGCCGTCGTGCTCGAGGGTCTCGTCGAGGCCCAGAAGCTCGCGGCCGAGCGGCTCGAGGAGGTGCAGCGCGCCAACGCGGCGCACTACAACCTCGAGCAGCAGTACTCGGCGTACGTGAAGCGGTCCAAGGCCGAGACGCTCGCCGCCCACGGGCGGGGAGCGGCCTCGGTGGCGGAGGCGCTGATCCCGGTGCTCGACGACATCGAGCTGGCCCGCCAGCACGGTGACCTCACCGGCCCGTTCGCGTCGATCGCGGAGAAGCTCGAGTCCACGCTCGAGCGGCTCGGCGTCGAGCGTTACGGTGCGGCCGGCGAGGCGTTCGACCCGGCCGTGCACGAGGCGCTCATGCACGGGCACAGTGCCGAGGTCACCGAGACCACGGTGCAGAACGTGCTGCAGCCGGGCTACCGCTTCGCCGACCGGGTGCTGCGCCCGGCCCGCGTCGCGGTCGTCGACCCGGAGTAGAGGTGCAATCCCCGCAACGTCCGAGCAACTGGTCGTCATAGCGACCGAAGGCTCGGACGTTGCGGGGAATCAACAGCGGGACACCGCTAGCGTCCGAGCAACTGGTCGTCATAGCGACCGAAGGTTCGGACGTTGCGGGATGGGGACGACGAAGGAAACGAAGGAGGCTAGGTGACCGGGCAGGACTGGATCGAGAAGGACTTCTACAAGGTGCTGGGCGTGGCCAAGGACGCCGACGCCGCGACCATCAAGAAGGCCTACCGCAAGCTCGCCCGCACCAAGCACCCCGACCACAACCCCGGCGACGCGAAGGCGGAGGCCGAGTTCAAGGAGGTCGGCGAGGCCTACGCGGTGCTCTCCGACCCCGAGCAGCGTCAGCAGTACGACCAGCTGCGCGCCATGACCGGCGGCGCCCGCTTCCAGGCCGGTGGCCGTGGCGGCGCCGGCGGCGGCGCGGGCTTCGAGGACATGTTCGGCGGCATGTTCGGGCAGAGCACGCGCGGCCAGCAGTACCGCGCCGGCGGCGCGACGTTCGAGGACCTGCTGGGCGGCATGTTCGGTGGGCAGCAGGGCGGCTTCCAGCGCGCCCCGCAGGCCGGCGCCGATCTTTCGGCCAGCGTCACGCTCCCGTTCCGCGACATCGCGGAGGGCGCGCCCGTCTCCCTGTCCGTCGAGGGCCGCACGGTCAATGCCCGCATCCCGGCGGGCGTGCGCGACGGGCAGAAGATCCGTCTGCGCGGCAAGGGTCGCGCCGGCGAGCCCGGTGCCCCCGCCGGTGACCTCGTCGTCACCGTGCACGTCACACCGCACCCCGTGTTCACCGCGGACGGCATGAACCTGCGCCTGACGGCACCCGTCGCGTTCGACGAGGCGGCGCTCGGCGCCACCATCGAGGTGCCCACGCTGGACGGGTCCACCGTGCGGCTCAAGGTTCCCGCCGGGACACCGTCCGGCCGCGGGCTGCGCGTCAAGGGCCGCGGCATCGGCGGCAAGGGCGACCTGCTCGTCACCGTGCAGGTCGTCGTCCCGCAGCGCCTGACCGACGCCGCGCGCGAGGCCGTCCAGGCGTTCGGCATTGCGACGTCGGGGGAGGACGTGCGGGCCGGGCTCATGGACCTGGCGAAGATGTGAGCGGCTGATGGCGCCCGACGACACCCCGCGTTTCCTCATCTCGGCCGCGGCCCAGCTGGCGGGCATGCACCCGCAGACGCTGCGCCAGTACGACCGGCTCGGCCTGGTGGTGCCCTCGCGCACCGCCGGCCGCGGCCGGCGGTACTCGTTGCGCGACGTCGCGACGCTGCGCGAGGTGCAGCGCCTCTCGCACGACGAGGGCATCAACCTGGCCGGCATCAAGCGCATCCTCGACCTGGAGGCGGACGTCGAGCGGCTGCAGGCGCAGGTGGGTTACCTGCGCGCTTTCGTCGACCCGGGGCGGCGCGTCTTCACGGCCGACCCGCGCGGCGACGTCGTCGCGACCCGCCGCACGGCCCGCGCGCCGCAGGCTCCGCGCCAGCCGCGCGCCATCGGCCAGGCCGGCGCGGTCGTCCTCTGGCGCCCGTCCGCCCCGCGCTGACCTCCGCGAGGGAGCCAGGGGAGCGCGAGGGTGGGCTCAGCTCCCGACGACGCCGACGTCGACGCTCTCGCCCCGCGAGCTGTCGACCACGACGCCGATGCCGGACGGTACGCGGCCGTCGAGCGCGGTGAGCAGGTCGTCGCCGGCGGGAAGGTCGCCGGGCGTCCGGACCTCGATGTGGATGGTGTCGCCCTGCAGGGTGACGCCGGTGATCTCCGCCCCCGGGACCTGGGACACCCATGCGTCGGCCGCCGCCTGCACCCGGTTCGTGTAGAGCGCGAGCACGTAGTTCCCGACCGTGTTGAGCACCAGCGGCAGCGCGACGAGCGTGAACAGGATCCCGATCGTCAGGTAGGTGCGGCGCCGAGGACCGTCGCGACGCTCCTCGGCCTCGGCGGTGTAGCCCGTGGTCGCATAGACCAAGGTGCCCGCCAGCACCAGCGCCAGGAAGTTGGACAGGAACAGCGTCAGCGCGCCGAAGCCGAGCCCGAACGCTCCCTGCCCGAAGCAGATGCCGACGACGGCCAGCGGCGGGACCAGCGAGATGGCGATCGCGACGCCCGGCAGCACCGCCGCGACGTCTCGTCGTGCCAGCGCGATCGCACCCGCGAAGCCGGTGGCGATCGCGGCGACGAGGTCGAGCAGCCCGGGCGACGTGCGCCCGGAGATCTGGCTGTTGGTGAGCAGGTTGGTGGTGCTGGGGATGACGAGCGAGAACACGACCCCGACGGCGATGACCAGCAGCGCGCCGAGCACGACGAAGCGTGCGGCGCTCAGGATCGCAGTGCGGCTGCCCTTCGCGAGCCCGAGGGCGACGCCCATGATCGGCGTCGACAGGGGCGCGATGATCATGGCGCCGATGACGGTCGCGGTGGAGTCGGACAGCACGCCCGCGCTCGCGATGACCGCCGACAGCACGAGCATCGTCCAGAACGCCGACCGCTTCGACTGCCGGTCGCCGTGGGACAGGTCGAGGTCGGCCGTCAGCTCGTCGAGCGTGCGCCGTTGCCGGTCCGGGAGGACGGCCTGGAGGGGGTGCTTCGCCATGTGCGTGAGGATCCCAGCGGAAGCCCTCGCGGTGCGAGCGCCACGCCCGCCGAACCCGCCGCAACGTGCGAGGGCACCTGTCGAGACAGGCACTTCACGGCGAGACAGACCTCTGCAGACGTCTGTCTCGCCCGCAAACGTCGGTCTCGACGTGGGGTGTGGTGCCGGCGACCGGTCAGTAGCGGCGCAGGATCGTGACCAGGTCGAGCGGTGCGTCAGGTGCCGCGGTCGAGAGGGCGCGTTCCTCGACGGCCGTGACGTGCCGCGCGACGAGGGCCTCGGCGTCGTCGGCCCGACCGGTGGCCAGGAGGTCGACGAGCTCGCGGTGCTCGTCGACGGAGCGGTGCTGGTCGTGGTTGCGGCCGTGCACGGCCAGGATGAGCGCGCACCGCCAGACGACCTCGCCCAGGTAGCGCTCGAGCAGCGCGTTGCCGCTCAGCTCGCCGAGCAGGATGTGGAACTCGGCGCCGAGCCGCCCCGACACCTGGCCGCCGGAGTCGGCGGCTGCGGCCTCCTGCGCGACGTGCGCGTCGAGCGGGGCCCGGACGGCGGCCCCCGGGCCGGTGGCAATGAGCCGGACCGCCTCGCGCTCGAGGCACCGGCGGACCTCGAACGTCTCGCGGGCCTCGGTGAGCGACGGGTTGGCGACGAGCGCCGACTTGGCCTTGCCGACCTCGACGAGCCCCGCCGTCGTGAGGCGGGCGAGCGTCCCGCGGATCAGCGTCCGGCTGACGCCGTACTGCTGGGCGAGCACGTCCTCGGGCAGGCGGGTCCCGGGCGGGAGCGCGGCTTCGACGATCGCGGAGCGCAGGCTCCGGAACGCGGCGTCTGCCCGGTCGGCGGGGCGCTGAGGGGCGGTCTCGACGGGCGTGGGTGCGACCCCGGCGACGGTGCCGGGAGCGGGGTCGGTGGCGTGCATGGCGTCACCGTATACCTGCCGTCGTGCGCGAAACGGATCGGAAACCCAGGTTTAAAGGATACGCAACCCACGGGTGTTGGTATGCGAACTAGCGTTAGTTCGTATACCGAAAGCCGAGGATCCCATGCCGATCACCACCATCGCACTCACCGAGCAGCAGCAGGAGCTCGTCGACGCCTCCGTCGCGGCAGGGGAGGCCGACGACGCCGCCGCGCTCGTCCTGCTCGCCCTGCGCGAGCTCGCCGCCGGCGTCCGGCCGCGGCCGCACCCGCGTCCCGCCGGACGCCCGTGGGCGTGGCAGGACGCGATCGTCGACGCGCCGGCCTACGAGCGCACGCTCCTGGCCGAGGCGGTCCTGGCGCCCGGCACCGGCAAGGCGTTCGAGGTCCGCGCGGGTCAGATCCTGCGCGTCGAGCAGATCGACGGCGACCAGTGCGTCGACCTCAACGTCTTCAACCTGCACGACTACCGCGAGTTCATGCACGTGGGCCGCACCCGCACGCTGCACGGCGTCAACCCGACGGCGGGCGACTTCCTGTGGTCGGCCCCGCCGCGCGAGCGCGCCCTGATGTACCTGCTCACGGACACGGCCGGCATCAACGACACCCTCTTCCCGCGCTGCAGCGCCAACATGTACGAGTCGATGCACGGCTTCGCCGACCACACCAACTGTGCGGACATCCAGGCCGAGGCGCAGCGCGAGTACGGCCTGACGCCCGACGACGTGCACGACTCGTTCAACCTCTTCATGGCCACGCGCGTCACCGACGCGGGGATGCCGGAGATCCTGCGCCAGCAGACGAGTCCCGGCGACCACGTCGAGCTGCTGGCCCTCGTCGACACCCTCGCGGTGCCCAACGTGTGCGGCAACGACGTGATGGGTACCAGCAACTTCTCGCTCGACCCGGTGCTGGTGCGGACGTACGCGGCGAGCACCGCCGACGTCGCCGTCGTCCCGCCCCTGCTCGCGTACGACACGCAGCGCACGCCGGCGGACTTCCGCCAGCCCGCGATCCGCGCGGAGCGGGCCCTGCGCCGGGACCCGGACTACGTGCCGGCATTCGCGCGCACGCCCGTGCGGCTGGTGGACGTGAAGGTCGAGCTCGACGACGAGCACGCGGCGCTGCTCGACGGGTTGCGGCACGCCGAGACCGCGAAGGACGACGGCACCGCGCTGCGCGACGTGCTGCTCACCTGGTGGGTGGCGACCCATGGCTGACGGGCTCGACATCGACTTCGACGCGCTGCCCGCCTACGAGCGCTACAAGCTCATGGCCAGCCTCATCGTGCCGCGGCCCATCGCCCTGGTCACCACGGTCAGCCCGTCGGGCGAGGTCAACGCGGCGCCGTTCAGCATGTTCGGGATGGTGGGCGAGGACCCGCCGCTGCTCATGATCAGCGTCAACCGGCTCGACGACGGCACGCAGAAGGACACCGCCGCGAACCTCGACGCCAACGGCGAGTTCGTGGTCCACATCCCCGACGAGAGCATCGCCGCGCAGATGCACCGCACGGGCGAGCGGTTCCCCCCGCACGTCGACGAGCTCGCGGAGGTCGGCCTGACGGCCGTCCCGTCCCACCGGGTCCGGCCGCCGCGCATCGCCGAGGCGCCCGTCGCCTTCGAGTGCACGGTGCACGAACGCATCCTCACCACCAGCCGGCAGATCTACCTGGGCCGGATCCACCACCTGCACGCCGCCCCCGGGCTCGTCGACACCGACCGCTGGCGCGTGACGCTGGCCGACTTCCACCCCGTCGGACGCTTCGGCGCCAGCTTCTACGTGTCCACCTCCGACCGCTTCTCCCTCGCGGAGGCACCCGACGGCGCGCCCGTCGCCGCCACCGACATCGACCAGCTGTGACCCCCACCAAGGAGACCACCATGACCACCCGACGCCTCGCCGCCGGCGCTGCCGCGGCCGCCGCCCTCAGCCTCGCACTCGCCGCCTGCTCGAGCGGCGACGCCGCAGAGCCCGCCGCCTCCGGCACCACGGCCGCCGCCGCCGGGTCGGTGAACCTCGCCGACGTCTGCCCCGCGACCGTCGTCGTCCAGACCGACTGGAACCCGCAGTCGGAGCAGGGCGGGCTGTTCGAGCTCCTCGGCCCGGACGCGAAGATCGACGCGCAGCAGAAGACGATCAGCGGCTCGCTGTACTCGAAGGGGCAGCCCACCGGCGTGAACGTCGAGATTCGCGCGGGCGGCCCGGCCATCGGCTACACGGCCGTCCCGGCGCAGATGTACACGGACAAGGACATCCTGCTGGGCTGGGTGAACACCGATGAGGCGATCCAGAACTCGCAGGCCATGCCGACGACGGCCGTCTTCGCGACGTTCGAGAAGGCGCCGTGGATGGTGATGTGGGACCCGGCGACGTACCCCGACGTGAAGACCATCGCCGACCTGGGCAAGACCGACGCCGTGGTGCGGTACTTCAACGGCGCCACGTGGATGGACTACCTCGTCGGGTCCGGTCAGCTGCGCAAGGACCACACCGACGGCGGCTACGACGGCACGCCCGCCAACTTCGTCGCCGCGAAGGGCAAGGACGGGCAGCAGGGCTTCGCCACCGTTGAGCCGTACGTCTACCAGAACGAGATCAAGGAGTGGGGCAAGCCGGTCGACTACCAGCTCATCGCCGACACGGGTTACCCGCTGTACGCCGTCGCGCTGTCCGTGCGGTCCGACGACGTCAGCAAGCAGTCTGCGTGCCTGAAGAAGCTGATCCCCGTGGTGCAGCAGTCGACGGCCGACTTCTTCGCCGACCCGACGGCCGCCAACGCCCTGATCGTCAAGGCCGTCGAGGAGTACAACACGGGTTGGGTCTACCCGGCGGGGGAGGCGGCCAGCTCGGCCAAGGAGCAGGTCTCGCTGGGTCTGGTGAGCAACGGGACGAACGACGAGCTCGGCGACTTCGACGAGGCACGCGTGCAGAAGATCCTCGACATCACCACGCCGATCCTGACCAAGAACGGCACGGCGCCGGCCGCGGGCCTGAAGGCGACCGACCTGTTCACCAACGACTTCCTGGACCCGTCCATCGGCCTGGGGAGCTGACCCTCACCGAGACAGACCGTTGGCGGCGAGACAGACCTCTGCAAAGGTCTGTCTCGCCGCCAGACGCCTGTCTCGGTGCCTGCGGTCAGCGGGCGCGCGACGGGACGCGGGCCGACGAGGCGCGCGGGGCCAGCTCGCTCTGCAGGACCAGCGCCGCACCCCCGACGGCCGCTGCCTCCGCGGCGTGGGCCGAGATGACGACGTCGATGGGGTGGCTGCTGCGGGAGAAGAAGGCACGGTCGAGCTGGGCGCGGACGGCCGGGACGTACAGCGAGGCGGCGTAGGCGAACGACGGGCCGGTGAGCACCACGCGGTCGAGGTCCAGGATGTTGGCGAGCGCCTGCGCGGCCAGTGCGACGTACCGGGCGGATCGCGCGACGATGTCCGCGGCCGGTCCGGGGCCGGCCAGGGCAGCACGCGTGAGGGCGGCGAAGTCCTCGGCCGTGCCGATCCCCGGCAGGTCGACGCCGGCGTCGCGGGCTGCTGCGACGGAGGCCGCTGGGCCCGCCAGCGCTTCGATGCAGCCCTGCCCCCCGCACCAGCACGCCGGTCCGTCGATGTCGACGCAGATGTGCCCGATCTCGCCGGTGTTGCCGCTCGCGCCGCGGAAGATGTCGCCGTTCGCCATGATCCCCGCACCGATGCCCGTGCCCATGTAGAGGGTCGCGAAGCAGGCGCTGGCCTCGTGGGACGTGGCCCAGTACTCGCCGACGGCCGCCGCGGTCGCGTCGTTCTCGAGCATGACGGGCATGCCGGTGGCGGCACCCAGCGCCTCGGGGACCGGGAAGTCGGTCCATGCCTGCATGACGGGCGGCGTCAGGCTCATGCCCGCGGAGCCCGTCAATGGTCCGGGTGACACGACGCCCAACCCGACGATGCGGTCCGGATCGACGCCCGTCTGCGCGACGAGGGTCGTGACCTCGGCGGCGATCCGCGCGACGACCACGTCGGGTGCGTCCGTGCCGGCGCCGGGGCGCCGCCAACGCCCGACGATGGCCCCGCCCAGGTTGGCCAGGACGTAGGTGATGCCCGCATGGTCGAGGTGCACGCCCACGGCGTAGCGCGCGTCGGGGTCGAGGGACAGCAGCACCGCCGGCTTGCCGCCGGTCGACTCGGCGCGCCCCGTCTCGAGCACCAGGCCGTTGTCGATGAGGCGGCGCACGACGGTCGAGATGGTGGCGCCCGTCAGGCCGGTGGCGCGCGTGAGGTCGACGCGGCTGATGATGCCGGCGCCTCTGATCACGTCGAGCACGGCCGCGCTCGATGTCGCGTGGGTGACCGGTGCCGGTCCGGAGCTCATCGGTCCTCCTACGTCGAGGCCGACGACGACGTCGTCGGCCTGGCCCTGCCAGTGCTGCCCATGTCCACGCCCGTGCCGGTGACCTGCGTGAGCGTCCGGGTCCGGCGTCGCACCCGGTGCTGCTCACGGTAGCCGGTGCGCAACCGATCGCCCGGGATGCCACCGAAGAGTTGACTAACTTTAGCCACCGATCTAAGAATGCCGGTAGGGGTCGGGACCGACTCGGTCCCTACCTGCTGACTGGCTGCCGACAACGACTGACGATGATGTCGACGACGGGCTCGCGGCCGGGCCACCTCACGCGCAACGGAGCTGTGACCATGAACCGCACCACCCTGCACGACGGCTGGACCCTGCGTGCGGCCGGCGGCCCCGTGCCCGACCACGTCGCCGGTCGCACGATCGACGCCCAGGTGCCCGGCACCGCGCACACCGACCTGCTCGCCGCCGGGCTCATCGAGGACCCGTACGTCGACCTGGGTGAGAACGAGCTGGTCTGGGCGCACCGCGCGCAGTGGCTCTACGCGACGACGTTCGCAGCCCAGCCCGCGGCCGACGACGAGCGCGTCGACCTGGTCTTCGACGGCCTGGACACCGTCGCCGAGATCAGCCTGGACGGCGCGCTGATCGGCAGCACGGCCAACATGCACCGCGGCTACCGGTTCGACGTTCGGTCGCTGGTGACGGGAGCGGAGCAGGCCCTGACGGTCCTGTTCCGGTCCGCGCTCGAGACCGCCGAGGCCGAGCGCGAGCGTCTCGGCGCCCGGCCCGGCGCGTACGCCCACCCCCTCAACATGGTCCGCAAGATGGCGTGCAGCTTCGGCTGGGACTGGGGGCCGGACCTGCAGACGGCCGGGATCTGGAAGCCGGTCCGCCTGGAGCGTTGGCGCACGGCCAGGCTCGCCTCGGTGCGGCCAGTCGTGACGATCGACGGTGCCGCGACGGTGTCCGTGCACGTGGACGTGGAGCGGTCGGGTCTGGAGGACGCGGCCGCGCTGCCCGTCACCGTCAGCGTCGGCGACCAGCACGTCCGCGGCGAGGTGCCGGCAGCTGCGTCGTCCGTCGTCCTGTCCGTCGTCGTCGACGACCCGAAGCTCTGGTGGCCGCACGGCTACGGCGACCACCCGCTGTACGACCTGCGCGTCGAGCTCGACGGTCTGGACGAGTGGCAGCGCCGCATCGGCCTGCGGACCGTCGAGGTGGACACGTCCGACGACGAGCACGGCACCGCCTTCACGTTCGTGGTCAATGGGCAGCCCGTGTTCGTCAAGGGCGCGAACTGGATCCCCGACGACCACCTCCTGACCCGCATCACGCGCGAGCGCCTGGCGCGCCGTGTCGACCAGGCGCTCGACGCCAACCTCAACCTGCTGCGCGTGTGGGGCGGCGGCATCTACGAGTCCGACGACTTCTACGACGTGTGCGACGAGCGCGGCGTCATGGTGTGGCAGGACTTCCTGCTCGCGTGCTTCGCCTACCCGGAGGAGGAGCCGCTGCGCAGCGAGCTCGAGGCCGAGGCCCGCGAGAACGTCACGCGGCTCGCGTCGCATGCGTCCCTGGTGCTGTGGAACGGCGGCAACGAGAACATCTGGGGCCACGAGGACTGGGGCTGGAAGGACGAACTGGGCGACCTGACCTGGGGCGCGGGCTACTACTACGACCTGTTCCCGTCGATCGTCGCCGAGCTCTCGCCGGCCACGCCGTACTCCGCTGGCAGCCCGTTCTCGCCGCGCCAGGACCCGCAGGTCGTGCACCCCAACGACCCCGACCACGGCACCCACCACCAGTGGGAGGTGTGGAACCGCATCGACTACACGCACTACCGCGACGACGTCCCGCGCTTCAGCAGCGAGTTCGGGTTCCAGGGTCCCCCCACGTGGGCGACGCTCGAGCGTGCGGTCCGCAACGCCGACGGCGCGCCGCTGGCCAAGGACGACGCCGTCTGGCTCCTGCACCAGAAGGCCGACGACGGCAACGGCAAGCTCGACCGCGGACTCGAGCCGCACCTGGGCGTGCCCGACGACTTCACCGACTGGCACTGGGCCACGCAGCTCAACCAGGCGCGCGCGGTCTCCTCCGCCATCACGCACTACCGCTCCTGGTGGCCGCGCACGGCCGGGTCGATCGTGTGGCAGCTCAACGACTGCTGGCCCGTGACGTCGTGGGCGGCGGTCGACGGCGACGAGCGGCCCAAGCCGCTGTGGTGGGCTCTGCGCGCGGCGTACGCCGACCGGCTCCTGACCGTGCAGTCCCGGCCGTCCGGGCTGGTGGTCGCGGCGGTCAACGACACCGCGCTGCCGTGGACCGGGACGGTCGAGGTGCGGCGCGAGCGGCTGGACGGGACGGTGCTCGCGTCGGCGTCGCTGGACGCGTCCGCCGGTGCGCGTGCGGTCGCGCTCGTGGCGCTGCCCGACGAGGTGGCGGTGCCGGTCGACGCGGCCGACGAGGTGCTCGTCGCCGAGCTGGGCGACGTGCGGACCGTGCACGCGTTCGTGGAGGACGTCGACCTGCACGTGGAGCCCGCGCCGTTCGACGCCTCGGTCGAGGCGGTCGCCGACGGGTACGTCGTGACCGTCGTCGCGCGCTCGCTGGTCCGCGACCTCACGCTCCACGTCGACCGGCTCGACCCGGCGGCGCAGGTCAGCGACGCGCTCGTCACCCTGCCGGCCGGTGCATCGGCGCGGCTGCACGTGCGCACCGCGGTCCGTGGGCTGGCCGAGGCGCTCGCCGAGCGGCCGGTGCTGCGCACCGCGAACGACCTGGTGGGCGCGCTGCGGCCCGTGTGATCACCCGCTGCGGCGCTGGGTCCCGGCGTGCATTCCTCCCGGAATGGTCGGTACCGTGGGCCGCAGACATGGTGGACACCACGGAGGTGCAGATGCGGCGGGCAGGTGTTGTCGCGCTGTCCGGCATGTGCGCGCTCGCGCTCGCGTCGTGCTCGGCGGCCAGCAAGGCCGACGTCGGGCCGAGCGTCCTGCCGACGAAAGCGACCTCCGCGGCCGCCACGCCCACCCAGGGCGCGACGCCGGCAGCGACGCCCACCACGGCCACATCGTCGGGGGCGCCCGCACAGCGCGGCGCCCAGGACCTCTCGGACCCGAAGCTCGGAATCGTGTTCGCCGACGTCCCTGGCCTGACAGGCGCCGCTGCCGACGCCTACAACTCGTTGGCCCGCTACGAGACCGAGTACTGGCGCACGCTGACCACCAACAAGGTCAGCCCTGGGGTCTCCGAGCTGTACGGGACCGATGCGGCGACCTCGCTGAAGAAGATCGCGGCCGCCAACGCGAAGAACAAGGCCGACATCGGCGGGACGGTCCACGTGACCATCTCGGATGTCGCGATCGCGAAGAACGGCAGAAGCGCGACCGCAACCGTCTGCGACAACTTCGACCAGGCCACCTTCAAGGATCCCAGCGGTACGTACACGCCGAAGGAGGCCGGGTTCGGGCCGCGACGCCAGAAGGTGACAGTGACGCCGGGTCCTGCCAACGGCTTCTGGCGCATCTACAAGATCGAGACGGAGGGGTCGTGCTGAGGAGTCGCATCCCCGCCCTGCTGCTGTGCGGCGCCCTGGTGGGCGTCGCTGGCGTCGTCGTTGCTACGCCCGCGTCGGCCGATGGAGGCTTTGCGGGGAACAACGACGTCGATCCTTCCGCCGGCGGCGGGTCGATCAGCGTCACGATCACCTCCACAGGCACCACCTCGGGCGGGCACACGTTCACCGACAGCGTGCCGGGCGGCGTCACGGTTCGCCCGCAGTGCTGGCTGACCCCAGGAATGTCCGGCAAGGAGTTCTGGGACTATTGGAAGCCGGGTGGGCCCGCACGCGAGGCCGACACGATGGACGACTACGCGTACGGCGGCCACCTGCCCAAGGCGATGGAAGATCACAAGGACGACGACGGCGGGCACTGGTACGGCCCGATGTGCCAGCTGGACACCCCGGGCGACATCACGCTGGCGTACCAGATCGCGAACGCCTACGTCTGGGTAGACGCGAACGACGACCCGCCGGCGGCAGCGATCCTGGTGGACCCCGAGGTGCTCGCCAAGGCTGCCTACGACTCGATGAAGGAGCTCCTGCCCCCGGGCAAGCTCGACTGGAACCCCAAGGTCAAAGGGTTCGGGGGGACGATCGTCGGCAAGCAGACCGGTGTGTGGCTCGAGGACGCGTCGAGGCATATCGAGGTCACCGCCTCGATCCCGGGTGGGACGTGGGCCCGTGTCGACGCGGACCGGACCGATGTCGCGGTGACGGCCGACGATGCGACGAGCGTGCCGTGCGAGGGCGTGACGTATCCCGCGCCGGCCGCCGACACGGCGTGCCTGTCGTTCGACCGGTCCACGGCCTACCTGGCAGGGGCGTCCGACGCCCTGCCGACCACGACCATGATGGCGACGTCGACGTGGACGGCGGGCTGGGTGTCGTCGCAGAGCGCGGCCCGGACCGACCTTCCCGCTCAGACGGTGACCGCCGATGCCCAGATCGCCGTCGCGGAGATCCAGAGCGTCGTCAATCCCTGATCGGCGCGCTTGGCCCTGACCGTCAGCCGGTACGGGCGGTGAGGACGACCTCGTCTCCCACGTCGAGCCCGACGTCGACGAGCCGCACGCCGGGAGGCAGCTGCGCGCCCAGGTCGATGCGCCGCCCCTCGTAGGCCTTGATCCTCCCGCTCGCGACGGCGAGCATCCCGGCGACGAGTGGGTTGCCGCTGGTCACGGACACGTCGCTGACGGTCAGCACCAGGTCGGTCCCGACGGTCGCCGTGGCTCCGCCCTCCGCCGTCGCGGACAGGAACCCCTTGCGGATCTGGGCCCGCACGGCCACGGACGCCGCTCGCGGCCCGCGAGAGACGAGGTCGACGTCGAGCCGCGACAGCGTCACGCCCTGTGCCTTGGCCAGGTCGGCTGCGACCCGCTGCACAGCAGCGACGATCTCGTCGCGCGCCGCCGCGACGCGCACCTGCCCCACGACGCGGTCCTGCTCGGTCGGCTCGACGAGCTGGGCGGCCAACGACCCGTCGACCCCTTCGACCCAGGAGAACGACAGGTTCTCGGCCTCGGCCTGCAGGTCGACCCGCACCCCCTCGATCGTCACGGGGTGCGCGTCGACGCGGAGCCGTCCGACGATCCCGGCCTCGCTGGACCGTGCGGTGACGGGTGCCGGGGGAGGCGGGGTCTTACGGGCTCCGGCGACGACGACGCCGGTGAGGTCGACGTCGAGCGTCGGGACCGCGGCGCCGTCGAGGGTCGCGGCGACGCGAACGGGGGACGCGTCGGTGACCCCGGCCGCCTGGTCCAGGAGCGCGCTCCGCACCCGCCGCGCCAGCTCTTCACCGTCGTCGGGCCGCGGCGCAGCACCGAGCGGAACGAAGTCGAACGCGTCGTCAGCCATACCGGCACCCTACGTGCGCGACCGACCCCAGCTCGAGGTTGGCCGCGGACTCCCGCCGCGAACCGCGGCGAAAGTCGAGTTCACCGCGTCGGAACTGAGCCGTCGAGATCGACATCGTTCACGGTTGGCGGGGGTCAGGGCGTGGACGATGTCGAGCTCGGTGAGGCCATGGCGACGATCCGGCGGTGAGTCTCCTGCATGTCCGGTGTCGACAGGCGTGGATCGGACGGGGTGCGGCCTGCGGCGACAGCGGACAGGTAGCGGCGGTCGGCCTCCAGGCGGGCCATGGGGTCGCGCGTCGGCGTGCCGTGGCCCGGGACCAGGACCGCGGCCCGCGCGACGTACGGCGCCAGGGTGTCCAGCCCGGCGAGGTACGCGGGCAGGTCGTCGGGGTCGAACGGCAGCGGGAGCTCGAGGTCGCTGAGCATGTCGCCGACGACGAGCACGCGCGACCGCGGCAGCCACAGCGCGGTGTGGCCCGGCGCGTGGGCGTCGTGCACGACGAGCTCCACGTCGATCCCCGGCAGGTGCTCGGGCGGGATGGTGTCGACCGGGGACACGCGGCCCACCAGGTCGACGAGGTCCTCCGGGAAGTCGCCGAGCTCGGCGACGAGCGTGGCGCGGTCGTCGGCCGCCAGCCGGGCCGTCCGCGGGGACGCGAACCGTGGCGCCCCGCCGAAGCCCGGGTGCCACAGCAGGTGGTCGTGGTGAGCGTGCGTCGCGAACCCCGCGACGACGGTCCAGCGACGCCCGGCCAGCTCGGCGGCCAAGCCCGCCAGCTCGTCGGGCTGCCACGCCGGGTCGACGAGCAGCGCGCGCTCGTCGTGGACCACCACCGTCGACGTCGTCGACATGGTCCGGCTCGTAGCGACGAGCACCCCGTCGGCAACCGGCTCGAGCGCCCGCACGGTTCGTCCTCGGCCCGGCCTGTGTGGGCTGTCAGGCGACGCGGGCGCGGAACGTGGCGCGGTAGTCGCCGGGCGCGACGCCCACCGACGCGCGGAAGTGGTGGCGCAGCAGCGCCGCGGACCCGAATCCGCAGGCCCGCGCCACCTCCTCGACGTCCAGGTCGCTGTCCTCGAGCAGGTGCTGGGCCCGCAGGATCCGCTGCGACGTGAGCCACCGCATCGGCGTCGTGCCCGTCTCCGCGGCGAACCGGCGCGCGAACGTCCGCGAGGACATGAGCGCCCGGGCCGCGAGCGAGTCGACCGTGTGGTCGTCGGCCAGCCGCTCCAGCACCCAGTCCAGGACGTGGCGCAGCGAGTCGTCCGTGCACTCCGGCACCGGCTGCGGGATGTACTGGCGCTGGCCGCCGTCGCGCTGCGGCGGCACCACCATGCGGCGGGCGATGGTCGTGGCGATCTGGCTGCCGAGCTCGCGGCGCACGATGTGCAGGCACGCGTCGATGCCGGCCGCGGTGCCGGCGCTCGTCACGATGTCGCCCTCGTCGACGAACAGCACGTCCGGGTTGACACTGAGCTCCGGGTAGCGTGCGGCGAGCTCGTCGGCGTGCCGCCAGTGGGTCGTCACGGCGCGCCCGCCGAGGATTCCGGCCGCCGCCAGGACGAACACGCCGGAGCAGACCGAGACGATCGTGGCACCGCGGGCGTGGGCGGCGCGGATCGCATCGAGGATCGCGGGGTCGTACTCGTCGCGGATGGTGGTGGCGGGGACGGCGACGAGGTCGACGTCCGCGAGCGCGTCGAGGCCGAACGGTGCCGTGATGCCGATGCCGGAGGCGGCCCGGACCGCCTGGCCCGGACGCGTGCCGACGACCCGGAAGTCGATCAGCGGCACGCCTTCCTCGGTGCGGTCGATGCCGAACACCTCGCACACCACACCGAACTCGAACATCGACAGGCCGTCGATCACCAGGGCACCCACACTGCGCAGCATCCCGCCACGGTAGGTGGCGGGATCTCGATGGTCAATGCCTCGACTGCCACTGGGCGACCTCGTGCCGATGCGGTCATCCATTGGCGGCATATTGACGTAGGCGGTCATTCCTGCCACTCGTCGAGCGCGGCCGGACGACCCAGGCTGGACGCATGGAAGCCTTCGTGACAGTCCTCGCAGCCCTCATCATCGCGTCTCCGTTCGTCGTGCTCGCACTGCGCACGACCCGCTGGGACCCGGTCGCCCCGCCGCGTCTGCGGCGTGTGCTCGACGAGCGGGACGCCGATGCTCGTCGGGCGGCGCTCGACGACGCCGCGACGGCCGCCCGCCAGGTCGACACCGCCGCCCGGGTGCCCGACGGCGCGGCCCGGTCCCGCGCCGCGTCGTCGGCCCGCCGGGCCGCGCCGCGGACGGCCCGACCAGGAGCGCCGCGGCTAGGCTGACCGGCGTGACGCACCGATCCGATGCCGTGGGCCTCGTCCTGGCGAGGCCAGCGCGGATGCTCGGCCACGAGCCGTTCTTCGGCGAGCTCATCGCCGGCATCGAGGAGGTCCTGGCCACCGACGACCGGTCGCTGCTGCTGCACGTGGTCCCGACGCTGGACGCGGAGATCGCGGCCTACCGCCGGTGGGCCGCCGGTCAGATGGTCGACGCGGTCGTCGTCGTGAACGTCGTGGACGACGACCCGCGCATCCCGGTGCTCGCCGAGCTGGGCATCCCCGCGGTGGTCGTCGGTGGACCCCGCACCGGCATGGTGTTCTCCAACGTCTGGATCGACGACGCGCAGGTGAGCCGCGACACGGTCGACTACCTGGTGGGGTTGGGGCACGACCGCCTCGCGCGTGTGAGCGGCCCGAAGGCGCTGCTGCACACGCGCTGGCGGAACGACGCGTTCCTGGAGCGCTGCGCGGCGACGGGCGTCGAGGGCGTGATCGTCGAGGGCGACTACACCGAGGACTCCGGGAAGGCGGCCGCGCGGCTGCTGCTGGGCCGGCGGGGTGCGCCGTCGGCCATCGTCTTCGACAACGACGTCATGGCGCTCGCGGCGCTCGCGGTCGCCGCCGAGATGGGCATCGAGGTGCCGGCGCGCCTGTCGCTGCTCGCATGGGACGACTCCGCGCTGTGCCGGCTGTCCAACCCGCCGCTGTCGGCCATGACGCTCGACGTGCACGGCATGGGTCAGCAGGTGGGCACGTGCGTCCTCAACACGCTGGCCGACGGGCCCGTCCGCGCCCACCAGGCGACGATGCAGCGACTGTCGGCGCGCGCGTCGACGGCCCGCCCGGCGTGACCGGCGCGAGGTCGTCAGGGAGACTCATCAGCCGAACTGTATAGTTTTGCCGCGTGACCGTCTCCGAGATCGCCTTCGACCTGCGCGCCGCGCTCGGGCCCGTCTACCGGCGGCTCGTCGCCGAGAAGACTCTGCCCGTCGGCCAGACCCGCGCGCTGAACACGCTGGTCGCGGGCGGCCCGACGACCTCCTCGGAGCTGGCCGCCGCCGAGGGCATCACCCCCCAGTCCATGGCCGCGATCGTCGCGGAGCTGGAGGCGCGTGGAATGGTCGCGCGCGAGCAGGACCCGCACGACGGCCGCCGCCGCCTGGTCCGGATCACGGACGATGGCCGCGCCGCGCTCGACGCGGACCGGCACGCGACGGGCGGCTGGCTCACGTCGGTGCTCACGGACGCGCTGGACGACGACGAGCGCGCGGTCATCGCCGCCGCGATCCCGGTGCTGCGCAAGCTGGGGACCTACCGTGGCTGAGCGCAATCGCCTGATCCCCGCGCTCGTCTACACCGCGCTGGCCGCCGCGATCATCAGCTCGCTGGGCCTCCTGCTGGTCCCGACGCTGGCCCGTGAGTTCGACGTCACGGTCAGCACGGCGCAGTGGACGCTGACGATCAACCTGCTGGTCGGTGCCATCGCGACGCCCGTCCTGGGGCGCCTCAGCGACGGCCCGCACAAGCGACGCATCCTGCTCGTCACGCTGGCCGTGGTCCTGGCCGGGTCGGTGCTTGCTGCGACGGCGACGACGTTCGCCGTGCTCGTCGTCGGCCGCGCCCTGCAGGGCCTGTCCTACGCGATCACGCCCATGACCATCGCGCTGGCCCGCCGCTACGCGCCCGCGGACAAGGTCCGCACCGGCATCGCGTCGCTCTCGGTGACCGTCGCGACGGGCATCGGGCTCGGCTACCCCCTGACCGGGATCATCGCGGCGACGTTCGACTTCCGGTACGCGTTCTGGTTCGCCGCCGCATTCGTGGTCTCGGCGATCGTCGTCGTGGTCGTCGCTGTGCCGAAGGGGCCGGACGAGCACGGCCTGCGGGTTCCCTTCGACACCGCCGGCGCCGCCCTGCTGAGCATCGGCCTCGCGGCGTTGCTGCTGGGCATCAGCGAGGGGTCGCGCTGGGGCTGGGGGTCGACGACGACGCTCGGCATCCTGGCCGGCGCCGTCGTCGTGCTCGCGGGCTGGGTGTGGCGCGAGCTGCGCACCGACCACCCGCTGATCCGCCTGGACCTGCTGCGCCACTCCGACGTGCTGCTCGCGAACGCCACCGCGCTGAGCATCGGCACGGCCATGTACATCGGCGTCTCGGTGATCAGCCTCATCGCGCAGGCGCCCACCTCCACCGGCTACGGCGCCGGCATGCCGCTGTTCTGGGCCGGGTTCGTGATGTTCCCGCTGTCCGTCGGCAGCCAGCTCGCCAGCCGCACGGCCCGCGCGCTGTCGCACCGGCTACCGTTCACGCTGCTGCTGCCCATCGGCGCCGCCTTCACCACGGGTGCCAACCTGCTCATGCTGGTCGCGCACGACGAGGTCGCGGACCTGATGATCGGCATGCTGCTGGTCGGCGTCGGCATCGGCACCACCTATGCCGCGATGCCCGGCCTCATCGCGCGCGGCGTCGCGGCGCAGGAGCTCGGCAGCGCGGTGTCGTTCAACCAGGTGCTGCGGACCGTCGGCGGCTCGATCGGGTCGGCCATCGCGGGCGCCGTCATCGCCACCCACCTGGGCCCGGGAAGCCGGCCCACCGGGCACGGCATCGAGCTCACGTTCGTCATCAGCGCGGTCGGGTGCGCGGTCGTCACGCTCGCGCTGGCGACGCACGCGGTGCTCGCGGCGCGTCGTGCCCGACGCCTGCTCGGCGACACGCACGGGAGCGTGCTGCACCAGATCGAGGTGCTCGAGCCGCGCGACGGCGGTAGCGTCCAGCCCAGCGACGCCCCGACCGACGCCGTCCCGGCGCGTGATCGGGTTACCACGACGTAACACCGGCCGACTACGCTCCGGCTCGCGCACCCCCGGTGCGTCAGACCCGACGCCAGTCGGCTGCCAGGACCCGCGTCGCCCCCGGCGCGGTGAAGGAGGATTCCTTGCGCACGTCCCGCCCCGCACTCCTGACCGCGCTCGCCCTGACGACCACGCTGGCCCTGGCCGCGTGCAGCACGGGTGACGACGACTCCGCGACGCCCGGCTCGAGCGGCACGTCGTCGGCCGCCGCCACGTTCGACCCGTCGAGCGTGGCCAAGGACGACGCCATCGCCGCGCTGGTCCCGGACAAGATCAAGTCCGCCGGCACGCTGACGGTCGGCTCCGACACGTCCTACGCCCCGGCCGAGTACATCGACGACGACGGCACCACCGCGGTCGGCTACGACGTCGACATCGCCAAGGCGCTCGCGGCCGTCATGGGCCTGAAGGCCGACGTCCAGACCGCCGACTTCACGGGCATCATCCCGGCCATCGGCAGCAAGTACGACGTGGGCATCTCGTCGTTCACGATCAACCCCGACCGCCTCACGCAGGCGAACATGGTCGAGTACTTCGAGGCCGGCGAGGCGTTCGCGGTGCCGAAGGGCAACCCGGGCAAGGTCGACGGCTCGAAGCTGTGCGGCCTGACGGTGGGCGTGCAGACCGGCACGGTCGAGGACGAGGAGCTCGACGGCCTGTCCAAGAAGTGCACCGACGCGGGCGACAAGGCGATCACGCCGCTGAAGTACGCCAAGCAGTCCGAGGTCACCACGGCGCTCGTCGGCGGCAAGGCCGACCTGATGTACGCCGACTCGCCGATCATCGCCTACGCGATCGCTCAGACCGGCGGCCAGCTCGAGCAGCTCGGCGACGTGTTCGCCAGCGCCCCGCAGGGCATCGTCGTCAGCAAGGACGACCAGGCCCTCACGGACGCCGTGCAGAAGGCGATGCAGAAGCTCATCGACGACGGCGACTACGGCAAGATCCTCGCCGCGTGGGGCAACGACGCCGGTGCGGTGAAGACCGCCGAGCTCAACCCGTCCGTATCCTGACGCCGTGACGACGACGACACCCGCCGCCGGGAGACCGGCGGCCGAGCCCGAGCGGATCCACGCGGTCCCCGTGCGCTACCCCGGCCGATGGATCTCGGCGGCGGTTGTCGTCGTGCTGGCGGCCATGGCCGTCAACGCACTGATCACGAACGACAAGTTCGCCTGGCCGACGGTCGGGAAGTACCTGTTCAGCCAGCCGATCATGCGCGGCGTGGGCTGGACACTGGTCCTCACGGTCGCGTCGATGGCCATCGCGATCGTGCTGGCCGTGCTGCTCGCGGTGATGCGGCGGTCCGCGAACCCCGTGATGCGCTGGGTGTCGTGGGTCTACATCTGGTTCTTCCGCGGGACCCCGATCTACACGCAGCTCGCGTTCTGGGGCTACGCGTCGGTCCTGTACAAGAACCTGTCGCTGGGCGTCCCGTTCGGCCCAGAGTTCTTCCAGGTCGACACCGCCGACCTGCTCAACCCGCTGCGCGCCGCGATCATCGGACTCGCCCTGAACGAGGCGGCCTACCTCGCCGAGATCGTGCGCGCCGGCCTGCAGAGCGTCGACCGCGGCCAGTCGGAGGCAGCTCGCGCGCTGGGCATGAAGGAGGGGCGCATCCTGTGGCGCATCGTGCTGCCGCAGGCGATGCGTGTCATCGTCCCTCCCACCGGCAACGAGACCATCTCCATGCTGAAGACGACGTCGCTGGTCCTGGCCGTGCCGTTCATCTACGACCTCAACTTCGCGCAGGCCGCCATCGGCAACCGGATCTTCCAGCCGCTTCCCCTGCTCGTCGTGGCCGCCATCTGGTACCTGGTGATCACCAGCATCCTCATGGTCGGGCAGTACTACCTGGAGCGGTACTACGGCCGCGGGTTCGACGAGCACAGCCCGAAGAAGCGACCCGCCCGGCAAGCCGCGATCAACGCCGCCAGGACCACCGCCGACCCCAGCCCGCTGGACGGAGTCACACCGTGAGCGCCGTGCCGACGAACGCCGCCGACGCAGGTCGCACGGACGGCCTCGACCCGAACGCCCCCATGGTCGAGCTGGCCGGCGTGCACAAGTGGTACGGCGACAACCACGTGCTGACCGGCGTGGACCTGGTGGTCCCGCGCGGCACGGTGACCGTGATGCTGGGCCCGTCGGGCTCCGGCAAGTCGACCGCGCTGCGCTGCATCAACCAGCTCGAGGAGATCGGCGCGGGCTCCATCCACGTCGAGGGTGAGCTGCAGGGCTACCGCGAGGAGGGCGGCAGGCTCCACCGCCTGCACCCCAAGAAGATCGCCGTGCAGCGCGCCCGCGTCGGCATGGTGTTCCAGCGCTTCAACCTGTTCCCGCACATGACGGCGATCGGCAACGTGATGGAGGCGCCGATCCAGGTGCTGGGCAAGAGCAAGGCCGAGGCTCGCGAGCGGGCCGCCGAGCTGTTGACCCGCGTCGGGCTCTCGGACCGCCTCGAGCACTACCCGTCGCAGCTCTCGGGCGGTCAGCAGCAGCGCGTCGCGATCGCCCGGGCGCTGGCCATGGACCCCGACCTCATGCTGTTCGACGAGCCGACGTCGGCCCTCGATCCGGAGCTCGTCGGCGAGGTGCTCGGCGTCATGCGCGACCTCGCCGCGTCCGGCATGACGATGATCGTCGTGACGCACGAGATCGGCTTCGCGCGCGAGGTCGCCGACCAGGTCGTCTTCATGGCCGACGGCGCCGTCGTCGAGCACGGCCCGGTCGCCCAGGTCATCGACGCACCCACGGAGCCTCGCACCCAGGACTTCCTGGCCCACGTCCTGTAGGCCGCGGTGCGTCGGGCCGTGTCAGCGGCCTGACGAGGGGTGTCGGGCCCGTGTCGGTGGCGTGTCAGCGGGGGCGTGCAGGGTTGCACCCATGAGCACAGACCTGGTGATCGAGGCCGAGGGCCTCGTCAAGCACTTCGGCCAGACCAAGGCGCTGCAGGGCGTCGACCTGGCCGTCAAGCGAGGCACCGTTCTCGGCGTCCTCGGCCCCAACGGCGCCGGCAAGACGACCGCCGTCCGCATCCTGTCCACCCTCCTGACCCCCGACGCGGGCCACGCGACCATCGCGGGCTTCGACGTCGTCAAGCAGTCCCAGCAGGTCCGCCAGACGATCGGCCTCACCGGCCAGTACGCGTCCGTGGACGAGGACCTCACGGGCCGCCAGAACCTCGTGCTGTTCGGCACGCTGCTGGACCTGGGCCGCGCCGGCTCGCGGGCTCGCGCCACCGAGCTGCTCGAGTGGTTCGGCCTGACCGAGGCCGCCGACCGGCCCGCCAAGACCTACTCCGGCGGCATGCGCCGCCGCCTCGACCTGGCCGCGAGCCTCGTCGGGCGCCCCGAGGTCATCTTCCTCGACGAGCCGACCACCGGCCTGGACCCCGCCAAGCGCGAGGACATGTGGGACGTGGTGCGGTCGCTGGTCACCGACGGCTCCACCGTCCTGCTGACCACGCAGTACCTGGAGGAGGCCGACGCGCTGGCCGACGAGATCACGGTCATCGACCACGGCCGCGTCATCGCGCACGACACCCCCGACGGGCTCAAGCACCTGGTCGGCGGCCAGACGCTCGAGGTGCGCCCGTCCGACCTGGCCCGCATGGAGGAGACGGCGACGATCCTGTCGCAGGTCTCCACGGGCGTGACCGGTGCGGTCGAGGACCGCAAGGGCGTCCTGTCGGTCCCCGTGTCCGACGACACCGCGTTGACCGCCACCGTCTCCCGGCTGGCCGCCGCCGGCATCGGCGTCACCGAGCTCTCCCTGCACCTGCCCAGCCTGGACGAGGTGTTCTTCAAGCTGACCGGACGCACGGCGTCCGACGACGACACGACCGTCACGAAGGAGGTCGCCGCATGAGCACCGCGACCCTGACCCCCACCCCGCGCACCAGCACGGTCCCGCGCGCCGCCGAGGTCTCCCGCAAGCCTTTGCCGCTGCTGCGGCACTCCCTGGCGCTGGCCAAGCGCAGCCTCATCAAGACGTGGCGCACGCCGGAGGCGCTCATCGACGTCACGCTGCAGCCGGCGATCTTCCTGGTGATCTTCGTCTACATCTTCGGCGGTGCCGTCGCCGGATCGACCGCCTCCTACCTGCAGTTCCTGCTGCCGGGCATCCTGGCGCAGACGATCGCCACGGGCGCCATCGCGATCGGCGTCAACCTCAACACCGACCTGGAGAAGGGCATCTTCGACCGGTTCCGGTCGCTGCCCGTGCCGCGCTCGGCCCCGCTCGTCGGTGCCGTGCTGGGCGACGTGGTCCGCTACGTCATCGTCACCGTCGTGACGCTGCTCATCGGCTCGCTCATGGGCTTCCGCCTCGAGGGCAGCGTGCTCGCGGCCGTCGCGGCCTGCCTCCTCGCGATCGTGTTCGCCTTGTCGTTGTCGTGGGTGTCGGTGTTCGTCGGCATGAAGGCCCGCACCAGCGGCGCCGTGCAGGGGATCATGTTCCTGCTGATCATGCCGCTGAGCTTCGCGTCGACGACCTTCGTCCCCGGCGGCACGTTGCCCGGCTGGATGCAGGGCTTCGTCAAGGTCAACCCGCTCACGCACCTGGTCGACTCGATGCGTGCCCTGTTCATGGGGCAGCCGGTCGGGATGCACGTGTGGTGGACCCTGGCCTGGTGCGTCGGCCTCGTCGCGGTGTTCATGCCGCTGGCCATGCGGGCGTACCGCAAGAAGGTCTGACGACCAGTGAGAAGGGGCGGTCCGCTGTGCGGGCCGCCCCTTTCTCTGTCGTTCGCCGCGACCTGACAGGGCCGTGCGCGTGAGGTCAGAGGCCGAGCAGCGCGTCGGCCAGCTCGCCGACGCGCTTGGCCAGCACGGACGGCCGCACCGTCCGCAGGGGCTCCAGGGCGGCTGCCCGCGCGGCGGCGTCGCCGACGAGGGCGGCGACCTGGCCGCTGCCCTCGGGGTCGAACATCCACTGCAGGTTCGCGCCCAGGCGCGTGCCGATCGCGTGGAGCTCGACCGTCGGCTCGCGCAGACCGCGGAACGCCGCGAGCTCGGCCAGGCCCATCGCGTAGGCGCCGACGATCGGCATGTCCGACCCGGGGACGGCGTCGTCGGCCGCCGCGCGCAGCAGCTCGACCGCGCGCGCCTCGGTTGCCGCGACGGTCGTCGTCCTGGCCGTCGTCTCGCCGCCCACGCCCGAGCCCTCGGCCAGGCTGCGCAGGTGGACCATCGCGGCGGTCGCCCGCGTCAGCGCGCGGGCCTGGGGCGGGTTGACCGGTCGGTCGACGACGCGGGCGAGCGCGGCCTCGGCGTGCGCGACGGCCGACGCGTGCTGGCCGCGCATCAGGGCGATGTGGGCCAGCCCCAGCTCGGCCTGGGCGGCGTCGCCCTCGTCGACCTGGTCGGACGTCGCCACGGTCTGCACCCGGGCGTAGGCCTCCTCGTCGCCGTGCAGCGCCTGCTGCACGTCCAGCAGCACGCGGATGCCGCGGGCGTCACCGAACGCGCCGATCAGCTCGAGGTGGTGCACGCCGAGCTGCAACCACGTCGCGGACTCCGGCGATCCCAGCCCGCCGCCGATCCACTGCCCCAGCCCCTGCGCCGCCATCCCCATGCCCCAGTGGTCGCCGGCCTCCTCGAAGCGGCGGTAGGCCTCGCGCGCGTCGTCGCCGGACTCCGGGGAGCTGCCGTCGTTCTCCTGGACGGCCGCGCGCAGGAACAGGCCGATGCCCTGCAGGTACGGGTCGCCGGACGCCACGAGGCGCTCGGCCGGCCCAGCCATCTGCGTGAAGTCGCCGGCGCTCAGGGCCGGCATGGTCTCGGCCAGCGCGCGCGAGCGCGGCGTGATCTCGTCGGGCCGCTCGCGCAGCACCGTGCGCGCAGCGCGCAGCCCGAGTGCGCCCATCCGGGCGGACTCGATCACGCCGCTGTTCAACCCGACGTACGTCGCGACGACGGCCGCGGTCTCGGCGTCGGGCACGGGCCGGCCCGAGCCCGCACCGTTGAGGAAGGCCGAGCGTGCGCGGGCCCGCGGGTCCTCGAGGTGCAGGAGTCGTTGCGCCCAGGCGACGACCTCGCTGTGCAGGCCTCGGACGGTCCAGAGCCCGAAGAGAGCGGACAGGATGTCGAGCGCCGCGGGCTCGTCGTCGTGCGCCAGGGCCCACCGGGCCGCGACCAGGAGCGCCTCGCCGTCGTCGGACGCGGCCTCGTACGCCTGCAGCTGGGCCGGCCCGATGAAGTCCGCGCGCAGCGCCACCGCTCGTCGTCGCGCCCAGGCGACCAGGGCGGACATCGTGCCCGCGCGCTCGCCTGACGCGTCGAGCCGCGCCTCGCCGTACTCCCGCACCGTCTCGAGCATGCGGTAGCGCGCCGGGCCCGGCCCCTGGTCGGCGAGGCTGAGCAGCGACTGGTCGACGAGCCCGGCCAGCCCGCGGCGCACGACGGCCGGCTGCGTGTCGCCGCAGATCGCGACGGCTGTCTCGGCGCTGAACGAGCCCGCGACGACGGAGAGCCGCTGCAGCAGCGTCCGGTCGTTCGGGGTCAGCAGCTCACGCGACCAGTCGACCATCGCCCAGAGGCTCGCGTGGCGGTCCGGCAGGCCCCGCAGGGCGTCGTCGAGCAGGCCGAACCGGTCGTCGAGCCCGTCCAGGACGTCCTCGACGGGCATCGAGCGCAGCCGCGCGGCGGCCAGCTCGAGCGCGAGCGGGAGGTTGTCGAGGCGGTGGCACAGCTCGAGCACCCGCGCCGCGTCCCAGGCCAGGTCGGGCCGGGCGGCGCGGGCGCGCGACTCGAGCAGGTCGAGCGCGTCGGCGTCGGGCAGCGTGCCCAGCCGGTGCACCTCCTCACCCACCAGGCCCAGCGGGGCACGGCTGGTGGCGAGGACCACGAGGTCGGGCGATGCGACGTCGAGCAGGTCGGCCACCACCCGCGCGGCCGCGTCCAGGACGTGCTCGCAGTTGTCGAGCACCAGCAGACCGTCGAGGTCCGCGGCCGCCACGCGCAGACGGTCGAGCGGCTCCCGCATCCGCCGCTCGGCGTTGAGGTCCGCGCGGCTGGGGGTCGTGTCCATGCCGCCGATGGCGCCCAGCACGGTCGGGAACACCTCGTCGGACGCGCGCAGGCCGGCCAGCTCGACGACGCGGACCGAGCGTCCGCGCGCGGCCACCGTCCGGGCCACCTCCGAGGCCAGCCGGGTCTTGCCCGCGCCCCCCGTGGCGACGAGCGTCACGAGGGGGGCGGTGTCGACGGCACGCAGCACCGCCGCCAGGTCGTCGTCGCGGCCCAGCAGGGGTGTGGTGGACCGGCGCCAGGCCGCCGGCATCGCGACCGTGGTGTGGGCCGGGGCGGCGGGGACAGCGGGCGTGGGCTCGCTGCGCGGCGCGAGCTCACCGCGCAGCAGGGCCACGTGCGCGTCGACGACGACGGGGGACAGGTCCGCCCCGTAGCGGTCGACGAGCTCGGTGCGGACGCGGTCGACGAGCTCGAGCGCCTCCGCGTCGCGCCCCTGCGCCGCGAGCACGCGGACCAGGACGGCGAGAGCGGGCTCGTCGGGCGGGGTGCGCGTGACCAGGCGGTGCAGGTCCGTGCCGTCCAGCGGGCCGGCGCCGGCGAGCGCGGCCCGGGCGCGGACCCCCGCGACGTCGGAGAACAGCCGGGCGGTGGCGCCGTCGTCGAGGTCGGGCACGGCGGGGAACAGGGCGCGCGCGGCGTCGGCCGCGTGCTGCGCCTCGTCGGCCCGGCCGGCCTGCAGCGCGGCCGACGCGCGCTCGGCCAGGTGCTGGGCGTCGGTCGCGTCCACGTGGACGTCGTCGGCGGCCAGACGGTACCCGCCGGGAGCTGCGAGGATCGGCACGCCGGTGCGGCGCAGGCGCGAGACCAGCGCCTGGATCGCGCCCGTCTGGTCCTGCGGTGGCTCGCCGTCCCACACGGCGTCGACGAGCGCGCCGACCGAGACGGTGCGTCCGCGTGCATCGACCAGCTCGCGCAGCACGGCCGCGAGCCGCTCACCGCGCACCGGCCGGCCGTCGACGGCGAGCTCGCCGAGCGTCGTGATCTGCACGGCCCCAGCATCGCCTATCGACCGCCCCCTCCGCCGAACCTGCCGTCCGGGGACGGCGGCGTGCGGCGCAGGGTGCTCGCGGAACCCAGCTGAACGGCGATTCGTCGTCGTTGGGCTGGTTCGTCCCGTGTCTTCGTCGGTCGCGCGCTGTGGACGGTGCTGGGGACGACGGGCGTGTCGGTGTGGACGGCCTGTGGGTCGTCGTCGGCGAGTCCTGTTGCGCTCGCGTGAACGCGCTGGCCAGGGCGTCGTGTCAGTGCCCACAGGTAGTGTGAAACTCGGCGCACAGGGTGAAAAACGACACTGGTGTAACACAACACCTAGTGGTCCATTGCAGTGTCAGACACAAGGTGTAGTGTCTTGCTCACGCACTCGGCAGGAACGGCGGGGACTCTCCGGAGGCCTCGGCGGCAGGGGGCGAGGGGCTCCGACAGGGGGTCCTTCACAGAACTCACGACTCACTTCGACGGAGCGCACGATGACGATCACGGTCTACAGCAAGCCGGCCTGCGTGCAGTGCAACGCGACCTACCGTGCCCTCGACAAGCTGGGCGCCGAGTACACGGTCGTCGACATCAGCGAGGACGCGGACGCCCGCGACTACGTGATGTCGCTGGGCCACCTGCAGGCACCCGTCGTGATCGTGGACGGCGAGCACTGGTCGGGCTACCGCCCGGACCGCATCGGCGCCCTCTCCGAGCGTCTCGCGGCCGTCTCCGCCTGACGCCCGCACCCGGCCGACGAGACCGCGCGCACGCGCTGCGCCGGCTCGTCGCCACCAGCACCGACCCGAGGTTGAGGGGATCCGCATGGGCTCGCTCGTGTACTTCTCGTCGGCCTCGGACAACACGCACCGCTTCGTCGAGAAGCTCGGCCTGGCGGCCTCCCGCATCCCGCTGCGTCCCACCGATCCGTTCCTGCACGTCACCGAGCCCTATGTGCTCGTCGTGCCGACGTACGGCGGGGGCAACGAGGGCGGCGCGGTACCCCGTCAGGTCGTGAAGTTCCTCAACGACGAGGGCAACCGCTCACTGATCCGCGGCGTCATCGCCGCGGGCAACACGAATTTCGGCGAGGCCTACTGCATCGCGGGGGACATCATCGCGGCCAAGTGCCGCGTCCCCTACCTGTACGGGTTCGAGCTCATGGGAACCAGCGAGGACGTGACACGCGTCCGTGAGGGATTGGGACGATTTTGGCAGCGACAGTCACAGATACCCGCGTAGACCTGACGGGGCTGGACTACCACGCCCTCAACGCCATGCTGAACCTGTATGGCGCGGACGGGGAGATCCAGTTCGACAAGGACCGCGAGGCGGCGCGCGCGTACTTCCTGCAGCACGTCAACCAGAACACGGTCTTCTTCCACGACCTGGACGAGAAGCTCGACTACCTCGTCGAGAACAAGTACTACGACCCGGCGGTGCTGGCGCAGTACGACCGGACGTTCATCAAGACGCTCTTCCAGTACGCGTACTCGAAGAAGTTCCGGTTCCAGACGTTCCTGGGCGCGTTCAAGTACTACACGTCGTACACGCTCAAGACGTTCGACGGGAAGCGCTACCTCGAGCGCTTCGAGGACCGCGTGTGCATGGTGGCGCTCTCGCTGGCCGAAGGTGACCAGGACTTCGCGATCTCGCTGGTCGACGAGATCGTCTCCGGCCGGTTCCAGCCGGCGACGCCCACGTTCCTCAACCTCGGCAAGGCGCAGCGCGGCGAGCCCGTGTCCTGCTTCCTGCTGCGCATCGAGGACAACATGGAGTCGATCGCGCGCGGCATCAACTCCGCGCTGCAGCTCTCCAAGCGCGGCGGCGGCGTGGCCCTGCTGCTGAGCAACGTGCGCGAGCACGGTGCCCCCATCAAGCACATCGAGAACCAGAGCTCCGGCGTCATCCCCGTGATGAAGCTGCTCGAGGACTCGTTCAGCTACGCCAACCAGCTCGGTGCGCGTCAGGGTGCCGGCGCCGTGTACCTGCACGCGCACCACCCGGACATCTACCGGTTCCTCGACACCAAGCGCGAGAACGCCGACGAGAAGATCCGCATCAAGACCCTGTCGCTGGGCGTCGTGATCCCGGACATCACGTTCGAGCTCGCCAAGAAGAACGAGCCGATGTACCTCTTCTCGCCGTACGACGTCGAGCGCGTGTACGGCCAGCCGTTCGCCGACGTGAACGTCACCGAGAAGTACTACGAGATGGTCGACAACGCGTCCATCCGCAAGACCAAGATCAACGCGCGCGAGTTCTTCCAGACGCTCGCGGAGCTGCAGTTCGAGTCGGGCTACCCGTACGTGATGTTCGAGGACACGGTCAACCGTGCCAACCCCGTCAAGGGCAAGATCACGCACTCCAACCTGTGCTCGGAGATCCTGCAGGTCTCCACGCCGTCGACGTTCAACGAGGACCTCTCCTACAACGAGGTCGGCCGCGACATCTCCTGCAACCTGGGCTCCATGAACATCGCGCTGGCGATGGACGGGCCGGACTTCGGCAAGTCGGTGGAGACGGCCATCCGTGCGCTGACGGCGGTCTCCGACCAGACGGACATCGAGTCGGTGCCGTCGGTGAAGAAGGCCAACCGCGGCGGCCACGCCATCGGTCTGGGCCAGATGAACCTGCACGGGTTCCTGGCGCGCGAGCGGATCCACTACGGCTCCGACGAGGGCCTCGACTTCACCAACATCTACTTCTACACGGTCGCGTACCACGCCATCCGGGCGTCGAACCTGCTGGCCCAGGAGCGCAATCAGAAGTTCTTCGGCTTCGAGGACTCCAAGTACGCCACCGGCGAGTACTTCGAGAAGTACGTCGAGCGCACGTGGGAGCCGCGGACCGCACGCGTCGCCGAGCTGTTCGCCGAGGCCGGCGTGCACATTCCGACGCAGGACGACTGGCGCGAGCTGGCCGCCTCCGTCCAGGAGCACGGCATCTACAACCAGAACCTGCAGGCCGTGCCGCCCACGGGCTCGATCAGCTACATCAACCACTCGACGAGCTCGATCCACCCGATCGCGTCGAAGATCGAGATCCGCAAGGAAGGCAAGATCGGCCGCGTCTACTACCCGGCGCCGTTCATGACGAACGACAACCTGGAGTACTACCAGGACGCGTACGAGATCGGCTACGAGAAGGTCATCGACACCTACGCCGAGGCCACGCAGCACGTGGACCAGGGCCTGTCGCTGACGCTGTTCTTCAAGGACACGGCCACCACGCGTGACCTGAACAAGGCCCAGATCTACGCCTGGCGCAAGGGCATCAAGACGATCTACTACATCCGCCTCCGCCAGCTCGCGCTGGAGGGGACGGAGGTGGACGGCTGCGTCTCGTGCATGCTCTGACCGCGCCCCACACCCTGAACCACCTGAAGGAATCACGATGAGCGAGAAGCTGAAGCTGATCAGCCGTGTGTCGGCGATCAACTGGAACCGGCTCGAGGACGACAAGGACGCGGACGTCTGGGACCGCCTGGTCGGCAACTTCTGGCTGCCGGAGAAGGTGCCGGTGTCCAACGACGTGCAGTCGTGGGCGACCCTGACCGAGCAGGAGAAGACGCTCACCATGCGCGTCTTCACCGGCCTGACGCTCCTGGACACGATCCAGGGCACCGTCGGCGCGGTCTCGCTGATCCCCGACGCGATCACGCCGCACGAGGAGGCCGTCTACACGAACATCGCGTTCATGGAGTCGGTGCACGCCAAGTCCTACAGCTCGATCTTCTCGACCCTGTGCTCCACCAAGGAGATCGACGAGGCGTTCCGCTGGTCGGAGGAGAACGCGAACCTCCAGCGCAAGGCCGAGATCGTCATGGACTACTACCGCGGCGACTCGCCCCTGAAGCGGAAGGTGGCCAGCACGCTGCTGGAGTCGTTCCTCTTCTACTCGGGCTTCTACCTGCCCATGTACTGGTCCAGCCGCGCCAAGCTCACCAACACGGCCGACCTCATCCGCCTCATCATCCGCGACGAGGCCGTGCACGGGTACTACATCGGCTACAAGTACCAGAAGGGTCTTGAGCGGGTCTCCGCCGCCGAGCGCGAGGAGCTCAAGAACTACACGTTCGAGCTGCTCTTCGAGCTGTACGACAACGAGGTGGAGTACACGCAGGACCTCTACGACGGCGTCGGCCTGACCGAGGACGTCAAGAAGTTCCTGCGCTACAACGCCAACAAGGCCCTCATGAACCTGGGCTACGAGGCGCTGTTCCCGCGCGACGAGACGGACGTCAACCCGGCGATCCTGTCCGCGCTGTCGCCCAACGCCGACGAGAACCACGACTTCTTCTCCGGCTCGGGCTCGTCCTACGTGATCGGCAAGGCCGTGAACACCGAGGACGAGGACTGGGAGTTCTGACCACCCCATCTCCACCCGCTGCCGGTGTGTGAGGTGACAGTTTTGTCTGTGTTGTGACACTAGAAGTTGCGGTCCTTGCCTCAGGCATCGGGCCGCCGTCGCACCCAAATCTGCGGCGGTGGCCCGATGTGCGCAGTCATTACCCGATGTTAGGACCTGCTTTGCAGCCTGCTGAACCTCTCTTGGGGGTCAGTGCGCGGCATCGAGTTTGCCCGGCGAAGGGGACTTGCGAGCGTGGGCATCGGGTCGTCGCGTGTTCACCACGAGCCTGATCACGAGCGTGCTGGCCTCAACTGAGAGGCGCTTGCGCAGGCCCTGCTGCGACGCACCGGTCGCCCGCAAGAGGCACCGTGGCGGCGACGTTCATGAAGGGCTCATAGAGGCGCTGCGCGGGGGTAGGGACGCTTCGCGCCGAACACGGCCGGCAAGTGTTATCCCGCACCGCAGACGCTGCTCCAACTCACGGAGATGGCGCGAACGTGGAGCCGTCGGCCTACGGGAGGCAGATCTGTCCCTGAGGTGATGACGTGGGGAGTCCGTCCGTCGGCACGAGTCGACTGACGACCCGGTGGATGTCGCACGGCGCGAGTATGCTTTAAATCACACACGTGGGATTCACCTCGGATCAACCACACATGCGAACGGGCCGGGTGCGCCAACACCCGACCCGTCGTGACAACTGAACACCCATCACGAGATGCCGTTCGTCGTCGAAGTTCTCCCGAACTTGCTCTGATCATGTCACACCCTCCAGGGAATGACTGTTCGTGAGTCAGCGCGTCGGCGTCTCCTAGCCAGGATCTGTGAAGACGGATCTGGAGAGGATCTGCCATGGTTTCAACCGTCAGTTCCGCGTTCGAAGAGTTCGACGGCCACCTCAATCTCGACCCGGGCGAGCGGCGTCATGCTCAGGATCTCCACCGCGAGATCCGTGAGCTCCTGGAGGACAACGGTCAGGTCAAGGACTCGTTCCTGCAGGGCTCGTTTGCGCGCAAGACGATGCTCAAGCCGCTCAAGGACGTCGACATCGTCATCATCCTGGCCTCGGACGCGTGGCCGGGCCTGGACGGACCGAGCGGACCCGCACAGGCGATGGAGTTCTTCCGGCGCTGCGTCGCCGAGCACTGGCCTGGCGCGCTGTTCGACCAGGGGGAGGCCCCAGCAGCGAAGGCACTCCGTGTTCACCTGCCTGGTGTCGAGTTCACCATCGACCTGGTGCCCGCCCTGGATGATGCTGACGGCCGGTACGTGCTGATCGGGGATCGCGAGCTCGGGGAGTGGATCCCGAGCAACACGCGGATCCAGATCACCAACGTCCAGAAGCGGAACGTACTCACTGGCGGCACGTTCGTGCACCAGGTCCGCATGTTCAAGGCGCTCATCAAGCACCATCCGGAGCTCGACTTCTTTAAGGGGATTGCCGCTGAGTCCCTGGCTTACCAGGTGATCACCGCGTCGGTAGCGCCTCAGGAGGCGTTGCTCAAGCTGCTGCAGGCCGCGCCCCAGATCCTCGCTGGCCCGTTGCTCGAGCCGGCTGGCGAGGACGACATGACCGGCAAGTGGAGCCCAGCCGAACGGCAGCTCGCCAGGAAGGTCCTCGGGGAGGCCGCTCAGGGCGCCGGTGAGGCTATCGCCCTGGAGGCCAGCGGTGACGCACGCGCCGCGATCGGCGTCTGGCACGAAATCCTTGGCTCGGACTTCCCTGAGCCTGAGCCCATCAGCGAGCACCAGGCGATGAAGAACTGGGCCTCCGGCTCGATCGCCACCGGCGGTTACCTGTCCCCTAGTACCGCGGGGGTCGCTCAGACTCAACCGCGTCGGGCATGGCGCTCCAGCTGATCGACGTCCTGCAGGCACCCGAGCTCGCAGCCGGGGTCCTGCAGGACACGATTCCTGGGTGCTCCGTCGACCGAGTGTTCGTAGCGCACGGGCACATCGTGTTCAACCTGACCTTCGCGCCGCTTCGAGACCTGCCCGCCTACCCCGACGAGCGGGCCAGGGTCGTGGTGGCGAGCTCAGGGGACGTCACCGCTTTCCCGATCGGGGCGCCGAGGCCATGGTTGCACCGCAGCCCGAACCTTGACGGCACGACGTTCGGCGCCAAGTACGCCGGGCTGTGTCTTTTCTACCCCCTCGATCGGCGAGAGCTGACGTGGCAGTGGGATGACGGGTTCGAGGACTACGTGCTGTGCGTGCAACGGCATCTGGCGTTCGAGGAGTACTGGCGCCGGCATGGTGAGTGGCCGGTGGAGGATGCGCCGCATGGCAATCCCCCTCGCGGACAGCACCCGATCTTGACCCCGTTCATGCGGAAGGAGGCGGCCCGGTGGGCACGCTTGAAGAAGTTGTGAAAGCCACCGCGAGCGATGGCGTCCCGTGGAAAACGATCGCTGTTGCCGTGCTGGGCTCGTCAGCCGTAGCAGCGTTCGTCACCTCGGTCCTCGACGGCATGCGTTCGACATCATCGACGCGACGCGACGGGTACGCCGCTGTGAGCACGGTGCTCCTGCGCCGGGTCGAGTTCGCCTTCCGCATCCGGCGCCGCGCGGGCGACGATCCCGCAACGCTTGCCGCACTCTCGGCGCTAGGCAGCGACATCCAAGAAGAACTCGCGCGCAGCAAGGCATGGGTAGCCGCAGAGAGCAAGTACGTCCAGGATGTCCTACTAGAGGTCTGCCGGGCGATCGATGCAGAAGTCGCGCCATTCTGCGAATCAGCGTGGGGCATGCCGCCAGTGAGTCAACCGACCGGAATGAACCTGTCTGGCTGGGGCCCAACGGGGCACGGAGCGCAGCTCGAAAAACTCAATCGGGCCGTCGCGAGGCGGTTCGGTTGGCGGCGCGCCGTACCGCATCGGTGGTGGGGCCTGGCCAGGCGTCACGGGTGGCTGGACTGACCTCCTGCCACGGTCGGCGGGACCTGGAGCCGAACGGGCGGTCGAGCCCGCGTGCCTACGGACACGCCAAAGCGCGCGTATCGAGACTGCGGTCTTGTGGGCAAGAGCGCAGTGTCTGCGCGAGATCTTGACAGTGGCAGTGGCAGTGGCAGCGGTGGGGGCGTGGTTTTGTCTACGGCGTGGCCGGATGGGTAGGTGGAACGCGTCGCTCCGCTTGGCGAGGTGGGTCGACTTGGCGGCAGTTCTAGCCGTACTGGCGACAGGATGGGCCGCGCTACTCGCCCTCTGTCGGTGAGGGTCGGTGCGCGACGCCGAGGTACCAGCCTGTTGCCAACGCACCGGCCAGCAGCACGAGGGCCGAAACCAGCATTGAGGTCGGGATGCCTAGCGTGGCGCCACCGATGGCGATCGTGACGCCACTGAACCGCCCTGGGTTGCTTGGAGGCTCTTGACCTTGGAAACGAGGATGGAGCCATGCCGAAGGATCTGTCGAAGGGCAAGCCGACTACACGTCGGTACTCGCAGGAGGAGAAGGACGCCGCGGTCCGCATGGTCCGCACGCTGCGCGCCGAGCTGGGCACCGATCACGGGACCGTTCATCGGGTCGCGAGCCAACTCGGCTACGGCACCGAGTCGGTCCGGCTGTGGGTCCGCCAGGCCGACATCGACGACGGCAACGCGCCTGGCGTCAGCACGTCGGACAACGCCCGGGTCCTCGAGCTCGAGCAGGAGGTTCGTGAGCTGCGGAGGGCGAACGAGATGGCGGATTCAAGCGGTCAGTGCAACGAGTCCTGTGAGATGAGGCAGTCGCTGAGCACAGGAGGATCCGGATGCAGGGCAAGCACGGTCATCTCAGCCGGGAGCAGAAGCAGCTCGCGCTCAGGCTTCACGCGAGAGGCTGGCGGCTGGTCGACATCGCAAAGGAGATCGGCTGCAGCGCGCCGATGGTCGGCATCATGGCCCGCACCGGCCGGCACCTCGATGCCAAGCCGTTCGGCTGGAAGCCCCGCCCTGGCCAGCTGACCATCGACGAGCGTGAGCAGATCATGCTCGGGATCAACCGCGGCGACACGTTCACCTTGATCGCCGAGCAGCTGGGACGGGCGGTGTCGACGATCAGCCGTGAGGTCAAGCGCGGCGGCGGCCGGGCCAGCTACTCGGCCTGGCATTCGCACGAACGTGCTCGCGAGCAGGCCCGTCGCCCCAAGCCGTTCAAGCTCGCCTTGGGCCGGCTCCTTACGGAAGTGGCTCGTCGGCTCGAGCAGCTCTGGTCACCGCAGGAGATCGCTGCCCGCCTACGGTTGGATCACGCCGCCGATCCGGAGATGCGCGTGAGTCACGAGACGATCTACCAGTCGCTGTTCATACAGGGACGAGGCGAGCTGCGCCGCGAACTGGCACGGTGCCTGCGGTCCGGACGAGCCGCCCGCAAACCGCGCGGAACGTCCGACGGCCGCGGACGCATCCCCGGCATGGTCATGCTCAGCGAGCGTCCGGCAGAGGCCGACGACCGAGCCGTGCCAGGCCACTGGGAAGGCGATCTGATCCTCGGCGAGGGCAGCCGCAGTGCCGTAGGCACCCTGGTCGAGCGCTCCACGCGGCTCACCTTGCTGCTGCACCTGCCCGATGGGAAGAGCGCGGAGCAGGTCGAGGTCGCGATGCGCGCCACGATCAGCACCCTGCCGGCCTCCTTGGCGCGGACGATCACCTGGGATCAAGGGGCCGAGATGTCCAAGCACGCCGCGTTCACCACGGCCACCGGTATCCCGATCTACTTCTGCGACCCCCACTCGCCCTGGCAGCGCGGCAGCAACGAGAACACCAACGGGCTCCTGCGCCAGTACCTGCCTAAGGGCACCGACCTGAGTCTCGTCAGCCGCAAGCAGCTCGACGCGATCCAGGACAGCCTCAACGACCGACCGCGCAAGACGCTGAACTATCTGACACCATCAGAGAAGTTCGCAGAACTCCTTGCGCCCACCGCTTGAATCCGCCGATCCTGAAGCGGGCCGCGAGTTTCTTCGGGGCGGAGCTCGACCGCCAACACAAGAGGTAGTCGCCTTCATCGACGCCAACGCTTCGGCGCTCGTCGAAGGTCGCAGGCTCGGGGTCGAGCCCATCTGCGAGGTCTTGCAGGTGGCTCCGAGCACGTACTACGCGGCCAAGTCCCGAGCGCCCTCCAAGCGCGCGACGCGCGACGCCGTGCTGCGCCCCGCGTTGCGGCAGATCTGGGATCAGAACTACCAGGTCTATGGCGCCCGCAAGCTCTGGAAGGCTGCCGCCCGGGCCGGCTGGGACGTCGGGCGGGACCAGGTCGCCCGTCTGATGCGCGCCGAGCAGATCACCGGCGCGCTGCGCACCAAACGGGTCCGCACGACGCGCCGCGACCCGCTGGCAGCCCGGCACCCGGACCCGGTCAAGCGCGACTTCACCGCACCGGCGCCGAACCAGCTGTGGGTCACGGACCTGACCTACGTGCCGACCTGGGCCGGGGTCGCCTACGTCTGCTTCATCGTCGACGTCTACTCACGCATGATCGTCGGCTGGCGGGTCGCTGCGCACATGCGCACCGAGATGGTCCTGGACGCTATCGAGATGGCCCGCTGGGCACGCGGCACCCGCGTCGACGGGCTGAGGTGTCACAGCGACGCCGGGTCTCAGTTCACGTCCATTCGCTACGGCGAACGCCTGGCCGAGATCGGTGCGACGCCCTCGATCGGGACCGTCGCCGACTCCTATGACAACGCCCCGGCCGAGACCGTCAACGGCTACTACAAGGCCGAGCTCATCCGCGGACCAGCCCGTTCAGGCCCCTGGAAAACCGTCGAGGACGTCGAGCTCGCCACCCTCGGCTGGGTGCACTGGCACAACACCACGCGCCTGCACGGCTACCTCGGCGACATCCCGCCGACCGAGTTCGAGAAGAAGTTCTACGCTGCACAAGGGAGCGACCAGACCCTGGTCGAAATCCCATAGCCCGAGTCTCCAACGAACCCAGGGCGGTTCAGTTCAACGACCTCGCAACGCGCTATTCAGCCCTCATGCCCGACTGGGACAACCAACTAAACCCCCTGCCGCCCGACCAGATTCTCCCCGGCGACGTCAAACATCACTGGACGTGCGGACACGGGCATCGGATGGAAGGCACAGCCGCGAATCGTGCTGCAGTTGGCGGATGCTCGAAGTGCCCGACCGCCGATCGTGTCGCCGTCGAGCTTTCCCGCGCGGCGCGACGCGGGTCCGAGTCTGGCGCGAGTGAGAAGGACATGGCGTGAGGAGCGTCCGGCGTCATAACTTCGTACACCTGTGCGGGGGTCGGCGAGTGCGTTGCATCGGTGAACCGGCCACCAACTTTCGCGTCGCTAGGGGACACTCAAGAGTGAGCGCCCGTAGGCCTACGGGCAATCAGGAAGCAAACAATCGTGCTGACAACGATTATTGCTGGAAGACCCAAGACAATGGACCAGAGTAGAAACGTCAACGCTGGGCTAGGTATGCAACCGAAGCCGATCCCGCTGCACGTACCGTCTGGATTCTCGTGCGGAAGAAATGCGAACACGATCCCACAGGTGATCGCCGGCAGGAGAGCTGTAAAGCACAACGCAATAATGTATGGTCGCGCTCCTCGCACGATTCCCCCTCAGTCACTCCGTTAGCGCCCCTGATAGGCGTGAGCGTGGCACAAGATCGCCGAGCCGTCTAGGCGGCGCACAAGGCCGGCGCTCCCACCCACCCTCGCCTACCGGCGCGCCCAGGGGACTGCTGGCGAACAGAGTTGCAAAAAAGCCACCGCGCGCTCGCGCTGTTGGGTGACTCTCCCACGCGAACCACCTTCATGGCTGCATCTGTTCGGGTGACTGCGCCTCGACTTGCCCCCAAGGCATCCCCGACGCCGATACGTTCGGCCTGCTCACACCGATCCAGGGGGGAAACGTGCACAGAACCCGCGCCGTCGCCATGGCTGTCGCTCTACTCAGCGCCATATCCGCGCTAGGCGTTCCAGCAGCTGATGCAGCAAACAACCCGTCCGCAATATGGGACAGCAGTGACTGCACTAAGAACACGATTGCGTCGAACGACGATGGATATAGCGATCGAGTAGAGCTTCCATTCGATGTGAACTTCTACGGCGAGACCTATGGCGCGCTCTGGGTGAACAACAATGGCAATGTCACGTTCGACGGGCCCATGTCTACGTACACACCCTTCGGCCTGGCCGACACGGCAACGCCCATCATCGCACCTTTTTTCGCTGATATCGATACCAGGGGGGCGGGGTCGGGGCAAACGACCTTCGGCTATGGGCAAACAACATTCGAGGGCCATGCGGCATTTTGCGTCAACTGGCTGAACGTAGGGTACTACTCGGGCCACACCGACAAGACTAATAGCGTCCAACCGCTTCTTGTGTCACGCCCAGAAAGTGGACAGGGTGCGTTCGACATCATATTCAACTACGACCGCGTCGAGTGGGAGACCGGCGACGCGTCGGGCGGATCGAACGGATTCGGCGGCACGCCTGCGCGTGCTGGATTCTCCAGCGGGACCACCGTCGTCGGCACGAACACGGAGCTTCCTGGGTCCGGCGTTTCCGGCGCGTTCCTCGATAGCAGTCCGACGGGCCTCGTTCATGGGCGTCTAGGCTCGAGCGTCGATGGAAGATATGTCTTCGGTGTCCGCAACTCAGGAATCGTAGCGGATACATATGTCGCGATGGGTGATTCGTTTCAGTCGGGCGAAGGCGCCTTCGGTTACTTCGTTGGAACGGATTCCCCGGAGTACAACCTTTGCCACCGTGCCCCCTCGGCGTATCCTCAACTGCTCGTGAGTGACGGTGTCGTACGACTCAACCTTGACTATCGCGCCTGTTCCGGGGCGGTGATTTCCAATGTCCTTAACGGGCAGTGGAACGAAGAGCCTCAGATCAACGCACTCAGTTCGTCGACACGACTCGTCACGCTTGGCGTGGTGGGCAACGACCTGGGCTTCGGCGACATTGTGACCAGATGCGTCGCCGAGAACGCTGCTGGGACAGTGGCCGTACCGTTCATCAATCAGTTCGCCGGAGCTTGTCGGAATATCGAGAACGGGCGAGCCGAGACTGCTATCGACTCGCTTACGTCGGGCCAGTTGCGGCGTGATCTCATGTCTCTCTACCGTTTGGTTCGCGCCAAGGCGCCGTACGCACGCATCGTCGTGGTTTCGTACCCGCAGTTCTATCCGGGCGCGGGCAGATTCACGACGCCGTGCGCCATTGTTGGTGGCGCGGACCAGCGTTGGCTTAACAGCCTCGTGACACGCGTCGACAGGGAGATTGGCGAAGTCGCCGCCATCGCCGGAGTCGAGTCCGTCAACATGGCGGAGGTGCTCGACGGTCATGGCATGTGCGACTCGGATCCCGGTATGAACGGGATCCTTCTGGATGGAAAGACTCCGAAGCGTGAGTCTTTCCACCCCAACCATGTTGGGCACCGCTTGATGGCAGACAAGATCGAGGCGACTCTTCAGACCGACATTCGTCCCACTTTCGCGATACTTCCGAACCAATACGTTACGAAGCACTTCCCGTCCAGGGGCAACCGTTTGATGTCAACGTTGCGTGGCCTGGAAGCGACGTCGTAACCACACTTGTCTCGCCTTCCGGAAAGGAGTACACCCGTCAGTCACCGGGTTCCGCGGAACACGCGAACGGTCCAACATACGAGTACTGGCGCATTGTGGATCCTGAGCCCGGCGATTGGACTATCCGGGTCTTTGGAGCTGATGTTGCGCCGGCAGGCGAGGACGTCACTCTCTCGATGATGGAGGAACCCGTCGCGAATATGATCCCGTCCGCCTCCGTTTCTGTTAAGGGTAGCGGAATGTCGTACACTTTCGATGCGTCTAACTCGAAAGATCATAACGGATCCATCGCGAAATATGAGTGGACATTCGACGACGGGACTTCCGCTGAAGGGGCCATCGTTTCGCACACGTTCACGGCCGAGGGGAGCCACGCAGCAAATCTCGTGGTGACTGACGACGATGGCGATGAAGGGTTCGCGAACAGTTCGATCATTACGGCGACCGCCGCGACTCCTGCTCGACTTCCGGCGATCTACTCGGGCAGCAGCTTGTCGCTAACGAACTCGGTCACGACGGTAGGTGGTGACGTGATGGTTCGGGGCGACGTGACGTGTAATAGCGGCGCGTCGGTTGGCGGAGACCTCGTCGCTACTGGCGATGTCTACCTCACTAACACGTGCCACGTCGAAGGGAGTATTCGCAGCGGCGGTTCCGTCACCATGAACTCATCTGTTCGTGTCGATGGCGACATCGATGCCAAGAATGCTGTTAGCCTAACGCGCGGCGTTCGGATCGCCGGTGAGGTGCGTGCAGGTTCTGTGGGGGCGACCGATGGGACGTCTCTCGCTGCTCTGATCTCTTCCGGAGCAGTTGGCGGGGTGGTGACGGGTGCTACGGCTGCTCCGCTAGCGCTCCAAGAGCAGGCAGTGGTTCCGGTCGATCCGAGCGCATATCCGTCGAGCGTATGGAAAACCTGGACAAACTTTGTCAACGAAGTCGCTCGTAGTGGCGCCGCGCCTTCCTGGTCGCCTGGTCTCACCACGGCTCCGGGCTGCGTGATTTCGCCCTCTCCGGCATCTGTAAACACGTCTTCGGTGCTCCTATCCGGCAGCTCGGTGATCGATGCACGCCAGCCAACGTCTGGGTGCGCGACGGTGTCGCTGCAACAACTGACGCTCAGGTTGACAGGAGATGTGACAATCCTCGCGAGTTCGGCGCGTTTGATTAACGGAGTGCGCGTCGAGTCGGCTGATGGGAAACCCCACCAGTTCACGATCGCAGTCCCAGGAGCGTCCGGGGTGATCGCAGTCCCGAACGGTCTCACGACCGATGCGCGGATATCTGTTACTCTTCGCGCGCCTGGCGAAGTGTCGATCGAAGGTCACTCTGACATGCGTGGGGCGATTTCGGGCGGCGCGGTGAAGATGACCGGATCAGCCGCAATCCGCGATTAGCCTGTTCCCAGGGGCGCCTTCCTCGAGGTGCGGCGGGCGCCCCTGGGCGACTGGTTGGTTCGGGCGTTGGACCTTGTGGAGCTGTTCGAGTGCGAGGCCGGTGCGTTCGAGTCCTGCTTGACCAGCTGCGCGTCCCGCGCCAATGCCAGTCATGGCGGGTCCTGCGCATGCTCTTGGTGCGCGGCGCGCTGGGGACCTGCTGGGCTGCCATCAGCGGTGCGGCCCGCTACGCCCAGGCGTCCTCGCCCGCCCACACGACGGCCCTTCAAGGCGCGCGCACCCGTAGATCTCCGAGCAGCACGCACTGTTGGCCGGTGCGACCATCCCCCAGAGGCAGACGGCCCGTCGCTATAGCCCGGTGAGTACCCTCCCGAGTAAGGCGCGCCCGTGCGCGCCGTGTAGTTTCGCCCGCCTTCTCTCTCCCAAGCCGCCCGGATCCAGAACGGCGGGGCCCGTCCGCCGATCGTGTCGTCGTCGAGCTGTCCCGCGCGGCACGAAGCAAGGCCGAGCTTGGCGCGAGCGAGAAGGACAAGCCGTGAGGAGCGTCCGACGCCATCACTTCGTACACCTGGGCGGGGGCCGGCGAGTGCGTTGCATCGGCGAACCCGCCGCCACCTTTCGCGTCCCTCTGGAAGATGGCACCGCCCCGCTGTTCGGGATCTGGTTTCGGATCGCCCCCTATACGTGTGCAATCACGGCGGTAACTCCCAGCCCGCTCTGGGGCCGAGCCGTGTGATGTTCAGCGACGTTCTCTAGCCTTCGATGGAGCGCGGCGGTCCCGGTCTCAGCAGCCTTGCCGGTGAACCTATCGAAGGGCATGCCCACGGCGAGGCGGTTCGTCTATGGCGACAAGGACGCCGAAGTCCGCGAGGTGCGGACACTGCGGACTTCGCCGAGCACCGAAGCGGGCCGTGCGGGGTCGAGAGCCAGTTACCTATCGACGGGTTCGGCGAGCCTGAGCGTGGCCCGGCCGACGTTGCCGAGGAGAACGCGCCGCGGATGAGCAAGTCGCATCACGCGCCGTCGCGGGAGCTCAAACGGAGAACCGCGGGCTAGTCTCAGCGCGCAACCACACGCGCTCCGTACATGGCCGGCAGCTCACCGCATACGATCTGACTCGGATTCCGCGGGAAGCGGTCGATCCGGCGCCGTGAATGGTAAAGGCACTGATCAGAGCGTTGGGCGCGGAGCGGATGCGTAGGCCGTGCAAACTTCGCTGTCTCACCGGGGGAGTCTTGAACGAGTACGAAAGTTGCCAACCAGCGGAAACGCAACGTCGAGCATGCAACCACTCGTGCCGGCCTACAGCCGGCTGGTACGACGACCCTCGTCGTCCCGGCCGGCTGCGTTGGTGGGACGGCTCCGCGTGGACGTCGCAGGTCCAGCTCGCTCCGTCGGGCGGCGCGGCAGCGGTCGCCCCGCGCGGCGTCCGCCTCCGGCGGCCCGACGAGCCTCGGACGTACTCGCTCCCGCCCATCACGGACTCCCGGTACGACGGTGTGCCGCAGGCCGACCAGCTCCGCGCCGTGATGGCGCGCTGGCAGGACGCCGAGGGGGACGTCTGCGTCCCGGGGGAGCTCGTCACCGCGCTCGAAGCGGTCACGCAGACTCAGCGTCGTGGTGGGTCCGCGAGCGTGCTCCAACGCTTGGCGGGGCGTGCCGCGGCCACGTCGCTGGCGTACGCGGTCGAGGCGCCCGGGATCGCCGGGTGGGCGCCGGGCAGCGACGAGGCGTGGTGATCCGCATCGAGTCACGGGAGTGAGGAGCCGAGCCCGACAGCAGCTCCGGAGTCGACCGTCGCCGTGCCGTACGCGGGATACGAGGACGACCAGCCGCGCTCGGCGCCGTTCAGAGCGGCTGGCCGCGGGCGGCGTGGCGACTCAGGGGGGCGGATCCGCCGACGGAAGCGTCGCTCACCCGTGTCCGAGATCGCGCGGGGATGCGTGGCCATGGCCGCGGCCGGGCTCTATGCCCTCTATGGCGGCGTCGACGGTGCGTTCTCGGCGGTCGTTCTCGTGCTGTTCACGGTGTTCGGGCTCGCGGTGGTGATCCGAGGGGTCCGTCGACTCGTCCGCTCGCGCGGGCCGTCGAGTGCCGGTGGGGGACCGGCGCCCTCGGGAAACGTCGCGGATCTGTGACGCGTTTCACGGCCCCCGGCGGAAGGTAAAGGAAACTCCAAAGGTTAAACTGGACAAGCGTCCAATCAACGGTGGTGACCGCGGTACAGGACCGCGGATCGGGCCGTGAAGGAGTTGTCCACCATGCCTCGGGTCCTGCCCCGTGCCGCGTCCGCAGCGGCACTCGCTGCCGTCCTCGCGATCGCACCGGCTGCCGGAGCTGTCGCCGTGTCGTCGATCTCGACCGGTAAGCCCTATGTCTCGACCGGCGGTTCCGACGGGCCGATTCCCTACACTGTGGACGCCACGGGCATCACGTTGCCCGCCGGCTACCAGTTCGACGACAACGACGACCTCAACGTGCACACCGGGAACGGCGAGAGCGGCGAGAGCAAGAATCTCCACCTCGAGAAGCTCAACAACCAGCCCAGCGGCGAGTGGATCGGGAAGTCCTTCATCCCATGGTCGGCCTTCGGGCTGAGCGGCTCGTTCTGCGTGACGTGGGTCCAGATTCACGGCTTCAACGAGCACTTCGGCGAGGGCGGGCAAAAGCCCGTCTGCGTCGAGCCCGAGCCCACGCCGAGCCCGACGACCGATCCCACGCCGAGCCCGACGACCGAGCCCACGCCGAGCCCGACGACCGAGCCCACGCCGAGCCCGACGACCGAGCCCACGCCGAGCCCGACGACCCAGCCCACGCCGAGCCCGACGACCGAGCCGACAGGCGAGCCGACGACCGAGCCCACGACGGAGCCGACGACCGAGCCGACAGGCGAGCCGACCGCCTACCCGCAGCCCACGCCCACGGGCGACCCCCTGCCCGAGCCCACGACGGAGCCGACGACCCAGCCGACAGGCGAGCCGACCGTCTACCCGCAGCCCACGCCCACGGGCGACCCCTTGCCCGAGCCGACGATCGAGCCGACCGGTGGAACCGGCGGCGGCAGCGGCTCGGACGGCGGGGCCACCGGCGGCTCCGGCTCGAGCGTGACAGACACCGACCCGGCTCCGGTCACCGAGGTGCTGGACGACCCGACCCCCGACACCGTCGCGGCGTCCGAGGGCACCGACGAGGAGCTTGCTCACACCGGGACGTCCGTGACGCAGGTGGTCGAGCTGACCCTGGCGACGATCTTCCTGGGGGCGGTGCTGCTGACGGCGAGCTTCGCCGCGCACCGCCGGACGCAGATCGTGCCGCTCCAGAAGAACTGATCGCGCTGACGGCCGCGTGTCGCGCAAGGAGATCTTGCGGGGCGCGCGGTCGCGTGCGTCCGGACCGTAGTGCGCTGACCAGTACGGACATGGGCAGGGGTAAGGGCAGCCTCCCCTGAAAAGCGCCCTGACCTGCGGGTTAGCCAGCCCTTCCTTGCTAGGCGGGGTGGTGGGAACGGGTCTAGCGTCGGTCGGGTAACGCCTCATACCCCACTGTCGGAGGTCATCGTGAGCACGCTGATGGAGATGCCTGCGGTCACCGAGTGCTCGGTGTCCGGCTGTTCGTACAACGACCACTCGAGCTGCCACGCCGCGGCGGTGACGATCGGTGGCAGCGCCGGTGACGCGTCGTGCGCGACGTTCATCCCGCTCGGCACGCGCGGCGGCCTCGACAAGGTGGTCACCCACGTGGGTGCCTGCCAGCGCGCGGAGTGCAGCCACAACTCGTCGCTCGAGTGCACGGCGGACTCGGTGCGCATCGGCGCCGGGCACGACCACGCCGACTGCCTGACGTTCAGCCCCGCCTGACGGCACCTGCTCGTCAGTGCGGGCGGGCGATCTGCCTCAGCTCGCGGACGAGCTCCGCCGCGCTGGGGACGAGCGCGCGCTCGCCGGCGACGAGTGCGGGATCCTGCGCTCGACGCTCCGCGGCGTCGTCGAGTGCGGGGAGCGGGTCGACGTCCGTCCCGCCGAGGAACGCCGCGAGCAGTGCGCGCGCGGCCTGCGAGTAGACGCCGCCGGCATCGACGGCGACCTCCGCGATCATGAGTGCCGTCGTCGCGACGTCGAGCGCGGCCGGTCCGACGAGTGCCGAGCTCCATCCGGCGAGGACGGGCCCGCGCTGCTCGGTCAGGATGATGTTCCCCGGGTGCAGCTCCAAGTGCAGGACGGCATCGCCGGCGTCGCTGCCCGCGGGGGCGGGGACCGCATGGAGCCGGACGTGGAGGTCCGCGAGCAGCTCCGCTGCGTCGTGGATCGACGTCTCGTCGGCGGCGAGCGACTGGAGCAGCGTCGGGCCGTGCAACCGCTCCATCACGATGTCCGAGGCCGCGGCCGCGAGCACGGCAGGTGCCGGGAAGCCGTGGGAGACGACGTGGCGGACCAGGTCCGCCTCCCGGGTCGCGTCGACGTCGTCGCGGTAACGGCGCAGAACGCGCGCCTCGTCGACGGCGAAGACATCGGCGAACGTGCCGGCTGCGAGCAGCGGACCGGGGTCGGGGTGTCCGACGAGCGCCTCGTCGGAGTCCTTCGGGTCGACCGGCACCGCCTGTGCGCGCGGGTCCGTCGGCGAGGTGGGGTCGCCAGGGGCAAGTCCTGCGGGAGTCATGACTTGACCGTAAGCCGATCCGCAGCCTTTGTCAGGTGGTCGCCCGTCCGGGTGGCTGCAGCCCGCGTGAGCCATCCGCAGGCCATGGCCCGTTCACGGCTCGGTCAGCATCGGCTCAAGCGTGCGACCAGCAGCTCCGCCTCGTCGGCATCGTGTGGCACATCGACGCTGCGGATCCGCACCGGGCAGCGGGTCGCGGACCTCACGGGTTCGTCGGCGACGCGGGCCTGGATCTCCCGGCGCAGCACGGGTGTCAGGTCGACGTCGTCCAGCCCGCCCCGCTCGAGCACCGCGAAGACGCCACCGCCGAGCGCCGCCATCGGGTGCCCCGACCCGTAGGTGGAGGTCAGTGCCGCGCCGACAGCGGCCGACCGGGCCAGCCGCACGGGCGGGGTGACGGCCCGCGCGGCGACATCCACCACGAGCAGGCGGCCCGGCTCGGGGTGCTGCGCCGCCTCGGCCAGGCGGACAGCGAGGTACTGGCCCGTCGGCAGCCCCGACTCGGGGTCGCGGCAGGGCCCGGCGACGACGGCGCCCGCCTGGGCGTCGGCCCACCCGCCGGCCAGGGCGCGCACGACCGTCGGGGGCGGGTCGTGCGGGCCGAGGACGCGGTACAGGCAGCCCACGTCGTCGAGCGCCTCCTCGATGCCGACGCCGATCTCGCCGCGGGCCCGGCCCAGGTTCCAGGCGGAGTCGCGGGGATCGTCGCCGATGGCCACCGCGTAGGCGAGGTCGTCGGCCGCCTGATGGTCCCAGTCGGATGCGCGCCGCCAGACCGTCGCGATGCTGGCGTCGCGCCAGCGCTGCGTCAGGTCTGCCGGGAGCAGGGCGCCGCCGAGGCGCACGTGAGTCGTCACGACCGATGAGAGGCGGCGCGTGGCGCGGCGTGACGCCATCGCCAGCTTTTTCACCCACCCGGCCGTACGTGGAAGGCGGTTCACCCGATTCATCCGGTATGGCAGGCTGTTCGGGGCCACAACGGCCGAGGACGAGGAGTGGCGTGACCATCGATGCCGGCACCGAGGACGGCGTCCGCGAGGACGCCGAGCTCATCGCTGCCGTCCGCGGGGGTGACGTCGAGGCCACCGGCGAGCTCTACCAGCGCCATGCGGGCGCCGCACTCGTCGTCGCGCGCCGGTACACGAACTCCGCCGCGGACGCCGAGGACGTGGTGAGCGACGCCTTCGCCGCGACGTTCCTGGCGCTGCAGCGCGGCAACGGGCCCGACGTCGCGTTCCGGGCCTACCTGTTCACCGTCGTCCGCCGCGTCGCGGGGCTGCAGCGCGACCGCGCTCGTCGGGCCGAGCCGACGGACGACGTCGCGAGCCTCGAGGCCGGGACGGCGTGGGCCGGCACGGCCGAGGAACCGGCCCTCGAGGGATTCGAGCGGGGCGTCGTCGCGCGCGCCTTCCACACCCTGCCCGAGCGGTGGCAGGCAGTCCTGTGGCACACCGAGGTCGAGGGGCTGACCCCCGCGCAGATCGCCCCGATCCTGGGGCTGACCGCCAACGGCACCGCCGCTCTTGCCTATCGCGCGCGCGAGGGCCTGCGGCAGGCGTACCTGCAGCAGCACCTCAACGACCCGCTCGACGCCGGGTGCCGTGCTGCCGCGGGCAAGCTCGGTGCATACGTGCGCGGGGGCCTCGGCACGAGGGAGAACGCGCAGGTGCAGGCGCACCTCGACGAGTGCGGCGAGTGCCGGGCGCTCGTCCTGGAGCTCGCCGACGTCAACCACGGGATGCGCGCGGTCATCGCGCCGCTGGTCCTGGGCCTCGCCGGGATGGGTGCGCTGGCTCACCTGCTGCCCGTCGGTGGCGGGTTGGCGGCCGGCGCAGCGGCGCTGGGCGGGCACGCGCACGCCGGGAGCGGTGCGGCTGCGGGTGCCGGTGCCGGGGGTGCGGCTGCAGCCGGGGCCGCGGCGGGTGCCGGTGGTGCCGGGGCCGCCGGAGCCGGGGCCGTCGGCGGGATCGCCGCTTTCATCGCGTCCATCCCCACGGCCGCCGTCGCGGTCGCAGCGGGTGTGCTGGTCCTGGCCGGCGTCGCGACGGCCGCCGTGATGGGGCTGAACGACGGCGACTCCGATCCCGGCGCGGCGGTCCCGACGCCCGGTGCCACGTCGACGCTGGACCAGCCGGGCCCGACGACCACTGCCGTCACCGCTGCGCCGTCGTCGGCCGCCCCGACCACCGCACCGAGCGGCCCGGCCGCGGTGCCGCCCACAAGCGTCGTCGTGCCGGGTGGCCCGACGGCCGCACCCACGGGCGCGCCGACGACCGCACCCACGTCCGGACCCGGGCCCACGGACGCGCCGACGACCGACCCGACGGCGCAGCCGTCCGCGGAACCGTCGAGCGAGCCGACGTCGCAACCCACCTCAGCCCCCACGTCCGAACCCACCAGCGCCCCGACCTCGGAGCCCACCTCCGAGCCCACGACCGAACCCACGCAGCCGCCCGCCGCACCGGCGGCGCTGTCGGTGGTGGTTCCCGACGGTGGGCTGGCGCTCGACGCGGGGCTCGACGACCAGGAGCTGTCGATCGTCGTCGCCAACACCGGAGGCACCGCCGCGTCCGACCTGAGCGCGGACATCCAGCTGCCCGACGGCGTGAGCCTGGCGGGTGTGCGCACCGTGGTCGCGCAGGCCGTCGCCGGTCGTTTCGCGGCGCCCGTGCCCGCGGCTTGGGCCTGCGACGAGCTCGGCGACAGCGGTCTGGTGCACTGCACGCTCCCCACCCTGGCTCCGCAGACCACCGCGCAGGCCACGCTGCGGGTGTCCGTCGACGAGTCGTACGACCGCGGCGACGGCACGCTGTCCGTGCGTGTCAGCGGCGCGGGCGTCGACTACCCGATCGCGCCGGTGACCGTGCGGATGCGACCCGCGCCCGCGCGGATCGCGACGGTCGCGCCGCTGGCCACGAGCGACGCGCCCCTCGTCCTCGAGAGCGGCCGGGACGTGCCGGTGACCATCGCCGTCCGCAACTACGGGGGCACGGCCAGCGTGGCGCCGGGAGCGTCGGTGCGCCTCGCCCTGCCGCCCGGGACCACCTGGCGCCCGAAGGACGGGCCGTGGGCGTGCGTCGAGGCGGGCGACGAGGCGCGCGCGGTCGCCAGCTGCTCGGTCCCTGACCTCGCCGCCCGGGCCACCGCCCCGCCGCTCGTGCTCGAGCTGCGCGCGTCCCGCGCGAGCGTCGGCGGTGCCATGTCTGTGACGCTGGGTCCGGCCGGTCGCGCGACGCCCACGGCGGTCGACGTGCCGTACGTCGTGCAGCTCGTCCCCGCCCACCTGACCCTGACCGGCGACGACGCGGTCGAGGTGCCGGGCGGACGTGACGCGGCCGTCGACCTGACCGTCGGGAACACGGGCGAGGCCGACGCGAGCGACGTGACCGTGTCCGCGACGCTGCCCGACGGCGTGACCTGGGCCGCCACCGACCCCGCCGGGTGGACCTGCCCCGTCCCGGCCGGCGCGGTGCTGACCTGCACGCGCGACACCCTGGCCGGCGGTGACTCCGTGCCGCTCACGCTGGGGGTGCGTGGTTCGCCCGGCAGCGTCGGCGACCTCGGGGACCTCTCCGTCCGGGTCGAGGCCGACGAGGTGGCGGCAGCCGAGCACGTCGTGCAGGTCGATGGCGTCGCCCCCACGCTCGCCCTGGTCACCGACGAGCGGTCCGTCGTCGTGCAGCCGGACGGGCGTGTGCAGCTGTCCTTCTCGGCCGTGGTCGGCGATGCGACCCGACCCAGTGGCGCCGACGCCGCCGACGTGCGCGTCCACGTCGCGCTGCCCGCGAACCTGCTCGTCGACACCGACGCACCCGACGCGCAGACGCCCCGCTGCGTGCCCACCGCCGACCGGCGCGGCATCGACTGCGCGCTCGGTGACGTGGCGGACGGCTCGGCGGTGCCCATCCTCGTCTCGGCCCGCCTGCGCCCGTATGCCTCGGACGTGAGCCGGGTGACGCTCACGGCGCGGGCTATCGGGGTGATCGCGCCGGCGGCGGCGACGCTGAGCGTGCCCGCGCAGTCGTCGGCCGGCCTGAAGGTCGCCTACAGCGCGTCGGGCCCCTACGGCGTGACCCTGGTGGGGGCGCCGCTGCTGTCGTGCGCGCGGACGGGGAGCGCCGCCAAGGCGTGCAAGGACGTGCTGAGCGCGTCGTCCGGCAACAACAACAACCAGTCGATGCTCCCGCTCGACGACGCCCCGGCCCCGACGCCCCGGCCGAGCGTGCCGGTCTCCTCGTCGTCGCAGCTGGCGCTGCCGAACGGTGCGAAGGTCGCCTGGGCGGGCTTGTACTGGGCGGCGAACAAGGGGCCGAAGGACCAGTGGAGCGGCGGCACGCTGTCCGCGCGGCTGCGGGCGCCCGGAGGCGAGTACGCCGCGGTGCGCGGCACGGCGCTGTCGACCGTGACCGACAACGCCGGGCGCGCGTACTACGAGTCGGTCGCCGACGTGACGTCGCAGGTCGCCGCGGGAGGCCCCGGTGCGTGGTCGGTGGCCGACGTGGCCGTCGCGAGCTCCCGCACGGACTCCGACCCCAGCTACTTCGCCGGGTGGGCGCTCGTGGTCGCGTACGAGATCCCTGGCGGTGCCGACACCACCGTGACCGTCTACGACGGCGGCGCGTGGGTCGGCACCTCGAGCACCGCGCCGCAGTTCGCGTTCGCCGCGCCCGAGGGCAGCCGCGCGACCGTCGGCGTCGTCGCGTGGGAGGGCGATGCGGGCACCACCGGCGACCAGCTCACGCTCGCCAGCCGGTGCACCGACGCCGGGAAGCCGACGGCGCTGACCCCCCGGCGCGCGTCCGGCATCGGCTCGTCGGGGAACGCGTTCGACTCCACCGCGACGGGCTGGCGGCTCGCCGACGGGACCGGCTCGCCTTGGTCGCCCGTCAACTCGCTCGGCACGGACGTGAAGACGTTCGTCCCCGCGTCGCTGACCTGCGACGTCAGCACGCTGGCGGCATCCACCACCGGCGACCAGTACCTGATCGGCGCCGTGACGCTGCAGACCGAACCGGCGCAGATCGGCCAGGCGGCGCAGGCCCGGTAGCCGGCTCGGTCGCTGGTCAGTCCGTCGGTGCGACGAGCCGCAGGTCGGTCAGCCGTTCACCGACGCGCCGGACCTCGTCGGACGCGCCGGGCACGAGCGAGAGTGCGGTGATCGTCTCCGCCCCGGGGAGCGCGTCGACGGCCAGCTCGTGAAGCGCCTCCGCGGCCGCGGCCAGGTCGGCCGGCGACGTCTCGTCGGGCACCGTCACGTACAGCACGAAGCCGGCGCGCGGACGCGGTGCGGGTGCGGGCAACGGGGCTGGCAGTGCCATGAGGATCTCCGGGTGTGCGGTCCGCCGAGGCGGCAGGGTCGGGCGAGACGGGCGACGTCAGGCCGGACAGCGCATCGCAGGTACGCGCACGGCAGACGCCGCCGTGGCGTAGTGCGAGGAACGGATCACCCGATGACCATCGCACACCCCGGACGCGGACCCCAAGGAATTACCGCACCCGTCTCATCCCGTGGTCCGTCGGACGGGCCCGTCAGACCACGCCGTACAGGCGGTCGCCCGCGTCGCCCAGGCCCGGCACGATGTACGCCTTCTCGTTGAGGCGCTCGTCCACCGACGCGACGACGATCGAGACGTCGGCCCGGTCGCCCACGAAGTCCTCGACCACCTTGAGGCCCTCGGGGGCGGCGAGCAGGCAGACGGCGGTGACGTCGCGCGCGCCGCGCTGCAGCAGGTAGTCGATCGCGGCCACCAGGGTGCCGCCGGTCGCGAGCATCGGGTCGAGCAGGAAGCACTGCCGGCCGGACAGGTCCTCGGGGAGCCGGTTGGCGTACGTGATCGCCTCGAGCGTCTCCTCGTCGCGCTGCATGCCCAGGAAGCCGACCTCGGCGGTGGGGAGCAGGCGGGTCATGCCGTCGAGCATGCCCAGCCCGGCCCGCAGGATCGGCACTACGAGAGGGCGCGGCGTCGCGAGCTTGCGACCGGTCGTCGTGGTCACCGGCGTGGTGATCTCCACCTCGCGCGTGTGGACGTCGCGCGTCGCCTCGTAGGCGAGGAGCGTGACCAGCTCGTCGACCAGCAGGCGGAACGTCGCCGAGTGCGTGGACTCGTCGCGCAGGACGGTGAGCTTGTGGTCGACCAGCGGGTGGTTCGCGACGTGCAGGCGCATGGGGCCAACCTACCGGCTGTCCCACGATCCGGACGGGTCGGCGCGGTGCGATCAGCAACCAGCCGCACCTGCGACGCGTGGGGCTGATGGGACCGCTGACACCCCACGCGTCGATGTCCGTCACAAGCGCGGCTGGTTGCTGCCGTGCGGCGGCCGGGATCGGGGATCATGTCCCCATGAGCACCCGCCCACCGGCCGCGGCCGACCTCGCGGCGATGGGCGAGGCCCTCGCCGAGGCCCGGCTGGCGCTGGAGACCGGCGACGTGCCCGTCGGTGCGGTCGTGCTGGACCGCGACGGCGTCGTCGTCGGGCGGGGCCACAACACGCGGGAGGCGCACGCCGACCCGACGGGCCACGCGGAGGTCCTCGCGCTGCGCGACGCCGCCGCCACGCTGGGCCGCTGGCGCCTCGACGACTGCACGCTCGTCGTGACGCTGGAGCCGTGCCTCATGTGCGCGGGCGCGACCGTGCTGGCCAGGGTCCCGCGCCTGGTCCTGGGCGCGTGGGACCCCAAGGCGGGCGCGTGCGGGTCCCAGTGGGACGTGGTCCGCGACCGGCGCCTCAACCACCGGGTCGAGGTGGTCGGGGACGTGCGCGCGCAGGAGTCGTCAGCGCTGCTTCGCGGCTTCTTCGAGAGCCATCGGCAGGAGCCGGGCCAGGGCGCTGAGGGTCTCTGACGTCCCGGCGTGGAGGGTCACCGCGGCGTAGCGGTCCCCCCGCGTGGTGCCGCGGTTGACGATGGCGATCGGCTTGTCGGCGGCAGCCGCGTGCCGGACGAACCGCAGCCCGGACTGCACCGTGAGCGACGAACCGGCCACCAGCAGCGCGTCGCCCTCGTCGACCATCGCGTACGCGGCGTCCACCCGCGGGCGCGGCACGGTCTCCCCGAAGTAGACGATGTCCGGCTTGAGCATGCCGCCGCACACCGCGCAGCCGGCGACGACGAAGTCGGCGGTCTGCTCGATCACGGCGTCGGCGTCGGGCGCGATCTCGATGTCCGCCACCGCCTCGGGAGCGAAGTGCGGATTGAGCTCGTCGAGCCGCGCGGCCAGCTCGCGGCGGCTGATGACCGTGCCGCAGCTCAGGCAGACGACGCGGTCGTAGCGGCCGTGCAGGTCGATGACGTTCCGCGACCCCGCGGCCTCGTGCAGCAGGTCGACGTTCTGCGTGATGACGCCGACGACGACGCCCGCCTCCTCCAGTCGCGCCAGCGCCCGGTGCCCCTCGTTGGGCTGCGTGCGCCGCACGTGCCGCCAGCCCACGTGGTTGCGGGCCCAGTAGTGCCGCCGGAACGCCTCGTCGCCGGTGAACTGCTGGAACGTCATGGGCGTGCGAGGGGGAGAGTCGGGCCCGCGATAGTCGGGGATCCCGGAGTCCGTCGAGAGGCCGGCCCCGGTCAGCACCGTGAGGCGTCGCCCGGCCAGCAGCGCGACGAGCTCGTCGAACTCCGTGCGCGCGTCCATGCCGTCCACGGTAGGCCTGATCACACGACCTCGATCCTCGTGCGGAGCCCGGGCGCCCCGGCGAGCCGTGCGTCGCGGGTCAGGAGCGGGCAGTCGAGCCCCTCGGCGAGCGCGACGTAAACGGCGTCGTACGACGAAACGTTCGCGCGGAGCTCCCATGCCCGGCCGAGCAACGGTGCGATCGGCCAGCGCCGCACGGGGATCGCCTGCAGATCGGCGATCGCGGCAGTGCCACGGCCGGCGCTGAGTCGTCCCGACAGGTCGGTGCGCCGGATCTCGCTCGCGACCTCGACGTCGAGGTGCGCCGGCGCGTGCAGGGCACCGCCTGCGCGCAGGCGGTTGACCACCTCGTCGGGGTGGAGCAGGAACGTGACGACCACCGATGCGTCGACGACGAGCACTACCGTGCGCCGAGCTGGTCGTCGCGTGCCGCCCGCTCCTCCTCGAGCTGCTCGACCACCACCTCGAGGGCCGGCAGATCTGGCGACGGGTGGACGAGGTCGTAGGTGCGGATCCGCTCAGCGATGCTGTCGAGCGTCGGCTCGTCGGCCAGCCGCGTGAGCTCCGTGAGCAGGAAGTCGGAGAGCGACCGCCCCTGACGAGCCGCCCGTGCCCGCAGCTCGCGGTGCACCTCGTCGGGAACGTGCCGGATCTGCACCATCACCATCACGCCACGCTACGTTGCATGTGCTCCACATGCAACCGTCGATTCGGAGCATCGGCGCCGACCAGGTACCCTTCTCGGCGAGGTAGCGTGTCCGAGCGGCCTAAGGAGCACGCCTCGAAAGCGTGTGTGGGTGAAAGTCCACCGTGGGTTCAAATCCCACCGCTACCGCCAATGTGATGTCTCAGGACATCGAGGACACCCGGACCTACGGATTCGTAGGTTCGGGTGTCCGTTTTTGTGTCTGGGGTTGGTAGTCCCTGGTGGGGTCGAGGGTGAGCTCGCGCAGGATCTCGCCGGTGGTGGCGTTGATGATGCGGATGTCGAGGTCTTCGACGAGTAGGTGGACGTAGGTTCCGGCGTGGGTTCGGCCGATGCCGATGTGGTGCAGGCGGCCGTTGTGGCGCAGGGTCAGGTTTCCGGTCTTGGAGACGCGGTCGGTGCGGACGTGGTCGTGGGTGTCGGCGTTGCGGTCGGCGCCGGGGGTGGCTTTGGGGCGTGCGGTGTAGGCCGTGGCTGGTGTTGCTCGGTGGGGCAGGGACCGGTGGGGTCGGTGCTGGTTGTACTGGGTGACGAAGGTGTCGATCAGGTGCTGCGGCTCACTGATCGTGGCAGGTCGGGGTAGTCGATCGAGGCGTGGACGTCCGGGTACATCCGGCGTTCTTCCGTCTTCGCGCCGTATGGGGTCTCGAACTTGATCGTCCGCATCACGGGCTTGCCTTCGTCCCGCGCACCGCACCCACCGTGGTGGTCGCTGGCCTGCCGATCGACGGCGAGCTGCGCATCGTCGGGCGGGCCGCGCCACTGTCGCGCGTGGAGACGCGCGAGCTCGCTAAGCACCTGCACCCGCCCACGGGCACGCACCCGTGGCCGGCCACGGTGAAGTCCGCGACGGTCAACGGCTTTGGTGCGAGCCGCGACCCGGTCGACCTGACGTTGGTCGAGCCGGTCGTCGTCGAGGTGTCCGCCGACGCCGCCTGGTCAGGTACCGCGTTCCGGCACCTGCTCCGCTACGTGCGGGTCCGTCCAGAGTTGTATCCGGAGGAGGTCTCGCCACCCCCGGCTACCGCCTAGGCACCGCCTTCACTGTCCAGTGGACCCCCGCCCGGGCCTATTTGCCAGCGGCTCTTGTGTGCCCGCATCGATGTTGTCTTTGCTGCAACGGTGGCTCCGCGAACGCGACTCGACCTCCCAGGTCAAGGCCGCCTTAGATCAATCGCCCGCGCCTACTCATCCTCGGCGAGGCCGAGGTTCGGTCTGTCACCAGACGTCGGGAGTGCGGCTGCCCCGAATCGCTCACCGAACGACGTACGCGTGACCATGCCCTTCGCCGTGTCCAACGTGATTCCCGGGCGCGGGTCGCTCTCGATCTCAGCCTTGGCCCGCAAGACCTCGGGCCTGGACTCCACCCAGGCGTAGTGGGCGTCGTTCGTGAGGAACTGGCTGTAGGAAGCGCGGATCAGGCCGAGCCGAATCCAATTGTCGACGTACATCGCAGCAAGCGGCTCCTCCTTGGGCGCTCCGGTCGCCCTATCCGTCCAGTCGAGGACGTGGGACTGCATCGTCTCGTACCCCTCCGGGTCCGAGAAGGCACGACGCACCGCGATGATCGGCAGTTGGGGCCAGGCCAGGACGATGGCCAGCAGGCTCGCCTCGGCGGGAGACAACTGCTTGATGATCTCGGCGAACGACGGGTGCGCGTCATCCTGCCTGCGGCCGTCCGAGGCCGTGGCCAGCAGGTTGAGGTACATCTCCTTGAGCTCGGGCTCGTCCAAGCTGTACGCCAAGCCCTGCATCGCCGGGAGGACGAGCGACGGTCGTGGCGAGACGAGCGCCTCGTCGGGGATGTGTTCGACCCGGTCGGAGATCTCCTGGGGAAACTGGTCGGTGAAGTAGTCGCTCCTGATGCCCAAGATCTTGACCAGCGGAGTCCACAGCTTGAGGCGCAGCTCTTGCCTGATCGCCACGCGCTCCATGTGCGCTTCCGCAGCCCGCTTCGCTGCGGGGGTCTCGCGGCCGATCTCACGGAGCATCGCCTTCTCGGAGGGATCCTCGTCGAGGGCCTTCTTCGAGGCGGCGGCGGCCGCCTTGCCCACGGCGGCTGCGGCTGCGATCTCGCTACCTGTCATGGGGGACAGCATGGCGGAACGCAGCGCGCCGCGGGGAGGTTTCGGCGGTCAGTCCTGAGTGGCCTTGCTGCCTTGGCCTGGCAGCGGGGGTGCCAGCTTGAGCAGGGACCCCTGACGAACTTCGACGGTGCCGAATGCCGGGCGCCACCAGGTCCCCGGGCGGACCTCAGCGTCGACGACGTCGACGCGCCGCCCGGACCGGTCCGGCGGGGCTCGATTACGAGCCCGCGCCCAGCGACGGGCCGCTCAACTCTGCATAGAGCGCACATGCCAGGCCTCGACCGGGTGTCATTTCCCTCGCGGGCACTTGGTCAGGGGCGAGCCTGAATGAGGCGGCGGATCCGCTGCCAGCCCATCGCCCACTGTGCGAGAGCCGGGTGGATGCCCGCCAGGATGAGTCGGGCGTTCGTCAGCTGCGCCTCGACGCTGTTGGTGTCCAGCAGCGGCTCGAGGTGCGCGACCCTGTTGCGAAGCAGCAGGACCTTGTCCGCCGCGCGCGTGAGGTCGCCGCGGCCGCGAGTCCAGTGCGGGAAGGCGTCGACCAACGCCTCCTCCCAGAGGAGCTGGCGCCCCTCGTCCTTGTCGGGAAGGAGGTAGCGCCAGGTGCCAAAGCTGAGATTCGCCAGCACGTCGGCGTGCTCGACGGGCACCCCGCGGCGCGGACCGTTCCTGCGCTTCGCTGCGATGCCGGCACGCCGTTTGGCTTCCTGGATGTCCTTGTCTCTGGCCAGGCGGAGCAGGAGGGGCGCGGGGTCCATCAGCCAGTCGCGACCGCGTCGGTCGCCGGTGCTGTCATTGACCTGGGTGGCGTTCCACGCGCACAACTGCTCGTCCATGGCGTTGCGCAGCGAAACCTCAAGGAAGTGGAAGAGCTCGTAGACCGCGGCCGACAACTCGATGTTCCACTGGTAGAGCCGAATCGCGTCGGTCGCCTTGCCTGTCGTCACCTCGAGGTAGGGCGCGAGCCTCGCCGCGCTGATCGCGCGGGTCACGGCCGCATCCGCCTCACTCAAACTTGCTCGGGCCCCGGTCACCGGCGTAGTCTATCGGGCGAAGGCAGAGGCAGGTCTCTCTGTTAGAGCTTTGAGCGAGGGTCCACCAGCAGCGCTGGTGGGCCCTTTCTCGTGCGCCGACTACGACCGAAGGGACCGCGCGTCCGGGTGGTCCCTTCGTCTCGCGTCTACGCGCCTTGCCGGATGCAAGCCCCCTACGATGCCTGATAGGCTCCTTATCTCGCCACGGCGCACGCCGACGCGACCACGCCAAGGAGTGCCAGCGATGAGCGCGATTACCCTCACCGACAAGATGAACCCGGACCGGACGACGGGCCTGATCAACACCGACGAGATCATCGAGCAGCTGACCCCCTGGTTCCCCGGGGCGGACGCCGACGTCACCGCCGACATCGCCGCGCTCCAGGAATTCATGGAGGCCGGCAACTGGTTCGCCGCGAACGAGTACGTCTTGCGCCTCGGCCTCGAGGCCAGGGCCCCGAGCGTCGTTGACCTGCTGGTGTTCATCTCCGACGAGTCAAGCAGGGTCTCCGCCGCCGCCGAGGACTTGGCGGCCGCGACCAGTGCTCGCAACGACCTCATTCGGACCGCGTTCCGCAACAACGTCGGCGGCCCGCTGATCGCGCAGGCTGCAGGAATCACCGTCGCCCGCGCCTATCAGATACGTGATGGCCGGTGACCTTCGCGGGCGCCGATTAACGCGATTATGACAAACCGGGCTAGGTTGTCAGTATACTAGCCACGTTAGCGCAGGGCTCCCCTGCGCGTCTACCCCGCCACTAGGGTCCAGGAATGACGCCGAGTGACAGCCCGCTGGTGAACTCATCGCTGGCAGTTCGTGCGAGGGCGGCGCACACCGCGCTCAGGGATCTGGTGCCCGACGGTTCTCGGAGCTCTCTTTCGGAAGAACACCGCGAACTACCAGATGTCGTCGACGACCTCGAAGGCCTCGCCCGCGACGCCCGTGCCGCTGCGGCAGCGCTGCTGGGCCCCGCGTTCGCCTGGCGGGCCGCCGAAGAACCCGCGGAGGACGCACTGTGGACGCCGGTGATCGTGCAGCTTGACCTCGACCGAGGCCGCGCTGACGACCCCGCCGGAGTCTCGGACATCCGCGAATGGGAGGACTCCGCTCTCGACCTGGCGGCGCGGGCGTACGCGCGCGAGACCAGCATCGACCACCGACCTGGCGAAGGCGGGATCTGGCTGTTGTCTCTCGCGCCCATGCCCTCGCGGCGCCAGACCTGCACGCCCTGCGACCAGGACTGCAGGATCGTCATCAGCACGATCCCGCGCGAGCCGAAGTGCGAGTACAGGTTGGGCAGCTGCGACCAGCGGCACACGTTCGCCGCCTCGTCGAGGACCCCGAGCAGCGGCACGTCCAGACGACCGCCGGCCATGCCCGTGGCACGAGCCTCGGCTGCCTCAGTGACTGCCACGGTCAGCGCGGTTACGAGCGGCCCGGCTGAGCCCTTGCCGTCCTTGGACAGGCTGTAGAGCGTGCCCTGGCCCGCGACGAACGCGGCCGGGTCGAACGACGGCCTGCCGGGCTGCGGGGTCACCCACTGCGCGATCGTGCGCAAGGTCAGGCAGGAGGCCATCTGCTGGGCGGTGCTTTAGATGCCGCCACGTTGCTTGTCTGGGGCGCCCTGCACGCCCTGGACCTGCTGGGCGACCAGGTCGTAGCCGTGGTCGCGCAGGATCTCCGACGGGGCGTCGCCGTCGGGCCGGGTCAGCCACGTGTACACGTCCGTGATGGGTCGGCCGTCGAGCGCGGCGGCCAGGAGAAGACCTGCGAGCAGGTCCTGGCCGGCGGGGTCGAAGTAGGCGTCGGTCTTGGCGCAAAGCTCGCGCGAGCCGGAAGCGAAGTGCTGGGCCAGCTGGGAGGCGCTGGTGTCGTCGACGACGTAGGTCACGGTTCCCACCACCACGTGGGCGGCTCGAGGGCGACCTGCTGCGAGTCGAACACCCACACCGGACCAATCGTGGCGCGCGGGCCGCGGGTCGCGTCGACGACGTCGCGCTTGTTCGACGTCGCCAGGACGGCGCCGGGGGCGTCCAGGATCGCCGGGACGACCAGCGAGGTCGTCTTGCCGGTCCCGGGGGCCGGCCACGACCAGGTGCATGTCCACCCAGGAGCCGAAGATGCGGCGCTTGCCGTGCTCGGTGCGGCCGACCTCGACGCCGACCTTGCCGGCGGCGATCACGTCGGGGCGCACTTGCAGCTCGCGCGCCTTGGCCGCGGTGGCCTTGAGCCCGAGGTGAGTCAGGTCCGAGCCCTGCCCCATCCACCGGGCGACCCGGTCAACGCGAGTGCGCTCGGCTCGTCGACGAGCCCTCGAGCGGCCGACCGCGACGGCGAGCGTGAGGAGCAAGACCCCCAGGGCCGCGACGATTGCCCACGAGGCAGTGGGCAGGACCTCGTGGCCCACGACGACGTTGCCGGCGACCGCGACCGGGTCACCGGGCACGGGAGCCGGCTTGCCCGCCAGGCGCGTGCCGACGCGGGCGGCCGCCCACAGCGTGAGCACCGCGACTCCCCCGATGCCGAGGACCGAGGCCAGGATCTTGGTCTCGGCGGACATCCGTCCGGGCTCGGCCAGCTTGTTCGGGTGACGCTCGCTCATCGCGCACCTCCTGCGGGTGCTGTGGTCTGCCAGCGGCGGTTGGAGTTGGCCAGCGACAGCTCGCTGGGCGTGAGGTGGACCTGCACCGGCACGCCGGGGCGGCCACCGACCTTGATCAGGAACTTGCCGCGCCCGGGGGGGGGCTCCTGGCGGCCGAGCTCGCGGTTCCAGCCGCCCGGGGAGGACCAGGACGTGAGCATGTCGCGCTCGACGTCGGACAGGTGCACGACCTTAGTCAGCATCTCCATCTCGCGTTCGGGCAGCCCGCCGCAGATGACCATGCCGGCGCGCTCGACGAAGCCGATCGCCTTCTTGCGGTCCTCCTCGTTGGCGATCGACTCCAGGTCGTTCATGGTGTGGGTGATCTGGATGTTGCGGGACGCTCACAAGCGTCCAGCGGACGGCCCGAGCCTTCACCGCTCCTTCGCCTCGCCCCGGTCTTCGAGGTGGCGAACGACGCGGACCGACTTGCCCCCGCTCGTCTTCTCGACCTCGACCCACACGCAGACCTCGCGGCCGATCAGGTCGTGCGCGCGCCGGGCCATGATCCGGCCAAGCGGCCACCGCGCGTCCTCAGTGCGGACCTGCTCGTTGCCGTTCCCGCTCTTGTCGTGCCCGGTGCCGGTGTGCAGGGTTATCAGCGCTCGGCCGCTCGACTCCTCGATCTCGACGCCGACGATCGAGCCGGTGAACACCTTGGCGTTGTCGCCGAGGATCCCGTCGATGACGCGGGAGACGGCGTGGCGATCGTTGCTGAGCACGGAGGCGAAGCCGGCAGCGGTCGTCGCGACGCGGGCCTCCCAGGCCGTGCGGTGCTCCCCGTCGCGGGGGGCTCCCGTCGCGGTCAGGGCGGCAAGCGCGACCTGCGCGCGCAAGGTCGGATCGAGGGTCATGGCAGGGCTCCTTCGATGGTCGTGGTGGCGTCCACCTAGTGGGTCCGACCACTAGGTCGCTGCCCGCCCGGCGGTCAGATTGAGAGCCGGTCGACCCACTGGTTGGTCAGATGCCGGGACCACCGCCGCGGCACCGACCACCCGAGGACTGCACCCCATGAGCACCACGAAGCCCGCCCCGAAGCGGCCTGCGAAGGCCACCCGCCATGGCTCGCCCATCTCCCGCATGACGCGCTCCGCGGCGCTCGGGCTGACGGTCGTCATCGCCTCGGCGTCGATGGTGCTGTCGTACGTCGCGATCACGGCGCTCGCCGCTATGAGTGGCGTGCCGGCGTCGATCGCCTGGCTCGTGCCGGTCGTCCTCGACGGGCTGACGATCGCGGCCACGGTCGCCGTCGTCGCACTCGCGGAGCACGAGCGCCGAGACCTGGTCTACCCGTGGAGCGTCCTCGGTGCGGCAGCGGTCGCGTCGATCGCGGCCAACATGACGCACGCCGCCCTGACGTACCAGGGCACCGCCGGCGCCCCGCGCGTCGTCTCTCTGACCGTCGCCGCGGTCCCGCCTGTGACCCTGCTGCTGAGCACCCACCTGACCGTCTCGCTGACCCGCCAGGCGCGGCCGGCCAAGCCGAAGACGACCAACGCGCTGACACTGGCGGCCATCGCTCCGGCAGCAGAGCAGTCCACGCCCATCGAGGCGAACGCCAACCTCACGCCCGGACTCCACGCTGTCGAGAAGCCCGCGAAGAGCGTCGCGGCGAAGGTGACCGCCGAGCTGTACGACGAGGTGCTGGCCCTCTCGGAGGGTGGGGCGTCGTGGTCGGCCGTGGCCGAGCAGACGGGCGTCAGCCGCTCGCAGGTCGGGCGCATCGTGCGCGGCGAGAAGGCCCGGCCCGCCGCCTGAACGGCCAGATCCAAGCCCGGCCCGCAGACTGCTCTCCCTCAGTCCGCGGGCCGGAGTTCATATGGGTGTGGTCACCTGCTGGTTGCCGTCAGCGTCTCGTCCTCGATGACGTCGGGGAGCATCGCCAGCAGCGTGGCCCCGCGAACGGTCGCTCGCTGACCAGCCGCCGCGTTGAACTCAGCGACTGTTGCGTACGTCGTCTCGACCGGGCGCGGTGTGAACGGGGCACCAGGCCACCAAGCCCCCGACCGATGGCGTGCGCGCTCCCGCTCGGCGAACTTCCGCGTCGCACCCTGCGCCTGAGTCTTGAGCCAACCCCGTTCCTGCGCGGCATCCGCCCAAGCGGTTACCCGCCTGCCGCCGCAGCGCGAGTCGAGCATCCAGCCGACTGTCGGGAACGCTGGCTTCTTCTCGCCGGCGAACTTGTAGAAGCGGTCGAGGAATGCCTCGGGGGATCCGACACCTGGCTGGGCGCCGGCGAGCTGATGCAGATCAATCCGCAGGTACGACTTGTACTCCGGCCGAGGCGCCGCCATCACGACGTCGATCAGAGTGCGGCGGCCGTCGGCGACGGCGAGCAGCGCCTGCGCGCGTTGCCGGGCAGCCTCCTTCGCCCTAGAGGTTCCACGGGCCCGGTCGGCTTCCGAAAGCGGTCGCGTCATCGGGATCGCCGCCCCTTCGTGGTGGTGAGCGGCTTGGTCTGGATGATGCGGTAGCGGCCGCCCGGGCGGACGGGCGGGGCACCAGAGGTCGCACTACCGATCTCTGTTCGACGTCGCCGACCTGCGCCACGCTTCGAGGGGGACTGCACCCGGTCGATGCCCGCCGCGAGCAGCGGTCGGGCCCACAGGTGCACGCTCGGTTCGCCGGTTCGCTGCCAGTGAGGGGTGCCCAGCAGCATGTGGCGGTTGTCAACGACGGCGAGCAGCTCAGCGGCCTGCCGTGCACGGGCAGCTGCCACGTCCTGCTCGTCGATCGACAGCGCGGCAAGCATCTTGGGCGACAACCCTGCGGGCAAACCCACCGGCGTCGCCTTCCGGTCAAGGAGGCTGACCTGCTCCCACTGGGCGTCGTAGTGGAACTCCTCACCCCGACCACGCGCGACCACGCGGGCTACCTCCTGCTGGGCCCTGCTCGGCCCCGTCGCGCACCACACGGTCAGCCCGCACCAGTCGAGCGAGAACAGCCCCTCGCCAGGGAACCGGGAGCGCCGCGGCCGGCACGGACGTCGGCCAGGATGGAGACGAGGACCGGGACACGAGGTCCCGCCGGTACTCCTCGTCGGACTCGTCGAGAACGCGGAGCGCTTGCTCCAGGTCCAGCGAGACGGCGCCCATCGGGTCGACCTCGACCGCCCGAACGATCTTGGCCCAGTGCTCGGGTTCCCCGCGCTCGACCGCGGTCAGGCAGCCTTCGACGCCCCATCGCTCGACCAGATCGGCGGGGGTGGCGTCGAAATTGCGGAAGCGGAGAGCCATCGGGTCAGTCTCTCGTTACAGGCAGCAGCCGTCGCACGCGTGTCGCGCGATCCGCCGCGTGGCCGATTCGCCTTGGGTCCGCATCGTGTGGGCGAGCCTGTCCACGTCTGGGTGGCCGACGCCGTGGGGGCACAGCCGTTCCATGAATCCGCCGTCTTCGCGCCAGAGCAGGGGAGCGTCGGCGAGCGGGTGCTCCGAAGGATTGTGGATCGGGCAGTTGGGCCCGCTGCACTCCCTGCGGCCGTGCGTGCGAAGCAGCCCGTGACCCGCGTACGAGCCGTTGACCTCGATGTAGCGCACGTCGACCAGGTCGTAGCCCGCGGGGGCCAGAAGGTCGTCGCCGGAAGGGGGTGGCTGCTCGTCGCTCATGCCCTAGTGGTGGGGCGGGGGAACGGCAAGGTGCCCACGCAGTTCACCCACCGCGGTCGCCCCACCACTGGAAGACTCGGATCGTGCCGAACCCCTGGACGAGGATCCACGCTGCGCTAGCCGCGCCACGCGGGCCGTTGACGTACGAGCTGGTCGCGGCCGCGGTTGCCGCGCAGACGGCCGAGGCCGACGACCTTGACTGGAAGGCCGTCGCTCGCACCGACGAAGCTGCGAGGGTTGAGCTGGCAAAGGATCTGGCGGCCATGGCGAACAGCGGCGGCGGGCTGCTCGTCGTGGGCGTCGCCGAGTCGGGTGAGGGCGCTGAGCTCACGGTGGCGATGTCGGACATCGCACTCACCCCGCAGCTGGAGCAGCAGGTGCTCTCCGTCAACGCCCAGCGAGTGCAGCCGATGATCGAGGGTGTCGAGGTGCACCCCTTGCCAAACCCGGAAACGGCGGGTGCCGGCGTACTCGCGGTGTACATCCCGCCCAGTCCCGACGCGCCGCACTTCGTCGGACGCCCCGACGGGACCTACGCCGCGCCGCGGCGCAACGGGCCCCACACCGTATGGCTCCGGGAGCGTGAGATCGAGCGTGCCTACGCCGACAGGTTCTCCCGCCGTTCCGCCGAGGCCGAACGGCTGGACCGCGTGCTCAACGACACGAAGGAGCACCTGCTCGGAAGTGTGCCGTGGGTGATCGGTGCGGCGGTTCCTCGCAACCCGCGAGCTTCCCTGGTGATCAACCCGACCGCCGAGCATGCGCGCAATGCGATCGCGCGAGGAGCAGAACTCGATCACCAGACGATGTGGCAAGACACCGGTGAACGGAGTGCGCACGGCCAGACCCTCGCGATGTTCTACTCCTCGCTGGTCGGGGTCCTGCGGGGCTCGGCTCAGGATCCACGCCGCGGCCTGCGCCGGTGGGTCGTGCGCCATGAGCACGACGACCTGCGCGTGTCGGGGCTCACCGACGACGCGTACGTCGAACTCCACCATGACGGCTCCGTGGCGTTCGCGTACCCGCCGGCCGTGCGCGCGCAGACGCTCGTCGACCAGGATCCGACCGCTTCGTTCATCCGGCTGAGTTTCGTCGAGATGGGTGCTACCTCCGTCGTCGGACTCGCGTCGGCGTGGGCCGAGCTGCTCGGAGTGACTGGGCCCATCGCCGTCGAACTCGCGATCGTCGGGCGGCGGGACGCCGAGCCCTCTCTGCTCAAGGCGCTGAGCGTGAGCACCATGGGCGGATTCAACTTCGGAGAGCACGTCGCTCACGGCAGCACCGCGTTGTTGCAGGCGGAGCCAGCCGTGTCCGAGCTGCTGGACCCGACGGACCGGGACGACCGCCGCGCGACGGCACTGCAGCTGGCCGAGGACGTCGTGCACCAGTTCGGTGTCGGGCGTCTAGAGCTGATGACAGAGCACAATCAGTAGGCGAATGCCTCCCGCGGGAGGCGGGTCCCTGCCAGGATCGGGTCATGGAAACGAGCGAAGCGCCCGCCCTCCGCATCTACCGCCGCGACGACCAGCTCGTGCTGCTCGTGCCACGCGCGGAGCGGGACGAGCTGACAGCCGCGCTCCGTGAGATTGGCGAGACGCCGACGACCATCGTGCGCGAGAACTCCGTCATCGAGCAGGTTGTCCCGTTGCTCGTGGGCCTGCGGGCGCTGTCGGGCGTCGCCAGTGTGATCAAGGCCTACGGCCATCGCAACGACGGCAAGCGCCTTCTCGTGAAGACAGCAGATCGCGAGGTCGATCTCCGCGGCTACTCGGCCGACGAGATCGAGACCGTGCTCCGTGCTGTCGCCGAGGCGGCCGAGTAAACCTTGGCTGTGTGGGTCGTCAGGTGCCCCGGAACTCACGGTTTTCTCACGGTTTTCGGGTCGCAGCCGGTCCTAGTAGGTAATCCTGTGTCAACGCGCGAGCCAGTGAACACGCAGCTCAGGTCCACATTGGAGCGGCCGTGTCGTAGTGGGTCGAGACGGACGTCGAAAGCCCACCGCTACCGCCAATGTCCCAGGACATCGAGAACACCCGGACCCACGGATTCGTGGGTCCGGGTGTTCTTGTTCGTGCCGCCGCCGACTACGCGGACGGCGGTGCGGTCGAGCCGCGGACCAGCAGCTCGGTGGCGAGCTCGACGTGGCGGGCGTCGACCGTGTGGAGGGCGATGAGGCGGACGAGCAGGCTCACGGCGATCCGGCCCATCTCGGCCAGCGGCTGGCGGACGGTCGTGAGCTGCGGCGTGGAGGCGCGGGCGACGTCGGAGTCGTCGAACCCGGTCACCGACAGGTCGACAGGCACCCGGAGCCCGCGTTCGGCCGCCGCGTGCATCGCCCCGATCGCGACCTTGTCGTTGAAGCACACCAGCGCGGTGGGACGGTCCGGCAGGTCGAGGAGCTCGCCGGCGGCATGGCGCCCTTGATCGGTCGTCGGCTCGATGGGCCGGTAGAGCTCGGACGGGGGCATGTGGCCCGCGTGCACCATGGCCGCGGCGTGGCCCGCCTGGCGTTCCACGGCGGCCGACCACTCCCGCGGCCCGCCGATCACGCCGATGCGGCGGTGGCCCAGCTGGAGCAGGTGTGCGGTCACGCGTCGGGCACCTGCGGCGTGCGCGGCGGAGACCGCGGCGACCTCGGGCGGTGGCGGCGTGCGTGGGTCGACGACGACGAACGGGAAGCCGGTCCGGCGCAGGGCGGCGAGCTCCGCGCTGCGCTCGGGCGGCAGGACGAGCACCGCGCCCGCGACGTCGGCGCGTGACGCGAGGCCCAGCAGCGGGTGCGTCGAGGCCGCACGCTGACCGGCGTCCAGCAGGACCGAGCGGCCGTGCAGCTCGAGCGCCTCAGCGACGGCCGAGACGACCAGGCCGAAGTAGTCGGTGAGCACGTAGGGGCAGCGCACGAACACCGGGCCGGTGCGGCTTGCCGGCGTCGCACGGGGCAACGGCGCCCGCTGCCCCAGGTCGTTCACGGCCTGCAGGACGAGGTCGCGCGTCGGGGCTGCGACGTTGGGGTGGCCGTTGAGGACGCGGGAGACGGTGGCGATCGAGACGCCCGTGGCCGTGGCGACGTCACGGACCGTCGCACGAGGCACCGACGCTGCCATGTTTCACGCTCCGTTTCAGCGATGTCGTTGACCGTCGTCGTCGGTCACGCCTGTGATGTCCGTATTGCGCGGAGCGTACCGCGCGACGAGTTGCGTGGATGTCGACCGTTACATCTGTTACATCGCCCGCTCATCGCCGAGCGGACCGGCAGGCGCGACGGCGGGATCGGCGGCGCCGGCGACGAAGCCGGGGCACGACGAGCGACGGGGCGAACCGTCGCGAGGATCGAGGAGCGACGATGACACGAACACTCGTGCGCGCGACGCTGGCGGCCACCGCCGGCGCCGCGCTGCTGCTGCCCGCGAGCGCGGCCCAGGCAACAGGATGGGCCGGGCACGGCCACGACCGGACCGTCCAGGCCCAGGTCTGGGTGACGACGCCCGACCGTGCCGAGCTGCTGCACCAGCGAGCGCCCGTGACGTTCGGCACCGGAGGGTCGGATCTCGCGACGATCGTCGTGGACCCCGACCAGCGGTTCCAGACCATGGACGGGTTCGGCGCCTCGATCACCGACTCGTCGGCGTCGTTGCTGGCCGGCCTGTCCGGCAGCGAGCGTGACAAGGCGATGCGGTCGCTGTTCGACCCGAAGAGCGGCATCGGCGTGAGCTTCCTGCGTCAGCCCGTCGGCTCGTCGGACTTCACGGCAGCCGACGAGCACTGGACGTACGACGACGTGCCCGCGGGCCAGACCGACCTGCCGCTCGAGCACTTCTCGATCGCGCACGACGAGCTGCAGATCCTGCCGCTGCTGCGCCAGGCCAAGCGGCTCAACCCGCGTCTGTCCGTCATGGCCACGCCGTGGAGCCCGCCGGCGTGGATGAAGACGGGCGACTCCCTCGTCGGTGGCCGCCTCAAGGACGACCCGGCGATCTACGACGCCTACGCCCGCTACCTCGTGAAGTTCGTCCAGGCGTACACGAAGGCCGGCGTCCCGATCGACTTCCTGTCCGTCCAGAACGAGCCGCAGAACCGCACCCCCGACGCGTATCCGGGCACGGACATGCCCGTCGCGCAGGAGGTCAAGGTCATCGAGGCGCTCGGTCCGATGCTGAAGAGGGTCAGCCCGCGCACCAAGATCCTGGCCTACGACCACAACTGGGCGACCCACCCGAACGACGCCGCGAACACGCCCCCGGGCGAGGACCCGGCCACCGACTACCCGTACCAGGTGCTCGACAGCCCGGCGGCGAAGTGGGTCGCAGGCACCGCCTACCACTGCTACTACGGCGACCCGAGCGCGCAGACGGCCCTGCACGACGCGCACCCGACCAAGGGCATCTGGTTCACCGAGTGCTCCGGCTCGCACGGCGCGACGGACACCCCGGAGCAGACGTTCCGCGGCACGCTGACGTGGCACGCACGGACCATCACGATCGGCACCACGCGCAACTGGGCCAGGAGCACGGCCAACTGGAACATCGCGCTGCGTGAGGACGGTGGCCCGCACCTGGGCGGCTGCGGGACGTGCACGGGCCTGCTGACCGTCCTCGCGGACGGCACGACGCGCACCGATGCGGAGTACTACACGATCGGGCACCTGTCGAAGTTCGTGCAGCCCGGTGCGCGGCGCATCGCGTCGACGAGCTTCGGCACCACCGGATGGAACGGCCAGATCATGGACGTCGCGTTCCGGAACCCGGACGGCTCCACCGCGCTCGTCGTGCACAACGAGAACGACGACCCGCGCAGCTTCGCCGTCGCGGTCGGGGGCCGAACGTTCGAGTACACGCTCCCGGGCGGGGCGCTCGCCACGTTCACCTGGCCGTCGTCGCGGCTCCTGCAGGACCGGACCACCGAGCTCGACCTGTCCGGCGCCACGGCGATCGCGTCGTCGAACGGCACGGACGCCGGGCTCTTCGTCGACGGCAACCCGACGAGCGACGCGTCGACCCGCTGGCAGTCCGGCACCGGCCAGGCCCCGGGGCAGTACGTGCAGGTGGACCTCGGCCGCCAGCGCCTGTTCCGTCAGGTCGCGATCGACTCGGGCGACAGCACGGGCGACTACGCACGCGGCTGGAGCGTGCAGACCAGCCGCGACGGTACGCACTGGCGCACGGCCGCGAGCGGTGCGGGCACCGGCCAGCTCACCACGGCCGACGTCGGGATCACGCTCGCCCGGTACGTCCGGGTGACGTCCACGGCGACGTCGGGCAGCTGGTGGTCGGTGGCCGACCTGCGCCTGTACCGCTGACGCGCCGGGGCTGGTGCCGGCGGGACCGGCACCAGCCCTGCGCACGCGTCCCTCGTCGCGCCTCTGCCAGACTCGGGCGCGACGAGAGGGGCGCGCGTGGGCAGGGAGCTGCGGCTGCACCTGGGGTGGCGTCTGCGCGACTACGCCGCGATCGGGTGGTGGCAGGCGGTCGCGGTGGTCTCGCGGGCGCGGCCCGACGAGCTGCGCGCCGACCCGGGCGCGGACGTCGGACCGTCGCCCCGCGTCGTCGTCCTGCTGCCCGGCGTCTACGAACCGTGGCGCGTGCTGCTGCCGTGGGCACGGCTGCTGCGCGAGCACGGCGCCGACGTGCACGTCCTGCCCGAGCTGGGCTGGAACCGTGCGCCGATCCCGGCGACCGCGGCGAGGGTCGGTCGCTACCTCGTCGAGAACGACCTGCGTGACGTGACCCTGGTCGCCCACAGCAAGGGCGGCCTGATCGGCAAGCTGGCGATGCTGCGCGAGGACCCGGACGGCCGCATCGCCGACCTGATCGCGGTCAACACCCCGTTCGGCGGGTCCCGCTGGGCGCGGTACTTCCTCGTCGGCGCCGTCCGCGCGTTCCGGCCGGCCGACGCGACGATCGTCGCGCTCGCGGCCGAGGTCGAGGTGAACGCGCGCATCACGTCGGTGCACACGTTCTGGGACCCGCACGTGCCAGAAGGCAGTGAGCTGGCGGGTGCGACCGACGTGGTGCTCGAGACCCCGGGTCACTTCCGGCCGATGACAGACCCGCGGCTGGTGGACCTGCTGGTCGAGCGGGTCAGCGGTCGCGGGGGAGCTGCAGCACGCGCGTGAACCCTGGCTCGTCGGGGTCGTCGACGATCTCGACGCCGTCGAGCCACGACTCGATGACGTGCGCGAGCTCGCCCGGGTGGCTGAAGTTGATGGCGTGCGCGGCGCCCTCGATGAGTGCGACGGTGATGTGGTCCGGGGCCTGGCGGCCCACCTCACGCACGCGGTAGGGCGGGGCCATGAACGGGTCGCGGCTGCCGATGACCGCCAGCGAGGGGACCGGTGCGTGCAGCAGGCGGTCGAGCGACGGGAACCGCGTCAGCTCGCTGAACAGGTTGAACGTGTTGACGGGCCCGAACCGCAGGTAGTCGGGGACCGCGATCCGCGCCATCCGCGGGCTCTCCCGCACGCCGTCCCGGGCGAGCTGCCCGATCGCACGGCGCAGCGGCTGGTTGTGCACCCCGCCGGCGGGGGAGACGAGCACCAGCCGGTCGACGCGGTCGGTCGCCGCGTGCGCGAGCTCGAGCGCCACCGGGCAGCCCATCGAGTTCCCGACGAGGACCACGCGCTCGAGCTCGAGCGCGTCCAGGATCTCCCGCAGCGCGCTGGCCAGCGCGGGGATGCCGAGCGTGTAGTCGCGCCGCTCGCTACGACCGTAGCCCGGCAGGTCCGGGACCACGTTCTGGGCCCGGTGCGCGAGCCGCCGCGCGGTCGGCATGAGGTACGCGCCGGAGATCGCGAACCCGTGCACGTGCACGATCGGCAGAGCGCCGGGGACGGGCGCGCTCACCCGGTACGCGACGCGGCGCCCGTCCACCTGCAGCGACCGCTCGCTCCACCCCTGGTCGTGTCCCATGCCCCGCATCGTGGCACGCCCCACGCCGCGGGTCGTCACCGGTGGTAGGTCGTGACCAGCCGAACGTCGCGGCCCGTGGGCGTGAAGGCGACGATCTCCTCCCAACCGGCTGTCATGACGGTCGCGTCGAGGTCGTCGATCGTCCAGCGCTGCGCGAGCAACGGCAGGCCGTCCAGCTCGACGAACACGCTCCGCCCGGGCCCGATCTGCGCCGCAGGGACGCCGCGAGCGGTCGACCATCGCACCAGCCACGCGGGAAGGCGGACGTCCTGACGGAGGAGCATGTCCCCGAGACCCCCGATCGCCGAGCCATACATCCCCACCGGGTCCTCGGACAGCAGCCAGGGCATCGACGGATGGTTGAGCACGAGCCCGACAGCCCACAGCTCGCCCTCGTTCTGCCGGTGCCAGACGGTCGCGTCGAGCGCGTGCGGGGCGGGCTCGGCCTCGTCCACGAACCACACGCGGCGGAAGGCGTCCAGCGGATCGATCATGGCGCGAGTATGTCGCCGGACCGCAGACATCGGTAGGGACGTCGTCTACCGTGCTGGCTGGGCCGACGACCGGCCCGACTGCGTGAGGAGGCGCCGTGCCGCGGATCATCGACGCGCACGCGCACCTGTGGGACACCTCCTGCCTGACGTATCCCTGGCTGGCCGACGAGCCGGACCTGCCGGACGTCTTCGGCCCCGCCGACCTGCACCGGGCCGCGCCCGAGATCGACGCGTACGTGTTCATCGAGGCGGACGCACCGGACGAGCAGGCGTTCGCCGAGGCCGCGCGGGTCGCGTCACTGCCCGACGAGCACCCGCGGCTGGCCGGCATCGTCGCGTGCGCGCCGTTGGAACAGCCCGATGCGGAGGCGGCGCTGGCTCGGCTTGAGGAGATCGAGCGCGTCGTAGGCGTGCGGCGCCTGTTGCAGGGCCACGACGACGCGTTCTTCGAGCTCCCCGCGCTCGCGGCCGGGCTGCGCGCGGTCGCCCGGCGGGGGTGGACGTTCGACGCGTGCGTCCACGCCGGCCAGCTCCCGGCGGTCGTCGGCCTCGCACGCAGACACCCCGACCTGATCGTCGTCCTCGACCACCTGGGCAAGCCGGACGTCCACGGCGGACCCGAAGCGTTCGCGCGCTGGCGCACCGACCTCGCGGCGCTGGCCGAGCTGCCGAACGTCGTCGTGAAGCTCTCCGGCCTGCCCGCCCAGGCGGGCGCCCAGCGCATCGACCTCGCGCCCTGGCTGCGCGCCGCCGTCGACCTGTTCGGCCCGCAGCGCGCGATGCTGGGCAGCGACTGGCCGGTCTCGAGCCGGGGCCCGTGGTCGCTGCCGGACTGGATCGACACGGTCCGCACCGCGCTGGGGCCGACGGGCGACGAGTGGGACGCCATCGCAGCCGGTACGGCCCAAGCCGCCTACGGGCTGCGCGTCTGAACGGGTGGGCGAGCGCGAATCTGCTGGCCACGTGTGTCGTCGTCAGTGAGGATCAGCCGCATGCCCACCGCCGACCAGCGCACGGACGCCGAGCTGATCGCCCGCCATCGCGATGGCCTGGCCGACCTCGCCCGGGAGACGGTCCGGGTCGAGGTGGACCTCGGCCCCGCGCACTGGACCTACCCGCCGACGCAGGACGACGAGACGTTGATGGTTGTCGAAGACCCCGAGATGATCACTGAGCTCTTCGCCGTTCTCGAGACCGCCGACCCGGCCCGCCGATCGGTCGCGCAGATCTTGCCGGGAGTGCGCCTGACGTTCATCGACGCCGAGGACGACTCGGCGGGAAGTATCGACCTGCTCTCACCGACGTGGATCGGGGGCGACGCCTACGCCGCCCAGCTGGCGCGCCCTGTCCTGCCGCAGGTGCTGGACGGGCTGAGGCCGGCGATCTGGCCGGAGGGACGGGTCGAGGACCACCTGCTGTCGTCGGCGCCGGAGGTGTCGCCCGAGGTTCGCGCGCTACGGGTGCTGTGGGAGCAAGGGTGGGGGTTGAACCCCGACGATGTCGGCAACCCCTGGCCGAACAGAGACCGATGGGTTCGCTTCCACAGCCTGCCCGGGTCCAAGCAGTACGCCGACGACGAGGCGGAGTACGAGGAGATCCTGCGCCGGCACCGCGTGGTGCTCGAGGAGCTCGCGTCGGGCGAGGCGGCAGGCACACGCCTCGTCGTCGTTGTCGGGTCTTGGTCGACCACGCCCGTGCCAGCGCCGCTCGGCGCGGTCTCCGCCGGTGCTCTCCCGGGGGCGCAGTACGGGTGGACCGTGCTCAGGGACGAGCCGGACCAGGACGACGACGGTCTCTGGGACCACTACTACGTCGATCGGCTGGAACCGGAAGGCCCGGCGCTGGATGCCCTGCTGCGAGTGGTTGCGGACTGTTGGTGGATGGACGTGGTGATCGCGCCGCCCGGGCTGGAGTGGCTCTACCGCCCCTACGACGGCGGCGCGGACGTGTACGCCGCATCGGCCGCCGACCGGGACGCGCTGCGCGACCGCCACGCCGACTGGCTGTCGTCGCACCCGGACGGTCTGTAGGCCGACGCGGCGGCGCGCCCGCTACCGTATGGCCCGTGGCCTACGAACTCGCGCTCTTCGACCTCGACGACACGCTCGCGCCCTCCAAGAGCAAGGTGTCGCCGGAGATCGTCGACATGCTCGTCGCGCTGACCAAGGTGGCCCAGGTGGCCATCATCTCGGGCGGCACGTTCGAGCAGTTCGACACGCAGCTCCTGAGCTCGATCGACGACGCGGATGCACTCCAGCGCATCCACGTCCTGCCGACGTGCGGGACGCGCTACCTGGTCCACGACGGGACGGCGTGGGTGGAGGTCTACTCCGAGCCGCTGACCGACGACGAGACCGAGCGGGCCGTCGAGGCCGTCACGCGCCGCGCGAAGGAGCTCGGCCTGTGGGAGCCCGAGACGTGGGGCGACCGCGTGGAGCGTCGCGGCAGCCAGGTGACGTTCTCCGCGCTGGGGCAGGCGGCGCCCGTCGACGCCAAGCACGCGTGGGACCCGACGGGGGAGAAGAAGAACACGCTGCGCGAGGCCGTCGCGGCGGACGTCCCCGACCTGGAGGTCCGCTCGGGCGGGTCGACGTCCGTCGACATCACGCGCCGCGGCATCGACAAGGCGTACGGCGTGAACAAGCTCCTGGCGCGTCTCGAGCTGCAGCCCACGGACGCCGTGTTCTTCGGCGACCGGCTCGACGAGGCCGGCAACGACTACCCCGTCATCTCGACGGGCGTGCCGTGCATCGCCGTCACCGGCTGGACCGACACGCCCGGCAAGGTGCGCGAGGCGCTGCCTGAGGCGTTCTGAGGCGGACGTCGCACAGGCTCAGGCGTTCTGAGCCGCGGCCTCCTTCGTCGGCGCGGCCGTACGGCCCGACGACGTGTCGCGGCGCAGGTAGTTCCACGCGATGAACGCGCACACCGTGCCGTTGACCAGCGCGGCGAGCACGTCGGACAGGCTGTGCATACCCCGGTAGAGGCGCGCGGTCGCCATCGTCGGCGGGCACAGAAGCAGCAGGATCGTGACGACCACGCGCAGGGCCCGGTTCCGGATGCGCTGCGCGACCAGGGCGAGCGAGACGTACAGCGCCGTCGACGCACCGACGTGGCCGCTCGGGTAGCTGGTGGTGGGCGGGGAGCTGTCGAGGTGGGAGACGTCCGGGCGCTCGCGGCCGACGATGAGCGACGAGCTCAGGAAGATGAGCGCCTGCAGGCCCATGGCCAGGCCGGGGATCAGCGCGAACCACCACTGCCGGGTGCGCCACCACAGGATCAGGATCATCACGATGCAGATGCTCACCGCGATGGGGGTGTTGCCGATCTGCGAGATCACGTGCGTGACCTGGTTCAGCGTCGCGTTGCGCTGCTCGACGAACCACACGTTGACCTTGTGCTCACCGGGCAAGTTGTTCAGCGGCCCGGTGATGAGGTAGCCGACGCCGACGATGACCGCGCCGAGCACGACGGCGGGCAGGATCGCCCTCACGGCGACGTCGCGCCAGAACTGCTTGGCGGGCGGCCGCGACTGGTCGATCTCGTAGCGGTGGATGAACGTGTTCACTCAGACCTCCGGGTCGGGGGTGTGCTCGCGCACCGCGGTCCAGCCGCGGTAGCCGAGGTAGGACGCGACCGGCACGGTCACGCCGAGCAGGATGCCGCCGACGACGTCGGACGGGTAGTGCGCGCCGAGCAGGACGCGGTCGGCGGCCGTGGTCAGCGTGAACAGGACGGAGGCGGTTACGACGACCGCACGCCCGACGGGTCCGAGCGTGGGCCACAGCAGGATCGTGATCGTCGTCGTCCCCGCCGCCGACGCGAACGCGTGCCCGGAGGGGAAGCTGGTGCCGCCGGCGTGGACCAGGGCGTCCTCGACGACCGGCCGCGCACGCTGCACCGCGAGCTTGGAGAGGTTGGCGATCACCCAGGACGCCAGCATCGTGCCGAAGCCCCACAGCGCCCGGCCCGGCGCATCGTGCCGCCGCCACACCCACACGCACACCAGCGCCCCCGCCAGGTACACCCAGCGCGGCTGCGCGAGCTCCTGCCAGAACAGCAGCGCGTCGTACAGGTCCGGGTGGGCACGGGTGTAGTCGGTGGCGGCGACGCTGACGCTCTGGTCCCAGCCGACGACCGGGCCCACGTCCGCCCGCACCACGTACGCGAGCGCGGCGACGGGTATGACGACGGCGAGGGCCACGCCCCCCGCCCGCAGGAGCGCTCGCCAGGGGATCCGCGGCGTTCGCATGTCCGGAGGTTATGGGGAGTGCGCGCATCGCGCGCGTCGACAGGTGGATGAACGGGACATGTCGGGCGGGGTCGGTCTCGCGCCCCGCCGTAGGCTCCGGTCATGAGCCCGGACGCGCCTGACCTGCACCGCATCGCCTCGCCTCACCTCGGGAACCTGCGCGACGTGGGCGGTCGTCCGACGAGCGACGGCGGCGAGGTGGCGCGCGGCGTCGTCTTCCGTTCGGCGGAGCTGGCCGACGACGCCATCGCCGCCGACCCGGACCTGGCGGAGCTGGCCGTGCGGACGGTCGTCGACCTGCGCACCGCGGCCGAGCGGACGTCGCGCCCCGACGTCGTCCCGGCAGGCGCCGACCTGGTGACGCTCGACGTCCTCGCCGACCTGCCGGGCGGTGCGGCCGCCCAGGTCGCCGACCTCCTGGCACGCCCCGGGGGCCGCGCGGCGGGGCTGGCCGGTGTCGACATGGCCGAGCAGATGCGCGAGACGTACCGCGCGCTGGTGACCCTGGACTCCGCGCGGGCGTCGTACGCGGCGTTCGTCCGGCTGGTCATCGACCCGCAGCGGACGCCGTTGCTGTTCCACTGCACGGCCGGCAAGGACCGCACGGGTTGGGCGGCGACCATCCTGCTGACGGTCGCCGGAGTCTCCCGGGACCAGGTGAAGGCCGAGTTCCTGGCCGTGAACCCGGCAGTCCGCGAGACGTTCGCGCCGATGCTGGCCCAGCTCACCGCTGCCGGCGGCGACGCGGACGCGCTCACGCCGATGCTCGAGGTGCGCGCCGACTACCTGGCCGCGGCGTTCGACGCGGTGGACGAGACGTACGGCTCGTTCGACGGCTACCTCACCGACGGTCTGGGGCTGAGCGAGCTCGAGGTCGAGTCGCTGCGCCGGACGATGCGCGGGTGAACCGCGGTTAGCCCGAACGGGTGGACCGATATGTCTGATCTTGCTGGGCGGGGACGTCGGCCGGACGATGGGGTGTCCGATTTGACCGATTGAAGGGACGCCCCCGTGGCCGACGACCTCGTCTCGCCCATCCGCGACGGTGCGCACGACATCGCGCTCGACCGTGAGCGGATGCGCCGACGGCGGGTGTACCGCTTCGCGGCGCTGATCATCGCCGTCGAGGCGTACGTGATCGCGTGCGCGTTCCTGGGGTGGTCCGTGCTGCCGTCGCTGCCGCACGTCGACCCGTTCCTGGTGGTCATCACGGTCTTCTTCTTCGTGATGATCCTCATGGTCGTCGGGACGCAGATGATCTCGTCGCGCTCGCCGCACGTGACCTACCGGCCCGAGCAGGTGGACGTGGGGCTCGAGGACGTGATCGGCATCGACCCCGTCAAGGAGGACGTGCGCCGGTCCATCGACCTGTTCCAGACCCACCGCCGGTTCGCGGACCAGATGGGCGGCACCCCTCGTCGGGGCCTGCTGTTCGAGGGCCTGCCCGGCACGGGCAAGACGATGACCGCCAAGGCGATGGCCGCCGAGGCCGGCGTGCCGTTCCTGTTCGTCTCCGCCACGTCGTTCCAGTCGATGTACTACGGCGCCACGGCCAAGAAGATCCGCGCCTACTTCAAGGCGCTGCGCAAAGCCGCCCGTACCGAGGGTGGCGCGATCGGGTTCATCGAGGAGATCGACGCGATCGCGTTGCGTCGTGGCGGCATGCAGTCGGCGTCCGTCGCGTCCCCGATGACCGGCTTCCACCGCGGGCTCGTCACCAACGCCGTTGTCTCCGAGGGGACCGGCGGTGTGGTCAACGAGCTGCTGGTGCAGATGCAGTCGTTCGACGAGCCGACGGGCGGCGACAAGTTCTTCAACGGCTTGGTCTCCCGCATCAACCTGTTCCTGCCCGCGCACAAGCAGCTCAAGCAGCGCCGCCCGGGCCAGGCGCCGATCCTGCTCATCGCCGCGACCAACCGCGCGGACTCCCTGGACCCGGCGCTGCTGCGGCCCGGTCGGTTCGACCGGCACCTGACGTTCGCGACGCCAGACGCGCTGGGTCGTCGCGAGCTCGTCGACCACTTCCTGGCCCGGCGCTCGCACGACGCCGAGCTCGACGACACCGTGCTGCGCGACCGCGTCGCCGCCGCGACGAACGGCTGGACGCCGGTCATGATCGAGCACCTGCTCGACGAGGCGCTCGTCAACGCGTTGCGCCGCGGCTCGCTGACCATGTCGTTCGCGGACATCGAGCACGCGCGCATCACGGAGATGGTCGGCATCGGCCAGCCCGTCCGCTACACGGCGGCCGAGCAGGAGCTCATCGCGACGCACGAGGCCGGGCACGCGACCGTCGCCTGGCTGGTGGCGCCCAACCGCAACCTCGAGGTGCTGACGATCGTCCGCCGCGGTGAGGCGCTGGGCCTGCTCGCGCACGACGACTGCGAGGAGGTCTGGACCCACTCGCAGTACGACCTGCAGGCGCTCGTGCAGATCGCGATGGGCGGCTGGGTGGCCGAGGAGCTGTTCTTCGGGCAGACATCGACCGGGCCCGCGTCCGACCTGGCGGCCGCGACCCGCACCGCCGCGCAGATGGTCGGCGCGGCCGGCATGACGGGCTCTCTCATCTCGTTCGCCGCGACGCCGCACGACCTGGTGTCCGCGGTGCTGTCCGACACCGCCGCGCGCGAGCAGCTCGAGACCGTCCTCGACGACGCCCGCAGCCACGTCCGGCGGCTGCTGTCCCGCAACCGCCACCTGGTCGAGGCCCTGCGCGACGCGCTGCTGGAGCGCTACGAGCTCATCGGCACCGAGATCACCGACGTCCTGGAGGCCGCGGCTCAGACGCCGGCCCCGGCTCCGAGCACCCCGCCGCACGGCACCAACCTGTCGAAGAAGTCCCTCCGCATCGCCTGACCGGCGGCGAACCTGCGATCGTTGCGGCTATAGGCCGGATTGGCAGCCAAGATGGCAGGTTCGGTGCCGCGCAGTCTTGCCTCGCCGTGGATATCGGTGGCGAACCTGTCGTTGTCGGCGCAATTCCGGGGTTTGGCGGCCAGGATCGCTGGTTCGGCGGACTGGGCGGTGGGTGGGTGCCGTGGCGGGTAGGTTGGCGCGGTGCCTGAGGGTCATACCGTCCACCGGATCGCGCGGCAGGTGACTGCCGACTTCGTCGGGGTGCCGCTGGCCGTGAGCTCGCCGCAGGGGCGGTTCGCCGCCGGTGCGGCGCGACTGGACGGGCAGACCATGATCGAGGCGCACGCCGTCGGCAAGCAGCTGTTCTGCACGTTCTCCTCCGGCGACGTGCTGCGCGTCCACCTGGGCCTCTACGGCGCGTGGGACTTCTACGGCCGGATCAGCCGCATCGTCGACGGGCAGGTGGCGGTCGGCAGCATGGGCGCGCCGCGCCTACGCCGTGCGGTGCGGATGGGGGAGGACGAGCGCGAGTCCTCGGCCGACGAGGGCGGCTTGGTGACGCGGCCCGACAAGGCCGGGGCGGCGACGCTCGACGCCGGGCGCGACCGCGCCGAGGCGGCCAACGAGCCCTTCCCGCCCGCGCCTGTCGGCCAGGTTCGCGTGCGGCTCGCGACGAGCGAGTCGGTCGCTGACCTGCGCGGGCCGTCGGCGTGCGAGGTGCTCTCGCCCGACGAGGCGCAGGCGGTGGTCGACCGTCTGGGCCCGGACCCGGCCAGCACCGACGACCTGGCGGCGGCCGGCGAGGTGGTCGTCGACCGCATCACAAGCCGCGGCGTCGCGGTGGGCCAGCTGCTCATGGACCAGTCCGTGGTCGCGGGCATCGGCAACATCTACCGCGCGGAGCTGCTGTTCCGCGCTCGCCTGGACCCGTGGACGCCGGGCCGACGAGTCCCGCGCGACACCGTCCGCGCGCTGTGGACCGACTGGGCGGGGCTGCTGGCCGACGGCATCCGCGACGGCGCGATGATCACGCGCGAGGACCTGGACGCGGCCGGCCGGGCCGCCGCGCTCGTCGACCCGGCCCTGCGCCACTGGGTCTACAAGCGGACAGGCGAACCGTGCCTGGTCTGCGGCGCGCCGGTGCTCGTCGAAGTCATGGCTGCCCGCAACCTCTACCGCTGCCCGGCCTGCCAGGTGTAGTACCGCCTTGTGCGGAAAGGGCCCGGTGGCGAGTGCGCCGGGGACCCCTTGCCAGCAGTCCGCGCGGCGCGTCCTATCGCGCGCTCGATCTCGATCGCCGCGCGACGGCGTAGCCCGCGGCGCCGAGGACGACGAGCACGCACGCCGAGATGGTCCGTGCTCGAGCCTTGTCGATGCACGACTGCGTGCTCGTCCTGTCCGTCCCGGGTGCCGCCTGCTCCACCAGATCCTCGGAACCGCTCGGTCCCAGCACCATGGTGGTCGGCTGCAGGCCGCACTCCGCCCCCGTGGACGCCGTGACCGGGACGACCGCGAGCCCGATCCCCACGACAGCCAGCAGGACCGCAATCCCACCGACCACCGTTGTAGCCCGGGTGGTCCGACGTCCCAGGACGTCGCGAGCCACCCAGACGACGACGCCAGCCGAGACGACAAGGAGCAGGAAGAAGGTGAGCTCCCCCCACGTGTCGCTCATCGGCCCCTACTCGTGCGTCGGTCCCGGTCACGTGATCGAGATTCTTGCTGCTTGACGAGCGCGATCGACGCGGGATCGCAACGTAGCATCCGGAATGCCCGGTTACGGCTCGTCCGGAGCTTGGTCGCCTGCCGACGCGGCCAGTGGTCGGGGCTGGTGGACATATCGACCGGACCGCTACTGTTCCCGCATGGCCAACCCGCTGGTGCCCACGGCGTTCGACGTCGTCATGATGATCGTGTCCCTGCTCGTCGTCGCCGCGGTGGTCGTGACGGTCGTGGTGCTTGCCCGACGTTCTGGTGCTCGTCGTGACAGGCGGCCCGCGACGGCGCAAACCGAGCAGACTTTTTAGACCGACGCGTTCGCGTCCAGGCCCAGGAGGGCTCGCCAGGCGCGGTGGTGCTCGACGGTGACCCCTTCGTAGCCAAGGGTGTGCGCGAAGGCGTGGTGGACGAGGGCGGCCTCGCGCTCGAGCGCGTCGGGGCCCTCGTCGTAGAACGTGAACTGGGCACCGCCGGCGACGGCCGGGGTGTCGGTCTCCACGCCGATCGTGAACGGCACGCCGTGGCAGGCCAGGGCCGCGGGGCGGGCGAGCGCGAGGATGCCGTCGGGCCCGTCGGCGTGGTCCGCGAACGCGACGATCACCACCCGGTCCGCCCGCGCGACGACCTCGTCGAGCACCGTCGAGTCGGTGAGCTGTTCGGTCACCAGCCACCACGGCGCGTCGACGCCCAGGCGGTCGGGCCGCACCTCGTCGGCCACCGCGTCCAGCACGGCGAGCCAGCGCGTCACCGAGCCCCGACGGTCGTCGCCCCACGCCGGAAGCGTCCACGGCTCGATGTCGAGGTGGACGTCGCGCGCGCCGGCGGACCGGGCCGCGCCCGCCCACTGCACCGCGAGCGCCGGGTCGTCGAGCCAGCCCGGATCGCCGCCCAGCGCGGCCACGCCGATCCCGGCGTCGGTCAGTGCGGCGACGGCCGCGGAGAACCACTCACCGACGGGCCCCTCGTCGGCTGCCCAGGGCGCCGCCAGCATCACGCGCTTCAGCCCGCGCGCACGGGCGAAGTCGACGAGCGCGGCCGGTTCGGCCGGCGCGTACCCGCGGCCGCGCGCGTCGACGGACGACGGCACGGGGTTGTCCCACGCCCACATCGACGTGATCGCGCTCATGCCCGCTCACCCACCGGCAGCTCGACGGCCAGCGTGTTGTCGGCGGTCGCGAGCGGGCACGCCCACGCGGGGTCGTAGGCGCAGGACGGGTTGTAGGCGAAGTTGAGGTCGACGACGATGTCGTCGTCGGACGACCCCAGGTGCGCGCCCTTGATGGTGTCCAGCAGGTAGCGACCGCCGCCGTACGTGCCGTGACCCGCGAGCGCGTCCTTGACCGGCACGAAGATGCCGCCGCCGTAGGACCGCAGCGCCCAGACGGCCAACGACCCGAGGCCGGGCAGCGTCACGACCCCGACCCGCTCGAACGGCACGACCCCGTCGGTCCCGGTCGGCACGTCCATGCGCCGGGACTCGGCCGGCTCGATCGGCACGACGAACCGATACGCCGGGTCGTACGGTTCGACGTCGAGCCCCGTGAACGAGTCGCGGTCCAGGATCGGCGACGCGGGGTGCGTCGCGAACAGCTCGTCACGTGCGGCAATCCAGGCGCGGTGGGCGTCGGCCGGCGACGACGAGGCGCGGACGTCCGCGTAGATCTGAGCCACCCGCAGCCGCCAGTCGATGACGGCCGAGACGTCGGACAGGGACCGCGGGACGAACGGCTGCACAGGGAGGCTCACCTGATGACCGTACGCACCAGCGCCGACACGCGCCGTGCGAGGGTGGGGGCATGGAGCTGCGCATCTTCACCGAACCTCAGCAGGGCGCGACGTACGACGACCTGCTCGCCGTCGCCAAGGCCACGGAGGAGCTCGGGTTCGACGCGTTCTTCCGCTCCGACCACTACCTGACGATGGGCGGCGACGGGTTGCCCGGCCCGACGGACGCGTGGACGACGCTTGCGGGCCTGGCGCGCGAGACGAGCCGCATCCGGCTCGGCACGCTCGTGTCGTCGGTGACGTACCGCTACCCGGGGATCCTGGCGATCCAGGTGGCGCAGGTGGACCAGATGTCGGGCGGCCGCGTGGAGCTGGGGCTCGGCACGGGCTGGTTCGAGGCCGAGCACCGGGCGTACGGCATCCCGTTCCCGGCCAAGCGGTTCGGCATGTTCACCGAGCAGCTCGAGATCGTGACCGGGCTGTGGGGCACGCCCGTCGGCGAGACGTTCAGCCACGACGGCGAGCACTACACGCTCGTCGACTCCCCGGCCCTGCCCAAGCCGATCCAGAGCAAGATCCCGCTGATCATCGGCGGCTCGGGGCCCAAGCGCACGCCCGCGCTCGCGGCCCGGTTCGCCGACGAGTTCAACCTCGCGTTCCCCGACGCGGACGTGGTCGACGGACGCCTGGCGAACATGCGCGCCGCACTCGACGAAGCGGGCCGCCCGAAGGATTCGTTGACCCTGTCCGTGGCCCACGTGCTGTGCACTGCCGCCGACGACGCGGGGGTGAATCGTCGTGCGGAGGCGATCGGCCGCGACCCGGAGCAGATGCGCGCGCACGGCTTCGCGGGCACCGCGGCGCAGGTCGTCGACCGGCTCGGGGCTCTGCAGGACAAGGGCGTGACCAGGGCGTATCTGCAGGTCCTCGACCTGCACGACCTCGACCACCTGGCCTTCGTCGCCAGTGAGATCGCCCCGCAGCTGGCGTGAAGTGTTCATCTCGGTGTGACCTGGTGCACACCGTGGTTGGTGGACAGATCGCCTGATTCGTCCTTACCTTCGTCGTATCCCCAGGGGCCGTAGCCAACGACATCCTGTGATTCTGGCGCCATCGTCGCCGTCGCACGCACGAACGTGGGTCCGCTCCGGACCCACGCCGAAAGCAACCGACGGGCGGCCCTCATGACCACCACGTTCGACAGGCTCGTGATCGAGCCACGCAGGACCGACGAACCGCACGCGAAGCCCGGCAGGACCAAGGAGACCGAGGCGGCGCAGAGCCCGTCGATGGTCATGCTGGTGCTGCTGGCCGCGGCCGGGGTCGTCGTCTACGCGACGTTCCTGCTCAACCCCGCCAACCGCGGCGACTGGCTGCCGTACCTCATGGTCATCACGGCCGAGACGGTGCTGGTGGTGCACGCGCTGCTGTCGATGTGGACCATCCTGTCCGCAGGCTACGACCCGCGCGGATTCTCCTTCCACCACGCGCAGGACCGGCTGTACGGGATCTCGGAGATCGTCCGGGACCGGGCCCAGAACCGCCCGCGGGACTGGCAGATGTACCTCGACGAGCGGCCCGTCGGCATCGACGTCTTCATCACGACGTACGGCGAGGACCTGGACACGATCCGCAAGACCGTGTCCGCGGCGCTCGGCATGCACGGCAAGCACGAGGTCTGGGTCCTGGACGACGGACGGTCCGACGAGGTCCGCGACCTGGCCGCCCAGCTGGGCGCACGCTACGTCCGTCGGCTGTCGAAGAACGGCGCCAAGGCCGGCAACCTCAACCACGCCCTGTCGATCACGAACGGTGAGCTGTTCGTCGTCTTCGACGCGGACTTCGTCCCCATGCCGGACTTCCTGCACGAGACGGTCCCGTTCTTCGCATCCGACGACGTGGCCTTCGTCCAGACCCCGCAGACCTACGGGAACCTGCACACCGTCATCAGCAAGGGCGCCGGCTACATGCAGACGGTGTTCTACCGGTTCATCCAGCCCGGGCGGAACAGGTTCAACGCCGCCTTTTGCGTCGGCACCAACGTCATCTACCGCCGGGCGGCGATCGACGACGTGGGCGGCATCTACTCGGACTCCAAGTCCGAGGACGTGTGGACGTCGCTCATGCTCCACGAGAAGGGCTGGCGGACCATCTACATCCCCAAGACGCTCGCCGTCGGGGACACCCCGGAGACCGTCGAGGCCTACACGAAGCAGCAGCTGCGGTGGGCGACGGGAGGTTTCGAGATCATGCTCACGCACAACCCGATGTCGCCGAAGCGGAACCTCACGCTCGACCAGCGGTTGCAGTACACCGTCACGGCCACGTTCTACCTGACGGGCATCGCACCCTTGCTGCTGCTGGCGGTCCCGCCGCTGCAGATCTTCTTCAACCTCACCCCGATGAACCTGACGATGACGCCGCTGACGTGGCTGCTGTACTACTCGGGGTTCTATGTCCTGCAGGTCCTGGTGGCCTGGTACGCACTGGGGTCGTTCCGCTGGCAGACGCTCATGCTGGCGGCGGTGTCGTTCCCGATCTACACGCGGGCGCTGCTCAACGCGATCTTCCGGCGCGAGCAGGCGTGGCACGTCACGGGCTCCAAGGGGGCCTACCGCTCGCCGTTCGCCTTCATCCAGCCGCAGGTGCTGACGTTCGTGTTCCTGGCGCTCACCACCGTGGTGGGTGCGTGGAAGGACCTCAGCAACGGGTACCCGAGCCTGGCGCTGGCCTGGAACGCCACGAACACCCTGATCCTGGGCGGGTTCGTCCTGGCGGCGTGGCGGGAGGGCCACGGCGCCAGACGGTCGATCCGTGCCGAACGTCGAGCGGCGCACGTCGCGCCGGCGCTGGCGACGGCAGGTGCGGCATGACGTGGGCGGGGCGGCTGCGACTGCTCGTCGGCCTCGTCGTCGTCGTGATCCTCGCTGCGCTCGCCACGTACAAGCTGAACGAGTCCCGCGGCATCGCCACGAGCGACTCCGCGCAGATCCTGGCCAAGACCTACCAGGTCGGCAGCCCGTACGCGGGGCTCGTCGTGAGCCAGAAGGTCGAGGTGGGCGACCAGGTGACCGAGGGGGAGGCGCTGTTCACGATCGACGCCGCCGCGCTGCACGAGAAGTACTTCGACAAGGCGTCGATCCCGGAGACCACCCACCTCGACTCCGACGGGCGGCTCGTCGTGACGGCCAGCGGGCCCGGGACCGTCACGGCCCTGGCCGCGACGCAGGGCACCTTCGTGCAGTCCGCGGCGGACCTCGCGACGGTGGAGCGCGCGGACACGCTCTACGTCCAGGCCGAGTACACGCTCTCGGCGAAGGAGTACGCCCGCGTGGGCGACGACGCGAAGGTGACCATCGAGCTGCCCAACCAGCGCACGCTCGCCGGGCACGTGGACCGCGTCCAGGTGACCACGGTCGACGGCCAGGCCCAGGCCGTTCTCACGGTGGCCGGTGAAGGGCTCGTGCAGGGCGACCAGGACGGCCTCGTCTCCGCTGGCACGCCCGTCGTCGCCCAGCTCCACCTGCGCAACGACGGGATGGTGACCACCGTGTCCGACCAGGTCAAGGGCTACCTGAAGAGGGTGGTCGGATGATGGCGCGCCGGTGGGTGGTCGTGGGTTCGGTGATCGCGGTGGTCGCGGTCGGCGGCGCCGTCACGGCGGTGGCCGCTCCCTGGGAGTCGGACGGCGCCGGCGGCGACGTGCAGACGGCCACGGTTCCCGACGTCGACACCGCGGCGCTGGTCGCATCGGTTCCGCACCAGGCGGTCGCCAAGCTCGACCCGGTGCGGCTGGCCGACGGTGTGGTGCCGCCGACCAACCGGTGGTACTCGGGTCTCGTGTTCGGTGACCAGCCGCAGCCGGTGTTCGCCGAGCCGCTGTCGTTCGCCCTGACGTCGTCGGGCTTCACGATCGGCCTGCCGCAGCCAGCCGTCTCCGCGCAGACCATCGCCGCACCGCACGTGCCGGCGGTGACGGTCGACGTGGGCGCTGCGTCCGCGCGGATCACTGCCGCCGACCCGGTGAGCGTGACGATCGAGCTGCTGGACGGCTCGGGGTCCGTGCTGGGCCACGTGGTGCTGGCGGAGGGGTCGCCGTTCGTGTCGTTCACGGCGGCGAAGGACGTCGACGTGCGCACCGAGGGTTCGCTGTCCGCGACGCCGGACGGCCCCGCCACCGCGGCGGGGGACCGCTGGGCGTTCGTCGGTCCCGGGTACGACGCCGGTGCGACGAGCCTGGGCAAGGACGACAGTGCGTCCTGGTACGCGCTGCCCGACGACGCCTCGTCGGACGCCGCCGAGACGCTCGCGAAGGCCGCCGCCCACCCGGTCACGGGCGTGGACGTCGCCTACGGGGTCTCGTCGTCGGACGCGGCCACCACGCTCACCTACCGGACGGCCGACGACGGGGCCACGGCCCACGTCCTCATGCCGCACCACCGGCTGGGTGGTGACCCGGCGTGCGGGCTCGGCACGTACCCGAGCGTGTACGGCGACCTCGAGCTGTGCCCGGGGTCGACGCTCACGTCGTCGGTCGCGCTGCAGGAGCCGGCGGGCACGTTCGACGTCGGCTCCCTGTCCGACGACAAGCGGGCGACGCTGGTCAAGGCCGTGAAGGCCGACGTGGCTGCGACGCCGGACTTCCCGTCCGACACCTACTTCGGCGGCAAGTCGCTGCTGCGCGCCGCGACGCTGGTAGGCCTGGGCGAGCAGCTCGACGTCGACGTCGCCGACCTCAAGGCGAAGACGGTCGCGGCCCTGCGCGAGTGGGCCGAGCCGGACGGGTGCTCGTCGCGCGACGCGCGGTGCTTCGTCTACGACGAGAAGGCGCGCTCGGTCATCGGCCTCACGCCGTCGTTCGGGTCCGACGAGCTCAACGACCACCACTTCCACTACGGCTACTTCCTGGCCGCGGCGGGCATGCTGGCGGCCGACGACCCGAAGCTCGCCGCCGACGTGAAGGACGTCATGGACCTGCTGGGGCAGGACGTCGCCGCGGCGAAGCCGTCCGACGGCTTCCCCCAGCTGCGCTCCTTCGACCCCTACGCGGGCCACTCGTGGGCGTCGGGCAGCTCCCCGTTTGCCGACGGCAACAACCAGGAGTCCAGCTCCGAGGCCGTCAACGCCTGGAACGGGCTGGGCCTGTGGGCGCAGGAGTCCGACCAGCCGGAGCTCGCCACCGAGGCGACGTGGCTGCTGTCCACCGAGGCCGCGACCGCGCGCGCCTACTGGACGGACCCGGACCTGCCCAGCGGGTTCGCTCACCAGGTCGTCGCGCTCAACTGGGGCGGCAAGCGCGACTGGGCCACGTGGTTCAGCCCGGAGCCCAGCGCGATGCTCGGCATCCAGCTGCTGCCGCTGAGCCCGGCCCAGCTCACGGTGGGCCGCGACGTGGACCCTGAGAAGATCCGTGCCTCGGTCGAGGAGGCTGCGCCGGACGGGTACGACGTGATGTTCGGCGGGGACCTGCTCGGCTACCTGGCGCTCGCGGGCCCCGACGACGCGTCCAAGGCCTGGACCGAGCTCGAGTCGCTGCCCGACGACGCGATCGACGACGGCACGTCGCGCGCGGCGCTGCTGGCGTTCGTCGCGGCGGCGTCGGCGCGGGACTCGTCGGGCTGACTCTCGGCCGACGGCTCGTCGGGCTGCTGCGCCTCCTCCGGGCGGTGCAGCAGCTCGACGACCGTGTGCACGAGCAGCACGACGAGCGCCACGTTGCGTGCCACGAGGACCAGCACGTTGGCCGGATGGTACCCGGTGATCCCGTCGTACCCCCACGGGAAGACGATCTGCGTGGCGCCCGCGATCACGGCCAGCAGGATCGCCGACGTGCGCCAGCGCGGCAGCCGCAGCGCCAGCGCCACGGCGACGGGCGGCGCGAGCCAGCCGATGTACTGGGGTGAGCCCACCTTGTTGAAGACGATCATGACCGTCGCCATGAGCAGGGCGCCCCGCACCAGCAGCTCGGCGCCCACGCGCGGGCGCCTCCACAGCAGCCCGTCGAGCTCGTGGCGGCGCCACCACAGGAACAGGGCCGCCGCGGCCAGGGCCAGGAAGAACAGCGACCCGATCGTGTCGGCTGCCGCCTGCGTACCCGGGCCGCGCAGCTCCCAGCTCACGAGCTGCTGGTTGAGCACGATGGTGATCCGGTCGGTCAGCAGCGAACCCACGAGCCACGGCGTCGCGCCGACGGCCTCGAGCTGCAGGCCGCGCTGGTCCTGCTCGGTGAGGAACGACGTCAGGTAGGGCGACCCGCCGAGGGCCACGACGGTCCCGACGACGACGGCGCTGACCGCGGCCGCCGGCGCGATGACGTCCCGCCACGGCTTCCGAGCGGCCAGGAGGAGCGGCACGACGAGAGCGCCCGGTGCGACCTTGATCCATGCGCCCAGGGTCAGCAGCGCGGACGACAGCCAGGGATGGCGCAGGCCCAGCACCAGCGCGACGACGACGACCGGTGCGACGACCGCGTCGAGCCGCCCCATCGAGACGGGGCCGAGCAACGCGAGGAACGCGAGCCACCACCAGGCGCCCCGCGTCGTGGCCGTGCGGGACGTCGCGCGGCCCGCCCAGGCGGGGGTGTGCAGCAGCGCGAACAGCGCGACCGCGTCCAGCGCGGTGATCATCAGGCTCCACGCGGTGGCGTAGCCCGCCGTGCTCGTCGTGCCGGCCCATGATCCACCCAGGATCGGCAACCATGCCGCGGGCGGGTACACCCACGCGGAGTCGATGCCCTGCCACGTGCCCTGGTGCAGTCCTTGCCAGGCCCACCAGCGGTACAGGTCCAGGTCCCAGAACGCGCGCGCCGGGATCAGCAGCACGCCGAGCACGAGCGTCCAGGCCTGGACGGCGACGAACGCCACCCAGACGGCGACGCGGGATCGCAGGAGCTGGTGCAGGGGAAGCCTCCGTCGACGTGGGTCGAGCGACCCGGGCGGGAGGCCAGGTTATCGGCCGGGCCAGTGCCGGGTCGACGAGGGCGGCGAAACCTCTACTTGTTCTCCGCGTCTCGCGGCGCCCGCGGCACCGTGCCGGCGGCCATGCCGCCCACCGGCATGACAGCCGGCTGGTCCTTGTCGATGTACGCGTCGAGGCCCGTCTCGTCGTCGGGGGCGGGCGGAGCTGTCGGCGCCGTCGCGATCACGGGATCGGGTGCGCCCTCGCCCGGGATGACGTGGTCGGGGACCGGGGTGGACTCGCTCATCGTCGACTCCTCACGTGTCGGTGCGGTGACCTCCACGGTGGCACGGACGGGGACGGTCCGCCACGCGAGCTACTTCTTGGCCGCAGCCTTGGTCGCCTTCGCCGTGGCCTTCGGGGTCGCGAGCTCCTCGTACGGCGTGCAGTTGGCCGCCGCGACGAGCGGCTGGTCCTTGTCGAGGTCGACGGAGTCCTCAGCGGTCAGGTCGTTGAAGTCCGATCCGAGGGTCAGGTCGACGCTCGTGCCGGCCCGCGCGTCGAGCGTCAGCTCGGCGTCCGGGAGCTGGGCCGCGAGCGTGTACGCCTGGGCGACGCCCTTGTAGCCGAAGTTGATGCGCGCCACGCCCGCGTACTGGACGGGCGCGTTCGTCGTCGTCGCGACCTTGAAGCCTCTGTCCTTGAGGTCGTCGGCCGTCTTGCCTGCCAGGCCCGCGGTCTGCGTGCCGTTGTAGACGTTGACCTTGACCTTGGAGTACTTCACCGGGAGCGCACCCTGCGGCGGGCATGGCACCGAGTCGCGCGTGGGCGTCGGGGTCGGGTCCGCCGCGAACGACTTGTCGAAGAAGGGGAGGTCGATCGAGTCGGTGTACACGGCGGCGGCGCCCAGGCCGATGACGGCGAGGGCGGCGAGCAGCACGCCGAAGATCACGGCCTGCCGCTCGTGCATGTGCCGGCGGCGGGCGGCCCGCGCGCGGTCCGCGTCCATGCTCACTCGATCACCAGCACCCGCGCGTGCAGGATGGCGCGCTGGTGCAGCGCGGCCCGGACGGCGCGGTGGAGCCCGTCCTCGAGGTACATCACACCCTTGTACTGCACCACGTGGGCGAACAGGTCGCCGTAGAACGTGGAGTCGTCGGCGAGCAGCGCGTCGAGGTCCAGGGTGCGCTTGGTGGTGACCAGCTCGTCGAGCCTGATCTGGCGCGGCGCCACCTCGGACCACTGCTTGGGCGTCTCGAGCCCGTGGTCCGGGTAGGGCCTGCCCTCGCCCACCGCCTTGAAGATCACGGGGTGAGTCTAGGTGGTCGGGCCGTGTGGGTGTGCCAAGGTCCGTCGTGGTGCGTGATCACGCGGTTCCGTGGATCCCGATCAGGCTCGGTACAGGGCCGTGATGGGGCACGCGAACAGGTCGCGGTCGGGGCGCCCGACGGTGTTGAGGTGCCGGACGATGATGGCGTACGACTTCGGCAGCGAGACCGCCAGGTACGGGATGTTGTGCTTCTCGCAGTACTCCCGCACGATCGGCTGGGCGCGACGGAGCGTGGCACGGGGCATCGACGGGAACAGGTGGTGCTCGACCTGGTGGTTGAGGCCGCCCATGAGCACGTCGACCCAGCGGCCGCCGCGGATGTTGCGGCTGGTCAGCACCTGGCGGCGCAGGAAGTCCACCTTCGCGTTCTTGGGCAGCAGCGGCATGCCCTTGTGGTTGGGGGCGAACGAGGCGCCCATGTAGAACCCGAACAGGCCCAGCTGGATGCCGAAGAACGCGAGGCCCTTGAGCGGGGACATGACCGTGAACACGAGCGCGAGCGCGCCGCCCAGCCTGACCGCGAGCATGGCGACCTCGACGGCGCGGTGCTCGAGCGGCTCCTTGCTCTTCAGGCGCTTGATCGCCGAGACGTGCAGGTCCAGGCCCTCCAGGAACAGCAGGGGGAAGAAGAACCAGCCCTGGTGGTTCAGGTACCAGCGGCCCAGCGGCGTGGTGCGGGCCTGGGCGCGCTCGGGCGTGAGCGACAGGGCCTCGAGCTCGATGTCCGGGTCCGCGTCGATCTGGTTGGGCTTCGCGTGGTGGCGGGTGTGCTTGTGCTGCCACCAGCCGTAGGAGAGGCCGACGAACAGGTCCGCGAGCACCAGCGACGTCCAGGTGTTCGCCTTGCCCGAGTTCCAGATCTGACGGTGTGCGGCGTCGTGGCCCAGGAACGCGATCTGCGTGAGCACGACGGCGGCCACGCCGGCGACGAGGAGCTGCCACCACGAGTCGCCGATCAGCACGATCGCCGTGACCAGCCCGGCCATCGCGACGACGGCACCGGCGATCCGTGCGGTGTAGTGGCCCGGGCGGCGCCGCATGAGGCCGGCGGCCTGCACGGCCTTCGTGAGCTCGGTGAAGTCGCTGACCGCCCTCTCGCGGGGGCGCTGCGTGGTGGTCGTCGTCGACATGTGGCGTCCGTCCTGTGGGTCCAGCGTGGAGCATGACGGGCGGGGGGCCGACGCGGGCGCGGCGGCAGCCGACGATGCATGGGTGGAACGACCGGCGTGGACGCCGAGTTCCCGGGTCCTGCGTGGAGCGGGGGTGATCCGAGGCGAGTGGGCCCAGGTGCGACAGAACCCCCGGCCGCGAACGGCCGGGGGTTCTGCTCAGATGATCGCGAGGATCAGAGCGGCGAGACGTTCGACGCCTGGGGACCCTTGGGGCCCTGGGTCGTCTCGAACTCGACCTTCTGGTTCTCCTCGAGCGTGCGGTAGCCGCTGGAGGTGATCGCGGAGTAGTGCACGAAGACGTCGGTTCCGCCGTCCTCGGGGGCGATGAAGCCGAAGCCCTTCTCGGCGTTGAACCACTTCACGGTGCCGGTGGCCATGTCGTTCTCTCTTCTGTCGTACGGTCGGACAACCTCCGGCAACTGGCCGGAGACCGGTGATCACGGTGGTCGTCGTCCGTCCCGAGCAAGCTCGAGAACGTCTTGCCGAGCACCCGTGAGGGCGTCCGCGGCGGTCATGACAATCGATGCACTGCGACTACAGGTGCAACGGTACGGCACAACACCCCGAAAAGTCTCGCCCTTCCTGTCAACCAATCCGCGGATCGGGACGTGTATTCGGGTATGACGGTGCTCATGGCGGACCTGGGCGAGGACAGCCCGCCCGTCGGCGCGCCTGGCGCCGTGCCTGCGGTCGATCACGGCGAGGCGGCGCCGGGGCCCTCGTCTGGAGCGGGCGGCATCGCCTGGACCGGGGACCGCGACGCTGATTTCACCGCGTTCGCCAGGCGCGCGCAGGCGGAGCTGGGCCGCACGGCGTGGCTCCTGACGGGCGACGTGCACGCCGCTGCAGAGCTCGTCCAGACCGCCCTGGTCCGTACGTACACCGCCTGGCCGCGCGCCCGCGCGGGCGACCCGATGGCCTACGCGCGCCGCGTGATGGCGAACGCGCGGATCGACACCTGGCGTCGTCGTCGTCGCGAGGTCCTGGTGGCACCCGAGGCCGTGCCGCACACCGCGGGCGCCGACGCCGGTGCGGCCGTCGAGCACCGCGACGAGCTGGTCCGCGCCCTGGCGCAGCTGAGCCCGCAGCAACGCCGCGTCGTCGTGCTGCGCTACCTCGTCGGGCTGTCCGAGCGCGAGACGGCCGACGACCTGGGTGTGAGCGCGGGCACGGTCAAGACCCAGGCGTCGCGCGGGCTGCACCGTCTGCGGGCCACGCTGGGCGACCTGCGGGGAGGCGTCGATGCCTGAGCCGACGAGCGACGAGGACTGGGCGGCGGGCCTGCAGGCTCTCGCGCGCGAGGTGCCGGCAGTGCCCGTCGACGTGGCGGGTGCCGTCCGGCGTGGGCGACGTCGGCGTGCGGCGCGTTCCGTTGCGCTGGGCGCAGGATCTCTCGCCGTCGTGGTGGGGGTGGTCGCGGTCGCCGGTCCGAGCCTGCTGGGGGGGCTCGGACCGGTGAGCGACTCCGGGGACTCGGCGGCGTCGATGGCGGACGGGGCGGCGATGGACGGTGCGTCGTCGGGCCAGGTGTGGAGCGTCGAGGCCCTGGCCGCCGACGTGGCCGCCGCCGCGACAGCGCCCCCGCCGGCGCAGGACCAGCCCCTGTCCGAGGCGGACAGTGCCGCGCCCGCGCGGCTGACCGTCGAGCAGCACGGCGAACCGGACCTGGGGCCCTACCGTGCCGCGATCGACGCGGCGACGGGCTCGGTGCCGGCATCGGCGTTCGAGTCCTCGGCCCAGGCGTCACCCGGCGTCTGGCCCGAGGCGACCGTCGCGTGCCTGCAGGGCGCCGGCTGGGAGGTCGTCGTGACCGACGACGGCTGGAGCGCGCAGGTCCCGACGTCGTCGCCTGTCCAGTTCCTGGCCGACGTCGACACCTGCACCCCGGCCGCATAGCGGTCCCACCCCCCAAGAGCGGGGCCCACGCCGCGATCGACGCGGCGTGGGCCCGGCTCAGGTGACTGCAGGCACTACGACAGGCGCGTGAACGCGTCGACGCCGACCTTCTTGGAGGACAGGTTCACGATCTTGATCGTGTGCGTACCCGCCTTGCTGAACGTCTTGGTGAAGACCTGCTGCGCGTAGGTGGTCTTCTTGGCGTAGAGGTTCACCACCGCGACCTTGTGGCCGTCGACGTAGACCGCCGCCTTGCCGCGGTCCTTGCCCTTGGTCGCGACCCAGCCGATGCTGCGGGCCTTGACCTTGTAGGTGACGTAGGCCTTCTTCTTCTTCGTGACCTGCTCGGTCCCGCCCAGCGACTTCTTGGCCTTCGTCGCCGTCCACGTGCCGTGGTAGCCCTTGCGCTTGGACTGCTTGTCCAGGGTCGCCTTGGTCTTGGGACCCTTGGCCAGCGAGGACAGCTGGCCGCGGCAGTCGTAGACCTGGGCACCGAACTGCGTGGTGCGGCTGAACGTGATGCGGGTGTTCACGGTCTTGGGCGTGCCGTTCCACTGCTTGTCCAGGCCGTTCGAGCCGCCGACCCAGCTGCCGTAGATGCCGCAGGCGTCGCTCGCCTTCCACAGGACGGCCGCGGGGACGGTCTTGGTGGAGACCGTGCCCTTGATGAGCGAGGCACGCGGCGACGACGTGATCGTCGGCTTGGCGGTGTCGACGCGGAACGCAGCGTCCGACGTGCTGCGGCTGTTGCCGAACAGGTCGCGGACCGTGAGGTGCCACTTGTGGGCGCCCTGGCTCAGGCCGCCGACCGCCAGCCTGGTGGCGCTCAGGGACTGGCCGACCCTCGCACGGGCCTTGCCGTCGACGTACAGCGTGACCGACGAGACGGCCGAGTCCGCGTCACCGACGGACAGGTACCCGACCGAGAGCGTGCTCGACGTCAGCACGACGCCCGCGCGGGGCCACGACTTCTCCGCGTTCCAGTAGCCGTACGTGCCGATGATCGGCGCGGTCTTGTCGGCGGCGCGGGTGACGGTGACGCTGGCAGTCGGGTTGGTCGCTGTACCTCCGACCGAGTTGACCTTGACCTGCAACGACCTGTCAGCTGCGCCGACCTGCTGGCCGGCACCGATGGCTGCCTGGTTGCCGTTGAAGAAGAAGACGCCGTCCTGGCTGTTCACGCCGCTGCCGTCACGCTCGCGCAGCACCACACCGCTTCCTGCGGCGGGGATGGCGGTGCCACCGATGGCGAGGCCGTTCGGCTTGGTGATCCAGCTGTCCACTCCGACCGGCGCGCGGTACTCGATGGTGAACGTGCGGTTGCCCCACGGGACCGTGACGAGTCGCAGGCCCGAGCCAGAGGCGACGGCATTGAGCGTGACGGTGGCCGAGGTCGTCGTCACGCGCGTCTGCTCGGTCGAGGAGAGCAGACCCAGACGCGCCATGTTGACGGCTGACATGTGCCCGGCGTCGACAGCGGTGTTCGGGAACGGCGACGTCATGACGTGCGGCGCGTAGGTCGAGTTGCCCATGATGTCCCACGGGTCGCCGTACACGTCAGCGCACGTGCCGAGGGGGAGTGCGACCTTCGCGGACGAGAACGGGCACGAGATCGCGCCGGAGTGCTCGAGACCCAGGTTGTGGCCGAACTCGTGCGCGAAGACGGCATTGGTCAGTGCCGGGGCGCCGAAGAGCCACATATGGTTGCGGCCGTCGGCCCACGCGTTGATCGAGCCGAAGCCGGTGTAGTCGCAACCGGCGATCTCCGGGACCAGGTACACGATGTGCTCGAAGCGGTTCGCGGGAGTCACGGCTGTCGTGTAGATCGACGGCAGGGCCTTCTTCGCCGCCGCTTCGATGGCATCGGCGCTGCAGCTGTTCGCTGCTGTCGGGGCGGAGGCCAGCGTGACCGGGGTCGTCACGTTCTGACGGACAGCCACGCGGATGCGGCCCTTGCTGACGGTGTTGTAGTAGCTGTCGACATTCGCGACGGCACTCGTGGCCGAGCTCGTGTTGAAGGCCGGCGCCCCGGTCCACGTGATCGGGATCAGGGTGACGTAGTGCTGCCCGCTGTTCGGGACTCCGGCTACCGGCGTAACACCGGCCGCTGCCGCGAGCCCCGCCGACGAGCTCAGACCTGCCGCGGCCTGCGTGCCTGCCTCGTCGTCGGGCGTCGCGGCCGCGACGTCCGTGACCGTGCCCGCGCTGTTGGTCGTGACCTCGACCTGGTCACCGGACTCGAGGGTCGGGTCGAGGTCCGCGGTAACAGCCGTCGGGACGTTCAGGACGCCGTCGTCGGTGGTGACCTTGGCGAGGTAGACGTCCTTGCCTCCGGCGAAGTCGTCACCGACGGCGACGTGCAGCGTCCCCGTCGTCGTCGTGGTGTCCTGAGCGACCGGTGTGGTGCTGGTGGGGCTGCTCGGCGGCAGCAGTGCGGCTTGGGCTGCCGTCGGCAGCAGGCTGAGGGCCGCCGCGGCGGCGACGGCGGTGATGAGGCGGCGAGGCACGGATCCCCCTGCGAGAAGGCGTGGAGGGGGCCCGGGTTCGTGCCCCCTGTGACTGGGGCAAACGTCCCGTCGCGCGAACAATAGCGGCCACCGACCGGTCGATCCGCCACGCGCTCGCAACATCACCCGAACAGTCCGGGAACGTCCGGATAGCGGGTCGCCATAGCGACCAGCCGCCCGGACGCTGTAGGTTCGGCGGTGCCAACGCCGGGGAGCTCGAGTCAGTCGGGCTGAGAGGACGGGCCGTGGCACCTCCGGGTGCCGGCGCACGTCGACCCGAGAACCTGAACTGGGTAATGCCAGCGGAGGGATGCGCGGTCTCGCGCGGCGTCGGCGGACGTCGTCGCCGGCGTCCGTCCCGCCGTCGTGCGTGCCCACGGCCTGCTGCTGGTGTGCCCCGAATCCGGAGGACACCGTGCTCGCACAGATCCAGGTCTCGCCGCGCCCGAGCGGCACCGACCACGACCGCTACGCCTACGTGGACGCCGCCATCGCGGTGATCCAGGGCTCCGGCCTCACCTACGAGGTGGGGGCCATGGGCACCACCGTCGAGGGCACGCCCGACCAGGTCTGGTCGCTGCTGCGCGAGGTCCACGAGGCGACGGTCCGGGCCGGCGCTGCCGGCGTGAGCAGCCACATCAAGGTGGCGCAGACGGGCGCCGACGACGGCCCGCGCATCGCGGACCTCGTCGGCAAGTTCCGGTGACGCGCGCGGCGCTGCCGGTCCGGGCGGCGCCGAGCACGGCCCTCGCGGACCCGCCCGCGTCGCTCCCGTCGGCGCGTGGCCGGGGGAGCAGGACGGCGGTCAGACGAGTGCTCGCACCGACCCTCGCCGCGGTCGTGCTGGTCGGCGCCTGGGAGGTGGTGGCTCGGACGTCGGGCCTGCCGGAGTTCGTCCTGCCGGCGCCCTCGCAGGTGGCCGCAGCGGGCGTCGAGTCGGCGCCGCTGCTGGGCCTGCACATCGCCACGACCCTGACCGAGGCCGCGCTCGGCCTGGTGCTCGGGGCGGTCGTCGGGCTGGCGCTCGCGGTGCTGATCGCCGCGTTCCCCGTCGTCGCCGACACCGTGTACCCGCTGGTCACGCTCACCCAGACCGTCCCGACCGTCGTGCTGGCCCCGCTGCTGATCCTGTGGGCGGGGTTCGGGCTGCTGCCCAAGGTGCTGCTCGTCGCGCTGACGGTGTTCTTCCCCGTGCTCGTCGCGGCCGTCACCGCGATGTCCGACGTCGACGGTGCGCACGTCGACATGGTGCGCGGGCTGGGCGGGCGGCGGTGGAACCAGTTCTGGCTGGTGCGGCTCCCGGCGGCCGTGCCGGGTGCGTTCGGCGGGCTGCGGGTCGCGACGACGTACGTCATCGGCGCGGCCGTCGTCTCGGAGTACCTGGCCGGAACCAGCGGGCTCGGCGTCTTCATCCAGCGCTCGCGCAAGTCCTACGACGTCGACCAGATCCTCGTCGCCGTCGTCGTCATCGCCGTCCTGACCGGCGCCCTGTTCCTGCTCGTCGACGCGCTGGGCCGCCTGGCCACGCCGTGGCGACGAGCCTCCCGCTAGACGACCGTCCCGCTAGGAGAACCATGAACCGCCTCACCCTCGTCGCCTCCGCCGCTGTCGTCGCGCTCCTCGCCGCGTGCAGCAGCCAGGCCGACGCGAAGGACGGCACCACCCACGTCGACGTCGTCCTCGACTGGACGCCCAACACCAACCACTCCGGCCTCTACCTGGCTCAGGACCGCGGGTACTTCCGCGACGCGGGCCTGGACGTGACGATCGTCGAACCGGGGGAGACGTCCGGCAGCCAGCTGCTCGCCGCCGGCAAGGCCGACTTCGCCTACACCGTCGCCGAGGGGCTCGTGCCTGCGCGCGAGCAGGGCGCCGACATCGTCTCGGTCGCCACCGTCATCGAGCACAACACATCCAGCCTGCTGTCGCTGACGTCGTCGGGCATCACGCGGCCCCGGGACCTCGCCGGGCACAGCTACGGCACGTACGGCTCCGACCTGGAGAAGGCGCTCATCAAGAAGCTCGTCTCCTGCGACGGCGGCGACCCTCAGAAGGTCACGTTCACGCCGCTGGTGAGCGACGACTTCCGCATCGGCCTCACCCGGCACCAGTACGACGCGGCATGGGTGTTCGACGCGTGGGAGACCATCGAGGCGCGCGACATCGACCACCTCGACGTCTCCACGATCCCGTTCATCGACCACACCGACTGCATCCCCGACTGGTACACGCCGCTCGTCGCGACCTCGGCCGCCCACATCACGAACGACCCGGCGATGGTGAAGGCCTTCGTCGGCGCCCTCGCGCACGGCTACCGCGACGCGATGGCGGACCCGGACGCGGCCGTCGACGCGCTGCACCGCGCCGCCCCCGAGCTGGATCCGGACCTGCTCACCGCCAGCGCGCAGTACCTGTCCACGCGCTATGCCGACGACCCGGCGCAGTGGGGCCAGCAGCGGGCGCGGGTGTGGGACGACTTCGTCGCGTTCCTCGAGGACAACCACCTGGTGAAGACGGGATTCGACACCGACGCGGCCTGGACCGATGACTACCTCCCCTGACGTGCGCGTGCGCGGGCTGTCGGTCGCGTACGGGTCGCTCGCGGTCCTCGCGGACGTCTCGCTGCGCGTCGCGCCGGGGGAGTTCGTGGCCGTCGTCGGCCCGTCGGGCTGCGGCAAGTCGACGCTGCTGCGGGTGCTGGGCGGGTTGCTCCCGGCCGGCGCCCGCGTGCGGGCCGACGAGCTGGCGCTGCCCGTCGGTCCCGATGGGCGCGCCGCCACGGCCTGGATGCCGCAGGGGGACAGCCTGCTGCCGTGGCGGCGCGCGTGGGCGAACGTGCTGGTGGGGGCGCGGATCGCTGGTGTCCCGCGGGATGTGGCCGACGGGCGGGCGCGGGCGCTGTTCGACGAGTTCGGGCTGGGCGGCTTCGAGCGGTCGTGGCCGCACGAGCTGTCCGGCGGCATGCGGCAGCGGCTCGCCCTCGCCCGCACCTGCCTCCCGCAGCGGCCGGTGCTCCTGCTCGACGAGCCGTTCGGTGCGCTCGACGCCCTGACCCGGCGGCGGCTCAACGCGTGGCTGGCGTCGGTGTCGCTGGGGTCGGCCGGTGGTGCGTCCGCGGCCGTGGTCCTCGTGACGCACGACGTCGACGAGGCGCTCCTCCTCGCCGACCGCGTCCTGGTGATGAGCGACCGCCCCGGCCGGGTGGTCCTGGAGGTCCCCCCGCGCTCGGACCAGTCGGCCCGCGCCCGGGTGCTCTCGGCGCTGGGCGTGGATCTCCCCGCCCTGGCGTGATCAGCACGCGAGCTGGCCTCGCGGATGGATGCACGCGTGGTTGCAGCGCCCGCGCCCGCCACGGGCGCACGCGCTACAACCACGGATGCATCCATTCGTGAGGGTGGGCTCGCTGCGCATGGCGGGGGCGTCGATGGTTCCGCGGGCGCGTGTGGGTGGGGCGCGCGACGATGCGGGGATGCTGCTCGCCGACGTCGCCGCCACGTCCACCGCGCTCGCGGCCACGCGCTCGCGCCTGGCCAAGCGGGCGCTGCTCGTCGACCTGCTGCGGCGCACCGACCCTGCGGACGTCGAGGTCGTCTCCCGCTACCTGGGCGGCGAGCTGCGCCAGCGTCGGACGGGACTGGGGTGGCGTTCGATGACTGCGCTGCCGGAGCCGGCCGCCGAGCCGTCGCTCACGGTGGCGGGCGTCGACGCAGCGTTCGAGGAGATGGCGGAGTTGGCCGGTGCCGGGTCGTCGGGCCGGCGGACGACGATGGCCCGCGAGCTCTTCGCCGCCGCGACGGCCGACGAGCAGCGGCTGCTGCGCGGGCTCGTCACCGGTGAGGTGCGGCAGGGCGCTCTCGACTCGTTGCTGCTCGACGCTGTCGCGGAGGCCGCCGGCGTGACGCCCGCGTCCGTCCGACGAGCCGCGATGCTCGCCGGCGCGACGGAGCCGGTCGCGGTCGCGGCGCTGGGCGCCGGTTCGCCCGACGAGGCGGAGCGGGCGCTGGCCGCGTTCACTCTGGTCGTCGGCCGGCCTGTGCGCCCCATGCTCGCGTCGTCCGCGCCCGACGTCGTCACCGCGCTGGCGGGTCTCGACGGACCGGTCGTCGTCGACACCAAGCTCGACGGCATCCGGATCCAGGTGCACCGCCGCGGCGACGAGGTGCAGGTGTTCACCCGCAGCCTCGACGACATCACGGCGCGGGTGCCGGAGATCGTCGCAGCGGTCGCGGCGATGCCGGCCACCGACCTGGTGCTGGACGGCGAGGCGATGGCCGTCGACGAGGCCGGCCGCCCGCGCCCCTTCCAGGAGACCGCGTCCCGCAGCGCGACGCGGGACGCCGACGTCGCCGCGGCGACGGCCCTGACGCCGTTCTTCTTCGACTGCCTGCACGTGGACGGCCGCGACCTGCTCGACGCGCCGCTGCGCGAGCGGCTGGTCGCGCTCGATCAGGTCGCCGGCTCGTCGGCCGTCGCGCGCGTGGTGACGGACGACCCTGCGGTCGCCCGGGCGAGGTTCGCCGAGGTCGTCGCCGACCATCAGGAGGGTGTCGTCGTGAAGGCCCTCGACGCCCCGTACGAGGCGGGCCGCCGAGGCGCCGCGTGGGTCAAGGTCAAGCCGCGCCACACCCTCGACCTGGTAGTGCTGGCCGTCGAGCGGGGCTCGGGCCGGCGGCAGGGCTACCTGTCGAACATCCACCTGGGCGCGCGGGACGGCGACGGGTTCGTCATGCTCGGCAAGACGTTCAAGGGCATGACCGACCAGATGCTGGCGTGGCAGACGGAACGGTTCACCGAGCTCGCCGTCGGCCCGACCGACGGCTACGAGGTGCGGCTGCGCCCCGAGCAGGTGGTCGAGATCGCGTTCGACGGCCTGCAACGCTCGTCGCGCTACCCGGGCGGCGTCGCGCTCCGCTTCGCGCGCGTCCTGCGCTACCGCGACGACAAGACCGCGGCCCAGGCCGACACGATCGACACGGTCCGCGCGCTGGCGGCGCCGTGACCGACGCACGGGAGGCGCTCGCGGCGATGCGGGCCGACGCGATCGAGCGGCTGGCCGCGCTCCGCGGCAGCAAGGACGACATCGTCGACGCGGCCCGCGACAGCAACGTCGACGACGAGCACGACCCGGAGGGCGCCACCATCGCGTTCGAGCGCGCGCAGGTGGACGCGCTGGCCGGCGACGCCGCGGCGCGGCTGGCCGACATCGACGCCGCGCTGGCCCGGCTCGACGCGGGCACGTACGGCATCTGCGCCGTCGGCGGCGAACCCATCGATCCCGAACGACTGGCCGCCCGACCCACGGCGACGACCTGCGTCCGCCACGCGGGCGGCGCCTGACGCGCCAACGTTCTGCTTTTGTCGCGAATAGCGGTACAAACGCAGAACGCTGATCCCACGCGGCACACCAGGAGGCACCGATGATCGACTTCGACACCGTCAGCTTCGTCAAGCTCGCCCCGTGGGACCCCAAGGAGGCGCTCGTCGAGCTCGCAGACCTGCTGCTGCCCGACGAGCAGGTGCTGCTCGCCTTCAAGGGCACGCGTGACTCGGTGACGTTCACGTCCCGCCGCGTCGTCGCGCTCAACGTCCAGGGCATCACGGGCAAGAAGCGCGACTACAGCTCGCTGCCGTACGGCAAGGTCAACGTCTTCTCGATCGAGACGGCGGGCACCCTCGATCGTGACTCCGAGCTGGAGCTCTGGTTCAGCGAGGTCGGCAAGGTGAAGTTCAACTTCGCGTCGGGCGTCGACGTCCGAGCCATCGGCCGCCTCATCGCCGAGCGCGTCCTGTAGGTCGGTCAGGAATCGAGAAGCGGTCGCCCGCCGCGGCTCCTAGCGTGGATGCCATGACACCGACGACGAAGACCCAGACGTTCAGCGACGACGAGCGCGCCGCGATGAAGGAAGCAGCCGCCGAGCGGCGCAAGGCGAAGAGCGGCAAGGTCGACGGCCTGGCCGACGCGCTGGCCAACATCGCGGAGATGGGAGACGACCGCGAGCTCGCCGAGAAGGTCCACGAGCTCGTGACGAAGGCGGCCCCGGACCTCGAGGTGAAGACCTGGTACGGCATGCCCGCCTACGCCAAGGGCGGCAAGGTGGTCTGCTTCTTCCAGCCGGCCGGCAAGTTCAAGGCCCGTTACTCGACGCTGGGTTTCAACGACGCGGCACAGCTCGACGACGGCTCCATGTGGGCCACGTCGTTCGCGCTGACGACGCTCACCGCGGCCGACGAGAAGCGCATCACCGAGCTGGTCCGCAAAGCCGCCGGCTGAGCCGTCCCTGTCGTGCCCCTACTGTGGCGTCGTGGCTGCCGACCCCGACGTGACCGACCCGCTCGCGTTCGCGCGCTTCGTGCGCGGGCTCGGCAGCGGGATCGTCGCGACGGTCGCGCCGGACGGTTCGCCGCAGGCCGCGCTCGTCGGGCTCGCGGCGCTCGACGACGGGACGCTGTTCCTCGACGCGCCCACGTCCGGTCGCACGGTGCGCAACCTCACCGCGCAGTCGCGGGTCGCCGTCGTGGTGGGGGTCGGGGCGATGACGGTGCAGGTGGAGGGGGACGCGCGCGCGGTGCACGACGACGAGCGCGCCCGGTTCGCCGCCGAGTACGAACGCCAGCTCCCGGGTTCGCGGGTATGGTCCGACGAGTTCGCGGTGATCGTCGTCCGACCCCGCTGGCTGCGCGCCTACGACACGACGCAGCACCCGCCGGCCGTCACCGAGGTGACGTGGTGAGCACCGCGACGGTCGTCGGCGGCGGTCCCGCGGGACTGATCGCCGCGGAGACCCTGGCCCGCGCGGGCGTCGACGTCACGGTGGTCGACCGCATGCCGTCCGTGCCCCGCAAGTTCATGCTTGCCGGCCACGGCGGCCTGAACATCACGCACAGCGAGGACCGCGCCGCGTTCCTGACCAGGTACGGCGCGTCCGCGGTTCGTCTCGCGCCCATGCTCGACGTCTTCGGTCCCGCCGACCTGCGGGCGTGGTGCGCCGAGCTGGGTGAACCCACGTTCGTCGGTACGAGCGGCCGGGTGTTCCCGCAGTCGTTCCGCGCGACGCCGCTGGTCCGCGCGTGGCTGGGCCGGCTGGCCGAGCAGGGGGTGCGCCTCGAGCGGCGGCAGCGCTGGACCGGCTGGGCCGACGACGGCGCGCTGCGGTTCACCGGCGCCGACGGTGCCGCGCTCACCACCGAGCAGGACGTCGTCGTGCTCGCGCTCGGCGGTGCCTCGTGGGCGCGGCTCGGGTCGGACGGCGGGTGGGTCGACGCGTTCGTCGGGCGCGGCATCGAGGTGACGCCCATGCAGCCGGCCAACGTCGGCGTGCGCGTGGCCTGGAGCGAGACGTTCGCGGAGCGCTTCGCGGGCGCTCCCCTCAAGAGCGTGGCCCTGAGCGTGCGAGGCGCGGGCGGCGCACCGGCGCGAGGCGACGCGATGGTGACGCGCGCCGGCCTGGAGGGCGGTCCGGTCTACGCGATCGGGGCGCCGGTCCGCGCCGCGCTGGCGGTCGGTACCTGCGTCATCGAGGTGGATCTGCGCCCCGAGATGAGCGTCGCGCACCTCGCGGATCGACTCGACCGGCGTCGTCCCAAGGACTCGGCGTCGACCTGGCTGCGCCGCGCGCTGAACCTGGACCCGGTCGGTGCGTCGTTGCTGCGGGAGGCCGGCCCGGTGCCCACCGACCCGGCCGCCGTCGCAGCGCTCGTCAAGGCCGTCCCGGTGCAGGTCAGCGCCACGGCTGGCATCGAGAAGGCGATCTCCAGCGCCGGCGGCGTGCGGTGGTCGCAGGTGGACGAGCACCTCATGCTGCACACGGTCCCCGGCACGTTCGTCGCCGGCGAGATGCTCGACTGGGAGGCTCCGACCGGCGGCTACCTGCTCCAGGCGTCGTTCGCGACGGGCGTCGTCGCGGCCCAGGGCGCGCTCGCGTGGCTGCACGCCGGCCGCTGAGCGGCTCGCGTGCTGGGAAACGCCCGCATAGCGGCAGGAACCCAGAACGCGAAGCGGGCGGCGTGGCCCTTGACCCCGGACTGCGGGGGTCGTCACGCTCGAGGTGTCGAAGGCGAGGTCCGATGGCGAGCGCAGACGAGATCCGGGACGCGCAGCGCGCGGCGTGGGGTGAGCGCGCGGCGGCGTGGGAGAAGTGGTCCGACGTCATCACCGGGCAGCTGGCGCCGGTCGGGGCGGCGATGATCGACGCGCTCGATCTCGCCACGCGCCAGCACCTGGACGTCGCGTCGGGTACGGGCGAGCCCGGGCTGACGATCGCGGCCCAGATCCCTGCGGCGCACGTCGTCCTCACGGACCTGTCGGCCCCCATGCTCGCGGTCGCGGCCCGACGAGCGGCCGCGGCCGGCATCACCAACGTCACGACCGTCGTCGCGAGCGCCGACGACCTGCCGTTCGCCGACGAGACTTTCGACGGTGTCTCCGTCCGCCTCGGCCTCATGTTCTTCCCCGACCTGACCGCCGCGACGGCGGAACTGGTCCGCGTGCTGCGGCCCGGCGGCCGGCTCTGCGCGGCGGTGTGGGTGGAACCGGACCGCAACCCGTGGGTCTCGATCCCGGCCGGCGCCGTCGCTGCCGAGATCCCGCCACCGCCCGTCGACCCGGACGGGCTTAGCATGTTCCGCTGCAGCGCGCCGGGGTTCGTGCGGGACCTCTTCGAGGGCGCGGGGCTGGTCGACGTGGCCGAGCGCGACGTCGACGTCGAGCTCGTCACCGCGTCGCCCGACGAGTTCTGGGAGACGATCAGCGAGCACGTCGCACCCGTCGTCCACGCGGTGGCCGCCGCCGACGACGCCACGCGCGAGCGCATCCGCGCGTCCGTGATCGACGCGGTCCAGCCCTACCGCCGCGACGACCGCGTCGCCGTCCCGGGCCTGGCCCGCTGCATCGTCGGGACGAAGCCGCGGGCGTAGCAGGCTCAGCGGCCGATGCGCGCCTCGACCAGCCAGCCGCCGCCAGGCGTCGCGCCGGCGCGGACGAACCCGCCGAGCTCGTCGATCCGCTCGCCGAGGCCGACCAGGCCGCGGCCGGTCCCCGAGACGCCGGGCACGGCGGCCGAGCGCGCGACGCCGTTCTCGACGCGCACGTCCGCGGCCGCACCGACGGCCCGTACGCAGATCCGCACCTCGGCGCCGGGGGCGTGACGCAGCGCGTTCGTCAGGCTCTCCTGCACCACGCGGAATGCGAGGTGCGCGACGGACGCGGGCAGCGCGTCGGCCTCGCCCTCCAGGCGGTAGGTGACGTCGAGGCCGCTGCGGGCTGCGCGTTCGACGACCTCGTCGACCAGCGTCAGGTCCTGCGCGACGACGTCGTGCCCGCCCAACAGCTCGATGAGCCGTTCCAGGTCCTCGCGGCCCTGGGCCGCGGACTCGGCGATCGCGACGAGCGTCTCGCGGGCGCGATCGGGCGACGTGTCGACCAACCGCTGCCCCGCCGCTGCCTGGATCACCATGACGCTGATGGTGTGGCCGACGATGTCGTGCAGCTCGGCGGCGATCCGCACGCGCTCGCGCCGCACGGTCAGCTCGGTGAGCAGCTCGCGCTCCTCCTCGAGCTCGCGCGCCTTGCCCTCGAGCTGCTCGGCGGCCTCGCGTCGGAGCCGCAGCACGGTCCCCGCGACGAACGGCGGGACGGTGAACATGAGCGTCGCGACCACGAAGTTGGAGCCGATCACGACGATCCACACGACGACGTAGGCGAGCGCCGCGCCGGCCACCCACCACGCCGCGCGGCCGCGCCACGACAGTGCGAGCAGGGCGAACGCGGCGCTGAACGGGATGAGCGCCCCGTCGGGAACCCAGAGGTCGGTCCCGATCAGGAGCGCGAGCAGGAACGCGGCGAGCGCGGCGACGGCGGCCAGGCGCGGCCGGGTGCGCCACCAGACCAGGACCGCCCCGCCGGCGACGCACAGCGCGACGGCAGCGTCGCCCGCGAGGCTCGTCGGCCAGCCGTGCACGATCGTCGGGACGACGACTACGGCCACGGCGACGGTCAGGATCGCGACCGTCTCGCGCACGCGCACGGGGCTACCCGACGGGCAGGAGCGCGACGGCCCGCGCCTGCCCGCGCCCGACCCGCAGATCGACGGAACCGCCCAGCAGCCGGGCCCGCTCGCGCGCCCGGCTGAGCGCCGCACGCACGTCGGCCCCGCGCTCGACGGGACCGTGCACGCGTAGCTCGAGCGCGTCGGGCGTGAAGCGGACGGCCACGTCGACGTGCGCGTCCGGCGCGTCGTCGAGCACCGTGAGCAGGTGCTCGACGATCCGGTACGCGGAGAGCTCGACCGCAGGTGCGAGCGTGCGCGCGTCGCCCGTCACGCTCACGCGGCTCGCGGTCTGCGAGCGGCGCGCGAGCAGGGCGTCGAGGTGTGCGACGGCCGGCGCGGGTGCCAGCGCGACGCCGCCGGCCCCGCGCAGCTGGCCGACGACGCGACGCATCTCGTCGAGCGTCGCGCGGCTGTCCGCCTCGATCCGCGCCAGCAGCGCACGGGTGGCCTCGGGGTCGAGGTCGTCGGCCGAGCCCGCTGCCCGGCCGAGCTGTTCCAGCCGCTCGCGCAGGAGCGCGTCGAGCTCGCGCGACAGCGCCGCCCGGTCCTCGCCGACCTCGAGGGCCAGCCGCGAGTCGCGCACGGTGCGCAGCTCCTCGTTGCGCGCCGCGAGCTCGCGCGACATGGCCGTCCGGTGCCGGACGGCCCGCGCGATGACGAAGACGACGAGCGTGATCGGCAGCGCGAGCGTGAGCGCGCCCAGGCCGGCGGTCGAGTCGCGGACCAGGACGGCTACCGCGATCGCCAGCGCGATCCCGAGCGACGCCCACGCCCGCGCCCGCTCGTAGGCGATGCCCCCCAGGAACGCGATCACGAACGCGAGCGGCAGGCCGGACCCGCACCGCCCCTGCCAGCCGAAGACCATGTCGTGCAGCACGACGACGGCAAGAGCGATGCCGCCGACGGCGAGCACCGACCGGCGCCACCACAGCGGCACCGCGCAGGCGACGAGCCACAGTGGCAGCATCCACCACGAGTGCGGGTCGATCGCGTGCGTGATGTCGCCGCGAACCAGCTCGCGGTCGGCCTCGGTGAAGGGGGTCAGCAGGTCGACGACCATGAGCACCGCACCCAGCGCGACCAGGGAGCCGGCGAGCACCCAGTCCACCGGGCGCACACCGCGCAGGACCCTGTTCATCGTCGCCACCTCGCTCGTGGGCAGGACGTTCAGGCGCTGACGCGCTCAGGCGCCAGCGTAGAGCCGGCGGCCCTACGGTCGGCAAGTGTGTTGACGACGACGCCTGCGCCGTACGCGAGCGCGGCGAGCGGCAGGCCGATGCCGAGTGCGCCCAGCCCCCCGGTCGACGCGTCCTCGACGAGCACCACGAGCTCCAGCACGACGACGCCGACCACGCCGATCACCTGGCGCGAGGCGGGCCCGGCGAACCGCGCCACCGCATACGCGTACGCGATCGCGAGCGGAAGGCCGAGGCCGCAGCGCGTGATCCAGCCGAACATCGGCAGGCTCGCGGCGAAGACGAGGATCGAGACGGCCAGCGCCGGGAGGACGGCGCGACGGCGCCACAGGATCGGCACGGCGGCGAGGACCAGCACGGGCAGGATCAGCCACGAGCGGGAGTCCATGGCGTGCGCGGTGCCGGGATCGTCGCCGGCCGTGGCGTTGGCCACGCCGAGCAGGACGGCGAGCGCGACGAGCACGGCCGTCAGCGCGTAGTCGAGCGGTCGGACTCCCTTGAGGGACGTGTTCATGGTGGTGCCCTTCGGTCGGGCCCGGGACCGGGCTCTGGTTGATGGCTCCACGCTCGCGCCCGCCGGTCGTCGCCCGCGTCGTCGCGACGGACGATCCTTGCCCGCCCGCGTCCTCCTCGCGGTCGGCGCGTCATCCTCCAGGACGACCCCGTCGGGAGGGACGAACTGCCACGATGGGGGACGTGATCAGGGTGCTCGTCGCCGACGACCAGGCGCTGGTGCGGACCGGCTTCCGGGTGATCCTCGAGTCCGAGGGGGACATCGAGGTGGTCGCCGAGGCCGTCAACGGCGTCGAGGCCGTGCGGCTCGCGGCGCTGCACAAGCCCGCCGTCGTGCTCATGGACATCCGGATGCCGGAGCTCGACGGGCTCGGCGCCACCGAGCAGATCCTGCGGGCGCCCGACCCGCCGACGGTCGTCGTGCTGACCACGTTCGACCAGAACGAGTACGTCTACCGGGCGCTGCGCGTGGGGGCGGCGGGGTTCCTGCTCAAGGACGCACCCGCCTCCCGCCTGGTCGCGGCGGTCCGTGCCGCGGCCACCGGCGACTCGCTCATCGAGCCGTCCATCACGGCTCGCCTGGTGGAGCGGTTCGCCGAGCCGGCCTCGTCGGCCGTCCCGCCCGCGCTCGAGGCGCTGACCGAGCGAGAGCGCGACGTCCTGCGTCTCGTCGCGCGGGGCCTGTCGAACGCGGAGATCGCCCACGAGATGGTCGTCGCGGAGACCACGGTCAAGACCCACGTGGCACGCGTCCTGGCCAAGCTGGGCGTGCGGGACCGGGTGCAGGCCGTCGTCGTCGCGTACGAGACGGGCTTCGTGACCCGCACCCGGTGACGGTCGGGCGCCCCTACCGGCGCAGGGCGTCGAACGACTCGGTCTCGCAGCTGGCCCTCGCGTGGCTGCTGGCGCAGGGCGAGCACGTCGTCCCGATCCCCGGAAACCCGCTCGGTCGACCGCGTCGCGGAGAACGTCGCAGCCGCGGACCTGGCGCTGACGCGTGCCGACCTCGAGGCGATCGACCAGATCCTGCCGTCCGGTGGCTTCGGCGCCCGCTACGCCACGGTGCCCACCTGGGAGTAGCGGTTCGCCGCGGCGGCCGGGTCAGCCGGTCGCCGCGGCGGTGGGCCGGACGGCGCCTCGTCGGCGCGCCCACACCTCGTTGATGACCAGCGCGAGCGCGACGAGCGCGATCATGAACCAGAACGAGCGGCGGTCGTCGGTGAACAGGTTGACGACGAAACCGACCAGCACCACGCCCGCGATCGTCACCGACAACCCCGTGAGGACCGGCGACGCGTTCAGCTCCGACCGCAGCCGCAGCGCCCCCACCGCGACCAGCAGGAAGACCGCGAGCGACACGCCGCTCCCGATGGAGGCGAGCGCGCTCACGTCGAGGACCGTGACGAACAGGATGACGATCGCGGCCGTGATCACGAGCCCGCCGTGCTTGCCGAGCCGGGTCCCGGGTCCGAAGGCAGGCGGGAACATCCGCGCCGTCGCGAGCGCCTCGGTGAGCCCGCGGGCGCCGTACAGCGTGGAGATGACGCTCGACGTGGTGGCGAGCAGGGCGGCCACCGTCATCATGACGTAGCCGGCCTGACCGAGCGCCGGCTGCGCGGCCACGGCCAGCGCGCGCGGGCCGGCCTCGACGACGTCGTCGACCGGGAGGGTCCCGAACACCCCCAGCGACACCAGCACGTACAGGACCGTCGTGATGGCCAGCGACGCGTACATCGCCACGGGCAGGTCGCGCCTGGGCCGGGGGAGGTCGCCGCCCGCGAACGTGATGACCGCGAAGCCGAGGAACGCGAAGAACGTGAGCGCGACGCTCGCGATGATCGGGCCGATCCCCGGATACGTGCTGGGCGCGAGCTGGGAGAGGTCGACCTGCGTGAACGTGCCGACGACGAACACCGCGAACACGACGAGCAGCAGCCCGACGATGATCGTCTGGAACCGGTCCACCAGTTGCGGTCCCGCGAGCGTGACGTACGCGCCCCCGACGACGAGCGCCGCGGCGCACAGCTTGGACAACCAGCCCCCGGACGGCCCGTCGGCGATGACCGCGGCCGCGTAGTCCCCGAACGACGAGGCGACCATCGCGCAGACCACGACGATCGTCGTCAGGTACCCGAGCCACGCCGCGACGCCTATCAGCCGCTGGCTGCGGTAGCTGTGCTGGAGGTAGACCATGATGCCGCCGGACGACGGCCACCGCATGGCGAACTTCACCAGCGCGTACCCGAGCGCCGCCGTCATGGTCCCGGCCAGCAGGAACGACACCCACGTCGCGGACCCGGCGACCGCGCCGGCCTCGCCCAGCAACGCGAAGATGCCGGCGCCGACCATCGCACCGACGCCGATGACGATCGCCCCGCGGACGCTCAGCTGCGCCTTCGGCGCTTCGGACGTCGTGGCGGGGTCCACCGCGCGCACCTCCACCGATCGAACCGGTCGGCGGCCGCCGACAGGCCGACGATAGCGCTACGGGTGGGTGCGGTGGGGCGTGTCAGGGGGTCCCACCTGCGACGAGGTGCGTCGGCGGGCTCAGCGTGGGCGCAGCCGTCCGAGCTCCGACCCGTCGACGTCGCGCAGGACGAGCTCAGCATCGTCCCGCGCGACCGACCGCGCCTCGGCCACCCAGCTGCCGACGCCGACGCCGATGCACCCCACGAGCGTCGTAGGTCCGCTCGTCGCGACGAAGGCGCCACCGTCCGTGACCGACCACCGACCGATCGTGCCGTTGCAGCCGTCGGACGCGACGTACGTCCCGTCGGCGTCGAACGTCACCCCCGGCTCCGTCTCGCCGTCGAAGCCCACGGGCGCCCACGCGCCCCGCAGGTCGGCGGCGGTCGCGCCGCGCGCCTGCGGGAGCACGGCGACGCGGTCGAGCACCGCCAGCGCGCTCGGGGCCGGGGTCGGGACGCCGGTCAGGTCGGCCGCGATGTCCCCGGTCGTGACGGGCGCCCCGTCCGTGGCGAGGGTCGCGACCACGCCGCCGTCCGCGTCCAGGAGCACCACGCCGTCCCCGTCCACGCGGTACGCCCGCGTCTCGTCCAGCCAGGGCGTCTCGGGGTTCCGCGCCGTGCAGGCCGACGACCACCCGTCGATGCTGCCCACGAAGGCGGAGCCAGCGGCGCGCCACGAACCCATCAGCTCGCCGCACGGTCGGAAGAGCAGAAGGTCGTCGACGTCGAGGCGCAACCAGGTGTCAGGCACCTCTCCCCGCGCCCCGGACACCTTCCACAGGCCGACGAGCTCGGACGGTCGGGCGGTCGGCGCGGCGCTGCGGCTCGGCGCGGCCGGTGCGGTGGCGCACGCCGTCAGCGTCGTCGCGACCACGACGCACAGCACTGCCCACCCGCTCGTCGTGCGCATGTGCTCTCCTTCGTCGTCGGACGTCCTGTCTGTGTCGCTCGGCGGAGGTTCCTTGCACAATGGCCGCATGCCCCTGCTGACGAGCGCGGTCGTCCTGCCCGGAACGCTCGCGTCGTCCCCGCAGCCGACGCTCGCCACCGACGGCCTCACGCTGCGGCCCTGGACGCACGACGACGCCGACGCGCTCGTCGCCGCGTACGCCGACCCGACCATCAGCTACTGGCATGTCCGGACCATGGCCGACCGCGACGAAGCGGTCGCGTGGGTCGACGAGCGCCGCACTCGCTGGGCGCGGGAGGTGGGGGCGGACTTCGCCGTGGCTGACGGGCCGGTGCTCGTCGGCCGGGTGGCCGTCCAGCACCTGAACCTGCACGAAGGCGTCGCCGAGCTCGCCTACTGGGTCCTGCCTTCAGCGCGGCGACAGGGCGTCGCGAGGCGCGCGGTGGGCGAAGCCGTCCGCTGGGCGTCCGACGACGTGGGCTTCGTGCGGCTCGAGCTCGAGCACTCGACCCTCAACGAGCCGTCGTGCCGGGTGGCCCGGACGCTGGGCTTCGAGCTCGAGGGCGTCCGCCGCGCGCACTACCTGCAGCCCGACGGCCGCCACGACACCCACCTCCATGCCCTCCTGGCGCCGGGTGCCGGTTCCGTGCGGACGCCCGGCTCGGCGACGTGAGCGACGCCGCCGCGTCCGCGTCCGGTCGGCATCAGCGCGCGGGGTGGCGCCGCTGGCAGCGTTCACCTGATCCCTCGCGTCCGCCGATGCGCTCCCGGCTGATGACGGGCCTGCTCGGGGGTGGTCTCATCATCGGGGTGGTGGCTTTCGGGGCAGGTCTGATCTACACGCCGGGCGACTACGAGCTGAGCCGGCTCGCGCACGGTCTCGACGCAACCGGCGTCGAGACGACGGCGCGCGACGCGGAGATCTGGCACCGGTGCACCTACAAGGGATGCACCGACAGCGATCATGTCCGGGCGGTCGTCGAGCTCCCGTCCGGTCCGGACAGGGTGACGCTGCGCGGTTCGCGTCCCGTCGTCGACGATCTGCCGGAGAGCGCGTGGTCCGCCGCGACCCCGGAGACGGGGTACGACGGCACGGTGGACGTCGTGTTCGACGCGGCTGACCCCGGCGGGACGGTGATGGCGACGGCGGACGTCGCATCGTGGGTGACGGGGTACAGCTCGACGACCGTCACCGAGGACGTTGTCGCGATCGTGATCAGCGCTGCGGTGGCTCTCGGGTGCGGTTGGGCTCTGGCCTGGCGGGCGGGCTTCCGGATGCGCCGCGCCGTCGTCGGACGGCGAGGCCGTCACGCCGGTGCGTGAACGGTGTGCGGCGGACCGCGAGGTCCGCGCGTCGGTGCTCGGCGAGGGAGACCGTCTGCCGATGGTGCCTGTCTTGGAGAGCGACGGCATCGCGCCCGGGATGAGCGACGACGAGGCGCACGACTCGCTTTCCGCGGCGCTCATTCGCCGATCGGCTCCGGTCGTGCAAATTCAGTAGTCCTCCACCGGCCGGATCTCGACCACGGGGTGGGCGCGGAGCAGCACCTGCGCAGCGTCGGCGAGTGCGTCGGCGTCCTCGCACGTGACCAGGAAGAAGCCCGACAGCTGCTCGGTCGTCTCGGCGAAGGGACCCTCCAGGACGAGCGGTTCCGCTCCGCTCCGTCGCCGCAGCGTCCGCGCCCGGCTGCTGTGAGTCAGTGCTGCGCCTCCGACGACCGCGCCTCCGGATGCCACCAGCCGCTGCGCGAACTCGGCGTCGGTGTCGAACGTCGCCTGGTGGTCCGCCTCGGTGCCCGCAGCCCACTCCTCCTCGTCGTCGGCGGGGAACATCACGGCGTAGCGCTGCATGGTGGCTCCTCTCGTCTGGTCGAGCTGACACCAGGGGTGACGGATGGGCGGGGCGCAGATCGACGCCCGGTCGCAGCCGACCGACCGTGCGCGTAGCGTCGAAGCGTGCCCGCCATCGTGCCCGTCGTGCCCGCCGCCGGCCAGGAGTCCGTGTGGGACTACCCGCGCCCGCCGCGCGTCGAGCCGTGCCACGACCTGATCACGATCGAGCTCGGTGGCGTGATGGTCGCTCGGACCACCGCCTCGTGGCGGGTCCTGGAGACGAGCCACCCGCCGACGTACTACCTGCCGCGCGACGCCTTCGCACCCGGTGTGCTGCGTCCCGCGCAGGGCTCGTCGTGGTGCGAGTGGAAGGGGCAGGCGGCGTACTTCGACGTCGTCACGCCCGAGGAGGTCGCGCTGCGCGCCGCGTGGACCTACCCGCGTCCCGACGCCGGTTACGAGGTCCTCCTCGACGCAGTCGCGGTGATGCCCGGCGCGATGGACCGCTGCACCGTCGGCGGCGAGCTGGTCACCCCGCAGGAGGGCGGCTTCTACGGCGGCTGGATCACGTCGGCCGTCGTCGGCCCGTTCAAGGGCGGCCCGGGCACCCAGGGCTGGTGACCTGAAACCGCTGGACGTCGCCCGCGATACTTGGACCCGTGAACGACCTGCGCACCGCACTCGTCGCAGGCTTCCAGTGGCGTTCTGACCCACCGGTCTGGCCGGCGCGACGTCAGTACTACGCCGACTACACCGCATGGTGGCGCGATGCGGAGATCCTGGCGGGGATCGGGCCCGCGCTCGCCGGTCTGTTCCGCGACGTGGAGCCGACTTGATCGTCGGCACCGAGTCCCACGGGTTCCTCCTCGGCCCGCTCGTCGCCACCTTCCTGGGCATCGGGTTCGCACCGGTGCGCAAGCAGCCGGAGCGGACGTCGGACGACGAGGTCTGGCTCGTGCGTCGGACGCCGCCCGACTACCGCGACCGGCACCTCGACCTCGCGGTTCGCAGTTCGGTACTGCGCCCCGGAGACCGTGCGCTCTTCGTCGACGAATGGGCGGCGACGTGCGGTCAGGCCCTGGCCTGCCGGCAGCTCGTCGAGGACGCGCGGGCCACCTGGCTCGGCGCGGCCGTCGTCGTCGACGCCGCGGAGAGCTCAGCCGACCGGCGAGCGCTCAACCTGCGCGGCCTGCTCCACGTGCGCGAGCTCAGGAGCCGATGACGAAGGGCCCGCGACTCGCATTGCTGCAGGTCACGGGCCCTTCGGTGCGCGGAGGATGGGGGATTCGAACCCCCGAGGGCTTTCACCCAACACGCTTTCCAAGCGTGCGCCATAGGCCACTAGGCGAATCCTCCTCGCTCGTCCCGGGCGCCATCACGAGGATCGGCTGCACGGTCGGAAGCGGGTCAAGCGTACCGGACGCTGAAGGCTGCTCCCGACGGTGCTGCCTCGTCCCGGCGTCAGGCGCGCACAGGCCACGGCGTCCAGCCGCGCGGTGCTCCGGCGAGCGCGGCGCGGACGCGGTCGGCGTCGGGGGTGGAGAGGCGTGTGCTGCCGCTCCTCGATCCGACGTGCGTGCGGCGGCCGGTCACGTGCAGCTCGTCCGGAAGGGTGAGGCTCGTGGTCAGCCATCGGTCGCGCACGGTCTCCGACAACCCGCCTGCGGCGATGGCGAGCACCGAGTCCTCCAGGTCGTCGAGCAGGCGCTCCACGTCGTCGTCGCACGCGTCGCAACCGCACACGGGCTGCCCGAGCGTCGCCGTCGCGCCGGCCCGCAGACGGATGCCCGGGAACGGTGTCCACGCGATCGTCAGCGGGGCGGCGTCCGACGTCACCGGAACCAGACGCGCGGCCCGCACCGCCTCGAAGGGATTGCCGTCGAACCCGTCGAGGGGCGGGTCGTCGTCGACCGTGACGTCGTAGGTCGCAACGAGGTGCGCGAGCAGCGCGTCGGCGACGACGTGCAGCGGCGCGAAGCGCTCCGGGTGGGAGATGCGGGAGTACGTCTCCTCGGGCGTCGGGTCGGGCCAGCCGCTGCCGTAGGGCTGCCCGTCGTCGTCGCGCAGGAGCGGCTCGATCGTGATCGGGGGGCGGGTGTACGGCGGCATCGTCGCAGGTTAGGTCCGCACGGACGGGGGGACGAGGCAATTCGGCGCGCGCCCCGAGCAGTGCCCCTCGAGACTGGGCCGATGGGCGGCAAGAGGGTCATCGTGCACGGGACGGTCCAGGGGGTCGGGTTCCGGTGGGCGACGCGCCGCGAGGCTCGTCGCCTCGGCGTCACCGGCTGGGTGCGCAACGTCGACGACGGGAGCGTGGAGGCGGTCGTCGGGGGCGAGGGCGCGGACGCGATGCTCGCGTGGTTGCGGCACGGGCCACCGGGGTCGCAGGTCACGTCGATCGACGTGCAGGACTCCGACGACGCGGGCGGGCCGTTCGAGATCCGCTGACGATCAGGGCCCGACGACGAGCTCGTCCGCCGCCCGCAACGGTGCGAGCATCGCGGCAGCCTGTGGGTCCGTGGGCGGTTCGCCCTCGGCGCGCTCGTAGTAAGCAGCGAGGAAGTTGCGCAGCGGTTCGGTGGGCAGGTGCCACGCGTCGTCGTCGGCGACCACCGACGCGCGGACCGACAGAGCCAGCAGCTGCATGCCGGGAACACGCGAGAGCCCGGGGGCGAGCGCCGGCTGGACGTAGGGGACGGGCAGCGCGCGGGCGCCGCGGCGCAGGTAGAAGCGGGCGCGGGCGGCGGGGTCGCCGTGGTCGTCGGCCGCCGACGTGTGCACGTCCGGGTCCTCGATCTCCGCGAGCACGACGAGCGGGTCGAACGTGTCGCGCCAGCGGCGCAGCGCCTCGTCGTACAGCTCGCCACCCACCCCGCCGCCGCGCGTGCCAGGCGCGACCGCGAGGTAGGACAGCAGCATCACCTGCTCCGACCGCGTCCCGACCGCTACCGCGACCGGCACCCCGGCGTCCGACGACGACACCAGCGCGACCGTGCGCCCCGCGACGAGGTCCGCGCACATCGCCTCGACGTCCTCGAGCTCGTCGGGCGGGAAGGAGGGGGCCAGCACGGCGGCGTGCAGCGCGCGCAGCTCGTCGAGGGACGTGACCTCGGCGGCGGGCATGGCTTCGACTATGGGGGTGAGCAGGGTTGGTCGCAACGCGGCGACGACCTGGACACCGGGCGCGCCCGCACGGTAGACCGCTCGCATGGCGTCGACCTCGCAGCACATCCGACGCGTCGAGTGCGGCGAGCCCGTGGCGGGGCGTGCGTGGTTCGCCGACATCCCCGCTGTCGCGCAGGTGCTGGCGGGCGGCTGGGACCTGGCGCCGATCACCGTGCTGGTCGGCGACAACGGGGCCGGGAAGTCGACTCTGGTCGAGGCGATCGCCGTCGCGTTCGGCCTAGGCGCCGAAGGCGGGTCGACGGGTGCGCGCAACGTGACCCGCCGGACCGAGTCGGACCTGTCCGAGCACCTCCGGCTCGTCCGCGGGGTCGGCGCCACCCGCTTCGGGTTCTTCCTGCGCGCCGAGACGATGCACTCGTTCTACACCTACCTCGAGGAGAACCCGGGCGGTCGGCCCGAGCCGCGCTTCCACGAGATGTCGCACGGCGAGTCGTTCCTGTCCCTCGTCGGGAGCCGGATGTTCAAGCCGGGCCTCTACGTGCTCGACGAGCCCGAGTCCGCGCTCTCGTTCGACAACAGCCTGGCCCTCGTCGCGCACCTGTCCGACCTCGCGGCGAACGGCTCGCAGGTGCTGCTCTCCACGCACTCACCCGTCCTGGCAGCGATCCCCGGCGCCGCCATCTGGGAGATCGGCGAGTGGGGCATGCGCGAGTGCGCGTGGGAGGACCTGGACCTGGTGCGGCGCTGGCGCGGGTTCCTCGAGGAGCCGGGGCGCACGCTGCGCCACCTGCTCTAGGAGCCGGCGTCGAGCGTGCCGGCGTCGCCGTCGAACGGCCGCAGGGCCGCCGGCGCGGGGAACGGCAGGACGTATGACGGCGTCGCGGCACCGACGTCGCCGAAGTCGTCGACCTTCACGACGACGCGCTCGGGCGTGACCTCGACGATGCGCACACGCTCGCGCGAACCGTCCGGCCGGTCGAGCTGCCACAGGTCCGCCAACCACCCGAGCCCGCGCTCCTCGAGCGCGTCCTCCGCGTCGATCCAGTTCACGACGCCGGTCACCTCGCGGCCCATGAGGTCGAGTGCCACGAACCCGTCGTCCTGCGGGCGGATCCAGCCCAGGCGCTCGCGGTCGCCGGGGCGGACGTGCTCGATCCAGTCGTCGTCGGGCATGGGGCCACCGTACGGCTCAGACGCGGCGATGCACGACGAGCGGAAGCACCGCGGTCGCGCCCGCGCGGCGCAGCACGGCCGCGGTCACGGTGACGGGCCACAGCGAGGCCGTCGCGTCGACGACGAGCAGCACGGCCCGACCGCGCACGGCGTCCGGCTCGGGCACGCTGACCGCGTCACGCCACGCCGCGGCCTCGCTCGCGGAGGTGAGATCGCGCGACGAGCGGGCGGTCCGGACGGCCTCGTCGTCGATCGCCAGCTCCGCGGTGGCCATCCGCCCGATCTGCGCGATGCGATCGGTCAAACCGTCGATCAGCACCGGGAACCCCGCGGCGGGCAGCCCGACGACGACCGCGGGCCGCTCGCCCCACTCCCGCCCCCACCCGCGCAGCAGCCCGACGAGCGCGTCGACGAGCTCGTCGGGCGGTGGCGCGTCCCGCCCGAAGAGCGTGGCGACCAGCTCGCGCCACTCGGGCGCGTCGGCGTGGATCAGCGCTCGTCCGGGCGCGGCGAGCTCGCTCGGTGCGATCCGGCCCGAGGCTCCGAATGCCCCGCCCGGCCACATCTTGCGCGGCTCGACGGGGTGCGCCTGGGTGCGCAGCAGGCCGGCGACGGCCCGGGTCGTCTCGATCGACGGCTGCTCGGGCAGCCCGTCGGGCAGCGCCTGGGTGCACACGCTGCACCGCCCGCACGGCTGTGCGCTGGGGTCGTCGAGCGACTCCTGGAGCAGCTGCATGAGGCACCGCCGCCCGCTCGCGTAGTCGCGCATGATGTCGGCCTCGCGCTGCCGCACTGCCAGCACGCCCGCGTAGTGCGCCTCGTCGTACTCCCACGCCTTGCCGGTGGCCGACCACCCGCCCTCGCTGCGCTCGACCACCCCGTCCACGGCGAGCTGCTTGAGCATGAGCTCCACGCGCGTGCGCCGCAGCCCCGACTCCGCCTCGAGCGCGGGCACGCTGACCGGTGTCGTCGGCAGGACGTCCAGCAGCCGCCGCATGGCCCGCGGCTCGGGGATCGAGGCCGTTGCGAAGTAGTCCCACACACCCGCGTCGGCCGCCGACGTCAGCAGCACGACGACGGCATGGTCGATGCCGCGGCCGGCGCGGCCGACCTGCTGGTAGTAGGAGACGGGCGACGGCGGAGCGCCGACGTGGACGCAGAAGCCCAGGTCGGGCTTGTCGTAGCCCATCCCGAGCGCGGACGTCGCGATCAGCGCCTTGAGCTCGTTGCGGCGCAGCGCCTCCTCGAGCCGCTCGCGCTCGGCCCCGTCGAGCTGACCGGTGTACGCGGCGACGGGCAGCGCGTCCCCGTGCTGCGAGCGCACGGCCTCGGTCAGCCGCTCGGCGTCGGCGACCGTCAGCGTGTAGACGATGCCGGAACCGGGAAGGTGGGGGAGCTGCTCGGCCACCCACGCGTAGCGCTGCAGGGGCGTGAGCGAGTCGATGACGGCGAGCTCCAGACTGCTGCGGGCCAGCGGTCCGCGCAGCACCAGGGTGTGCGAGCCGAGCTGGGCGGCGACGTCCTCGGTCACCCGGGCGTTGGCGGTCGCGGTCGTGGCCAGCACGGGCGTGTCCGGGTTCAGCGCGCGGACGGTGTCCGCCACGCGCCGGTAGTCGGGGCGGAAGTCGTGCCCCCAGTCGGAGACCGCGTGCGCCTCGTCGATCACGAGCATCCCCAGGTGCCCGGTCAGCGCGTCGAGCACGCGCCGCCCGAAGCCGGGGTTGGCCAGCCGCTCGGGCGAGACGAGCACCACGTCGACCGTGCCTGCGCGCAGCTCGTCCTCGATCGCCGCCCACTCGCCGACGTTCGACGAGTTGAGCGTGGCGGCCCGCAGCCCGGCGCGCGCCGCGGCCGCCACCTGGTCCCGCATGAGGGAGAGCAGCGGTGAGACGACGAGCGTCGGCCCCGCGCCCTCCGAGCGCCGGATCGCGGTCGCGGTCCAGTACACGGCCGACTTGCCCCACCCGGTCGCCTGCACCACCAGGACGCGAGCGCCGGGCTCGAGCAGCCCCGTGACGGCCGCGAGCTGGTCCTCCCGCAGCCGGGCGCCCGGACCGGCGAGCGCCTCGATGACCGTCGTCGCCGTCGCCTGCCGGGACGCGTCGAGAGGGCGGGCTGCCGGCGTCGTGCTCGTCATGTCGCCACCGTAGGCGCCGCCGCCGACAGACGACCGCTTGACGCAGTGGACAGACCTGTCTACTGTCGCGCTAGACAGAACGGTCTACTCAATCCACGGAGGACGCCATGACCCGCCGCTCGCCGACCACCACGCTGGCGCTCCTCGTCTCGCTCGTCGTCACGTTCCTCGCGTCGTCGGCCGCACCCACCCCGCTCTACGCGACCTACGGCGCCGAGTGGGGCTTCGGCTCGCTCGGGACCACGGTCGCGTTCGGGGTCTACGCGATCGCCGTGCTCGTCGCGCTCCTGGTACTCGGACGCCTCTCGGACCACCTGGGCCGGCGCCCCGTGCTGCTCGCCGGGATCGCGCTGCAGGTCGTCTCGCTCGTCGTGCTGACCACCGCGCCGGGCTACGCGGCCCTGCTCACGGGACGGGTGCTGCAGGGCGTCGCGACGGGTGCCGCGGTCGGTGCCGTCGGAGCCATGATGCTCGACGTCGACCGGGTGCGGGGCGCGATCGCCAACGGGTCCGCGCCGGGAGCTGGGACCGCCGTCGGTGCGCTGCTCTCAGGCGTCGTCGTGCAGTTCGCGCCCGCGCCCACCCACACGATCTACCTCCTGATCATCGCGCTGCTGCTGGTCCAGGCCGTCGCCGTCGCCCGGCTCGCCGAGACCGCGCCGCGCCTGCCCGGCGCCGCCGCTCGCGCCCGCGCCAGCCTGGTGCCGGAGATCCGGCTGCCCCGCGCCGTGCGCCCGCTGATGCTGACCGCGGCACCGGTCGTCTTCGCCGTGTGGGCGCTCGCGGGCCTGTACGGCTCGCTCGGCCCCGCGCTCGTCCGCGCGCTGGGCGGCCACGGGGTCGTGCTCGGCGGCCTCGCGCTGACGACGCTCGCCGGGGTCGCGGCCGCCGCCGGGGTAGCGCTGCGCGACCTGAGCCCGCGGGCCCTCATGCTCGTCGGGATCGGCTCGCTGGTGCTCGGCGTCGCCGGCGTCCTCGTCGCGGTCGACCTCGGCTCGCTCGCCGGGTTCTACGCCGGGTCGTTCGTCGCGGGCATCGGGTTCGGGACCGGGTTCCAGGGTGCGGTGCGCAGCGTGGGCGGGGCGGCGCAGCCGCACGAGCGCGCCGGCGTGCTGTCGGCCGTGTACGTGGTCGCGTACCTCGGCATGGGGGTGCCGGCGGTCGTCGCTGGGTCGCTCGTGGGTCGCGTCGGGGACGTGACCGCGGTGGTCCGCGACTACGGCGCGGTCGTGGTCCTGCTCGCGCTGGCCGCACTCGCCGGGGTCGCCCGGCGGCCGGCCGCCGCGCCGGTGCCCGCATGCCCGCAGGTCGAGGCGGTCCGGCCGTGAGCGCGTCTAGGCTGGACGCAGGGATCCACCAGGAGGTGCGAGCGATGCCGACGACGGAGCGGACGTCCGCGCGCGAGCGGCTGCTCGCCGCCGCGAACGAGCTCTTCTACGCCGAGGGTGTGCACGCGGTGGGCATCGACCGCGTCATCGAGAAGGCCGGTGTCGCCAAGGCCTCGCTCTACAACACGTTCGGCAGCAAGGACGCCCTGGTCGGCGAGTACCTGCGCGGTCGGCAGGACGCCAACCGGGCCCGGATCACCGCCGCCGTCGAGCACGCCGACGAGCCTCGCGCCCGGCTGCTCGCCGTCTTCGAGGCCCAGAGCGTCCAGCTCGCGACGCCCGGCTACCGCGGGTGCGCGTTCGTGGCGGCGAGCGCCGAGGCCGAGCCCGGCGGGACCGTGGAGCACGTGTCCGACGAGTACCGGGCCTGGTTGCGTGGGCTGCTGACCGACCTGGCCCGGGGCGCGGGTGCCCCCGACCCCGACGCGCTGGCCCGGCAGCTCTACCTGCTGTACGACGGCGCGGGGATCGCCGTCCGGATGGACCGCGATCCCGCCGTGGCGGCGACCGTGCGCCAGACCGCCGAGCTGCTGGTGGACGCCGCGCTTCGGTCGATGGTCTGACGTCGTCGCGGGATGCGGTCGCATCCGGCGCCCCTGACACTGAGGCATGAGCACCGCTTCTTCCCGGCAGCCCGTCGTCCTGCTCGACGTGGACGGCACTCTGGTCGACTCGAACTACCTGCACGTCGACGCGTGGGTGCGTGCGTTCCGCGACGTCGGGCTCGCGGTGTACGGGTGGCGCGTCCACCGCGCGATCGGGATGGGTTCGACGCAGCTCGTCGACTCCCTGGCGGGCGCCGACGCCGATCGCGTGCGCGACGCCGTCAACGATGCGCACTCGTCGCACTACGCCGACGCCGCCGATCAGCTGCGCGCGTTCGACGGTGCTCGCGAGCTGGTCCGTGCGCTGTCCGCACGCGGCGCCCGGCCGGTGCTGGCCACCTCCGCGTCGCCCGACGAGCTGGAGCGCCTGCGCGACGTCCTCGACGTCGAGGCCGAGCTGCACGCCGTGACGAGCGCCCAGGACGTCGAGGCGGCCAAGCCCGAGCCTGACCTGGTCCAGGTCGCGCTGGAGGCCGCGGGCGTGGAGCCGTCCGGTGCGGTCTTCGTCGGCGACACCGTCTGGGACGTCGAGGCCGCCAAGAAGGCCGGCGTGCCGTGCGTCGCGGTGCTCAGCGGCGGCATCGGCGCCGACGAGCTGCGCGCGGCCGGCGCCGTCGCGATCTACGACGACGTTGCGGCGCTGCTGGCCGACCTGGACGCGAGCCCGCTCGGCGGCGACGTCACGAGCTGAAGCGCGCCACCTGGCGGATCTTGTTCGTCGCATCGAGCGCGGCGACCTTGTACGCCTCGGACAGGGTGGGGTAGTTGAGGACGGTGTCGACGAGGTAGTCGACGGTGCCGCCGCACGCCATGATCGCCTGCCCGATGTGCACCAGGTCCGTGGCCTGCGTCCCGAAGATGTGCACGCCCAGCAGCTCGCGGGTGTCGGTGTTCACCAGCAGCTTGAGCATCCCGTAGGAGTCGCCGACGATCTGCCCGCGGGCCAGCTCCCGGTAGCGCGCGATGCCCACCTCGTAGGGGATGGACGACGATGTCAGCTCGTCCTCGGTGCGGCCGCAGTAGCTGATCTCGGGGATCGTGTAGATGCCGATGGGCTGCACGGACGCGAGCTCGCGGGCCGGCTCGTCGAACGCGTGGTACGCCGCCAGGCGCCCCTGGTCCATGCTGGTCGCGGCCAGCGCGGGGAAGCCGATGACGTCGCCGACGGCGAAGACGTGCGGGACCGACGTGCGGTACTCGCCGTCGACGTCGATGCGCCCCCGCTTGTCCGCCGACAGCCCGGCCGCCTCCAGGTCGAGCGAGGCCGTCTGCCCCTGCCGCCCCGCCGAGTACATGACGGTGTCCGCGGCGATCTTCTTGCCCGACGCGAGCCGCGTCACGGTGCCGTGCGTGTTGGAGTCGACGCCGGCCACCTCCTCGCCCAGCCGGAAGGACACCGACAGGTCGCGCAGGTGGAACTTGAGCGACTCGACGACCTCGGGGTCGCACATCTCGAGCATCGTCGGCCGCTTGTCGATGACCGTCACGCGCGTGCCCAGGGCCGCGAACATCGATGCGTACTCGATCCCGATGATCCCGGCGCCGACCACGACCATCGAGTTGGGCACGCGCTCCAGCGCCAGCACCCCGTCGGAGTCCACGACCGTCCGCTCGTCGAACTGGACCGTGTCCGGGCGGTGCGGCTTGCTGCCGGTCGCGATCACGACGAACCGCGCGGTGACCTGCGTGCGTCGCACGCCGTCCTCGTCGAGAACCCCGATCGTGTGCGCGTCCACGAAGGACCCGGTCCCGGTCAGGATGTCGACGTGGTTGCGCAGCAGCTGGGCGCGGATCACCTCGATCTCGCGGCCGATGACGTGCTGCGTGCGCGCGAAGAGGTCTTCGACGGTGATGTCGCTCTTGACCCGGTAGCTGGCGCCGTACATGTCGCGCTGCGCCATCCCCGTCAGGTACATGACGGCCTCGCGCAACGTCTTGCTGGGGATGGTGCCGGTGTTCACCGAGACCCCGCCCATCATGTGGCGCCGTTCGACGACGGCCACGCGGTGACCCAGCTTCGCCGCCGCGATCGCCGCCTTCTGCCCACCGGGGCCGGAGCCGATCACGACGAGGTCGTAGTCGTAGCGGACGTCCTGCTCGGGCTGGTCGGCCTGCTCGGTCGCGTCGATCGCCGGGGTGCCATCAGTCATGCAGGCAGTCTGCCCACCCGCGGTCGTCGCCGACAGTGGAGAGGGCGAACCAGTCCGCGGATCAGCCGTGAAAACCGATCCCGACGCGGTGCATCGCCCGCTCGAGATCCTGATGCGCGTCGAGCGCTTCGAGCCGCGCGTCGTGGAGCGCGTCCCGGCGATCGAGGGCCCGCGCCTCGTCGCCGCTCGCCACCGCATCGACGAGGTCCGCCAGGACACCCGTCGCGTGATCGACCGCGGCCGCCGTCGCGCCGGCAGGGCCGTGCAGGCCGTGCGCCCGGACGTCGGCGGCGAGCTCCCCGATCGTCGCGTCGTCCCGCTCGATCCCGACCAGCGCGTCGCGGTGCGTCGCCGCCCACGCCTGGTCGTCGCTCACCGTCGTGGGTGCGGCGGACAGGTGCGCCACGAACGCCCAGCCCGCGACCCCGACGGCCGCGACGACACCGGCGACGCGCATCCAGCGGCGACGGGGAGAGGCGACGGTCGACCGCACGGTGGAAGGAGCGTCGAGGAGCGCGCTCCCGGTGTCCGCGCCGTCCATCTCGCCCCTTCGTCGTCGCCCTGCCTCGGACCGTACCGCCCGGCGAGGCATCCGTGCGGGTGTGGGTCGGGTGGGCCGTGCGCTGGGTTAGGATCTTCGGCAGACCCCTCGTGCGGCGTCATCTCGCTGAACCCCCCCAGGGCCGGAAGGCAGCAAGGGCAGGTGAGCTCTGGCGGGTGTGCGGGGGGTCCTTGCATGCCCGGGTTCGGAATGTGCTCGCCTGCGGCTCGCCCAGGCGCCACGCTGTGGCCGTGCACGCGCTCACCCTAGGCCTGGTCGCGGGCCTCGCCGTCGCGATGCCCCTCGGTCCCGTCGGGGTGCTTCTGCTGCGCGAGGCGCTCGTCGCGGGCCGACGACGAGCCGTCGCAGCCGCCCTCGGTGTCGCGACGGTCGACGCCGCGTACGCGGTGCTCGCGGTGCTCGTCGGCACCCGTCTGTCCGCGGTGGTCGAGTCGCACGCGAACCTGCTGGAGGTCGTCAGCGGGCTGGTCCTGGCGACCGTGGGCATCGTCGGGCTCGTGCAGTGGTGGCGGTCGCGCGGGACGCCCGTGACGGCCGACGAGAGCGTGCTGCGCTCGTCGCGGACCTACCTCCGCTTCGTCGGGCTCACCGCCGTCAACCCCCTCACGCTGCTGGTGTTCGCGACCGTCGCGACGGGTGCCGTCGCGGGCCTGGCTGACGGTCGGCCCGGCACGGGCGCCGCTGCGGCGTTCGTCGTCGGCGTCGCGGTCGCGTCGGCGGCGTGGCAGCTCCTGCTGGTGCTCGCGGGCGGGATCGTGGGCGCGCGGCTCGATGAGCGGTTGCGGTCCTGGGTGTCGCCGATCGGCTCGTTGCTCGTGATCGGCCTGGCGACGTGGGTGCTGGTGGGGTGAACCCGTCCACAGCGGCGTCGTCGTGTGTCGGTGGGGGCGTCTAGGGTGCGGGGGTGAGCACAGCCCTGTACCGCCGTTATCGGCCGGAGAACTTCGCCGAGGTCATCGGGCAGGACCATGTCACCGCGCCCCTGCGGCAGGCCCTGCGCAGTGGTCAGGTCAACCACGCGTACCTGTTCTCCGGGCCGCGCGGGTGCGGCAAGACGACGTCCGCGCGCATCCTGGCGCGCATCCTGAACTGCGCGCAGAACACGGAGCAGACGCCGACGGACACCCCCTGCGGCGTGTGCCCGTCGTGCGTCGAGCTGGCGCGCGGGGGACCGGGGTCGCTCGACGTCGTGGAGATCGACGCGGCGAGCCACGGTGGTGTCGACGACGCGCGCGAGCTGCGGGAGCGCGCCACGTTCGCGCCGGCCCGCGACCGGTTCAAGATCTTCATCCTCGACGAGGCGCACATGGTCTCGCCGCAGGGGTTCAACGCCCTGCTCAAGATCGTCGAGGAGCCGCCGCCGCACATCAAGTTCGTGTTCGCGACGACGGAGCCGGACAAGGTCATCGGCACCATCCGCTCGCGCACGCACCACTACCCGTTCCGGCTGGTGCCGCCGGACGTGCTGGTGCCGTACCTGGACCAGCTCTGCGCGACCGAGGGTGTGCCCGTCGGGTCGGGTGTCCTGCCGCTCGTCGTGCGGGCCGGCGGGGGATCGGTGCGTGACACGCTCTCCGTCCTGGACCAGCTCATCGCGGGCGCCGGCGAGGGGGGCCTGGAGTACGCGGGCGCTGCCGACCTGCTCGGATACACGCAGGCGTCGCTGCTCGACGACCTGGTCGAGGCGATCGCCGCGCGGGACGGAGCCAGCGCGTTCCGCGTCGTCGACCGCGTCATCTCGACCGGGCACGAGCCACGCCGGTTCGTCGAGGACCTGCTCGAACGCCTGCGCGACCTCATCGTGATCGCCGCATCCGGAGATGCCGCTGACGCCGCGCTGCGCGACGTGCCGTCCGACCAGATGGCCAGCATGCGCGCGCAGGCCGGCCACCTGGGTGCCGCCGAGCTGTCCCGGTCCGCCGACCTGGCCAACGCGGCCCTGACCGAGATGACCGGCGCGACCTCGCCGCGGCTGCACCTCGAGCTGCTCATGGCGCGTCTGCTGCTCCCGGCCGTCGACGACGACCGCTCCGGGCTGGGCGCCCGCCTCGACCGGCTCGAGCGTGGTCTGCCGGCGGGCTCCGGCGCGCCCGTGCGCTCTGCCGACGCGTCCGGTGCTGGGGCGTCGTCGGAGGCGGGGGGACGCGACGACGCGTCGCGAGCCGCTCCCACGCCGCGGCCGGAGTCGAATCGCACAGCCCCGGCACCCCGACCGGAGTCGACCCGCTCGGCCCCCGCACCGCGGCCCGAGTCCACCCGCCCGGCCGCCACGCGGCCTGAGTCCGACGTCGTCGCGTCGGCGCCGGAGGTCTCGGCTGCTGCAGCGGACGCCGCCACGCCGGCCGATGCCACGTCGGCCGACGAGTCCTCGGTGCCGGCCACCGAATCGACCCCCTCCTCCGAAGCTGCCGGCGCTTCCGAGCCTCTCGAGGCGGCTGCTCCTCCCGCACCCGTCACGCCTCAGGCTCCCGCCGCCGCTCCGATGGCCGAGCCTGAGCGCGCTGCCGCGTCGCAGCCGTCTGCTGACCCCGGCGCCGCTGCTGACCCCGGCGCCGCTGCTGAACCCGAGTCTGCTGCCGCGCCCGACGTTGCTGCACCCGAAGTTGCTGAGCCCCAGCCTGCTGCTGCATATCAGCCGGCTGCGACGCCCGCGTCGAGCGGCGGACCGGACACGGAGATGCTCCGCCGCCGGTGGCCGGAGGTGCTCGAGACGATCAAGGGCCTGCGCCGCGTGACGTGGGCGCTCGTCGACCCTCGCAACGCGCAGGTCGCGGACCTGGACGCGACGACGCTGCGGCTGTCGTTCGACACGGCCGCGCTCGCCGCGACGTTCCGCAACGGCGGCCACCCGGACGTCGTCGCGCGCGCTGTGCGCGAGACCCTGGGCTTCGACGTGCGGGTCGAAGGTGTGCTCAAGGAGTCCGTCGACCGTGGTGGCCAGGGCCCGAGCGGGCAGGCGCCGGCCGTCGACGCCCCGGCCCCCGCGGCACCGTCGACGCCCACCGGGCCGCACGACGCCGAGGCGACGCGCCGCGCGCAGGCGTCGTGGGACGACGTCCCGCCGCCGGCCGAGCCGCCCGCCGACGACCCGGACGACCCGTGGATGACTGCGCCGCAGGACGAGGCGCCGCCGGCGGAGGGACCCGCCGGCAGCGTCGGACCGGGTACCGCCGGACCGGGCGGAAGCGCGTCGTCGTCGGGCACCGGAGCTCCGCCGTGGGACACCCCGGTCGCGCCGGGCTCCGCGCAGGGGAACGCGTCCGCACCGGCGCCCGACCAGCGGGGCGCCGCGAGCCCGCCGTCCGATCCGGGCGCCCAGTCGGCTCGCGAACGCGGCGTCGCCGCCGCAGCCGCTGCCGCCTCCGCGCGGTCGCGGGCGGTGGAGATCGACGACCCGTCACCGGACGACCCGGACATCACGTCCAGCAGCCTGGTGGGCGCGCCGCTCATCGCGCAGATGCTCGGCGGCACGGTCATCGACGAGCAGGTCGACGACCCCCGCGGCTGATCACGCTGACGGGCCGGACCATCGCTCTGCGTTTGTTCGCGCAGGTCGAACGTTCGCAGAGCGATCGCGCCAGCGGCGCAGGGATGGCGCAGACCCGAGCGGGGCGGGGGTGGTGCCGGTCAGGCGCGCGCGTTGAACTCGAGCGTCGCCACCAGCTCGCCGGACTCGACGGACGCCTCGTAGGTGACGCGCCCGTAGGCGCCGTGGGCCGGTCCGGCACCGGCGGCGATCACCGGGTCACCGGTCCTCGCGGCGTCGTCGGCGCAGGTCGTGGCCATGCTGGACGTGTCGATGGTCGACGGCCACTCGCGCGTGGCGTGCTCGAACCACGCGACCAGGTCGGCACACGCGGCGTCGGTCGCGGAGCCGGTCAGCGGGGCGACCCACCGCACCTGCACACCGGCGGGCTGGTCGCCGGCGGTCATCGTCACGGGCACACCGTCGACGGTCGTGTCCGTGGTGTCGTCGGTCGGTTGCGCGGCGACCGTGTCGGCGGCCCACCCGCTCGGGCCGCCGAAGGAGACGAGAGCCTGGGCCTGGTCCTGCGCGGGATCCGAGCCGGCGCACGAGGTGAGCACCGTGCCGGTCAGGGTCGCGACCGCCACGGCGGCCAGGAGCACGGAGGTGCGACGCACGGGATCTCCACGGGAGGCAAGGGGAACGTGAGGAGCCGAGCATCCCGCCGCACGCTGGGAAGAACCTGGGAGCGGCGTGGCGCGCGCCGGTCCGACCGCGCCCCGCACGCCGTAGGCTGGCGGACGTGTACGAGGGTGCGGTCCAGGATCTGATCGACGAGCTCGGGCGGCTGCCCGGGGTCGGTCCCAAGAGCGCGCAGCGCATCGCGTTCCACATCCTCGCGGCGGACCCGGCGGACGTGCGGCGGTTGTCGGACGCTCTCGTCGAGGTCAAGGAGCGCGTCCGGTTCTGCGAGATCTGCGGCAACGTGACGCAGGAGGACCAGTGCCGCATCTGCCGCGACCCGCGACGTTCGCCCGCGTCCATCTGTGTGGTCGAGGAGTCGAAGGACGTCGTCGCCATCGAGCGCACGCGTGAGTTCCGCGGGAAGTACCACGTGCTCGGCGGCGCCATCAACCCGATTGCGGGCGTCGGGCCCGACGACCTGCGGATCGCGCAGCTCATGTCCCGCCTGGCCGACGGCACGGTCACCGAGGTCATCCTGGCCACGGACCCCAACGTCGAGGGCGAGGCCACGGCCACCTACCTGGCGCGGCTGCTGGTCCCGATGGGACTGACCGTCAGCCGGCTGGCGTCCGGCCTCCCCGTGGGCGGAGACCTGGAGTACGCCGACGAGGTGACGCTGGGCCGCGCGTTCGAGGGCCGACGACGGATCAGCGCGTGAGTCGCACGACCGGCATGAGCGGGAGGGACGCATGAGCGAGACCTGGACGGCTGACGCCGATGTGCGGGACATCGCCCGCGCCGTCGCGGACCAGTCGCGCGACTACCTGACGACCATCACCGAGGTCGGTGCCGGGCACACGCCCGAGGCCTCGCTGCCGCTGCTGCTCCTGGCGGTCTCCGACCTGCTCGCCGCGGGCGCGCGGCTCGGCGCGACGACGGACGTCGTCCCCTCCGAGCGGTTCGAGCCCGACGTCGGCCCGGACCCGGACCTGGAACCGCTGCGCGCCGCCCTGGTCAACGCGCTCGAGGGCATCGACGACTACACGGAGGTCGTCGACCCGCTGCTGGGCGCGGACGTCGAGACGACGACGCTGTCCGGCGACCTCGTCGCCATCGCCGGTGCGCTGGCGCAGGGCCTGCGGCACTACGAGCGTGGCGGCGTCCTCGAGGCCCTGTGGTGGTGGCAGTTCTCCTACCTGTCCGACTGGGGCGAGCGCGCGTCCAGCGTCCTGCGCACGCTGCAGGTGATCCTCGGTCACCTGCGCCTCGACGTCGCCGACGACGTCGCGGCCGAGGCGGAGTACGACGCGCTGCAGCCCTGACGTCTTTCGAGAAGACGTGGCGTCGGACGGGTGGATGCGTCTAGCATCACCGCGACACACAAGAACCGGCGGACCGTTGAGAGAGACGGCGGCCGGCGACAGATGGGAAAGCACGTGGCACTTGTCGTGCAGAAGTTCGGCGGATCGTCGGTGGCGAACGCCGAGAGCATCAAGCGCGTGGCCAAGCGGATCGCCGCGGTCAAGCGCGCCGGGAACGACGTCGTCGTCGTGGTCTCGGCCATGGGGGACACCACCGACGAGCTCATCGACCTCGCCCAGCAGGTGACCCCGCTGCCCCCGCAGCGTGAGATGGACATCCTGCTCACCGCGGGGGAGCGCATCTCGATGTCGCTTCTCGCCATGGCGATCAACAACCTGGGCGTCAAGGCGAAGTCCTTCACGGGCCAGCAGGCGGGCGTCATCACCGACGCCGTGCACGGCCGGGCGCGCATCGTCGACGTGGTTCCCGTGCGCATCCGGGAGACGATCGCGCGCGGGGAGGTGGCGATCGTCGCCGGCTTCCAGGGCGTCACGCAGGAGACGAACGACGTCACCACGCTGGGTCGCGGCGGCTCCGACACGACCGCCGTCGCGCTCGCGGCGGGCCTGGGTGCCGACGTCTGCGAGATCTACACCGACGTCGACGGCGTGTTCACCGCGGACCCGCGGATCGTGCCGTCGGCCCGCAAGATCGACCACATCACCTACGAGGAGATGCTCGAGATGGCGGCCAGCGGAGCCAAGGTGCTCGTGCTGCGCTGCGTCGAGTACGCCCGGCGGTTCAGCGTCCCGGTGCACGTCCGTTCCTCGTTCTCGACCCATACCGGCACGCTTGTCCAGGGCCAGATGCCCGAAGGAGGAACCGTGGAAGAGCCGATCATCTCGGGCGTCGCGCACGACCGCTCGGAGGCCAAGATCACCGTCGTCGGCGTCCCCGACGTCCCGGGCAAGGCCGCCCGCATCTTCGAGGTCGTCGCCGGCGCGGGCGCCAACATCGACATGATCGTGCAGAACGTGTCGATGGCCGCCACGGGGCTGACGGACATCTCCTTCACCCTCCCGGCCACGGACGGGGCGCTCGCGACCACCGCCCTGACGGAGCGCCAGCCGGACATCGGCTTCTCGTCGCTGCAGTACGACGACACGATCGGCAAGCTGTCGCTCGTCGGCGCGGGCATGAAGTCGTCGCCCGGCGTCTCGGCCAAGCTGTTCGCCGCGCTGTCCGACGCAGGCATCAACATCGAGATGATCTCGACCTCGGAGATCCGCATCTCCGTGGTCACCCGGGCGGACTCGCTCGACGACGCGGTGCGCGCGGTGCACACGGCGTTCGAGCTGGACTCCGCCGAGGACCAGGCCGTGGTGTACGGAGGGACGGGACGATGAGCGGGCTGCGCGTAGCGGTGGTGGGCGCGACCGGGCAGGTGGGCGCCGTGATGCGCCGCCTGCTCGACGAGCGCGACTTCCCGGTGGGCACCATCCGGTACTTCGCCTCCGCCCGGTCAGCGGGCACGACCTTGCCGTGGCGCGGCGAGGACGTGGTGGTCGAGGACGTCGAGACGGCCGACCTGAGCGGCATCGACATCGCGCTGTTCTCCGCGGGAGGCGGGACGTCCAAGGTCCACGCGCCGAGGTTCGCCGCGGCCGGCGCCATCGTCGTCGACAACTCGTCGGCCTGGCGTCGTGACCCGAACGTGCCGCTGGTGGTCTCCGAGGTCAACCCGGAGGCGCTCGACGGCGCCGGTCAGGGCATCGTCGCCAACCCCAACTGCACCACCATGGCCGCGATGCCGGTCCTCAAGGTCCTGCACGAGGAGGCGGGCCTGCGCCGCCTCACCGTCTCGACCTACCAGGCGGTGTCCGGCAGCGGGCTGGCCGGTGCGCAGGAGCTGGACGGCCAGATCCGCGCAGCGGTCGAGCAGGACACGCTCGCGCTGGTGCACGACGGCTCGGCGGTCACGTTCCCCGACCCGGTCAAGTACGTCGCGAACATCGCGTTCGACGTGATCCCGCTGGCCGGCTCGATCGTCGAGGACGGGTTGAACGAGACCGACGAGGAGCAGAAGCTGCGCCACGAGTCGCGCAAGATCCTGGGCATCCCGGACCTGCTCGTCTCGGGCACCTGCGTGCGCGTGCCCGTCTTCACGGGGCACTCGCTGTCGATCAACGCCGAGTTCGAGCGACCCCTGTCCCCGGAGCGCGCCACCGAGCTGCTCGCCGACGCGCCGGGCGTCCAGCTCACCGACGTCCCGACGCCGCTCGCCGCGGCGGGCGCGGACCCGTCCCTCGTCGGGCGGATCCGGGCCGACGAGGGCGCGCCGGAGGGCCGCGGCCTGGCGCTGTTCATCAGCAACGACAACCTGCGCAAGGGCGCCGCGCTGAACGCGGTCCAGATCGCCGAGCTCCTGGCGACCCGCCTGGCGGAGCGAACCTCAGCCTGACGCCACGCGCGACCCCGAGACCGACCTTTACGGGCGAGACAGACCCTTGCAGGGGTCTGTCTCGCCCGTAAACCTCTGTCTCGGTGATGAGGGGGTGCGGGCGTCCCCGGCTGACTCGGGAGTGGGTGCGCTCCCACGCGAAACGTTTAAGTGTCTGGACGCTGCCTGTGAGTGGCCCAAAGGTGGGGGACGACCAGCCGTCTGCTCGTCGTCACGCACCGGAGCGGGACTGCCAGCCGACGGGGGTCTTCGAGCACCTCCGACACCGTCCGCCTCGGCACGCCGACGGGCGGGCGGACCGCACCCGCGACGAGGCGGGCGGTCCGGCAGCGCAGAAAGGTACGCCTGATGTCCCCATCGAACCGCCGGCGATACGCCAGGGTGGCCACGGCCACCCTCGGGGTGTCGTCGCTGCTGGCGATCTGCGGCATGCAAGCCGCGCACGCCGCACTCCAGGCCGCCGTCCCGGCGACCATCGCCGTCCCCGCGGCGGCCCCCGTCGCCACGGCCGACGGTGAGTACACGCAGCGATTCCTGACGATGTACAAGAAGATCAAGGACCCGGCCAACGGGTACTTCAGCCCGCAGGGCATCCCGTACCACTCGGTGGAGACCCTCATCGTCGAGGCCCCCGACTACGGTCACGAGACCACGTCCGAGGCCTACTCGTACTGGCTGTGGCTCGAGGCCCTCTACGGCCAGGTCACGCAGGACTGGGCGCCGCTGAACCACGCGTGGGACACGCTCGAGAAGAACATGATCCCGACGAGCGCGGACCAGCCCACGAACTCGTTCTACAACCCCAACAGCCCGGCGACGTACGCGTCGGAGTACAACACCCCGGCGCAGTACCCGTCGGCCCTCGACAGCGGCGTTAAGTCCGGCGTCGACCCGATCGCCAACGAGCTGAAGAGCACGTACGGCACCTCCGACGTCTACGGCATGCACTGGCTCGCCGACGTCGACAACAAGTACGGGTTCGGCGCCACGCCGGGCGCGGGCTGCGAGCTCGGCCCGAGCGCGACCGGCACGTCCTTCATCAACACCTTCCAGCGCGGCCCGCAGGAGTCGGTCTGGGAGACCGTCCCGCAGCCGTCGTGCGACGAGTTCAAGTACGGCGGCAAGAACGGCTACCTGGACCTGTTCACCAAGGACTCGTCGTACGCCAAGCAGTGGAAGTACACGGACGCCCCCGACGCCGACGCGCGCTCGGTCGAGGCCGTCTACTGGGCCAACCAGTGGGCGACGGCCCAGGGCAAGCAGGCGGACATCGCCGGCACGGTCGCGAAGGCCACCAAGATGGGTGACTACCTGCGGTACGCCCTGTTCGACAAGTACTTCAAGACCGTCGGCTGCACCTCGCCGTCCTGCCCTGCGGGCACGGGCAAGGACAGCGAGCACGGCCTCCTGAGCTGGTACTACGCCTGGGGCGGCGCGCTCGACTCGTCGGCCGGCTGGGCCTGGCGCATCGGGTCGTCGCACGCACACTTCGGGTACCAGAACCCGCTGGCGGCATGGGTGCTCTCGAGCGACCCGACGATGACGCCGAAGTCGGCGACCGCCAAGTCCGACTGGAGCTTCTCGCTGGGCCGCCAGCTCGAGTTCTACAAGTGGCTGCAGTCGTCCGAGGGCGGCATCGCCGGTGGCGCCACCAACAGCTGGGACGGCGCGTACGCGACGCCTCCGGCGGGCACGCCCACGTTCTACGGCATGGGTTACACCGAGGCTCCCGTCTACAACGACCCGCCGTCGAACCAGTGGTTCGGCATGCAGGCCTGGGGCATGGAGCGCGTCGCGGAGCTGTACTACGCGTCGGGCAATGCGGACGCCAAGGCGATCCTCGACAAGTGGGTCCCCTGGGCGGTCGCCGGCATCAAGGTCAGCGGCAACGACTGGTCCATCCCGTCCGACCTGACGTGGTCGGGCAAGCCCGACACCTGGAGCAAGGCCAACCCCGGCACCAACGCCGGTCTGCACGTGACCGTGAAGAGCTCGGGCCAGGACGTCGGCGTCGCCGGTGACCTGTCGCGCACGCTGCTGTTCTACGCCGCCAAGGCGAAGGACACGGCGGTCCAGGCCAAGGTCAAGTCGCTGCTCGACGCGATCTGGAACTCCGACCAGGACTCGCTGGGCGTCTCGACGACGGAGACCCGCACGGACTACGCGCGGTTCGACGACCCGTACGTGGCCGGCGGCAACGGCGTCTACATCCCGTCGGGCTGGACGGGCACCATGCCCAACGGCGACGCCATCAAGCCGGGCGTCAGCTTCCTGGACATCCGCTCCTGGTACAAGAAGGACCCGCAGTGGTCCAAGGTCCAGGCGTACCTGGACGGTGGCGCCGCGCCGTCGTTCAACTACCACCGGTTCTGGGCCCAGACGGCCGTCGCCGGCGCCATGGCGGACTACGACCGCCTGTTCGGCGGCACCACGCCGACGACGGACACGACGGCGCCCTCGGTGCCGTCGGGTCTGACGGGCACCACGACGTCGACGTCCGCGTCGCTGACGTGGACGGCGTCGACGGACAACACGGGTGGGTCGGGCCTCGCGGGCTACGACATCTACCGGGGCACGACGAAGGTCGGTTCCTCGACCACGGCGTCGTACACCGACACGGGCCTGACGGCCTCGACCGCGTACTCGTACACGGTCCGGGCCAAGGACGTGGCGGGCAACGTCTCGGCGGCGTCGTCGGCGCTCGCGCTGACCACGAAGTCCGGGACGACGACGGACACGACGGCGCCCTCGGTGCCGACGGGCCTGACGGCCGGCACGGTCACGGACACCTCGGTGGCCCTGACGTGGACGGCGTCCACCGACGCGGGCTCCGGCGTGGCCGGGTACGACGTCTACCGGGGCACCACCAAGGTGGGCTCGTCGACGACCGCGTCGTACACCGACACGGGCCTGACGGCCTCGACCGCGTACTCGTACACGGTCCGGGCCAAGGACGTCGCGGGCAACGTCTCGGCGGCCTCGTCGGCGCTGGCCGTGACGACCAAGTCCGGCACGACAGCGGACACGACGGCGCCCTCGGTGCCGACGGGTCTGGCCGGGACGACGACGGAGACGTCGGCGACGATCACCTGGTCGGCGTCCACCGACGCGGGCTCCGGCGTGGCCGGGTACGACGTCTACCGGGGCACGACGAAGGTCGGATCCTCGACCACCACGTCGTACACCGACGCGGGCCTGACGGCCTCGACCGCGTACTCGTACACGGTCCGGGCCAAGGACGTCGCGGGCAACGTCTCGGCAGCCTCGGCCGCCCTGGCGCTGACCACCAAGACGCCCCAGACCGCCAGCTCCTGCAAGGTCAGCTACACGACCAGCGACTGGAACTCCGGCTTCACGGCGTCGGTGAAGATCACCAACACCGGCACCACGGCGATCAACAGCTGGAACCTGGGCTTCTCGTTCGCCGCGGGCCAGAAGGTCACCCAGGGCTGGAGCGCCAACTGGACGCAGACCGGCGCGGCCGTCTCCGCCACGGGCATGTCGTGGAACTCCACGCTGGCCCCCGGCGCGAGCACGGACATCGGCTTCAACGGCTCCCACTCGGGCCAGAACCCGAAGCCGACCGCGTTCACCCTCAACGGAGCAACCTGCACCATCGGCTGATTGATCCGCTGACTCACCCGGAAGCCCGGTCCCGCACCACGCGGGGCCGGGCTTCCGGCTGTCTGCGCCGAGCTCAGAAGGGGCGGAGCGCGACGAGCGCCGCTCCCACAGGCACGGGCGCACCCAAACGGGCCTCGTCACGATGATCGCAAGGCAGAGTGCAGGGCGACCAGGGAGCCCGCGAACACTCGCCGCAGGGGGACAGCACAGCGTCCAAGACGACACGAGCTCGACCGCGTGGGCAACCCTCGGCTACGTCTTTGACCTCGGTCGTTCACTCATCCCGACTCCACAGCCGTAGGGTCCAGACCGCATCGGGTATCTGGCTACTCTGATTGTCGACACAGCACTTCAGGCAAGGAGGACAGATGCGACCAGGTACCCGACGCGACAGCCCGCACCGGGGCTGCGTCTTCGGGACGCGCTCGGTAGGCATCCTCGCCCTCGCCCTCGTCGCCGTTGCGTCGGGACTTCTCGGGGGCTGCTCAAGCGATCTGGGTCTCCGGGCGGCGGAAGACGTGCGGACGAAGGCCTACGGAGGCCAGAGCCGCGTGGACCTCGCCGTTGCGGTCCACAGCACCCTCGCAGGCCAGGCCCTGGCCGACACCGCGACCGACGCCATCGCGGAGGTCGGTGCATTCGTCACCGCGACCGACATGACGAGTTCCGGCGTGGAGCTCACCGTGGAGTTCTTCGCGACCGCGTCGAGCGGTGGCGGACTTTTCGTGCACGACGCCAATCGGCGGCTCTGCGTCCGGCTGACGGTGACTCCCGGTGCTACTCCGCCGTCGACGATGGTCGACGCCGACTGCGTGGAAGAACGTCCCCCCGGCTATCGGGACGTCGACCTCTGAGCCGGCGAAGACTGGGACCATGGCTGCATGAGTGCGAGACCAGACGTGACCACGCTCGAGCTGGTCGGGGGAGTGGAACCGCTCGTCGTCGGCCTGCACGCGTACGACGAGGGCTGGGTGGATCGCTACCTGGAGCACCGCGATCGGATCGCAGCGGCGCTCGCAGCGTCGGACGTCGAGATCGAGCACATCGGCTCGACGTCGGTGCCCGGTCTGGCGGCCAAGCCGATCGTCGACATCGTCGTCGCGGTGCCGGACATCACGGCGGAGGAGGACTACCTCGACCCGCTGCTGGCTGCCGGGTACGTGCTGCGCATCCGCGAGCCAGGCCACCGCCTGGTCCGCACACCGGAGCGCGACGTCCACGTGCACGTCTACGAGCGCGGCGACGTCGCGATCGACGAGTACCTACTGCTGCGCGACCACCTGCGCCGGGACGCCGACGACCGCGGACTGTACGAGGACACCAAGCGGGCGCTGATGGCGCAGGCCTGGAGCGACATGAACGCCTACGCCGATGCGAAGACCGCAGTCGTAGTCGCCATTATCGGCAGGGCGCGCACGCGATCCGCCTGACCGGGCGCGGTGCCGAATCGGACTGCGCCCGGCAGAAGCAAAGATCGGCCGTCGCGCTGATCGCCCGAAGGGGCGCCGTTCTCAGTGACCAGCGCGGTGCGCAACCTCCGGACCAGACGGAGTGGGATGTCCGTCGCGACCTCCCAGTGCCCGAACTAGGACCCTCGAGTGGATGCAGTGGCTCCGCCGATGCCGGAGTGGGGTCGGCGGAGCCACTCGATGTCAATCGGTCATTGAAGCTTCCTGAGCGCGTCCGTCAAGACCTGGCCATACAGTTGGTAGCCCTCGATCTTGGGGTGGAATGACTGCTGCGAGGGCATTTTGCCACCCTCTCCAGGCGTGCCATTCAGCAAAATTCCGTGTACGTCCTCCGGAGTTCCGCAGATGGCCTTCCCGGAAAAGTAGGTCTGAGGATTCATGGCGTTGACGAACGTTTTTCCTCCAGGCGCAGCGCGGTCGATGTCATTCACACGATCCGCCGCGACGGAAATCTGCTCCTGCAGGATGTCGGCCAGGTAATTGAGAGTTCGATGGTCGGATGCGCTGAGCCCCAAGGAACATTCGCCCGCCGGTCCACTCAGGAGTTCCGGGTAGCCCATGATCATGATTTGCGCATTTGGGGCTTTGGTGCGAATTGCTTTGAGCGCCAGCACGATACTATCCGTGACCGGGCCCGTGATGTGTGCTGGCTCGTTGCGAACAATTATGTCGCACCGTGGAAGGAGAGTGCACTTTGTGACGATCGGGCCGAACTGAGCGTCATTCCCGCCGATCGACATTGTCACCAGAGTGGTGTTCTCGTCGAGGAACCCCTGGTCGAGCTGGGGTAGTTCGCTGTGTTGACCCTCGCTGGGTAGACCCTCCGCGTCCTTCGTCCCGCTGGGCAGAACGTTCCTGACCACCGCGCCGGAGCAGGCAAGCAGGTGGTAGTCGAGCGACACGTCCAGTGCGTCGGCGCGAGCCCCGATTGGCGTCGCGGAGTCCGTTAACTGGGCCACTCGCGACCAGGTATAAGGAGAGCGGTGGCAGTTGTCCTGCAGGCGCTCGTTGCCGAAAAAGTCGGTCTCCGCGTAGTAAGACGATGTGGCCGCGCCAGCAACCGTGCCACCTTCACCTGAAGAGTAAGAGTCGCCAAGTGCGACTACGATGTTCTTAGGCTTGGCAGGCAACGGCTCGAAGGCGACAGCGTCGAACGCTATATCCTCGTTCTTTGGATCTCTGACCTCTCCGCTCGCGTCTTCTGCGTCACCGTCGAGAGTTACCGTACTCAAATCGATGCTCGGTGTGCCGTTTACCTGGAAGACTCCGAGAGAAACCCAGCCGTTCTTCATCGTCCGCTGAAGGATTGTCCGCTTCTTCGGTTGCCCGTATCCCAGGTTTATCGTGTACGTCGCCTGGCGGGTATGTGCTCCGAGCGAAGGCAGGTGCACCAGCACCCGCGCCCACTGGTTCAGCGGTCGGTCGAGCTTCCATGTCCCCTTGATGGCCATCGAGTTGTCGCGCACATTCGAGTTTCTTGTGTGCGCGAACCAGAAATGACCGCCGTATCCTCCGCCGATTTGGTGTAGGTCGGACTTCGATGGCTTCGTGCCGTCGGGCCGACCGTTGAATAGGAACGTAAACGTGCCCGAACTGCTTGAGGCTTGGCACCTTGGCACGGGTGTTCCTGTGGGGATGTCATCGATCACGAGCGCATTCGCTGGCAGGCCCGCACGGGTGCAGGCGGGTGGGTACGAGTCGCCGTCCGCCTGGTATGCGTAGCCGACGGAGAAGCGAAGGAACGGCCGACCGCAATCCAGATCGCAATTCGTCTTCCAGGTCGTGTTCCAGTGCACCCAGCACTTGCCGTCATACTGGCCGGATGGATTCTTGTGCCCACACGCACCCCATCTGATCCAGACGCCATCGTACGAGTAATTGTCGTCACTCGGGTTGCACTGATTTGCAGCAACGCAGAACGCGTCGCTGGGGGGTTGTACCGATCGCCTATTCTTCGGCGCTGTGTCGGACGTGCCGTTCCACGTCGCGGGCCGGAACGCGGGAACCTCTACTCCGGGTGACTCGAAGAGGCTGGGCGGGTATGCAGCGAAACCGAGGACGCGCTCCTGGTAGGGCCAGTCTCCCGGGTGTGTGAAGTCGTTGGGATTCTCGCCGAAGGATCCACGGCCGGCCATGAACCTAGGGTTGATAGGATTGTTAAGCCATCCGAGGCCCCAGGCGCCGTTGTTGCCTTCGGAATTCTTCGCAGCCTCGGGGTGGAAGCCCGAATTGTATGCCCACAGAGCGTAGTACCAGTTCTCGATGCGGGCCGGGTTGCCATCGTTGATGGTGACGCCCGCGGCACCGGTCTCGTTCCACTTTGTCTCGAGGATCTGCAGACTAGCGGCCACGTTGGCAGCAAAGTCTAGGGCGATGGCACGCTGCTGAGCTGTCGTCCGGACCGTCGTGTCTGTCGGGAGGCGCATCGCCTCTCGCCGCATGCCGTCGGTGACCTGACCAATCCCGTAGCCGCAATCGGCCGCGTTCCAGTCAATAGCCCACTTCTCGTCGGCTGTGGGCAGGGTCGAATCCTGGCCCCAGTACCGCCCGACAAGTGGGTTCGCGGTCAGACCCGGGGCTGCGTATCCCGGTGTCATCCACAGGTTCGATTCTTGAGCGAATAGACCAAGTAGTACTTGTGACGGCACGCCAGTGGTCGAGGGCTTACCGGCGGAGTCAGTGAGGGTGATGTTCGGAAACATTCCCTGCGGCGTGTACGCGGGAAGGCCCCAGCTCTTGTAGTTCGCTGGACGTGCGACGTTCAGCGCGCCATTGACGGCTTGGTTGACTGCCCACTCGACCTGACGCGGCTTTGGCTGCAGGGCCTGGTTGCGCGGGTCATTCATGGGAACTGAGCACGCACGCTCGGCCTCGATGGGGTTCGACGAACTTCCTGCAGGCTGTTCCCCTTGCGCCGCGGCCGCTGCGGACGAGCGCGTCGTGTCTGCCGACTTGCCCGCGTCGACGCCGGTGGGCGTGACCCTGGTTGCGTCTGGAACAGACGCTTGGGACGGTGGCGATGCGCCGGCCGCGAGCCCGCTCTGGTCCCCAGCGGTCGAGATCGAGTTGGGGCGCACGGAGAGCGCCCCCGACTCGCCCGTAGCGACACTGCGGACGGACAGGTCGATGAGCGCCGACGGAACGGTCGGGTCGAGCTGAGTGTCTGAGACCGGGAGACCCGAGACGTCGATGGACTCGACCGAAATGGTGGCCTCACCCAATATGGTCGCGGCCGAATCGGTCGGAGCCTCCGTCATGGTCACCGTCGCCGGGACGTCCCCGACGGTCTCGCTTTCACCGGTGACTAGGACCTTCCCGGTCGCACTTGCGGTGATGTCGACCTCGTCTAAGGCACCGACGGCGAACGGTTTGGGAGCCTTCGCCGGGGCGGCGGTCTTGATGCGCCGCCGATCAAGTCGGTGAACGCTCGCGCGACCCCGCTCATGATCCAGGTAGACGACTCCGCCGGAGTAATCGCGGGTCAATCCGTAGGGCGCTGAGGTGGCGGGGGTGAGCTGCTCGAGCCTCCCGGCATTTCCCACTTTGACGACGCTCAGGCCCGCGGCAGCCACGATCCCGTCGCTTGTCAGGATGGCGCTCGTCACCTGACCCCCGACCTCGATCGGGGGCGCCACCGTAGCTGCCACGGCGTCTACCTTCACGAGGCGCGTCGCTTCGATCTCCTCACCTCCAGCAACTGTCAAGAGGGCGTCCTCGCCCAGGCCGCAGGACGGAGTGAACGACGATAGGCTGCTCAGGACCGGTAGGCGACGGACTTCGCCCGTGCTGAGGTCGACCACCGATGTGAAAGCACCTCGATCGCTGAGATCCGCGCTGTTGGTGAACCCGCGCGGCGCGTACGTGACGACGAGCCGCCTTCCGGACGCGGTGGCGCATGCGTTCCCGATCCAGCGATCGGTCTGCAGACCTTCCTGTGACAGGGTCGCGACGGTCTCCCAGGCGTAGCCGTCCTTGCCTGCAGCCTTCAGCACGTTAAGGCCGTTCGCATCACCCGCGAGCATCCAAGCGACATCCTTCGACTTCCTCCACGACTTGCCCAGCACCGCGCCGCGACGCGCTTCGGGTAGCGCAGTTGGGCCGTTGCTGTGACGCGTACGTAGCGGCTCGAGGTCCGGCGCAGCCTCTGGCAATGATGAGTGACTGGGCGCGGGAGCCGCCTGAACCGCCCCTCCACCGAAAGTCGTCAGCAGCAACGACCACACGGCCAGAGTCGCGACGATCCACAGGGATCGGCTGCCCCACTCGTTGGCCCCTCCGAGCGCGCACCGATTCGGCATATGTCCCCCTGATGCTTCTTGGCCCGTCCGCCCCGTCGGCAGATGGCGAAGGCCCCCCGCAACCTACAAGTAAGGAGTCCGAATTGTGAAGAGTTGAGAACACCCGATGCGATCCATCGCCCGAGGGTGCGGTCCACAGGTGAAGTGCCCCGCAGGCGGGAGGCTGCGCCGCCTGGTTGGCGTCGTTGCCGCTGCGTCGCAAGTCTGTCGTGGGCTGCTCGAGCGACCGGGGTCCCGGGGCGGCGGCAGAGGTGCGGACGACGGCCGCGGGGGCCAGAGCCACGTGGGCCTTCGCGTTGCAGACGACAACAGCCCGGCCGCCGCCTATCCCAATTATTGGCCAACGAATTCGTGGTGCGACCGCGAAAATACCTCCGCAGTCGCACCACGAATCTGTTTCAGAGAATCGTGCCGTGACGATTGTGCGACCACGCCACCTTACGATGAACCAGGCGCCACTCCTCAGATCGAGAAGTTAGGACGCGCTGTAGGACGCGGTCTTTCCACCGACGGCACTTGAATTGGTCGAGTTCCACACACCGACCCTCAGTGTCGCGTCCGATCCGATCATCTTGCTCCACCCGGACAGCTCACCAGTCCAGAGATAGATTGAGTACTGATGGACCCAACCAACGTTTCCTGCGCTAATGTAGCGGTCGAAAACCATGTTGTCCGCAGTGTTGTACATGATTTCCGTCTTCGTGTAGCGCATCCACGACGCGTGGCATTTTGCTGAATAGCGTAGTTCCAAATGCACCTGAAGGTAGCTCATTTCGCGGACGGTTGTAGCGCCTGACGAGCATCCGTAGGATTGTGGGTCTTTTCCGCTACAACCCGTGTACGTGCAGGTTGCCGCGTAAGACGAAGAAGTTGGCCCGGCGATCGTGAATCCGAGGGCCATTGCGATGCAAAACGCCAGCGCGCCCGGCCGCCGTAGTGCTCGAAGTGCGGTTAGCATTCTCTCAACTCCTTTGTGAAGGTTGGCGGAACTTCTGTGGAATTGGTTGGAAGTTCGCCGGGTTGAATTCCGGAATGGGCTGCACCCCGTCGTTGCCCGAGGTACGCAGTGACCGTAGACGAAGGTCCGACATGTCGGGTTCGGAAGATGCTGTGATCTTGGCCACACGCGCGCGCCCTGGTTGTGCTGTAGTGGGTTCTGACCCACTGACTCCGCCACGGGTGGGGGGCTGGGCCCGGCATCGTCCCGCGCGTACGTGCCTCCGTGGGCAATTCGCGGCAGGTGCCTCGATGTCAAGTCGGAAGAAGATCGTCCGTCGCGGGGCGGGCGCGGGCGCAATTGAACCTGTAGGAGTTGCGCTTCAGTCTGAGCGCACGCGACCGGGGACCGCAGCGGCCCCCGAGCCGCGAGCGAGATCCTGCGCGACGTCACCCTCAACGCCGCGCGCGGCCACTAGCCCACCGGCAAACTCAGACTCCAACGACAAACGCCCGGACCTGCAGATCCGTAGGCCCGAGCGTCCGCGATTTACTGAGACATCACACTGTCGGGGTGGCGGGATTTGAACCCACGACCTCTTCGTCCCGAACGAAGCGCGCTACCAAACTGCGCCACACCCCGTGGAGCCTTGCAAGGATAGCCGACGCGACCCTCACTCGCGAAATCGAGATCGTCAGGCGGCGGTCAGGGTGAGGAGGGTCGCCTCCGGGCGGCAGGCGAACCGGACCGGTGCGTAGGGGGAGGTGCCTAGGCCGGCGCTGACGTGCAGCCAGGTGGAGTCGGCGCCGCCGGTGCGGTCTGGGCGCGGGCCGGGCCAGCCGGACAGGCCCTTGGCGCGGCTCGTGTCGAGGTCGCAGTTGGTGACCAAGGCCCCGTACAGCGGCACCGCGAGCTGGCCGCCGTGCGTGTGCCCGGCGATCATCAGGTCCACGCCGTCGTCGTGCATGGCCTGCAGCACGCGGCGGTAGGGGGCGTGCGTGACGCCCAGCTGCAGGTCCACCGGCTCGGACCCCGTGCGGGGGTCGTCGGGCCCCCCGGCGGCCGGGTAGTCGTCGCGGTCCAGGTGCGCGTCGTCCGTGCCGACGAGCGCGATGCGGCGCCCGTCGATCTCGACGACGTCGCGCCGGTTGGTCAGGTCGACCCAGCCGGCCGACGTCATGCGTGACACCAGCTCGCGCCACGGCAGCTCCCGGTGCTGCGCGTGCGTCCCACGCCTGGCGTCGGGCAGCAGGTAGCGCGCGGGGTTCTTGGGGACCGGCGCGATGTAGTCGTTGGAGCCGAGCACGAACGCGCCCGGGCCGGCGAGGTGCGGTTCCAGGGCGCGCAGCAGCGGCCCCATCGACTCTCGGTGCGACCAGTTGTCGCCCGTGTCGATGACCAGATGCGGGTTCAGCGAGGCCAGGTCCCGGACCCAGTCCACCTTGCGGTGCTGGTCCGGCATCAGGTGCAGGTCCGACAGGTGCAGGATCCGCAGGTCGGGCTGACCGGCCGGCAGCACCGGGACCGTCACCTCGCGCAGGGTGTACCAGCGGACCTCGACCAGGCTCGCCCAGGCGAGCGCGCCCAGTCCGGCCAGGGCCAGCCCGCCCGCCGCGGCCGCGGCACGGGCTGTCGGTGAGCTCGTCATCGCTTGCCGGGGCCGCCCTTGTCCTTGCCGTTCCCCTTGCCGCCGTCGTTCTGGCCCGGCTTCGGGTTCTGGTTCTGGCCGTCCTGGTTGTTCTGGTCCTGGTTCTCCGGCGGCTTGACCTGCGAGCCGTCGGAGATCTGCAGCGAGATGTACGTGTTCTTGGGTGCGGAGCCTGACGGGCTCTGCGACGCCACGGTCCCTGCGGGCTTGTCGGACGCCACGGGGGTCGTGTCGATGCTCACCTTGAACCCGGCACTCTCAAGGATCGCCTTCGCGTCGCCCGCCGAGCGGCCAACGACGTAAGGGACGTAGACCTTCTTCCCGTACAGCTCGTCCGAACCTGCCTTGGTGAAGTCGGGGTTGTCTTCGCCCTTGCGGATGCTGGTCATGAAGCGAGACCAGGTGGGGGCGGCGATCGACGACCCATACATGCGGCGGATGTAGGTGCCGGCCACCGTCACGTCCTTCATCGGCTTGAACTCGTTCGGGTAGCCGACCCATACGGCGGCGGAACGTGCTGGGGTGTAGCCGACGAACCAGGTGTCCTCGTTCTCGCTCGTGGTGCCCGTCTTGCCCGCGGTCGCAAACGAGGGCTTTGCGACGCCCTTCGCGGTGCCCTCCCACACGTGGCTCAGGCCCTCGTTCATCGCGTTGGCGATGCGAGACTCGAGCTCGCGGTGACAGTTGGCGGACGGCACCTTGAACTTCTTGCCGGACGCGTTCGTGACCGTGCTGATCGCGATGGGGTCGCAGTAGATGCCGCCAGAAGCGAAGGCTGCGAAAGCGTTGGCCATGGTGAGCGGCGCGACCGACTGTGATCCGATGATGTTGGCGGGGAACGGGTCGAAGTCGCCAGTGCCGGCTGCGCCACCGGCCTTGTGCACACCGAGCTCGCTGGCGCCCTTCATGATGTCGCAGAGGTCGAGCTGCTTACCCATCTCGGCGTAACCGCTGTTGACGGAGTTCTTGGTCGCGTCTTGAACGGTCATGAACCCGCCCTGCCCCTCCGAGTTGTGCAGGTTCCACTTGCTCGAGGGAAGCTTGGCGCCGCAGGCGGTGAACTGGTCGGTGTTGTAGTCCTTGCGCAGACGACCGTCGATCCGGTCGTTCAGACTGTGACCGTCCTTGAGCCACTGGAGAAGCGTGAACGGCTTGAAGGTCGAGCCTGGCGGGAAGCCTGATGCGCTGCCGTACTCGTTGTCAGCGTTCCAGTTGACTGCGGTCTCACGCTTGCCGTGCTCACTCGTGTTGTTGTAGACCCGGTTCTCCGCCATCGCGGTGATTTTGCCCGTGCCGGGCTCCACGACCACGATCGACGAACCGATACCCGTCTTGTCCTTGACGGGGACGCCCTTCTTGACCTGCTTGTCCGCGGCCTTCTGCTCCTTCGGAATGATCGTCGTCTTGATCGTCAGGCCCCCGCGGTTGAGCGCGGCAAGCCGGTCGGCTCGTGTCTTGCCGAGCGACTTCATGTCGTTTGCGACCACCTTGGTGACGTAGTCGCAGAAGAAGCCCGAGCCGGCGACGGCGGATGCGGAGGCCATGCACCCGCGGGTTGAGGTCTGGACCTTGAGGGTGTCCTTGAGCGGCGTCGCGATGCCCTTGTCGTACTCAGCGGTCGTGATGTATCCCTGCTGCTCCATGAGCTTGAGGACGGTGTCGCGGCGATCCTGCGAGTCCTTGGGGTTGCGCGTGGGATCCCACGCAGTGGGCGAGCGCGTGATGCCGGCGATGGTCGCGGCCTGCAGGTAGTTCAGCTTCTTGGCCGACGTGCTGAAGTACTTCTGCGCGGCCGTCTCGACGCCGTAGAGGTTGATGCCGAACTGGGCGATGTTGAGGTACTTCTCGAGGATCTCCTTCTTGGACCACTTCTGCTCGAGGGAGATCGCCAGCTTGGCCTCGCGCAGCTTGCGCGCCACGCCCTCGGTGCCGTCAGCGCCGCGCGCGTCCTCGAGCGCGGCCTTGCGCTCGGCCTCCGTCGGCTTGTTGAGCGCCTGCTCGATCAGCACGTTCTTGATGTACTGCTGCGTCAGGGTCGAGGCACCCTCCTTCGAGTCGCTCAGCGCGCCCTTGGCGGCGGCGCGCAGCATGCCCGTCGGGTCGATGCCGGCGTGCTCGTAGAAGCGCTTGTCCTCGGTCGCGATTACCGCGTCCTGCATGATCGGCGCGATGTCGTCGATGCCGACGACCTCACGATCCTCGTCGTAGAACGTCGCCAGCACGGTCTTGCCGTCGGCCGCCAGGATCGTCGACTTCTGCGGCAGCGAGCTCTCCGCGAGCTCCGTCGGCAGCTCGTCGAACGTCTCCGTCGTCATGTTGGTGACGCCCTTGGCGACGGCCGCACCCGGCAGGATCAGGCCCGCCGCGAGCACGCCACCGACCACGGCGACCAGGACGAAGGACAGCAGGAGGGCCAACGCCTGACCGGCGTTGACCTTGCGTCCACGGGAGCGTGCAGGGTTCGGCATGCCGTCAGGTTAGTCGGGGGTGCTGTGTCGTCTCCCAGGTTTCGCCCGACGAACATCGACCTCCACCGGACCTGCACACGCCCGGCGCTTCGCCCGCGGGTCCAGCAGACGAAATGACCCGAACGGGGTCTAGCCATGGTCAACGTCCGACCAATACCTTCCTCGTGCAGCACGTTACGAGGAAGACCGTGCGGCCACGTCGCACCGGTGTTCCGGGGCAGGGGGAGAGGAAGTCGGCATGGTCGACGGACAGTTCGACGGTCACTGGACGGCCGAGGCCGCGTGCGGCAAGGGGGCGATCAACCCCGAGGCCTTGTTCGTCGAGGGCAACGCGCAGCGGGAGGCCCGGGCCGTGTGCCTGACGTGCCCCGTGCGCCTCGAGTGCCTGGCCGACGCGCTCGACAACAAGATGGACTTCGGTGTGTGGGGCGGCATGACCGAGCGGGAGCGCCGCGCTCTGCTGCGTCGTCGGCCCGAGGTGCGGTCGTGGCGCTCCGAGCTGGTGACGCAGGGATCGCCGGCACTCGTGACCACCTGAGCGGACCGGCCGGAGCGGACCGGCGGCCCGCGGCACTAGGGTGACGCCATGGCACAGCAGCAGTGGGAGTACGCGACCATTCCGCTCATCATCCACGCCACCAAGGCGATCCTGGACCAGTGGGGCGCAGACGGCTGGGAGCTCGTCCAGGTGGTGCAGGGACCCGACGCGGGCCTCGTCGCCTACCTCAAGCGCCCGAAGCAGGCCTGATGTCCGCGGCCGAGCGGCTCGCCGGCCTCGGTCTCGAGCTGCCCGCGGCCGCCGCGCCCGTCGCGGCGTACGTGCCGGCGGTGCGGACCGGCGTGCACGTCCACACCAGCGGTCAGCTGCCGTTCGTCGCGGGCTCGCTGGGCACCACGGGCAAGGTGGGCGCGGACGTCACGCCCGACGAGGCCCAGGCGCTGGCCCGCACCTGCGCCCTGAACGCCCTCGCGGCCGTCGCGGCGCTCATCGAGTCCGAGGGCGGCCCGTCGGGCGCCGCCGCGCTCGACCGGATCGTGCGCGTCGTCAAGGTCGTCGGCTTCGTCGCGAGCGACCCGTCGTTCACCGGCCAGCCCGGCGTGGTCAACGGCGCCAGCACCCTGCTGCACGACGTCCTCGGCGCGGCCGGCGTGCACGCGCGGTCGGCGGTCGGCGTCGCGGTCCTCCCGCTGGACTCGCCGGTCGAGGTCGAGATCGTCGTCGAGACGGCCTGAGCGACGAGTCAGCGGGCGCGGCGCTCCAGGCGGTCGACGTCCAGCAGGACGACGGCACGACCCTCGCGGCGCACCCAGCCGCGGGCGGCGAAGTCGGCCAGTGCCTTGTTGACGGTCTCGCGCGACGCCCCGACGAGCTGCGCGAGCTCCTCCTGCGTGAGGTCGTGAGCCACGCGGATGCCCTCGTCGACCGTCTCTCCGAACCGGGTGGACAGGTCGAGCAGCGCCTTGGCGACGCGGCCGGGGACGTCGGAGAACACCAGGTCCGCCAGCGCCTCGTTGGTGCGGCGCAGGCGGCGGGCCAACGCCTGCAGCAGCTGCTGCGCGACGGCGGGCCGCTCCTGCAGCCAGCCGACGAGCTCGCTGTGCCCGAGCTCGAGGACCACGGCGTCGGCCACGACGCTCGCGGTGGCGGTGCGGGGGCCCGGGTCGAACAGCGACAGCTCGCCGAACATCTCGCCCGGACCGAGCACGGCGAGCAGGTTCTCGCGGCCGTCGCTGGACCGGCGGCCCAGCTTGATCTTGCCGTCGCGCACGACGTAGAGCCGGTCGCCCGGCTCGCCCTCGTGGAACAGCACGTCCCCGCGCGTCAGCTCGATCGGCTTCATCGTCGCGACGAGCAGCGCCGCGGCCTCCGGCTCGAGCCCGGCGAACAGCGGGGCGGCCAGCGCGATGTCGTCTGCCACGATGAACCTCACCTTCCCAGCCGTCCGCGCTCGCGTGACGGCGTCCTCACCGACCGCACGGGGCCGGTGGCCGGGGCGGTGCTCTGCCGGACTTCTCGCTGGTCAGCGGGACGTCCGAGGACCAGTCTGCCCCATCAAGGGTGTCAGCCGCGGCTCAGCGGCTGTGTCAGCCACGCCGCGGTCGCCGCCGGGTCCGTCGCCAGGCTGCCGATGAGGCGGTCGGTCGCCGTCCGCAGCGCCTCCTGGACGCCCGCCTCGTACCGGGCGAGCTGAGCGTCCAGCGCCCGCAGGTCGGTGAGCCTGTCCACGTGGGAGTCGCCCCCGAGGACCTCGCCGAGCTGGCTCGGACGCGGCACGTCGAGACCGACCTCCAGCGGCAGGTGGAACGCAATGCCCTCGCCCAGCGGCTGGGGCTGAGCGGCGGCCGCGACGGCCAGGTCCATGCGTGCCTTGACCAACCGGCGCCACCAGCCCACTCGGGCCTGCTCGGCGCGCAGGGCACGACGGTCGAGACGCAGGTCGCGGACGTTGCGCGCGACGAGTGGACTCATGGAAGAAGCCTCCTGGGGTCTGCATCCCGATTCGGACAGTTCCGGCGAGGTCTTGAGCCGGACCGCCCGATGGCCTGCAGCATCACCCCTTGGGAGCAATGTGGGAGGCCGGACGTACGCTGCGTCTCGTGACAGTCGAGCCGGCAACTGAGAGCGACCTCGCCCGGACGCGCCGCGCGCGCCGCATCGACCGCGCGCTCGCCGAGCGGTACCCGGACGCGCACTGCGAGCTCGACTTCCGCGACCCCTTCGAGCTGCTGGTCGCCACCGTCCTGTCCGCCCAGACCACGGACGTGCGCGTCAACCTGACCACGCCCGTGCTGTTCGCGCGCTATCCCGACGCGGCCTCGCTCGCCGCGGCGTCGCCCGACGACCTCGAGGAGATCCTGCGGCCGACCGGCTTCTTCCGGGCCAAGGCCCGGTCGGTCACGGGACTGTCGCGTGCGCTCGTCGAGCAGCACGGCGGGCAGGTGCCCGGTCGCCTCGAGGACCTGGTGAAGCTGCCCGGCGTGGGGCGCAAGACGGCCAACGTGGTGCTCGGCAACGCGTTCGGTGTCCCCGGCATCACCACGGACACGCACGTCATGCGGCTGTCGGCGCGGCTCGGCCTGACGACGAGCGACGACCCGCTCGTCGTCGAGAGGGACCTGTGTCAGCTGCTGCCGCGCAAGGACTGGACGATGGCGTCGCACCGGCTGATCTTCCACGGGCGGCGTACGTGCTTCGCGCGGCGGCCGGCGTGCGGTGCGTGCCCGATCACCGCGCTGTGCCCGTCGGCGGGCATCGGCGAGCGCGACCCGGTCAAGGCCGCGGCGATGCTGAAGGGGTGAGCCGTCAGGCGGGAACGGGGGCGACGGTCGCCAGCCAGTCCAGCAGCAGCGCGGTGACGCGCGCGGGGTCCTGCTCGGCGGGGAAGTGGCCGGCGTCCGGCAGCAGCTCGTAGCGGTACGTGCTGGCGACACGGGCCGCAGTGGCCGACGAGAGCGGTGCTCGGGCGGCTGAGCGCAGCCCGTCGAGGCCGCCGTGGATCTGCAGTGCCGGTCGGGGAGTCGCTTCCTCGAGCCCCGCGACGTACCGTCGCCCGTCCATCCGCGGCTGCGAGCGCACCAACCAGCGCAGCTGCTGGAGCTGGGAGTGCGCCGCGAACGGGATGCGGGCCGCGTCGTGATACGTCCGCCGGGCGCCCTCGTCGCACCAGGCGTTCCCGCCCCACTCGTCGAGCATCCGGTCGACCAGCGAACCCTCGACCATCGCGCGTTCGGGCGCGGACGGGAGCTGCAGGTAGGCGAGCAGGCGGGCCGCGCGGGCGCGGTACGCGTTGTGCGGGTGCGCGCGCAGGTCCAGCGGGTGCGGCGCGGCGAGCGCGGCGACGGCCGTCGTCACGTCGGGCTGCAGCGCGCCCATCGCCCACGCGATCTCGCCGCCCGTGCCCTGCCCGACGACGACCGCACCGCGCGAGCCCAGCGAACGGATGACGCCCGCGACGTCGTACGCGAGCGTCGGGACGTCGTACCCCTGCGGTGGCTTGTCCGAGCCGCCGCTGCCGCGCACGTCCAACGCCGCCACGCGGTAACCGGCGTCTGCGAGCGCGGGGATCTGGTGCCGCCAGGCCCACCACAGCTGCGGGACGCCGTGGAGCAGCACCACGAGCGGCGCGTCGCGGTCGTCGGGACCGGCCACGGCTGCGTGGAAGCGGCCGCCGTTGGCGGCGACGAACCGGTGCTGCCAGGGCCCGTCGAACAACAACGTGGCGGAGTCGACCGTGCTCATCGAGTGTGAACCTACCGGTTCTCGGCGTCGCCGGTCGCCGTCAGCTCGTGACGAGTGCTGCGTGATGCCGGTCGCGCTGCCACAGCGCGAGCCCGCCGACGAGCGCCGCGGTGGCCGACGCGACCAGGACGGCCAGCACGATGTGCTCGTCGTGCGCGCTGCCGGAGCCGAACGCCAGCTCGCCCACCAGCAGCGACACCGTGAACCCGATCCCGCCCAGCAGGCCGACCGCGAGGATGTCCACCCAGGTCAGACCGGGCGCCAGGGACGCCCGCGTGAATCCGGCGACGAGCAGCGTGGCGGCGAGGATGCCGATGGGCTTGCCGAGCACGAGGCCCAGCGCCGTGCCCTGTGCGACGGGGTCGTGGACCGTGTCGCTCAGCACGCCCGCCGAGAACGTGATGCCCGCGGCGAACACCGCGAACACGGGCACCGCGAAGCCGGCGGAGATGGGCCGCCAGCGGTGCTCCATGCGCTCGGCGATCGAGTCGTCGGGCAGCTCGGGCAGTCTCAGCGCCCTCTGCGTGGCCTCGGGTGTCGCCGGCACGACGAGGCCGAGCAGGACGCCGGCGATCGTCGCGTGCACGCCGGACGCGTGCACGAACGCCCAGGCGGTCACGCCCAAGGGGACCAGGAGCCACGGCGTCAGGACGCCGCGGCGGACGGCGAACCAGAAGACGACGACGGCGGCGAGCCCGGCCAGCAACGGGCCGAAGGAGACCTCGTCGGTGAAGAAGACCGCGATGACGATGATCGCGAGCAGGTCGTCGACCACGGCCAGCGTGAGCAGGAACGCACGCAGGGAGTTGGGCAGGCTGCGCCCGACGATGGCGAGAACGCTGACCGCGAACGCGATGTCCGTGGCCGTCGGCACTGCCCACCCGCGCAGGTCGCCGCCGTCCTGCAGGTTCACGAGCGTGTAGATGGCCGCGGGGGCGACCATGCCGCCGACCGCCGCGACGATCGGCACGATCGCCGTCGACAGGTTGCGCAGCTCGCCGGCCACGATCTCGCGCTTGAGCTCGAGCCCGATGACGAAGAAGAAGATCGCCAGGAGCCCGTCGCTGGCCCACGCGGCGATGCTCAGGTCGAGGTGCAGCGCGTGCGGCCCGATCACCGTCTCGGAGACCGAGTCGTACAGGTCGGGCAGCAGGTTGGCCCACAGCAGCGCGACCGCGGTGCCGACCAGCAGCAGGACGCCGCCCGTGCGTTCCTGGCGCAGCGTGTCGAGCAGGTTGCGCTCGCCGCCGGGCGTGAGGGCGGAGAACAGGCGGGTGATCGGACGGCGCACGTGGGCTCCCAGGGGCAGGCTGACGGGACTGCCGACCAGGCTTCCCGGCTCACCGGGTCACACCGTACCCGCTGCTCAGGCGTCCGCGGGCTCCACGTCGCGCGTCTCCGCTGCGGCGCGGCGGTCCTTGGGCGGGTCGAACCGGTAGCCGACGTTGCGGACCGTGCCGATGAGCTGCTCGTGCTCGGGCCCGAGCTTGGCGCGCAGTCGTCGGACGTGGACGTCGACCGTCCGGGTGCCCCCGTAGTAGTCGTAGCCCCAGACCTCCTGGAGCAGCTGGGCGCGCGTGAACACGCGGCCCGGGTGCTGCACCAGGTACTTGAGGAGCTCGAACTCCTTGTAGGTCAGGTCGAGCGGTCGGCCGCGCAGGCGGGCCGTGTAGCCGCCCGCGTCGATCGTCAGCTCGCCGGAGCTGATCTCCTGCGGGGAGTCGTCGTACGACGACGTGGCCGCACGCTCCATGACGAGCCGGAACCGCGTCTCGACCTCCGCCGGGCCGGCCGACTCGAGCACGATGTCGTCGACGCCCCACTCGGCCGTGACGACCGTCAGGCCGCCCTCGGTCAGCACCAGGACCAACGGGACCGTCAGGCCGGTCGCGCGCAGCAGCCGGCACGTGGTGCGGGCCGTGACGAGGTCCCGCCGCGCGTCGAGCACGACGATGTCCGCGTCGGGCGCGTCCACGAGGGCCGAGGGCTCGACGGGAAGGACCCGGATCCGGTGCGACAGCAGCCCGAGCGCGGGCAGCACCTGGGCCGAGCCACCGGGGACCGGGGTCAGCAGGAGCAGTTCTGCCACCTGGGAACCTCCACGCAGGGCGGTTGGGGGTCGTGCGAGTGGGCACACGGTACCGCTATGTGGCCGACACACGACGACGCCATCCATTGCGTGCCGGTCATCCGGACGTCATCCGGACGTCATCTGCGACAATCGCTGGCGTGAATCCCCGCTGTTCCTCGTTGTCCGCGCGCGCCGTCGGCCGTGTCGTCGACCCCCGGCGCTCGTCGGTGGACGGGCGGTAGGCGCCGGTGCAGCTCGCTACCCGTGCGGTCGTCACGGCGGTCCTGGCCGCCCTCGTCGCCGTCGCCGGATACGTCGGCGGGATGCCGGTCACGATCGCCTCCGCCCTGCTCGTCGTCGCGGTCGCCGTCGGCTGGCCCCCGCTCGCGGGGCTCCCGTTCCCCGTCGGTTCGTCCGTCGTGATCGGGCTCGGCGGCCTCGGGGCCGTCGTCGCCGTGCAGGCGACCCCCGACCAGCCCTACCTCCGCGACCTGCCGCTCGTGTTCGCCGGCTCGATCCTGCTGGCGTTCCTCAACGAGCTGGTCCGCCGGGACGGCCGGCCACGCCTCGTCGAGTCCGTCGCGGGAACGGTCACCGGGACCCTCGTCGCGGTCGCCGTCGCGGGCTGGGTCGCGATCGGACGGACGCCTGGGGGAGAGCCTCTGGTCGTCGCGGGTGCGCTGGCCCTCGCGGTTGGTTCGGCGGTCGTCGCACTCCCGCTCGCTGCATGGCTCGGCGCCGTGGTGACCACCGCGGCGGCAGCGGGTGCGGGTGCTGCCGCCACTGCTGCGCTGCCCGACGTCGACGTCGTCGCCGGCCTGCTGCTCGGGGCAGCCGTCGGCATCCTCGTCTCCACGCTGCACGTGCTCTTCGACCGGCTCCCCACGCTCGAGCGGCGCCTTCCTGCCATCGCCGCCGTGTCGCTGCCCGTCACGGTGACCGGCATCCTCGTCTACGTCGTCGGGCGCGTGCTCGTCGGCTAGAGCTCGTCGGCTAGAATCCCGACGTGCTCCGTCTGGTTTTGGTCCTCGCCGTCCTGGCGGTCGCGACCGTGCTCGGACTCTGGTGGCGCTCCCGCAACGGGCGGTTCACGCCCGTCGAGCGCTCGGTCCTGGACCGCGCAGCGCGGCTCGATGTGGCGGGGCTCCCTGTCTTGTCGGGCACGACGTCGTCCGAGTCCTCGGCGCCGCGGACCTCGTCGGCTCACGCAGGGTCGTCCGGACCGGCGGTCGCGAGCCGCGTCGATTCCTTCGTGACGCCTGACCAGCTCGGCGTCCCGCTCGGCGCGACGGCGACGTTCCTGCAGCTCTCCAGCGAGGTCTGCACCCCTTGCCGTCGCACCCACGCGGTCCTGACCGCGCTCGCGGACGAGCGTGACGGGGTGACCCACGTCGACCTCGACGTCGCCGAGCACCTGGACCTGGTGCGACAGTTCGACGTGCTGCGGACCCCCACCGTCCTGCTGCTCGACCCGGCCGGCGTCGTGGTCGGCCGCATGTCCGGCGCCACCAGCCGCGCCCAGGCGGTCGGGGCGCTGGACCACCTTCGAACCCCCGAGGAGAGCTCGTGACGGACACTCAGATCGACCCGCGCGGACCGCGGTTCGGAGCGGCGCTGACCGCGGTGCTGCTCGTCGTCGTCCTGCTGCTGGGGACCGGTACGGCCGCGGTGGTCCTGCTGGCCGTCGTCGCCGTGTCGTTCGCCCTCGGTGTCGCCCGTGGCGTCCAGGGGACCTGGCAGGCCGCGGTGTTCCGCGCGCTCGTCCGCCCGCGTCTCGCGGCGCCGACCGAGCTCGAGGACGCCCGCCCGCCGCGGTTCGCGCAGCTCGTCGGCTTCGTGGTCACGGGTGTCGGCCTGGTGCTCGCCCTGTTCGGGGTGTCCGCGGCCGTCCCCGTGTCGGCAGCGATCGCCCTGGTCGCCGCGTTCCTCAACGCCGCCTTCGGCCTGTGCCTCGGCTGCGAGATGTACCTGCTGGGCCTGCGCCTGCGCTCCCGGTCCGCCTGAGTGGCGGCGCGAGAGCTGCTGCCGCTCCGACGAAGCCACGGGAGAAGGATCTTCGTCAGAAGGGTGGCGGGTCGTCGGTGTCCGGGCGCGGTGGGACCGGGCGCGGGGGACCGACGTGCTGGAGCTGCGCCGGCGAGAGGTGGATCGGGATCGGGGACCGGGCGTAGGTGATGCCTGCTGGGCTGGTCCAGACTGCGTTGCCCGTGACCGGGTCGCGGCTTGCGTTCCATCGCTTGCGGGTCTTGAGCTGATGGTGGTGCTTGCACAGGGCCTGCAGGTTCCGCGCCGTGGTCTGGTGCTCGGCCGGCCGGTCGGGGTCGAACGGCTCCACGTGGTCGATCTCGCAGCGCCGGGCGGGCTGCTGGCAGCCCGGGAAGGCGCAGGTCACGTCGCGGGCAAGCACCGTGCCCGACAAGTCCGCGCCGGGCCGGTACGTGACCCTCCCGCGCTCGACGAACGTGTCGTCGGACGGGTCGGTGAGGATGCGGCGCCACGTAGCGTCCTGGGCGAGCTCGCGGGCCAGGTCGGCGGGGATCGGGCCGTACCCGGCGAGCTCGCCGGGCAGGTCGTCGAGACCGAGCAGCGTTCCGGCGCCGACCGTGACCTGCAGCGACGTGCGCTTGCCGTGCCGGGTCGGGACGGGTGTCCCGTCGGGCGTCCGCCCCGAGTCGAGGATGCCGTTGAACACCGCCGCGAAAGCGTCAGCCCGACGTTGGTCGATCGTCCGGTCGTCGCGGACCCATCTCGCGCTGTCCGCGCCAGCCGTTCCGTCTGCGTCTGCTCCGCCGTTCGACCACCCTGTGCCGTTGGCCCCGGCGACTCCGCACGAGCCACCACCGACGTGGCCTGCGAGGGCATCGATCGCCGTGAAGGCCGCGACCGCGTCGGCCGCGGGAAGCAACGCCGAGATCGACGCCATCGAGTCGTTGATCCACTTCAGCTCGACGGACCTCTCACGTCGAGCACGCTTGGCGCGCTCCTTGCTGCTCGCGGGATCGACCGTCAGCACCAGGCGGCGGATGTGGCGGACCAGTTGCGGAGCGGTCAGACCCGCACCCGCCTCGGCGGCCAGGGCGACGACCTCCGCTCGCGTGTCCGCGTCATCCAGGACGACCGTCTCCTCCAGGATCACGTCGACCTTGCGTGCGTCGAGGGTCCCGGCCCGCAGCGCGTCGCCGAGCAGCGGGTGCTCGCCGATCCCGGCGGCACGCGAGGTGATGATCTGGGCGGAGCGCCCCGTCATGACCAGGGCGCACGCGAGCTCGTCGTCGACCCCGTCGCCCAGGCCCGTGTCGCGCGCGAGCATCTCCCCGACGGCCTGCGCCTGGTACGCCGTCGCGATCGCGATCACCTGTGCCCAGCCCGCCGCCATTTCGACGAGGTCGAACGCACCCACGTCCGCGACCTCGATCTGTGCGAGCCGACCGGCGATCTCGGCCGCCGATGCGGGCACCGGGAACGTCGGCAGCGCACGGTCCGGCCACTCGGGGACGAGCGCGGCCGGCCCGTTCGGAGCCTGGAGCGTGGTCCGCCGGGAGGCGGCGTCCACGGTGCGTCGGCTCGACGTCACGAAGCCGCCAGGAGCATCCGTCATCGCCATGCACCCCCTCCACGTAGGCGTCTTGCCGAACCACCTCGACTCGAACAAGTGTACGAGCGGTCCGAGTGAAATGCCAGACTTGTCCACATGGGGGACGGTGCCGTCGGCCCGCCCCGCGGGCGCGATGTGGGCAACCGCAGGAGGAGCGGCCTCAGTACACGAGCGCCTGGGCGTCGTCGGCCAGCGACTCCTCGACGAACACGGCGGCTCCGGCGATGCGGACGCCCGGCAGCACGTCGTCGGGCGCGATGCCTCGTCGGGCGGCGCACTGCGTGCAGACGGTGACCCGCCCGCCCTCCAGCACCACGTCCAACAGGTCCGCCAGAGGCGTCGCGTGCTCGAGCGTGAGCTCGGCAGCCCGCCCCGGCACCCCGAACCACGCGGCCTCGCCGGTGAGCCACAGCGACACGTCCGCACCCGCGGCGACGGCGGCCGCGGCGACGGTGAACGCCTGGTTGCAGGCCTCCGGTCGGTCCAGCCCGGACGTGGTCTTGATCACGAGTGCGCGCACCGGAACAGCCTAGGGGTGCGTCGTCGTTAGGATCGGTGCATGACTGGACTCGAGGTCTTCTTCATCGGCCTGCTCGTCGCGGCGACCCTGACCATCGGGTGGATCTCCTGCCTGGTCGTCTACAAGCTGCTCAAGGGCCAGCGCTGACACACCCTGCGCGCTGAGCCTGCTCGAACCCGTGGAGGCACCCGCATGACGTTCGCCATCCCCGACGGCCTCGCGCCCGAGGTGTACCCGCTCGCATGGCTCGTGGGCCGGTGGAGCGGCGAGGGCGTGGTCGGCTACCCGGGCATCGAGGAGACGGCCTTCACGCAGGAGGTCGAGTTCTCCCACGACGGCGGGCCGTACCTGGCCTACACGTCGACCATCCGTCTGGTCGTGGCGCCCGACGACGCCGCCGCGATCGACGACCCGCAGAACGAGGGCGACGGACCGGTCTGGTCCACCGAGTCCGGCTACTGGCGCGTCCCGCCGGAGCGGCCCGACGGCCTGGACGAGGCGAAGTTCCCGGTCGAGGTGCTGCTCGCCGACCCGTCCGGCCACGTGTCGGTGCTCGTCGGCGAGGTCGGCAACGGCCGCATCGACCTGGCCAGCGACCTCATCGCCCGCGTCCCGTCCGGAGCCGACGTCAGCGCCAGCAAGCGCCTGTTCGGCCTGGTCCACGGCGACCTGATGTGGGCGCACGACATGGCCGCGTTCGGCAACCCGATGCAGTCGTACGCGTCGGCCAAGCTGGCCCGCGTCGAGGCACAGGTCGACGAGTGACCGACACCGCTGCGGACACCCGCGCGCCCAGCCCGCTGCTGCGGCGCCGGGGTGCGGTCGGGGGCGTCGGGCCCGACGAGGGTGTCGCCTGGCACTACGGCGACCCGACGGCCGAGCAGCGTGCGCTGGCCCGCGGGGGAGCGGTCGTCGACCAGTCGCACCTGGGCGTCGTCACGGTCACCGGACCCGACCGGCTGACCTGGCTGCACTCGATCACGTCCCAGGAGCTCACGGGTCTGGCCCCGCGGACGTCCACCGAGCTGTTGGTGCTCAGCCCGCAGGGGCACGTCGAGCACGCGGCGGGCGTCGTCGACGACGGCACCACCACCTGGCTGATCACCGAGACCGCACCCGCGCTCGCGGCCTGGCTGGACCGGATGCGGTTCGCGCTGCGGGTCGAGGTGGCCGACGTGACCCAGCAGTGGGCCGCGATCGGCGAGCCGGTCGACGCGGAGGGCGGCGCCGACGAGAACGTGACGTGGCGCGACCCGTGGCCGACCGTTGCCGCCGGCGGGACGCGTTACGGTCCGCCCGACGACGAGCACCCGGGTGCCGACCGTCCCTGGCGGCTCGTCCTGGTTCCGCGCGACGAGCTCGTCGAGCAGATCGCCGCGCGCGAGGCCACCGGCTGGAGGGTGGCCGGCACCTGGGCCAGCGAGGCGCTGCGCGTCGAGGCCTGGCGGCCCCGCGCCGGCCACGAGGTCGACCACCGCACCATCCCGCACGAGCTCGACTGGCTGCGCACCGCCGTCCACCTGCACAAGGGCTGCTACCGGGGCCAGGAGACGGTGGCCCGCGTGCACAACCTGGGCCGGCCCCCGCGCCGGCTCGTCATGCTCCACCTCGACGGGTCCGGGCATCTGCTGCCGGTCCCCGGCGCCGAGGTCCGTGAGGTCGTCGACGGTGAGCCCGGCCGGGTCGTCGGGCAGGTGACGAGCGTCGCGCGGCACCACGAGATCGGCCCCGTCGCGCTCGCGGTGGTCAAACGCTCGCTGGCGGAGGACGCGGCGCTCGTGGTCGATGGGGAGGCCGACGTCGTCGCGGCAGCCCAGGAGACCGTCGTGCCCGGTGAGGGCGTGACGCAGGACCGACCCGGATCGCGCGGCCCCCTGATGCGCGGGCTCGGCCAGCACCCCATGCTCGGACCGTGACCGACAGCTCCGCACGACTCACCGGGCGCGACCTGCGCGTGCTCGGCGAGGCGCGCGTGAGCCAGGGCTGGGCCCGGGTCCAGGCGGCCTGGTTCCCGATCCTGCAGGCCGCGGTCGCCGGCGGTATCGCGTACGGGATCGCCCACTACGTCGTCGGGCACCCCATCCCGTTCTTCGCGCCGGTCTGCGCGTGGATCGCGCTGGGCTTCTCGATGGACCGTTCCGTCCGCAAGGTCGCGGAGCTGGCCGTCGGTGTCGCCATCGGCGTCGGGCTGGGCGACTTCGTCGCACACCTGATCGGCCACGGGCTGTGGCAGATCTCGCTGGTCCTGTTCGTCGCCGCCCTGCTCGCCCGGTTCGTCGACCGGGGCGTCATGCTCACCACGCAGGCGGGCGTCCAGTCGATCGTCATCGTCGCGCTCCCCGCCACCAGCGGCGGCCCGTTCGGCCGATGGGTCGACGCGGCGATCGGAGGTGCGATAGCCCTCGCCGTTGCGCTCCTGACCCCCAACGACCCGCGCCGCCACCCCCGTGACCTGGCCCGACGATGCGCCGCGGAGTCCGCCGGCGTACTGCACCTGTTCGCGCGCGGGCTGTCCGAGCGGTCGCTCGACGACGTCGAGGACGCGCTGCGTCGGGCGCGTGCGACGCAGCCCCTGCTCGACGAGTGGAAGTCGGTGGCCACCAACGCGCACGAGCTGGCACGCGTCTCGCCAGCCGGCCGCAAGCATCGCGGCGAGCTCGCGGCCAGCGCGGACTCGGCGATCCTCATGGACCGCGCGGTCCGCAACACGCGGGTGTTCGTCCGGCGTGCGCTGGCGCTCCTGGAGACCGAGGCCGTGCACGACGTCACCGGCGTCGCCGCCCGCGTGGACGGGACGGCACGGGCGGTCGACGAGCTGGCCGCGGCCTTCGGCGCCGGGCGCGACCCGCAACGGGCGCGCGAGCTGCTCACGACGATGGCGCGCGGGCTGGACCCGTTCGTCGTCGAGCCCGACGACTGGCAGGTGCAGTCGCTGGTGCTGCTGCACCGCTCCCTCGTCGTCGACCTGCTCGAGGCCGCGGGCGCGTCACGGCGCGACGCGCGCGAACCGCTGCCGGAGATCTGACCGGGTCCGGGGTTCGGTACGGTCGACCGCATGGAGGTCGCTGTCAGCGCGTTGCGCGCGGAGCTCAAGGGGTGGATCGAGGCTGCTCGGTCCGGCCAGGACGTCGTCATCACCGAGCGAGGCATCCCCGTCGCGCGGTTGTCCGGCATCGAGTCGGCGGACCTGTTGACGCGCCTCGAGCGCGACGGGCTGCTCAGCTCGCCGTCCGCCGAGCGCGCACCGGCCGCGGGCGAGCAGGGTCGGGTCACGCGACCCGTGTCGGGGCTCGTCCGCCGGTTGCGGCGCTGACGTGGCGATCGTCTACCTGGACACCAGCGCGCTGGTGAAGCTGTGCGTCGCGGAACCGGGCTCCGACCTGGTCGCGGCGCTGTGGGACGGTGCGGACCTCGTCGCGACCTCCCGCCTGGCCGACGCCGAGGTGCGGGCGGTCCTCGCCGCGGGCGCGCGCTCCGGCGCGTTGGAGCCCGCGCAGGCGCGGACCGCGATCGCGGCGTGGGAGCGGCTGTGGCCGGGGCTGCACGTCGTCGAGCTGCACGACGTCATCACCGCGTCCGCCGCGACGCTCGTCGGGACCCACCCCCTGCGTGCCGCCGACGCGCTCCACCTCGCGTCCGCCCTGATCCTGCGCTCACCGGACCTCGTCGTCGCCGCGTGGGACGAGCACCTCGTGGCCGCGGCGCGTGCGGAGGGCCTGCGGGTCCTCCCGTAACGGCGCCGATCTCTCGTAGGCTCTGCGTGTGGTCGCCACCTTGCAGGTCGTCATCTTCTTCGTCTTCATGTTCGCCATCTTCGTGCTGTCGGCGTGGGCGTTGATCGATCTGCTGCGCCGTCCGGCGTCCGCATACACCTCGGCCGGCAAACTCACCAAGGGCAAGTGGGGTGCCATCCTGGGCGTCGCGACGGCTGTCTCGTTCGCAGCCGTGCCGTTCCCGACCGGACTGCCTCTGTTCCCGTTCTTCCTCGCGCTCCTGTGCGCCGTCGCCGCCGTCGTCTACCTCGTCGACGTCAAGCCCGCGGTCGCCCCGTACTCGCGTCGGCGCCCCCCGTCGTCCGGACCCTACGGGGGCTGGTGAGGGCCGCGTGAGCGTCGACTCCGCCGCGGTCCCGCTCGCGCGGGTGGTGCGCGGGGACCTGGTCGAGTCCGTCCACCTCGGGCACCTGGTGGTCCTGGCGCCCGACGGCAGCGTCCGGCTCGCGCTCGGTGACCCGGACGTCGTCATCTGGGCGCGCTCGTCGCTCAAGCCGCTGCAGGCCGTGGGCATGCTCAGCGCGGGGCTCGACGAGGACGGCGAGCGCCTCGCGCTCGTCTGTGCCAGCCACAACGCGGAGCCCGGCCACCTGTCGGTCGTGGAGGGAATCCTCGCGTCGGCGGGCCTGGGCGTCGATGCGCTGCGCAACACACCCGACTGGCCGCTCGAGGCGGATGCCGCGTTCGAGCGCCGGGCGGCCGGGCACGGCCCCGAGCCGCTCACGCAGAACTGTTCCGGCAAGCACGCCGGCATGCTCGCGACGTGCGTCGCCGCCGGCTGGTCGACCGACGACTACCTGCACGTGGAGCACCCGCTGCAGGTCGCGCTTGCGGGCGCCGTCGCGGACCGGACCGGGGTCGCGGTCGAGCACCTCACCGTCGACGGGTGCGGTGCGCCGCTGTTCTCGACGACGCTCGTCGGGCTCGCGCGCTCGTTCGGCGGCCTGCGCACCGACGAGGTCGGGACTCGCGTCGCGACCGCGATGAGCGCGCACCCGTGGCACGTCGCCGGCTCCGGGCGCGAGGCGACCCAGTTCATGGCAGCCGTGCCCGGCCTCGTCGCGAAGGACGGCGCCGACGGTGTCTACGCCGCCGGCCTGCCCGACGGGGGAGCGGTCGCGTTCAAGGTGCTCGACGGGTCCTCCCGCCCGCGCCCGGCCGTCCTCGCCGCGGCGCTGGCCGTCGCGGGGGTGGACGCCGGGTCGCTCGGTGCGACGCCCGTGCTCGGTCACGGGCTGCCCGTGGGGTCGGTCGAGGCGACCTTCGGCCCTGCCGCATGAGGGCGGTCGTCCAGCGCGTCACGCGCGCGGCGGTGACGGTCGGCGGGATCGTCGTCGGGTCGATCGATGCGCCCGGCCTGCTGGTGCTCGTCGGCGTGACACCCGGTGACGGGGCCGCCCAGGTCGAGGTGATCGCCCGCAAGGTCGCCGAGCTGCGCATCCTGCGCGACGAGCAGTCGGCCGTCGACGCGGGTGCGCCGATCCTCGTCGTCAGCCAGTTCACGCTCTACGGCGACACCCGCAAGGGCAGGCGTCCGACCTGGAACGCGGCCGCGCCCGGTCCGGTGGCCGAGCCGCTCGTCGCGGCCGTCGTCGCCGCGCTGCGCGAGCGGGGCCTCCACGTCGAGACCGGCGTGTTCGGTGCGGACATGGCCGTCGAGCTCGTCAACGACGGCCCCGTCACGATCCTGCTGGAGTCGGTCCCGGACTGAGCCCGAGCGCACACGCGGCGAAGGCCCCTCGGAGTAAGCGTCCGAGGGGCCTTCGTCTGGTCGCAGGCCTGGTTGCCGCCGGCAGGGGCCGGCAGCAGGCGCCGCGTCGACGGTGCGGCTGAGCCCCGGCACCCGACGGGTCCGGCGAGCCGGACCGCCGTGGGCGGGACCACTGCGATCGACCTCCCGGTCCGTAGCAACCCCCGCGGCGTCGCCCGCGGTCCGAGCAGGTTGCCCCGCCCAGGATGGTCGCCCGTTCTCCGGTCGGCCCGGCCGCGACGGGCCTGTCTCCGTCGGTCTGCCGGCTCCCCGAGAGGGGCCGACGGGCCGGTGGTTCTCGATCCGTCGAGGTCGATGAGGAAGTTCTAGTCCTGCCCGGAACGGGCCCGCAAGAGGTTCGCAGGACCAACTTTGTCCACCGCCTCGTCCACACCGTGATGCACAGGTTCACCTGCATGAAAACGGTCTGAACACACCCCTGTGGACCAAATTAGTGGATAACTCTCGTGTCGTTCACCCGTCCGGGCGCGCGCGCTCGCTACCGTTGTCGCAACGAGAGCCCCGCGGTGTAAGCGACCGCGGGGCTTCGTACGTCTCGACGCCCGCCACCGGTGCTGGACATGATGGGTCCATGCGGATCGAAGCCGTGCAGGGTGACATCACGACGCAGGACGTCGACGCGATCGTCAACGCCGCCAACTCCGGGCTGCTCGGCGGCGGTGGGGTGGACGGCGCGATCCATCGGGCTGCCGGGCCGGGCCTCCTCGAGGCGTGCCGAGAGCTGCGGCGCACGACACACGTCGACGGGCTGGCCGTCGGGGACGCGGTCGCGACACCGGGCTTCGACCTTCCCGCGCGGTGGGTCGTCCACACCGTCGGGCCCAACTGGCACGCGGGGGAGCGGTCGACGGCCATGCTCGCGTCGTGCTTCGTGCGCTCGCTCGAGGTGGCGGTGAGTGTCGGCGCGACGAGCGTCGCGTTCCCCGCGGTCAGCGCCGGCGTCTACGGGTGGGACGTCGACGAGGTCGCGCGCATCGCCGTCGCCGCCGCGCGCGCCTGGCAGAACGGTGCCGACGACTCGTGGGAACCCGAGCACCCGCACCCCACGGGCATCGAGCTGGTGCGGTTCGTGCTCTTCTCGTCGGACGCGTTGACGGCTTTCGAGGCGGCGCTGGACGCCTGAGCTCGAGCGTTCGTCGGGCGGTGGACCCGGCGGTGAACGGCACGCCGCGTGAGACCCGGCGTGCCGTTCACCGCCCCGTCCATCGAGCGGCGGGACCGCTCAGCCGACCGGCTCCAGGGCCGCCGGCTGCGCCTCCGGTCCGCCGGGGGCCGGCGCGTCGGACGAGTCCGGACGGCGGGACAGGGCCGACGGCCACCACATGCGCTTGCCGATGTCGAGGTTGAGCGCGGTCACCAGCACGGATCGCACGACGAGCGTGTCGAGCAGCACGCCGAACGCCACCGCGAACCCGATCTCCGCGAACGCGACCAGCGGCAGCGTCCCGAGCACCGCGAACGTCCCGGCGAGCACGAGCCCCGCCGACGTGATCACGCCGCCCGTCGCGGCGAGCCCCAGCAGCGAGCCGCGGTGGTGACCGATCCGCAGCGCCTCCTCCCGCACGCGGGTCATGAGGAAGATGTTGTAGTCGATCCCCAGCGCCACCAGGAAGACGAACACGAACAGCGGGAAGCCGACGTCCACCCCGGCGTAGTCGAACACGTGCCGGAAGACGAGAGCCGAGACGCCCATCGCCGCTGCGAACGACAGCACCACCGTCCCGATCAGCACCAGCGGCGCGAGGACCGCCCGCAGCAGCAGCACCAGGATCAGGAACACGACCAGCAGGATGATCGGCATGATCACCACGGTGTCGCGGGTCGCGGCGCGTTCGACGTCCAGGTTGACGGCGGTGGTGCCGCCGACGAGCGCGTCCGCGTCCGGCACCGCGTGCACCGAGTCGCGGACCCGGTCGACCGTGTCGTAGGCCTCGTCGCTGTCCGGCTCGGAGGTCAGCGTGCCCTCCATGTAGGCCGTCCCGTCCTTCACGACCGGGTCGGTCACGCTCGCGGCGTCGATGCCCTCCGTGCCTGCGAACGCGGTCTTCACCGCATCGGCCTGGTCCGCGTTCGCGACGACGACGACGGGCGTGCCCGCCCCGGCGGGGAAGTGCGCCGCCAGCACCTGCTCGCCGACGACGGACGGCTGCTCGGTGGTGAACTGCTGCTCGGTGGTGAGCGTGGTGGGGTTGAGCTGCACGACGCCGACGGCCGCGACCAGCAGGATCGCCGCGGTCCCGATCCACGTGCGCCGGGGGTGCCGCTCGATGCGGCCACCGACGCGCGCCCAGAAGCCCGTCTCGGTGGGCTCGCGGTCGCCGACGTGCGGGACGCGCGGCCAGAACACCCACCGCCCGACGAGCACCAGCAGCGCGGGCAGCAGCGTGAGCATGACGGCCAGCGCGACGACGATGCCGATGGCCGCCACCGGCCCGAGGCCCGCGGTCGAGTTCATCGACGCGAACAGCAGGGCGAGCATGCCGAGGGCCACCGTGGCACCCGAGGCCAGGATCGCCGGCGCGGCCCGGTGCAGCGCGACGGCCATCGCGGCGTGCCGGTCGCTGTGCCGGCGCAGCTCCTCGCGGTAGCGGGCCGTCAGCAGCAGGGCGTAGTCGGTCCCGGCGCCGAACACGAGGACCGTGAGGATGCCTGCGCTCTGCGCGTTCACGGTCAGGTCGACGGCGTCGGTCAGCAGGTAGATGACCGCCTGCGCGACGGTCAGCGCGACGCCGGCGGAGACCAGGGGCAGGACCCACAGGACCGGGCTGCGGTAGGTGAGCAGCAGGATGACGATGACGACGCCCGCCGCCGCGTACAGCAGAGTGGAGTCGATGCCGGAGAACGCCTCGGACGAGTCGGCCGCCTGGCCTGCGGGGCCGGTGACGTAGACGTCCGTGCCGGCGGGCAGCCCGTCCTTGGCAGTCGCCTTGAGGTCGTCGACCGCGTCCGCGGCCAGGTCCCAGCCGTCGGAGCCCAGGTTCAGCGGGACGACGACCTGTGCGGCCTGCCCGTCCTTCGACGGGATCGGCCCGACGACCTTGCCATCGAGCGTGTCGAGACCTGCGAACTGCTGCACGTCCGCCTGGATCGCCGCGAGGTCGTCGGGAGTCAGGCCGTCCGTGTTCTCGTAGACGATGACAGCGGGGATGGTGTTCTCGGAGACGAACGTGGACGCGGCCTCGACCACCTGGGTGGACTCGGCCTCGCCCGGGAGCCAGCTCGCGGCGTCGTTGTCCTGCGCTCCGGAGAGCTTGCCGGCCAGCGGGCCGAGCAGGGCGACGACGACGAGCCAGAAGGCGACGACGACGAACTTGGCGTAGCGGTGGGTGATCCATCCCGCGACCTTGGACATGGTTGTTTCCCCTGATGACGACGTGGTTGGCGTGGTGTGCCGTGACGTTCTCAGGCTCCCGTTCCGGGTGCCCGGGTCACCATCGGGGACTTCCCCGACTTCCCCCTGAGGTGCACCCCGATCCCACCCAGATACGACTCAGGTGTCGGTCAGAGCGCGGTGAGCCACCCCGCGACCGTCCGGGCCACCTCGTCGTCGTCCTTCGGGGTGTGCGTGCCGGCGACGAAGGTGCAGGTCAGGCGGCCTGCGATTGCCGCGAGGTGGGTCGCCAGCTCGTCGGGCGTGCCGAACGGGTCCGCCGTGCCGGAGACGGCCAGGACGGGCACGGCGACGTTCGGCAGGTGCTCGACGCGCAGCCGGTCCGGCCTGCCCGGCGGGTGCAGCGGGTAGGAGAGCAGGACGAGCCCGGCGGCCGGCTGACCCTGCGCGACCGCCATGGACGCCATGCGTCCACCGAACGACCGGCCGCCCAGGGCGACGCGGTCCGGCTCGACCCCGAGTGACTCCGCGAAGGCGTCCGCCTGCTCGCGCAGGTGGGCGATCGCCGCCGGCGGACGGTCGGGTGCGCGGCTGCCGCGCAGGCGGTTGGGGAAGTCGATGCGGCGGACCGGCAGGTCGAGCGCCCGCTCCACGGCGACGAGTGCTGCGCTCTCCCGCGAACCGCCCGCACCGGGCGTCAGGAGAAGGCCCGCGACATGTCGCATGGATCACAACGTACCTGTTCCGCGACGCCGCACATCCGCACGATCCCGCGGATCTCTGCATCGCGCAGGTATCGGCGGCTGACAGGGTGGAAAGCGTTCGACGCGCGGAATCGTCCCACCGGTCCTAACGTGACCGTCGGCGTCGCAGCCGCGGCGCAGTCATCGACGCACCGGGGATGCCACTGATGGTCCTTGAAGCCACCAACAACGTGCTGAGGCTCGACGCGAACTTCGTCGACTACACGCTCGTCGCCATCTACTTCGTCTTCGTGATCGGGATCGGCCTGCTGGCCCGACGCCAGGTCTCGACCAGCCTGGACTTCTTCCTGTCGGGTCGCTCGCTGCCCGCCTGGGTCACCGGCCTGGCCTTCATCTCCGCGAACCTCGGCGCCGTCGAGATCATGGGCATGAGCGCCAACGGTGCCCAGATCGGCATGGCGACCATGCACTACTACTGGATCGGCGCCATCCCGGCGATGCTGTTCCTCGGCGTCGTGATGATGCCGTTCTACTACGGCTCCAAGGTGCGCTCGGTCCCCGAGTTCATGCGGCGACGGTTCGGCACCGGGGCCCACCTGGTCAACGCGCTGAGCTTCGCGCTCGCGCAGCTGCTGATCGCCGGTGTGAACCTCTACCTGCTCGCGACGATCGTCAACGTGCTGCTCGGCTGGCCCCTGTGGGTCTCGCTGATCGCCGCGGCTGCTGTCGTGGTGACGTACACGGCGCTGGGTGGCCTCTCGGCCGCGATCTACAACGAGGTGCTGCAGTTCTTCGTCATCGTCGCTGCGCTGCTGCCCCTGACCCTCGTCGGCCTGCACCGGGTGGGCGGCATCGACGGCCTGGTGGACAAGGTCAACAACGGTCCGGTCGAGAACATGCTCTCGTCCTGGCCCGGCCAGAACCTCACGGGCTTCGAGTCCCCGGCCGCCTCGGTCATCGGCATCGTGCTCGGTCTGGGCTTCGTGCTCTCGTTCGGCTACTGGACGACGAACTTCGTCGAGGTCCAGCGCGCGATGGCGTCGAACTCGATGTCCGCGGCCCGTCGCGCGCCCATCATCGGGTCGTTCCCGAAGATGTTCATCCCGTTCATCATCATCATCCCGGGCATCATCGCGAGCGTGCTGGCCCCGGAGATCCTGGCCCTCAACGAGGGCAAGGGCGACGGGAACATCCAGTACAACGACGCTCTGCTGATCCTCATCCGCGACCTGCTGCCCAACGGCATGCTGGGTGTGGCGATCGCCGGCCTGATGGCCGCGTTCATGGCCGGCATGGCGGCGAACATCTCCGCGTTCAACACGGTGTTCAGCTACGACCTGTGGCAGCAGTACGTGAAGAAGGACCGCCCCGACGGCTACTACACGCGGGTCGGTCGCATCGCGACCATCGCTGCCACGATCATCGCGATCTTCACCGCGCTGCTTGCCTCCGGCTACAGCAACCTCATGGACTACCTGCAGACGCTGTTCGGGTTCTTCAACGCGCCGCTGTTCGCGACGTTCATCCTCGGCATGTTCTGGAAGCGGATGACCGCCACGGCCGGTTGGGCGGGTCTGGCATCCGGGACCATCGCGGCCATCGGGGTGGCTGTCCTCAGCCAGGATGCGCTCGGACCGCTCAGCGTCGGGGCGATCGACCTGAAGGGTCAGGGAGCCAGCTTCGTTGCCGCCGGCGCCGCGTTCTTCGTCGACATCGTGGTCAGCGTGATCGTCACGATGTTCACGCAACCGCGGGTCGAGTCGGAGCTGAAGGGGCTGGTCTACTCGCTGACCCCGAAGGAGGACCGCACCGACCCGAACGAGAAGAACCTGCCGTGGTACCAGCGTCCGGTGCTGCTGGCCGGGATCTCCCTGGTCATGGTCATCATCCTCAACATCGTCTTCCACTGACCAGACAGGAGACCGTCATGGCCGACACCGACAAGCAAGCCGCGAAGGAGAAGCGCGCCATCCGCGCCTTCGACATCCGCACGATCATCGGCGCCCTCTTGGGCATCTACGGCGTGATCCTCGTCCTGATGGGGATCTTCGCGAGCGACTCGGACCTCAAGGGGGGCGACGGGTCGAGCACCAACCTGTTCACGGGGATCGTGCTGCTCGTGGTATCTGCGTTCTTCCTCACCTGGGTCCGCCTGCGGCCGCTCCTGGTGCCGGAGGGCGACGACGACGCGGCCGACGCCCACATCGAGTAGCTGGACCCGGCACGAACGACGTCCGGGTGTGCGATCGGTTCCACCGACCGCACACCCGGACGTCGCTGTTCTCCGGAGGCGCGGGCGTGGGGTCGAGGCCGGCTACGCCCCGAGCGCCGCGCGTGCCCGGGCCACGTCGTCGGCGTCGTTCCAGACGTGGAAGGCCAGGCGGACGCCGCCCGCGCGCCCGGCGACGCGGAGGTCAGCGGCGCGCAGTCGCTCGGCGACGCGGCCGTCGGGGTCTGGCAGGGAGACGATCGCGCTGCCGGCCGGTGCGAGGCCGAGCCCGGTACGCAGGTCGTCGGCCAGGCGGACGGTGTGGTCGCGGACCGCTCCTAGGTCCGCGCCCGCCCACAGCTCGAGCGCCGGGGCCGCGCCCACCCAGCACAGCCAGGCGGGGGAGACGTCCAGCCGACGAGCGCCCGTCGCGAGCCGCATGTGCGGGCCGTAGCAGGACCCCCACACGTCGTCGCCCGCGTACCAGCCGGCGGCCAGCGCCGGCAGCAGGTCGACGACGGGCGCGCGGGCCGTGAGGAACGCGACGCCGCGCGGTGCGGACAGCCACTTGTAGGCCGAGCAGACGGTGACGTCGAACCGCCCCGCGTCGATCGGGAGCCAACCGGCCTGCGTCGTGTCGCACAGCGTGAGCGCGCCGGTGCGGCGGGCCGCGGCCGTGATCGCGTCGGCGTCGGCGACCCGCCCGTCGCGGGACTGGACCAGCGAGAACGCGACGACGGCGGTGCCGGCGCGGATCTCGTCGGGCAGCGCCTCCACCGGGACGTGGCGGACCGTGACGCCGCGGTGGGCGTGCGCCAGGAACGGGTAGACGACCGAGCTGAAGTCGCCGTCGACGGTCAGCACCTCGGCGCCGTCCGGCAGGGCCGCCGCGACGAGGCCGACGAGCACGGAGGTCTGCGAGCCGATCGCGACGTCGGTGACTCCGACGCCGACGAGTCGCGCGTAGGACTCGCGCGCGGAGGCGACCGCCGCGTCGTAGCCGGCCAGGTCCGGGTTGCCGGCCTGCCAGTCGTCGAGCGCGGCGTGCATCGCGGCCGCGGTCGCGCGGGCGGGCAGCCCGACCGTCGCGGCGTCGAGGTAGCCGGGCGCGGGCGCGAACGCGTCGGCGAGGGGGGCGATGCGCGGGACGGGGCGGGCGTGCTGGAGCATGCTCCGATCGTCGGCCGCACCTTCTCATCACACAAGGGCGGAATCCGGCTAGGAGGCATCACAAGGTGTGATGATGGATGCCATGGACCTGGACGTCGGCTCGCTCCGGATGCTGCGAGCGATCGCGGACACCGGCACCATCACGGGCGCCGCGGAGGCGCTCGGCGTCGGGCAGCCCGCCGTCAGCCAGCACGTGCGACGGCTCGAGCGACGGCTCGGCACCGCGTTGCTGGACCGGTCCGGCCGGTCGGTGCGGCTGACCGAGGCCGGCGAGGCGCTGGCCCGCCACGGCGCGACCGTCGGCGCGGCCCTGCGCGCGGCGACCGCCGAGGTGCAGGCGCTCACCGGGCTGCGGTCCGGGCGCGTGCGGCTCGTCGCGTTCCCGTCGTCGTCGGCCACGCTGGTGCCGCGCGCGCTCGTCGCCCTGCGCGCCTCCCACCCCGGGCTCAGCGTGACGCTCGACGAGGCCGAGCCGCCCGAGGCGCTGCGCAAGCTGCGCTCCGGCGAGTGCGACGTGGCGCTGGCCTTCGACTACCCGGGCGTCGGGCTGGGGCGCGGCGAGGACGACCTGGCCGGGCTCGTCACGCGGCACCTGCTCGACGAGCCGACGCTCGTGGCGCTGCCGGCGTCCCACCCGGCCGCCGCACGTGACGACCTCTCGCTCGCCGACCTGGCCGACGAGCCGTGGATCGCCGGCTGCCCGCGCTGCCGCGGCCACCTGCTGTCGTCGGCCGACGCCTGCGGGTTCGAGCCGCAGATCGCGTACGCGACCGACGACTACGTCGCGGTGCTGGCGCTCGTCGCGGCCGGCCTCGGTGTCGCGCTGCTGCCCGACCTGGTGAGGCCCATCGCCGAGCGGCAGCCGGGCGTCGTCGTCCGCCGCGCCGCCGGCACCTCCCACCGCACGGTCCACGCCGTCACGCCGCCGGACCTCCTGCGCGTCCCGGCCGTGGCAGCCACGCTCGCCGCGCTGGCTGCGGCTGTCTGACCCCGGTCAGAGACCCAGGGCCGCGCGGATGGTGCGGACCACGCCGTTGGCGTTGTTGGACGGGGCGACGAAGCGGGCGGCCGCCCGGACGTCCGGGTGCGCGTTGTCCATGGCGACCGAGCACCCCGCCGCGCGGAGCATGCCGAGGTCGTTGTGGTAGTCGCCGAACGCCATCGTCTGCTCGCGCGTGATGCCCAGCGCGTCCTGCACGTGCGCCAGGGCGACGCCCTTGTCGGCGGTCGCGCTCATCACGTCGAGCCAGTGCGGGCCGGACACGAGCGCGCCGTCGAACGCGGCGAGGACCCGGGCCGTGCGCTCGGACGACTCGAAGTCGTAGACCGCCACCTTCAGCACGTCGTCCTGCACGGCACGGATGTCGTCGACGACCTCGAGCCGCTTGTAGTACGGCTCTACCTGGTCGAGGAACGGGCGGTCGGTCCGCTCGACGTACGCCGAGCGCTTGCCGCACAGGACCACGCCGGCATCGCCGTCGGCCCCGCGCATCGTGTCGATCACGGCGTGTGCCACACCGAGGTCCAGCGGTTCCGAGCTCAGCTCGCGCCCCTCGTGCACCACGTACGAGCCGTTCTCCGCGATGTACACCAGGTCGTCGCGGCCGAACTGCTCGCGCAATGTCGCGTACTGCCGGCCGCTGGCCGGGCAGACGACGATGCCACGCGCGTGCAGCTCGTCGAGCAGCGGCCAGAACGACGGGTCCAGGCGCTTGGCGTCGTCGAGCAGGGAACCGTCCATGTCGACGGCGATCAGGCGGAGGTCCGGGCGGCCGAGGTCGGGCGGATCGAGAACGGGGGTCACGAGACCATCGTCTCAGCCGCCCCGTTGGGATCCGGCCCCGGTGATCCCGCACACTGAACCCATGCTGAGCGACGTCCTCGAGCGCGTGCTGGACGCGCCGTCGTGGACCGTCCTGCTGGTGGTCGGCGCGGTGGTGTTCGCCGAGGACGCGCTGTTCGTCGGCTTCGTGCTGCCCGGTGAGACGCTCGCGATCCTGGGCGGCGTCGCCGCCAACCGCGGGCACGTGTCGCTGACGGCGGTGCTCGTCGTCGTGATCCTCGCCGCGATCATCGGCGACTCCGTGGGCTACGAGGTCGGCAAGCACCTGGGGCCGCGGGTCCTGGAGGCGAAGTTCCTCGCCAACCATGCGGACCGGGTGGGCGACGCCCAGGACTTCCTCGCCCGACGAGGCGGCTGGGCGGTGCTGCTGGGCCGCTGGGTCGCCTTCTTCCGGGCCGTGATGCCGGCGCTCGCCGGTGTCGCGCGCATGCCGTACCGGGTGTTCCTGCCGTTCAACGCGGTCGGCGGGATCGTCTGGGGAACCGTCGTGGTGCTCGTCGGGTACCTGGCGGGGGCGTCGTACGAGAAGGTCGAGCACTGGCTGGGCCGCGGGGCACCGATCCTGGTCGGCGTCATCGCGCTCGTCGCCCTGGCCGTCTGGTGGATCCGACGCCGCCGCGAGCGAGCGCGCGAAGCTGACGTCTGACCCTTACTCGCCCGCACCGGCGAGCGCGTCGCGGACGCCCGTCTCCTGCTTGCCCAGGTGCACGGGGTCGCGCCCGACGAGCGCGTCCCACGCGGCTTTGTACGACGCGGGGATCTCGCGGACCCGCCACAGCACGGCCTGCGTCGGTGTGACGCTCGACGCCGAGACGGCCACGCCTGTCGTGTTGATCCCCGCCGCCGTGCACGAGAACGCCGCCCGCGGCACGTGGTAGGTCTGGCTGATGACCACCGCGTCGTCGACGCCGAAGATCTTGTGCGCCCGCACGCACGAGTCGTGGGTGTCGAAGCCGGCGTAGTCCAGCACGATCGCGTCCGACGGGACGCCGTGCTCGACGAGGTAGTCGCGCATGGCCGTCGGCTCGTCGTGCGTGACCGTCGAGTTGTCGCCGCTGACCAGGATCGCCTTGACCGTGCCCTGGTCGTACAGGGTCTTCGCGGCATCGAGGCGGCGGGCCAGGTACGTCGACGGTGTGCCGTCCGGGTGCAGCCCGGCGCCCAGCACCAGCGCGACCGTGTGGTCGGGGACGTCGGCGAGCGCGCGTTCGTGAGCGCGCCCCACGCCCTGCACGACGAGCAGCGGCAGCGCCAGCAGCAGCACGACGACGAGCGCGCCGACGAGAAGTCGCACCCGTCGCCGCCGAGGGCGGCCCGCCGTCGCATCGTCGGACATGCTCGAAGGCTAGGGCCGACGCCCGGGCGGCGGTGCCGATCCCGCGGGGACGTTCTGTGGAGATCCGCGTCCGTGTGCTGCGTTCCTCGCGCTATGCGCGTGTTTCGCAGCACGCGAGCGTCAGGCTGCCTCGCGGGCCAGGTGCTCCACCGTTGCCGTCAGGGCGGTGAGGCCTGTTTCCACGTCCGCCAGGCTGACCGACTCCGCCGGGTGGTGGGAGATGCCGTCGGGGTTGCGCAGGAACAGCATGCCGACGCCCGTGACCGCGCCGATCGCCATCGCGTCGTGGCCCGCGCGGCTGAACATCGTCGGGACGTCGCGCGCGCCCGTGTCCTCGATGCCGGCGCGGACGACGTCCTGGAGCAGCCCGTCGCACCAGACGGCGGGGGCCTCGTGCAGCTCGGTCGCGGACCAGCGCAGGCCGCGGCGGCCCGCGATCTGGTCGAGCTCGGTGGAGATGTCGCGCCAGACGCGGTCGCGGTGGTCGTCGTGCTCGCCGCGCAGGTCCACGGTGAGCCGGGCCTCGCCCGGGACCACGTTGACGGCACCCGGGAAGGTCTCCAGGCGCCCGACGGTCCCGACGATGTGGTGCTGCGCGCGGCACAGGCGCTCGACCGCGAGGGCCACCTCGCTGGCGCCGAGCAGCGCGTCGCGGCGGTCCTCGTACCGGGTGCCGCCGGCGTGCCGGGCCTCGCCCTCGATGGTCACGGCGAAGCGGCGGGCGCTCGCGATGGACGTCACGACGCCGAGCGGCGCGTTGCCACGGTCCAGGTCCGGGCCCTGCTCGATGTGCGCCTCGAGGTAGCCGGCGAGCGTGTGCGCCGGTCGTGCCGCGGCGCCGATGCGGCCCGGGTCCAGCCCGAACTCGTGGAAGGCGGTGCGCAGCGTCGTGCCGTGCTCGTCGGTCAGGTCCCACCACTCCGGCTTCCACAGCCCCGCCATCGCGGACGAGCCGAGCAGCGCGGTGCCGAAGCGTGCGCCCTCCTCGTCCCAGAACGCGACGACGTCCAGCCCGATCGGCGCGGTCCGCCAGCGCGGCCCCAGCGCGCGCACCACCTCGATCGCCATGAGCACGCCCAGGATCCCGTCGAACCGGCCCGCGTCGCGGACGGTGTCCAGGTGCGAGCCGAGCAGCAGCGACGGCGCGTCGGGGTCACGGCCCGGCAGGTGGCCGCACTGGTTGCCGGCCTCGTCCTGCCAGGTGTCCAGGCCCACCTCGCGCATCCAGCGGGCCGCGACGCGGTTCACGCGCGCGTGCTCGGGGGACAGGTAGACGCGCTCGATGCCGGTGGCCAGCGACGAGTACCGGGCCAGCTCGTCGCAGCGCGCCATGATCCGCACGGCGGCGGCGTGCAGGGCGGCGGGGTCGGGCTGCACGCTCAGCCCCACGACTCGTAGGCCGCGTCGACGCCGCCACCTGCAGGGACGCGCACGCCGGCGCGGCGCAGCACCTGCTCGAGCGCGGCGAGCGTGGTCAGGACGGTGTCGAACCGTGCGTTGACGCCCATGGTCCCGATCCGCCACACGCGGCCGTGCAGGGGCCCGAACGACGTGCCGATCTCGATGCCGAAGTCGCGCAGCATGGCACCGCGCGCACCGTCGCCGTCCACGCCCGCCGGGATCTCGACGGCCACCACGTTGTTCATCTTGTGCGCGACGTCGCCGAAGACCGTGAGACCCAGGCCCTGCACACCCGCCAGCATCGCGGCGCCCGCGCGGGCGTGACGGTCGATGACCGCCTGACGCCCCTCCGCCACGATCACGCGCGCGCACTCGCGCGCCGCGTAGAGCATGCTCGTCGCCTCGGTGTGGTGGTTGAGCCGCCGCGGCCCCCAGTAGTCGAGGATCATGCCGAGGTCGAAGTAGTTGGACGCGATGGGCTCGCCCGTGTCCTCGTCGGACTCCTCGCGGATGCCCGCCTCGATACGCGTGCGGCTGCGGATCACCTCGACGGCGCGCTCCGACAGGCTGATGGGTGCGCTGCCCGACGGCCCCGACAGGCACTTCTGCAGCCCGGCGGTCGCCGCGTCCAGGCCCCACGCGTCCATCTCGAACGCGTTACCGCCCAACGACGCCGTGGCGTCCGTGTAGAGCAGGACGCCGTGGCGCTCGCAGATCGCGCCCAGCTCGTCGAGCGGCTGGTTCATGGTGGTCGACGTGTCGCCCTGGACGATCGCCAGCAGGTGCGGCTTCACGCGGACGATCGCCTCCTCGATCGCGGCGGGCGTGAACACCTGCCCCCACGGCACCTCGATGGTGTGCACGTCGGCCTGCGCGCGCAGCGCGATCTCCGCCAGCAGGTGCCCGAACCGGCCGAACACTGGCACGAGCACGCGCTGCCCCGGCCGGACGAGCGAGACGATCGCCGCCTCGATGCCCGCGCGGGACGTGCCGTCGACGAGCACCGTCGCCTCGTTGCTCGTCGCGAAGACCTCTCGGTACAGCGCCATCGTCTCGGTCATGTAGCCCGTCATCGCCGGGTCGTACTGGCCGACGAGCGGCGTCGACAGGGCGCGCAGCACGCGCGGGTCGGCGTTGACCGGGCCCGGGCCCATGAGCAGGCGGGCGGGCGGGTCGACGGGCAGGTCGATGGACGACGGCATGGTGCTCCTCGGCGGTTCTGGGGTCATGCGATCTCACCGGCCAGGCGTCGGCCCAGGCGGACCAGCGTGAGGTCGGCCCCGCGCGGGCCGACGAGGCAGACGCCGACCGGCGCCGCGCCGAGGGGGGACTCGACGTACAGGGCTGGTACGGACAGGGCGGGCAGGCCGCCGATGCCGGCGAGCGCCGTCATCCGCAGCGTCGCGGCGCGGACGTCGTCGAGCTCGTCGGCGCTCGCTGTGCGCGACGGTGCGGGCCCGGGAGTGGTGGGCAGGACGAGGACGGCGTCGCCGGCGAGGGTGCGCACGGTGGTCGCCAGGGCGCGGCAGCGCTCGCGGGCGGCAGCCTCCTGCTCGTCGGTCACCGCGCGGGCGAGCGCGAACCGCGCGGCCACGTCGGCGCCCAGGGCGTCGGGGTGCGCCTCGAGCCAGGTGCCGTTCGCGCGCCACGCCTCGGCGCCCTGGACGGTGCGGAACGCCTCGAACCAGTCGTCGAGCGCGCCGACGGACACCGGCTGAACGTCGCGCAGCGCGGCCCACTCCTCGAACGCCGCGCGGGTCGCCGGCTGGCACGCGTCCAGCGCCTCGCTCGGGACCAGCAGACGGCCACCCAGCGGCACCGGCTGGTCGTCGGGAGCGTCGAGACACCACGCCGCGACCGCCTCCAGCGTCGCGCCGTCACGCGTCAGCCAGCCGACCGTGTCGAAGGACGGCGCGAGCGGCAGCATCCCCTGCCGTGGCACGAGCCCGTGCGTGGTCCGCAGCCCCCACAGACCCTGGTACGACGCGGGCACGCGGATGGAACCGGCGGTGTCGCTGGCCAGCGCGACGTCCGCCTGGCCGGTCGCCACCGCGCTCGCGGGTCCGCTCGACGACCCCCCGGGCAGCCCGTGCGGGACCGCGCCGTTGGGCGGGGTGCCGTAGTGCGCGTTGGTGCCGGCGATCGAGTACGCGAACTCGTCGGTTCGCGCGATGCCGCGCACGGACGCGCCGCCGTAGAGGAGGTCCCGGACCGCCGGGGCGTGGGCCCGCTCGGGCCGGGCGTCGCGCAGCCACGTCGGGTTGCCTGCGCCGATCCGATAGCCCTTGACCGCGAACAGGTCCTTCACGGCCACGCGCAGACCAGCGAGCGGCCCCTCGAACGCGCCCTGGTAGAGCGGGTCCCCGACCGTCCGCCACAGCGTCCGGTCGAACGACGGCGTGCGGCCGGTGACGTGCGCGGCGACGATCCGCCACCGGTCGTCGGCACGCTGCCACACCTGCGTCTGCAGGCCCGTCCCGCCGCCGACGTAGCGCGACGTGGCGACCAGCAGCCAGCAGTCGTCGGCCAGGCGCCGCGACTCCACGCGGTCCAGCACGCGGGGGGCCACGCCGCCGCGCGCCCCCCGGAAGGAGCTGATCGCGTCGTGCCCGACGAGCAGGCCGGCGGCGTCGCCGCGCAGCGTGTCCGGGCCGGGCGCGAACGAGTCGTCGAGGATCGCCAGGTCGTTCTCGCCGATCGCGCGCTCGTACGCCTCGAACGCCGCCTGCAGGTCGGGAGGGATCATCGCCGAGCCTCCCGCGGCACCCCGTCGAAGTCCGCGACCCGGATGCGCGCGTGCACACCGCAGACCTGGTCGACGACCTGGCTGATGTCGAAGTCGGTCGCGGCCGACAGGTACGCGTAGGCCAGATGCTCGTCGAGCCCCCAGCGGGCTCGGATCAGCGCGATCGCGGCGCGCACGCAGCAGCGCATCGCCTCGTCGAGGTCCGGGTCCATCCCGGTGGGGATCAGGTAGTCGTCGGTGCGGACCAGGGGGCCGGTCAGGTCGCCGAGCTCCGCGAGCGCTCGGTTGCGCGAGACCACGTCGAACCTCAGCGTGACCCGCAGCGACGCCTCGAGGGCGGTCAGTGCGACCTCGCCGTCGCCCTGGGCGAAGTGCGGATCGCCGACGTACGCCAGGGCACCCGGCACCTGGACCGGCAGGTAGAGCGTGGCTCCCACCTGGAGCAGGTTGATGTCGATGTTGCCGCCGTGCGCGCCGGGCGGCACCGAGTGGGGACGCTCGTCGCCCGCCACCGCGACGCCCATGATCCCCAGGAACGGTGCGAGCGGGAACTCGACGAGGCGGTCGCCGCCCTCGACGACGGGCAGGGTTCCGACGAGGCCGTCCGGCCCCTCGGCCACGGGCGTGAAGACACTGACCGTCTCGCCGCCGCGCGGCAGCTCGTCGGGCAGCGCACCGCGGCCGTGGCGGTTGGAGATGACGCCGTACGGGACGCGCGGGGTGGTCGACAGGACCGTGATCGCCAGCAGGTCGCCGGGCGCCGCGCCCTCGACGTGGATGGGTCCCGTGACGACGTGCGGGCCGTCCGCGGGGTCACGGGTCAGCTCGCGCGCGATCGCGATCGCGTCGTCGAGGACGTCGTCGGGCGCGACGCCGTGACCGCCGAAGAATGCGAGCGGGTCGCTGCCCTGGTCGGCCAGCAGACCCTCGTGGCTGACGGTGTCGATCGTGACGTGGGTGCCGGACGCGATGCGCAGGACGGGCTCGTCGGCCGCGCACGGGAGGCGTCCCCACAGGACTGTGTCGGGCGTGGAGGCCAGGTAGGTCTCGTCGGGCCGCACGTGCATCCCCTGGTGCAGGGTCGGGACCACGGTCATGCGTCCCTCCGCTCGTCGCGGTGGCGGTGCCCGAGCGCGGAGACCGCGATCGCGAGCACGCCCGCCACCAGCATCCCGACCCCGACGCCTCGCTGGCCGCCCGCACGGAGCAGGAGCGCCCCGACGCCGGCTCCCACGAGGATCAGCGCCACCGCGAGCGCCCGGCGCGCCCAGTTGGACCCGTCGCCGCCGGCCAGCCGCGAGTCGGCGGCCAGACCCGTCAACGTCGACGTCACGACGACCGTCGTCACGTCCTTGACGGCGAGCCGACGTGCGGTCGCGGCCTGCAGGCCCATCGCCACGGCCAGCAGCACGGTGACCACCAGCGCCCACGCCTCACCGGCGTGCGGTGGAACGATCACGGCCGCGATCCCCAGTGCGGTGGCCAGGACACCTGTCGCCATGAACGTGCCGCTGGTCCGGTTCGACCAGTCGGGTGGGGCGGTGCGCAGGACGCGGCCGCCGATCGCGGCGCCCGCCAGGAACCCGGCGAGCGCGAGCGTCGGGCCCAGGATCGGCAGCCCGTCGCCGCCGGCGATCGCCATCCCCAGGATGACGACGTTGCCGGTCATGTTGGCGGTGAAGACGCGGTCCAGGCCCAGGTAGCCGACGGCGTCGACGATGCCCGTGGTGAAGGTGAGAGCGAGCATCAGCACCAGGTGGCGCTGCCCGGGGTCCCAGGTGGCGATGGACGCGCGACTCGGGGTCTCAGACACTGGCCACCTCCGGCAGGAGAGCCCGGCCGGTGCCGGGGTGGGCGACCGCGCCGTCGACGACGACGGCCTCGCCGTGCAGCCACACCGTGCGGGCCACGCCGCGCAGCCGGGCCCCGTGGTACGGCGAGACGGGGTTGCGGTGCTCCAGGCGGTGGCGGTCCACCACGTGCTCGTCGTCGGGCGCGAACGCCACGAGGTGCGCGGGGGCGCCGGGCTCGATGACGCCGGCGGACAAGCCTGCGACGCGGGCCGGGCCGGTCGTGAAGAGCGGGAGCAGCGCGTCCAGCGTGATTCCCCTGGCCCGTGCCGCGGTCCACGTCGCCGAGAACCCGAGCTGCAGACCGGCGATGCCGCCCCACGAGAGCCCGAAGTCGTCGTCGACGTTCTTGACGTCCTCGGTGGCGGGGGAGTGGTCGGACACGACCGCGTCGACGGTCCCGTCGAGCACCGCCTCCCACAGCAGGTCCTGGTTGGCGGAGTCGCGGATGGGCGGGCAGCACTTGTACTGGGTGGCCCCCGCGGGCACGTCGTCGGCGCTCAGCGTCAGATAGTGCGGGCACGTCTCGACGGTCAGTGGCAGCCCTTCGGCGCGGGCTGCGCGCACCAGGTCCAGGCTGTCGGCGGCGGACACGTGCAGGATGTGCGCGCGGGCGCCGGTCTCGCGGACGCCGTCGATGACGCGCGCGACGGCCTCGCGCTCGCTGACGGGCGGGCGGCTCGCGACGAAGTCGTCGTACCGCGACCCCAGCGGGCCGGAACCGTGCAGGTGCGACGGGTCCTCGGCGTGCACGATGAGCACGGAGCCCAGCGCGGCGACCTCCGCGAGCGCGGCGCGCAGCTGCTCGGCGTCCAGGTGGCCGAACTCGTCGACCCCCGACGGCGCCAGGAACGCCTTGAAGCCCCGCACGCCGGCGGCGTGCAGCGGCCCCAGGGCGCCCAGGTTCTCCGGCACGGCGCCGCCCCAGAAGGCGACGTCCACGCTGAGCTTGCCCTGCGTCGCGGCCAGCTTGGCGGCCAGCGCGTCGGGCGTCGTCGTGGGCGGGATCGAGTTGAGCGGCATGTCGACGATCGTCGTGACGCCCGCGACCGCCGCGGCCCGCGTGGCCGACGCGAAGCCCTCCCAGTGCGTGCGGCCGGGCTCGTTGACGTGCACGTGCGAGTCGACGAGCCCGGGGAGCAGGACCTCGTCGTCGGCGAGCGTGATGACCTCGTCGTCGGGCCACAGCGGTGCGTCGTACGCGGCGACCGCGACCACGACCCCCTCGTCGACCCGCACCTGGGCGGGGCCGAACGCCCCGCCGATCCATACGCGTGCCGCGCGCACCACTGTCATGCGGGCGAACGTACAACGCCAAATGGCGCGTCGTGTTTCGTGGCGGACATGATCTCGAAACCTGCGAGCAGGCCGGTCATGGGCTTGGCGGGCGGGGGTGCGTACTCGCCGCGCGCCGACGGGCGCAAGCCCATGGCGACCAGCGACTGCGCCAGCAGCACGGCGGCGGTCACACCGTCGACGACGGGCACGCCGACCTCGTCGGACACCGACCGGCACAGCGCCGTCATGCCCGCGCACCCCAGCACGACGGCTTCGGCGCCCTGCTCGACCACCGCGCGCGACTCGGCGACCACGCGCGCGAGCACGTCCGGGTCGTGCTCCAGGTCCAGCACGGGGATCTCGCACGCCCGGACCTCGACGCAGGCGTCCGCGAAGCCGTACCGCGCGACGAGCTCATGCGCCCGCCCGCGCGTGCGGTCCAGCGTCGTGACGATCCCGAAGCGCCGCGCGACGAGCGACGCGGCGTGCATCGCCGCCTCGGCGATCCCGAGCACCGGCCCGGACGCCAGCTCACGCGCCGCGTCCAGGCCCGGGTCGCCGAAGCAGGCGACGACGTATCCGTCGACGCCCTCGGCCTCGCCGAGCGCCACCTGTTCGAGGATGCCGGGGACGGCCAGCGCCTCCTCGTAGTGGCTCTCGATGGAGGCCGGTCCCATCGTCGGCTGGACGGCGTCCACCAGGACGCCCGGTGACGCCACCACCCGGGCGGACCGACCGATGAGGTCGGTCATCGCCCGGGTGGTGTTGGGGTTGATGACCCGGATGCGCATCGGGTCAGGCCACTTCCTCGCCTACCACCGCGGTGCCCGTGCGGGCCTCGACGGTGCCGTCGGAGACGTGCGGGTCGTCGGCGTCGAGCAGCGGGATCTGCGGGTTGCGGCGCTCGAGGAACGTGAAGATGGCGAACCCGAGCGCGCAGCCGATGAACCAGCTGTACTGCGAGATCTCGGTGACGTCGAACGCCCCCATGTCGGCGAACGTCTTGGGCAGCACCGCGCAGGCGACGGACACGAGCCCCGCGACGATCACCGTGGCGACGCCGTTGCGGTTGTACCCGCCCGTGAACCAGTACTTGCCCTTCGTGGACATCGAGAACATGTCGTCGACCCGCACGCGCTGCTTGCCCACCACGTAGTAGCCGGCGATGAGGATGCCGAACAGTGGGCCGATGAGCGCGCCCAGCACGCCGAGCGTGTAGTGGATGGCGTCGTCGTTCGCGTACCACTTCCACGGCATCAGGACGACGGAGCCGACGGCGGCGATCATGCCGCCCATCCGCCAGCTGATGCGCTGCGGGGAGACGTTGGAGAAGTCGAACGCGGGGGAGATGAAGTTGGCGACGATGTTGATGCCGACGGTCGCCGTGACGAACGTCAGGCCGCCCAGCAGCACCGCGAACGGGGTGTCGATGGCCTGGACGGTCTTGATCGGGTCGGTGATGAGCTCGCCGAACACCGGGACGGTGGCCGACGCGCAGATGACGGTGAGCAGCGAGAAGAACAGGAAGTTGACGGGCAGACCCAGGAAGTTGCCCTTCTTCACCTTCTTGAAGCTCGCGCCGTACCGGGCGAAGTCGCCGAAGTTGAGCATGGGTCCGGAGAAGTAGGACACCACCAGGGCGATCGCGCCGAGCATGACGGGGATGGAGGCGCCGAAGGTCATGGCGGGCCCGGTCGAGAGGTTGAGGGAGATGTTGCTCCAGCCGGCCTTGGAGACCAGGTAGATCGCCAGGGCGATCATCACGACGTAGACGGCCGGGCCGGCCCAGTCGATGAACTTGCGGATGGTGTCCATGCCGGTCCAGAACAGCGCGGCCTGCGCCACCCAGAGGATCGCGTAGGAGACCCAGCCGAGGGCGGACAGCCCCAGGAACGAGTGCTCGAGCAGGTTCGCGGAGCTCGGGATGAACTTGAGGAAGATGATGTTGAGTGCCTCGCCGGCCAGGAACGTCTGCACGCCGTACCAGGCCACCGCGATCAGACCGCGGATGACGGCGGGGATGTTGGCGCCCAGGACGCCGAAGACGGCCCGGTTCATGACGGGGTAGGGGACGGCCGTCTTCTGGCTGGGCTTCGCGACGAGATTGCAGAAGAACTGCACGATGACGATGCCGACGACGAGCGAGACGAGCACCTGCCAGCTGGCGATGCCGAGCGCGAAGAGCGAGCCAGCCGTCACGTAGCCGCCGACGCTGTGCACGTCGGACATCCAGAACGCGAAGATGTTGTACGACGACCAGGTCTGCTTCTTCAGCGGCGCGAGGTCCTCGTTGGTGAGGCGCGGGTCGTAGTGCGGCTTGATGAGGCCGGCGCCCGGGGGCAGGCCCGCCGCCTCGAGGATGTCGTGGGGGAGCTCGCTGTCCGCCGGACCGGCGCCGCCGCTCGCGGGCGGCTCGGGGAAGGTGGCGGTGGTGCCGGCGGGCTCGTCGGCCGAGTAGTCGGGGTTCATGGGGATCCTCACGCTGGGCGGTGGGTACGCTGACGTGGTGAAGCGATGGCTGAACGGGTGTGAATCTATGACTTCACAACCCTGCGGCGGTTTCCGGTTTGTGAACTTTGGACTTCAGGCGTGAAACGACCTGTGGCGACGAGGCTGCAGGCGCCGAGAGCGGGCAGGAGGACGACGTGACGACGACGCCGGACGCGCACGGTGCGCTCGACGACGAGGCCGGGCGGCTGCTCGACGCGTTCGACGCGGAGCAGCTGGGGGCGCGACTGCGCGAGCTGCGCGAAGAGCGGGGCCTGACGCTGCGCGAGGTCGGTGCGCGGCTCGGTATCTCGGCCAGCGCCGTCTCCCAGATCGAGCGCGGCGTGCTGCGGCCTTCCGTCAACCGGCTCTTCGCCCTCGTCACGGCGCTCGACGCGAGCCTCGTCGACGTGTTCGGCGGCGCCTCGACGGACGCGCCCGCAGCGCTGCAGGACGGCGGCTACGTCGTGCGCCGCGCGGTCGAGGCGGACGTCGTGCGGCTCGAGGGCGGCGTCGTCTTCCGCCGCCTGTCGCCCGGTCTGTCCCGTGACGTCGACTTCTTCGAGTCCACCTACCCGCCCGGGTCCACGGGCGGCGGCCAGACCGAGCTCGTCACGCACGTCGGCTACGAGATCGGCACCGTGACCGCCGGCGAGCTGACCATCGACTTCCCGGACGAGCGCGTCGTCGTCCGCGCCGGCGACACCGTCTCCTACGCCTGCAGCACCCCGCACCGCCTGAGCAACCAGTCCGACGGCGTCACGGTCGCGACGTGGGTGATCGTCCACCCCGCCGGGTGAGCAGGCCTGGCTCTCAGCCGTCGAAGCGGATCGTCCCGGCGACCTCGAGCGCCGCTGAGGTCTCCAGCTCGCCGCTGGGCGCCACCAGGAGAACCAGAGCCAGGGTGGTCTTCTCCTCGTCGTGCCCGGCGACCGCCATCGCTTGCCACGTCGAGTCGGCGCCGCGCAGGTCCTCGTAGGTGAACGTCACCGCTTCTGGGTCGAGAGCGGCAGGCCACGTGACGCCGGATCGACGGAGCTCGTGAGCGGTACCGCCCCATGCGCGCGTGAGACCGTCGAGCGCTCCGTCGACGCCGACCTCATCGATGCCCGTCTTCCTGCCGACGGTCAGGACGACGACCGGGTCGGCGGCTCCAGCCGGAAAGAGCCGGAGCACCTCGGCGGCCCCGCCCGCCGGTGAGTCCGTGTGCCAGCCGGCCGGGACGTCGATCCCGACGCCGCTCACAACCGCCCTGGTCGCACCGTCCAGGTGGTCGACAGGTGTGACGGCTGGGGCGGTCGAGCTGCTGACGGCCGATCGCGACGGTCGGGGGCGCGAGGACGAGGAGTCCGCGGTGCAGCCCGCGACCGCCAGCCCGCACGCCAGGGCGAGTGCTGCGAGCGGCATGGACGCCACGGTCCCCCGCCGCTGGTGGGCGGCGCCCTGGCGCACGAGAGGTCTCACGCTGAGAAGTATCGGCAGAACAGGGGCGGGAGGTGATGTCGGCGAGGCCGGATCACGCCTGCGGCGAACACGGGCAGTTGCGGGGGTATGGCGCCGTTAGCATCGAACAACGCCGTCCTATCGACCCCGCAGCGCCCGGCGCGGAACCGGTAGGCACGCAGCTCGTGAGGAGTGCACATGTTCGAGAGATTCACGGACCGAGCCCGTCGCGTGGTCGTCCTTGCCCAAGAAGAGGCACGGATGCTCAACCACAACTACATCGGGACCGAGCACATCCTCCTGGGTCTGATCCACGAGGGTGAGGGCGTCGCGGCCAAGGCGCTCGAGTCGCTCGGCATCTCCCTGGAGGCCGTGCGCGCGCAGGTGCAGGAGATCATCGGCGAGGGCCAGCAGGCGCCGTCGGGGCACATCCCCTTCACGCCGCGCGCCAAGAAGGTGCTGGAGCTGTCGCTGCGCGAGGCGCTGCAGCTCGGCCACAACTACATCGGGACCGAGCACATCCTGCTCGGCCTGATCCGCGAGGGTGAGGGCGTCGCCGCCCAGGTCCTGAACAAGCTGGGCGCCGACCTCAACCGCGTGCGCCAGCAGGTCATCCAGCTCGTCTCCGGCTACCAGGGCAAGGAGCCCGTGGCCGCCGGTGGCCCGCAGGAGGGTCAGCCGTCGGGCAGCGCCGTGCTCGACCAGTTCGGTCGCAACCTCACGCAGGCGGCCCGGGACGGCAAGCTCGACCCGGTCATCATGCGCGAGAAGGAGATCGAGCGGGTCATGCAGGTGCTGTCCCGCCGCACCAAGAACAACCCGGTCCTGATCGGGGAGCCCGGCGTCGGCAAGACCGCCGTCGTCGAGGGGCTCGCGCAGGACATCGTGCGCGGCGACGTGCCCGAGACGCTCAAGGACAAGCAGCTGTACACGCTGGACCTGGGCGCCCTGGTGGCCGGCAGCCGCTACCGCGGTGACTTCGAGGAGCGCCTGAAGAAGGTCCTCAAGGAGATCCGCACGCGCGGCGACATCATCTTGTTCATCGACGAGATCCACACCCTGGTGGGTGCGGGTGCCGCCGAGGGTGCGATCGACGCCGCGTCGATCCTCAAGCCGATGCTCGCCCGCGGCGAGCTGCAGACCATCGGTGCCACCACGCTCGACGAGTACCGCAAGTACGTCGAGAAGGACCCGGCCCTGGAGCGCCGTTTCCAGCCGATCCAGGTGGCCGAGCCGAACCTGCAGCACGCGATCGAGATCCTCAAGGGCCTGCGCGACCGCTACGAGGCGCACCACCGCGTGTCCATCACGGACTCCGCCCTGGTCGCCGCCGCCACGCTGGCCGACCGGTACGTCAACGACCGCTACCTGCCGGACAAGGCGATCGACCTGGTCGACGAGGCCGGCGCCCGCCTGCGCATCCGTCGCATGACGGCTCCGCCGGAGCTGCGCGAGCTCGACGAGCAGATCGCCGAGACGCGCCGCGACAAGGAGTCGGCGATCGACGAGCAGGACTTCGAGAAGGCCGCCCGCCTGCGTGACGCCGAGAAGCAGCTCGGCCTCAAGCGGCTGGAGAAGGAGAAGGCCTGGAAGTCCGGCGACCTCGACGCCGTCGCGGAGGTCGACGAGGAGCTCATCGCCGAGGTGCTGGCGAACGCCACGGGCATCCCGGTGTTCAAGCTCACCGAGGAGGAGTCCAGCCGTCTGCTCCACATGGAGGAGAACCTGCACAAGCGGGTCGTCGGCCAGGACGCCGCCATCAAGGCGCTCTCGCAGGCCATCCGCCGTACGCGCGCCGGGCTCAAGGACCCGAAGCGTCCCGGTGGCTCGTTCATCTTCGCCGGCCCCACGGGTGTCGGGAAGACCGAGCTCGCCAAGGCGCTCGCGGAGTTCCTGTTCGGCGACGAGGACGCGCTGATCCAGCTCGACATGTCCGAGTTCTCGGAGAAGCACACCGTCTCGCGGCTGTTCGGCTCGCCCCCCGGCTACGTCGGGTACGACGAGGGCGGTCAGCTCACGGAGAAGGTGCGGCGCAAGCCGTTCTCCGTGGTCCTGTTCGACGAGGTCGAGAAGGCCCACGCGGACATCTTCAACTCGCTCCTGCAGATCCTCGAGGACGGTCGCCTGACCGACAGCCAGGGTCGCGTGATCGACTTCAAGAACACCGTGATCATCATGACCACCAACCTCGGCACGCGGGACATCGCCAAGGGCGTCATGACCGGCTTCCAGGCCGGCGGCGACCTGTCGACGTCGTACGAGCGCATGAAGGCCAAGGTCAACGACGAGCTCAAGACGCACTTCCGTCCCGAGTTCCTCAACCGCGTCGACGACGTGGTCGTGTTCCCGCAGCTCTCGCAGCCGGAGATCTTCGCGATCGTCGACCTGATGATCGCCAAGCTCGACAAGCGTTTGCGCGACAAGGACATGGCCATCGAGATCACGCCCGCGGCCAAGAAGCTGCTCTCGGAGAAGGGTTACGACCCGGTCCTGGGTGCCCGGCCGCTGCGCCGCGCCATCCAGCGGGACATCGAGGACGCGCTGTCCGAGAAGATCCTGTTCGGCGAGCTCAAGCCCGGCCAGCTCGTGCTGGTCGACGCCGAGGGCGAGGGTCTGCTCGGGGAGTTCACGTTCAAGGGCGTGACCAAGGTCGACATGCACAAGGAGCCCGTCGGGGCCGGCGTCACGTCCGGCACACCCGGCTCGGGCACCGACCTGCCGGCCGCACCGCCGATCTCGGCGGCCGGTGACGGCGGCACGGGGACCCTGCCCCAGGTCGGCTGAGTCCACAACCCCGCGAGCCCCGGTCCAGCGCGGACCGGGGCTCGCGCGCGTCCGCGTGGCCGGAACGCGGAGCCGGATGGCCGCTCGTCGCCGACCGATTCACGCGAGAAGTGACCGAGGGACGCAGGCAGTGCAGCACTGCCCGCGTGGGCGGGATCATCCGGTGATCGCGCCCGTGGACCGCTGAGTGGCCCACCGCGCGCGACGAGCGAGCGGCGACATGGCAGCGTGGCGCCGGAGCGATCGACGGGGTTCGGATCGATGGGGTTCGGGATGATGCGCACACGTTCCGTCGGCGTGACCCTCGCCCTCGGGTGCTGGGCGGCGCTGGGCGCCGGTTGCTCGGCGGACCACGACCGTGCGGTGGCAGGCTCGGCGTTCGCGACGGCGGTGGTGCCATCCCGGACCGGCGCCGCCAGCGAGGTGGACGGCCACCTCTACTTCACGCACACGACGGCGGGCGACGTCCAGACCGTGCTGGTGACCGACGGCGGAAACACGCGCGAGCTCACCCCGTCCGGTGCTGCCTGCTGCGTGGTGCGTGTGTCGCCGGACGGCGGCCGCATCCTGACGCTCCCGGGCGACTTCGTGTCGCCGTTGACCGGCGCGACGCTCGACGTGACCGACGATGCGGCCGAGCTCGTGCCGCTGCCCCGGACCGACCCGTCGTTGAACATGGTGCCGTTGGCGTGGTCACCCGACGGCACCCGCATCGCGTACGAGGCGTGGGACGACGATGACCCGTCGCGCACCGGCATCTACACGGCGCGCGTGGCGGACGGGGGCGGCGTGGTCCGGGTGACCACGCGACCCGGCACCTTCGACGACGTCCCCCTCGACTACTCGCCGGACGGCGACCAGCTCGTCTTCTATCGGTCCGTCAACTCCGATCCGGACCCCTACACGGGCGGGAGCCTGTGGGTGGTGAACGTCGACGGGAGCGACGCGCACCAGATCTCGACACCGGAGGCGCCGCCGACGGTGTGGGCGCGCTGGTCCCCGGACGGCACCCGCATCCTCTTCGCTGCGGAGCGGCTCTCCGCGGTCGGTCCGATCTGGACCGTCGCACCCGACGGCAGCGATCTGACGGTCGTGTACCAGGACGACGAGGGCGGGTTCGCGATCGCGCCGGACTGGTCCCCCGACGGGAACCGGATCGTCTTCGGCCTCGACCCCGGCAACGACGAGTTCGCGCACCCGCCCAACGTCGTCTACGTCGTCCCGGCGGCCGGTGGCGCGCCGGTCGTCGTGGACGACAGCGACACCTTCAAGCGGTCGTTCGACTGGGTCGAGTGAGGCGCTCTGGCCGGGGCGCTCAGGTCAGCGCTCAACGAGGTATGGGCGGCCGTCGGGGCCGGTCACGCGCTCGAACTGCCCGTGCGGCTCGGTGTCTTGCGCCCGCCCGGCGGCGTCGTCGGCACGGGGACTCTTCCCCAGGTCGGTTGAGTCCACGTCACGACGAGAGCCTGGTCGACCGCGGACCGGGGCTCTCGGCAGTGCTCGCACGAGTTGACTGAAACGTTTCGTCGCCTGTCAGGGCGTTACGGCAAGCGCATACCTTTCCGCCATGAGTGATCTCAGGATGCACAGCGGCAGCGTCGCCGCAGTCCGGCCCCGTCAGGGGCGTCCCGGTCGCGGCGCCCGCGCACTCGCACTTCTCGCCGGGTCTGTGACCGTTCTCAGTCTCGGGGTGGTGGCCGCCCCCGCGCAGGCTGCGACCGGCTGCTCGGCCACCTACACGGTCACCAACCAGTGGGCCGGAGGATTCGGCGCCGACGTCGTCGTCAAGAACCTCGGGGACGCCAAGTCGACGTGGACCGTCGGCTGGCAGTTCCCCGACGGCCAGACGGTGACGTCCGGCTGGAACGGCACGTTCAGCCAGCAGGGCGCGGCCGTGAGCGTGAAGCCGGCCGGCTGGAACGCGTCGCTGCCGATGGGCGGCTCGGTGTCTTTCGGGTTCAACGGCGCCTGGACGTCCGCGAACCGGGTGCCGAGCGCCATCACGCTCGACGGTGTCACGTGCACCGGTTCGACGACCACCACCCCCACCCCGACCGCGACGAGCACGCCCAAGCCGACGACCACGAGTACGCCGACCCCCACACCGTCCCCCACGGGCACCGTCCCCTCGACCGGCCGGGCCTGGTCGAACACCTCCGACGGCTTCGCGCAGGGCACGACGGGCGGTGCGGGCGGCACGACGGTCACCGTCACCACGCTGGACGACCTCAAGAAGTACGCCGCGGCGAGCGGGAAGTAGGTGGTCCGCGTGGCGGCGGCCATCACGGTCTCGCCGTACGGCTACGAGATCCCCGTGACGTCGGACAAGACGATCATCGGCGTCGGCAGCAGCGGCAAGCTCGTCCACGGCGGGCTGCACCTGAACCCGGGCACCAAGAACGTCATCATCCGCAACCTCACGCTCGGCGACACGAAGATGGCCGACGACGACCCGGACGACAAGGCCTACGACTACGACGGCATCCAGATGGACACCGCGTCGAACGTCTGGATCGACCACAACCGCATCCTGAGCACCAACGACGGCCTCATCGACAGCCGTCTCGACACCACCAACCTGACCGTGTCGTGGAACGAGCTGGGGAACACCAACAAGGCGTTCGGTATCGGCTGGACGGACAACGTCACCGCGCGCATGACCATCCACCACAACTGGATCCACGACACGAACCAGCGCAACCCGTCCACGGACAACGTGCAGTACGCGCACCTGTACAACAACTGGCTGGAGGACATCACCAGCTACGGCAACCTCTCGCGCGGCGCCACCAAGATGGTGCTGGAGAACAGCTACTTCGACCACATCAACAACCCGTACGCGATCGAGTCGACGGCGGCGCAGCTGCGCCAGTCCGGCAGCATCGTCGTGAGCTCGACCGGTGACCAGACCACCAACGGCAGCGCATTCACGCCGTCGTCGTTCTACTCCTACACGCTCGACAAGGCGGCCGACGTGCCAGCGCTGCTGGCCAAGTACACCGGGCCGCAGGCGAACATCGGCATCGACGGCGCGACGACGGACCCTGGCACCGGCACGGGTGGATCCAGCGGTGGCGTCGCGACCGGTGCGGTCGTCCTGCGCTCCGGCGCGTCGGGCAAGTGCCTGGAGGTCCCGGGTGGCACGACGGCCAACGGCACGCCGCTGACGTCGGCCACGTGCGAGACCGGTGCGGCCCGGCAGACCTGGACGGTCACGACGCAGGGCGCCGGCTTCCGGCTGGTGAACGGCGCTTCCCAGCAGTGCGTCGACGTCGCGGGCGGATCGTCCGCCACGGGCACCGCGCTCCAGCAGTGGGGCTGTGCCGCACAGGCCAACCAGACCTGGACCGCCGTCGCGTCGTCGCAGTCCGGCAAGTGGCAGGTGCGCAACGCCTCGTCGGGACTGTGCCTGGCCGTGAAGGACGGGTCGACGGCCTCGGGTGCGCCCATCGTGCAGGAGGCGTGCGACGACGCTGCGAAGGTGCAGTGGAGCGGCTTCACCGCTGCCGGTTCCGGCGGCGGGACGACGACACCGACCACGACGACCGTCGCGGGGGACGGCACGGGCACGTACAAGACCGTGCAGGCCGCCGTCGACGCGATCCCGTCGACGAACACCACCCGCCAGGTGATCACCGTCAAGCCCGGGACCTACCGCGAGATCGTCACGGTGAACAAGCCGTTCGTCACGCTGCGCGGCACGGGCAGCACGCCGCAGCAGACGGTCGTCGTGAACAACCGGTCGAGCGCCGGCGGCTACGGCACGTCGGGGTCCGCGACGTTCTTCGTCAAGGCGAAGGACCTCGTCGTGGAGAACCTGACGCTGTCCAACGACTACGGCGAGGGCTCGCAGGCCGTGGCCGTGAACGTGGACGCGGACCGGGCGACGTTCCGCAACGTCCGGTTCCTCGGCAACCAGGACACCCTGCTCCTCAACTCGGGGCGGTCCTACATCGTCGACTCGTACGTCGAGGGGACCGTGGACTTCATCTTCGGGGGCGGCACCGCCGTGCTGGACCGGGCGTCGATCTACCAGCGCCGGAGTACCGGTGGTCCGATCACGGCGGCGAAGACCGATGCGGCCAAACCGTACGGCTTCCTGATCTACCGCTCGACGATCACCGGGGCGACCAACAACACCACGCAGCTCGGCCGGCCGTGGGGTCAGGACGCGCAGGTGCTGTACCGCGAGACGTCGATGTCGGCGACCATGGCGACCGCTCAACCGTGGATCGACATGTCCGGGAACGTGTGGTCCAAGGCGCGATTCCGCGAGTACAAGAACACGGGCGCCGGGGCCACGGCCAACGGCAACCGCCCGCAGCTGTCCGACGCGGACGCCGCGAGCTACACGCCGGCGCGCTACCTGGCGGGCGCGGACGGGTGGAACCCGATCGGATAGGCCCGCGTCGGGCTCAGCGCTCGACGAGGTACGGACGCCCGTCGGGGCCGGTCACACGCACGAACTGCCCGCGCAGCTCGGTGTCGTAGGCCCGCCCGGCGGCGTCCGTGCGCGCGGCGGAGTCGGCCGCGCGCGACGGGCCGACCTGGGGCGGCCCGACGAACCGCAGCAGGAAGAGCGTGACGCGCTCGTTGAACGCGTCGAAGGCGTCGCCGATGCTCATGGTGAGACCTCTATTCGTGAGGGCACTAACTATAGCGTGGACGCCTACGATGCCCGTATGCCCGAGGAGCTCGTCGACCCGCTGGCCGTCGAGGCGCAGCTGTGCCTGGCCGTCTCGGCCGCGGCGCGGGCGCTCGTCGGGTTCTACCGTCCTCTGCTGGAACCGCTCGGCCTGACCCACCCCCAGTACATGGCGATGCTCGCCCTCTGGCAGCACGGTGACCTCTCGCTCAAGGAGCTCGCGTCCCACCTGCACCTGGAGCCGCCCACCGCGTCGCCGATCGTCAAGCGGCTCGAGGCGATGGGGCTGGTCGAGCGTCGTCGGGCGGGGGGAGACGAGCGCGTGCTCGCCATCTCCCTGACCGAGCGCGGCCGCGAGCTGCGCGAGCAGGCGGTCGGCATCCCGGCCGCGATGCTCGACGGCCTGGGGATGACGGTCACCGACGCGGACCGCATCCGTGCGGCGGTCGACGATCTCCTGGCAGCTGCGACCCACGCCGCAGCCGGCCCACGACGGGGCCGTTCGCCGGCTGACCGCAGCGAGTAGTCGGTCTCCTTCGAGGCAGTTCGAGTCGTGGTCGCCGCGGCCGACCTGGCGTTTTTTGCGTCGGACTGAGTCATCGTCCTGGCCGCGTCGGACCCCTTGTCCTGCTCCGCAAGGCGCTTCCCGTCGTCGCCGGCTTCCGCGACCGCTTCACCGCCAGCGGTGAACGCGGCCGTTGACCACGGCCTCGTGCGAGCCGCCCGGTCGGCGCCGCCAGGGACGGTCATCCATCAGCACCGCGAGCCCGATTCCTGGCACGAGGGCGACGAGGGCGCCGACGAACGTGATGGCGCCATCTTGGATGACGGTGTTCTTCGCGTCCCCGTCGACCGACGCATGAATGTCACCCGCCGCCATCACGCTGTCGCCAGGTGAGGTGGGGTCGGACAGCACGTCCACGGTTCCCGCGCATCCGGTCTCGGTCGAGGCGGGGTACCACTCCTCCTCAGGCAGGCCGTCGGTGGTGGAGACCGACCCGTGCAGCAAGACCTGGTCCGCGCCCGCGGGGCGCTCGACGACCGCGCGGACGTGGTCCGAGTCGTAGCAGCCCTAGCGCGTGCACGCTCGCCAGATCTCGGCGCCGTGGGCCGTCGTCGCGGCGCCGTCAGGGCTCGAGCCGCCCGCGTACCCGCGCTCCACCGGGCCCATGCGTCGTGGACGCCCACGTCGTCTCAGTGGTCGAGTCTCCGGACCGGCTGGGCGGGAAGGTCCCAGAGCAGGTCGTCGGTGCCGACGAACGCCACTTCGCCCTGTCGGACCAGGGTGCGCAGACCGTGGAGCAGGGCGGCGCCGGGGGCGGCCAGCACGGTCGTGACGCCCGTCGGGCGACCGATGCCGAACATGCCGTCCTGCAGGGGCGCGCCGGCGTCGATCGTCATCCGGTCACCCAGCGCCGTGCGGACGGCCGGGGCCCACGGGGCAGCGCACGGGTGCTCGTCGCGGGCAGCGATCGTCCCGCGCCCGGCCGCGTGGGTGACGACGGCCAGCACGACGTCGTGCTCGTCGACGGACGTCCGCTCGTCCGCGACCGTCAGCGAGCCGCCCCAGCGCGACGTCGCGTTGGACAGCTCGGCGTGGACCGTCCGGACGACGGCGTCGTCGAGGTCCGCTGCCAGCAGTACGCGCCGCGAGCCGAGCGGACGCCACACCTCGTCGGGCAGCCACATCGGGTGGGCGTCACCAGTCATGGACGGTCCCGTCCTTGAGCCGGTTGAACGGCAGGTAGGCCTGCTGGTACGGGTAGCGCGCGGCGACGTCGTCGTCGTACAAGACGCCCAGCCCTGGCTCGTCGCCGGGGTGCAGGAAGCCGTCGACGAACGTGAAGGTGGACCGGAACGTCTCGTCGGTCCGGGCCCCGTGCTGCATGTACTCCTGGATGCCGAAGTTGTGGATGGCGAGGTCCAGGTGCAGCGCGGCGGCCATGCCGACCGGCGAGATGTCGGTGGGACCGTGGATGCCGCTCTTGATCTGGTACTGCGCGGCGAAGTCGAAGATGCGCCGCAGCGCGGTGATGCCGCCCGTGTGGGTGACCGCGCCGCGGACGTAGTCGATGAGCTGCTCGCGGACCAGCGTCTGGTAGTCCCACACGGTGTTGAAGACCTCGCCGATCGCGAGCGGCGTGGTGGTGTGCTGGCGGACCAGGCGCAGGGCCTCCTGGTTCTCCGCCGGCGTGCAGTCCTCGAGCCAGAACAGGTCGTACGGCTCCAGGTCCTTGCCGAGCCGCGCGGCCTGGATGGGGGTCATGCGGTGGTGGCCGTCGTGGAGCAGGGGGAGCTCCGGGCCGAACTCGCTGCGGACCGCCTCGAAGACCGTGGGGATGTGGCGCAGGTACGCGCGGGTGTCCCAGTCCTCCTCGGCCGGGAGCGCGGTGCGCTGGGCGGGCTCGTAGTCGTAGCGGCCGCCGGTCGACGGCTGCGCGGCGACCCCGTAGACGGAGTCGATGCCCGGCACGGACGTCTGCACGCGGATGGCGCGAAAGCCCTGCTCGCGGTGCTTGCGGATGGAGTCGAACAGCTCCGGCAGGTCGCGGCCGCTCGCGTGGCCGTAGGCGAGGAGGCCGTTCCTGCTGGCGCCGCCCAGCAGCTGGTACAGCGGCATGCCCGCGAGCTTCGCCTTGATGTCCCACAGGGCGACGTCGACCGCGGCGATCGCGGCCATGGTCACCGGCCCGCGGCGCCAGTACGCCGAGCGGTACAGGAACTGCCACGTGTCCTCGATGCGGTGCGCGTCGCGGCCGATCAGCAGCGGGACCACGTGGTCCTGCAGGTAGCTGACCACCGACAGCTCGCGGCCGTTGAGGGTCGCGTCGCCCAGGCCGACGACGCCGTCCGCGGTGGTCAGGCGCAGCGTGACGAAGTTGCGGTCCGGGCTCGTGACGAGCACCTCGGCGCGGGCGATGGCGGTGCCGCCGGCGCTGCTCGTCGGGGTGGTCGTCGAGCCGGTCTGGTCGGCGCTGCTCACGCTCTGCTCCTTCGTCGACGGCCGTCCGGCGGTGCTCGTCGTCGGCCACCTGCGCGCGGCATCCGTGCCGCGCATTCGTCGTCGGGACGACCCTAACCCGCGTTCCTCATCCGCGGCAATCGTTTGCCAGTTGTTGCCGAAGCGTGGCCTGGGAAGGCAGGATGGCTCTCGATCCCGTCGGGTGGACCGGCGAGATGAGCAGGCAGGAGCCTCATGCCCGAGCGAGCACCGACGCTCCGCGACGTCGCGGAGCGCAGCGGCGTTGCCGTCTCCACCGCGTCCCGCGCGCTGTGCATGCCGGGACGCGTCAACGCGGTGACCGCCGAGCGCGTCCTGGCCGCCGCGCGCGACCTCGGGTACTCGGCCAGCGCCGCCGGGCGGGCGCTGAGCTCCGGCCGCACCCAGACCGTCGCGCTCGTCGTGCCGGACATCATGAACCCGTTCTTCTTCGGCATCATGCGCGGCACCCAGTCCCGGCTGCGCGAGGGCGGGTACGTGCACGTCCTCGTCGACACCGAGGAGTCCGTGGAGGCCGAGGAGCGCACCCTGCGCAGCATCCGCGGGACAGTCGACGGCGTCATCCTCGCGGCCTCGCGGATGGGCGACGACGACATCGCCCGCTGGTCGCAGGACGTCCCGCTCGTGACGATCAACCGGACAGTCCCCGGCGCGGAGTTCGCGAGCGTCGCGATGGACACCCCCAACGGCGAGGTCCAGGCGCTGGAGCACCTGGTCTCGTTGGGGCACAGCCGGATCGCGTACGCGGGCGGCCCGCGGACGTCGTGGTCGGACGGTCACCGGCGTGAGGCGCTCGCGCTCGCGGCCGGGCGACTCGGCGTGGAGCTCGTCGGGCTCGGTCCTTACGCGCCCAAGCGCGAGGCCGGTCCGGCGGTCGCCGACGCGGTGCTCGCATCCGGTGTCACGGGCGTGCTCGTCTTCAACGACCTGCTCGCCTTCGGGGTCCTCGACCGGCTGGCCGCGCGCGGAGTCGACGTGCCCGGTCGCCTCAGCGTCGTGGGCTGCGACGACGTGTTCGGTGCCGACCTGGTCCGGCCCGCGCTGACCACCGTCGCCGTGCCGACCGAACGCGCCGGCCACCATGCCGCCGACCTGCTGCTCGCGGCGCTGGATCGGCTTCACCCGCGCGTCGCGGCGTCGGTCGAGCTCCCCACCCACCTGGTGGTCCGCGACTCGACAGGCCCGGCGCAGGCCTGACGGCCGCGGTGCCGCCGAACCTGCGATCCTCACCGCCATCCGCCCTGCCACCGACGTCGAACCTGCGATCATGACCGTCATCCGGCCGGATGGCGTCTGCGATCGCAGGTTCGGCGGAGTAGGTGGCGTCAGCGGACCTCGAGGACCGTCCACCAGTCGTTCGTGTCGCGCGCCGCGAAGCCCGTGACCTCCTGGCGGCCGCCCGTCGCCGCCGACGAGCGTAGGTGCGAGTGCAGCGCCGCTCCCGTCGCCGCGTGGACCAGCCGGACCCGCGCGCCCGCGCACCAGGGGCCGCCGCCGTCCACCTCGAGGCGCCAGGCGTCGGGCTGGTCGCCCAGCTCGACGAGCTGCTGCCCCGTCACGGGCGAGCGCGCCCCGGCGCGGCTGGCCAGGTAGGAGCCGCTGCGCACGTGGCGCAGCGCGACCAGGTCCTCGTCGACCCATCCGTCGGGCGTCGTCTGCTGCGGAGGGCCGGGCGCGCCGAGCTCCCAGCGCTCGGCGTCGCTCGCCGTGGCGTGGACACCGGCCACGCGCCGACCGTCGGCGTGCAGGGTCGCCCCGGTCCGGGCGTGGGAGAGCGCGACGACGTCACCGCGTCGGACGGTGCGCGCCGGGTCGGCGGGGCTGGACGTCAGCACCACGGGCTTCTCGGCGCGGTAGTCCTGGACGAAGAACCCGCGCCACGTCGGCCCGTTCGAGGCGACCCAGCCGGCCTCGCCCGGCGTCAGCCGCACCTCGCGCCCCGGGCTGTTCGAGTCCGTGATCAGCACGGACGTCACGTCGCCCTCCCGGACGTAGCCGTGCGCGACCACCTGGTGGTTCGTGCCGACGGCACCGATGCTGCGCGCCACGACCAGGCCGAGCGGCACGGGCCGACCGTCGTCGATCGCCTTGACCACCTGCGGCAGCTCGTCCTCGGCAGTCCGCCGCCGGACGCCCTTGAGGGGGCCCATCGAGCCGTCTGCCAGGACCGACCACGTCAGGAACGACGCGGCCGACAGCACCCGGAACGAGTCGAAGAGCCGCGCGCGGATGGCGTCGGCGAGCCAGTTGTCGTCGGGCGGCACGCGCTGCGGCGCCCACAGGCCCGGTCCCCACCGCGGGGCGGGCGCGCCAGCGTGGAACAGGTCCAGCGACAGGTACGCCATGCCGCCGCACCGCCCCCGCGTGGTGATCTTCGTGCCGTTCGGCAGCGTCGCGAACACGTCGACGAACGCGTTCGGGAACGCGAACCCGTGCACGTCGGGTCTGAACCCGGTCCGCTTCTCCACCACGACCGCCTTCCACTCGTCGTCCCCCACGGTCCAGGAGTACCGGCGGTCGACGGTGATACCGCCCGGCTGACGGCAGCACCCCGCCGCACCTGGGACGGGAGGTGCCTCGTGGGACGCGATCGAGTCCCTCGCGTTCACTCCCGTCACAGGTGGGGCGGTTTTCTGATCGGGACCCGGCGTGGACAGTGCTCGCGAAGCAGGGCTCCTGCGAGGACGAGCGAGGCCGCCGCGGCGGCGATCGACCACAGCGCAGCGCTCGTCGCCCACGCGTCGGTCGGCCAGACCGGGAACAGGGCGAGCCGGCGCGGGGCGGGCCGGATCAGGGCGAGCGCCAGGGCCGCGGGAACCGCGATCGAAGCGACCCGCCGGCCCGGGCTCGGTGCACCGCGTCGGCGCAGGGCGACGGTCACGGCGAGCGCGACCAGAGCCACGCCCGCACCCTGCAGCAGGAAGAGTGGGAGATGCGCGGGCAGCCGGTCGCGCGCAGCGACCAGCGGCACCGCCCACGCGACGAGGACGAGCGGCACGACGCAGCACCGCGCGACCGTCCGCCAGGGCAGCGCGCGCGGCAGGGTGTCGACGAGCGCGGCGAGCGGCTCGTCCATCGACCACGCGACCGCACCGCCGACCACGCCGAGCGCCGCCCCCTGCAGCGGCCACACCACCGACGGTCTCCACGCGACGAGGGCCAGCAGCCCGGGCACCAGCACGCAGCCGGTCGCGACGACGTGCCACGGGACGGCGGCCGCCGCGTAGGTCCTCATCGCGTCGGTACGGGGTTGACCAGGGTGTGGTCGAGGCCGGTCAGCGCGGACAGCAGGCAGGCGACCACCGTGAGCACGACGAGCGACAGCGCGACCAGCCGCAGGCGCCGCGAGCGGGCGCCCGGGTCGTGCCACAGCGCGCCGACGACGCACAGCCCGCACAGCCCGGCCAGGTAGACGACCCACCACTGCGGCGATCCGGGGAACATCAGGGCGCGCATGTCGTCGCCCTCGACCCCGAACGGTCCGCCCCAGTACGTGAACGGCATGAACGTCCGCACGCCGCGCAGCGGGGCGACAAGCCCCTGCATCACGATCGCGGCGGCGACCAGCACGACCGAGACCACGATCGCGACGCTCCGCCTGGGCCACCACCGACCCAGCAGCAGGCCGAGCAGCGGCCCGCCCAGGGTCGACATCGCGCCGCAGCCGAACAGCACGGCCGGCGCCCAGCCCGTCGGCGCGTCGCCGAACGGGTAGCCCGCAGCGGTGGGTGGCTGCTGGTGATAGGTCAGGGACGCCCAGGCGAACCACGCCAGGCCGACGGCGAAGGGCACGGCGGCCGACCACGCCAGGGCCACGGTCTGCGCGCGCTCGGGCACCGGCGGCACGCCGGCGCTCTCGCGGAGCTGGCCGCTCCGGCGGGTGAGGGAGGCCATGACGACGACCCCCAGCAGGCCGATCGCCGCTGCGGGGACGACCACGTTCATGAGGCTCGAGCTGACGGCGTCAGGTCCGCCGAGACAGCTGACGACCACCAGCAGAGCGCCGACGAGGAAGAGCGGGCGGCTGGCGTAGCGGCGCATCTCGCGCACCACCAGCGGGCGGAGCACGGCCGGGCGCAGCACGGGCGCCTCGAGCGTCGCGGCGGTCATGCGCTCACTCCGTCCACGACCCCGTCGCGCGACGTCGCGCCGAGCATGAGCAGGTAGGCGTCCTCGACGGTCGGCTCCGCCGACCTCGCGTCCACCGGTCGGCGTCCGCCGATCGACCGCATGTCACCGCCGGCGGTCCGCCACGACTGCACGGCCCCCGGGGCCGCGGTGCCGGCGAGCCAGACCGAGTCGCGGCACGTCGCGACGAAGTCCGCGACCGTTCCCTCGTACCGGACGCGCCCGCCCGCGAGCACCACGACGCGGTCACACAAGGCGGCGACGTCCTCGGTCTGGTGGGTCGCGACGAGCACCGCGGCGGTCGAGGCGCGCTGCGAGACCAGGGCGCGCAGGCCGCCCCGCTGCTCGGGGTCGAGGCCCGTCGTCGGCTCGTCGAGCACCAGGAACGACGGCGACCCGAGGAAGGCCTGCGCGAGCGCGAGGCGGCGACGCTGGCCGCCGGACAGCGTGCGTACCTTCGCGCTGGTCCGGTCACCCAGGCCGACGAGGTCGAGCACGCGCAGCACCTCCGCTCGTCGGGCGTGAGCGTCGGTCCACTCCTTGAGGACCGCGACGTAGTCGACGAACGACGCGCACGTCATGGACCGCGGGATCGCGACCTCCTGCGGCACGTAGCCGAGCGCGCGCCGCACGGCGGTCCTGGCCTCGGCGCCACCCGTCGCATGGTAGCCGAGGACGGTCACCGAACCGGCGTCGGGGAGCATCGCCGTCGTCAGCAGGCGGATGAGCGTGGACTTGCCGGCCCCGTTCGGTCCGAGCAGCCCCGTGACGCCGAGGCCCAGGTCGAGGTCGACCGCGTCGAGCGCCACGGTCCGGCCGTAGCGCTTGGTCAGGCCTCGGGTGGTGACGATCGGTGGCGCGTTCATGCGGTACCTCCGGGAGCGTGCGACGAGCGGACACGGGCGACGAGCAGGACGGCCGCGGCTGCGGCGGCGACCAGGTAGACGAGCTGGGCGGGCGCGCCGAGCACCGTGGTGACGTCGTCGGCGCCGGCGCACAGCACCACGACCGTCAGCCAGAGGACGATCACGCCGATCGCCGCGGCACGTGGCGGCCACCAGGTCATGACGACGAGCGCCAGCAGGCACAGGACCAGCGCGGGTGTCAGCCAGGCCAGGGCGAGCAGTCCGACGCCCGGGATCACGGCGCCGACCACGACGCTCACCGGGACGGTCGCGACGACGACGGCGACCGTGCGCAGCAGCGCGAGCCGGAGCATCGAGTAGGGGGCGGTCGCCGTGAGGTCGGCCAGGAAGCCGGGCAGCGCGAACGCTGCGACGACGCCGAGGACCGGCACCAGCGGCGCGATGGTGAGGTAGGCGATCAGCCCGTGCACCGAACCCGACCAGGACGCGAGCGCCGCGGACGCCGTGAGGAGGAACGACGCGAGCGCCCACGGTCCGTGCAGCGAGCGGGAGGCGTCCAGGAGAGCGGCGTCGCCGGCCCGCAGCCCGCACCGCTGCAGTGCGCGGATCAGCACCGAGTGCCGCGGGGCGGCGATCTCGGCCCGCACGCGGCTCCAGACCGGGTCGACGACCGGCCCGACCAGACCGGCGACGACGGCCCGGCAGGACGGGCACCCCAGCAGGTGCGCCTCGACCGACGCCGACACGGCGGCGTCGGTGTGGCCCTCGACGTAGCGCGCCAGCAGCTCCGCGTTCTCGTGCTCCGTGGTGCTGGTCATCTCACGCTCCTCGCGCGTCGGTGGTCGGGAGCGCGACGAGGCTGCGGCGCAGCGCCTCCCGGGCCCGGCTGGCGCGGCTCTTGACCGTGCCGACCGGCAGATGGAGCAGGCGCGCTGCCTCCCGGGTGCTCAGCCCGTCCAGCACGGTGGCCTGCAGGACCGTGCGCAGCTCGGGAGACAGGGCGAGCAGTGCCGCGCCCAGGTCGCCGTGCGTGACCGACTGCAGGACCAGGTCCTCCGCACTGGCGAGCCGGGTGTCGAGCTGCTCGGTGCCGACGGGCGTGGGCGCCTTGTGGTGCCGCAGCCGCGACACGAGCCGGCGGACCGCGATGCTCCACAGCCATGCCGCGACCTCGCCGTCGCCGCGCCAGCCGGAGGCGCCCCGCCAGACGGCGACGAACGTGTCCTGCAGGACGTCGTCGACCACCTCGGCGTCGGCGTAGCGGCGCAGGAGCCGGACCCGGAGCCACGGCGTGTGCCGCGCGACGAGGACCCCGAGCGCGCGCTCGTCGCCGGCCGCCACGGCGTGCAGCACCGCCGCGTCGTCGTCGGGTTCGGTCCTCATACCCTGACTGTCGCAGCGTGCTGCCGTTCTGGTTCCGGGTTCGGGGCACTTCTTTCGGTGCCGCCGGGGCGGAGGCGGCTGGCGGAACGGCGGCCAGCGATCCGGCAAAGGTTGGGTGAACGGCCTCACGGACCATCTGACCAGCGACGATGCTTCCCCGGTGACCGACGTCCCCCACCTGATCCGTGACCTGCGCTCCGGCGCCGTCCCCGCCTCCGTCAGCGTCGCAGAGCTGGCGCGCCCGTTGCCGTCGATCGAGGCGGACCTGCCCGTGACCGACGTCGAGCGCATGTTCCGCGACGAGTCCGTGACGTGCGTCGGGGTCGTCTCGCGGGACGACCCGGGCCGCCCCGGTCTGCTCACGCGGTCCCGGTTCGCGCTGACCATGTCCGGCCGGCTCGGCTACGGGCGCGCGGTGCTGACGCGGCGACCCGTCCACGAGATCGCGGACTGGGAGCCCCTGGTGCTGGCGCCCGACGTCTCGGTCCTCGAGGCCGCGCTGCGGGCGATGGCTCGCCCGGAGGAGCGCCGGTTCGACGACGTCGTGGTGGCGTCCGACGTGTGGGCGAGCCTGGAGACCGCGGCGCTGGTGCGATCCCTCGCCGGGGCGCTGGCGGAGCAGGGCACGCGCGACGCCGTCACGGGGCTGGTCAACCGGCACAGCATCGTCCACACGCTGACCACCTGGGCCGCGTCGCTGGCCGGGTCGCAGCGGCGCCTCGTCGTCGTGCTGCTGGACGTGAACGGTTTCGCCGCCGTCAACGCCGCGCACGGGTTGGGCGCGGGTGACGCGGTGCTGCGCGAGCTGGGGCGGCGCGTCACGGCGGCGGTCCCGCAGGGCTGCGTCGTCGGCCGCTCCGGCGACGACGAGCTGCTGACGGTCGCCCTGCTTCCCGCGACCTCCGACGAGAGCGCGCGGGAGTACGGCGAGGTGCTGCGCCGTCGCGTCGCGGCCGCGGTCGACGCCCCCGCGCACTCGCTGCCGTGGCCGAGCGTGCGCACCTCGACGGCGGTCTCGCGCCCGGGGTGGGCGGACGCCGAGCTGCTCCTGCAGGAGGTCCACCGGACCCTGACCCTCGTCGGCGTCTGAACGCTCGTCGGCCCGGTCCCTCCACAGCGGGGACCGGGCCGACGAGCATCAGTGACGGATCAGCCGCCGTAGCTGGTGACCGTCGCGGGCTTGGTCTCCGTGCCGGAGGCCTGCGGCCCGGTGCCGTTGATGACGTGGGCGTACGTGCCCTTGCCACCGAGCGAGACGGTCGACAGCGAGTGCATCTTCACGCCGGGGGTGACGGGCACCTCGAAGCCGTTGTCGACGGTGATCGTCGAGTCGGTGGTGAACACGCAGTAGGACCCGAGACCCCAGGCCTCGTGGTTCTTCACGTTCGCTGCCACCTTGTACGCCGCGTAGCCGCGGATGCCGTCGTGCGACCAGGCGGCCACGGACGGCGGGTCGTACGGGAGCTCGTTCTGGAAGAAGATCGTGCGCCCGTTCTCGCCGTTCCAGAGCAGGTTGTACTTCTGGTAGTGCTCGACGAACAGGCCGTACCCGTTGACGTTGTTGCCGTTGACGATCAGGCCGTAGTCGGCGACGTTGTCGGTCCAGCCGGCGCCGGCACCGTGGTCGGCCCGCCACGACCAGATGTGGTCGATGATGGTGTTGTCGGCGTTGACGACGATGGCGTTCGTCGTCTTGCCGGCCACGACGCCGCCCACGCGGATGAACACGTCCTGGATGGACTGCGGGTCGCCCGCGTGCGACGTGCGCGAGCCCGCCGTGCCGATCGTGAGGATGGTGTTCGACTTCGTCGTGCCCTGGTCGAACAGCAGGCCGGCGATCTTGATGCCGTCCACGTCGGCGGTCTTCATGCCGTCGACGCCGTTGTCCGGGATGATCGTCGCGAGGCCGAGCCCCAGCACCACGGTGTCGGGTCGGGTCACGTTGATGGTCTGGTCCGTGTGGTAGACGCCGGGCGTGAAGATGAGGTTCAGGCCCTGAGCCAGAGCCTGGTTGATCCTCGCGGCGCTGTCACCGGGGTGGGCCAGGTAGAACTTGTCGAGCCCGATCGACGAGCCCGGCGTGTTCGGCCAGGTGACACCCGTCGTTCCCGATCGCAGCGACGGCACGAACACCGCCCACTTGCCGTCCTTCCAGTACAGGTACGGCTTCTCCCGCACGGCACCCGTGGTCGGCAGCGTCGTCACGGCCGGCTCCGGGAACGTCGTCGCCGGGGCGTTCTGCACGCCGGAGAACACCATGTTCCACAGCGTCCCCTCCCACCCGTTCGTCAGCGTCGAGTCGCGGGTGTACCACTGCTGCTGCGTCCAGGCCGACGTCTTGCCGTCGATCTTGGAGTCGGCGATGTAGCCGCCCGACGCCCAGCCGTACGCCGACGAGTTCAGCGCCAGGTCTCCCTTGACGTGCACCCGACGGAACGGGGCGGCCTGCGCGACGGCCCAGCGGTCCTGGCCGGTCGACGGCGTGACGGCGAAGTTCTCCGCCGAGCGCCAGAAGTTCTGCGTCGCGTTCCCGCCGAACCACTGCGCGTCGACCCACACGCCACCGTTGATCTGCACGTCGTCGGGGTTCTGGCCGGCGCCGCTGATCGCGGTGTAGAACCCGATGTTGGCCTGCAGGTTGTAGGTGCCAGGCAGGAACAGGAACTGGTCGCGCTCGGTGCCGAACTGGTTGGTCTCCTGCCGGCTGAACACGTCGTTGACCGTGGTCTGGATCGCGGACTGGTTGTCCGTGGGCTTGAAGACGTGGACGTTCGGCCCGAAGTCCGGGTTCGACGGGTCCGCCGCGGGGACGGCCGGGCCCGTCGGCGTGGTCGTCGGCGTCGGGGTGGGGGTCTGCGTCTGCGTCGGGGTGGGCGTCGGCGTCGTCGTCGAACCGCTGCCTGCGAACAAGCGGACCTCCCACAGCGAGTAGCCGTACCCGGTGCCCCGCTGGACGCCGGCGATGCGCACGTACCGGCCCTTGCCGGAGACCGCGACCGACGCCTTGCCGCCGGTGCCGGCGGTCACCGAGCCGATCGTCGTCCAGGTCGTCCCGTTGTCGGACGCCTGCACGTCGTACGCCTTGCCGTACGCACCCTCCCAGTCCAGCTCCACCTTGCACAGGACCTGCGAGGAGCCGAGGTCGACCTGCAGCCACTCGGCGTCGGTCGACGCGCTCGACCAGCGCGTCGAGTCCTTGCCGTCGAACGCGTTGGCGGCGACGTAGTCGGAGCCGGCCTGGACCGACGAGGCCGAGGCAGGCTTGGCGAGGGCGACGTTCGTGGTGCCGCACGTGCCGGCCGGCGTCGTCGGAGCGGGGGTCGTCGGCGTGGCCGTCGTCGTACCGTCCGGGCCGAACACCTGGAACTCGTACAGCGAGTACCCGTACCCGGTGGCGCGGGCGGTGCCCTGCATGCGGACGTACCGACCGCTGCCGGAGGCCGCCACGGTCTGCGTGCCGCCGGTGCCGTTGGTGACGGTCGCGACGGTGGTCCACGTCGTGCCGTTCGTCGATACCTGGATCTGGAACGCCTTGGCGTAGGCGGCCTCCCACTGGAGCTTGACGCTCGAGATGGTCTTCACCGAGCCGAGGTCCACCTGGAGCCACTGGTTGTCGGTCGCCTGGCTGGCCCAGCGGGTGGTGCCGTCGCCGTCGACGGCTTGCGACGGTGCCAGGTAGCCGGTGTTCTCCGAGCTGGAGGCCGTGGCGGACTTGCCCTGGGAGAGGTTGATGTCGGCCGCGCTCGCGGACGAGGCGATCGACGTGATGACGCCGGCCGCGACGAGCGCGGCGGACAGCCCGGCGGAGACGAGCGCCAGCGAGCGCCGTCCGCGGGACGGGGAGTGCGTGTGCATGGAAGTCCTTCGGGGTGGGGGCGGACGTCGGCGTCCGCCGGGGAGGTGCGCGGCCCGGCCGCTCGATGAGCTCTGACCGGGCCGCGCGGGTCAGGCGACCGTCAGCCGATCAGGTGGAAGCTGTTGTCCAGCACGCCACCGGCCCACGGCTTGTACAGGTCGTAGCCCTGCGGGTTGCACTGCAGGCCGCCGTTGATGCAGTGCTCGACGAGCGCCTGCAGCACGGTCGGGTCCCAGCCGTTGAAGAAGTCGTAGTGGAACGAGTACCCACGACCGCTCGCGAAGGAGACGTTCGACAGGTTCCCGTCCACCGGCCAGGACAGCTTCATCTCGATCATCGGGACGGGCACCGGGTGCGACGGCGGGCACTCGCCGTTGACCGGGTACGCCATGTGGCTCTTGTGGTCGGCCGAGTCCAGGTCCTTGCCGTTCCAGCAGCTCGGGGCCTGGTAGCGGACGTTGAGGTTGGAGCCGGCGGGGCAGGTGGCCGTCGGGATGTCCCAGTTCTTGGTGCTGTCGCCGCACTCGAAGCCCTCGACCGCGCCGGGCGCGTTCTTGAACTCGTCCTGCGTCGCCATCATGCTCCCGACGAGGAAGCGCAGCCCGGCCGGGAACGGCTGGACCAACTTGTAGTCGAGGATCCCCGACTTGTAGTAGATGGTCTGCAGGTTGCTGGCCACCACCTGGTTGCCGCCGCGCAGGAGCGTCGGGAACCAGTAGCCGGAGCGGTCCTGGGGAACCGTGCAGCTGGTGGTCGTGGTGCCGCCCAGCGAGTCGGCGGTCGTGTACGCGTTCGTCGACTTGTTGCCCATGAACGTGTGGTTGTGCGACTTGCCCGGCTGGCCGGGGAAGACGATCGGGTCGTCGTTCGCCGTGTGGTCCGGGGTGCAGTTGGCCTGGAACTCGTGGTGCGTCACCGTGGTGTCCGCGCCCGGCGGGGCCGGGGGCAGCGGCTTGGGCGTGTGCGCGGGCGGGGTGGTGCCGCCGGTGCCGAGCACCTGCAGCTCCCAGATCGAGTAGCCGTAGCCGGTGCCGCGGGCCGTGAGGTTGAGCCGGACGTAGCGCCCGGTGCCCGATGCGGCCACGGTCTGGTTGCCGCCCGTGCCGTTGGTGACCGTCGCGACGGTGCGCCACGTGCTCGCGTCGTCGGAGAGCTGCACGGTGAACGCCTTGCCGTACGCGGCCTCCCAGTTCAGGACGACGCTGCTGACGGTCGCCGTCGACCCCAGGTCCACCTGCAACCACTGGGCGTCGGAGAACGTGCTGCTCCAGCGGGTCGAGGTGTTCCCGTCGACGGCCTTGGACCCGACCATGTCCGGGTTCTCGGCCGACGAGGCGCTCGCGGTCTTGCCGACCGCGATGTTGGTGGGTGCGGCGGTGGCCGTGCTCGCCACGGCGATCCCGCCCGCCGTCAGCATCGCCCCGGCCAGACAGGCCGCGAGCCACGCTCGGGCGCGGCGCCTGGGCCGCACGGAGGTGTGGGTGGTCATGCGGAGGACTCCTTCAGGTGCGCACGTGCGTCGCGCGTGCGTCGTCGCTGCCCGTCGGTGGTGGCGCCGACGGGTGCGCGGGGCGGCCCGTGCCGGGCTGCCCGCGCTGGGCTGAGGAGCGGCCGCGTGCGGCCGGGACCGGGGAGGACGACGACGCCGTCGTCCTCCGAGGTGTGGCGTGACGCCCGAGGCGCCGTGCCGTCGTCGGGCTGCGTGTCCTGCGACCTCCGGGGGAGGTCGGTCCGGGCGGGGCCGCAGCCCACGACCCCGCCCGGACCGGTCTGTGTCAGGGGATCAGGCGTAGATCCCCAGCTCGTACAGCGAGTAGCCGTACGCGGTGCCGCGGGTCACGCCCTGGATGCGGACGTAGCGGGCGTTGCCGGTCACGCTGAGCGTGTCGACGTTCCCGTCGCCGTCGGTCACCGTCTTGATCGTCGACCAGGTCGCCCCGTCGTCGGACGTCTGCACCTGGTACCCCTTGGCGTACGCCGCCTCCCAGACCAGCTGGATGGTGGAGAACGTCTTCTTGGCGCCCAGGTCCACCTGGATCCACTCGTTGTCGGACCAGTTGCTCGACCAGCGGGTGGTGTAGTCGCCGTCGACGGCCTGCCCGGGTGACCAGTTGCCGTTGTACTGGTCGAACGACGACGCCGTGGCGGTCCTGCCCTTGGCGATGTTGGTCCCGTTGACCGCCGGCGGTGCGACGCGGAACGAGACCGTCTGGACGCCGACGTTGCCCTTGCCGTCCTCGGCGAAGATGTACGCCTTCCACACGCCCAGCATCTGCGGCGCGGTGAACGTGTACACGTTGCCGTTCTTGGTGAACGGCACCTCGAGCAGACCGCCCGCGTTGTTGATCGGCTGGCTGTTGAGGAACACGCGGTAGGTGATCGCGTCACCCTGGGGGTCGCTCACGGCGGCCCGCATGGTCACGGTCGATCCCGCGACGATGTTCGTCGAGCTGTCGATGGACATCGACTGGAACGTCGGCGGGGTGTTGACGCCCGCCTGGCCGGCCGAGCCGCCGTACATCTTGGCGATCGCGTAGTAGCTCAGGCGCTTGTTGCCGCCGGGGAGGACGTTGAACCAGATGCCGCCGAAGTCGCCCTCGGTGCCGTAGTGGAACATCGTCGCGCCGAGCGCCACGCCGCGGTGCGCCGCGAGGCAGTTCCAGGACTTCACGTAGCCGTCGGCGTTGTCCTGGTCGGTGCCCTGGTTGGCGATGCCGTTGACGTCGGGCTTCGCCTCCCACGACCCCTCCGGGCCGCCCTCGGTGAGGATGTACGGCTTGGTGTAGCCGCCGTCGATCCACGTCTGCTTGGTCGCGCAGACCGCGCCGTAGCTGTTCAGGCCGTACAGGTCGAGCGCCGGGGCGTTCGCCTTGAGGTACGGCCAGGCGCCGGTCCACGCGTCGGTCGACGTCACCGGGTGGTTGGGGTCGATCGCGTGGATCTGCACGGCGACGTCGTTGACGAACTTGGCGTAGGCGTTGCGGTTCTGCTCGACGCCGCCGCCGGTGGTGCCGCAGGAGCCGAGGCCCAGCAGCGACTCGTTGCCGACGTCCCACATCAGGACGCCGGGGTTGTCCTTGTAGGCGCGGACCTGGGTGAGGATGTCGTTCATCGAGTTGGACTTGTAGGTCGCGTCGTTGACGTAGTCCGGGCAGCCGCCCGAGCCGGGGCCGCCGCCGGGGGCCAGCCAGAAGCCCGCGATGACCCGGATGCCGTTGGCTGCCGCCTGGTCGAACAGTGACTTGCTGCCCGCGTCGGTGCCCCACGTGCGGATGGTGTTGACGCCCATCGCCTTGAGGTTGGCGACGTGGTTGGGGAAGTCGGCGACGGCCGGGCCCCAGGTCATGCCCTTGACGACCCACTGCTTGCCGTTGACCTGCAGGGCCCAGTTGCCCTGCGAGCCCGCGATCTTCACCTTGCCGTCGGCCGGTCCGTCGGGGACGTTCGGGTTGGTGAGGTCACCGCCCGTCGGGGGCGTGGTCTGGGTGGGCGTGGGCGTCGGGGTGGGCGTCGGCGTCGTCGTCGAACCGCCCGACGAGTAGACCTTGACCTCCCACAGCGAGAAGCCGTAGCCGGTGGCGCGCGTCTGGAGGTTGAGGCGCAGGTAGCGGCCCGTGCCGGCGGCCGTGATCGTCTCGTCGCCGCCCTTGCCGGCGGTCACCGACGCGATCGTCGTGAAGCCTGACGTCGCGCTGTCCGAGACCTGGACCTGGTACGCCTTGCCGTACGCGGCCTCCCAGCTCAGCGCGACCTTGCAGACCGCCTGGGACGAGCCGAGGTCGACCGTCCACGTCTGGTTGTCGGCGGCTGTGGTGGCGAAGCGCGTGTCGGCCTTGCCGTCCACGGCCAGACCCGGTGCGTAGCCGACACCCTCGGACGTCGACGACGTCGCGGTCTTCCCCTGCGCCACGTTGGTGGTGCCGCAGGTGCCCGACGGGGTCGTCGGCGTCGTCGTCGGCGTACCGCCTGCCGTGCCGAACACCTGCAGCTCCCACAGCGAGTAGCCGTAGCCGGTGGCGCGCTTGACGCCCTGCAGGCGCAGGTAGCGGCCGCTGCCGGACACGGTCAGCGACTCCTTGCCGCCCTTGCCCGTGGTGGTCGAGTAGATGTCCTTGAAGCCGCTCGTCGCCGAGTCGCTGATCTGCAGCTTGTAGCCCGAGCCGTACGCGGACTCCCAGCTCAGGTCGACGTGCTCGACGCTCGACGTGGCACCCAGGTCGACCTGGATCCACTCGGTGTCGGACGCGGTGCTGGCCCAGCGGGTGTCGGCCTTGCCGTCCACCGCGTTCGCGGCCTTGAGGTAGTCGGCGTTCTCGATGCTCGACGCCGTGGCCGCCTTGCCCTCGGAGAGGTTGACGGTCGCGGCCTGCGCGCCGACGGACGGGACGGTCAGCGCGACCGCGGCGAGGGCGCCGGTCGCGAGGAGGGCGGCGAGGCGGCGGGCAGTTCCGCGGGCAGTTCCGCGGGCAGTTCCGCGGGCACTGCGTGGGCCTGGTGCGGGGGCGGAGCCGCGCCGGGCGCGCGGCCCGGTGCGGTGGTGCGTGATGGACGTCCTGATGGACACGGAGTTCTCCCTTGGGCGTGCACGAGGGCCGTGCGGTGGCGGCCTGTCGGTCGCCGCCGGTGGTGGCCCGCGTGCCTGCAGTTCGTCGTTGACCTGCTGTGGAGCGCGCGTGCTGTGATGCCGAACGGTGCTGCTGCGCTGGGCTGCTGGTGGTGCTCTGGGGTGTCCCGGTGGTGCGATCGCCGGTGAGCGATGTGGGAGAGCGCTCTATCGCTGCTGCGAAGGTCTCGGGTGGTCAAGCTGGTGGCTTGGGGGATCCGAGGGGGTTCTGCGCCTTCCCGTCCGGTAGTTATACCCGATTTCACCCGCTCGCGCCTCATGTCGGACGAATTTCGGCGTCGCGTGACGCCCGTGAGGCGTCATTGACGGGCAACAGGCGGGATCGCGCTCTCCCGACTGGTAGCATCCCGTCATGCGGGAGGACTCGGACGACCACGCCGGCGGCGCAGGCCCCATGCTGCTCGACGCCGATGCGGCCGGGCTGACCCCGGGCCTGCCGGGCGGGACGCCCGACGCGGTCGCGGGCGGCACGCCGGGCGGTGGCCCGGCCCTCGGGCCCGACCTGGTCACCGCGCCCACGCTCGAGGACGTCGCCCGCGTCGCCGGCGTCTCGCGGGCGACCGTGTCCCGCGTCGTCAACGGCAAGCGCCGGGTCGCGCCGGCCATCCAGGAGGTGGTCCGCGCCGCGCTCGCCGAGACGGGCTACGTCCCCAACCTGGCCGCCCGGTCGCTCGTCACGCGCCGGACGGGGACCGTCGCGGTCGTCATCTCCGGCGCCGAGGCCGGCGGCAAGGGCGGCGAGATCGACTTCGCGGACCCGTTCTTCGGGCGTGTGATGGGCGGTGTGGTCCGGGCGTTGCGGCCGCGGGACGTGGACCCGCTCGTCATGATCGCCGAGACGGACGCGGACCGGGCGCGGGTCCTGTCCGCGCTGCGCAACGGCAACGCCGACGGCGCGCTGCTCGTCTCGACGCACGCCGACGACCCGCTCCCGGCGCTGCTCGTCGAGAACGGGCTGCCGGCCGTGATGTTCGCGCGGCCCGCCTCGCGCCTGCCCATCAGCTTCGTCGACGTCGCCAACCGGGACGGTGCCGCGCTCGCGGCGGAGCACCTGGTGGCACGGGGGTGCACGCGGGTCGCCGCGATCTCGGGACCGTTGGACGTGCCCGCGGCGCAGGACCGCCTGGACGGCTTCCGCGACGCCATGGCCCGCCTGGGCCATCCGTTCGTCCGCTTCGCCGAGGGCAACTTCACGTTCGAGAGCGGCCGGTCCGCCATGGACCAGCTGCTGGCGGGCGGTCCGGTCGATGCGGTGTTCGCCTCCAACGACCTCATGGCGATGGGGGCCGTCGAGTCGCTGTACCGCCAAGGCCTGTCGGTTCCGGACGTGCGCGTGATCGGGTTCGACGACAGCCAGCTGGGCGCTGTGTCGCGCCCCTCGCTGACGTCGGTGCGCCAGCCCATCGAGGAGATGGCGGGGGAGATGGCGCGCATCCTGCTCGACGTCGTCCTCGACGCGCGGCTCGAGCCCGAGCGGCGCCTGACGTCCGTGATCTTCACGCCGACCCTGGTGGTCCGCGACTCCGCCTGAGCGGCGGGGGGCCCGCCGGCCGGCGATGGCCGGATCGCGGCCGAGCGCTGGATTTCCGGTCGGGGGCCGCCGTAAGGTATGCGGGAACACGCTTTCCGTAGCGGACGACGACGCCCGCGTGACCCCGAGGACATCGTGAACGACCAGAACCCGACCGCCCCCCGCCCCGCTTCCCACCGTGCCACCGAGGCGGGAGCGGGCGTCGTCCCGGACTTCGCGCCCGCACCGCACGGCGGGCAGCGCCGGGTGGCGGTCGTCGGCACGGGGCACCGGGCCGGCATGTACGTCGGCGCGATCACCGGGGAGCACGCGGACGTCGCGACCCTCGTCGCCTGGCTCGACCCCAACCCGGGCCGGATCGACTACTACGACGCGCTGGTGGGGGGCGAGGCCGGCGCCGCCGACCTGCCGCGCTACGCGCCGGACGAGCTCGAGCAGATGGTCGCCGAGCAGCACGTCGACGTCGTCGTCGTGACCGCACCGGACCACACCCATGCCGACCTGGTCGCGCGCGCGCTGGCGGCCGGCGCGGACGTGGTCGTCGAGAAGCCGCTGACCACCACGGTCGAGGGGTGCCGCCGCATCACCGGCGCCGTCGCCGAGACCGGCCGCGACCTCACGATGACCTTCAACTACCGCTACGCGCCGCGGAACTCGTCGCTGCGCGAGGTGATCCGCTCGGGCGCGATCGGCGAGGTGACGAGCGTGCACTTCGAGTGGGCGCTCGACACCGTGCACGGCGCCGACTACTTCCGCCGCTGGCACCGCGACAAGCAGAGCTCGGGCGGGCTGCTGGTGCACAAGTCGAGCCACCACTTCGACCTGGTCAACTGGTGGCTGGACGACGTCCCCGCGCGCGTCTACGCGTCCGGCGCCCTGCGGTTCTACGGCGACAAGAACGCCGACGAGCGCGGGCTCGGCGACCGCCCGGCGCGTGGGACCGGGGCGACGGGCGACCCGTTCGCGCTCGACCTCAACGACGACCCGCGCCTCAAGGCCCTGTACCTCGACTCCGAGCAGCACGACGGCTACATCCGCGACCAGGACGTCTTCGGGCCGGGCATCACGATCGAGGACAACATGGCCCTCGTCGTGGACTACCGCGGCGGCGCGATGCTCACCTACTCGCTCAACGCGCACAGCCCGTGGGAGGGGTACCGCGTCACGGTGAACGGGACCGCCGGTCGCGCAGAGCTGTCGGTGGTGGAACGCGGGGCGATCGTGCTGAGCCCGGAGGGACGGCCGGTGCTGGACCCGTCGGCGAACCCTGGCGCGTACGGCACCTCGGTCCTGCGCCCCGAGGGCGACCATCTCCTGGTGCAGCGGCACTGGGAGGCGGCCACCGAGTACCCGATCCCCGCCGGGATCGGAGGCCACGGCGGTGGCGACGCCATCCTGCTCAAGGACGTGTTCCGCGGTCACTTGCGAATCTCCGACGACCCGCTCGGCCGGCCGGCGGGCTACCTGGACGGCGTGCGAGCCGTCGCGGTGGGCATCGCGGCCAACCGCTCCCTGCTCACGGGCCAGCCCGTGACGATCGCCGACCTGGACCTGGGCGTGGAGCTGTGAACGCTCCGGAGAGCCGCCCGACGGCGGACACGGCGGCGGTGCCGGCAGTTGCGCTGGTCACCGGGGGCAACCGGGGGATCGGTCTGGGGATCAGCCGACGGCTGGTCCAGGACGGGTTCGCCGTCTCGATCCTGGCGACACGCGAGAAGCCGGTCGACGTGCTGGCGGAGCTCCGCGAGCTGGCCGGCGCCGACGACCGCGTCCGGTACGTGCGTGGTTCCGTCGCCGAGGCGGCGGACCATCGCCTCTTCGTCGACGACGCGGTCGACGCCTGGGGGCGGCTCGACGTGCTGGTCAACAACGCGGGCGTCGCGCCGACCGTCCGCGCCGACCTCCTCGAGGCGGGCACCGACAGCTTCGACCGGGTCCTCGGCATCAACCTGCGCGGTCCCTACTTCCTCACGCAGACCTTCGCCAACCGCGTGATCGCGCTGCGCGGCGCGGCCGACGTCCCGGTCGACCGGCCCGTCGCCACCGTCGTCAACGTCTCCTCCATCTCGGCCACCACGGTCTCCACCAACCGCGGCGACTACTGCATCTCCAAGGCGGGCGTCGCGATGGCGACCCAGCTCTTCGCGGTGCGCCTGGCCCCCGAGGGCATCGTCGTCTACGAGGTGCGACCCGGCGTGATCGCCAGCGACATGACCGCGGGCGTGACCGAGAAGTACGACGCGCTCTTCGCGAGCGGCGCGGTCCCGGTCGCCCGCTGGGGCCGGCCGTCCGACGTGGCGGGCGCCGTCTCGATCCTCGCGTCCGGTCAGACGCCGTACTCGACGGGCGAGGTCTTCCACGTCGACGGCGCCATGCACATCCCGGTGCTGTGATGCAGACGTGGACGATCGACGGGCGCGAGGTCCCCGTCGTCACCGCCAACACCGTGGTGGTCGGGACCGGCTCCGCGGGGTTCTGTGCTGCGGACCGCCTGTGGGAGCTGGGCCAGGACGACGTCGTCATGGTGGCCGACAAGGTCAACGCCGGGTCCAGCCGCAACGCGGGCTCCGACAAGCAGACGTACTACAAGCTCACGCTGTCCGGTGGCGACGGCGACTCGGTGCACGAGATGGCGCAGACGCTGTTCTCCGGCGGTGCGATGGACGGCGACAACGCCCTGGCCGAGGCCGCGCTGTCCGCCCGCGGGTTCCTGCGCCTGTGCGACCTGGGCGTGCCGTTCCCGCAGAACCGGTTCGGCGAGTTCATCGGCTACAAGACCGACCACGACCCTCGTCGTCGGGCCACGTCCGTGGGTCCCTACACGAGCCGCAGCATGGTCGAGCAGCTCGAGAAGAAGGTCCACCGCAACGGCACCCGCATCTTCGACGAGTGCCGGGTGGTCGACGTCGTGGTGCGGGACGGCGAGGTCGTCGGGCTGCTGGTCCTGCGCACGGACGTGCCGCACGACGGCGCGCTCAGCCCATGGCTGCTGTTCCGCTGCACCAACCTCGTCTACGCGACGGGCGGCCCTGCGGGGATGTACGCGACGCGCGTGTTCCCCCACGGCCAGTGGGGCGCGTCGGGGGCTGCCTACCGCGCGGGTGTCCACGGCAAGAACCTCACGGAGTGGCAGTTCGGCCTCGCCTCCACGCACCCGCGCTGGAACGTGTCGGGCACGTACATGCAGGTCATCCCGCGGTTCGTGTCCACGGACGCCGACGGGAACGACGAGCGGGAGTTCCTCACCGAGGCGATCGACGACTACGGGCGCCTGCTGTCGATGGTGTTCCTCAAGGGCTACCAGTGGCCGTTCGACATCCGCAAGGCGCGCGACGGCTCGAGCCTCATCGACCTGCTCGTCTACCGCGAGACCGTGCTACGCGGTCGTCGGGTGTTCCTCGACTTCCGCCGCAACCCTGTCCGCGACGAGCTCGACGCGTCCGCCCTGAGCCCCGAGGCCCACGACTACCTGGAGCGCGCGGGCGTCCTGTTCGGCACGCCCATCGAGCGTCTGCGCGCCATGAACGAGCCCGCCTACCAGTTCTACCTGGGTAAGAACCCGTACGTGGACCTCGAGCAGCAGATGCTCGAGGTGGACGTGTGCGCGCAGCACAACAACGGCGGCCTGGTGGTGGACGCGTGGTGGCAGTCCAACGTCGCGGGGTTCTTCCCGGTGGGGGAGGCGGGCGGTGCGCACGGCGTCTACCGGCCGGGCGGTGCCGCGCTCAACAGCGGTCAGGTGGGGGCGACGAGGGCCGCGCAGCTCGTCGCCGCTCGTCGGACGCAGGCGCCGTCCGACGAGGCCACCTTCGCCGCCGCCGCAGGCCCGGTGCTCGCCGCCGCCGCGGGTCTGGTGCGTCGCGCGTCGGCGCGGGCCGCGGGCGGGACGCCCGACAACACCGGCGAGCTGCTGACCGCCGTCCAGGTGCTGATGAGCGAGAAGGCGGGCCCGGTGCGGTCGGCCGCGTCCATCCGCGAGGCGCTCGAGCAGGTGCACACGTGGCTGTGCGCGTACGACGACACGGTGTCCGCCGACGCCTCCAGCCGCCGCTCGGTCAACCGCACGTTCCTGGTCCGCGACATCCTCACCAGCGCGTACGTCTACCTGTCGGCGATGGCGGACTACGTCGCGCACGGCGGACGGTCGCGCGGCTCGGTGCTGTACACCGACGCCGACGGGACGCTTCCGCTCGTCGGGCACGGCGACGCGTCCGACGACGAGCTCGACCTGCCGGACGTCTTCCGCTTCGCCCTGGACGGCGGCGCGCTCGACGAGGAGGTCCAGGAGGCGGCGTGGGTCCCGCCAGGCGCGACGCCCGACGCGGCATGGTCGGCCGTCGAGCCGCGGTCTCCCGACGACCCCGCAGGGACCCCGGTCTTCCGCTGGCGCGCTCGTCGGCCCATCCCCGAGGACGACGACTTCTTCGAGAACGTCTGGCGCGAGTTCCGCGAGCACGGCAACATCCACTGACCCGCCCCCCACCTAGCCGCCCCTCCCCCGCCACGCGCTCGACCCACCCGCCCGCGTGCCTCTCTCCGCGACCGCGTGCCTGCCGCACCGAGGGCGGGTGGCGTGCGGCGCGCGCTCGCGCCGGCGGACGCGCGTTCGGTGAGGGGCCGGCGCGCGCCCGCGGTCGGGGCAGCCCTGGACTCGTGCCACGATGGCGAGCATGAGCGCAGAGTCGCCCGCCCCCTCCGCCACGTCGCCGATCGAGAGCGTCGACCGGGCGTTGCAGGTGCTCGGTGCGCTCGCCGCGGCCGGTCCGCGAGGCCTCGTGCTCGCGGACCTGGCGATGCGGCTCGGCATCCACAAGACGACCGTGCACCGCACCCTCGCGGCGCTGCGGTTCCGCGAGTTCGTGACGCAGGACCCGCGCACGGGCGCGTACTCGCTCGGCGGCGAAGCCGTCGCGCTCGGGGAGGCGTACCTGTCGGTCGAGAATCTGCAGGTCCTGCTGCACCCGGCGCTCGTCGCGCTCTCGCGGGACGTCGACGAGCTGGTGCACCTGGGCGTGCTCACCGGCAGCCAGGTCCTGTACCTGGACAAGGTGGAGCCGGACCGCCCCGTGCGCGTGTGGTCGGAGGTGGGGCGACGAAGCTCCGCGCTGACCACGGCGCTCGGTCGCGCGATGCTCGCGTACCGGGCGACGGGTACGGACGCGCTGGCCGGCTACGGCGACGCCGTCGACGACCGGGTCCGCGAGCAGGTGGCGCTCGCGCGCGCGACGGGCCGGGCGATCGAGGACCAGGAGAACGAACCCGGCATCGCGTGCGTCGCGGTCCCGGTGCTCCGCGGCGGGGCCTCGGTCGCCGCGGTCAGCGTCACGGTCCCGGTCGAGAGGTTCGGACCACAGCGGGTCGACGACCTGCACACCCGCATGCGGGTCGTGCTCCCGACGTTCCTCCCACCGGGCCTCCACCTCCCGGAGACCGCCTCCGCCTGACCCGCCCGCCCAGCGCCGTGGCGGGCGCCCGCGGTTCGAGGTGCTCCCGCTCGCCGACGCTCACCGGCCGGCCTCGTCGTCGACTCTATCCGTGGATCGATCGGCCGGGTGGCCCGTAGCGGCCGTGGTCGGGCGACGTCACGCACGGTAGACTCGTTTCGTTCAGCGGTTACCTTGTTTCGGACAGCGCAATGGAGCTCTCTCAGTGAACGACATCCTGACCCGCCTCACCGGTCATCGGCTCGTGCCCGTCGTCGTGATCGACGACGCGGCGCACGCCGACGCCCTCGCCCAGGCCCTCGTCGACGGCGGCCTGCCCGTCGCGGAGGTGACGTTCCGCACCGCGGCCGCGCCCGACGCCATTCGTGCGATGGCCGACCGCGGCGACGTCCTCGTCGGCGCCGGCACGGTCCTCACCCCGCGGCAGGTCGATGAGGCCGTCGCCGCCGGCGCCTCGTACGTGGTCTCACCCGGGACCAGCCGGGCCGTGATCGAGCGGTGCGCCGAGCACGGTGTGCTCGCGCTGCCCGGCGCGGTCACGGCGACCGAGGTGCAGGCCGCCCTGGAGCTGGGCGTGAGCACGGTCAAGTTCTTCCCGGCAGGGACGTCGGGCGGCCCGAAGGCCATCGCGGCGCTGGCGGCGCCCTTCGTCGGCCTGACGTTCGTCCCGACCGGCGGTGTGGGTCCCACGAACCTGGGTGAGTACCTCGCGCTGCCGTCCGTCGCGGCCGTCGGCGGTTCCTGGATGGTGCCCCGCGACCTCGTCGCCGCCGGCGACCTCACGCTCGTGCGCGACCTCGTCGCGGACGCCGTCGCGCTGGCCGACGAGCTCCGCCCCCGATCCGAAGCCTTGCAGGGAGCCTGACATGACCGACCTGAGCATCCGTCCCGCGGCGGACACCCGCTACGACATCGTCTCCCTGGGTGAGGTGATGCTCCGCCTGGACCCGGGCGAGGGCCGCATCCGCACCACCCGGAACCTGCGGGTGTGGGAAGGCGGCGGCGAGTACAACGTGGCCCGTGGCCTGCGCCGCGCTTTCGGGCTGCGCGCCGCGATCGTCACCGCGCTCGCCGACAACGAGATCGGCCGGCTCGTCGAGGACTGCATGCTGACCGGCGGCGTGGACACGTCGTTCGTGCGGTGGGTGCCCTACGACGGCATCGGCCGCACAGTCCGCAACGGCCTGAACTTCACCGAGCGCGGTTTCGGGGTGCGCGGCGCGGTCGGCGTGAGCGACCGCGGCAACACCGCCGCGTCTCAGCTCGCCCCCGGCGACGTCGACTGGGACCACCTGTTCGGCGAGCTCGGGGTGCGCTGGCTGCACACCGGTGGCATCTTCGCGGCCCTCTCGGAGACGTCGGCGGACACCGTGCTGGCCGCGGTCCAGGCCGCCAAGCGGCACGGGACCGTCGTCTCCTACGACCTCAACTACCGGCCCAGCCTGTGGAAGTCGATCGGCGGGCAGGCCCGCGCGCAGGAGGTGAACCGCCAGATCGCGCCCTTCGTCGACGTCATGATCGGCAACGAGGAGGACTTCACGGCGTCGCTCGGCTTCGAGGTCGAGGGCGTCGACGAGAACCTCTCGAGCCTCGAGGTCGACGCGTTCGGCGCCATGATCGAACGCGTGTCGCAGGCCTACCCCAACTTCGCCGTGATCGCGACGACGCTGCGCACGGTCCACTCCGCCACGGTCAACGACTGGGGCGCGCTGGCCTGGTCGCGGACGTCCGGCCTGGTGCAGGCCACGCACCGCGAGCGCCTGGAGATCCTGGACCGCGTGGGCGGGGGCGACTCGTTCGCGTCGGGCCTCGTCTTCGGCCTGCTCGAGGGGGAGGACCTGGGCGTCGCGGTGAACTACGGGGCCGCGCACGGTGCGCTCGCCATGACCACGCCCGGCGACACGACCATGGTCACCAAGGCTGAGGTCCTCAAGCTGGCCGGCGGAGGCGGCGCCCGCGTCGACCGCTGACCCCGACGCACGAGAAGAGGGCCCCCCCGCCGGTGGCGGGGGGCCCTCTTCTCGTCGTGCTCAGGAGCGCAGGGTCACTTGGTGGTTGCTGCGGTGACCTGCTCGGTGAACTCCGCGGCGCCCTCGGCGGGAGACTTCTTCTCGAAGAGCACCTCCTCGTTCACGCGCTTGATGATGTCGGCGACGTCACCGGCACCGTTCGGCGGGACCGGGGGGCCGTCGACGATGTCGCTGCCCAGGTCGGCGAGGAACTGCGCCGCCTGCTTGTCGGTGTCGTTGAAGCTGTCGGTGACCGCCGCGCGGACGTCGGTGTTGGCGGGCAGGCCACGGTCGGACAGGATCTTCTTGCCGGCCTCCGTCGAGTTGACCAGGTAGTCGACCAGCATCTGCGACTCCTTGGGGTGCTTCGACTTCGCGGAGACGGAGTAGAACATGGCGGGCTTGAAGTACATGCCGGAGCGCTGGTTGCCGGTCTCGCCGGGGACGCGGAGCAGCTGCAGCGGGTGACCCGCGGCGTTGGTGATGGCCGTGAGCTGGTTGGTCCAATACCACGCCATCGCGCCCTTGCCGGTCCCGATGAGCGACTGCTCGGGCCCGGCGTTGCCGAGCTCGACGCTCTGGGCCGCAGTCGGCTGACCGCCGGCCTTCTGCATGTCGATCGAGTTCTGCCACCACGCGGCGAGCGTCGCGTCGTCGTAGCCGACAGAGCCGTCCTCCTTGTACAGGGACTGGCCGCGCTGACGGGCGTAGATGGAGAAGCCGGCCTCGTTGGAGCCGTAGTCCTGGGCGCCGACGATCTTGCCGTCCGACTTCTTGCTGATCTCGTTGGCCAGGCTCACGTAGTCGTCCCACGACCACGTCTTGTCGTCGGGCATCTCGACGCCGGCGGCCTTGAACGCGTCCGGGTCCGCGACGATGGTGTACGCGTTGATGCCCGTCGCGATGCCGTAGAGCTTGCCGTCGATCGTGCCGCTCTGGAGCACGGACTTGTCGATCTTCGAGGTGTCGAGGCCCAGGTCGTTGAGGTCGGCCAGGACGCCGCGGTTGGCGTAGTCGGACAGGAAGCGCTCCTCCTGCGTGATGACGTCCGGTGCGTCGCCCCCGGCCACCGACGTGCTGAGCTTGTCGAAGTACGAGTCCCAGTCCGTGTAGTCGGGCGTCACGGTGATGTTGGGGTGCAGGGCCTCGAAGTCCTTGATGACGTCCTGCGTCAGGGTGTGGCGCGTGTCGGACCCCCACCAGGAGAACCGGATGGTGACCTTCTCGTCACCGCCCGACGTGGAGCCACCGCTGGCGTCGTCGTCCGACGACCCGCAGGCGGTGAGTGCGAGCGCGCCGACGGCTGCGAGGGCGGCGACCCGGAAGCTGGTCGATCGGATCAAACGGCGGTTCATGGTTCTCCTTCGTGACGAGACGACTCTGTGCTGGTCACCCCGGGAGGATCGGTCCCGGGTTCGTGCTGCCGTCACCCGGGCTGGGCCGGGTGACGGGTGCTACTTGATGCCGGTCGTGGCGATCCCCTTGACCAGGTACTTCTGGCCGAAGAGGAAGACGAGGAACACGGGGATCAGCGTCACGAGCGACATCGCGAACATCGGTCCCCACGAGCTCTGGCCCGTGGAGTCGAGGAACGTGCGCAGCGCGACGGGAGCGGTGTACATGTTCGGTTTGGTCAGGAAGATGAGCTGGCTGAAGAAGTCGTTCCACGTCCAGATGAAGGTGAAGATGGCCGTGGTCGCCAGCGCCGGGCCGGACAGCGGCAGCATGATCCGCAGGTAGATGCGGATGTGACCGCACCCGTCCAGCCGGGCGGCCTCGTCCAGCTCGCGCGGGATGCCGCGGAAGAACTGGACCATGAGGAAGATGAAGAACGCGTCCGTGGCCAGCAGCTTCGGCACGATCAGCGGCAGGAACGTGTTGATCCACTCGAGCTTCGAGAAGAGCACGTACTGCGGGACGATGATCACGTGGATCGGCAGCATGATCGACATGAGCATGATCGAGAACCACAGCTTGCGGCCGCGGAACTCCAGCCGGGCGAACGCGTAGGCGGCCATCGAGCAGCTGACGAGGTTGCCGATCAGCGAGCCGAGCACGATCACGGCCGAGTTCAGCAGGTACCGGCCGAACGGCTCCGACAGGGCGGTCCAGCCGTTGGAGTAGTTGCTGAGGTCGATGTTCTGCGGGATCAGCGACAGGTCGCGGAAGATCTCGTCGTTCGGCTTGATCGAGCTCGCCACCAGCCAGAGCAGGGGGTAGAGCATGATGAGCGCGAGGGCGATGAGGCCCAGGTGCTTGAGCACCGAGCGCGTGCGGGCCGGCCAGGGGGAACGGCGGCGGTGGGCGGTGGCCATGGCGCGGGCCGACGAGTCGGGCCGGGAGTCATGGATCCCGGCGGCGGGGTCGGGGCGCATCTGAAGGTCAGTCACTGTAGAACACCCAGTACTTGGAGGCGAGGAAGTTGATGGCGGTCATCGCGGCGACGATGAGCACCAGCAGCCACGCCATGGCGGACGCGTACCCCATCTCCAGGGAGCCGAAGCCCTTCTGGTAGAGGTACAGCGTGTAGAAGAGGGTCGAGTCCGTCGGGCCACCGGAGCCTCCGGAGACGACGAAGGCCTGCGTGAAGCTCTGGAACGCCCCGATGATCTGCAGCACCAGGTTGAAGAAGATGATGGGCGTCAGGAGGGGGAGCGTGACGGAGCGGAACTGGCGGATCTTGCCGGCGCCGTCGATCGACGCGGCCTCGTAGTACATCTCCGGGATCTGCCGCAGGCCCGCCAGGAAGATGATCATGGGAGCGCCGAAGGTCCACACGTGGAGCAGCACGATGGTGCCCAGCGCCGTGTCGGGGTCGGAGACCCAACCCTGGCCCTGCACGCCGAAGAAGCCGAGGAAGGCGTTGACCAGACCGTCCACGCCGAACACCTGCCGCCACAGGATGGCGACGGCCACCGACCCGCCCAGCAGCGAGGGCAGGTAGAACACGGAGCGGTAGAACGCCAGGCCGCGCATGCCGCGGTCCAGCAGCATCGCGAGGCCGAGGGCGGCGATCAGCTGGAGCGGGACGGCCGTGACGACGTAGGTGAACGTGACCTTGAGCGACTGGTGGAGGCGGTCGTCCTCCCACATCCGAGTGAAGTTGCCGAAGCCGATCCACTTGGCCGGCTGCAGCAGGTTGTAGTCGGTGAACGACAGGTACGCGGAGGCGACCATGGGGCCGATCGTGATGAGCCCCAGGCCCAGGAACCAGGGCGCCAGGAAGATGGCGGCCATCTTGCCGTCGCCACGGGACCTGCGTACCGCGCCGCCCGCCCCGTCCGGCGTGCTCGTGCCCTTGCCGGGCGGTCCGCCACGGCCGGACCGGGCGGTCCGGCGCAGCTCTGACACCACTGACATCTGCGATCACCTCGTTGTGCTCGTTCGTGGGAAACCGGTTCCCTCGCCGGTACCGTAGCACCGGGTCAGGCTCTTGGGAACCGGTTTCCCATCGTGTATGTTCGGCCGTATCCGGACCGTGACGTCCGCCGTTCGAGACGCGATCCGTCTCGGGTTCCCTCGTCCGCGAAGGACCCGACGACGTACCGCAGGAGGCTGCAATGACGCAGAACGTGTGGGCCCGCACCGCGCCCACGATCGCCGAGGTGGCCAACGCCGCCGGCGTGTCCCGCGCGACCGTGTCGCGCGTGATGAACGGTCGCGTGACGGTCGACCCCGACCTCGCGCAACGCGTCCGTGAGGTGGCCGAGCGACTCCAGTACCGCCCCAGCAACGTCGCCCGCAGCCTGTCGCTGGGCCGCACCAACACGGTGGCCGTGGTGGTTCCCGACCTCGCGAACCCCATGTTCCAGCAGGTGCTCCGCGGCGTGGCCGGCGCGGCGGGGGAGGCGGGGTACCGCGTGCTGGTCGCGGACACCAGCGAGTCCGAGGTCGACGAGCAGCAGGTGGCGCTCGACGCCCGCACGCGGTGCGACGCGCTGGTGCTGGTGTCCCCGCGGATGCCCGAGGCCACCCTGCGCACGCTCCTGCAGCAGGTGGGACCCGTCGTCGTCGTCAACCGCGAGCAGGACGGCATCACGTCGACCCTCACGATCGACTACGCCGCCGGCGTCGAGGACATCGTCGAGCACCTCGTCGGGCTCGGCCACCGCCACCTGCTCTACCTGGCCGGCCCGCCGTCGTCGGCCTCCCACCTGACCCGCCTGGGCGCGCTGCGCGCCGCCGCCGCGCGCCTGGACGGCGTCCGGCTGAGCGAGCGCGCGGCAGGACCGTCGGTCGAGTCCGGCTATGCGGCCGCCGAGGACGTCCTCGCGTCGCGCGCCACCGCCGTCGTCGCCTACAACGACCTCGTCGCGTTCGGCCTGCTGGCGCGCCTCAACGAGCTGGGCGTCGCCGTCCCGGCCGAGATCTCCGTGACCGGGTTCGACGACATCGAGTTCGCCCGCTTCGCGGTCCCGTCCATGACCACCGCAGCCGTCCCCCAGCGCGAGCTGGGCCGGCTGGCCTGGCAGCACCTGGCGGCGCTCGTCGCCGGTGACCATCCCGACCCCTCTCCGGCGGCCATCCGCCCGGTCCTCGCCGTGCGGGCGAGCACCGGACCGGTCCCGCCGGGCGCCCGACTGGAGGCCGACCACGTGAGACTCCGCAGCGACAGCACCACGTCCGTGCTGACGACGACCTGGGCGGAAGGGGACGCCGCGACCCTCACGGGCGTCGTCCGCGTCGGGCCCGACGACGACGTCCGGATCCCGCTCGCGCACTACGACACGGGCACGTCGCTCGCGTCGGTGCACTCGCCGCGGCCGTTCCTGCACCCGGTGCGCAGCGCGTGCGGGGTCGCGCTCACCCAGACGAGCCCCGTGGACCACCGGCACCACTACGGCGTCTCGATGGCCGTGGCGTCGGTGAACGGGACGTCGCACTGGGGCGGTCGCACGTTCCTGCGCGACGAGGGCCCGACGCTGCTGCCCAACCACGGCCGCCAGGACAGCCTGGGCGTGCGGTTCGGAGACGACGGCACGACGCTGGTCGACCGGCTGGTCTGGCGCGACGAGCACGGCCGCCCGCAGCTGCGCGAGGAGCGTCGCATCGCCGCGTCCCCGCTCGACGACGCGAGCGGCTGGGCCATGCGCTGGACGTCCGTGCTCGACGCGCGGCACGGCGCGGTGCGGATCGAGAGCCCGGCCACCAACGGCCGCCCCGGCGCCGGCTACGGCGGGATCTTCTGGCGGCTGCCGTCGGCGGACGCGACGACCGTGCTGGGTGAGGGGCTCGTGGGCGAGGACGCCGTGCACGGCAGCTCGTCGCCGTGGCTCGCACTGGTGCAGCGCCGCGAGCAGGCGACGACGACCCTGCTCCTGGTGCAGCCGACCGACGTGCGGCCGTGGTTCGTCCGCGTGCGTGAGTACGTCGGCGCCGGGCCCGCGCTCGCGTGGGACGCGCCGCTCGGCATCGCGGCGGGGGACGCGCTGAGCGTCGGGGTCGCGGCCGTCGTCGTCGACCGTGCGCTGACCGAGGACGAGTGCGCGGAGCTGGCGGGGCAGGCATGGGCGTGAGGGCCACGACCGCGAACTTGGCCCCGTCGGTGGCCGTCGTCGGCGTGCACGGCCACGGCGCCAGCCACCTGCGTCGCCTGGCCGAGCAGCAGCTCGACGGCAGCGTCCGGATCGCGGCCGTCGTCGACCCGCGGCCCGTGGACGGCCACCCGGACGTCCCGGACGGCGTGCGCTGGTACGCCGACCTCGACCAGCTCCTGGCCGACCGCGCACCCGACGTCGTCGTGCTGGCGACCCCGATCCACACGCACCTGGCGCTCGCGTCCGCCGCGATGCGGGCGGGGTCCGACGTGCTGCTCGAGAAGCCGACGGTCACGTCGATGGCCGAGCACGCCGAGCTGCTGGACGTCGTCGCGCAGACCGCGCGGCTGTGCCAGGTGGGCTTCCAGACCTACGCGTCGCATGCGCTGCGCGTGCTGGACCGGATCGTCGCGGACGGGGAGATCGGGACGCTCGAGGGCATCGGCGCGGTCGGCACCTGGGTGCGCACGGCCGCGTACTACGGTCGCGCACGGTGGGCGGGCCGGCGCACGCTCGACGGCGTGGCGGTGGTCGACGGCGTCGTCACCAACCCGCTCGCGCACGCGGTGGCCACGGCCCTGCTGCTGGCGGACGCGTCACGTGCCGAGCAGGTCGCGGACGTCGTCGTCGACCTGCACCGCGCACACCCGATCGAGGCCGACGACACGTCCAGCGTGGTCGTCACGACGGACACCGGCCTGCGCGTCGGCGCCGGCCTGACGGTGTGCGCGCCGGGGCGGTCGCCCGCGCGCGTGGTGCTGTACGGCTCGCACGGCACGGCGACCCTCTTCTACGAGACCGACGACATCGAGGTGGACGGCCGTCGCGGTCGTCGGCGCATCGGCTCGACGCGCGGCGACCTGCTGACCAACCTGCTCGACGTGCGTGCCGGGCGCGCCGACGCCCTGTGCGCCGACGTCGCCTCGACCGGCGGCTTCATGCGCGTGCTGGACGCCGTGCGCACCGCTCCCGACCCGGCGCCGATCGCCGACGAGTGGCTCGACCGGCGCGGGACGGGTGACGAGGCCTGGCCGGTGGTCGCCGACGTCGAGGCCTGGTGCGAGCGGGCCGGGCGCGAGCAGCGCACGTTCACCCAGCTGGGCGCGCCCTGGGCCTGACACCCGATCGCGCGACCTGCTCTACTGGTCGCCTGGCGGTGGGAGGTGCGGTGATGGGCACACGACTGCTCCTGGCGTGCGTGCTCGTGGTCGTCTCGTTGGCGGGGTGCGACAGCGGGGAGAGCAGTGACAGCGGGGCGAGCAGTGACAGCGGGGTGAGCGGCTCGGCGGCGTGCGCGGTGCCCGCCACGGAGGTCTCGGCGACGACGGCGCACCCCGGCGACACGCTCACGGTCGTCAGCCACGACCAGTTCGACGTCAGCGGCGACGACGAGTGCCCCGACACCGGCCGCAGCCCCGTCACCTGGACCCCGCGCACCGGGCTCGCGGTCACCTGGCAGCAGGAGAACCGGACCGCGACGCTGGCCACGGGCGACGCCGACGCGAGCGGCGAGCTGACGACGGTGGTCACCGTCCCCGCCGACGCGCTCCCGGGTCCGGCGACGATCGTCGTCGACCACGCCGAACCGGCGACGATCGACGTGGTCCGCTAGGACCTCACGACAGCAGCGCGGCGACCACCAGCAGGACCGGGACGCAGACGATCGTCGTCACGACGCCGGCGTCGCGGGCCAGCTCCGGGGACGTGCGGTAGCGGATCGCGTAGACCAGCACGTTCTGCGCGGTGGGTAGCGCGGCCATCGTCGTGACGGCCAGCAGCGCGTGCGGCGGCAGGCCCAGCAGCGTGCCGATGCCCCAGGCCAGCGCCGGGTGCACGAGGTTGCGCAGGACGACGACGACCGCGAGGTCGGCGCGCGGGACCACGCCCCGCGGCGTGCGGGGTCCGGCCAGGGAGAGCCCGAACGTCAGCAGCGCGAGCGGTGCCGCGGCGGCACCGACGACGCGCAGCGGCTCGAAGGCCACGTCGGGCAGCGACCACGGGAGCGCCGCGAGCAGCAACCCGGTCAGCGTCGCGACGATGATCGGGTTGCGCAGCGTGCGCCCCAGCACGGGGCCCAGCGCCGTGGTCCGCGACTCCGCCGACTCGAGGATCGTGAACGCGACGGGCGCCAGGACCAGCAGCTGGAAGAGCAGCGGCGGCACGACGGCGACCGCATCACCCAGCAGGTAGACGGCCAGCGGCAGGCCGATGTTGCCCGCGTTGACGTAGGACGCGGCGAGGGTCGCGATCGTCGCCTCTCCCGCCGGGTGGCGGCGAGCGAAGAACAGTGCGGCGACGCCCGCGACGACGGCCGTGCTGAGCCAGCTCGTCGCCGCGGACCGCGACACGAGCTGGTGCAGGTCCGCGTGCGCGACGGTCGTCAGCAGCAGCGCAGGGGTCGCGACGACGAAGACGACGCGCGCGAGCGCCGACGCCGCGTGCTCGCCGAGCGTGCCGCGCGCACCCAGGAACCACCCGGCCAGCACGATGACCGCCATCGTGCCGATCGCCTCGAGCACGGCGGTCATGCGAGCACCGCCGTCATGCGAGCACCGCCGTCATGCGGGCACCGCGGTCATTCGGGCGCCGCCGTCATGCGGTCGGCCGACGCGTCGTCATGCGGTCATGATGCGCGATCGCCCAGGTGCGGCAGGACGTGGCTCGCGTACCGGTCGGCGAGCGTCGCGACGGTCTCGTCGCCCGGGGTGTCCCAGACGGCCTGGTTGAAGATCTCCACCTCGACGTCGCCGGTGTACCCGGCGTCGGCGACCCACCGCGTGATCGTCGGGAAGTCGATGTACCCGTCGCCGACGTGCCCGCGGGACAGCAGCGCGTCGGCGGCCAGCGGCAGGATCCAGTCGCAGACCTGGTAGCCGGCGATGCGGCCCCCGGCCCCCGCGCGCGCGATCTGTCGCTGCAGGTCCGGGTCCCACCACACGTGGTAGGTGTCCACGACGACGCCGACGGTGGCCGCGTCGAACGCCTCGGCGATGTCGAGCGCCTGACCGAGCGTCGAGAGGACCGCCCGGTCGGCGGCGAACATCGGGTGCAGCGCCTCGAGCACGAGCCGCACACCGTGCTCGGCGGCGAAGGGCACGAGCTCACCGATGCGGTCGACGACGCGCTGGCGGGCGGCGACGAGGTCACGCGCCGGATCCGGCAGGGTCGCCGCGGGTGCGGCCGCGAGGCCGGGCGCCGGGCACGCGGGCAGCCCGCCGACGACCATCACGAGCTCACTGGTCCCGACGGTCGCCGCCTCGACGACGGCGCGCCGGTTGTCGTCGAGCGCGGCTCGCGCGGCGACGTCGTCGGCCGCCGTGAGGAAGCCCCCGCGGCACAGCGACGAGACGCGCAGCCCGGCGTCCGCGACGATGCGCGCGGCTTTGTCCGCACCCACCTCCTGGACGCGGTCGCGCCACAGCCCGACCGCGGGCAGTCCCGCGCGGGCCGCGCCCTCGACGGCCTCGCGCAGGTCCCACGCCTTCGTCGTCGCGGTGTTGAGCGACAGCCGTTCGAGCGTCACAGCTCGATCACCGGCACGTCGAGCCGGCGCCCCTCGGCCGACGAGCGCAGCCCCAGCTCCGCGAGCTGCACGCCGCGGGCGGCCGAGAGCAGGTCGAAGCGATGCGGGCGCCCGGCGTGGACGTCGGTCAGGAACTCCTCCCACTGCAGCTTGAACCCGTTGTCGAGCTCGGCGTTGGCGGGGACCTCGAGCCACTGGTCGCGGAACGGCTCGGTCACGGGCAGGTCCGGGTTCCAGACGGGCTTGGGCGTGTGGGCGCGCTGCTGCGCGACGCACCTGCGCAGGCCGGCGACGGCCGAGCCGTGCGTGCCGTCGATCTGGAACTCGACCAGCTCGTCGCGGTAGACCCGCACGGCCCAGGACGAGTTGATCTGCGCGACCACCGGGTCGCCGGACGGGGTCTCGACGTCGAAGATCCCGTAGGCGGCGTCGTCGGCCGTGGCGGCGTACTCGCGACCCTGCTCGTCCCAGCGGGTCGGGATGTGCGTGACGGTGGTCGCGGTGACCGTCCTGACGGCCCCCAGGATGCCCTCCAGCACGTAGTTCCAGTGGCAGAACATGTCGGTCGTCATGCCGCCGCCGTCCTCCTTGCGGTAGTTCCACGACGGCCGCTGCGCCTCCTGGTGCTCACCCTCGAACACCCAGTAGCCGAACTCGCCGCGCAGCGACAGGATCCGCCCGAAGAAGCCCTCGTCGACCAGGCGCCGCAGCTTGACCAGGCCGGGGAGGTAGAGCTTGTCGTGGACCACCCCGGCCGTGATGCCCGACGATGCCCCGAGCCTGGCCAGGTCGATCGCCTCGTCCAGCGTCTCGGCCGTCGGCTTCTCCGTGTAGACGTGCTTGCCGGCCTTCATCGCCTTGGTCAGCGTCTGCGCGCGCAGGCTCGTCATGGACGCGTCGAACACGACGTCCACGCTCGGGTCGTCGATCGCGCCGTCGAGGTCCGTCGACCAGTGCTCGACGCCGTGCCGCGCCGCGACGTCCGCGACCTTGTCCGCGTTGCGCCCGATCAGGATGGGCTCCACCTGCAGGCGTGTCCCGTCCGGGAGCAGGATCCCGCCCTGGTCGCGGATGGGCAGGATCGACCGGACCAGGTGCTGGCGGTAGCCCATGCGGCCGGTGATGCCGTTCATCGCGATGCGCAGCGTGCGGGTGGTCATGGACAGCCTCCGGGGTGGCGTGCGGGCGGCCCGGGGCGCGGCGTCGGTGTCGGCACCGGGAATACGCTTTCCAGTCTAGCGTGGCGATGCGGCCCGTCGTCAACGGTCGCGGTGAACTCGGCTCGTCCTACGCGTGGACCGGGGTGACGAGCTCGCGGAACGCCTGGGTGACCGCGGTGCGGAACGCGTCGTCCTGGCTCAGGTCGTCGCCGAAGATCTCGCGCAGCGACAGCAACCGCCCGGCGACGCCGTCGAGCGTCCCGTCGGCGGCTTCCGCCAGGCGGGCGGCCATCGGGTCGTCGAGGCGCACCTCGCGGCCGTCGACCAGCAGCGCGCCGTGCGTCGTCGCGTGCACGTACGCGGCCCAGGCGGCGATGGCCGTGGCGGCCGCATCCGGCACCGCGCCCGCGGCGATCCGGTCGCGGACCGTGCCCAGCAGGCGCTGCGGGAGCTTGACCGACCCGTCCATCGCCACCTGCACGGTCGTGTGGCCGGTGGCCGGGTTGGCGAACCGGTGCAGCACCTCGTCGCGGTACGCGCCCAGGTCGGTGCCGTCCGGCGGCGTCAGGGTCGGCAGCACGTCGTCGTCGACCAGCGCGCGGGAGACTGCCGCCAGGTCCGGGTCGGACACGGCCTCCGCGATCGTCGCGTACCCGCGCAGCGCGCCCAGGTACGCGAGCGTCGAGTGGCTCGCGTTGAGCACGCGCAGCTTGGCGCGCTCGTAGGGGGCGACGTCGTGCGTCATCGTCGCGCCGGCCAGGTGCCAGGCGGGGCGCGGGCCGGCGAAGTCGTCCTCGATCACCCACTGCGTGAAGGGTTCGCCGACGACGAGGCCGGCATCCTCGAGCCCCAGCAGCTCGGCCGCCTCGGCCCGGTGCGCAGCCGTCGTCGCGGGCACGATCCGGTCCACCATCGTCGAGGGGAACCGTACGTTCTGCTCCACCCACGTGCGCAGCGACGCGGAGCCACCCACCTCGACGACGCGGCCGACGAGCTCGGACAGCACCCGGCCGTTGTCGCTCAGGTTGTCGCAGCAGACCACGGTGACCGGCCCGGCGTCGTTGCGCTGACGCAGCGCGAGCCCCCGCACGAGCAGGCCGATGGGGGAGCGTGCCGGGGCCGACGGGGTCGTTCCGCCGAGCTCGTCGCGGAGCGCCAGCAGGTCGGCGGCCAGGTCGGGGTCGCTCAGGTCGGGCCCCCCGTCGGCCGTGCGCCGGTAGCCCTTCTCGGTCACGGTGAGCGTCACGACGTGCGTCGTCGGCGCTGCCAGGCGCGCCAGGACCGCCGGTGACGAGGTGCCCGGGAACGCGACGCCGCGCAGCGCGCCGATCACGCGCAAGGAGGTTGCCTCCGCGCCCTTGGTCAGCACGCCGTACAGGCCGTCCTGCGGAGCGAGCTGGTCGACGACGCGCGCCGAGCGCTGCGTGACGCCGAGGATGCCCCACCGGTCGTCGTCGGCCGCGGCCGCTGCGTCCTCCGTCAGCACGGCCTGGTGCGCGCGGTGGAACGCCCCCAGCCCCAGGTGCACGACACCGATGGAGGAGGGCACCACGCGGGGTCCCGCGACGCCCGCGCGGGCTGCGGGCAGGGTCGCCAGGCTGAGCCGGTTCATCGGGAGACTCCGTCGGTCGGTGGGGTGGGCGCCGGGCCCGTGGTCCCGCGGACCACCAGCTCGACGGGCAGGGAGATGTCGTCCTCGTCGGCGCCCGTCGCGGCGGCACGACCCGTCGACGCGCGGCCGTCGAGCAGCAGGTCCACGGCCACGCTGCCCAGGCGTGCGAGCCGGATCGCCACCGTCGTGAGCGCGGGGTGGCCGAGCGTCCCGACGGTGTCGTCGTACCCGATCACGGACACGTCTGCCGGGACGCTGCGGCCGCGCACGCGCAGCCGCTCGGTGATGCCGAGGGCGACCAGGTCGTTGTGCGCGATGACGGCGGTGATGGAGGCTGCGGCCACGAGGTCGCCCGCGGCGGTGCCGCCGACGACGGTCGGGGCGAAGTGCCCCAGGTCGACGACCTCGAGGCGGTGCAGCCCGTGCGCGGCGACCTTCAGGCCGTCGCGCCGTCGGGCGTCCGACCACGAGCCCTCCGGTCCGCCGGCGTAACCGATGCGGCGGTGGCCCAGCGCGTGCAGGTGACGGACGGCCTGGCGCATGCCGTCGGTGTTGTCGACGACGACCGACGGGCGGCCGGGCAGGCGGCGGTTCACCAGCACGACGTGCCGGTCCGCCGTGAGCTCCGCGAGGCGCTCGTCGGACATGCGCGGAGAGCAGACGAGCGTGCCGTCGGCCTGCGCGCTCAGCCGCTCGACGAGGTCGGCCTCGAGGCGCGCGTCCTCGTCGGAGTCCGCGACGAACACCGCGTGGCCGAGCTCGCGCGCCCGGCGCTGCACGCCCTTGGCGACCCCCGCGAAGAACGGGTTGCCGAGGTCTGGCACCACCAGGCACAGGTTGCCGGTGCGGCCCGTGGTCAGGCCGCGGGCGGCGAGGTTGGGCCGGTAGCCGAGGTCCTGCGCGGCCTTCTCGACGAGCGCTCGACGAGCGGGGGCGACGAGCTCCGGCGCGGACAGCGCGCGGGACGCGGTGGCGGGGGAGACCCCGGCGGCGCGGGCGACGTCGCGCAGCGTGGCGACCATCTCGACCTCCTCGTCGGCTGTTGTTGCGAACGCCGTGAACGCGATTTCATCATGCGCAGGCTAGCCAAGGCAAGCGGTTGCCAGGTACCGTACTTTCCTGCGCAGACATGCCGCCATCGGTAATGAATGCGTTTGCACTGTGATTCATCGGTCCGAACCTCGGACGGGGCACGACGAGGCACGAGGGTGTGCGCGACAGGAGGGTCATGTTCGACCAGGCGGTATCCGGGCAGGCACCCCGACGATCGACCCCCGGCAGTTCCGCGGAGCCCTGGACGTTGCACCCCGATCGCGCCCTCCCGGCCGACCCCGTGCTGCGCCCGCTGGCACGGGACATCTACGCCGAGACGCGTGACCTGCCGATCGTCGCGATGCACGGGCACGTCGACGCCGCGCTGCTGGCCGACGACGAGCCGTTCGCCGACCCGGCCTCGCTGCTCGTCGTCCCCGACCACTACCTGGTCCGCATGCTCGTCTCGCAGGGCGTCCCCCACGACGCGCTGGGCGTGCCGCGTCGCGACGGCGGTCCGGTCGAGACCGACCCGCGCGCGATCTGGCGGACGTTCGCAGCCCACTGGTCGCTGTTCCGCGGCACGCCCACCCGGTACTGGATGGAGCACGTGCTCGTCGAGGTCTTCGGCCTGACCGAGCGACCGAGCGCGGACAGTGCCGACCGTCTGTTCGACGAGCTGTCGGCGCGGCTCGCGGAGGATGCCTTCCGACCGCGCGCGCTCTTCGAGCGGTTCGGCATCGAGGTCCTGTCGACGACGGACGCCGCCGACGCGAGCCTGGCCGACCACGCCCGCCTCGCCGCCGACGGTTGGGGCGAGCGTGTGGTGCCGACGTTCCGGCCCGACGCCGTCTTCCACGTGGACCGGCCGACGTGGCTCGACGACATCGCTCGGCTGGAGGCGCGTGCCGGAGTGTCCGTCGGCGGGTACCGCGACCTGGTCACCGCCGTCGAGGCTCGTCGGGCGGCCTTCGTCGCCGCCGGCGCCCGCGCGAGCGACCACGGCCACCTGTCCGCCGACACGACCCCGCTCTCCGACGCCGAGGCGGACCGCATCGTCGTCGCCGCCCTGCGCGGCCAGGCCACGCCGGCCGACGCCGCGGCCTTCAGCGCCCACATGCTGTTCGAGACCGCGCGCATGGCCAGCGAGGACGGGCTCGTCATGCAGCTGCACCCGGGCGTGCTGCGTGACCACGACGCCTCGGTCCACGCGGTCCGCGGGCCCGACGTCGGGTACGACATCCCCGTGCCCACCGACTACGTGCACGGCCTGCGCCCGCTGCTCGAGGCGTTCGGTCACCACCCCGGCCTGCGAATGGTGCTGTTCACGGTCGACGAGGACACGTTCAGCCGCGAGCTCGCGCCCATCGCGGGCGTCTACCCGGCCGTCCGGCTCGGCGCTCCCTGGTGGTTCCTCGACACCCCGGACGGCATGCGCCGGTTCCGTGAGGCCGTCACCGACACGGCCGGCTTCGCCAACACCACCGGCTTCGTCGACGACACGCGCGCGTACTGCTCCATCCCCGCGCGCCACGACCTGGCGAGGCGCATCGACGCGGGGTACCTCGCGCGGCTCGTCGCCGAGCACCGCCTGGACCTCGACGAGGCCCTGGAGACGGCCGTCGACCTGGCGTACCGCCTCCCGCAGCAGTCGTACGCCCGCCCCTGACACCGCGGCCCCGCAGTCCCCGGCCCGGCCCTGCTGCCCCCGCCGAGACAGACCTTTGCGGGTGAGACAGACCCCTGGAGAGGTCTTTCTCACCCGCAAAGGTCTGTCTCGCGCGCGTGGGGCGCCGGTGGTGCCCCGGGGTGAGCGCGGGTGGGCGTCAGGTGACTGCGCCCAGCTGCCAGGGGACGAACTCGTCGGCGCCCAGGTCCAGCTCCTCGCTGACCGTCTGCTCGCCCGAGGCGACGCTGAGGATCTTCTCGAACAGCTCCTCGCCGACGGACTCGACGGTCGCGGTGCCGTCGACGATGCGGCCCGCGTTGAGGTCCATGTCCTCGCGCATGCGCAGGTAGGTCGCGGTGTTGGTGGCGACCTTGATCGACGGCGTCGGCTTGCAGCCCAGCACGGAGCCGCGGCCGGTGGTGAAGACGACGACGGTCGAGCCGCCCGCGACGATGCCGGTGACGGACACCGGGTCGTAGCCGGGCGTGTCCATGAAGGTGAAGCCGCGTTCGGTGACCGGCTCGGCGTACTCGTGCACCGCGGTCAGCTCCGCGGTGCCGCCCTTGGCCACGGCGCCCAGCGACTTCTCGAGGATCGTCGTCAGGCCGCCCGCCTTGTTGCCGGGCGACGGGTTGTTGTCCAGCGTGCCGCCGCCGGCGGCGGTGTACTGCTTCCACCAGTCGATGCGCGTGAGCAGCCGTTCGCCCACCTCACGGGACACGGCCCGACGAAGCAGCAGGTGCTCGGCGCCGAACACCTCGGGCGTCTCGGCGAGGATGCTCGTGCCGCCCTGGGCGACGAGCAGGTCGGAGGCGTGGCCCAGCGCGGGGTTGGCGGTGATGCCCGAGTAGCCGTCGGAGCCGCCGCAGTTGAGCCCCAGCACGAGGGCCGAGGCGGGCGCCGTCTCGCGACGCAGCGCATCGATCGACGGGAGCATGTCCCGGATCGCCTCGACGCCGGCCCGGACCGTGGCGCGGATGCCGCCGTTCTCCTGGATGACGAGGGTGCGCACCGGCTTGTCGGCGGGCAGCTCCAGGCCGTCGAGCAGGCTCTGCGCGGGCAGCATCTCGCAGCCCAGCCCCAGCACCAGCAGCGCGGCCATGTTGGGGTGGTCGGCGTAGCCGCGCAGCGTCCGACGAGTGATCTGCGCACCCTCGCTCGTCGGGACGAGCCCGCACCCGGTGTCGTGGGTGAGGGCGACGACGCCGTCGACGTGGGGGAACTCGTCGAGCACCGCGCCGCGGAACTGGTCGGCGATGAGCCTTGCGGTCGACGCCGAGCAGTTCACCGACGTCACGATGCCCACGTAGTTGCGGGTGCCCCACCGGCCGTCGCTGCGGCGGTAGCCCTGGAAGGTGCGTTCCTGAGCGGGCGGCGGCAGCGTCACGCGGGCGGTCCCGAACTCGTACGCGCGTTCGGCGTCGTCCATGCCCAGGTTGTGGGTGTGGACGTGGTCGCCGACGGCGATGTCGAGGGTCGCCCGGCCAATGCTCTGGCCGTACTTGCGGACCTGGTCGCCGCAGGCCGCGGGGCGGACTGCCAGCTTGTGGCCGCGCGGGACGCTCTGGCGGACGACGAGCGCGCCGCCGTCGTCGAGCGCGAGCGTGGTGCCCGACTGCAGGTCCGTCGTGGCCACGCCCACGTGGTCGTCGGGCCGCAGCACCAGCACGCAGTCGGTGAGGCGATCGGGGGAGCTCGTCACGTCGTCGTTCCTTTCCGCGGTCAGGATACCGCTTTCCCGGCGATGCGGTGATGGCTTTCCCGCCAGGATGCCCGTCGAAGCGCATCGCCTGCCCTAGCCTTCGGAGCATGACCGGACCGGTGACGCTCAGCGACGTGGCCCGCGAGGCGGGGGTCTCGCTCGCAACCGCCTCGCGCGCCATCAACGGCAGCGCCAACCGCGTGGTCCGTCCGGACCTGCGCGACCGCGTGGTCGAGGCCGCCGAGCGCCTGCGCTACCGCCCCGACATCAACGCGCAGGCGATGGCCAGGGGGCGTACCAACTCCATCGGCCTGCTGGTCCACGACATCGCCGACCCGTACTTCTCGTCGATCGCCCGCGGTGTCACGCGCACCGCACAGGGCGCCGGCCTGCAGGTGATCCTCGCCAGCACGGAGCACGACACCGCCCGCGAGGTGACGATCGTCGAGCTGCTGCAGAGCCAGCGGGCGCGCGCCATCGTCATCGCCGGCGGCCGGCACGACGACCCCGAGGCGAACGCCGCCCTGGCCGCCGCGGTCACGGAGTACCGGGAGGCGGGCGGAGGCGTGGCCGTCATCGGGCAACCGCTCGCCGACGTCGCGACCGTCGAGGTGGGCAACGCCTCCGGCGCGAGGGCGCTGGCCGTCGCGCTGCACGAGCGGGGCTACCGCGACGTCGTCGTGCTCGGCGGTCCGGAGGACCACCTCACGGCGCGCGAGCGGCGCGACGGGTTCGTCGACGGGCTGCGGTCGCTGGGCGTTCCCGAGGTGCGCGTGGTGCACGGCGAGTTCACGCACGAGGGTGGCGAGCAGGCGATGGCGTCCGTGTTCGCCTCCGGTCCGCGGCCGCAGCTCGTGTTCGCGGTCAACGACGTCATGGCGCTGGGGGCGCTCGCGGCCGTGCGCGCCGCCGGGTTGTCGGTGCCCGACGACGTCGCGCTCGCGGGGTTCGACGACATCACCACGCTGCGTGACGTGGTGCCCGGGCTGACCACGGTCTGCATCCCGCTCGAGCAGTTGGGGGTCGCGGCGACCGAGCTGGCGCTGGGCTCGGCCGGGGACGGGTCGGGCGTGCGGATCGAGACCGAGGTCGTGCTGCGGGAGTCGACGCCGGGCGTCTGAGGTCCGACCCGTCGATTCCCGCGATGGGTTTCGTGTGGTCGTGTCGGCGGTCCGTGCCACGATGACGGACATGCCCGGAGCCCGTCGTCTGCCCCGATCCACCCCCGAGCAGCAGGGCGTCTCGTCGTCCGCCGTGCTCGCCGTGCTCGACGCGATCACGGAGCTGGGCGAGCTGCACTCGCTCATGGTCGTGCGGCACGGTCAGGTGATCGCGGAGGGGTGGGCCGCGCCGTACTCGTCGGACCGCGTCCACCTGTTGTACTCGCTGAGCAAGAGCTTCACGTCCACAGCGGTCGGCTTCGCGCAGGCCGAGGGCCTGCTGGACGTCGACGACCTGGTGCTGGAGCATCTGTCCGACCTCGCGCCCGCGTCACCCGATGCGAACCTGCGCCGCATGCGGCTGCGGCACCTGCTCACCATGACCACGGGGCACGACGAGGACGCGAGCGACCGCTCGTTCTCGCGGGACGACTGGGCCCGGGCGTTCCTCGCGCTGCCCGTTGAGCACGAGCCCGGCACCCACTTCGTCTACAACACCGCAGCGACGTACGTGCTGTCTGCGATCGTGCAGCGGGTCACCGGGCAGCGCGTGCTCGACTACCTGCGCCCCCGCCTGCTCGAGCCGCTGGGGATCGAGGGTGCGACCTTCGAACGGTCGCCGCAGGGCATCGACACCGGCGGGTTCGGGATGTCGGTGACGACCGAGGACATCGCGGTGTTCGGTCAGCTCTACCTGCAGGACGGGGTGTGGTCCGGCACCCAGGTGCTGCCGGTCGGTTGGGCCGCCGAGGCGACCGCGCGACAGGTGCCCAACGGCGACGATCCTGACAGCGACTGGGCGCAGGGGTACGGGTACCAGTTCTGGCGTGGGCGGCACGGGTCGTACCGCGGCGACGGCGCGTTCGGGCAGTACTGCGTGGTCGTGCCGGGGCTGGACCTGGTCGTCGTGACGACCAGCGCGATCATGGACATGCACCGCGAGCTCGCGCTCGTGTGGGAGCACCTGCTACCGGGAGTGGGGGAGGTGCGAGCGCCCGACGACGCCGCGCATGCCGCGCTTCTGGCCCGGCTGGACTCGTGGGCGCTGCCGATCCCCGTCGCTGGTGCCGCGTCCGACGTGCTCGCCGGTCGGACCGTGGAGTTCGAGGCTAACCCGTGGACCGTGCGGTCCGCGTCGTGGGCCTCGGGCGACGACGCCGACACGATCGAGCTCCGGTGGGACGGCGGTCAGGCCCGCTTCGACGTGGGGCACGGCGGGTGGCGGTCGGGCGTCATGCGGCTGGGCGAGGCGGTCGACGTGGAGCTGCTCGCCGCCGGGGCGTGGCTGACGCCCACGTCGTACGAGCTCCGGGTCCAGCTGCCGGCCCAGCCCCACGGCGTGACCCTGCGCATCGACGTGGACGGTGCGGCGGTGACCGTCGAGGGGGAGATCAACGCGGCCTTCGCCGAGCGGCACATCCGACTCGTCGGCTCGCTGTAATCCCGTTGCTCGGGCGGCGCGGAAAGCGCATGCCATGATGGCCGGCATGCCTGGTGCCCGTCGTCTGCCGCGGTCGGCGCCCGAGGCGCAAGGCGTGTCGTCGGCCGCCGTCGCCGCGATGCTCGACGCGATCGACGGGGAGCTGCACTCGTTCATGGTGGTGCGGCACGGGCACGTGATCGCAGAGGGATGGGCGGCGCCGTACTCGTCGGACCGGCCGCACCTGGTCTACTCGGTGAGCAAGAGCGTGACGGCGACGGCCGTCGGCTTCGCGCGCGCCGAGGGCCTGCTGGATCTCGACGACCTCGTGCTGGACCACCTCCGGGACGAGGCTCCGGTCGACCCCTCCGCGAACCTGCGGCGGATGCGGCTGCGGCACCTGCTGACCATGACGACCGGCCACCCCGAGGGGGCGAGCGAACGCGCCTACCGGCAGCCCGACTGGGCGCGCGCGATCCTCGCCGAGCCCGTCGAGCACGAGCCCGGTACCCACTTCGCGTACAACACCGCGGCCACCTACCTGCTGTCGTCGGTGGTGCAGCGCGTCAGCGGCCTGCGTGTCCTGGACTACCTGCGTCCTCGCCTGCTGGAACCGCTGGGCATCGAGGGTGCGACGTCCGAGCAGTCGGTGCAGGGCATCGACGACGGCGGGTCCGGGATGTCGATGACCACCGAGGACCTCGCGATCTTCGGGCAGCTCTACCTGCAGGACGGTGTCTGGGCGGGGCGGCAGGTGCTGCCCGTCGGCTGGGCCGCGGAGGCGACCGCGCGGCACGTGCCGATCGGGGTGCGCGAGGAGAGCGCCTGGTCGACCGGGTACGGGTACCAGTTCTGGCGCGGCAGCCACGGCGACTACCGCGCGTACGGCGCGTTCGGGCAGTACTGCATCGTCGTGCCGGACCTCGACCTCGTCGTCGCGACGACCGGCGCGATGGTCGTGAACGGGGAGCTGCCCGCTCTGTGGGAGCACCTCGCGCCCGCGGTGGGGGAGTCGCTGCCGCCCGACGACGCGGCGCACGGGGCTCTGCTCGCCCGGATCGCCCGCCTCGCGGTGCCGCTGCCGAAGCCGGTGCGTGCGCCGGATGCGTCGAGCCGCGTGGAGGCTTCGTCGGGCGCCGAAGCGACCTGCGCGACGATCGACGGCCGGCGGGTCGAGGTCGAGCCGAACCGCTGGGGCGTGCGGGTAGTGGTGCTGACGGCCGGGGCGGACGCTGACGACCTCGTCGTCGAGCTGGACGATGCGACCGTGCACATCGCCGTGGGCCGATCCACGTGGCGGGCGGGAGTGGTGCGCGTCGGCAAGCCGTTCGACCGGGAGGTCGTGGCGGCCGGTGCGTGGACCGTGGGCGGTTACGACCTGACTGTGAGAGTGCTCGGCGAGCCGCACGGGTTCACGGTGCGCGTGCGTGTCGAGGGGGCTTCGGTGACCATCGACGGGGACGTCAACGTGAGGTTCGGCGATCGGGAGATCGCGCTCGTCGGACGCCTCGAGCCCTAGACGGAACCCGGGAACCCCAGCTGACGCCACGCCTCGTAGGCCGCGACCGCCGCGGCGTTGGTGAGGTTCATCGAGCGGCGGCCCGGGACCATGGGGATGCGGAGCTGGTCGGTGAGCCACGGGTCGGCGAGGACCTCCGGGGGCAGGCCGGTCGGCTCGGGGCCGAACAGCAGCACGTCCTCGTCGGCGTACGCCACGTCCGTGTACGCGCGCGTGCCCTGCGTGGTGAACGCGAACACGCGCCGGCCGTCGAGGCGGGTCTTGAGCGCGGCCCAGTCCGGGTGGACCTCGACGTGTGCGAGGTCGTGGTAGTCCAGGCCCGCGCGCTTGAGCTTTGCCTCGGACAGGTCGAAGCCCAGCGGTTCGACCAGGTGCAGCGCGGCGCCCGTCCCTGCGGACAGACGGATCGCGCTGCCCGTGTTGCCGGGGATGCGGGGCTCGAAGAAGACGATGTGCAGCACGGGTCCATCATCCCTGGCTCCGGCGACCTGGCGGGACGGTGGTGTCGGTGCGGGCGGTTACGGTGGGACGTACCCACTTGAGCTTCCCGGAGGACCCGTGCCCTACCTCGCTGCCGACGACCGTTACGCCACGATGGACTACCGCCGCGTCGGCCGATCCGGGCTCCGGCTGCCCGGGGTCTCGCTCGGGCTGTGGCACAACTTCGGCGGCGCCAACGGGCTCGACACCCAGCGCGCCGTGGTCCGTCGCGCGTTCGACCTGGGCGTGACCCACTTCGACCTGGCCAACAACTACGGCCCGCCGGCCGGCTCAGCAGAGTCGAACTTCGGTGCGCTGCTGGCCTCCGAGCTGCGGCCCTACCGCGACGAGCTGATCATCTCGACGAAGGCCGGCTACGGCATGTGGGACGGCCCCTACGGTGACGGCGGGTCGCGCAAGTACCTGCTCTCGTCGCTCGACGCGTCGCTGGCGCGGCTCGGGCTCGACTACGTCGACGTCTTCTACCACCACCGCATGGACCCCGAGACGCCGCTCGAGGAGACGATGGGCGCTCTGCACACCGCCGTGACCAGCGGTCGGGCGCTGTACGTGGGCATCTCCAACTACTCGGCGTCCCAGACCCGGGCGGCCGCGGCGATCCTGGCTGACCTCGGGACGCCGCTGCTCATCCACCAGCCGTCGTACTCGATGTTCAACCGGCACGTCGAGAACGTCGCCGAGGGGGAGTCGGAGTCGCTCCTGTCCGCCGTCGGCGACCTGGGCGTCGGGACCATCGTGTTCTCGCCGCTGCAGCAGGGGCTCCTCTCCGACCGGTACCTGTCCGGGTCGGTGCCGGAGGGGTCCCGCGCCGCCGAGGGGCGGTTCCTGTCTGCGTCGTCGATCTCCGAGACGTACCTGTCGCGGGCCCGGGCGCTGAACACCATCGCCGAGGCCCGCGGCCAGTCGCTCGCGCAGCTCGCGTTGTCGTGGGTGCTGCGCGACTCGCGCGTGACGTCGGCGCTGATCGGGGCGTCGTCCGTGAAGCAGCTCGAGACGAACGTCGCCGCCCTGTCCGCCCCCGCGCTGACCGACGACGAGATCGCCGCCATCGAGCCCTACGCCGTGGACGGCACGCACCACCAGGGGTGACCGGGGTCAGGCGGGTTCGGCGCCCAGGAGGGCTCGGATGTCGTCGGCCGTCAGGCGGGCGTTGGACAGCTCGCCTCCGCCCATGATCGCGTCGAAGAGCCGGGACTTGCTGGCCTTGAGGGCCATGACCTTCTCCTCGATGGTGCCCGTGGCGACCAGGCGGTAGACCATGACGTTCTTCTTCTGACCGATGCGGTGGGCGCGGTCGACGGCCTGCGCCTCGACGGCCGGGTTCCACCAGGGGTCGAGGACGATGACGTAGTCGGCCTCGGTGAGGGTCAGGCCGACGCCGCCGGCCTTGAGGCTGATGAGGAACACCGGGTTGGTGCCGGTGCGGAAGTCGTCGATGACGGCAGCCCGGCGTGTCGTCGTGCCGTCCAGGTAGGAGTAGGCGACCGAGCGGCCGTCGAGCCGGGTCCGCACCCGGTCCAGGACGCCCGTGAACTGGGAGAACACGAGCACGCGGTGACCGTCCGTGACGATCTCGTCGAGCATCGTCTCCAGCACGTCGAGCTTGGATGCGGGCACGCGGGCGTGGTCGGGGTCGACGAGCGACGGGTCGAGCGCCAGGCGGCGCAGCAGCGTCAGCGACCGGAAGATCTCGAACCGGTTGCCCTCCATCTCGGCCAGCAGACCCAGCACCTTCTGACGCTCGCGCTGCAGGTGGCGGTCGTAGACGACGCGGTGGGCGGGAGCCAGGTCGATGTCGACGACCTGCTCGATCCGCGGCGGCAGGTCGTCGGCCACGGACTCCTTGGTGCGACGCAGGACCAGCGGGCGGATGCGACGGCGCAGCTGTGCGAGCCGTGATGCGTCGTGGTTGCGCTCGATCGGGTAGCGGTACTGCTCGGTGAACTTCTGCAGCGGCGGGAGCAGGCCGGGCGCGACGATCCCGAGGATCGCCCACAGCTCCATGACCGTGTTCTCGAGCGGCGTTCCGGTGATCGCCAGCTTCATCGGCACGTCGAGCGTGCGGGCGCAGGCGTAGGTGCGTGACGTGTGGTTCTTGACGGTCTGCGCCTCGTCGAGCACCAGGACGGACCACGGCAGTGCGGTGTAGTCGTCGTGCTCGATCCGGAACAGGGCGTAGGACGTGACGACCACGTCAGCGTCGGCGGCCAGGTCCGCGAGCGCCGTCCCGCGCTTGGCGGCCGTGCGGTCGATGGTCACGACGCGCAGGCCGGGCACGAACTTGGCGGCCTCGCCCGCCCAGGCGCCGACGACGGACGTCGGCGCGACGACGAGCAACGGCGGCTGCTCGCGGGCCGTGCGCGTGTCGAGTGCGTGGACCCGCGCGGCCAGGGTCAGGACCTGCAGCGTCTTGCCCAGGCCCATGTCGTCGGCCAGGATCCCGCCCAGTCCCGAGCCGTGCAGGTGGGCGAGCCACGCGTAGCCCGCGCGCTGGTAGGGCCGCAGCTCGGCACCGACCGCGGCGGGCACGTCGCCGTTCTGGGGCGGCTCCTCGAGCAGGCGCACCTCCGAGACGGCGCGTCGCCACTCGTCGGCCTGCGTCACGACGACGCCCAACGCCTCGAGCTCGTCCCACGCGTTGACCTGCAGCCGCCCGACGCCGATGCCGCGCCGGTCCGCGAGGCCGCGCGACTCCTCGATCAGCGCCCGCAGCGCCTCGAGCGCCGGGGTGTCGATCCGCACCCACAGCCCGTCGGGCAGCAGCAGTCGCGTCTGCCCTGCGGCGAGGGCTGCGACGAGCGTCGCGATCATGACGTCGCGGCCGTCGACCTCGACCGTGACCGCCAGGTCGAACCAGTCGGTGCGGTCCGTCGACGGGCCGGGCGTGACCGTGACCTGCGGTTCGTGCTCCGCCTCGCGGTAGTCGGGCAGCTCACCGTCGACGCGGACCTCGACGTCGGGCAGCTCGCGCAGCGCGGGCAGGACGTCGGCGACCAGGTCGACGGTCTGCCAGCCGCCCACCGTCCGGTCCAGCAGGTTGCCGGCATTGTCGACGAGCAGGCCGGCGACCTGGGCGGCGGCCGACTGGATGCGCGCCTCGTCTGCCGGAGCGCGGTACGCCTGCGGGTCGAGGCGCAGGTCACGCACACCTCGCTGCTCCACGACGCGCCCGTCGTCGGACCGGTACTCCCAGGTCCAGCGCGACGTCACCGCGTGTTCCGGCCCCGGATCGAGCGTCAGGACCAGCGTCGGGGTGGGCAGCGCGGGGGCGTCGACGCTGCCGTCGCGGGACGTGACCTCCAGCAGCGCCGTCAGGCGCGGGTAGTAGCGGTGCAGGAAGCGCGGGGCGTCGTCGGCCGGGACGAGCAGGGGGTGGCCGGGGCCGACGAGCGCCGCGGCGCCGCTGGAGAGCGCGGTGTCGAACCGGGCCAGGTGCAGGGGAGACGCGCGCGGCCCGTCGCCGTCCCACCAGAAGATGCCGGTCGCGTCGGGTTCGCCGAGCAGCGTGTACTCGGTCAGTGCGCGGCCGTCGAGCACGACGAGCGGGCGCCCCTCGATCGCGCCGTCTGACCCCGCGTGCAGGTCGAGGGAGGCGTGAGCCTGCTCGTCGTGCAGCGTGACGTCGGTGTCCGTGCCCGCGGCGAGGACGGCGACACCGGCCCGGCGCGCGTCGGTGAGGGCGGTCCACAGGCCCGACCCGGCCGTGTCGAGCCAGATCCACGCCGACGACGGCGAGTAGTAGCCGCTCGTCGAGCCCGTGAGCCGATGCACCGCCGCCAGCGCCGCGACCTGGCGCGCGTCGTAGTGCTCGGCGTAGCCGCGGGTCAGCATCTCCCAGGAGACCTTGCGGGCCCACTTGCCGCTGGCCGCGCGGTACACGGGCCGGGCACGGAGGCGGACGGGCTTCTCGGCGTAGTCGTCGAGCAGGACCTCGAGCTCCATGCCCAGGTCAGGCGCGGGCTTGATCGCCAACGGCGAGCCGAGGGCACCCGCGAGCTGCAGCTCCCACGCCGGCTGGCTGGTTACGCCGTGCTCGGCGTCGGACAGCAGCAGCGCGGCGACGTGCTTGCAGTAGTCGCCGACGGGGCACGTGCAAGAGGTGTCGATGACGTTCCCGCTGGCCGCGAGCTCGACGAACACGCGGTACGGACTACGGCCCGACCCACGCACGATGCCCGTGAGCATCCGCCCGTCAGCGCTCCAGGTCGAAGAGATGACCATGCCTCGTCGCGCGTACTCCAGCCCTCGCGCGTACGCGCCGCCGCCGACGACCTGGCGGATCTGCGCGTCGTGCATGCTCAGCCCGCCAGGGCCGCGAGGACGCCCGGGCCGTAGCGGTCCAGCTTGGTGGCGCCGATCCCGCTGATGCTGCCCAGCTCGTCGAGCGAACCTGGGCGGTTCACGGCGATGTCGCGCAGCGTGGCGTCGTGGAACACGACGTACGCGGGGACGCCCTGCTCCTTGGCGGCCGTCGCGCGCCACGCGCGCAGCTTCTCGAACAGGTCGGCGGCGTTGTCGTCGAGGTCGGCCTGGGGCTTCGCCGTGCGGGTGTTGCGCTCCCTCGCCGGCCGTGCCTGCTCCCGGCGCAGCATCACCTGGCGTTCGCCACGCAGCACGGCCGACGACTCGGGCGTGAGCCGCAGCGTGCCGTACCCGTCGGAGTCGACGCCCAGCAGCTCCGCAGCGAGCAGCTGGCGGACCACACCCCTCCACTCGGCGTCCGAGAGGTCCTCGCCGATGCCGAACGTCGACAGGTCCTGGTGGCCCAGCTGGCTGACCCGCGGGGTCACCTTCCCGCGCAGGATGTCGACCAGATGGCCGGCTCCGTAGCGCTGGCCGCGCTGCTCGAGCCGGACCACGGTCGAGAGCAGCTTCTGCGCCGCGGTCGTCCCGTCCCACGCGTCCGGCGGCGTCAGGCAGGTGTCGCAGTTGCCGCACGGCTCGCTGGCCTGGCCGAAGTAGTTGAGCAGCTGCTGGCGGCGGCACGTGACCGTCTCGCACAGTGCCAGCATCGCGTCGAGGTGCTGCGTGAGCCGCCGCTTGTGGGCGGCGTCGCCCTCGGACGTGTCGATCATGCGGCGCTGCTGGACGACGTCGGGCAGGCCGTAGGCGAGCCACGCGGTGGACGGAAGCCCGTCGCGGCCCGCGCGGCCGGTCTCCTGGTAGTAGCCCTCGACCGACTTCGGCAGGTCCAGGTGCGCGACGAAGCGGACGTCGGGCTTGTCGATGCCCATCCCGAACGCGATCGTCGCGACCATGACGACACCGTCCTCCCGGAGGAACCGTGCCTGGTTCCGCGCGCGGACCTGACGGTCCAGCCCCGCGTGGTACGGCAGGGCGGTGATGCCCTGCCCGACGAGGAAGTCCGCCGTCTGCTCCACCGAGTTGCGGCTCAGGCAGTACACGATCCCGGCGTCGCCGTCGTGCTCTTCCCGGATCAGCGTCAGGAGCTGCTGCCGCGGGTTGTCCTTGGGGGCGATGCGGTACTGGATGTTGGGGCGGTCGAAGCTGGCGACGAAGTGCTTGGCGTCTTGCAGCTGAAGGCGCTGGGCGATCTCCTGATGCGTTGCGTCGGTGGCTGTCGCCGTCAGCGCGATGCGCGGCACGTCCGGCCAGCGCTCGTGCAGCATGCTCAGCTGCAGATAGTCGGGGCGGAAGTCGTGGCCCCACTGGCTCACGCAGTGGGCCTCGTCGATCGCGAAGAGCGCGATCGTGCCGCTGTCGAGGAAGTCAGCGGTCTCGCGGCTCCTGAGGCGCTCGGGCGCCAGGTACAGCAGGTCCAGCTCGCCGGCCGCGTACGCGTCCTCGACCGCGCGCCGCTGGGCATAGTCCTGCGTCGAGTTGAGGAACCCGGCCCGGACGCCGAGTGCCGACAGCGCGTCGACCTGGTCCTGCATCAGCGCGATGAGGGGTGAGATGACCACGCCGGTACCGCTCCTGACCAGCGCGGGAACCTGGTAGCACAGCGACTTGCCGCCGCCCGTGGGCATGAGGACGAGCGCGTCGCCGCCGCTGACGATCGTGTCGACGATCTCAGCCTGGTCGCCGCGGAACGCGTCGTAGCCCCAGACGTTCTTGAGGACGTCGACGGGGGCAGGGTGCTCGCCGTCGTCGGCAACCGAGGGCTTCGGTGCGGGCCGCTGCGCGGGCAGGCCGGCGCCTGCGGCGGTCTCGCGCGCGCGGTCGAACGTGCTCGTCGGCGCCGCCTGCCGCGCGCCACCGGCCGACGACTCCCACGCGTCCGGTGGCGCGGCGTCGTACTCAGGGTCGAACGGGGGCTCCTCCGGGGGACCCCAGTCGAACGCCTCGTCGGGACCGTCTGTCAGCTGCACGCGCCCAACCCTACGAGCCGACACCGACATCGTGCTGCGGCGCCTGGGGACAACCAGAGGCGGCTGCGCCGCGGTCCCCTGCTCAGCCTTCGAGGTCGAACGCGATGGCGATGCCGCGAGCCAGCGCCGACTCCTGGTCCGGCAGCAGGAACCCGATCTGCCGCCCCAGAGCATCGACCGGAATAGTCGTGATGTTGTCGAGGCTGATCACGCCGTCGTGGTCGAGCCCGTTGGCGGGGCTGACGAAGACCTCGGTCGACAGTCCGCGGATCGTGCTCGTCACCGGTGCGACGGTCACGTTCTTCAGGTGCGGTCGGACGGTCTCGCGCGTCAGCACGACGACGGGACGCGACTTGTCGAGCGCGGCGACGTGAATCGGGCGCATCAGTCGATCGACCTGCTTTGAGCCCAGGCGGCCAGCGCGTCCATGCCGTCGTCGGGCATGCGGCCCTGCAGGATCGCGACGTCGCGCGCCGCGAGCTCGCGTCGAAGCTCCCTCTCGAGTGCGCGCTCGACGACCGATGCACGGCTGCGAGCACGCCCGCTGCTGACGAGCGTGTCGACCATCGACACGAGGTCGTCGGGGAGTCGGACGGTGATCTGCGTGCTCATCCCACGATGGTATGGGGTCGGGATTCGTTTGTGCTATCCGTCGGTGCCGGGCGCGACGAGGCGTGAGCGGAGCTCGCGGATCTCGAACGGGTCGGAGGTGGCGGTGGTCTCGGCGGTGCCGATGACGTCGTGCCAAGTGGTGTGGCCGGCCAGGCGCCAGCGCCCTTCCCAGGTTGCTGCCACCGTGACCTGGCCAGTGCCGAGCTTCTCGTAGACGTGCCAGAGCTGCTGGTTCGGGTACGGCTTGCCGGCCTTCTTCGTCGTCAGGCTCTTCGAGCGGTCGCCCCACGACCACGTCCACGACGCTGGTTCGGCCTCCACCTCGATCTTCTGGCCCAGCACCTCGGTGTCCAGCTTCTGCGTGACGTCCTCCGTATAGACGATCGTCTCCTTGTTCACCAGCACCCAGCCACGGTCGGGTTGCACGGTCAGCGCTGGCTTCTCGAGCGGTAGCCGCTTGAAGTCGTCGATGGTGAGCGCGAACAGATCCTCGGGGCACGACGACCATGCGGCGAGGGCCCAGGCGGACCACTCCGACGATGGCGTCGCGCGCGTACGATGCCAGAGCGGCGCGAGTGCAGGACCGTCTTCACACTGGGTGACCGCCTCTGTCCCGTCAGGGCAGTCGCCGTTGAGCGACGTGGCGTATTGGCGTTGATCGGCATTGCCGCGTGCCATTTCGCAGCCAGGGGCGCGGCGGTAATCCTCAAGGCGCATTTCTGGAGGGACCGAGAGCGCCCTCTGCATATTGCTCTCGGCGTCTTTCCCGTAGGTCTCGACGGAATTTCCTTGGGCCCTTCCTCCAAATTCATCCGCACTCGCGGGTGAGCAGACTAGTGTCGCACAGAATGCGGCGACCACTGCGTAGCCAACTCTCATGCGTCACGAATGTTGTCGACGCTGACTTCTCGAACGAACCACCTGTTCCTCGCTCGGTGGACAACGATCGTTGCGTCGTTGTCGGTCGTTCGCGGGAAGTCCTTAACAACCGCTCCGCTCGCGGTGACAGTCTGCGATGGTTGCTGGCGCGCTGTGAGGAGCACCAGGTACGAGCCTTCCGATGACGCGGCCACCGTGGAGTTCCGGAAGGTCATCGAGCCGCCGATTTCGTGAGTCTTGGCCTTCTTTCTGGCCTCAACGTCTGCGATTACGGACGAGCAAAACTCGCAGGAAGGGTCGGACATGCTTGCAAACTCGCTCTTCGAGGTGGACGAGAGTGCGTAAGGATACAAGCTAAGAAAATACTCCGCCGCAGCTATTGCTCCGTCTTTTCCTTCGTCGCTCAAGTCCTTGGGGAGCGTCGGCTTTGATAGCTCTTGCAGGCCCTCGGACGGTTCAGGTTCGGAGGCGTTGCTCGATGGCGCAGCGGTCGTTGGCGACGGCGATTCGGTCACGTCGTTGCTCGAGCTGGCCGACGGGACAGGCGAAGCGCTCGCGACGCCCGAGAGACTCGGGAGTGGCTTCGGCTCGGCGTCGTCGGTGCAGCCGGAGAGCGCCCATGCCGCCGCTGTTGCGGTGGCGAGTACCGCCAGAGTTCCCCTACGCATGGCCGTGAACCTACCCAAAACGGGCGGTCCGCGGAGGGGGATCTCACGAATCTGTGGACAACCCGCGACCGGCGGCCCGGCTGCAGGCAGGCGGCGCGCATAGGCTGGCCGGCATGGGGACAGCACTCGTCACCGGCGCGAGCGCCGGCCTGGGACTGGAGTTCGCGTGGCAGCTGGCCACGGCCAAGCACGACCTGGTGCTGGTGGCGCGTGACGAGGAGCGGCTGATGCGCCTCGCCGGGCAGCTCGAGGCGGCGGCAGGGGTTCATGCGGAGGTGCTCGTCGCCGACCTGAGCAAGCGCGAGGACGTGGAGCGCGTCGCGCAGCGCCTGCGGCAGGACGACGACCCCGTCGGCCTGCTGGTGAACAACGCGGGGCTGGGGCTGAATCAGCGGTTCGTCGGGGGAGACCTTGCCGCGGAGGAGGCCGCGCTCGACGTCATGGTGCGGGCGGTGATGGTTCTGTCGCAGGCGGCGGCGGAGTCGATGGTTGCGCGCGGGCGTGGTGCGATCCTCAACGTCGCGTCGGTCGCGGCGCTGCTCGCGTCGGGCACGTACTGCGCGCACAAGGCGTGGGTGCGCAGCTTCACGGAGGGGCTCGCGGTCGAGCTCAAGGACACCGGCGTGACCGCGACCGCGCTGTGCCCGGGCTTCGTGCACACCGAGTTCCACGAGCGCGGCGACATCGACACCAGCGCATACCCGGAGTTCGCGTGGCTGAACGCGGAGAGTGTGGTGGCGACTGCGCTGGCCGACGTCCGCCGCGGCGTCGTCATCTCGACGCCCAGCGTGCGGTACCGGGCCGTCTCGGCGCTGGCGCGCCTCGCGCCGCGCTCGGCGGTGCGGGCCGTCGGGCGCTATCGCAAGGCGCTGGAACGGCCCGACGGGCCCGTCGCGGCTGAGTGACGCCGCCCGGGGATCAGTCGGGTCGGTGATGATGCATTCCCTCGCAACCTGCTGATGCAGGTGCGATCGACTGGTTCACGGGTGGAGTCCGTGGGACGCCGTGGGCGAGGCCTTCGCGTGTCGGTCGGCGCCGGTAGCCTGACCCCGTGACCGAGACGCTCTCCCCGACGCCCCGCGAGCAGTTGCTCGCCCTCATCAAGGATCTCGCCGTGGTGCACGGCAAGGTCACGCTCTCGTCGGGCCGTGAGGCCGACTACTACGTGGACCTGCGCCGCGTCACGCTGCACCACCGCGCGGCGCCGCTGATCGGGCACCTGCTGCTGGACCGGCTCGAGGAGGTCGGGCTGGGGACCGCCGAGATCGACGCGGTCGGCGGCCTGACCCTCGGCGCCGACCCGGTCGCCACGTCCCTGCTGCACGCCGCTGCCAGCCGCGGGCAGGACCTCGACGCGTTCGTCGTCCGCAAGGAGGCCAAGGCGCACGGCATGCAGCGCCGCATCGAGGGCCCGGACATCGCGGGGCGCAAGGTCGTGGTGCTCGAGGACACGTCGACGACGGGTGGTTCGCCGATCGCCGCCGTCGAGGCTGCGCGCGAGGCCGGCGCCGAGGTGCTGGGTGTCGCGGTGATCGTCGACCGCGCCACGGGTGCCCAGGCCAAGATCGAGGCCCTCGGCGTGCCGTACCACTACCTGTTCAGCCTGGCCGACCTCGGGCTCGACTGAGGACTAGACCCGCGACACCAGGTCCGCGACCGAGTCCAGCACCTCGCTGGGGCGGAACGGGAAGCGTTCGATGTCGACCGCGCGGGTCGAGCCGGACAGCACCAGGAACGTCCGCAGGCCGGCCTCGATCCCGGCGACGACGTCGGTGTCCATCCGGTCGCCGACCATCGCGGTCGTCTCGGAGTGCGCGTCGATTCGGTTGAGGGCGGAGCGGATCATCATCGGGTTGGGCTTCCCGACGAAGTAGGGGTCGCGCCCGGTCGCGGCGCGGATCATCGCCGCGACCGCGCCCGTCGCGGGCAGGTCGCCGTCCGCGGACGGCCCGGTCACGTCGGGGTTCGTGCAGATGAAGCGCGCACCCGCCTGGATCAGGCGGATGGCCTGCGTGATCGCCTCGAACGAGTAGGTGCGGGTCTCGCCGAGGACGACGAAGTCCGGCTGCGCGGCCGTCAGCGTGTAGCCGGCCTCGTACAGGGCGGTCGTCAGCCCGGCCTCCCCGATGACGTAGGCGGAACCGCCCGGCATCTGGTCCGTGAGGAACTGGGCGGTCGCCATCGCGGAGGTCCAGATGGCCTCCTCGGGCAGGTCGATGCCCGACGCCGCGAGCCGCGCGCGCAGGTCGCGCGGCGTGAAGATCGAGTTGTTGGTCAGCACCAGGAACGGGCGCTCGGCCTCCCGCAGCGCGCGCACGAAGTCGGCCGCGCCCGGCAGCGCGGTGCCCTCGTGGACCAGGACGCCGTCCATGTCGGACAGCCAGGAGCGGATCTCGCGGGTCATGCGTCGAACGCCTTCCTCTCGACCTCGGCTCGTTCGGCGGGCTCGTCGTACCGCTCGTCGCGCGGCTCCTCGAGCGACTCGCCCGCCTTCGCCTTGCGACGGGCCCGCAGCAGCTCGACGCCGATCGGGATCACGGAGACCGCGACCACCGCGACCAGCAGCAGCTCGATGTTGTCCTTGATGAAGCCGATGTTGCCCAGCGCGTAGCCGAGCCACGTCACCCCGACGCCCCACAGCAGCGCGCCGATCGCGTTGAAGCCGACGAAGTGCCGGTAGCGCATCCCGCCCACGCCGGCGGCGACGGGCGCGTACGTGCGGATGATCGGCACGAAGCGGGCGATGACGATGGTCCGGCCGCCGTACTTGTCGAAGTAGGCGTACGTGTCGTCGATGTACTTCTTCTTGAAGAAGCGTGAGTCGGGCTTGTTGAAGACCTTCGGACCGAGCTTGCGGCCGATGAGGAACGCGCACTGGTCGCCGGCGAAGGCGGCGACGAACATGATGAGCGTCAGCCACCAGATGTTGAGGTTCAGCGTCCCCTGCGCCACCAGGGCGCCCGCGGTGAACAGCAGCGAGTCGCCGGGCAGGAACGGGAACAGCAGGCCGGTCTCGATGAACACCACGACCGCGATGCCGACGAGCGCCCACGTCCCGAACGAGCTGATCAGGTGATCGGCGTTGAGGAAGTCGGGTCCCAGGGCGTGGACCGGCCCGGCGGCAAGTGTCGTCGAGAGCATGGCGTCAGCCTACGGGCCCGGATGTGAACCGGCCCCGGACCGCCTGTGAGGACTCGGTGCGCACAGGACCCAGCCGCGCTTGTGACGGAAGTGAACCCGCGGGGTCGGCAAGTGTCGCAGTGGCCCCACCTGTCACAGGTGCGGCTGGTTGCTGATGCGGTCGACGGTTACCGTGCACCGCGTGACGAAGGATGAGCCAGCGGCCGCCGACCACAACGCGTCGCACGCGGAGGACGTCGGGGTCGGGCCGTGGCCCGGTGGGCCGGAGGCGTGGCCCAGGCGTGCGGACGGCGAGGCCGACGAGCGGTACGACCCCGAGCTGCTGGCGGCCGGCGACCGCCGCAACGTGGTCGACCGGTACCGGTACTGGACGCTGGAGGCGATCGTCGCGGACCTCGACACGCGCCGGCACCCGTTCCACGTCGCGATCGAGAACTGGCAGCACGACCTCAACATCGGCTCGGTGGTCCGCACGGCCAACGCGTTCCTGGCGGCGGAGGTGCACATCGTCGGCCGCAAGCGGTGGAACCGGCGCGGCGCCATGGTCACCGACCGCTACCAGCACGTTCGCCATCATCCGACGGTGGCGGAGCTGGTGGCGTGGGCCGGCGACAACGACCTGCCCGTCCTGGGCATCGACAACCTGCCGGGCTCGGTCCCGCTCGAGGGTTACCCGCTGCCGCGGGCGTGCGTGCTGGTGTTCGGCCAGGAGTCGGTGGGTCTGTCCGACGAGGTGCGCGCCGCGGCGACCGACACCCTGCACATCGCCCAGTTCGGCTCGACCCGCTCCATCAACGCGAGCGCGGCCGCGGCGATCGCGATGCACGCCTGGATCGCGCAGCACGCGGCGCCCTGACGCGAGGCGTCCATGGGAAGGACGTCCTGGGCGGGGTATCGCTTGGTAGTGGCAAACTCTGATCGGAAACCACCCCACTAGCCGCAGGAGATGTGAGCAGATGGCCATCGCCACCCCCGAGGTGTACGCCGAGATGATCGACCGCGCGAAGGCGGGCAAGTTCGCCTACCCGGCCGTGAACATCACGTCGTCGCAGACCGTCACCGCCGCGCTGCAGGGCTTCGCCGAGGCGGAGTCGGACGGCATCATCCAGGTCTCGGTCGGTGGCGCGGAGTACGCCGCCGGCTCGACGATCAAGGACCGCGTCGCCGGCAGCCTCGCGCTCGCCGCCTACGCCGCCGAGGTCGCCAAGGGCTACGGCATCACGGTCGCGATCCACACCGACCACTGCACCAAGCAGAACCTGGACAGCTGGGTCCGCCCGCTACTGGCGATCGAGGCCGAGCAGGTCAAGGCCGGCAAGAACCCGACGTTCCAGTCGCACATGTTCGACGGCTCCAACATCCCGCTCGACGAGAACCTCGTCATCGCGGCCGAGCTGCTCGAGCTCTCGCAGGCCGCGCGCACGATCCTCGAGATCGAGGTCGGCGTGGTCGGTGGCGAGGAGGACGGCCACACGGCCGAGATCAACGACAAGCTGTACACGACGCCCGAGGACGGCCTGGCCACGGTCAAGGCGCTGGGTGCCGGCGAGAAGGGGCGCTACCTGACCGCCCTGACGTTCGGCAACGTGCACGGCGTCTACAAGCCGGGTGCGGTCAAGCTGCGCCCGTCGATCCTCGCGGACATCCAGAAGAAGGTCGGCGACGAGATCGGCAAGGCGAACCCGTTCGATCTGGTCTTCCACGGCGGCTCGGGCTCGACGGCCGAGGAGATCTCCGAGGCGGTCGACAACGGCGTCATCAAGATGAACATCGACACCGACACGCAGTACGCGTTCACGCGTCCGGTCGTCGGCCACATGTTCGGCAACTACGACGGCGTCCTGAAGATCGACGGCGAGGTCGGCAACAAGAAGGCGTACGACCCGCGCGCCTGGGGGAAGCTCGCCGAGGCGGGCATGGCCCAGCGCATCGTCGAGGCGTGCCAGCAGCTGCGGTCGGCCGGCCATAAGCTCTGACGCCTGACGACGAAGGCCCCGGCGAGCGATCGCCGGGGCCTTCGTCGAAGGTCGACGAAGAAGGTCAGGACGCGTCGGTGCTGTCGCCGACGGGCTGGAACTCCCGCCCGTCGTCGCCGTCGACGACGTCGAGCAGCTCACCGATGCGCGTGACCTCGAGCAGGAACCGCACGGTGGGCGGGACACGGAGTAGGCGGACACGGTGCTGGGAACGGATGGACAGGCGAGCCAGGAAGGCCACACCCGACGAGTCCATGAACGTCACGTGGTGCGCGTCGACCTCGATCGGCAGACCGAGGTGCTCGGCCTCCGCGGTGGCTTCCTGCAGCTCGGCAGCGAGGTCGGCGTCGACCTCTCCCGACAGCACGATGCGCGTGCTCTCCGCACCGACGATGACCTGGACGGCGCCGGGTTCGCCCGCACTGCCGTTGCCAGCCACGTCGGCAGACTCGTCGGGGGTGGTGCTGTTACCGTCGCGCACGGCGTTCCTTCCGCTGGAGACGACGCCGACTGCTCGACGTTGCGCCTGTGCGGCACGGTAGACGATCGGAGGTGGTGATGGTCAACATCGACGCCCCCTTCGACGTGCCTGAACTTCCCGAGGTGGGACCGGACGTGCTCGACCAGGCGCTTCGCGAGCTCGCCGTGCCGATCGCACTCCTGGATGGTACCGACCCCCACCTCCCCGTGGTGTGGGTGAACCGTGCATTCCAGGCAAGCACAGGGTACGACGCCGCGGCGGCGCGTCAGCACCAGCGCGATGCGCTCCCGCCCGGGGCGCGCCGACCGGCGGCGATGCGGGCGGTGCGGGAGGCGGTCCGCGAGCAGCGCACCGTCGCGCAGACGCTGTCCCTGCGTCGGGCCGACGGCTCGGTCTACCCGTGCCGCGTCCAGTTCTCGCCCGTCGTCGCGCCGGACGGGACGGCCACGCACTGGGTGGCCGCGCTGCAGGACCTGACCGAGCGGCTGACGCACGAGGCCGCGCAGGCGGCCCTGGTCGAGGCCGAGCGGCGCGAGCGGCGGAGCCTGGGGATCGTCGCGCAGGTCTCGGACATGCTCATGGACGTCGACGACCGAGTGACGCCGCTGCACGAGATCGCGGCGTTGCTGCGGCACGCGATCGTCGGCTGGGCGTCGTTCTACGTCAACGACGGCGGGCTGCGTGCGGCCGAGGGGATGGACGCCAGCCGGCCACCGTCGGGCAAGGGCCAGCGGCACGGGACGACAGGGCTGACCGTCGGGCCGCCCGACGACGGCCTCACCGACCGGTCGCCCGGCCCCGACGCGGTCCAGCTGCTGCTCGACGGCATCAAGGACCGGCCGGTCGAGCTGGCCCTGCACGGTGACTACCCGCCCGCGTCGGCGTCGCGCTGGCTGGCGGGCCACGTCCTGACGCACGCGACCATCGACGGGCCGGCGCTCGTCTTCCCGGTCTCGGGACGGCGGCGCGTCCTGGGGCTGCTGGTCGTCATCCCGCGCGCGGGCCACGGCCTGGACGCACTCGAGCAGAGCGACCGCACGGTGCTGGAGCTCACGGCCAGGCGCGTCGGCCTGGTGATCGACAACGCACGGCTCTACGACCGCGAGCACCGGCTGGCGGAGACGCTGCAGCGCGCGATGCTGCCGCAGCAGGCGGACGTCGACGGGCTCGACGTGTGGACCTACTACGCGCCGAACGCCGAGAACGTGCAGGTGGGCGGCGACTGGTACGACGTCCTGCAGATCTCGCCCGACGTGGTGGGCGTGGTGATCGGCGACGTCGTCGGGCACGACGTGGAGGCCGCCGCGGCGATGGGGCAGCTGCGGTCCGTCGTGCGGTCCTACGCGTACGACATCACCGTGCCCGGGCCGGTGCTCGAACGCGTGGACCAGCTGGTGGCGGGCATGCGGATCCCGCGCAGCGCAGGGCTGGTCCTGTCGACGCTGAGCCGTTCGGAGAGCCGCTGGCGGCTGGAGTACTCGCGCGCCGGGCACCTGCCCGTGCTGCACGTCCGCGACGGGGCGGTCTCGGCGCTGCTCGACGGCGGCGGCCCCCTCATCGGGTTCGGCGGCGGCGGGCGGACGACGGAGAGCGTCGACCTGCGTCCTGGCGACGTGCTCGTCTACTACACCGACGGCCTGATCGAGCGCCGCGACCGGGGGCTGCGCGAAGGGATCGACGCACTCACGGCCGTCGTCGGCGCCGTCACCGCCCGCGACTCCGCGGGCATCGGCGAGGAGATCCTGTCCAAGCTCGCGGACCACCCGGAGGACGACGTCGCGGTGGTCGTCGTGCGCGTGCCCGACCCGCGTGACCAGGTGGAACGCGGCCGCAGCCCGCGGCGGCGGCGCTGGTCGCTGCCCAGCGAGCCGGCGTCGATCGGCCGCGCGCGGCACGCCGTCGTGCGCACGTGCCACGCGTGGGACATGCCCAACGCCGCGAACGCCGAGCTGGTGGTCTCCGAGCTCGTCGCGAACGCCGTGCTGCACGGCTACGGGCACGTGTCGCTGCAGCTCTACGACACGGGCGACGGCCTGCGCATCGAGGTCGAGGACGGCAACCCGGCGCCGCCCATCGCGACCGACGGGCACCCGGGTCGCGTGGGCGGCTTCGGGATCAAGATCGTCGAGCGGCTGTCCGACTGGGGCTGGCGGCCGTCGTCACGAGGCAAGCTGGTGTGGGCGAAGGTGCGGCCGGGTGACCTGCCGCCGGCGGGGAAGCGCTGAGCGACAGCGCTCGACGCAGCTCGAGGCCGGGAGTCAGCTCGACTCGACGCTCTCGCACCGGTGGTCGGGGTCGACGCGGAACAGGTCCATGGCCCCGCAGACCTCGATGACGAACAGCTCGCGAGGATTCGCGCCACGCAGGACCGTCGCACCGCCGCGCTTGCGGCCGGCGTCGGCGAGCGAGATGAGGAACGCCGCGCCGGTGGAGTCCATGAAGGTCACGCGGCACATGTCGACGACGACGAGCTGCCGGCGCAGGCCGACGACCCGGGCGGCGACCTCGGGGAACTGGTCGCGCTCGGCGAGGTCCAGGTCGCCCGAGATGACGATGGTGGTCGTCGTGGGCGAGGCGGAGATCTCGATCATGGGGTACCTGTTGTCCGTGGGGTCGGGCGGGATGACTGTAGGCCGACGAGCAGCCGCGCGCATCTGCACGCGCGGGTGATCATATGACCGAGGCAACTCGCCGCGCGTGGGCCAGACTGGGGACATGAGCCACGAGAACCTCCTGGACGGCCCCGCGCCCACGCTCCTGCCCGCCGACGGACCCGACGCCGACGCCCGCGCGGCGCTGGCAGGCGGGGCGTCGCTCGCCGACTCCGTCGCCGCCGCCCCGGCGGCCTCGATCGTCTGGGCGCTGCTCGCGGAGAAGTCGCTCGCGGACGTCGGCGACCCGGTCGCCGCCTACGCCTACGCCCGCACCGGCTACCACCGCGGACTGGACGCGCTGCGCCGCGCGGGCTGGCGCGGGCAGGGTCCGATCCCGGCGCAGCACGAGCCCAACCAGGGGTTCCTGCGCGCGCTGCTCGCGCTCGCGGAGGCAGCCGAGGCGATCGGCGAGCAGGACGAGGCGGACCGGTGCGAGAAGTTCCTCGCCGACTCCGGGACGTCGGTCACCGAGGTCGCCGCGCTGCGCTGAGCGCGGGTGGACGCCGGTGCGGGCGGACACCGCAGCGGTGGAACGGGACATGACCGTTCTTTGACCATCGGGTAGCCTCTGCTGGTACCGGGTCACTGCCGCCCGTGCTGAGGTCTCGAGACCGGGAACCGAACCGCAGGCAGCCGTGGGAGTGGTGATCAGATGCCCGCCGTCGTGGTGCTCGGCGTCCAGTGGGGCGACGAGGGCAAGGGCAAGGCGACCGACCAGCTCGGGTCGCGCATCGAGTACGTCGTGAAGTTCAACGGCGGCAACAACGCCGGCCACACCGTGGTCGTCGGCGGCGAGAAGTACGCGCTGCACCTGCTGCCGTCCGGCATCCTGTCGCCGGGCGTCGTGCCCGTGATCGGCAACGGCGTCGTCATCGACATCGAGGTGCTGTTCGAGGAGATCGACGCGCTCGAGGCCCGCGGCGTGGACACCTCGCGCCTGCTCGTCTCGTCGGCCGCGCACGTCATCGCGCCCTACAACCGCACGCTCGACAAGGTCACCGAGCGGTTCCTCGGCAAGCGCCGCATCGGCACCACGGGCCGCGGCATCGGCCCCGCGTACAGCGACAAGATCAACCGCGTCGGCATCCGCATCCAGGACCTGTTCGACGAGAAGATCCTGCGCGAGAAGGTCGAGGGCGCCCTCGACCAGAAGAACCACCTGCTGGTGAAGGTCTACAACCGCCGCGCGATCACGGTCGAGGAGACCGTCGAGGACCTGCTGCGGCACGCGGACCGGCTCAAGCCGTTCGTCGCGGACACGCCGCTGGTGCTCAACACCGCGCTCGACGAGGGCAAGACGCTCGTCTTCGAGGCCGGCCAGGCCACGATGCTCGACGTCGACCACGGCACCTACCCGTTCGTGACGTCGTCGTCCGCCACCGCGGGCGGCGCGTGCACGGGTTCGGGCGTCGGGCCGACGAGGATCGACCGGGTCGTCGGCGTCGCGAAGGCCTACACGACGCGCGTGGGCGAGGGACCGTTCCCCACCGAGCTGCTCGACGACGACGGCGAGTGGCTGCGTCAGACCGGCGGCGAGTTCGGCACCACCACGGGCCGCCCGCGCCGCACCGGCTGGTACGACTCGGTGGTCTCGCGGTACGCGTCGCGCGTCAACGGCATGACGGACATCGTCCTGACCAAGCTGGACGTGCTGACCGGCCGAGACCGCATCCCCGTGTGCGTCGCCTACGACGTGGACGGGCAGCGGTTCGACGAGATGCCCTTGGACCAGACCGATTTCCACCACGCCAAGCCTGTCTACGAGTACCTGGACGGGTGGAGCGAGGACATCACCGGCGCGCGGGAGTTCGACGACCTGCCCGACGCGGCCCAGCGCTACCTGCTGCGCCTGGAGGAGATCAGCGGCACGCGGATCAGCGCCATCGGCGTCGGCCCGGGCCGCGAGGCGACGATCGTCCGCCACGACCTGCTGGGCTGACCTCCTCCCGTGGGCCGGGCGGGTGGTGAGACGGGCTGCGCCGGCGCCGGTGGCGGTCGGTAGGGTCGGGGCGTGAAGATCCTCGTCGTCGGGACCGGCGCCCGCGAGCACGCCCTCGTCCGATCGCTGTCGCTGGACCCCGCGGTGACCGAGTTGCACGCGGCGCCGGGAAACCCCGGGATCGGGGCCCTCGCCACGCTGCACCAGGTGAACCCTCTCGACGGGCCCGCGGTCGCGGACCTCGCGCGCACGCTCGGCGTCGACCTCGTCGTGGTCGGCCCGGAGGCGCCGCTGGTCGCGGGCGTCGCGGACCACGTCGCCGAGGCGGGCATCGCGGTGTTCGGCCCGTCCGGGCAGGCCGCCCGGCTCGAGGGCTCCAAGGCGTTCGCCAAGGAGGTCATGGCGGCTGCCGGTGTCCCGACGGCGGCGCCGCGCGTCGCGACGACGCTCGACGAGGTCGCCGCCGCGCTCGACGAGTTCGGCCCCACCTACGTGGTGAAGGACGACGGCCTCGCCGCGGGCAAGGGCGTCGTGGTGACCGACGACCGGGCGGCCGCTCTCGAGCACGCGCACTCCTGCCTGGAGAAGGTGACCGGCGGGCGGGTGGTGGTCGAGGAGTTCCTGGACGGCCCCGAGGTCTCGCTGTTCGTGCTGTCCGACGGCGTCGACGTGTTGCCCCTGGTGCCGGCGCAGGACTTCAAGCGCGTGCGCGACGGCGACGAGGGCCCCAACACCGGCGGCATGGGGGCGTACTCGCCGCTGCCGTGGGCGCCCGACGGCTTGGTCGACGAGGTGCTGGACCGCGTCGCCCGCCCGACGATCGCCGAGATGGCCCGCCGCGGCACGCCGTTCGTCGGCGTCCTCTACGTCGGCCTCGCGCTGACGAGCAAGGGTGTGAAGGTCGTCGAGTTCAACGCGCGCTTCGGCGACCCTGAGACGCAGGTGGTCCTGGCCCGGCTGCAGACGCCCCTGGCAGGCGTGCTGCTCGCGGCCGCGACCGGCGGCCTCGGCGCGCTGCCGCCCCTGGAGTGGAGCGACGACGCGGCCGTCACGGTGGTCGTCGCCTCGCACGGCTACCCGGAGGCGCCGCGGTCCGGCGACCCGATCACGGGGGTCGCGGAGGCCGACGAGCTGGCGGACGTCCACGTCCTGCACGCCGGCACGTCGAGCGTCGACGGGGTGCTGACGTCGGCCGGCGGTCGCGTGCTGTCCGTCGTCGGGACGGGCGCCGACCTGGCTGCCGCCCGCGCCGCCGCGTATGCCGGCGTCGAGCGCATCACGCTGCCCGGCTCGCACCACCGTTCCGACATCGCGCTGGCGGCTGCGCAGGGCTGACCGGCCCGCCTCGCCGCGCAGCACGCGCCCCGGTGGATGTCACGGGCGGTGCTGCCCGACGATCGCCAGCACCTCGGCGAGGACGTCGGACGGTGCACGCCCCGCGGTGTCGACCAGGTGCGCGCCCGGCCACGGGTCGACCTCGATGCCGGTCGTGTCGGCCCACGTCGGCTGCCGATGGCCCGGGATGTCCGCCTCGCGGGACTCGACGCGCGCGCGGTGCTCGTCGGCGTCCGAGCACGTCAGCCAGACCTCGACGCAGGCCGCGCCCTCCGCGGCCGTGAGCCAGCCCGCACGGGCCTCGTAGACCGCGTTCACAGCGTCCGCCACCACGACCCGCCCGACGCGGAGATCGTCGGTCGCCACCGCCATCCCGATGCCGTAACCCGCTTCCGCGGCCCGCGCGGGTCGCAACGACGAGCGCAGCAGCGCCTGCTCGATGGTGTCGATCCGCACGTGCGAGGCGCCGAGCGCGATCGCCAGCCCGCGCGCGAGCGTCGTCTTGCCGGAGCCGGGCAGGCCGCCGAGCACGATCAGAAGGGGAGCGCTCACGGTCTCGACTCTGGCAGCACCACGCCTGCCGCGCCCGGCGGGGATGCGGCAGGATCACTGCCATGAGCAGCAAGACGTTCGTGTACGGCGGCGGCGCGTGGGGCGGTGACGCCGGTGCGGAGCCGAGCCTGACCGTGGAGGTCCAGGACGGCGACATCGCGACGATCGACTACCGCCCGGCGCCCGAGGGGCTGGGCCGGTTCTACCTGGGCTTCCAGCCGCGCGACTTCTTCGACGACCCGGCCGAGAGCGAGCCGGTGGACCTGGCCGCCGAGGCGGAGGCGTTCGCGGAGTGGGCGCTGCTGGTGGGCGCCGTGGACGTGGAGGCCAAGCACGTGCGGCGGCTGATGGCGGCCGAGCACGTCGACGAGCCCGAGGACACGTTCGTCGAGGAGACGGCTCTGCGGCTGGTGCGGCTGGTCGGCCTGCCGATCCCGGAGGGTCTCGAAGGCGGGAACGACCTCCTGTGATCGCCGTCGAGCGGGCACACTAGGCCCGTGACCTCCACGACCACGGACCTGACCGGCTGGACCCACACGTACTCGGGCAAGGTCCGCGACCTGTACGCGCCCGACGACAGCGACGCGGGCCGCGCGATCGTCGCGGAGCACGGCGACGTGGTGCTCGTCGTCGCCAGCGACCGCGTCTCGGCCTACGACAACGTGCTCAGCCCCGGCGTCCCCGACAAGGGCGTGGTGCTGACGCAGCTCAGCCTGTGGTGGTTCTCGCAGCTCGCCGACATCGTCCCCAACCACGTCGTCTCGACGGACGTCCCGGAGCCCGTGGCCGGGCGCGCGATGATCTGCCGGCGCCTGGCGATGTTCCCGGTGGAGTGCGTCGCCCGTGGCTACCTGACCGGCTCCGGCCTGGCCGAGTACCGCGTGGACGGGACGGTGACCGGTATCGAGCTGCCTGCCGGGCTCGTCGACGGCTCCCGCCTGCCGGAGCCCATCTTCACGCCCGCCACCAAGGCCGAGCTGGGCGACCACGACGAGAACGTGCCGTTCTCGACCGTCGCGGCGACCATCGGCGACGAGCCGGCGGCCACCCTGCGCGACCTGACCCTGCGCGTCTACGCGCGGGCCGAGGCGATCGCGCGTGAGCGCGGCGTGATCCTGGCCGACACCAAGCTCGAGTTCGGCACGGACCCCGTGACGGGCGAGGTCACCCTGGGTGACGAGGTCCTGACGCCGGACTCGTCGCGCTTCTGGCCGGCCGACGAGTGGCAGCCCGGCCGCGCGCAGGCCAGCTTCGACAAGCAGTTCGTGCGCGACTGGCTCACGTCGGCGGCGTCGGGCTGGGACCGGGCGTCGGACGTGCCGCCGCCCGAGCTGCCCGCGGACGTCGTCGAGCGCACCCGCGCCCGCTACCTGGAGGCGTACGAGCGGCTGACGGGTGAGCCCCTGCCGCTCTGACCCTTGGCGCAATAGGTCGTCGCGCGATATATATCGTGCATGGCGTTCCGGATGAGCGAGCAGGCGTACTTCGTCATGCTCGCGCTGGCTGAGGAGCCGCGGCACGGCTACGGCGTCGTGCAGGCGGTCAAGGACCTGTCCGACGACCGCGTCCGCCTGGGCGCGGGCACGCTCTACGGGATCCTCGACCGGCTGGTCGAGGCCGGCTTCGCCGAGGCGTCGGGGGAGGTGGTCGTCGACGGGCGGCTGCGCCGCTACTACCGGCTGACCGACGAAGGTCTGGGGGTGCTGACCGCCGAGACCGACCGCCTGCGCGCGCTGACGCGACGGGCCCAGCGCGTGCTCGGGTCCCGACCCGCGCTGGGGACCGCGTGACGACGCGCGACGAGGGGGCGGCCCGCGGCGCCGCGAGCGATCCCGCGACCGGGGGAGGCGCCGACGCCTCGAGCGGCGAGGGTGCATCGTTCGACAGGTCCGTGCGGTTCTGGTTGCGCGCGTACCCGCGGCGGTGGCGCGCGGTGCGGGCCGACGAGGTCGTCGAGGTGCTGACGGACCTGGCCGGGCCGGACGTGCGGCGAGGCGGCGCCCGGACGGCGGTCGGGCTGGTCGCAGCCGGGGTTGCGGCGCGCTGGCGGATGCGACCGCCGACGCGTGTAGTGGCGCGGTGCAGGCTGCTGGGCCTGCGCCCGCCGGCTGCCTACGACCCGTGGCTCCGCGATGACCTCGATGGCATCTTCTACAACGTTCGCGAGCTGATCTGGCGGTCTCCCTTCCTCGCCGTGCTCGTCGCGATCCTCCAGATCTGGCAGAGCCCTCCGTGGTTCGTGGGCCTCGCTGCCGCCGTCGCATTGGGCCTGGTGAGCGACGAACTGACGCGCCGCCGCCTGCGCAGGCATTACTTCGACACGCCGTCCGAAGAGCTCGGGCACTTCCAGCCCTACCGAGGGCTCGACACCGAGCCGCAACGTTGAAGGCCTCGTTCGCGGCGTCCGTCGCATTCTGGTTGCGCGCGTACCCGCGGCGGTGGCGCGCCGTCCGGGCCGAGGAGTTGACGGCCGTGCTCGCCGACCTCGCCGGGCCCGACGCGACCCGCGTGGACCGCCGGACGGCACTCGGCCTGCTGCGCGGCGGCTGGGCGACACGGTGGCGCGGGCACCCGCCGCTGCACACGTGGCTCGCGTACCGGTTCCTCGAGTTCCGCGTCCCGGAGCGATACCGCGCCTGGGTCCAGGACGACATCCTGGGCCCGCTCTACCCGGTGCGCACGCAGCAGGTCGCCGCGATGTCGCTCGTCGCATGGCTGGTGGTCGATCCGTGGTTCCTCGTCGTCTTCCTCGTGGGGCTGGTCATGGTCCAGCTCGTCGTCGGGACCGCGCGGGGCCGGGAGCAGGCGCTCCGCCGCCAGCTCGAGCCCGGGGCGTGGGACCGCGGCGTACCGCAGGTCGTGCAGATGCTCGGCCCGCGCGCCCGACCACGGGCCACAGCCGCGGTCGGCCACGCGGCAGCGGTCGGCGTGACCCTCGCGGCGACTGGCGTCGTCGCGGGCGCGGTGGCGGGTACGCGATGGTGGGCCGTGGCCGTTGCGGCGGTGCTCGGAGCGGGCTTCGCGGCTGGGGCCTTCGTCGGGCTGCGACGCCTGCAGGTGCAGCAGCCGGACCGCCTGATCGAGGTCGCCCCGCGCCGGTGGCTCGCGGCCGTGGTCGTCTGGTGCTTGGCAGTCGTCGCTCTCGCGTCCTTCTGCGCCGTCCACGGCTGGGCCGACGACTACGCGGTGATCGCCGCACCGACCGGCTGCGCGCTCGCACCGGCGCTGGTGCTCGGCTGGTGGCACTCGTACCGCCAGGCGGCCGGAGAGGACCCCTGGGCTGCGACCGACGTCTGGCACGCGATGACGTGGCGATCGCCCGTCGTCGACGGTCCGCAGATGTACCGCCGCGTGCTGCTCACGCAGCCGGCGCCCGAGACCGCACATGACCTCGCGGCCGCTGGCCGGTCCCATCCCGCGGCCGCGGTCCCTGGCAGCCCGGCGTGGTCGGTAGACTCGCCGCCGACCCCCATCGCCACGCCACACCAGGGAGCACACCCGTGGGACGAGTCGTCGTCGACGTGATGCCGAAGCCCGAGATCCTCGACCCGCAGGGCAAGGCCGTCGCCGGTGCGCTGCCGCGACTGGGCTTCGGCCAGTTCGCGTCGGTCCGCCAGGGCAAGCGGTTCGAGCTCGAGGTGGACGGGCCGGTGACCGAGGAGCTCCTCGCGGCCGCCCGCGCTGCCGGTGAGCAGGTGCTCTCCAACCCCGTGATCGAGGACGTCGTGGCGGTGTACGAGGACAAGGCATGACGCGCGTCGGCGTCGTCACCTTCCCGGGCACGCTCGACGACCGCGACGCCGCTCGAGCGGTCCGCCTGGCCGGCGCCGAGCCCGTTGCGCTGTGGCACGGCGAGGCCGACCTGAAGAACGTCGACGCCGTGGTCCTGCCCGGCGGGTTCTCCTACGGCGACTACCTGCGGGCGGGCGCCATCAGCCGGTTCGCGCCCGTCATGGGCGAGATCGTCGAGGCCGCGGGCAAGGGGCTGCCGGTGCTGGGCATCTGCAACGGGTTCCAGGTCCTCACCGAGGCGCACCTGCTGCCCGGCTCGATGATCAAGAACGACCACCTGCACTTCGTCTGCCGCGAGCAGGTGCTGTCGGTCGAGAACGCGGACACGGCCTGGACGCGCGACTACTCGGCAGGCCAGCACATCACGGTGCCGCTGAAGAACCAGGACGGCCAGTACGTGGCCGACGAGGCGACGCTCGACGAGCTCGAGGGCGAGGGCCGCGTGGTGTTCCGCTACGTGGGCTGGAACCCGAACGGGTCGCGCCGCGACATCGCGGGCATCAGCAACGCGGCGGGCAACGTCGTGGGCCTCATGCCGCACCCCGAGCACGCCGTCGAGGCCGGCTTTGGCCCCGACGGCGCGAACGGCCCCCGCACCGGCACCGACGGGCTCGGCTTCTTCACGTCCGTGCTCCACTCGCTCGTCGGTTGAGCGGCGACCTGACCCTCGTCGCCTGGGACCACCCGGACGCGGCCGCGCTGCGCACCGCGCAGCAGGTCGAGCTCCGCGAGCGGTACGGCGACGACGACATCGGCCACGCCATGACGGGCGAGCAGATCGTCGCGATGGTGCTGCTGCACGTCGACGGTGAGCCGGTTGCCTGCGGAGCGCTGCGCGACGCCCTCGACCTGGGCGTCGGCACCGGCGAGCTCAAGCGCATGTTCGTCCTGCCGGCGCACCGCGGCCGCGGCTACTCGCGGCGCGTGCTCATGGAGCTCGAGCGGGTCGCGCACGAGCGCGGCTTCGGCCGACTGGTCCTGGAGACGGGTCCGCTGCAGCCCGAGGCGATCGGCCTGTACCTGTCGGCCGGGTACACGCCGACGGACAACTACGGCGAGTACGTGGGCGTCGTCGACTCGCGCTGCTTCGCCAAGGACCTGCACCCCGTGGAGGCGCCGCGGCGCCGCGCGCGGGACCGGGCGCACGTCGACGTCGTCGTCGAGCGCGTGACCTGGGACGACGAGACCGCGGCGCACCTGCGTCGGCGCATGTTCACGGAGTTCAACGCGCCCACGTACCCCGGGCTGCGCGAGGCCGTCGAGGCCATGGGCGGCTTCGAGGTCGACGACGCGGCGCAGGGCGTGGGGGACCACGCGACGTGGGTCGCGCGGATCGACGGTCGGCCCGTCGGCTGCGTCTCGCTGCGTGCGCCGCGCGACGGCTATCCGGAAGGATCCGCCGAGCTGAAGAAGCTGTTCGTCGAGGCGGACGCGCGGGGTGCGGGCGTATCGCGCCTGCTGCTGGCGGTGGCCGACGACGAGGCACGAGCGCTCGGTTACTCGCGGATCCTGCTGCAGACGGGGATCCGCCAGCCCGAGGCGATCGGGCTGTACCTGGCGACGGGCTGGCGCCCCGTCGCGCCGTTCGGCGCGTACACGAACGACCTGCACTCGCTCTGCTTCGGCAAGGTGCTCTGAGGCCACCTCCGGCCGATTGGCCATGGCTTTCGCGTCGGGCGACGCCCGACGATGGGTGCATGGAGATCCTGCGCTACCGCGCCTTCACGACCGACGACGAGACGTCGGGCAACCCGGCCGGCGTGGTGATCGACGCCGAGGCTCTCGACGAGCCCGCGATGCTGGCGATCGCCGCGGACCTCGGGTTCAGCGAGACGGCGTTCCTGACCGCGATCTCGCCGGACGCGGCGCGCGTCCGGTACTTCACGCCGCGGGCGGAGATCGCGTTCTGCGGGCACGCGACGATCGCGTCGGGCGTGGCGCTCGCCCGGGTGCGGGACGCTGGACCGGTGGTCACGCTCACGACGAACGTGGGGCCGGTCCCTGTCGAGGTGACGACCGAGCAGGCGACGCTCGTCGCGCCGAGGACGACCGTCGAGGACCTCACGGGCGCGCTGCTCGACGACGTGCTGCGCGTCCTGCGCCTCGACCGCACCGACCTGGACCCGGCCCACCCTGCGGCGCTGGTGCACGGCGGCAACCTGCACCCGCTCGTCGTCGTCCGCCCGGGCGTGCTGGCGAGGCTCGACCACGACGGCGACGCGATGCTGGCCCTGCAGGACGCGCACGGCTGGGACGGCACGGTCCCGGTCGTCGAACGCCTGGACACGACGCGGTTCGCGTCCCGCAACCCGTTCCCGCGCGGTGGCATCCGCGAGGACCCGGCGACGGGCTCTGCGGCGGCGGGGCTGGGCGAGTACCTCCGCGCGGGCGGCCACATCGACGCGCCGACGACGATCAGGGTGGACCAGGGCAAGGAGACCGGCCACCCGAGCCGCCTACGGGTCGACATCCCCACGTCAGGTCGCATCCGCGTCACGGGCGCGGCGGCCCCGCTCGCCTGACGCCGCACCGCACGACCCCAGCGCGCCCGAAACCCGCCGAGCGCGCTCGCCGTAGCGGGTGCGCTCGACGTGCAACGGGTGCGCTCGCGGGCGGGGACCCGGACGATGGCCCGCATGGGCATTCGTGTCGGGACCTCCGGGTGGTCCTACGACCACTGGGACGGCGTCCTCTACCCGCCCGGCACGCCCACGGCCCGGCGCCTGGAGCACTACGTCGCCGAGTTCGACACCGTCGAGCTGAACGCGAGCTTCTACCGCTGGCCCCGCGATGCGACGTTCGCCGGCTGGCGCTCGCGGCTGCCCGACGGGTTCACGATGTCGGTCAAGGCGCCGCGGGGTCTCACGCACGCGAAGCGGCTGTACGACCCCGAGCGCTGGGCGGGTCGGATCAGCGGCGCGTGGCACGAGCTGGGGGACCGGCGTGGCGTGCTGCTCGCGCAGCTGCGCCCGGACCAGGAGCGCGACGACGCCCGCCTGGACTGGTTCCTGAGCTCGCTGCCGGACTGGGTGCGCGTCGCCGTCGAGCTGCGGCACGAGTCGTGGCAGCACGACGACGTCTTCGCGCTCCTCGAACGGCACCGGGCGTCGTACGTCGTCATGAGCGGCGCGCACCTGCCCTGCATCCTGCGCGCGACGTCGGACATCGTCTACGTCCGCCTGCACGGACCCGACCACGATCACCTCTACGGCGGCTCCTACTCCGACGACGACCTGCGGTGGTGGGCCGACCGGATGCGGGAGTGGGACCGCGACGGCCGCGACGTGCTCGCCTACTTCAACAACGACGGCGGCGGCAACGCGGTCCGCAACGCCCGCACGCTGCGCTCGATGATCTGAGACGCGGCTGAGAGCGGTCGGCCCCCGCGTGCGGGCCGCGAGGGCGCTGCCTACCGTGGCGCTCGCGCGTCCGTCGGGGCCGCGCCCGACGAGGAGGTCACCGCATGCCCACCGAGCAGATCGCCAAGGTCGCCGAGCTCATCAAGGACGCCCGCACCGCCATGCTCACGACGGTCGCCGCCGACGGCAGCCTGGTCAGCCGCCCGATGGGCGTGCAGGACGTCGACTTCGACGGCGACCTCTGGTTCTTCGCCGACGCGGACAGCCACAAGGTGTCCGAGATCGAGCACGGCAGCCCGGCGAACGCGGCGTTCGCCGACTCGTCGTCGTGGGTGTCCGTGTCAGGCTCGGCCGAGGTGGTGCGGGACGTCGCGAAGCAGCGCGAACTGTGGGGACCGGTCGCTGAGGCCTGGTACCCCGACGGCCCGGAGACCCCCGGCCTCGTCCTCGTCGTCGTCCACGGCGAGACCGCCGAGTACTGGGACTCGCCCGGCGGCCGCATCGCGACCGTCCTCAGCCTGGTCAAGGCCAAGGTGAAGGGCGAGCGCTACGACGGCGGCGAGAACGAGACGGTCTCGCTCTAGGTGACTCAGCCCAGGACGGCGAACGCCTGGGTGAGGTCGTCCTTCAGGTCTTCGACGTCCTCCAGCCCCACCGAGAAGCGGACCGTCGACTCGGCGATGCCGACCGCGGCGCGTCCCTCGGCGCCGAGTTTGGCGTGCGTCGTCGTCGCGGGGTGCGTGACGATGGACTTCGAGTCGCCCAGGTTGTTGGAGATGTCGATGATCCGCAGGGCGTCGAGGAAGGCGAACGTCGTCTTCTTCGCCACCTCGGGCGTCGCGTCGGCCGGTACCGCGAGGTCGAACGTCACGACCGTGCCGCCGCCCGACTGCTGGCGCAGGGCCAGCTCGTGCTGCGGGTGCGAGGGGAGGTACGCGTAGCGGACGCGGGCCACCTCGTCGCGCGCCTCGAGCCACTGCGCGAGCGCGAGGGCCGACGACGTCTGGTGGCGGACCCGCAGCGACAGCGTCTCCAGGCCCTTGAGCAGCACCCACGCGTTGAACGGCGCGAGCGACGGGCCGGTGTTGCGGACGAAGGTCTGCACCGGGCCGCGGATGTAGTCGGTGGGGCCCAGGATCGCGCCGCCGAGCACGCGGCCCTGGCCGTCGATGTGCTTGGTGGCCGAGTAGACGACGATGTCGGCGCCCAGCTCGAGCGGGCGGGACAGCACGGGCGTCGCGAAGACGTTGTCGACGATGACCAGCGCGCCGGCCGCGTGCGCGAGCGCGCTCACCGCGGCGATGTCGACGAGGTCCTGCATCGGGTTGGACGGCGTCTCGAAGAACACGACATCCGCCGGGGTCGCCAGGGCCTCCTCCCACTGCGCGGGGACGTGCCCGTCGACGTAGTCGACCCGCACGCCCCAGCCCGCGAGGAGCTGGTCGAAGATCACGACGCTCGACCCGAACAGCGCGCGGGCGGCGACGATGCGCGAGCCCTGCTTGACGATCGACGCGAGCGACGTGAACACCGCCGACATGCCCGTGCTCGTCGAGACCGCGGCCTGGGCGCCGTCGAGCAGCCGCAGCCGCTCCTCGAACGTCTGGACCGTCGGGTTGTTGTAGCGCGAGTACAGGAACCGGTCGACGTCGCCCGCGAAGGCGGACTCGGCCTGGCCGGCGGACCCGTAGACGTAGCCCTGCGTGAGGAACAGCGCCTCGGACATCTCGTCGAACTCCGAGCGCACCAGCCCCCCGCGCACGGCCAGGGTGTCGGGGCGCAGATCCTCGCGGGCGACGCGGCGAGCGTCCCAGTCGCCCGGACCTGGCACGCGGCTCACAGCTCGCGCCAGGGCAGGCCGTCGGCGCGCCAGCCGGAGTGGCCACGCTGCCCGTCGAACCCGACGTCGCCCTCGAAGCCCTGCAGCACGTTGTACGACGGGCCGAAGCCGGCTGCCGTCGCGGCCTGAGCGGCGGCGACCGAGCGGACGCCGCTGCGGCACAGGAACACGATCGGGCGCTCGTCGCCCGGCGTCACGCCGGCCGCGGCGAGCTCGCTCAGGAAGTTCACGTTAGGACCTGCGGGGGTGACCCACTCGACGAACGCCGCGCGGCCGCCCAGGTCGTCGGCGTCGGGGACGCCGATGGTCCGCCACTCACCGTCGGTGCGGACGTCGACGAGCAGCGCGCGCTCGTCGGACGTCAGCAGGTCCCACGCCTGCTGCGGGGTCAGGTCGCCTGCGTACGGCATCGATCTCCTCCATCGGTCCTGGCGGTAGCACCGTGCGGTGGGGGTGAACCCCCGCGGGTTGCTGCGGCGTCGTCGAGCCAGATCTCTCGGCCGCTCTGGATGGTGGACCCGATCGTAGCGTGCGTTCCGACGCGCCTTCCACGGAGTGAACACCGCATCCCGCCATGCGAGACGCGACGGAGGCCTCGTTGACAGAAGGGGCGGGCGGAAGGAACCCTCGTGGTCAGGTCATGAGTGTCAGCGTCAAGCCCCGGCTCGCTGGCCGGCAACCCTCCTCCGCGGTGGGGTGCCCCGGGTGACGACCAGGCCAGGCACCGATCGGTGCCCGGCAAGCGCGGGGCACCCCATGGGCGGTGGGCCCCCGGAACCGGAGGTGCACCATGACCGCGATCGCTGAGCGGACCGACTGTTCGACGGACGTCGCCGCGCTCGTCCCCGTCGTCGGGGGCGCGACCACCGTGCCGCTCGTCGACGGCACGCAGCGCGTCTACGCCAACCTGGACTACGCGGCCAGCGCGCCCGCGCTCGAGGCGGTCGCCGCACGCGTCACCGAGGTGCTGCCGCTGTACGCGTCCGTGCACCGCGGCGCCGGGTACCTCTCGCAGGTCTCGACCGCGCTCTACGAGTCCTCGCGGCAGAGCATCGCGCGCTTCGTCGGAGCCCGCGAGGACGACGTCGCGATCATCACGCGCAACACCACGGACTCGCTCAACCTGCTGGCGGGCGTGATCCCGGCGGGTGGCCGCGTGCTGGTGCTGGACGTCGAGCACCACGCCAACCTCCTGCCGTGGGTGCACTCGCGCCCGGGCCAGGGTCACTCCGCGACGATCGTGCCGATCGCGCGGACGGTCGCGCAGACGCTGCGCGCGCTGGCCGACGAGCTGGCGCGTCAGCCCTACGCGCTCGTGACCGTGACCGGTGCGTCCAACGTGACCGGCGAGGCGCTGCCGCTCGACGACGTCGTGGCGATCGCCCACGCCGCCGGCGCACGCGTGGCCGTGGACGGTGCCCAGCTGGTCCCGCACCGCGGGTTCTCGCTCACCGAGTCGGGGGCCGACTACGTCGCGTTCTCCGGCCACAAGACCTACGCCCCGTTCGGGGCCGGCGCCCTGGTGGGGCGACGCGACTGGCTCGACGCCGGCACGCCGTACCTCGCAGGGGGAGGTGCGGTACGCGACGTGCGGACCGACCGGACGGTCTGGCAGCCGGCGCCGGCCCGCCACGAGGCGGGTTCGCCGAACGTCATCGGCGCCATCGCGCTCGCCGAGGCGTGCGAGCAGCTCGCCGCGCTGCCGTCCGGTGCGCTGCACGAGCACGAGCAGGTGCTGCGGGACCGGCTCGTCGACGGGCTCTCGGCGATCGACGGCGTCGAGGTGGCCCGGATCTGGTCCGACTCGACCGACCCCGTGGGCGTGGTGACCTTCACGGTCGCCGGCCACGACGCCGGTCTCGTGGCGGCGTACCTCGCGGCCGAGCACGGCATCGGCGTGCGCGACGGCCGCTTCTGCGCGCACCCGCTGCTCGCGCACCTGGGGGCGTCGGGCGGTGCGATCCGCGCGTCGGTGGGCGTCGGGACGACGAGCGAGTTCGTCGACCGCCTCGTCGAGGCGCTGGCCTCCTACCTGGCCGACGGCGCGCGCTCGTCGTACGAGGTCGTGGACGGGTGCTGGGCCGTGGTCGCGGACACGCGCCCGCTCATCGCGGTGCACGGACTGGACCACCTGGCGGCGACGGCCGCCGCAGCCTGCGGGCCGGCGCTCGACGACTGATCCGGACGAACCTGGTGCATCCGGACGCGCGCTGCGTCCGGAAGGAGGGACGAGGGCATCGACCGGTGCCCGCGCGACGCGGCGCCGAGCGCTGCCCGCGCCCGAACGTCCGCTGGGAGATCCCATGTCGATCCGACGCCTCGTCTCCGCCACTGCCGCCGCCGCGCTGACCGCGGGCGTGGTGGTCGCCGTTGCCCCCGCCGCATCCGCCGCCCCGCCGTCGGGCACGACGAGCCTGGCCGCCGTGCTCGCGTCCGACGGCGACACCTTCGACCACAACTGGTACGACTTCGACATCCTCGACCAGGCCGTCGGCGCCGTCCTGAAGGCCAAGCCGAACAGCCCCGTGGCCGTCCTGGCCGACGGGAACGTGCCGCTCACGGCCTTCATCCCGAACGACCGTGCGTTCCAGCTGCTGGCCCTGGACCTCACCCACCGCTGGTACCTCACCGAGTCCGGCGTGCTGAACGCGCTGGTCAAGGCGGTGGGCGTCGACGCGATCGAGCAGGTGCTGCTCTACCACGTGGTGCCGGGCGCGACGATCGACTCGACGACCGCCCTCGCGTCCGACGGCGCGAAGCTGACGACCGCCCAGGGCGGGACGTTCACCGTCGACGTCATCTCGAAGCGGTTCGGCATCGTGCAGCTCATCGACCAGGACCGCAACGACGTCAACCCGTTCCTGGTGCCCGGCAAGCTGGACATCAACAAGGGCAACAAGCAGATCGCGCACGCGATCGCGTTCGTCCTGCGGCCCGCGGACCTCTGACGTCGCTCGCCTGGGGCTGCGTCATTCGACGCGCAGCCCCAGGTGGTCCGCCAGGGCGGGGGCCAGCTCGACGAGCTGGTCGGCGCTGATCGTCGCGCCGGCGAGCCCTTCGATGCCGACGAGCTCTCGCAGCCCGTCGATCCCGCGGACGTCGACGTCGGTCAGCCGCGCGCCGCTCACGTCGAGCCGCCGCACCTGGCACCCCTCGAACCGCAGCGCCTTGGCCGTGACACGGGCGAGGTCCAGCTCGTCGACCACCACGCCGACGAACGCGACCTCCGTCAGGCGCGCGTCGCGCAGGTTGAGGTAGTCGATCTTGCCGCCGCGCACCTCGACGCGTGTCCACGACGAGGCGTACGCCTGGGCGGCGCCGATGCGCAGGTCGCGCCACGTGCAGTCCTGCCAGGTCGACGAGGCCGCGAGCAGCTCACCCGCCCGGGAGTCGCGCACGGTCGTGTCGATGACGCGCGCGTGCTCGAGTCGCACGCCGTCGAGCGAGCACTGCTCGAGCACGCACTCCAGGATCCGCGCCGACGACGCGTCCTGACCGTCGAGCCGCGCGCCGGTCATGGCGAGACCGTCGTAGTCACCCTCCGGCTCGAGCGGGCCGGCGAAGTCCTCGAGTTCGGTCACCGCGTCAGCCTGCCACGGTCCAGGAGCCGAAACGGCTCGGCGGGCGCGCGCGGCCCGTGCCATCGTCGCCCGCATGCAGCACGATCTGGTCCTGTCCGGTCACGGCGTCCGCCTCGTCCCGCTGGGTGTCGAGCACGCGTCGGAGCTCGTCGCGCTGATCGACGACGCCTTGTGGCGGGGGATGACGACGCCGGTCCCGACGACGCCCGCCGAGATGGTCGCCCACATCGAGGCCGCGGTCGCCGTGCCCGATCGCGTCAGCCTCGCGGTGCTCGGGGACGACGGCGAGGTGCGCGGCAGCACGTCGTACTACGACCTGTCGCGCGCCATGGGCCGGGTCGAGATCGGCAACACCTACTACGGGCGTGCGTGGTGGGGCGGGACGACGAACCCCGCGTGCAAGCTGCTCCTGCTCCAGCACGCGTTCGACGACTGGGGCCTGGCGCGGGTCGCGCTGCGGGCCGACGCCGAGAACTCCCGGTCGATCGCCGCGATCCGCCGCCTGGGTGGCGTGCCCGAGGGCGTGCTCCGCAGCCATCGCGTCCGGCCGGACGGGTCCCGCGGCGACACGGCGTACTTCTCGATCCTGTCCGACGAGTGGCCGACGGTCCGCACGAACCTCGAGGCACGGCTGACCGTCGAGGTGAGCTGATTCGTACCTGCAAGGAATCCGAACATTCTGTGCGTGAGACGAGCAGGAAGCTCGGATTCCTCGGCACGCGCGTCAGGCCGGTGTCACCGTTCCCGTCAGGTGGGGTGCCTGGGCGCCGGGGCGCCAGACGGTGTAGGCGAAGCCGTCGGCGTCGTGGCCGATCCTGACGTTCGGCGTCGACGGCAGCAGAACCGGCTTGCTGAAGTCGGCGGTCCAGACGAAGGCCTCGCCGCGGGCGGCGCCGACGTCCGCCAGCGCGCGCGACGCCGTGTACATGCCGTGCGCGATGGCGCGCGGGAAGCCGAGCGCTTTGGCGGACAGCGCCGACAGGTGGATCGGGTTGCGGTCGCCGGACACGGCGGCGTAGCGGCGGCCGGTGTCCGCGGGCAGACGCCACTGCCCGGTGGGGACGGGGGCGACGAAGGCCTCGCGCTCGTCGTCCGTGCTTGTCGACGCGGTGCCCGTCGCACTCGTGCCCTTCGCCAGGTACGTCGACGTGCCGCGCCAGACGACCTCGTCGGCCGCCGAGACCTCGGTGACCAGGTCCACCTGCGTGCCCGCGCGGTGCGGGCGCAGGTCCTGGGCCCAGGCGCGGACGTCGAGCGGCTCGCCCAGGCGGATCGCGCGGTGCTGCGTGACCGTGTTGGCGAGGTGGACCATGCCGAGCAGCGGGAGCGGGAAGTCGGATCGCGTCATGAGTGCGGTCGCGACCGGGAACGCCAGGACGTGCACGAAGCCGGCGGGGAGCGCGTCCGTCGCGGCCTCGCCCAGCAGGTGCTGGTAGGCCGTGAGGCGCGCGGCGTCGGTGCGGACGTCGCGGACCACGTACGCCACCTCGGGCAGGGCGCCGACCACGTCGTCGGACGCGCCGAAGCGACGTGTGACCGCCAGCCGACCGCTGGCCGCGGCACCGCGCGCGTACAGCCCGCCGAGCCCCGGTACGGCCGGGAGCTCGACGGTCCGGTACGTGCCGGCGGTCGGGCGACCGTCCGTCACTGGCCCACCATGTTCTGCCCGCACACGCGCAGCACGCGCCCGACGACGCCACCGGCGGCCGGGGACGCGAGGAACGCGACCGCCTCCGCGACGTCGACCGGCTGGCCGCCCTGCTGCAGCGAGTTCAGCCGCCGCGCGACCTGCCGGGTGACGGCGGGGATGCGGGCGGTCATCTCGGTCTCGATGAACCCGGGTGCCACCGCGTTGGCGGTGCCGCCGAAGGCCTCGAGCAGCGGTGCGGTCGCCCGCACCATGCCGATGACGCCGCCCTTGGACGCGGCGTAGTTGGTCTGGCCGCGGTTGCCGGCGATGCCCGACGTGGACGCGAGCGAGACGATGCGCGGCGCGTCGGTGAAGTCGCCCGAGGTCAGCAGGGCCTCGTTGATGCGCAGCTGGGCCGCGATGTTGACGGCCAGCACGGAGTCCCACTTGTCGGGGCTCATGTTGGCCAGCAGCTTGTCGCGCGTGATGCCGGCGTTGTGCACGACGATGTCGAGACGGCCGTGCCGGGCCAGCGCGTGCTCCAGGATGCGGGTGCCGGCGTCGTCGGCCGTCACGTCGAGCTGGAGTGCGGTGCCGCGCACGCGGTTGGCGACGCGCGTGAGCTGCTCGCCCGCGGAGGGCATGTCCACGGCCACGACCGTCGCGCCGTCGCGCGCGAGGGTGTCGGCGATCGACTCGCCGATGCCGCGGGCGGCGCCCGTGACGACGGCGACGCGACCCTCGAGCGGGCGCTCCCAGGTCTCGGGCAGCGTCCCGGCTCCCGACGAGACCGTCAGGAGCTGACCGTCGACGAACGCGGAGCGTGTCGACAGGAAGAACCGCAGCGCGCCGACGACCGACGGGGCGTCGGCCGCGACATCGCCGGCCATCACGATCCCGTTGCCGGTCGACCCGCCGCGCAGCTCCTTGGCGAGCGAGCGCAGGAGCCCGTCGACTCCCTGCCGCGCGGCGGCGACCGCGGGGGCGTCGTCGGCCGTGGCCTCCCGCGACAGCGTGACGACACGCCCACCGCGGCTCAGCGAGCGCAGCACGCCGGCCGCGGCGAGCACCGGCGCGGACAGCTCGTCGGGGTGGCTGACCTGCGTCAGGACCAGGACGACGGCCGCGTACCGCAGCTCGGGCGTCGCGTGCCGGTGCACCTCGACGTCCCACGTCCTCGACAGCAGCGCCGCGACGCCGTCGGCGTCCGCGCCGGTCCCGACGACGAGCGCGGGGCCGCCGAGCAGGGGAGCGCCGGGCCGGTAGCGCCGCAGCGGTGCGGGCTGGGGGAGCCCGAGCTGCTTGGCGATCTTGGCGGTGACGCCGCTGTTGACCAGGTTCAGGTAGGTGTCGCCCATCTCAGGCCGCCTCGAGGATCGCGGTCAGGCCCAGCCCACCGGCTGCGCACACGGACACGAGCGCGCGCACGGGCCGGCCCTCGGCGGCCTTGCGGGCGTGCAGCTCCTTGCTGATGGTGGCCACGATGCGTCCTCCCGTCGCGGCGAACGGGTGCCCCGCGGCGAGCGACGAGCCGTGCACGTTGAGCCGGTTTCGGTCGACCGTGCCGAACGCCCCGGCCAGGCCCAGGCGTTCCTTGCCGAACTCCTCGGACTCCCACGCGGCGAGCGTGGTCAGCACCGTCGCGGCGAACGCCTCGTGGATCTCGACGTAGTCGAAGTCCGCCAGCGTCAGGCCGTTGCGGGCCAGCAGCCGGGGGACCGCGAAGGCCGGCGCCATGAGCAGGCCGTCGACGCCGTGCACGAAGTCGACCGCGCCCGCCTCGGCGTCCACGACGACCGCCAGCGGCGTCAGCCCGTGCTCGTCGGCCCACGCGTCGTTGCCGAGCAGGACCGTCGAGGCGCCGTCGGTCAGCGGCGTCGAGTTCCCCGCGGTCATCGTCGGCGGCGTGTCCAGGGTCAGCCCGAACGTCGGCTTGAGCTTGGCGAGCTTCTCGAGCGACGTGTCCGCGCGCAGGTTCCCGTCGACCGACTGACCGCGGTAGGGCGTGACGAGGTCGTCGAAGAACCCGGCGTCCCAGGCCGCGGCCAGCCGCTGGTGGGAGGCGAACGCGACCTCGTCCTGCGCCTCCCGCGTGATGCCCCACTGCGCGGTGGTCAGCGCCTGGTGCTCGCCCATCGACAGGCCGGTGCGCGGCTCGGACGTCCGCGGCGTCGCGGGCGCGAGGTCCTTGGGGCGGATCTTGGCGGCGGCCGCGAGCTTCTGGCCCACCGTCTTCGCGCGGGACAGGTCCAGCAGCGCGCGGCGCAGGCCCTCGCTGACCGCGATGGGTGCGTCCGACGTGGTGTCGACACCGCCGGCGACGGCGGACTCGATCTGCCCGAGCCGGATCTTGTTCGACAGCGACACGACCGTCTCGAGGCCCGTCGCGCAGGCCTGCTGCAGGTCGTACGCCGGTGTCTCGGGCGACAGGGCCGACCCGAGCACGACCTCCCGCGTCAGGTTGAAGTCGCGGCTGTGCTTGAGGACGGCGCCCGCCGCCACCTCGCCGATGCGCTCGCCCTGGAGGCCGTAGCGCGCGACCAGTCCGTCGAGCGCGGCCGTGAGCATGTCCTGGTTGCTGGCGTGGGCGTACTTCCCGCCGGCGCGCGCGAACGGGATCCGGTTGCCGCCGAGGACGAGCGCGCGGGGGCTCGTCGGCGGGATCGCGGACGTCGCTGCAGACGTCTCGGTGGACTTCGCGGTGGACCTGGAGGCAGCCATGGAGCGTGTCCCTCTCGCATCGATGAACATCGTCGGTGATGAGTCTCGAGCACCGGTCCGGTCGATCCGCGACGGACCTTCGTCCCACCGGTGTTCCCGGAACCCACAGTACCTGATACCTTCGGTCTCGTGAGTCCAGTCACACCGGGTCCCTCGAAGGCGAGCGGACTGACCCTGCTGAGCACCGACGCCGCGCCCCCCGGGGGACGCGGCCTGACCCGTGTGCGGCCGACGCCGACCGCGCCGCCGGACGTCTACGCGGCCGACGGGCGGTCGACCCGCTGGGCCGACCACCGCGAGGCACGCCGCGCGGAGCTGGTGCGCATCGCGCGCCGCACCGTCCACCACAAGGGCCCCGACGTGTCGATGGAGGAGATCGCCACCGCGGCGGGCACCTCGAAGTCGATCGTCTACCGCTACTTCGCCGACAAGACGGGCCTGCAGATCGCGGTCGCCGAGGCGGTCGTCCTGCAGATCCAGGGCGCACTCGAGGGCGTGCTCCGGGTCGCGCCCACCCCGCGCGACGGTCTGCGCGCGATGGTCGCCGTGTACCTCGAGATGATCGAGTCGTCCCCGAACGTCTACGCGTTCGTGACGCGGAACGGCTCGGTCGAGTCGGGCGGCCCCCTGGGGCACTTCCTCGACTCGGTCACCGCGCTGGTCGCCGCACCGTTCGCGCGCGGCCTGACGGAGGAGGCGGCCGACGGCCGTCGCCTGGCCCGCCGCCCCGAGGCGGAGCCCGACGACGTGGCGTCCGCACGCATCGCGCTCGCGGAGTCGTGGGCCGCCGGCGCCGTCGGCTTCGTCCGCGGGGCGGGCGAGTGGTGGCTGGCCCACCGCGACCAGCCCGGCAGCCCGGACCGCGAGGACATCACCGCCCAGGTCGCCGCCTGGCTCTGGGCCGGCCCCGTCGGGCTGCTCGCCCGCGAGCGCAACACCAGCACCACCCCCAGCACCAGCACCACCGAGGAGAACCGATGACCGCCACCACCGACCGCCCGGCCTCGCTCGAGCCCCTCCTGCCCGGCGAGTCGGACGTCCGCGTCGACGTCGCCGCGCTCGCGGACCAGCTGCTCGGCCCGTACGCGGAGCTGCGTCGTCAGGCTCGCGTCGTGGCGGGGGATCCCGACTTCCAGAAGATCGAGGGCCAGCCGCTGGCCGAGCACCGCGAGCGCGTGCTCCACCAGCTCCGTGAGCTCGCGGCCCACCACGACGTCCTGCGCGCGTTCCCCACCCACCTGGGTGGCGCCGACGACCACGGCGGCTCGCTCTCGCGGTTCGAGGAGCTCGTGGCCGGCGACCCGTCGCTGCAGATCAAGGCGGGCGTGCAGTGGGGGCTGTTCGCCTCGGCGATCCTGCACCTGGGCACGGCCGACCACCACGAGCGGTTCCTGCCCGACGCCATGTCGGTGGCGGTCCCGGGCGCGTTCGCGATGACGGAGACGGGCCACGGCTCGGACGTCGCCGCGATCGGGACGACGGCCACGTACGACCCGGCCACGCAGGAGTTCGTCATCCACACGCCGTTCCGCGCGGCGTGGAAGGACTACCTCGGCAACGCGGCGCAGCACGGCACGGCGGCGGTCGTGTTCGCCCAGCTCGTGACGGCCGCGCCCGGGGCGGGGCCGGTCAACCACGGCGTGCACGCGTTCTACGTGCCGATCCGCGACGCGTCCGGCGCCTGGCTGCCCGGCGTCGGCGGTGAGGACGACGGCCTCAAGGGCGGGCTCAACGGCATCGACAACGGCCGTCTGCACTTCGACCACGTCCGCGTCCCGCGCACGAGCCTGCTCAACCGGTACGGCGACGTCGACGCCGACGGCACCTACTCGTCGTCGATCGCCAGCCCGGGCCGGCGGTTCTTCACCATGCTCGGCACGCTGGTCCAGGGGCGCGTCTCGCTCGACGGCGCCGCCGCGAACGCCAGCAAGATCGCGTTGGCCATCGCGGTGACGTACGCGAACCAGCGCCGCCAGTTCGCGGGGGCCGGCTCCGACGAGGTCGTGCTCATGGACTACGGCCAGCACCAGCGCCGGCTCCTGCCGCTGCTGGCGGAGACCTACGCGACGACGTTCGCGCACGAGGAGCTCCTCGCCGCGTTCGACGACGTCTTCTCCGGCCGGGGCGACACCCCGCAGGGCCGCGAGGACCTCGAGACGCTGGCCGCGACCCTCAAGCCGACCTCGACGTGGCACGCCATGAACACGATCCAGACCGCGCGCGAGGCGTGCGGTGGCGCCGGGTTCCTGGCCGAGAACCGGCTCGTCGGCCTGCACCAGGACATGGACGTGTACGTGACGTTCGAGGGTGACAACACCGTGCTCTACCAGCTCGTCGCGAAGCGGCTGCTGACGGAGTACGGCCGAGCGCTCAAGGGCGCCGGTGCCGGGGACGTCGCGCGCCTGGTCGCGGGCCGCGCGGCCGACGCGGCCAAGCACCGCACCCCGCTGATCCGGGCGGTCCAGACCCTCGCCGACGCGGGCGACGCGCGCCGCTCGGTGGGTCAGCTGCGCGACGAGGCGTCGCAGCGCGAGCTGCTCACCGACCGCGTCGAGGCGATGGTCGCCGACCTGGCCATGTCGCTGCGCCCCGCGCAGAAGATGGCGCCGGCCGAGGCGGCGGCGCTCTTCAACGCCCACCAGCACGAGCTGATCGAGGCGGCCCGGGCGCACGCCGAGCGGGTCCAGTGGGAGGCGTTCACGCGCGGGCTCGCGCAGGTCACCGAGCCCGGCACCAAGCAGGTGCTGACCTGGGTGCGGGACCTGTTCGGGCTGCAGCTCGTCGAGCGCCACCTGGCGTGGTACCTCATCAACGGCCGGCTGTCGGCGGGTCGCGCGCGCACCGTGACGTCCTACATCGACCGGCTGCTGACCCGCCTGCGCCCGCACGCGCAGGACCTGGTCGACGCCTTCGGCTACGGGCCTGAGCACCTGCGGGCGCCGATCGCGTCGGGCGCCGAGGCCGAGCGGCAGGACGAGGCGCGCGCGTACTACCGGGCGCAGCGTGCGTCGGGCGACGCGCCGGTGCCGGAGAAGCACTCGCGCTGAGCGTGGGCCGTGGCCGTTCCCGACGCGCGGGAACGGCCACGGCGCTCACTTCTTGCTGGACCGGCGGTAGTGCAGCAGCCAGCCGACGACGACGCCGAGCGCGAGCGCGATCAGCAGCATCACCCACGTCGGCAGCGTCACGGTCCAGAACAGGATGTGGAACGGGGCGTCGTCCTGGTTCTGCAGGATCACGACCACGGCGATCACCACGGCGACGATGCCGAGGTACAGCCGCCACGGGATCGGCTTCTTGGCACCGCCTCCGGCGGGTCGGGGCTGAGGGCTCGAGCTCGACATCGTGGCCTCCCTGCTCACGCGGTCGCACGCGGGCACGTCGCCGCGGCTGTCCCGGATCCCATCCTGGCCCTCGTCAGGGCCGAACGGTGGGAGATCAGGTCGGGTTGCAGCGGGCGGAGATCATCGCGAGCGCGCCGACGTCGGGTCGCCACGGCTCGAGGTTCCAGGTGGCCTTGTCCGGCGCCCCGAGCTCGTGGCAGCTGAGCTGCTCGCGCATCGTGGGGGAGTCGGCCTCGGGCTCGTCGGCGATCAGCTGGGACCAGGTGAGCTCGGAGGCCGCCAGGCTCCCCACCCGGGCCCAGTCCGTGGGTGTCACCGCCAGGGACCGGCCACCCTCGCGGGTACCCCACGACGTCTTGGCCACCGCCTCCCCGGTGAACCAGACCTTCGCGGTGCCGTCGGTCGGGCCGTCGGTCAGCGCCAACAGGTCGTCGCCGGACGCCGCCAACGACGCGTTCGTCGGCGCGAGCCCGCCACCGCCCGCGAGCGCCGAGCCGTCGGCGAACGCGCTGAGGTCCGACCCCGTCGCGTACGCCAGCGGTTCGTCGCCGGGGAGGCCCCGCCGGTCGTGGAACGTCAGACGGACCGAGCCGTCGGCCAGCTTCTTCGACGACATCGACACGTCGGCCTGCGGTGCGACCCAGATCGTCGCGCCGTGGGAGCGCACGCGCGTCCCGGCGCGGACGTCGTCGGCCGACGGCACCTCCGGCCTCACCGGCGCGGTCGGCGTGCTCGTCCCCGGCGAGGTCGCTCGCGTGGCCGTGGGAGCGGCCGCGGTGGTCGTCGGGCCGGGCGGCGGTGAGCCGCCCGTGCACCCGGCCAGTGCCGTGCAGAGAAGGGTCGCGCCCAGGAGCACCCGCAGTCGGGGAGCGGTCGAGTCGGGCACGGAGGCGACGCTAGCGGACGTGGGCGCGGGCGAGGCTCGCGCCCGGGTGTCGGTATCCTGACGTCGTCCGCCGACGACGGCCGCGCGTCCCGCCCCCAGCGAGGCCCGCGTGCGAACTCGCCCAAGGGAACCGATGACCACCGCACCTGCGCGTCCTGCCCACCCCTCTGACACCGTCGAGAACGCCGCGGCGACGCCCGACCAGGAGCAGCCGTACGCCGAGCTGGGCCTGAAGGTCGACGAGTACCAGCGCATCCGCGACATCCTGGGCCGCCGCCCCACCGCCGCCGAGCTCGCCATGTACTCGGTCATGTGGTCGGAGCACTGCTCGTACAAGTCGAGCAAGAACCACCTGCGCCAGTTCGGCGACAAGACGACCGACGCGATGAAGGAGCACCTGCTCGTCGGCATCGGCGAGAACGCGGGCGTCGTCGACATCGGCGACGGCTGGGCGGTGACGTTCAAGGTCGAGTCGCACAACCACCCGTCGTACGTCGAGCCCTACCAGGGCGCCGCGACGGGAGTCGGCGGCATCGTGCGCGACATCATCTCGATGGGCGCGCGCCCGGTCGCCGTCATGGACCAGCTGCGCTTCGGCGCCGTCGACCACCCGGACACCGCGCGCGTGGTGCACGGCGTCGTGTCCGGCGTCGGCGGCTACGGCAACAGCCTGGGCCTGCCCAACATCGGCGGCGAGCTCGTCTTCGACGCCAGCTACCAGGGCAACCCGCTGGTCAACGCGCTGTGCCTGGGCGTGCTGCGCCACGAGGACATCCACCTGGCCAACGCGTCGGGCGCCGGCAACAAGGTGGTCCTGTTCGGGGCGCGCACGGGTGGCGACGGCATCGGCGGTGCCTCGATCCTGGCCAGCGAGACGTTCGACGACGAGAAGCCGTCCAAGCGCCCGTCGGTGCAGGTCGGCGACCCGTTCATGGAGAAGGTCCTCATCGAGTGCTGCCTCGAGCTGTACGCGGCGCGCGTCGTCGAGGGCATCCAGGACCTGGGCGCGGCCGGCATCAGCTGCGCGACCAGCGAGCTCGCGTCCAACGGCGACGGCGGCATGCACGTGGACCTCGAGCACGTGCTGCTGCGCGACCCCACGCTGACCGCCGGCGAGATCCTCATGTCGGAGTCGCAGGAGCGCATGATGGCCGTCGTGCGGCCGGACCAGCTCGACGCGTTCCTGGCCATCACGGGCAAGTGGGACGTCGAGACGGCCGTGATCGGCGGGGTGACCGGCACGGGCCGCCTGACGATCGACCACCACGGCGAGCGCATCGTCGACGTCGACCCGAAGACCGTCGCCCACGAGGGCCCGGTCTACGACCGCCCGTACGCCCGCCCGGCCTGGCAGGACGGCCTCAACGCGGACACGGCGGCAGAGCTGGCGCGCCCGACGAGCGCCGCCGAGCTCCGCGGCACCGTCCTGGAGCTCCTCGCGTCGCCCAACCTGGCCTCCAAGGCCTGGGTCACCAACCAGTACGACCGGTTCGTGCAGGGCAACACGGCCCTCGCGCAGCCCGACGACTCCGGCGTGGTCCGCGTCGACGAGGCCACGGGCCTCGGCGTCGCGCTCGCCACGGACGCGAACGGCCGCTACGCCAAGCTCGACCCGTACACGGGCGCGCAGCTCGCGCTCGCGGAGGCGTACCGGAACGTCGCGACGACGGGCGCGCGCCCGCTCGCGGTGACCGACTGCCTCAACTTCGGCAGCCCCGAGCACCCCGATTCCATGTGGCAGCTGGTCGAGGCCATCCGCGGCCTGGCCGATGCGTGCCAGACCCTCGAGGTCCCGGTCACCGGCGGCAACGTCTCGCTCTACAACGGCACGGGTGAGCCCGGGCTCATCGACTCCGCCATCCACCCGACCCCCGTCGTCGGCGTGCTGGGCGTGCTCGACGACGTCGCCGACGCCGTGGCCTCCGGCTGGACCGCGCCTGGCCAGGCCGTCTACCTGCTCGGCAGCACGCGTGCCGAGCTCGACGGCTCCGCCTGGGCCGACGTCGTGCACGGCCACCTGGGCGGCCTGCCGCCCGTCGTCGACCTCGCCGCCGAGCGCCGCCTGGCGTCCGTGCTGCAGAACGCCGCGCGTGACGACCTGGTCGACTCCGCGCACGACCTGTCCGAGGGCGGGCTGGCGATCGCGCTGGTCGAGTCGTCGCTGCGGTTCGGTGTCGGCGTGCAGGTCTCGCTCGACGAGCTGTGCGCGCGCGACGGCGTGACCCCGTTCGAGGCGCTGTTCTCCGAGTCGACCGGTCGCGTGCTCGTCGCGGTCCCGCGCTCGGAGGAGGTCCGCCTCGCGGACCTGTGCACGGCGCGCGGCGTCCCCGCCCTGCGGCTGGGCGAGACCGCCGAGCACTGCACGCCGGGCGCCGGTGCCCCGGTCGACAAGGCCGACCACGACCACGGCCCTGCGGTCGAGGTCGCGGGCCTGTTCACCCTCCCGCTCGCCGAGGCCCGCGAGGTCCACGAGGCGACGCTCCCGCACTACTTCGGCTGACCCCGCCTCGCCGAGCGCGGGCGGCGGATAAAGCGTCGTGACGGACGGGCGTGCGGGGCTAGCGTCCCGCGGGTGACGACATCAAGGGCCGACGAGGCCGTGCGCGTGGTCCGGGCCGACAAGGGCTCGCTCCTCGTAGCGCCCGCTGACGCCGGCGAGCCGACGCGGGTCACGCTGGACCGCGACGGTCTCGCCGAGCTGGACGGCACCCGCGCGGTGCCGACCGTGGGGGACTGGGTCGAGGTTGACGACGGTCAGGTGCGCGCGATCCGGCCGCGGACCTCCGCGCTCGTGCGCGACTCCGCGGGGGAGACGTCGCGCGAGCAGGTGCTCGCTGCCAACGTCGACGTCGTCCTGGTGGTCGAGCACCTCGACCCGGACCCCGATCTCGGTCGGGTCGAGCGCATGCTCACGCTCGCGTGGCGGTCCGGTGCGCGGCCAGTGGTCGTCCTCACCAAGGCCGACCTGGTCCCGGACCCCGAGGGCACCGCACGCGACGTCGCTCAGGCGGCGATCGCCGTCGACGTCCACGCTGTGAGCGCCACCACGGGCGGCGGGCTCGAGCCCCTGCGCGCGCTGCTGACCCCGGGCACGACTCTCGTCGTCGTCGGCCCGTCCGGCGCGGGCAAGTCGACCCTCGTGAACGCGCTGGCCGGTGCCGAGGTGATGTCGACGGGTGAGCGCCGCGAGGTCGACGGCCGCGGTCGGCACACGACGACCCACCGCGAGCTCGTCGCGATGCCCGGCGGTGCCGTGCTCATCGACACGCCCGGCATCCGTGGTGTCGGTGTCGTCGCCGACGAAGAGGCACTGGACGCGACCTTCGCCGATGTTGCCGAGCTGGTGGGGCGGTGCCGCTTCGCGGACTGCCACCACACCGGCGAGCCCGGTTGTGCGGTCGCCGACGCGCTCGCGGACGGCCGGCTCACCCAGCGACGCTACGACTCGTACCTGAAGCTGGCGCGGGAGGCGGCCTACCAGGCACGGCGCTCCGACGCGCACCTGCGCGCCCAGGAGAAGGCTCGCTGGAAGCGCCTCACGAAGGACAACCGGGCCGGTCGCGTGCGGCCCTGATCGTGCCGTCCCGCGCGACAACGCGCGGATCGGCGGGCAGAGTGGTCGCGACGCGTCGCCGCCCGCGCGACGCACAGTCGAGGGAGACTGTGATGTCCGCTGCCCGACGTCCCATCCTGCTCGCGCTCCTCGCCTCACTGATCGCATCGATGCTCGGCGTGGTCCCGGCGTCGGCCGCGACGACCGGCACGATCGTCGGGGTCGGCTCCGGTCGTTGCCTCGACGTGCACGGCGCCGCCCGCACCGCCGGGACGGCCGTGGAGATCTACGACTGCCACGGCGGGGCGAACCAGTCGTGGACGCTGTCGTCGACAGGCCAGCTCACGGTGTACGACGCGGCGACCTGCCTGGACGTGAAGGGCGCCTCGACCACACCAGGGGCCCGGCTGCAGATCTACCCGTGCCACGGCGGGGCGAACCAGCGGTGGACGCTGAGCGCCGACGGGTCGATCAGGAGCGCGCAGAGCGGACTGTGTCTCGACGTCTCCGGACGGGCGTCCGCCAACGGCAGTGCGGTGGCCGTGTGGACCTGCAACGGGCAGACGAACCAGCAGTGGACCACCGCCCTGCGCGCCGACAGCCAGCCGCCGAGCGTCCCCGGCGGCCCCCGCGTCAGCGATCTCACCTGCAGCTCGGTGACGTTCGCGTGGAACGCGTCGAGCGACGACGTCGGCGTCGCCTTCTACGACGTCTACCACGACGGCCAGCTCATGAGGTCGGTGGGCGGATCGACGCTGTCGACGAGCCTGACGGTCGTCGCGGGGGTCACCTGGGGGCTGTACGTGAACGCCCGCGACGCCGCGGGCAACGTCTCGCAGGCCAGCAGCACCGTGTCGATCACCCCGCCCGAGTGCCAGACCGACACCCGGGCCCCGACGACGCCCACCGGTCTGGCCGCGACGGCGTCCGGCACGACCGTGACCCTGACGTGGCAGGGCTCCACCGACGATGTCGGTGTCCGGGCGTACGACGTCTACCGCGAAGGCAGCAAGGTCGGCACGGTCAGCGGTACCGCGGCGGTCCCGCCGGTCACGACGTTCGTCGACAGCGGCCTGACCGCCTCGACGTCGTACTCCTACGCGGTGCAGGCGCGGGACGCACAGGGCAACGTGTCGGCGCGCAGCGTCGCGGCGACGGTCACCACCGGCGCGGCGTGCGGCAGCGCGATGTGCGGGGTCACGCAGATCGGTACGGACACCGATGTGCCGTGGGGTCTGGTCACGCTGCCCGACGGGACGATCCTGTACAGCCGTCGGGACGCGCAGGACATCGTCCGGCTCGATCCGACGACGGGCGTCAAGTCCACCGTGGGCACCGTGCCCGGCGTCGCCGGGACGGACGGCGAGGGCGGGCTCATGGGGCTCGCGATCGCACCGACATTCGGGAGCGACCACTGGCTCTACGTCATGCACACGTCGCCCACCGACAACCGGATCGTCCGGTTCAAGGTGGAGAACAACCTGCTGGTCACGGGCAGCGAGCAGGTGCTGCTCACAGGGATCCTGCGCAACAAGTTCCACAACGGCGGCCGGCTACGGTTCGGCCCCGACGGCAAGCTGTACGCGAGCACCGGCGACGCGCAGAACGGCGACAACGCCCAGAACATCGCGAGCCTGAACGGGAAGGTGCTGCGCCTGAACCCCGACGGCACCGTCCCGTCAGACAACCCGTTCGGCAACTACGTGTGGAGCTACGGGCACCGCAACCCGCAGGGCCTCGCCTTCGACTCCCAAGGTCGCCTGTGGGAGCAGGAGTTCGGCAACTCCGTCATGGACGAGACCAACCTGGTCGTCAAGGGCGGCAACTACGGCTGGCCGGCCTGCGAGGGGACCACGGGAACCTGCGGCACGGCGGGCTACGTCGCACCGAAGCGGACCTACCCGACCGCCGACGGCTCGTGCTCGGGCATCGCGATCGTCCGGGACGTCCTGTACGTAGCCTGCGAGCGGGGGACGCGCCTGTACCGCGAGGTCATCGCGGGATCCTCGCTGACCGACGTCCAGACCTACTTCAACGGGACGTACGGACGCCTGCGGACCGTCGAGCCCGCGCCGGACGGCGGCCTCTGGCTCACGACGAGCACCACGGGTGACAAGGACAGCATCGCGAACAACAGCAACGAGAAGCTGCTGCACGTCACGCTCGGCTAGCGGGTCCCCGCAGGCAGGTCAGCGTGCCGAGCGGCGACGGGCGGCGACGAGCAGGGCTCCCGCGCCGGCCAGCACGGCGGCGACGATGCCGACGGCACCCGCACCCGACGAGCCGGTGCTCGCGAGCACCTCGGAGTCGGGAACCTCGGGCGTCTGCGTCCGGTAGGCCGGCGGCGGGGTGGACCGCACGATGCCGCCGTCAGCGGTGGGCGTCGGCTCGGAGGCCAGGACCTCGGTGTCCGGGGTCGTCGGCGTCGGGGTGGCCGACGGAGTCTCGGAGACCGGCACCGACGACGACGGTGATGCCGCCGGCGTCGTCGGGGTCGTGCTGGGAGTGGTGCTCGGCGTGGGCGAGTCGCTCGGGGTGGGCGGCTGGCTCGGGGTGGGCGCCGTCGCCGGCGGCACGACGGGCGGGACGACCGGCGGGGCCGTCGTGGTCGGCGTCGTGCTGGGGGTGGCGCGTGGGGTCGGCGAGACCCGGGGCGTCGGCGAGCCGCTCGGGCAGGGGGTCTGGCTCGGCGCGGGCGTCGGCGTCGTCGTGCCGCAGTCCGGAGCCTTCACGAACGTCCACGGCTGCTTCGTGTCCGAGTACGGGTACCGGGTCGCGAGCACCTCGGTCGGGTTGTTCGGGCCGTACAGCACACCACCGGTCACCAGACGGTCGGTGATCGAGCCCGGCACGTAGCGGTCGTACTGCAGCCACACACCGCAGGTGGCGGCGGTGGCCAGGTGCTGCGGCCACAGCGCGGCGTCCTCGCCGTCCTTCGGCTTGGCGGCCCCCGACGACACGGGCGTCGCCCAGCGCACCTCGACGTACTCGCCCTGCCCGGTCGACGGGGCGGACGACGACGTCGTGCGCGCTCCGTGGGAACCATGCGACCCACCGCCCGGCCCACCGCCGTGCCGGCCGCCGGCGGCCTGCGCCCCCACGGGGACGGCGAGGATCACGACGGACGAGAGGGCAGCGACGACAGCGGCGCGGCGCAGCATGAGATGGCCTCCAGGCAGGGGGTATCGAACGCAGGCAGGGGTATGACGGCGTGCGAGGGGCAGCACCGATCGGGGCCGGCGCGGACGCCGACCGGGTCAGAGCGTAAAGGATGAATCGGACATGATGGGATGATTTCTGCCGGTTACCCGATCGTTTGTCCAGATTCACCCAGATGCCGGGTCCGGAGCCCTCCGTCGAGCGAGTCCTGCTCGCGGCCGGCGCGCAGGTCGGCGCCCGGATGGGCCGACGTAAGCGCTTCGACGTGCACGTTCACCACCTCTAAACGTTTAGGTGTCGCGCCATCCCTCGCCAGGACGGGTGTCGTCGGGGTTTCCTCGGAAGCGCCCGGCTCGCTCGCCGGCGAGGCCGTGTCAGCGCGGACCCGTCCTCGTCGGCGTGGCGACGCCGGGCCGCCAGCAGGCGGTACGCCACCAGGCGCCCCGCCCCGGACGACCCCGGTCGGTCGTGACCAAGGAGATCCATCCGTATGCACACACGTAGAAGCGCCGCGGCGCTGCTGTCGGCCGCGGCCCTCGCCGTATCGGGCCTGACGGCCCTCACCGCGACGTCGGCCCAGGCGGCGACCGCCTGCAAGGTCGACTACCAGATCACCAACCAGTGGGGTGGCGGCTTCGGGGCCAACGTGACCCTCACCAACCTGGGCAGCCCCGTCACGTCCTGGAACGTCGGTTGGACCTTCGGCGCAGGGCAGAAGATCCAGCAGCTCTGGAACGGCACCCCCACCGTGTCCGGCTCGGCCGTCTCGGTCGCCAGCATGAGCTACAACGGCGCCCTGGCGACGGGCGGCACGACGAGCTTCGGCTTCAACGGCTCGTGGACGGCGTCCAACCCCGTGCCCACGTCGTTCACCATGAACGGCACCACGTGCACGGGCAGCGTCCCGACGACGACACCGACGCCGACGACCACCCCGACGCCGACCGCGTCCCCCACCCCGACTGCCACCCCGACTCCCACCCCCACGCCCACGCCGACCCCCACCCCCACCGTGACCCCGACGCCCACGCCCACACCCACCACCCCGCCGACGACGAGCGGCCTCTACGTCGACCCGACCACGCAGGGCTACAAGGCATGGCAGCAGGCGACGGGCACCAACAAGGACCTGCTGGCCAAGATCGCGCTGACCCCGCAGGCGTACTGGGTGGGCAACTGGGCCGACCCGTTGCACGCCAAGGCCGAGGTCGCGGACTACACGGGCCGGGCCGTGGCGGCGGGCAAGACCCCCATGCTCGTCGTCTACGCCATCCCGGGCCGTGACTGCGGCAACTACTCCTCGGGCGGTGTCAGCACCAGCGAGTACGCGTCGTGGATCGACACGGTGGCCTCCGGGATCCAGGGCAACCCGTACGTGGTGCTCGAGCCCGACGCCCTCGCCCAGCTCGGCGACTGTGCCGGCCAGGGTGACCGCGTCGGCTACCTCAAGTACGCCGCGAAGTCGCTGACGCTCAAGGGTGCCCGCGTCTACATCGACGCCGGCCACTCGTCGTGGCTCCCCGTGAGCACGGCCGTCAGCCGCCTCAACCAGGTGGGCTTCGAGTACGCCGTCGGGTTCGCGCTCAACACGTCGAACTACCAGACGACGGCCGCGTCGAAGGCCTACGGCCAGCAGATCTCGCAGCAGCTCGGCGGCAAGAAGTTCGTCATCGACACGTCGCGCAACGGCAACGGCTCCAACGGCGAGTGGTGCAACCCCCGCGGCCGCGCGCTCGGTGACAAGCCGACGACGGTCAACGACGGCTCCGGGCTGGACGCCCTGCTCTGGGTGAAGCTGCCCGGTGAGTCCGACGGCACCTGCAACGGCGGCCCGGCCGCCGGGGCGTGGTTCCAGGACATCGCCCTGGAGCTGGCCCGCAACGCCCACTGGTGATCGGGACCGCGACGGTCCGCTGACGTGACGCCGGCCCCGGTGCCCTCGAGCACCGGGGCCGGCGTCGTCACGTCGTCCGCCGAGCGGTACGCCACGGGTGGAGAATCGGACCATGCCCCCTCGTCGTCGCACCGAACCCGTCGACGGCCGGGCGGCGCTGACGCTCTGGCGGACCGATCCCGCGGACGCGCGCGCGCGGCGGACCGCCGTGCGGTTCACGCTCGAGGAGCTCGCGGACGTCGCGCCCGGCAACTCGGTCGAGGTGCGCGTGCCGCCGGACGGCGCGGTCCAGGCGGTGCAGGGACCTCGTCACACCCGAGGCACGCCGCCGAACGTCGTCGAGACCGACCCGCAGACCTGGCTCGAGCTCGCCACGGGCGCCCTGACCTGGGCGGACGCGCTCGACGCCGGGCGCGTCCACGCGTCCGGCGAGCGCGCGGACCTGGCCCACCTGCTCCCGCTGCAGGCCACGCGCGTCCGGTCCTGACGTCGTTCTGACCTACGATCTGCACGTGCCCAGCCAGCCCGACGAGACGCCCGTCGACCCCACCGAGCCCGCCGACGCGACGGCGCCCGAGGAGCGGGCCGTGCCCGACGAGGTAGCGGCGACCGACGAGGCGCGCATCCCGTCGGAGGACGAGCTCGAGCGGACGGCGACGCCGGCCACGGTGCGCCGCGCGCCGAAGTTCAGCGCGTTCATGATCGTGGGCGCGCTGGTCGGGATGGTGCTGGGGCTGCTGTTCGTCGCGATCGTGCAGCCCGGCCCGGACGAGGTCGGCGGGGGAGCGGGCCTCATCGGCTTCCTGGACGGCGAGGGCTCGGTGCGCCTCCTCGGGATCGTGACGGGCGGGGTGGTCGGCACGTTCGTCGGCGGCGCCCTGGCCGTGAGGGCGGACCGGCGCTCGCGGCCTCCTCGTCTGGACCGCTGAACCGGTCGTCGGCCGCGCGGAGACCTGTGCGACCATAGGGGAGTGGCCCCTCGCGCAGACGGACGTCTGAACCACGATCTCCTCCCCAACGAAAAAGGCCCCCAGGACGCCTGTGGTGTCTTCGGTCTGTGGGCGCCTGGCGAAGAGGTCGCCAAGCTGACCTACTTCGGCCTGTACGCGCTGCAGCACCGGGGGCAGGAGTCCGCCGGCATCGCGACCAGCAACGGCAACCAGCTCCTGGTCTACAAGGACATGGGCCTGGTCTCGCAGGTGTTCGACGAGACCGCGCTCAACGCCCTGCAGGGACATATCGCCATCGGGCACACCCGGTACTCGACCACGGGCGGATCCACCTGGGAGAACGCGCAGCCGACGCTCGGCGCGACCGCGGCCGGGACGGTGGCCCTGGGGCACAACGGCAACCTGACCAACTCCGCCGAGCTCGTCGACCTGGTGGCGGAGCGCTACGGCAGCCAGCGTCGGGGCGAGCTCGCGCGCGGGAACACCACCGACACCGCGCTCATCACGGCGCTCCTGGCCGGCGATCCCGACCACACGCTCGAGGCCACCGCGCTCGAGGTGCTTCCGCGCCTGCGCGGGGCCTTCTGCCTCGTGTTCATGGACGAGCACACCCTGTACGCCGCGCGCGACCCGCAGGGCGTGCGCCCGTTGGTGCTCGGGCGCCTGGAGCGCGGGTGGGTCGTGGCGAGCGAGATGCCCGCGCTCGACATCGTCGGCGCGTCGTTCGTCCGTGAGGTCGAGCCGGGTGAGTTCATCGCGATCGACGCCGACGGCCTGCGCTCCACCCGCTTCGCGCCCAAGAGCGAGCCGCGCGCCGGGTGCGTCTTCGAGTACGTCTACCTGGCGCGGCCCGACACGACGATCGCGGGCCGTTCCGTGCACGCCTCGCGGGTGGAGATGGGCCGGCGCCTGGCCGTCGAGCACCCGGTCGAGGCGGACCTCGTGATCCCGGTGCCGGAGTCCGGCACGCCTGCCGCGGTCGGGTACGCGCAGCAGTCGGGCATCCCGTTCGGGCAGGGCCTGACGAAGAACGCGTACGTGGGTCGCACGTTCATCCAGCCTTCGCAGACGCTGCGCCAGCTGGGCATCCGGCTCAAGCTCAACCCGCTGCGTGACGTGATCCGCGGCAAGCGCCTGGTGGTCGTCGACGACTCGATCGTGCGCGGCAACACCCAGCGCGCGCTGGTCCGGATGCTGCGCGAGGCCGGTGCGGCGGAGGTGCACGTGCGCATCTCGTCGCCGCCCGTGAAGTGGCCGTGCTTCTACGGCATCGACTTCGCCAGCCGCGCCGAGCTCATCGCCAACGGCCTCGCCATCGACGAGATCGGGTCCTCGCTGGGCGCCGACTCGCTCGGCTACATCTCGGAGGAGGGGATGGTCGCGGCCACCGAGCAGCCTCGCTCGCAGCTGTGCACCGCCTGCTTCTCCGGCGTCTACCCCATCGAGCTGCCGCCCGCCGACCGGCTGGGCAAGAACCTGCTCGAGCAGAACGAGCTCCCCCTGGGGGCACCTGAGGACGGTCTGATGTCGATCCTGCCCGGAACCGGTGGCGCGACCGCGCTCGAGCAGCCGTGAGCGGCGGCGCCAACAGCCCCGTCACGTACGCCGGTGCCGGCGTCGACACGGAGGCTGGGGACAAGGCCGTCGAGCTCATGAAGGCCGCGGTCCAGGCGACGCACGGACCGCAGGTGCTGGGCGGGGTCGGCGGGTTCGCCGGCCTGTTCGACGCGAGCGCGCTCACGCGGTTCCGCCGTCCGCTGCTGGCCACGTCCACGGACGGCGTGGGCACCAAGGTCGCGATCGCCCAGCAGCTCGACGTCCACGACACCATCGGGTTCGACCTGGTGGGCATGGTCGTCGACGACATCGTGGTGGTGGGTGCGCAGCCGCTGTTCATGACGGACTACATCGCCACGGGCCGGGTGGTGCCGGAGCGCATCGCCGACGTGGTGCGCGGCATCGCCGCGGCCTGCTCCGTGGCGGGGACCGCGCTCGTGGGCGGCGAGACGGCGGAGCACCCGGGTCTGCTGGCCCCCGACGAGTACGACGTGGCCGGTGCCGCGACGGGTGTCGTCGAGGCGGACGAGCTGCTGGGCCCCGAGCGCGTGCGCGCGGGCGACGTGCTCGTGGCGCTCGGCTCCAGCGGCCTGCACTCCAACGGCTACTCGCTGGTGCGTGCGGTCGTGCGCCAGTCGGGCTGGGCCCTGGACCGGCACGTCGACGAGCTGGGCCGCACGCTGGGCGAGGAGCTGCTGGAGCCCACGCGCGTGTATGCCTCGGACTGCCTCGCGCTCGCTCGTCGGGCCGGCGTGGAAGGCCTGCACGCCTTCAGCCACGTCACCGGCGGCGGGCTCGCGTCCAACGTCGCGCGCGTGCTGCCCGTCGGCCTGGTCGCCGACATCGACCGCGGCGGCTGGCAGCTGCCGCCCGTGTTCTCGCTCGTGCAGTCGCTCGGTCAGGTCCCGTGGACCGACCTCGAGGGCACGCTCAACCTGGGCGTGGGCATGGTCGCGATCGTCGCGCCCGATGCGCTCGCCGGGGTGCTGGCGCACGCCGCAGAGCTCGGCCTCCCAGCCTGGGAGCTCGGCACGGTCCGTGACATCGACCCGGCCACGGACGCCGTCGGTGCCCCCGGCTTCGTCGCGGGCACCAAAGGTGTGCACGGCGGCGCCGTCCAGCTCACGGGGTCGTACCGAGTCTGATCGGCCGCCCGCCCTGTCTCGAGCCGTCGTGGCTGGGGCAGGGCGGACGCGCGCGATCAGCGACCGACGCCGCTGGGATCAGCGGTCGTCGTCGGACCAGCGTCCGTAGTCGTCCTCGTCGTCGTCCGCAGTGTCCACTGCGGCACCGCCCCGACGGTCGCCTAGGTCATTGTGGCTGTGCGACGTGAGCTCCTGCTCGAGAGCTCGGTAGTTGGTCTCCGGGCTGAAGTACTTCAGCTCCCGGGCAACCTTCGTCTGCTTAGCCTTCTGACGGCCGCGCCCCATGGCATCGACCCCCTCTTACGTGGAAGCGGGGCGGCTCCGTGCTGACACGTGCGGCCCCGGGGTGCTGAATCGTCTCTTCGTGCCGCAACGGTACATGGTCATTCGCTATTCCGGCCACTTGCGGACGAGCGACGCGTGTCACGTCGTGAACGGCACCAGTCTCGCATCTCTGCGGGTGCCCGACATGCCCGGAGGTGCCGATGGTGTCGGCCCGCCGGTTCCTGAGAGCCTGCTGACGTGCTCGTCCGTCAACGGCGCGTCGTGAAGGTGCCGGGGTGATATGTCCGGGTTAGGGTGAGAACGTCCGACGTGAGCGGTCACACATGCTCGCGGGTCGTTCGCTCGGACGGGTGGTGTGTACCATTTTGTGATCGTTCCGTTGCCGGGAACGCGTCGTATGTCCCGCTCGTTTGTGGTAGTGGATCGACGCACTTCTGGTCGGTCTGATCGCTCACGTCCTGGTCGGAGGCTCGTCCTTCGGCCGCACGCTCGCCAGGAGGCAGCAATGACTACGCAGCCCGCATCGTCCGAGGTCCTGCTCACGCCGTCCGAGGTGGCCACGCTCTTCCGCGTCGACCCCAAGACCGTGACCCGCTGGGCCAAGGCCGGCAAGCTCTCCTCGATCCGCACGCTCGGCGGCCACCGCCGCTACCGCGAGTCCGAGGTCCTCGAGCTCCTGGGCGTCCCCAACCAGCGGGACAGCCGGAGCTGAGCCTCAGCCGCGGCGCTTGAGCGCCGCGGCTGCCACCGCGAGCACGGCGACAGCCGCCGCGCTCGCCAGGACGACGCGCGCGCGGGTGCTGGCCTCCGGGTCGGCGTCCGCGCTCGTCGCGTCGTGCCACAGCTGCTGCGCCGCGTCACGAGCCTTGTCGGCCTGCGCCTTGGCCTGGTCCGTCGCCTGGTGCAGGCCGGCACGCGGGTCCAGGCGCTGAGCCAGAGCGTCGACCGTGCTCGCGAGCTCGAGCCGGGTCAGCGCGGCCTGCGCCTCCAGCTCGACCATCTCGGGCGTCGTGAACGGGATCGGCGCCTTCTTGTCGGACGTGTCCTTCTCGTCGGTCATCAGATCGCTTCCTTCACGGCGTTGAGGTCCTGCTGGACGTTCTCGATCGCCTTGACCGGCTTGGGCGGCGCACCCTGCTTGAGCCGCCGGACGCCGAGCCACGCCAGCACGGCGACGACGAGCAGGAGGAACACCGTGACGATCGTGGCCGCGAGCCACGGCTCGAACGGCACGGACAGCGCGATGATCGCCGTCGCGATGATCGCGGCGAGCAGGTAGAGCGCCAGCACGCCGGCCCCGATGAGCAGCCCGGCACCGGCGCCGATCTTGCTCAGGCGGCCGGTGACCTCGGCCTTCGCCAGCGCGATCTCGGTGCGGATCAGGCGCGAGAGCTGGTCGCTCAGGTCCCCGATCAGCTCACCGATGCTGCGGTCGTCCGTGGTCTTCATCGTCTGGCCCTCCCGTCGGCGTCCGTCCTGGGGCCCAGTCTTGCCGTCGAGCAGTGCAGCCGCACGTCAGGCGGTCGCTGGACCCGTCAGTTGTCCCACGGGTGGACCTGGTCGCCGGCGGGGTGCACGGGCTCTGTCGTGCGGGCGACGGGCTTGGGCAGGTGGCTCTTGCCCCACGCCGCGACGCCGCCGCCGATCAGGATGAGCGCGACGCCCACGAGCAGGGCGGCGAACCACGGCTGCAGGTCCGCCTCGACCAGGCCGAGCACGGCGGCGGTGACCAGCAGGGCGAGGCCGAAGAACGTGACGAGCGCCGCGCTGCCGAAGGCGATCGCGGACGGCCTGACCTGCACGGCCTTGGCCCGCACGCTGGCGCCGACGGCGTCGATCTCGGCCTGGACGGCCGCCCGCACCTTGTCCTCCGCCTGGTTGAGGCGTTCGCGTGCTCGCTCGGCCAGCGGCTCGGTGAGACGGTCGAAGAAGCTGCGCGGCTCGGGGCCGTTCGGGCTGGTCACGGGGGTCTCCTGTTCGTTCGCGGTGCGACCAGCCTAGACAGTGGTGGAGACCGTCGATGGGTACTCGGTCCTGTCGGGCGTGCCGATCATGCGCGCGATCAGCGGGAAGAAGAGGACGGTCAGCGCGCCGGCGAAGACCAGGCAGGCGGCGGTCCCCTCGTCGAGGGTCCCGTCCGTCACGGCCAGCTCGGTCAGGGCGACGAGCAGGGGGAGGGTCGTCGCGGTGTAGAAGCTCAGGCGGAGGCGGTCGCGCTTGCCCAGCACCTTGCGGTACCAGAGCAGGGCCGGGCCGCCCCGGACGGCCAGCAGCACGCCCGTGAACGCGAACGGCAGCCATGGCCTTTCTGCCACCGCGCTGATCTGCAGGCCCATCCCGGACGACACGAAGAAGATGGGGATGAAGACACCCCAGCCCACGGTGTCGAGCTTCTTCTCGAACGCCTCGTTCTCGACCGGCGACCACGCGCGCAGCACCATGCCCGCCAGGAACGCCCCGAGGACGGCGTCGAACCCCATGAACGTCGCGTTGGCCAGCAGCGCGACCAGCAGCACGAGCGTGAACCGCATGGGGCCCTGAGTGTTTCCGTCGCTCATGGTGGCGAGCACACGTCGGGTGCGGTCCATCGAGAGACGCTTGGGGGCGATCGAGAGCGCGATGACGGCGGCCGCGAGCAGGACGAGGGAGACGAGGGCGGCGATCGTCCCGCGCGCTCCCAGGAACAGCGCCATCGCGACGATAGGTCCGAGCTCGCCGATGGCACCGCCGGCCATCACGTACTTCCCGATCGGGAGCTCGGCGAGGTGCTCGTCCTTGAGGATCGGGATGAGCACGCCGAGCGCGGTCGTCGACAGGGCGATGGTGATGGCCATGGCCGCGGGGACGTCGTGGTCGATGTTCAGGGCCAGCATGAGCACACCGGCGAGCACGAAGGACGAGAGCCACGCCCGCATGCCCAGCCGCCCGGCAGGTTGCCGTGCGATCCCGGGGTCGAGCTCGTAGCCGGCCAACAGGAACAGGAACCCCATGCCCAGGTCGGACAGCAGGCCGACGTCGGCGGGGGAGGACAGGTGCAGCACCTCGGGGCCGATGATCACACCGCCGGCCAGCAGCACGACGACCTGCGGCAGCCGGAACCGCGCCGGCATGGCCGCGACGACCAGCAGCGCCAGCGCAGAGACCAGCACCACGGGGAACAGCTTCTCGAACTCCACCACGACTCCGTCCGGACGCTCACGACTCGCGCCATCTTCCCGCGCCCCCGTGGCACCGCGGGACGGCGCGCCGGAGGCGGGCTCCTACCGCTCGCGGCAGAGCACCAGCAGCGTGAGGTCGTCGACGGAGGCGTCGTCGCGGCACGCGGCCATGACGTCGTCGATGTCGACCGGGACGGTCACGTCGTCGCGCTCGAACAGCTCGACGATCCGGTGCAGGCCCGCGCGCAGGTCGGTCTGGCGCGAGTCCACGAGGCCGTCGCTGAACAGGACCAGGCCGCCGCCGGGCTCGATCGTGAGCCGGGTCAGTGGCGGCTCGCCCGAGCCGACGCCCAGCGGGCGGTCGACGCGCATGTCGAGCAGACGCGCACCGCCGTCGGCGGCCAGGAGCATGGGTCGCGGGTGGCCGGCGGCGGAGATCTGCACGACCCCCGTGGCGGTGTCGACCACGCAGACGACGACCGTCGCCATCTCGAACGGCATCGTCTGCCGCGTGACGTGGTCGAGCCAGCGCAGCGCCTCGTCGGGCCCGTCGCCGCGCAGCAGGAACCCGCGCAGCGTGTTGCGCAGCTGCCCCATCGCGGCCGCCGCGCCCAGGCCGTGGCCCGCGACGTCGCCGACGACCACGGCGAGCCGCCCGTCGCCGACCTCGAGCGCGTCGTACCAGTCGCCACCCACCTGACCGCCGGCCGCGGGCTCGTACCGGGCACGCACGGTCCAGCCGTCGACCTCCGGCATCTCCTGCGGGAGGAGGCTGCGCTGCACGGCCTCCGCGGTGCGCAGCTGCCACCGCGTGCGGAGCAGGAGGGTCTCGAGCAGCCGGCTGCGCAGGTCGTCGCCGTCGTTCAGCTCGAGCCTGGTCCAGGGGGCGCTCGTGCCGCTGACCACCTCGCTCCAGCGGTCGAACGACTTGCGCGGGCTCAGCCGGACCGAGTCGCCCTCACGCAGGGCGATCGCCTTGTTGTGCGGGTCTCCGCCCCAGTCGACGGACCGGACGACCTCGTGCCGCAGCCAGACGATGCACTGCTCGGGGGCGAGGCGGACGACGAGCAGACCCGCGACTCCCGGGAGCGTCGCCGCGAGCTCGGGCTCCTGCGTCGTCAGGGAGGTGCGCGCGACGACGTCGTCGGCGGCCTGCTCGACCCACGCCAGCAGGGGGCGCACGTCGGCGGGGACGTCGCCGGACGTCGAGATCCGGCCGTCCGCACGCACGACGACGCCCTGGGCCTCGATCACGTCCAGCACGTTCACGCCGCCCGGCGCCGCGTTGCCCGCCAGGGTGTCCGCCAGCGCGTGGTCGCTGTCCCGCGACGCGATGAGGATCCGCACCTTGGTCGCGGCGGTCGCGATCTCGTCCTCGAGCGCGCGCTCCTCGGAGCGGGCGACGAAGCGCAGCGACAGCGAGGAACCGAGGAACTCGGCGGCGGCGCGCACGCCGTACGGCGGGTTGTGCGGACCGGAGTAGTGGTGGCACGCGATCAGGCCCCACAGCTTGCCGTCGCGCAGCAGAGAGATCGACATCGACGCGGCGACGCCCATGTTGCCCAGGTACTCGCAGTGGATGGGGGAGACGCTGCGGAGCACCGAGTGCGTCAGGTCGAGCGGCAGGCCCGTGTGCTCGTCGAGGCCCGGCACCAGGGGCGCCGGGGTGTACCGGACGTCGGCGATGAGCCGGATCCAGTTCTTCTCGTACAGCGCGCGGGCCTGGGGCGGGATGTCGCTGGCCGGGTAGTGCAGGCCGAAGAACGAGTTGAGGTCGGCGCGCTTGGCCTCGGCCACGACCTCGCCGTTGTAGGCCTCGTCGAACCGGTAGACCATCACGCGGTCGAACCCGGTCAGCGCCCGGACCTCCTGAGCCGCGATGTCGTACAGGTCCTCGAGCCTGTGCGCCTGGTTGAGCCGCTCCACGGCTCCGCGGACGGCCTGGTACGTGTTGGGGAAGGAGAACGGGCGGGGCCCCAGCGAGGCCTCGAGCTCGACGACGAGCAGGGTGCCCTCACCGCTCCTGATGCGGTGCAGGACGGCGTCCATCTCGACCGGGCCGGTGCGCGTGCGGGCGGCGATCACCAGCGGGTTGCGCGCCCGCAGGTCTCCCCAGGCGCGCAGGTGGACGCGCAGCTGCTCGGTCGCCTCCTTGCCGACGACGTCGTCGAGCGTGGCGCCCAGCGTCTGCTCGACCGACGAGCCCAGGAGCTCGTCGACGTTGGCCGAGACGTGCCGGACCACCAGGTCCGGCTCGGTCACCGCGAGCAGGACGCCCCAGGGCTGGATGCTGCCGGGGATGTGGATCGGCTCCCGGGCGCAGTTGTCGAGGTCGACGGGCTCACCCGGGGCGAGCAGCCCACCGTCGTCGTCCTGCGCCATCGCACGCCTCACGCTCTCCTGGCCCGCCCGGTGCGGGGCCCGGGTGAAAAGGTAGACCACGGCGCCGACGAACGACGAAGCCCCGCGACACCGTGTGGTGTGCGGGGCTTGCGTGGTGGTGGCTCCGACCGGCGTCGATCCGGTGACCTTTCGATTTTCAGTCGAACGCTCTACCAACTGAGCTACAGAGCCGTGAGGGGACAGGCCCTCGAACGAGAAGGCCGGTCCGAAGACCGGCCCTTTCGAGCGACCCCGACGGGACTTGAACCCGCGACCTCCGCCGTGACAGGGCGGCGCGCTAACCAACTGCGCTACGGGGCCTCGTGTGTTGCATGCGAGACCGTACTGCATCTTGCTGTGTTGCCGTTACTGCGTTTCCTGCTCGTACCCCCAACGGGATTCGAACCCGTGCTACCGCCGTGAAAGGGCGGGGTCCTAGGCCGCTAGACGATGAGGGCGGGTGTCCCGCCCCTGACGTCGAGGCGCCGGAAGACCGGAGATGAGCATACGGGTCTATCGCCGGATCTCCAAAGTCGGCCTCGTCGGGCGCTCGGTCGAGGCCGTGAGCAGGCAGGATGGAGGCGTGTTCGAGATGGCTCGCGACGAGTTCGAGGAGGCCGTCCGTGACGCGCTCGACCAGATCCCCCCGGAGCTGGCGCGCGTCATGGACAACGTCGTCGTGCTCGTCGAGGACCAGGCGCCGCCCGACGACCCCGAGCTGCTGGGCCTGTACGAGGGCATCCCTCTGACGGAGCGGACCTCGTTCTACGCCGCCGGGTCGCTGCCGGACCGCATCACGATCTACCGGCTGCCCACGCTGGCCATCTGTGACGAACGCGACGACGTCGTCGAGGAGGTCGCGATCACCGTGGTGCACGAGATCGCGCACCACTTCGGGATCGACGACGACCGCCTGCACGAGCTGGGGTGGGGCTGATGGGCCACTCCCACGGCGGCCACGGCCACTCCCACGACCACGTCACCGCGGCGCACGCGCACCGCGGGCGGCTCGTCGCGGTGCTGACGCTGACGCTGAGCGTGCTGGTCGTCGAGGTCGTCGGCGGCGTGGTGTCCGGGTCCTTCGCCCTGGTGGCCGACGCCGGGCACATGCTGACCGACGCGGCGGGCGTGGCCCTGGCGCTGGGGGCGACGGCGCTCGCGGCCAAGCCGGCGACCGAGACGAGGACCTTCGGCTGGCAGCGCGCCGAGATGCTCGCCGCACTGGTCAACGGGCTGCTCATCGCCGTCGTCGGTGTCCTGGTGCTGTCGGGCGGCATCCGCCGGCTCGTCCACCCGGGCGAGGTCGAGGGCGGGCTCATGCTCGCGGTCGCGTGCGTCGGGCTGGTCGCGAACGGCGTCGGGCTGGTGCTGCTGATGCCGGGCCAGCGCGACTCGCTCAACGTCCGCGGCGCGTACCTGGAGGTGCTGGGCGACCTGCTCGGCTCGGCGGCGGTGATCGTCGCGGCCGTCGTCGTGCTCACCACCGGCTGGGAGCGCGCCGACGGGCTCGCATCCGTCGCCATCGGCGTCATGATCCTGCCGCGCGCCGTCGGGCTGCTGCGCCAGGTCGCGGCGGTCCTCCTCGAGGCGACACCTGCCGGTGTCGACCTGGCCGCGGTCCGCGCCCACATCTGCGGGGTGCGCGGCGTCGTCGGCGTGCACGACCTGCACGCCTGGACCATCACGTCGGGCGTCCCCGTCCTGTCCGCCCACGTGGAGGTGCCCGACGAGGTGCTCGAGCGGGGCGAGGCGGGACGCGTGCTCGACGACCTGCGCGGCTGCCTGGCCGGGCACTTCGACGTGGACCACTGCACGTTCCAGCTCGAGCCCCCGTCCACGGGGGCCGAGGCGCACACGCACGCGTGAGGAGACGCACATGGTGAAGATCGGGATCGTGCTGCTGCCGCAGGACCGGTGGGCCGTGGCGCGCGACAGCTGGCGCCAGGCCGAGGACTGGGGCTTCGACCACGCGTGGACCTACGACCACCTGGCCTGGCGCACGCTCGTGGACCAGCCGTGGTTCGCGACCGTCCCGCTGCTCGCGGCGGCGGCCGCGGTCACCGAGCGGATCGGGCTCGGCACGTTCGTCGCGTCGCCCAACTTCCGCCACCCGGTGCCGTTCGGCAAGGACGTGCTGGGCCTCGACGACATCTCGGGCGGGCGCTTCATCCTGGGCCTCGGCTCCGGCGGGGAGGGGTTCGACGCGGGTGTGCTGGCGGCGCCGCCCACGCGAGCGCAGCGGACCCGCCGGTTCGAGGAGTTCGTCGCGCTGCTGGACCGGCTCCTGACCCAGCCCGTGACCGAGCACGTCGGCGACTACTACGACGCGTACGGCGCGCGGATGATCCCGGTGCCGGATCGTCGGCCGCCGTTCGCGGTGGCTGCGTCGGGACCGCGGGCGATGGCCCTCGCGGCCCGGTTCGGCGACGGGTGGATCACGTTCGGTCCGCAGTTCGGCCCCGAGGTGCAGACCGACGACCCCGTGGCGGCCCAGGAGAAGTGGTGGACGGACCTCGCCGACGAGGCCGCCAGGATGGACGCCGTCGAGGCGAGTGCTGGCAGCGACGTGCCCCTGCGTCGGTACCTCAGCCTGGACGGCGCGCCGATCTACTCTCTGACGTCGCTCGACCTGGCGGTCGAGGGGATCGAGCGCGCGGCGGGCTTGGGCTTCACCGACGTCGTCGTCCACTGGCCACGCACCGAGGGCATCTACGCGGGCGAGCGGGCCACGCTGGAGGCCCTGGCCGGCCGACTGCCTGCTCTGCAGGCGCTGGAGCCCACCCCGCGCCCCACCTGATCTGCACGACTCGCGGGTTCCTCGTCGAAGCGCGGGTTGAAAGCCGCGAGCCGACGAGGAACCCGCGAGTCGTCGCGTGACCGGCGGGCTGGGGTCAGTGGGCCACGGCCGGGGCGGTGTCCAGCGAGTCCACGTCGTCCGGGATCTTCGCCGCCTCCAGGCGGGCGATGCGGTCGGCGCGGGTGCGGAACAGCGTCGCGCTGAGCACCACGCCGACGGCGAAGATGCCGGCCGACCACGTGTAGGCGGTCGAGTAGGCGTGCATGGACGCGTCGGCCAGGACCTTCTGCGTCGTCGGCTGGTGGACCGTGACGTAGGTGGTCGCAGCCGTGGCGGCCAGCGTGTTGAGCACCGCGGTGCCGATGGCGCCGCCCACCTGCTGGCTCGTCGAGACCATCGCGGACGCGGCCCCGGCCTGGCGCGGCGGGATGCCGAGCGTGGCGAGCTGGAAGGAGGCGGGCATGATCGAGCCCATCCCGACACCCATGGCGATCAGCCCGGGCAGGACGTGCAGGTAGCTGCTGTCCAGCTCGAGCGTGGTGAACCAGACCATGCCGAGCCCGGCCAGGGTCATGCCGATCGGCACGAGGACCTTGGGCCCGAAGCGCGGGACAAGCAGGTTGGTCTGGATCTGCGCGGTGATGATGATCGACAGGACCATCGGCAGGAAGGCGGTGCCGGTCTGCATGGGCGTGAACTGGAGCGTCTGCTGCAGGTAGTAGGTGACGAACAGGAACGCGCCGAACATGCCCGAACCTGCGACCAGGATGGACAGGTAGGACGCGCCGCGGTCGCGGTCGAGGATCACGGCCAGCGGCAGGACCGGGTACTCGGCGCGCTTCTGGCGGACGACGAAGGCGGCGAGCAGGGCCACGCTCGCGACGAGCGAGCCCCAGACCCAGGGGGAGTCCCAGCCCTTGGGCTCGGCCTGCGAGAAACCGTAGACGAGGGCGAACAGACCGGCGGAGCCGAGGAGCACGTCGCCGACCTGCAGGGTGTGGTGCCCGCGCTCGTGCACGCGCGGCAGCAGGGCGGAGGCTGCGATGAACGCGAAGACGGCGATCACGACGTTGACGTAGAGGTTCCAGCGCCAGTCGAGGTGCTCGGTGAGGTAGCCGCCGAGCAGCAGGCCGATGGCACCGCCCATGCCGGCGATGGCGCCGAAGACGCCGAACGCGCGGGCGCGCTCCTTGGGGATGGTGAACGTCGTCGCGAGCACCGACAGTGCGGCGGGGGCGAGCGCGGCGCCGAACGCACCCTGCAGGGCGCGGGCGCCGACGAGCATGCCGAACGACTGCGCGGCGCCGCCCAGCGCGGAGGCTGCGGCGAAGCCGACGAGGCCGATGAGGAACATGCGGCGGCGGCCGAACATGTCGGACAGGCGGCCGCCGAGCAGGAGCAGCGAGCCGAAGGCGAGGGCGTAGGCGGTGACGACCCACTGGCGGTCGTTGTCGGAGAACCCGAGGTCGGCCTGGGCCGAGGGGAGGGCGATGTTCACGATGGTGCCGTCGAGCACCACCATCAGCTGCGCGAGCGCGACCGTCGCGAGGACGTACCAGCGCCGGCGGCTGTCGGGTGTGGGGGAGGTGGGCATGACCGAGAGCCTAATACAGAACTAGCGAGTTCCGAAACCCCCCAGTCTCGATTGGCGTATCGTGAGATCATCAGCACGAGACACGGACGGAGGCACCTGATGCTTGGCAACGACGAGGACGTCGTCGAGATTCCCCGTCGCCCCGGGCGTCGGCGCGACGAGTCCAAGGACGACGTGATCATGACCGCGACGCGGCAGCTCATCGCGGAGCGCGGCTACGAGGGCATGACGATGGACGCCGTCGCGGAGCGCGCCGGGACGGGCAAGGCGACCGTCTACCGGCGCTGGCCCTCGAAGGTCGAGCTCACGGTCGACGCGGTCGTCTGCGGCCGCGGCATGATCCTGACCATCGACGACGTTCCCGACACCGGCTCGCTGCGCGGTGACCTCATGTCGCTGCGGGGCATCCAGGACTCAGGTCGCAACGACGCGCTCATGTCCGGCCTGCACGCTGCGGCCCAGAGCGACCCGCAGGTCGGCAAGCTCTTCCACGAGCAGTTCGTCACCGCCCGCATGGCGCTCATGTACGCGCTCCTGGAGCGCGCCCAGGAGCGCGGGGAGCTCCTGCCCGGCATCGACCTGGAGATGGTCGCCACCATCGCCCCGGCGATGATCGCCTACCGGAAGGTCGTCGCCGGCAAGAAGGTCAGTGCCGAGTACACCGAGCGCGTCATCGAGCACCTGGTCCTGCCGCTGGCCACGGGCGAGCGCCCCGACGTGCAGGCCTGACGGCCCGCACGTCCGGGCGGATCACGCCTCGCGCAGCTCCTCCCACTGCCGGCGACGCTCCGCCTGCTCCACCGGGTCCGGCACGGGCAGGGACGCGAGCAGCCGCTGGGTGTACGGGTGCTCGGGCGCACCCAGCACCTGGTCACCCGTGCCCTCCTCGACGACCTTGCCGCGGTGCAGGACCACGATCCGGTCCGCGAGCAGGTCGACGACGGCCAGGTCGTGGCTGATGAACAGGCACGCGAAGCCGAGCTCGGCCTGCAGCCGGGCGAACAGGTCCAGCACGCGCGCCTGCACGGAGACGTCGAGGGCGGAGGTCGGCTCGTCGGCGATCAGCAGCTCCGGGTCGAGCGCCAGCGCCCGGGCCAACGACGCCCGCTGACGCTGCCCGCCCGAGAGCTCGTGCGGGAACCGGTCGCCGAACGCACGCGGCAGCTGGACGGCCTCGAGCAGCTCGTCGACCTTGGCCCGCGCGGCCTGGGGCGACGACGCGACCCCGTGCACCACCAGCGGCTCGGCGACGCACTGCGCGATGGTCAGCAGCGGGTTGAAGCTCGTGGCCGGGTCCTGGAACACGAACCCGATCCGTTTGCGCAGCGGCCGGAACCGGCGCTCGCGGACGCCGTTCATCTCCATGCCCAGCACCTCGAGCGAGCCCTCGCTGACGGCGGTGAGGCCCGCGATGGCGCGTCCGATGGTCGTCTTGCCGGACCCCGACTCGCCGACGAGCCCGACGACCTCGCCGGGCCGGATCTGCAGGTCGACGCCGTCGACGGCCGTGAACCCGGGAGAGCGGAGCCGGCCCGGGTAGACGATGCGCAGGTCGCGGGCGACGACGACGGGAGCGGTGTCGGCGGCCACGGCCGGCTCGTCGGCCTCGGGCGTCTCTTCGGTGGCGGCCGCCGTGCGCAGCCGCGCGCCCCCGACGCGCGGCACGGCGGCCAGCAGCGCCCGCGTGTACTCGTGCTGCGGCGACGCGAACAGCGTGCGGGCGTCGGCCTGCTCGACGATCTCGCCGTCGAGCATCACCGCCACCCGGTCGGCGAGGTCCGCGACGACGCCCATGTTGTGCGTGATCAGCACGACGGCGGTCCCGAACTCGGCCGGCAGGCGGCGCAGCAGGTCGAGGATCTCGGCCTGCACGGTGACGTCGAGGGCGGTCGTCGGCTCGTCGGCGATGATCAGGCCCGGGTTGAGCGCGAGCGCCTGCGCGATGACGATGCGCTGCTTCTGCCCGCCGGAGAACTGGTGCGGGTAGTGGTCGACGCGGTGCTCCGGGTCCGGGATGCCGACGCGCTGCAGCACGTCGATCGCGCGTTCGCGGGCCTGTGCCCGGCTCAGGCCCCCGTGGGCGCGCAGGCCCTCGGCGATCTGCCAACCGACCGGGTACACCGGGTTCAGGACGCTCGTGGGCTCCTGGAACACCATCGCGGCGTCGCGTCCCCGGACCTCGCGCAGGGCGCTGCCGCGCAGCATCGTGACGTCGTGGGTCCCGGTGCCGTCGGGGCGCGAGAGCAGCACGGCGCCCGTCGTGCGCGCGGTCTGGGGCAGCAGCCCCAGGATGCTCCGCGCGGTGACGGTCTTGCCCGAGCCGGACTCGCCGACGACCGCCAGGACCTGCCCCGACTCGACCTGCAGGCTCACGCCGCGGACGGCGCGGACGGGGCCGGCGTCGGTGTCGAAGGTGACGGCCAGGTTGTTGATCTGGACCACGGGGGTGCTCATGCGTCGTCTCCGTTCGCGGCCCGGGAGCCGGCGTCGTCCTCGGGGGTCGGGCCGGCCAGCGGGGTGGCGTCGGCTCCTTCGAGCAGGTCCACGCCCGCGACGCCCTCGGCGCCGGCGGCCAGGACGCCGCCCGGGACGGCCGTGGTGGTGCCCACGGTCCCGGCGAGCGCGGCCGCGCGTCGGCGGGTCCGCAGGCGCGGGTCGGCGAGGTCGTTGAGCGACTCGCCCACCAGGCTCACGCCCAGCACGGTCAGCACGATGGCGAGGCCCGGGGGGATCGACGTCCACCAGATGCCGCTGGTCACGTCGCCGAGCGCCTTGTTGAGGTCATAGCCCCAGTCGCCGGCCTGCGTGGGGGAGATGCCGAAGCCCAGGAAGCCGAGCCCCGCGAGCGTCAGGATCGCCTCGCCCGCGTTGAGCGTGACGATCAGCGGCAGCGTGCGGGTCGAGTTGCGCAGGACGTGGCGCGTCATGATCCGCACGTGACCGGCGCCGACGACGCGCGCGGACTCCACGAACGCCTCCGCCTTGATCCGGACCGCCTCCGCGCGGATGACGCGGAAGTACTGCGGCACGAACACCACGGTGATCGAGATGGCCGTCGCCCAGATGCCGCCCCACTTGCTGGCCTGACCGTTGCTGATGACGATTGCGGCCAGGATGGCGAGCAGCAGGGACGGGAACGCGTAGATGGCGTCGGCGATCACGACGAGCACGCGGTCGAGCCAGCCGCCGAAGTAGCCGGACAGCAGGCCCAGGACGATGCCGACGACGATCGACAGCGCGACGGCCAGGACGATCGTCGTCAGCGCCGTCCGGGAACCCCAGATGACGCGCGACAGCACGTCGAAACCGCCGACCGTGGTGCCGAGCAGGTGGTCGCTGGACGGGCGCTGCTGCGAGCCGAACAGCTCGCCGTCGGCGCGGAGCTGGCCGAAGCCGTAGGGCGCGAGCAGCGGCGCGAACGCGGCCGTGAGCAGGAAGATCGCGACGAGCACGAGGCCCGCCACGAGCATGCCGCGCTGCAGGCCGACGCTGCTGCGCAGCTGGTGGACGACGGGCAGGCGCTTGTAGAGCGGGGCCCGCTCCGGGATGACGGTCGTGGTCATGTCAGTACCTGATCCGGGGGTCGACGAGGGCGGCGATGACGTCGACGACGAAGTTCGTCAGCGCGACGATGACGGCGAGCAGCGCGACCATCCCCTGCACGGCGACGTAGTCGCGCGCCTGCAGGTACTGGACCAGCTGGAAGCCGAGGCCCTTCCACTCGAACGTGGTCTCGGTGAGCACCGCCCCGGCGAGGAGCAGGGCGATCTGCAGGCCGATGACCGTGATGATCGGGACGAGCGCGGGCCGCCAGGCGTGCTTGCGCAGCAGCCGCCGCTCGCTGACGCCGCGCGACCGCGCCGCCTCGACGTAGCCGGTGGCGAGCGTGCCGATGACGTTGGTGCGCACGAGGCGCAGGAAGACGCCGGCCGTGAGCAGGCCCAGGGCGATGGCCGGCAGGATCGCGTGCTCGAGGACGTCCTGGATCGCCGCCGGGTCGCCGGTGCTGATGGCGTCGATCAGGTAGATCCCCGTCCCGGCGCCGTTGCGCTGGAGCTCGATCTCGGTGCCCGTGGTGGCGCGGCCCGCGACGGGCAGCCAGTCGAGCCACACCGAGAAGACGAGCTTGAGCAGCATGCCGGCGAAGAACACGGGTGTCGCGTAGACCAGCACCGCCGAGACGCGGAACGTGGCGTCGATGCCGCGGTCGCGACGGGCGGCGGCGATCCGACCCAGCGGGATGCCGACCAGGAACGCGACGACCAGCGCGTAGAACGCGAGCTCGAGGGTCGCGGCGCCGTAGGTGGTCAGCACCTCGGTGACCGGCCGGTTGTCGGAGATCGTCGTCCCGAAGTCCCCGCGCAGGATGCTGCCGAGGTAGTCGAGGTACTGCACCAGGATGGGGCGGTCGTAGCCGGCGGCGTGGATGCGCTCGGCCAGCTGCTCGGGGGTCAGGCGCCCGCCCTGCGCGGCGGTGATCGGGTCACCGGTGGCGCGCATCATGACGAACACCGTCGTCACGAGGATGAGGATCGTCGGGAAGATCAGCAGGAACCTGACCAGCAGGTACCGGCCGAGGCCGCCGCCGGCACGTCGTCGTCCGGGGGTCGGGGTGGCCGCGCCCGGGACGAGGTCCGTGGGCTCGGCCGTGGTGATGGAGGTCATGGGTGTCCTGACGTGCGTGGGGGTGCCACGGGTCCGCCCCGCACCCGGAGGTGCGGGGCGGACCGGAGGGCCTTACTTCGACAGTGCCGCGTAGCGGAACTTGAACGACGCGTCGAGCGTGTCCTCGGCGCCCTTCACGTCCTTGCCGACCACGGCGACCTGCGAGCCCTGCAGGAACGGGACGGTCGAGAGGTCCTTCGCCTCGAGGTCCTGGATCTGCTCGATGAGCTTGGTGCGGGCGTCGGCGTCGGGCGTCGAGGCCTGCTTCAGGATCAGGTCGTTGACCTGCTTGTTGTCGTAGTGGTTCGACAGGAAGTTCTTCGTCAGGAAGAACGGCGTCAGGTAGTTGTCGGCGTCCGAGTAGTCCGGGAACCAGCCCAGCTGGTAGGCGGGGTAGACGTCGGCGACGCGGTCCTTGGAGTACTGGACCCACTCGGTCGACTTCGGGTCGACCTTGAAGAGGCCGCCCGAGTTCAGCTGGTCGGCGAGCAGGTTGTACTCGTCCGTGGACGACGGGCCGTAGTGCTCGGTCGTGTACTGGAGCTTGAGGTCGACCGGGATGCTGACGCCGGCGTCCTCGAGGGTCTTCTTGGCCTTGGCGGCGTCGGGCTTGCCGTTGCCGTCGCCGTACAGACCCTTGAGCGATTGGGTCGCACCCGTCAGGCCGTCGGGCACGAAGGAGTACAGCGGCGTGTAGGTGCCCTTGTAGACCTGGTCGGCCAGCGCGTCACGGTCGATGAGGTCGGCGACGGCCTGGCGGACGGCGAGCGCCTTGGCCGGGTCCGCGTCGGCCGTCTTGGCGCCGTACGGCTGCGTGTCGAAGTTGAAGACGATGTAGCGGATCTCGCCGCCGGGGCCGTCGACGACCTTGACCTTGTCGTTCTTGCGCAGGTCCGCGATGTCCGACGGTGCGAGGGAGCGGAACGCCACGTCGATGTTGCCCTGCTGGATGTCGAGCTTCAGGTTGGGCGCGTCGGCGTAGTACTTGACGTTGATCTCGTCGGTCTTCGCCTTGCCCAGGATGCCCTGGTAGCCGGCGTACGCCTTGTACGAGATGAGGTTGTTGAAGTCGTAGCTGGTGATCTCGTACTGGCCGGCGAACGCCTTGCCCTTGACGATGTCCTGGTCGGACGTGAGCGCGTCGGGGGAGAAGACCTCCTCGTCGACGATCGGGCCGGCCGGGCTCGACAGCACCTGCGGGAACGTCTGGTCGTTCGCGGACTTGAGGTGGAACACGACCGTCGTCGGGTCGGGCGCCTCGGTGCTGTCCAGGTTGAACAGCAGGGAGGACGGGCCGTTCTCGTCGGCGATCTTGAGCTGGCGGTCGAACGTGAACTTCACGTCCGACGACGTCAGGTCGTGGCCGTTGGCCCACTTCAGACCCGGCTTGAGCTTGACCGTGTACTCGGTCGGGCTCGTGAACTCGGCCGAGGTGGCGATGTCCGGCTTCACGTCCGGGCTGCCGTACGGGGTGTTCAGCAGGAACGGGAACACCTGGTTCATGACGGCGAAGGAGCCGTTGTCGTACGAGCCGGCCGGGTCGAGCACCGTCACCTTGTCGGTGGTGCCGATGGTCAGCGGTGCGCCGCTGCTGCCGCCGGTGGCGTCGTCGGACCCCTCCTTGTTCGACGAGCAGGCGGTCAGCGCCAGTGCGCCGACCGCGAGGCCGGCAGTCGTCATCAGCAGGCGACGACGCGTGCGTGCGTGGGTCATCCGTGTCCTCTTCCGTCGGGGCCGGGAGTGTCCGGCTCGATCCCTTGTGGACGGATGTCTAGCACACAGATGTGTCACAGGTCACCGCCATCTTACCGGTGGGTAACATCGCGGTCTCGGGCCGGTCACGACCCGGCGACGGTCCGGCGGTCGCTACAGACCCAGCGTCTGCCGCTTGGCGGCGGCGAACTCCTCGTCGTCCAGGATCCCGGCCTCGTGCAGCTTGACCAGGCGCTCGAGCGCGTCGGGGACGGTGCCGTCGACGGGCGGTTCGACCAGCGGCTCGTCGGACTCGTCGTCGGGCACGGGCTCCAGGACAGCCTTGGGCCCGGGCTTGGCCGCCCGGGCGCCCACCTTCGTCGCGTCGTAGGCGCGCGTCCCCGCGTCGACCGCGGCCGCCGCGAACGTCGCGGCCCCGGCGGCAGCGCCGGCGACGACGGGCGACGCCTTCGTCTTGAGCGTGGTCTGCGTGTCCGCGCTCACGGGCAGCTTGTCGATGCCTTTGGCCAGGACGTCGGCCGTGCTGGTGCCGATGTCGAAGGCGCGGATCCGGTCACTCATCGTCTTGCGCTTGTCGGTCACGAAGAACCTCCACGTCGACGGCTGTTCTGGGGAGCGTACCCAGGCTCACAGGGCGATGCGACCGGTCACCAGGAAGACGATCGCCACGACTGCCGCCCCCAGCACGACGGTGAGCACGACGCGTTCAGCCGCGGTGAACGCGCGCTCGTCGGACCGCCGCGCCCACACGTAGAGCAGCGTGCCCGGACCATAGACGAGCGCGGTGAGCAGCAGGTACGACGGGCCGCCGGCCCACACCAGGAACACCGTGTAGACGACGGCGACGACGGACACCACGACCGCGCCGGCGCGGCGGGGGCGGGCGGTCACCAGGCGCGTCGCGAAGCCCGCCGAGAGCAGGTACGGGACCAGCACGAGCGACGAGCACAGGGAGACGGCCGCGTCGAACGCGTCCGCGGAGAACAGGACCACCACCAGGAACACCTGGACGACGACGTTCGTCGCGACGATCGCGCCGACAGGCGCGTCGCGGCGGTTCTCGCGCGCCAGGGCCGCCGGCATGTCGCCGTCGCGCGCCGCCTCCCGCACCACCTCGCAGGCCATGAGCGTCCACGCCAGGTACGCACCCAGCACGGAGACCAGCAGCCCGCCGCCGACGAACGCCGAGCCCCACCGCCCGACGACGTGCTCGAGCACCCCGGCGACCGACGGCTGGTCCAGCGCGGCCAGCTCGGCCCGGGGCAGGACCCCGTAGGACACCATCGTGACGAGCACGAACACGGCTAGCACCGTGAGGAAGCCGGAGACCGTGGCCCAGCCCACGTCCGCTCGTCGGCGCGCGTACCGCGAGTAGACGCTCGCGCCCTCCACACCGATGAAGACGAACACCGTCAGCAGCATCGTCGCGCGGACCTGGTCGAACAAGCCGTCGCTGCCGCCGGACAGGTTGTCGACGAAGACGGTCGGGTCGAACGCCAGGGCGACGACGACGAGGAACACGGCCAGCGGCACCAGCTTCGCGACCGTGACGATGCGGTTCACCGCCGTCGCGGACGTCACGCCGCGCACCAGTAGCAGGTGGAACAGCCACAGGCCGACGGAGGCGCACGCGATGGCCGTCGGCGTCGCGCCGCCCTTCAGGGCAGGGACCCAGGTGCCCAGCGTCGACATGATGAGCACCCAGTAGGCGACGTTGCCCACCGCGGCACTGGCCCAGTAGCCGAGAGCGGACAGGAACCCCGCGTACCGGCCGAAACCCGCCCGCGCGTAGGCGTAGACGCCCGCGTCCAGGTCGGGCCGCTCGGCTGCCAGCCGCTGAAACGTGAGCGCGAGCATGAGCATGCCGGTGCCGGCGATCGCCCACGCGATCAGCGCGCCCGTGACCCCGGTGTCCGCGGCGAACGACGCGGGCAGCGAGAACACGCCCGCCCCGACCATCGACCCGACGACCAGCGCCGCGAGCGTCCAGCGCGAGACCGCGTGGGGCGTGGGCGTCTCCTGCGTGGTCGCCAGGTCGGTGCTGGTCACGCGGCTCTCCTCGGACGGCTGTGCGCCTCAGGCGCCGTCGGTCGGCCAGGACGAGCGATCGCCGAGCCACAACTCTGCCACCAGCGCCGCGACCTCGCCCACGGTCCGACCCTCGGTGGTGACGCGGTGCGTGACCTCGGGGGCACCGGAGTCCAGCGCCGCGGCGGCAGCGCGCGACCGAGCCTGGTGCGCGGCGAGCGACGTGCCGTGCTCGCGTCCCGCGAGGCGCTCGTCGGTCGTCGCGTCGTCGGCCGTCAGCAGCACCGCCGTCACGTGCGGGTCGTCGCCCATCGCCGCCGCGAGGTCGTCGGCCTGCAGCACGCTCACCGTGTTGGTGTAGACGAGGCGCCGGTGGCCGAGGTCGCGATAGCCCGTCCACACCGCGCGCAGGTTGCGCTCGGCGAGCCGGTGCTCCCACGGCGGCGGCCAGGCCAGGTCCAGGGCATCGCCCTCGACGACCGCGTGCCGGACGCGTGCGGCGGCGAGCAGGTCGTGCAGCGCTGACGCGACCGACGACTTGCCGACGCCGGAGCGGCCGCCGATGACGAGCAGGTGCGAGTCCATCGCCGTGAGGCTAGCGCGCGCCTCAGGGGCAGGCGGCCCCCGCACGCAGCCCGGTGCCGACGTCGGTCGTGTAGTGGAAGCCCGACGAGCGGTAGGAGATGCGCACGTCGTCGTAGCGCGGGGTCGCCTGTGCGTCGACGACGAGGTGGAGCAGGAGCGTCCGCCCGACGTGGTCGCCGACCGTCGCACCGCTCGCCGGGGTCCCCGCGTCCGTCCAACCGGCGGCGGGGGCGGCCGCCTCGCCCGCGACCACCGAAGCACCGCCCAGGCGCACGCCGTCGGCCCCGACCAGCTGCACGTCGGAGAGCGTGAGCCGCGTCGACGGGTTGATCGGCAGCGCGACCGTCGCGTCGCCCGGCTGCGGTGCAGGCAGGCACAGGCTGCCGCCGCTCGCGCTCTGCTCCCACGCGTCCGCGAGCGGGCCGCCCGGGTGGTCGGCCGCGCCCAGCCACACCAACCAGCCGACCCCCGCGACGACGGTGGCGGCGCCGACCAGCGACCGGATGCCGGGTCGGCGTCGCGCGCTCGTCGTGCTCCCGGTCGTCACGGTGCTCGTCGTCGTGCTCGTGGTGCCCGTCATCGTCGACCCCTGTCGTCGGGCGCCCGTGCGGCGCGTGCGCCGAATGTCCCATCCGCGCCGCTGCTTCGGCAAGCACCCGCTCGAGGGTTCCGCAGGGCAACCCCCGCCTGCCAGGATCGCCGCATGGAACGCGTCCTCGGCATCGGTGGCTACTTCGTGCGCTCGTCGGACCCGGCCGCGCTGGGCGCCTGGTACCGCGACGTCCTGGGGCTGGGCGCCGACGAGCACGGCCAGTGGGCCCCCGAACCGGGGCCGACCGTGTTCGCGCCGTTCGACGCGGACACCGACTACTTCGGGTCGCCGTCCCAGCAGGTGATGCTCAACTTCCGTGTCCGCGACCTGGACGCGATGCTCGCCCAGGTCCGCGCCACCGGCGCGCAGGTGTCCGACGAGGTCCAGGACATGGACGGCGTCGGCCGGTTCGGGTGGGTCACCGACCCCGACGGCAACCGCGTCGAGCTGTGGCAGGAGGCATGAGCGCGGTGCCGCCAGCGACGGCGGCGTCAGCCACCAGGGCATCAGCACCAACGCGAACGAGGCGAACCTCGACGCCGCCGTCGGCGACAGCATCGACATGGCCCACGACCTCGTCGCCCCGGCCGGTCGAGCGCACCCGGAGGAGTGATCGCTGCTGGACTCCTGTTGGTCACGTCGACCGTCGACCGTCGACCGGTCTGCCTGCCCGACGTCCCCGCGCCGGCGCCGTGCTGACATGGGGCGGCCCCCTCGACTCGCGCCCGAGTCGCATCGCGGGATGTCACGGGGGGCAGCATGCTCGACCCGTGAGCAACGAGCGAGGTCCTGCCGCCCGCCCGACTGTGGACAGATATGGACGATGGCACGGAGAGACACCCCCGCGCGGTTGCCTCGCGGTCGTCTTCTACGTCGTCTGCCCGCTGGCCTTCGTCGGTCTCATCGTGCTGGCGACGACCACGGGGACCTTCCATCCCAAGCTTGTGGGTGCCCTCATCGGTCTCGCCGTCGCGAACGGCATCACGGTGGTGCTGTGGTTGACCAAGTGGTGGCCGGCCCGACGGGAGCGGCGTCGTCGCGACCAGTGAGGGCTCGGGGCTCGGCCGTGGGGCGACGAGCCGGGTCACGACGTCGAGCAGGACGGCCCTGTCTCCGCACGCCCAGGTGAGCGCGTCGTTGTCAGAGCTGCCGACCGGTGGGCCCCGTGGGGTTCGAACCCACAACCCGCGGATTAAAAGTCCGCTGCTCTGCCAATTGAGCTAGAGGCCCCGGTGGTGGCATCGGACGCCCGGCCACGGGTCGAGGTTACGGCACCGCGAGGCCGGGGCGGTGCGCAGGCGAGCTGTTGCAGGCGGTGTCCCGGGGCACGCATGCGCCGTCCGGGTCGTGGTGGTTTGCTACGGTTTCTTCCGTGACTGAAGAATCCGACTTCGACGCTGCTGACCTGCTCGTCCGCGACTTCCTGCGGACGGCGACGCCGCAGCAGCGGCACGCCTACGTGTGCGGGACCAACCTGGACGATGGCACGGCGCTGGTCGAGGTGGTGCTCGACGACCCGACGACGGACCGCGCCACGGCGCTCGCCGCGTACTGGCTGCTGGGGGCCGGGTACTACGCGCAGTACGCGTCGGTCGACGACGCCGCCGACTACGAGCGCCCGCGCTGGGAGCTGCTGCGCCGCATCGAGGACCGGTTCCTGGCCGGCGAGTACGCCGACCACGGCATCGGCTTCGACCCGACCGACGACGACGGTGACGACTGGACCGAGGACTACCTGGACGACGAACCGGTGGCCCGGGCCATCCCGCCGGTGATGCTGGTGGCGGCACCGGGGGAGCCGGTCGACGACGAGACGGAGGACGGACTGCCGCTCGACGTGTACGCGCGGTACGCGGCGCTCGTCGGCTGACGGCGTCGCGAAGCCGGGGTCAGCCGGTCGGCGGACGTGGGGTGACGGACTCGCCGCCCCAGTCCTCCGGGGCGACGTCGGCGAGGGTCTGGTTCAGGACCCACTGGTGGCCGAAGGGGTCGTTCACCGTGGACTGCCGTTCGCCGTACTCCCAGTCGTGCGGGGGCTCCACCATCTCGCCGCCGCGCGCGACGATCGCGGTGACGACGGCGGTGACGTCGTCGACCTTGAGCATCAGCTGGTGCGAGCGCTCGTCCTGGGGCAACCGGCGACCGGGGCGTACCTCCGCGACGACCATCTCCGCGGCCGGGCCGTCGGGCAGACCGAGCTGTGCACGGTGGTGGTCACCGATGCGGACGTGCTCGACGAACCCGAGGACGTCGCAGTACCAGGCGACGGCCGCGCGGACGTCGGCGACCGTGAGCACCGGTGCGATGCGCGCGTGCGGGGCGGAGCGGTTGGTCAGCACCTTCGCAGACTACGACCGCGGGTGATCCCGTGCCGAGACGTATCTCGGCCGTCGCCGATCGTCTCCTGACGGGTGGCGCAACCCGGCGCCGCGAACGAAGGAGTCGGCGATGGGTGCTCGTCGTGCAGTGCTGGCCGCGGTGGTCGCCGCGGCCTTGGCCGTCCCGCTCACGGCGGTGTCCGCGAGCGCGGACGATGTCGGGACGTCCCCGAAGTCGGTCCTGGCGGGCGCGGCGACGGGCCTCAGCGGAGCGTGGGGGACCACGGTGGACTCGCACGGGTACACCTACGTCACGGACGGGAACGCCGTGCGCGTGTACGCGCCGGGTGCCACGGGCAACGCGGCCCCGGTGCGCGTCATCTCGGGCGCTGCGACCCTGTTGAGCTCACCGCAAGGGGTGGCGGTGAACCCGGCCGGCTACGTCTTCGTCGCCAGCTCGGGGTCGGCGTCCGTCTCCGTGTACGCGCCGGGTGCCGACGGGAACGTGGCACCCGTGCGCCGGATCGCCGGTCCCGCGACGACGCTGGCGCAGCCGGGTGGGCTGCGGCTCACGAGCCAGGGCGGAGTCCTCGTGTCCGACGTGTCGGCCGATGCGGTCGTCGAGTTCGCGCCCACGGCGTCGGGCAATGTCGCGCCACGCAAGCGACTGGCGGGGCCGGCCACCCAGATCGACTGGGCGTACGACCTCGCCCTGGGGTCGGACGGGGCGCTGTACGTGGCCACCCACGGAGGAGTTCTCGTGTTCGCCGCGATGGTAGACGGCAACGTCGCACCGGTGCGTGAGATCGGTGGCCTGACGTCTGGGCTCGGATTCGTCACGGGCGTCGCCGTGGACAGCTCGAAGGACGTCTACGCGGCGTCGTACTACGAGAACATGGTCGTCGTCTTCGGCCCCGGCGCCAACGGGGACGCGACGCCTCTGCGTCGTCTGACGGGTGCGTCGACGCAGCTCAGCGCGCCGCTCGGCGTGTACCTGCGTGGTGATCGTGCCCTGGTCGCGGTGCAGGCAGGCTCGCTCGCGGTCAACACCTACGCCCCGCTGGTCCCGTTCCGGGCGCCGTCGGCGGTCCGCGCGCTGGGGGTCAGCGGCTCGACGAAGGCCGCGACGCGGACGGTGTCGTGGCAGGCACCCGCGACGAGCGGCGGAAAGGCGGTCACCGGCTACACGGTCGTCGTGAAGCACGGCTCCAAGACGCTGCTGTCCAAGCACGTCTCGGCGAGCACGCGGTCGGTGAAGGTCGCCCGCGCAACGCTCTCGCCGGGCACCAACACTGTGACCGTGCGGGCTGTGAACGCCGTGGGGTCCGGGTCGAGCGCGTCGAAGGCCTTCAAGGCCACGTTCTCCAAGCCGGGCAAGGTGCGGTCGCTCGCGGTGCACGGCAGCAGCAAGGCGACGTCGCGTTCGGTGACGTGGAAGACGCCGACGAGCACCGGGGGCAAGCCGGTGACGAAGTACGTCGTGACCGTCAAGAAGGGCTCCAAGACCCTGTGGAGCAAGACCGTGAAGGCGAGCACCCACAAGGTGAGCGTGCCGCGCAGCAAGCTGCGGGCGGGGACCGACACGGTCTACGTCAAGGCCGTGACGTCGATCGGCACGGGGTCGGCGGCGTCGAAGAGCTTCACGGTCAAGAAGTAGCCAGAGCGGTGCGGCCGGCCGGGGGTGTGCCGGCCGCACCGCCGTTCTCAGGGGGAGACCCCGACCTGGTGGAGCAGCTGCTGGACGTCCTCGTCGGTCACGCCGCTCACCTCGTGGCTCAGGTGCGAGACCTGGTGGGCCGCCTCGACGGGGGCAGCGACGAACACGCCGACGGCCAGCACCAGAGCCGCCACCGCGAGCGCGAATCCCGGAACGGAGAACGTCGGCGCGCCGCGGTAGACCGCGCGGTGGTAGTCGCGGATCGCGCGGCCGACGCAGAAGACGCCGCCGATCGCGCCCAGGATCCACAGATCGCCGGGCCCGCCCATCGCCAGGCTGCCGAGGCCGGCGAGGGCAAGCGCCGTGGCGCCCGTGCAGAACCAGCCGATCGCTCCGCGCCGGACGCGGCGGGCCTCGGCGAGTCGGCTCCACTCGAGCGCCGCGTCGCGGGCGGGGTCGGTCGTGTCGCCCAGGCGTGCGGCGACACGGGCGGGTGCCGGCATCGTCTGCTCGGTCCAGGCGGTGCCGTCGAACCAGCGCAGGACGCCCGGGGTCACGCCGTCGGCGTACCAGCCGGCGGTCGGGAGCGGGGCGTCGAGCATGGCCCGATGGTCGCAGGGCGCGCCCGCAGGTGGGCAACCCCGGGTCACCTGAATCACCCGTCTGCCGCGAGGCACGAAGCGGCATCGGGCACGGAAATCGGATTCCCGAGGTCTTGACGGACGAACCGGACGACCGTACTGTGCGGGAAACCGGTTTCCGGCACGTGCGACGACGCACGCGACCCATCTCGACGGGGAGACCCATGGCACCGCTCAGTGCTCGATTCCGCACGCCCCTGGCCGTCCTGACGGCGGCGGCACTCACCGTGTCCGGGGCGGTCGCCGCCCAGGCCGTGGGACCCGGCACGGCGCTGGCGGCCGACGGTCTCGCGGTCGGCAGCATCACGACGAGCACCGTCGTCGGCGACTTCACGATCACGGCGTCGAGCACCAAGAACGTGAGCGTCGACGCGAGCGCGCTCACCTCCGACCGCGGCGACGTCTACTCGCAGCGGATCAAGCTCAACGGCACGGGTGATGCGACGGCGCGGTCGTTGGCCTTCACCGTTGACGACGCCGCGCACGTGCTGATCCACGCCCGCAGCGGCAGCGCGACGGCCGACCGGTCGTTGGCGCTGTACGACGCGACGGGCGCCGTCGTGGACACCGTCCCCGCGGCTGCCGACGACCCGGACCAGCCCGTCGCGACGCAGGTCCTCGACGTCCCGTCGGCCGGCGCGTACCGGATCGCGTCGCCGGCCTCCGGCGTCAACGTCTACTACGCCGAGATCACCGATGGCAGCGCGCCCGAGCGCGCGCCGTGGGCGGACGTCGCGGCACCCGTCGTGGACGGGGTCGGGGTCGACGAGGACGACCCGACGAAGCTCGTCGTGCGCTACACCGGCCTTCTGGGCGCCGACGGTGCCGACATCGCGCACGCCCTGCTCTACGACGCCGACGGCACGGTCGTCGACCGCGCCTTCACCGCCACCGACGGCACCAGCGGGAGCATCGCGCTGACGCCGCCGGCGTCCGGGACCTACCAGGTCGAGGTGCAGCTCACGCGGTCCGGGGAGACGGACGCGCTCTCGTCGGGCCGTGCGGAGGCCGGCCGCTTCGACCTCCCCCTGGGCGCACCCCAGGTCACGGGCGCGCTGACCACCGCGGTCACGGGCGGCAAGGCGACGGTCACGGTCGACTGGACCGCCGTCGCCGAGGCGCAGACGTACGAGGTTCAGACGGGCACGGGCGGCGACTACACGACGGCCGTCGACGGTGTGACGGCCACGTCTGCCCAGGTCACCGGCCTGACGCCGGGTGCGACGTACCAGGTCCGCGTCGTCGCGCACCGCGGGGACGACGCGGCGACGAGCCCGCCGTACGAGGTTGCCGTCGCCGCCGCGGTCGAGCGTTGGAAGACCACCGAGGTCGGGTCCAACGCCAACAGCGGCGGCTCGGTGAAGGTCAACGACGACGGCACGATCACGTTCGACGCCAAGGCGAGCTCGACCAAGCTCGCGACGTCCGAGGACGGGTTCCAGTACTTCTACACGCAGGTGGACCCGGCCACGGAGAACTTCACGCTCGACGCGACCTTCCGGGTCGACGACGCCTCGACGGCCGACAACCAGTCCGGCTTCGGCGTCCTCGCGGTCGACGACATGGTGCCCGGCGACGGCACGAGTCGGTACCTCAACTCGGCCGGCGCACTCGTCACGCGGTACGGCGAGGGCACGGCGACGATCACCAACGGCACGCCGGGCGCGCGGTTCGTCAGCGGCTACACGGGCGCACCGAACGACGCGACGGCCGGGGCGCGCGACGCGAGCGGCTCGCGGGTCTTCGACCCGAACTACCGGCCGGACGCCGCGCCGCTGAAGTTCGCCACGGGTGACGTGTACAAGCTGTCGCTGCGGCGCTCGAACACGGGGTTCCACGCGATCTGGCACCGCGACGCGGCCGACGGCGGCGACGTCGAGGTCATCGACTACGACCCGGACCTGCTCCTGAAGCAGGACCCCGACACCTTCTACGTCGGGCTCGCGGTGGCCCGCAAGATCGTCGTGACCGTCACCGACTGGGACTTCACGACCGTCGCGCCGGGCGACGACGACCCCGCGCAGGAGCAGCCGACGACGTACGTGCCGGCGACCCTCGACGTGGACGTCACGGCGACGACCCCGCGGAACGAGATCGAGGTCCCGCTCGTCGCGAACATGCACGGCACGGGTCAGATCCTGGCCGCGGACGGGACCGTGGTGGTCGACGACGTCGCGCTCGCGCCGGGCGAGCGGGTGCTGGTGCCGCTGACGCTCGAGGACGGGAAGAACACGTTCACCGCGAGGCTCCTGCCCGACGCGGAGCAGCCGCAGCTCGGCGACCACGAGGCCGTCGAGTCCACCGACCCGGTCGACGTGCCGCTGACGTTCACGGTCCACCGCTACGGCAAGCCCGGGCAGTCGATCCGGGTGACGCCGGACGGTCGCGCCGACGGTGACGGCACCGCCGCGAAGCCGCTCGACCTGCACACCGCGGTCGCGTACGCCCAGGCCGGGCAGCAGATCGTCCTGGCCGGCGGGACGTACCGCCCGACGACGGCGGTCGTCGCCGACCGCGGCCACGACGGGACGAAGGACGCACCCATCACGCTGATGTCGGAGCCCGGCAAGCGGGCGGTGCTCGACCTGACGCAGTCCTCCAGCGGCGGCATCGACCTGCGCGCCGACTGGTGGCACGTGTACGACCTCGAGATCACCGGCTCCGGCGACAAGGAGAAGCCGATGCTGATCGGGGGCAACCACAACGTCGTCGAGCGCGTCGAGTCCCACCACAACCAGGACACGGGCATCCAGATCTCGGGCTCCTCCACCGAGCCGCCGTCGATGTGGCCGTCGGACAACCTGGTGGTGTCGTCGGTCTCGCACGACAACGCCGACCCGGGCGGCAACGACGCCGACGGCTTCGCCGCCAAGCTGACCGTCGGCGCGGGCAACGTGTTCCGCCACGACATCTCCCACCACAACATCGACGACGGCTGGGACCTGTACGCCAAGTCGACCACCGGGCCCATCGGTACCGTCGTCATCGAGGACAGCGTCGCCTACGACAACGGCCGCCTGTCCGACGCCGCCGACGCCCGGACCGGCGAGGGCAACGGGTTCAAGCTGGGCGGCGAGTCGATCCCCGGCGACCACCTGCTGCGCAACTCCGTCACCTTCGGCAACCTCGGTACGGGCGTCACGTCGAACTCGGGCCCGAACGTGCGGGTGCAGCAGGTGACGTCGGTGGGCAACGACCGCGGCATCCGGCTCGAGACCAACGCAGCCACCACGGACTTCCGTGTGGCGGGGATGCTGTCGTACCGGTCCCCGAACGCCGACCTGCTGAGCCTCAAGCAGCCCGACACGTCGCTGCTGACGGATCCGTCGAACTACTTCGACGGCGCCACGAAGGACGCCTCCGACGGCCGCCCGGCGACCGTCAGCGACGCCTGGTTCGTCTCGACGGACACGGGCGTCGCGCCGACGATCGCCGCCGACGGGTCGGTCGACCTGCACGGCCTGTTCGAGCTGACGGACGTCGCGCCGGGCGACACCGGTGCGCGCCTGACGGGCGACGGCACCCGGACGACGATCGAGGTGCTGCCTCCCGTCACCGCGCCGCTGGCCAACGTCACGGCGCCGACGATCAGGGGTGCGCCCGTCGTCGGCGCGACCCTGGCCGCGAACTCGGGGACGTGGTCCGCCGCCGTCCACTGCACCTACCAGTGGCTGCGCGACGGCAAGCCGATCGCGAAGGCGGTGGGCAGGACGTATGTCGTCAGGACCGCCGACGCCGGGCACCGACTGTCCGTCGCGGTCACGGCGAGCGCCACCGGCTCCGACCCGGTGGTCGCGACGTCGGCACCCGTCACCGCACGGACGCTCGGCGACTGGCTCCGCGGCGTCGTCGGTGACCTCATCGACTGGCTGAAGCAGATCTTCGGCCCCGGGCACCCGTGACCAGCCGACGTTCTGCTGACGGCAGATCACCTGGTCAGTGCCGGCGGCGGGCCGTCAGCATGGGGGTATGAGGCTGCTCGTGCTGGGTGGGACCCGATTCGTCGGGAGGGCCGTCGTCGCCGACGCGCTCGGCCGGGGCTGGGAGGTCACGACGCTGAACAGGGGCGGTCGCGCGGCCTCGGACGGGGTGCGCACCCTGGCCGCGGACCGGACGGATGCGGCCGCGGTCCGGGCCGCGATCGGCGACGACACGTGGGACCTCGTCGTCGACACGTGGTCGGGTGCGCCACGGGTCGCCACGCAGACGGCGGCCGCGCTCGTCGGGCACGTCGACCGCTTCGCGTACGTGTCGTCGGTGTCGGTGTACGCCTGGGGCGCCCACGTCGACGAGGGGTCGCCGCTCGTCGAAGGCGGGCCGGACGCGGAGGACGGGCCGTACGACGCCGTGAAGCGCGGCGCCGAGCTGGGCGTCCTGCGCAGCTTCCCGGGCGCGCTGATCGCGCGGCCCGGTCTGATCCTGGGACCGCACGAGGACATCGGGCGTCTGCCCTGGTGGCTGTCCCGCATCGCGCGCGGAGGGGACGTCGTCGCCCCCGGACGGCCGGGGCGTCCGCTGCAGTACATCGACGTCCGCGACCTGGCGTCCTGGCTGCTCGACGCGCTCGCAGCCGGCCGGTCCGGCCCCTACGACGTCGTCGGACCGTCGGGTGCGACCACCACCGAGGGGCTGCTGACCGCGTGCATCGCTGCGACCGGGTCCGACGCGCGGCTCGTGTGGGTCGGCCAGGACCAGCTCCTCGAGGCCGGTGCCGAGCCGTGGACCCAGCTCCCGGCGTGGGTGCCAGAGGGCGGCGAGTTCGCGGGCTTCCTCGAGTCGGGCACGACGAAGGTGCAGGCCGCGGGGCTCGTCTGCCGGCCGGTGGAGCAGACGGTGGCCGACACGTGGGCCTGGCTGCGGGAGCAGGGCCCCGTACCTCCTCGGGACGACCGGCCGGTGCACGGTCTTCCCGAGGAGCTCGAGCGCACCCTCCTGGCAGCCGCCCGCTGACCTTTGCACATCTCGAACACGTGCCTGACGTGCGTCGGACCTGCGGGCCGCATCGTCGTCCCGTCAGCATCACCCGGGCATCGGCCTGTCGCTGGTGCACGGCCTGGTCGCGCGCCTGGGTGGCTCGATCGAGGTGGGCGTGGCGCCCGAGGGAGGCGCGGGGTTCACCGTGCGGATCGGCGACGCGCCGGTCCCCGACCAGCGCTTCAGCGGAGCGTGCTGGACACCGTTGTGATCTTGCCCGCCACGGCCGTCGTCGTCCGCGTGACGTCGCGATAGCCGCCCGGGTACGGGTCGTAGACGTCGACCGTGCGCTTGCCCGGGGTGACCCCGCGCAGCGTCCACCGCCCGTGGCTGTCCGTCACGACCTCACCGGCCAGGGCCGCGCCGGGGTCGACGACGACGACGCCAGGGACCACCGCGCCGGCGGAGTTCTTCACGACGCCCGTGAGGGTCCCGCCCGGCGTGAGCTTGATGCGGACGCCGGTCTTGTCCTTGCCCTTCGTGACCGTGGTCCTGACGCTGGTGTCCGCGTAGCCCTTCGCCCTGTTCGAGGCGTGGACGCGGTAGGCGCCGGACAGGACTCCGAACGCCTTGAACTGGCCCTGCGCGTCTGTGGTCGCGGATCCGGCGTAGGTCCCCCACGTGTCCGTGAGCTGGACGTACGCGTGGGCCGCGGCCTTCCCGGACGGCGTGGTGACCGTGCCACTGAGGTACGTGCGGTTGGCGCGCGTGATCGTGCCGAAGGACGCCGTCTTGCCTGTCTTGACGACCACCCGCTTGCTGAGGTTGGTGCCGTCCAGGACCAGCCGGTACGCGCCTGCCGGCAGGCCGGTGATCTTCACGTTCCCGTGCGAGTCGGAATTGGCGTTCCAGACGACGTCGTGGTGCGCGTCCAGGAGGGTGAGGTCCTGGTTGCGGGGGCTCTTGGCCTTGATGTGGCCGGTGATGGTCGCGGCGTTGGCGAGGTGGATCGTCGGGACCTTCGTCGTCGTCCCCGCCGTGAGCGAGATCGTGCGCCGCGCGGCGACGCCGCGGGTGCCGGCGAGCTCGAGTGTCGCAGGCCCGGTTGCCAGGCCTTCGATCGTGTACGCGCCTGCGGCATCCGTCGTCGCATACGCCTGGCCGAACCGGTTGGTGCTCGCCACCAGCACGGTCATCCCCGTGGCCGGCTTGCCGGCGCTGTCGACGACCTTCCCGGTGGCGAGCGCACCGGCGCGCATCGAGATGTCGGCGGTGAGCTGCGAGCTGGCCTTGACCGCGAAGACCGTCGCGATCGGGTCGCGGACCGTGCCACCGGCGTCGGTACGCAGGTACGGGCTCGGGGACGCGGTCTCGGCCGAGACCTCGTAGTAGCCGGCCTGCACCTCGATCGAGTAGGCGCCCGAGGCGTCGGTCGTGCCGTGGAAGACGGGCTCCCACACGTCGTCCTCGTTGTTCCACTCGTTGACCTCGACGATCGCGCCGGCCACGGGCTGTCCCGCGAACGTGACGTGGCCGGAGATGGATTCGGTCGAACCGACGGCCGACGCGGACGACGCGCCCAGGGGGACCGCCACGAGCCCAGCGACGAGCATGGTCAGCACGACCGGACGTGATCTCATGGTGTTCCCCCTGGTCGGCGGCGTGCGGGCCGTTCCGCACGCGATCGCGCAACCGTATCGCCGCGCACGCCCGCGCGGGTCTGCTTCTCTCTGTTCTCGACCGCGGCATTCACGTCTGCTCACGTGCCACCCAGGGTGGAGTTCTCGGGCCGCGGTATCTCGGTGCCTGCGCGCGCGCCCCTGACCATCGAGCGGCCCGTCGGGTCGCGGCCCGGAGCGACCGGGTGAGCACCACTCCAGGGGGAGACATGGGCTTCTACATCAAGGATCTGTACGTCCGCAGGCTGCCGAAGTTCACCTGGCACGACCCGCTGACCAACCCGCCGACGGTCCCCGAGACGTCGCCGATCATCCGCGTGGCGGCACTGTCGCCGCAGATCGCACGCCTGCAGACGCGGGCGGCCGGCGGCGGCGGTGGCGGGGTCTTCCTGCCCGCCGACGACACCACGCTGTACACCATCCCGACGCCGATCACGCCGATCGTGTTCCCCGTCGGCAGGCTCGACGAGGCCGACCTGCAGCAGGTGCGGGAGTCGCTCGCCGTGACGCTGAAGGTCGTCGAGCGGGAGATCGAGGGTCTGCAGGCCTCGGCCGAGGACGTCGCATACGTGGCGTCGGCCGTCAAGGGCTGAGCCGTGCCCGTCGAGACCGACGGACGACTGGCCCGGCTGACCGCGCGCGCGGTCGGCCGGGCCGCAGCCCTGACCGCGTACGCCGGGCCCGACGCGCTCGCGGCGTTCTGCTACCGAGCGGGCGCCACCGCCGCGCACCCGCGGACCGACCCCCGCTGGGCGCGCGTGCTCGTCGACCGTGCCGCGAGGCCCCACCGCACCGCGCTCGCCGCGTACCGACGGTCTCGTACCGAGCACTGGGACGGGTGGACGGCCGACGACGCCGACCCCGCGGTCCTCGTCCACAAGGTCTACGTCAGCCCGACGACGCCCGCGGTCCCGGTCGCGCTGGAGCGCGTCGTCGCCGTCGCCGCCCGCCTCGGCGTCCCGTCGTGGAAGGTCGGGGCCGACGCCGCCGGCCTGCACCGCGCCGACAAGATGGTGCTCTACCTGCCCGCGGCGCAGCGCGCGGACGTGGTCGCGCAGGCCCTGGCCGACGAGCTCGCCGACCTGCCTGCGCAGGGGGTCCTGTTCAGCGGGCAGGTGGGAGCGAGCGGCATCGTCTCGCGAGGCGAGGACGTCGGTGGCCAGAGCTGGCGGGCCGTGGTCTGCCGGGCGGTCGCGCTGGCCCTGGCGGACGCCCGTGCGGCGGACCCGACGGCGACGTCGCAGCAGGTCGCGACCGACGCGCTGGCGTCGCTGGCCGCCGACCTCGACGTCGTCACCTGGTACCCCGGGGCGCGGGTGGCGGCATGAGCGTCGACCAGCTCCGCTACGTCCTGCACCCCGACGTGGAGCAGGTGCCGATGGACTCACCGGGCGAGGTGCTCGTCGCCCGGCGCGGGAGCCGCGTGCCCCCGCAGCTGCTCTCCGGCGACGCGATGGCGCTGCTCGCGTGCTTCCGCGAGCCGGCGACCCTCGTCGAGGCGGTCCTCGCCTACAGCCGCAGCGCCGGCGTCGACCCCCTGGCCACCCTCGACGAGGCGTTCGGCGTGCTCGTCGCGCTCACCCGCTCCGACGTCCTGGTGGTCGCCGACGCCGCGTCGAGCAACGCGCTGCACGCGCGGCACCAGGTCGGCGACCTCGTCGGGCCCGCGCGCCTGACGGAACCCGTGCGCGTCCTGACGGACAGCGAGGTGTGGCGGGCGGCGCTGCCCGGCGGGGGTCGGGCTGTGGTCAAGGTCGTAGCCGACGAAGGGCACGGGGCCGGTCTCGTCACGCGTGAGCTGGCTGCCCTCGAGCGGCTGTCGGGCCTGGTCGCGCCGCGACTGGTGTGGACCGAGCGGACCCCTGCGGGCGGGACGCTCGTGCTCGAGGAGGTCGACGGTGACCCGGCCGACCTGGCCGCGCTCGCGGCTGACGACGCGGGCCGGGACCTGCTCGCGGCGCGCGTCCTCGACGCCTACGCCGACGCGCACGCCCTCGGCGTGCTGCACGGCGACGTCCACCCGGGCAACGTGCTGGTCGAGGCCGACGGGCACGTGGCGCTCATCGACTTCGGGCTGGCCCGCGTCGACGGGTCCGCCGCACCCCGCACGGCCGGCGGTGAGTACCTGGACCCGCAGGCCGCCGACGCCCTGCTCCGCGACGAGCCGTCGCCGCCGCTCGACGCCACGGCCGAGCAGTACTCGGTCGCGGTCCTCGTCTTCACGCTGCTGGCCGGTGCCCCGCCGCTCGACCTCGAGTGCGAGCGGACCGAGGCGCTGCGCCGCATCGCGACCGGTCGCCCGCGACCGTTCGTCGGCGTCGGAGCCCCGCCACGTCCGGCCGTCGAACGCGCGCTGCGCCGCGCCCTGGCCGTCGACCCGAGCCGCCGCTACCGGTCGGTGCGCACGTTCCGCGACGCGCTGACCCGCGCGTTCCACGCGCCGCCCGTGCCGATCCCGCCCACGCCCGACCTGACCGCGGTGCTCGGCTGCCTCGACACCGACGGCGACACCTGGGCCACGGCGGACGGCGACCGCGCCGCGCACGTCGCTTGGCTCCTCGAACGCGTCGCGACCCTCACCGGCGACGCACTGGCCCACGACCTCGCGCTCCTCTGGTCGGCCCGCTGCAGCCACGCGTCACCGCCGGCCCCGCGACCGGGCACCCCGGTCGCTCGCGCCCACCACGCCCTGGCCACCCACGCGAGCACAGGCGGGCCGGCCGCGCTGCGGCGTGCGCGTGCCGTCGCGGACCGGATGGGCGTCCCATCGCCCGACGAGCCCGTCGACGTGCTGGCCGGCGGCTGGGCGGGTGCGCTGCTGCGCCTGGAGTGCGCCCACCCGGCCGTCGCGGCGCAGCCGGGTGCACGCGGAGCCTGAGGGGCGAAGACATCGATAGCCTCGGGCGATGGACACAACCTCCGTGAGCATGCAGCTGCTCGCCGTCGGCTCCGTGTCGTCGCCGCGCACCGATCCCGACGACACGACGGGTTGGGGGGACGTCGTGGCCCGGATCGACCTGGTCGCCGCGCTGGGCACGGAGAGCCTCGTCGGGCTCGCCGACTTCTCCCACGTCGAGGTGCTGTTCTGGTTCGACCGCGTGGTGCGCCGGTCCGACCACACGGGGACGAGCCGGGCTCGGGGCCGCGCCGACATGCCGCTCATCGGCGTCTTCGCCGCGCGGGGCCCGAACCGACCCAACCCGGTCGGCGTCAGCATCTGCCGGATCGAGGACGTCGGCGACACGTGGATCACGGTGCGCGGGCTCGATGCCGTCGACGGCACCCCCGTGCTCGACCTCAAGCCCGTCATGCCCCGGCTCCTGCCCGACCGCGTCGAGGAGCCGGGGTGGAGCACCCTGCTCATGCACGACTACTACGAGCGCGACTGACCGGCCGACTGACCGGCGGGTCAGCGGCTCTCCAGGATCTCCTTCGACTTGGCGATGGCGAAGCCCCAGCCCTGGCTGAGCTTGGCCTTCGGCGGCAGGGCGATCTCGTCGGGGTTCGTCACGACGTCGAGCAGCACCGGCCCGTCGACACCGCACGCCCAGGCGACGGCGTCGTCGAGCTCATCGGGATCGGTGACGCGGCGCGACGCCAGGCCCATCGCTGCAGCGACCGCGGCGATGTCGGGGTTGTCGAGCTCGGTGCCGAACTCGGGCAGGCCGCCCTGCTCCTGCTCGAGCTTGACCATGCCCAGACGACCGTTGTTGAAGACGACCACGCGGACCGGCAGGCGGTACGTGACCGCGGTGCGCAGGTCACCGAGCAGCATCATCAGGCCGCCGTCGCCGCTGAACGCGACCACGGGCCGAGTGCGGTCCAGCGCCTGCGCGCCCAGGGCCTGCGGCATCGCGTTGGCCATCGAGCCCAGGTTGTAGGAGCCGATCAGGCGACGCGTGCCCCGCATGGTGACGAAGCGCGCCAGCCAGGCCGTCGACATGCCGGTGTCGCTGGTGAAGATCGCGTCGTCGCGCGCGATCCGGTCCACGGCCGCCGCGACGGCCTCGGGGCGGATGCGGTCGTCAGGGTTGTCGAACACGGCACGCACGCGGCCGACGAGCGAGTCGTCGTGCCCGGGATCGAGGAGCGAGTCCTGGCGCTCGTGCCAGCTGCGGAAGGCCGCGACCGCGTCGTCGAGGTGCTTGCTGTCGTCGCGGGCGGCCAGCCGGGGGAGCAGGGCGCGCAGCGTCGCCCCCGCGTCGCCGACGAGCGCGTGGTCGACCGACGTGCGGCGGCCGATGTGCTCGCCGCGCGCGTCGAGCTGGATGACCGTCTTGCCGGTCGGGTACCAGTCCCGGTACGGGAAGTCGGTGCCGACCAGGAAAAGCACGTCGCAGGCGTCCATGGCCTTCGCGGCGGCAGGGTTGCCGATCAGGCCCGACTGGCCCACCTGGAACCTGTTGTCTCGCTCGAGACCCTCCTTGGCCTTGAGGGTCAGCACCATGGGCGCCTGCAGGGTCTCCGCCAGCGCGAGCACCTCGTCGCGCGCCTCCCGCGCCCCGCAGCCGACGAGCAGCGTGACGCTGCCCTCGGCCAGCGCGGCGACGGCCGCCGCCACCTGCTCGTCGGGCGCCGCACCCGCCGTCCCGCGCGGTGCGAACCGAGCCACGGTGCCCTTCGGGACGTCGAGCTCGCCGATGTCGCCGGGGATGGTCAGGACGGCCACGCCCTGCTGCGCGTAGGCGGCGTTCACGGCCTGCTCCAGCAGGTGCGGGAGCTGCGCGGGGGCTGTGAGGGTGCGCGCGAAGACGGACACGTCCGAGAACAGGACGTCGTTGTCGACCTCCTGGAAGAAGTCGGTGCCGATCTCCTCGCTGGGCACCTGGCCGCAGATCGCGAGCACGGGCGCGTGCGACTTCTTCGCGTCGTACAGGCCGTTGAGCAGGTGGATCGAGCCCGGGCCGACCGTGCCCATGCAGACGCCGATCGTGCCGGTGAGCTGCGCCTGCGCACTGACCGCGAAGGCGGCCGCCTCCTCGTGGCGCACGCCGATCCACTCGATGCGTTCGTCGCGGCGGATCGCGTCCGTCAGCGGGTTGAGGGCGTCGCCGACGACGCCCCACACCTGCCGGACGCCGCCCGCGATCAGCGACTCGATGATGGACTCGGCGACGGTCGTCATGCGGTGGTCCTCCGGCTGTGGTCGTCCTGGATGCGGGGGTGGAAGGTGTCGGCGCTGGCCGTGGCCCAGTCGAAGGCCCACGACTCCGGGGCCTGATCCAGCAGCTCGCCCGGGCGCAGCCAGTCGAACAGCGACGCGTACGACTCGGCCCGGGTGGCCGAGACGTTGATGCGGAGCTGGTGCGGCGACAGGTCGCGCGGGGTGCGGGCGCCCATCGCGGCCATGATCTTCACGGCCTCGTCGACCGTCGCCTTCTGGTACCGCTGCACGCGTTGGCTCTTGTCACCCACGTCGAGCACCCGGCCCCGGACGTGGCTCTGCGTCGCGACACCCGTCGGGCACTTGTCCGTGTGGCACTTCTGCGCCTGGATGCAGCCGGCCGCCATCATCATGGCGCGCGCCGAGTTGGTGTAGTCCGCGCCCTGGATGATGCGCTTGACCACGTCGTTGCCGGCCGCGACCTTGCCGGACGCGCCCACACGGATGCGGTCGCGCAGACCCGTGCCGACCAGGGCGTTGTGCACCGTCATGAGCCCGTGCGTCAGCGGCATGCCGACGTGGTCCTCGAACTCCAGCGGCGCCGCGCCGGTCCCACCCTCGGAACCGTCGACGATGATGAAGTCCGGCGCCGTGCCGACGGCGAGGATCGCCTTGCAGATGGCGAGCACGTCCATCCGCGAGCCGACGCACAGCTTGAACCCGACCGGCTTGCCGCCGGCCAGCTCACGCATCCGGGCCAGGAACTCGATCAGCTCCACGGGCGTGCTGAACACTTTGTGCGTGGGCGGGCTGACGCACTTCTCGCCCTGCGGCACCCCGCGGATCTCGGCGATCTCCTTCGTCACCTTGGCCGCTGGCAGCACCCCACCGATCCCGGGCTTGGCACCCTGGCTCAGCTTGAGCGACACGCACTTCACGCTCTCGTGGGCGGCCTTGTCCGCGAAGAGGTCCGGGTCGAAGTCGCCTTCCTTGGTGCGGGCCCCGAAGTAGCCCGAACCGAGCTCCCAGACCAGGTCACCGCCGTGCTCCAGGTGATACGGGGACAGGCCGCCCTCCCCGGTGTCGTGCGCGAAGCCGCCCATCGCGGCGCCCTTGTTCAGGGCCATGATCGAGTTCGACGACAGGGCGCCGAAGCTCATCGCCGACACGTTGACCAGCGCCATCGAATACGGCTTGCTGCAGTCCGGGCCGCCGACGACCACCCGGTGCGGCTGCGCCGGCGCCTCGACCGGCAGCGTCGAGTGGACCAGGTACTCGTACCCGATCTCGTTGACGTCCCGCTCCGTGCCGAACGGTTGCTCCTCGTTGGTGCCCTTGGCGCGCTCGTAGATCAGCGTCCGGATGTCACGGTCGAACGGCCGCCCGTCCCAGTTCCGCTCGACGAAGTACTGCTGCAGCTCGGGCCGCAGGTCCTCCATGAGGTAGCGCAGGTGCCCGATCACCGGGTACGTCCGCAGGACGGAGTGCTTCTTCTGGATGAGGTCCCTCGCGGCGAGGGCTGCGACGCTCGCAGCCACTCCCGCGGCCACCTGACCGGCACGCTTCACAGACTGCTCCTTGACTTGGCACAGCCCGGGCGAGCGGGCCTGACCGAGTCTCACCCCGCCGGAGTGATCTGGCATCCGGGGGCGTGTACCGCCGCGCGGGAACGGCCGGTGGCGGGCCGTCGTGCTGGGCCCGGGAGGAGCTGCACCGGGCGGGCGTGGTGTCGCTGCGCACCACGCCCGCCCAGCAGATGGACCGGTTCAGCTGTGCGTCACCGGCGCAGCGTGAGCAGGGCCGGCCGCCACGGCAGCAGGTCGTAGCTGCCGCCCGAGCCTGCGGCCATGCCCTGGTAGAGCAGCTGCAGGTTGCAGGGGTCGATCGTCATGGTCTGGTCGTTGGTGGACCGGACCAGGTCGCCGTGGCTGATGTCGTTCGTCCACGTCGCCCCGCTGTTGGCCTTGCCCGCGAACGGGTTGGCCTCGCTCGCGGCCTGCGGCGTCCAGGAGCCCGACAGGCTCGTCGCGGTGAACGACCGGAAGTAGCGGCCGTTCGCGCCGATCGCCTCGACGATCATCAGGTACTGGTTCTGACCCGCGACCTTGTACACCTGCGGAGCCTCGAACAGGCTGTACTGCGAGTCGCTCATGACGACCGTCGACGACGTGCCGAAGTTCCCGGGGAAGCTGCCGTACGGCATCGACGTCCGGTAGATCTTGCCGTTGTCGCCGGCGAAGAACAGGTACATGTTCGTGCCGTCGCCGATGAGCGTCTGGTCGATGGGACCGGTGTTCGAGCCCGAGATCGAGCCCGAGAACAGGGCGCTCGGCGAGGACCAGCCGTTCGGGTCGGTCGGGTCGCTGGACGTCCGGTACATGAACGCGGCCGAGCCCCACTGGTACGCCAGGATCCAGATGTTCTTGGGCGCGAAGTAGAACAGCGTGGGTGCGACCGTGCCCTGCGACATGGCGGTCTGGGTCGCGCTGCCCATGTCCGACCAGCTCGAGAACGGGCTGAAGGCCATCGACCCGTACGACGTGCCGTTGTCGTGCGTGCTCGCGTAGACGAGGTGCTTGCCGTTGATCTCGACCGTCGTGAAGTCCTTCAGGGCTGCCCAACCGGACTTCGGTGTCGCGAGCGGACCCGTGGAGGTCCAGCTGTACGACGAGGGCAGCGAGCAGGTCGGTGACTGTGTCGGGCTGGCGGTCGGGCTGCTGGTGGGGCTGCTCGTCGGGCTCGGGCTCGTGGTGGGGCTGACGGACCCGTTGCACACCGTGTCGTTGAGGCTGAAGCTCGTCGGGCTCGGGTTGGAACCGCTGAACGCCCCGTTGAAGCCGAACTCGACCGAGCCGCCGGCCGGGATCGAGCCGTTGTAGCTGACGTTCCTGGCCGTCACGCGGTTGCCGCTCTGTGACGCGTCGGCGCTCCAGGCCTGGGTGACGGTCTGGTTGCCGGGGAAGGACCAGGTCAGCGTCCAGCCGTTGACCACCGAGCCCAGGTTGGTGAGCTTCACGTTGGCCGTGAAGCCGCCCGGCCACTGGCTCGGTGCCGAGTAGGTGACCGAGCAGCCGCTCCCGGGTGTCGTCGGGTTGGTGGGTGACGAGCTGGGTGTCGGCGTCGTCGTGCCGCCCGCGTTGAGGGCGTTGAGGACTGAGGTGTAGGCGGCCTTCTTGTTGCCGCTGTTGTCGAAGAGCAGGGGGTTCTCGCCGGTGCGCCAGGAGTCGGAGTCGCGTACGCCCCACACGGTGATGCCGGTGCAGCGCGTGACGGCCAGGCAGGCCTTGGTGACGGTGGCGTAGATGGTGGCCTGGTTGGAGCCCTGCGCGACGTCGAGCTCGGTGATCTGCACGTCGACGCCCAGGTCGGCGAACCGCTGCAGGTTGGCCTGGTAGTCGCCGGGCACCGAGCCGCCCAGGTGTGACTGGAACCCGACGCAGTCGATCGGCACACCGCGGGACTTGAAGTCCTTGACCATGTTGTAGACGCCGGTGGACTTCGCGTTGACGCCGTCGGTGTTGTAGTCGTTGTAGCAGAGCTTGGCGCCGGGGTCCGCGGCCCGAGCGGCACGGAACGCCGCCTCGATCCAGTCGTTGCCCGTGCGCTGCAGGTTCGAGTCCCGCCGCCCGCCCGAGCCGCCGTCGGCGAACGCCTCGTTGACCACGTCCCAGGCGTAGATCTTGCCCTTGTAGTGCGTGGCGACCTGCGTGACGTGATTGATCGCTGCGTTGCGCAGGGCCGAGCCGGACAGGTTCTGCGCCCACCCCGGCTGCTGGGCGTGCCACAGCAACGCATGACCACGCACCCGCTTGCCGTTGCTGACCGCCCAGTTCAGGATGCGATCGCCGCCCGAGTAGTTGAACTGGTTCTGCGACGGCTCCGTCGCGTCCCACTTCATCTCGTTCTCGGGGGTGATCATCGAGAACTCGCGGTTGGCGATCGTCGTGTACGCCGAGTCGCTGAGCCGGCCCGCGGCCAGAGCGGTGCCGAAGTACCGGCCGGTCTGCGCGGCCGCTGCGCCCAGAGTGCTCGCTGCCGCCTGGGCGGGAATCGCAGCGGCGACGCCGGCGAGGGTCGTCGCTGCCGCGACCGTCGCGGCGACGAGGGCGTGGCGCCCCCGTGGTGGTCTGATGGTCATCGTGCGCCTCTCTCCGGAGAACCTGATGGGTCGCACAGGGCTGTCCGAAGGCGCGATCCGTCGTCCGGGACGGCAGCGCCGATGCATCCCTCGCATCTGCTCGCGAGCCGCCAGGCCGCTGCGGGTGTGGCTCCGACGGCATCGTGGGAGCGGCACATCGCAGGTACCGGGGGTCGAACCCTCACTCCTGTGTGAGCGCTCACATTTGTCTCACCACCACGCGGCTGCCAGGGTGTAAAACGTTTCACACCGGTGTCGACGGTGCCGCCTCGGGCCCCTTGCTGGGGGCAGGCCGATCGGTGGGAGAGGGATTCGACCGCGGGGCGTCGGGCGCGTCACGCCGTGCCGTGGCGGGAGCGTGCGGTCTCCTCGGCGAGCAGCTCCTCCAGCACGACCTGCCTGTCCTCGGCCGCGCGGCGCTCCGCCGCGTCGCACCTCGGCGAGTACGGCGACGGCAGCGCGTCGACGGCGTGATGGGCACGGGCGGTCGCGGCGGCGAGGGTGAACCAGGTGGCGTGGGCGAACTCCTGCCGCACGCGGGCCGCCAGGGCCGGGTCCACGTCGTGGTCGCTGACGGTCATCCGAGAGGCTCCTTCGCCGATGGGCCGGTGTCCTCTCCCAGGGTGCACCCGCCCGCCAGCAACCGCCGCCGACACGCACGGGTTCCGTCGAACGGGCGACGTCACCCCGTGCGGCGGTACGGGCTAGCTGACCGCCGAGAGCGCCGCGAACTCGTCGTCGCTCAGCGTGATCCCCGCACCGGCGACGTTGTCCTCGAGGTGCGCGATGCTCGACGTGCCGGGGATGGGCAGCATCGCGGGGGAGCGGCGCAGCAGCCACGCCAGCGCCAGCTGGGACGGCGACGCGTCGTGCTGCTTCGCAAGCTCCGCCAGCGGGCTGCCCTCGCCCGAGAGCTTGCCCGTGGCCAGCGGGAACCAGGGGATGAACGCGATCTCGCGCTCGGTGGCCCAGTCGAGCAGCTCCTCCGCGGAACGGTCGGTGAGGTTGAACAGGTTCTGCACCGAGACGATCGTCGCGACCTGCTGCGCCGCCTCCACGTCCGCGACGCTGACCTCGCTCAGCCCGATGTGGCGGATCTTGCCCTCGTCCTGCAGCGCCTTCAGCTCGCCCACCTGGTCCTCGAGCGGCACCTCGGGGTCGATGCGGTGCAGCTGGAACAGGTCGATGCGCTCCACGCCGAGGCGGCGCAGGCTGAGCTCGGCCTGCTGACGCAGGTATGCGGGCCGGCCGACGGGCGTCCACACGCCGGGTCCCTGACGGGTCAGGCCGGCCTTCGTGGCAATCACGACGTCGTCGGAGTACGGGTGCAGCGCCTCCCGGAGCAGGTCCTCGGCGACCTCGGGGCCGTAGCTGTCGGCGGTGTCGAAGAAGTTCACGCCCAGCTCGACGGCCCGTCGCAGGACCGCGTGCGCGGCGTCACGATCCTTCGGCGGCCCCCAGACCCCCTCGCCCGGGAGCTGCATCGTGCCGTACCCGAGCCGGTTGATCTCGAGGTCTCCGCCGAGGCGGAACGTGCCGGAGGCGGCTGCGGACGGGGTGCTTGCGGAAACTGAGTTCATGTTCGTAGGACGCCGCGGTGGGATGAGATATTCCGTCGCCTGTCGGCCCAGACCTCGTGCTGACGGAGCCGCCGACGAATGACCGGACGCGCGAGATCGCTTGTCGCCCGCGATCGAGCGCGACGCGACGGCAGCGGTCAGGCGGGTCAGAACGGTGGTGGGCCGTCCGCGACGGGTGGGCGGTGCGTGCCGTCGTAGACGGACGGTGCGCAGTACACGGGGATGGGTGACCGCGCGTACGTGATCCCGAGCGGGCTCGTCCAGATGGTGTTGCCCGTGGCCTTGTCGCGCCGCACGTTCCAGACCTTGGCGGTCTTGGCCTGGTGGTGGTGGCGACACAGAGCGTGGAGATTCTCGGCGGTGGTCGGGCCGCCGCGGGCGGGGTCGCTGTGGTCGAACGGCTCGATGTGGTCGAGGTCGCAGCGCTGCGCGGGTTGCCGGCAGCCGGGCCAGGTGCACGTGACGTCCCTGGCCAGGACGGTGCGAGTCAGCTCCGCTCCGGGGCGGTAGCGATCACGCTGACCGTCAGCCCGGTCCCCAGCGTCCGTACGCAGGGCTCCGTGCTCGTCGGTGAGGACCGTGGTCCACGAGCCGCGATGGGCCAGCTCGCGGGCCATCGAGGCGGGGATGGGACCGTAGCCGCCGAGGTCGCCGGGCTGGTCGTCGAGGCCGTGCAGCGTGCTGGCGGCGAGCGTGACGTGGACGGCAGCACGCTGCCCGTGACGGAGCGGCAGCGCTGTGCCGTCGGGCGTCTGGCCGCTGTCGAGGATGGTGTCGAAGAGGTCGGAGAAGGCGTCCGCACGGCGCTGGTCGACGGTGCGCCCGTCACCCTGGTCGCACGTCCCCGCCAACGCGTCCAGCACCGTGAACGCGCCCACCGCGGCCGCGGCGGGCAGGTACGCCGACACCCATGCCATCGAGTCCGGCCCCCAGCGCAGATCGACCCCACGCTCGGTGCGGGCCTCCTTGGCGCGCTTCTCGCCGATCTCCGGGTCCGCCGCCAGGATCAGCCGACGCACGAAGCGGGCCAGCTGAGGCGCGGTCAGGCCCGTGGCAGCCTCGGTTGCCTGCGCGACGACCTCGGCACGGACCGAGTCGAACGAGAGCACGAACGACTCGTCGAGGATCACGTCGACCTTGCGCAGGTCGACGCGGCCCGCCCGCAGCGCGTCTGCGAGCACCGGGTAGGCGTGCAGCGACATGCCTCGCGCCGTGCATCGTTCGATCGACTGCCGCGTGACGACCAGCGCCGCGGCGAGCTCGTCGTCCACGTAGTCGCCCATCGGACCCGGCTTGACGACGGCCTGCCGGAACCCGCGCGCCTGCTCAGCCTGGGCGGCTGCGATGACCTGCTGCCAGCCCGCCACCCACTCGACCAGGTCGATGGGGGACAGCGATGCCGGATCGAGCTCCTGCAGGCGCGCGACGATCGCGGGGATCGACGCGGGCACGGGGAACATCGGCAGGAGACGATCGGGGTGCTCCGACGACAAGGCGGCTGCGTCTGCGGCGGAAGCTCCTGTGGCCGCGGTGTTCGTGGGAGCGACCGGGGCGGATGCGCTTGTGGCGGCAGTGTCTGTGGGAGAGCCTGCGGTTGCGATGTCCGCAGGGGGTGCGTCCGTGGCTGCGGCGGCGGGTGCGGCGGCGGATGCGAGCCGCGAGAACAGGTGCTCGTCCCGGCACGCCGAAGCGATCTGACGACTGGACTGCACGAACCCTGGCACCGCCACGAGACACCCCTCAAACCATGACATTTGGACTCGAACAAGTGTACGACTGTTCGCCATGGCGTGTCGACCCCTGTTCCAGATCCCGGCACGTCGGATCCACGAGTGTGCGGCCGAGGCGCGCCACCCGGAGGTGCCTGGAGCCGGGGCGGCAGACGTCAGCGGCGCAGGTCCGGAGCCGGTGTCCGCTCGCGCGTCACCGTGTGGTCGACCAGCGCGGCGAGCGCGGCGGCGCCGACGTACACGAACAGGTCGAGGGTCGAGAACGTGGTCCCGAGGACGTACCGCAACGGGGAGAAGCGGTCGACGGCGTCGTCGGCCAGGCCGGTGAGCTGGAAGAACTCGACCGCGGCGCAGATGCCGGCCGTGAGCGTGCCCGCGTACGCAGGGTTGAGGCGGGGCGCGACGAGGAGCACCAGCACGTACACGAGGACGGCGTACAGGGCGTCGCCGAGCGGGTCGGCCCAGGGCGCGGCACCCCAGTGCGCGACGGACAGCCCCATGGCCACGACGACCACCGCGACGAGGGACAGGACCGGGCGCGAGCGCTGCACGCGACGACCGTACGGGATCGGCGCGACGATGCGCGGAAAATCGGATGAGACGTCACCCGCACGTTCCTAGGCTCGTGTTATGCCTGGTCAGGCGGTACGCGCGACGGCCGTCAGGTGCAGGACCGACGGGACCGTCCTCGGGGGGCGACGCTACTTCGTCGGCGTCGAGACCCCCGGGACCACGACCGACGACGCACCGCCCGGCCAGCAGCTGAACCCGATCGGGATGGACTGGCCCTTGGAGACCATCTCTCCCAGCAGGTCGATGCACTTGGAGACCAGCACGTTGGGGTCCTTGGACACCGACTGCGCGAGGGTCTGGTTGGCCAACGCCTGCTGCTGCGCGGTGATGACCGACTGCTCCGCGATCCGCGTCTGCGCCACCTGCGCCAGCAGCGCGTTGACCTTGCTCTGCGTGTTGTCGTCGTAGTGCACCACCGGGATGATCACCGACAGCACGTTGATCTCGTCGCCGATCTGGCCGCGGATGGTGTTCAGCACGGCCTCCGACTGCGACTCAAGGCCCGGTGAGGTGGAATTGCCGTCCTTGTCGATCGCCAGCGGGTCGTAGTCCTCGAACGCGGCGTTCAGCGCGGCGTTGAGGTCGCGGGTGACCAGGCTGTCGCGGACGTTGTCGAAGTCGCGGTAGTCCCGGAACAGCGCGTCGGCGGCCGGCTCCTCGATGCGCCATCGGATCGACGTGTCCACGCAGGCCGTGGCCTGGTGCGCGATGCGGACGGTGATGCAGCCGACGTGCGAACCGCCCTTGACGTGGTTGTCCGTCTGGATGGCGGCGTCCATCTCGGTCACCTTGTTCCACGGTGGCACGAGGTGGAAGCCGTTGGACAGGCTGCCGACGGGCCGCCCGAACGACGTCTCGATGCCGACGTTCTTGGTCGACACGATGGTGGCAGCACTGAAGAACGCGAAGACGACCGCGAAGGTCGCGGCGCCCACGGCCACCCAGCCCGCGGTGCGCGGACCGGCCTGCGGATCCGGCGTCCGGACAGCGCTGGGGCGCTTGGACTTGGTGCGCCGGCCGCTCGCCGGCTCGTCGTCGGGTTCGTCGGACGGCTCGACGACGGGCGCGCCGACATCCGCGGCCGCACCCGCGGCGACTCGCGCCGCGACGCGTCGTCGGCCGACGAACCACACCGCCCCGGCGACGGCGGCGACGACCAGCAGGACGAGGGAGAAGACGAAGAGGCCGGGCACGGCGACTCCTGGGCGCTAGCGGGGGTGCAGCGCGGGCGAGCGTCTGCCAGCGCAGCATAGGGCTACCGGCGCCCGATGCGGTCGTGGGTAGCGTTCCGCCCGCTGTACGGGGGAACGCTACCCACGGACCCGTCGTGGCGTCAGCGCGTCGCAGCCACCCCGATGTCGGCGTTGTCCGTGAACAGCCCGTCCAGACCGGCGGCGACGAAGGTGCGGATCTCGCCCTCCAGGTCACCGATCCCGTTGGGGTCCGAGCTCAGCCGGAACTGGGCCGGCAGGAACTGGTTCTCGCGGCGGAACGTCCACGCGTGCACGATCAGCCCGGCCTTGTGGGCCTGCTTGATCACGGGCGTGGGGGACAGCAGGTTGCCGAGCGAGTCGCGGGGGATGAGCACGTCCTTGCAGGCACCGAGCCCGTCGGCGTACGTCGCGATGTCCTTCAGGCCGGCCTTCGTCACCAGGTCGGCGTAGGTCCGGGTGTCCCCGGCCGCGACGAGGTCGTAGGGAGCCCCGGAGCAGTCGACGAGCTGCACGAGCGGCAGGTTCGTCCTCGTCGCGAGCTCGCGCAGGTTGCTCGTCTCGAAGCTCTGGATGAACACCGGCGCATTCTTGCCGGTGAACCCGTTCACCTTCAGCTGCGCCAGCAGCGGTTCCTCGAGCGACAGCCCGATCGAGTCGAAGTACGTCGGGTGCTTGGTCTCCGGGTAGACGCCCACGGGCTTGCCGCTGCAGGTGCGCGAGTGGCGGGCCAGGTCCAGGACCTCGTCGAACGTCGGGATCTGGTACTTCCCGTCGAATGCCGTGTTGGCGGGACGCACCTGCGGCAGGCGCTCCTTGGCGCGCAGCGTTTTGAGCTCGGCGAGAGTGAAGTCCTCGGTGAACCAGCCGGTCACCGCGCGCCCGTCGATCGTCTTGGTCGCCTTGCGGGACGCGAACTCCGGGTGCTCGGCGACGTTCGTCGTGCCACCGATCTCGTTCTCGTGCCGCGCGACGAGCACGTGGTCCTTGGTGCTGACCAGGTCCGGCTCGATGTAGTCCGCGCACATCGCGATGGCCGTCTCGTAGGACGCGAGCGTGTGCTCGGGGCGGTAGCCCGACGCGCCGCGGTGGCCGATGACCGTCGCGTCGCCGGCCGCGAGGAGCCTGGCCTTGTGCAGGTCCACGATCGCCATCTCCGTGTCGTCGGGCGTGCCCGGGTTGCGCGCGCTGTTGCCGGGGTAGTTGTTGTCGTTCGCCAGCAGCAGCCGGTCACCGCCCAGCGGCACGATCGTCTCGAACGACTGCACCGGGAAGGAGAACGGGTCGCCCGTGCCGTAGCCGGTCCCGGCACCGATCTTCCGCGGGTTCGCGATGCGCAGCGCGTCGAGCACCAGCGTCTTCGGCACGAACCCGTCCGCGTCGCGCTGGGACAGGTCGACCTCGTAGACGCGCTTGGTCACCGACGCGGGTCCGTCGAAGTCGTCGCGCTCGATGAGCCAGAGCCGGTCCTTGCCAACCAGCTGGGCGTCGCCGACGTCGTTCGCGTCCTGGTCGGTCTGGTACGCCCAGCGCTTGCCCGTGTATTCGTTCTTCTTGGTGTCGAACTCGTAGATCCAGCGGCGGCGCAGCACCGGGTCGTCGGTGAACGCGCCCTCGACGACCGGGTACAGCCAGCGCCCGTTCGTCGACGCGGCCAGAGCCTCGAACCCGCGGCTGCGCGGGATCCGCGGCGTCTCGCTGCCGAGCGTCGGGTTGTCCGGGGACTTGCCGCCGACGAACGGCACCGGTGCCTGCAGCAGCACGCCCTTCGCGTCGAAGTGCAGCAGGAACGGCCCGAACTCCTCGCCGATCCAGAACGTGCCGTCGGGCTGCCGGACCAGCGACTCGATGTCGAAGTCCGCGCCGGTGAGCAGGCGGTCCGCGCGCGTGAGGGGGAACGTGATCTTCTTGTTCGGGTCGCGGAGCTGGACGAACGAGCCCGCCTTGAGCGTGCCCGCGCCGCCCTGGGCAGTCTTCCACGAGGGCGTGACGCGGTAGATGCGCAGCAGGAAGTCCGCGGAGTTGGCCTTGGTGCCGAAGCCGTTGTCCGGCATGGCCCAGAAGGTCCCGTCGTGGTTGTCGACCGCGGCCGAGAATCCCGGGATGACCTGGCCGGCGAACGGGCCGGTGCGGCCGTTGGCGGGGGTGGCCAGCGCGCCGGACGGCGGGCCTGCCGCCAGGTAGTCGGCGGACAGCGACGCCCGGGCGAGGAGCTGCGGACCCGTCGTCGGGGTCTTCGTCGTGCCCTTCGTGGAGACGGCCGCGGCCGCGTGGCCGGGGCTCGAGGTGGCGGCCCCGGCCGACGTGGCCAGGGCTGCGGTGATGGTGGCGGTGACGACTGCGAGCGCGATGGCGCGGCGTGTTCTCACGCCGACGAGCGAACGGCGCTCGTCGGGCGACAGGGTGACGTGGCACCGGCGACGGCATGGCGAGCGGGTGAAATCCTGTGCGCGCCCTGTGCGACCGCCGGGGCGGCGCCGGCGTGTTGCCTTTCGCCCGCATAGCGGGAGAAAGGCAGCACGCGAGGGTTCAGAGCAGGCGCATGCCCATGCCGAGGGAATCCGGGGCCGTCTGCGTGAAGCCGTGCCGTGCGTACAGCCCGCGGCCCGGGGCGTCGGCCAGCAGGTTGACCCACGCGTGCGGAGGGGCCTGGGTGCGGATCTCGCGGAGCAGCCGGGTCAGGACCGCGTCGCCCAGGCCGCGGCGCTGGTGCCCGGGCAGCACGGCCATGTCGATGACGTGGAAGTACCAGGCGCCGTCGCCGATGACGCGGCCCATCGCGACGACCTCGTCGGGCTCGTCGTCGTGCGCTGCACGCACGACGTGGCACGCGAACCACCCGCCGACGACGGCTCGCGCGGCCTGCTCGGGCGAGACGGGGGACAGGCCGGCCTCGCAGCGCAGGCGGGCGTAGTCGTCGGCGTCCGGCGCGCCGTCGACGACGACGTATTCGCTGGTCACCCGGGTCAGGCCAGCGGTGCCGCGGCCTTGCGGGCCGCGCCCAGGCGCCGCTTGAGCTGGGCGATGCGCAGGGTCCCGACGACGAGCGCGATCAACCCGACGCCCACACCCGCGATGAGCAGCGCGATCGCGAGCGGCGCCGTGCCCGTCCAGCCGAGGAAGTGGACCTCGACCTCGTCGGTGTTCTGGAGCATGAAGATGATGAGCGCGATCAGCACGAGCGTCCCGACGACGATCCCGACCCAGACCGCACCCGTCCGGCTGCGGGCGGGCTTGACCGCGACCGGTGCCGGCTCTCCCTTGCCGGACTTCGGCGGAGTCGTGTCGTCGGCGGGCGTCTTGTCCGCGGGTGTCTCGCCGGGGAGGGGGTCGGCTCTCGGCTCGACTGCGGGCTCAGGCGTGCCGGGGACGTCGTCGGGAGTGATGAGCGGCGCGTCGGTTGCCGCCCTGGTGGTGTCGTCGTCGCCTGTCATCTCGTCCTCCCAGAAGCCCCCAGCCGCCATGTCTGCACTGGTCAACGCGTTGGCGGCTCTCTTCTCGCGGTCCGCGAGCGCCCTGGTGCGAGCGTACGCGGCGGTCGGCGACGGCGCGCGGCGAGCGTCGCCGCGTGGCCGTCGTCGGGCGGGTGGACGCCGCTACCCGTTCTGCCCGAATTTCACCCGAACTGTTGACCGATTTCACCCGGTCTGGCTAGTGTCACAAGTCAAGGATTAGTAATCGATCCTTACAAAACACCCCTCACAAATAGCGTCACCACGGAGGCACGGATGCACTTCGCGAGACGAGCCGCACGAGCGGCTGGAGACACCCCGAACACCCCGACGCGAGGACGTCGCCGCAACGCCGCGGTCGCGTCGCTCGCCGCCGCGGGACTGGTGGCCGTGCTGGCCGCCGTCGTCCCCGCCACCGCCAACGCGGCCGGCTCCTTCACGGCCACGTTCACCTCGACCGGCGACTGGGGCACGGGCCACCAGGCCTCGGTCAAGGTGACCAACGGGTCGACGACGACCGCAGCCAGCTGGACCCTCGAGTTCGACCTCCCGACCGGCACCGCGATCACCAGCAGCTGGGACGCCGACGTCGTGAAGACCGGCAACCACTACAAGGTCACGTCCAAGTCCTGGGCCGGCCCGTTCGCACCCGGCTCGTCGCAGAGCTGGGGCTACGTGGGCTCGGGGCCGTTCGCGCAGCCCACCGGCTGCACGATCAACGGCGCCACGTGCGCGGGCGGCACGCCGACGACGTCCCCGACGACACCGACCCCGACGACGACTCCGACGCCCACCTCGTCGCCGACCACCACGCCGACGCCGACCCCCACGCCCACGGTCTCCCCGACCACCCCGCCCGTGGGCGGCAAGAAGCTCGTCGGCTACTTCGCCGAGTGGGGCGTCTACGGGCGCAACTACCAGGTCAACAACATCAAGACCTCCGGCAGTGCGTCGAAGCTGACGCACATCCTGTACGCGTTCGGCAACACCACGGGCGGCAAGTGCTCGATCGGTGACTCCTACGCGGACTACGACAAGGCGTACACCGCCGACCAGAGCGTCGACGGCGTCGCCGACACCTGGGACCAGCCGCTACGCGGCAACTTCAACCAGCTCAAGAAGCTCAAGAAGGCCAACCCGAACCTCAAGGTGATCTGGTCGTTCGGCGGCTGGACCTGGTCGGCCGGCTTCACGCAGGCCGCAGCCAACCCGACGGCCTTCGCGCAGTCCTGCTACGACCTGCTCAACGACCCGCGCTGGGCGGGCCTGTGGGACGGGATCGACATCGACTGGGAGTACCCGAACGCCTGCGGCCTGCAGTGCGACTCGAGCGGCCCGAACGCGTTCAACAACGTCATCACGGCGCTGCGGAACAAGTTCGGCTCGAGCTTCCTGGTCACCGCCGCCGTCACGGCCGACGGCAGCAACGGCGGCAAGATCGACGCCACCGACTACGCCACGGCCACGCAGAAGCTGAGCTGGCTGATGCCCATGACGTACGACTACTTCGGTGCGTGGAACCCGCAGGGCCCGACGGCCCCGAACGCGCCGCTCACGTCCTACCCGGGCATCCCGCAGCAGGGTTTCAACGCCGAGGACGCGATCAACAAGTTCATCGCCAAGGGCGTGCCGGCCAACAAGATCCTGCTGGGCGTCGGGTTCTACGGCCGCGGCTGGACGGGCGTCACGCAGTCGGCCCCCGGCGGCACCGCCACCGGCCCGGCCCCGGGCACCTACGAGCAGGGCATCGAGGACTACAAGGTCCTCAAGACCAAGTGCCCCGCCACGGGGACCGTCGGCGGCACGGCCTACGCCAAGTGCGGCAGTGAGTGGTGGAGCTACGACACGCCGGCCACCATCGGCAGCAAGATGGCGTGGGCCAACGCCAAGGGCCTCGGCGGCGCCTTCTTCTGGGAGCTGTCCGGCGACACGTCGAACGGTGAGCTCATCTCGGCCATGAAGGGCGGCCTGGGCTGAGTCGCTGATTCACCCCACCGCGAGCGGGGGTCGGTCCGTCCTGGACCGGCCCCCGTCCGCGTGCGGGGATACGGTCGGTGGGTGGTGCACGGCGCGGTGCGGCAGGTCGAGCTCGTCGAGGAGTGGCCCGACGGGGGCGCGCCTGACGAGCCGCGTGACGCTGCCCCTCGTCGAGGCGCTCGGCGCTGGCGGCGGTGGTGGCCCGTGCCGGTGCTCGTCGTCGGGCTGGCGCTGGGTGCGCAGGCGACGCTCGACGCCCGGGCCCGCCATCACGACGCGTACCTGGCGGGGCTGCCTGGGACGCTGGCGCCACTGCCGGAGCGGTTGGCCGTGCGCTGGGAGGTGCCGACGACCGAGCAGCCGGTGGTCGCGGCGGGCTTCGAGGTTGGCGGCGCGTTCGTCGGCGCTCGTCGCATGGCCGACGGGAGCTTCGACGCCCTGGCGCTCGACACGGGCACCGGACAGGTGCGGTGGGCGACACCGTTGCAGGCGCCGTCGGACGCGCGGGCGTCCACGGTATCGCCCACCTGCGTGGGGACGCGCGCGAGCTCGTCGACCGGGGCGGCGTCCGCGACGCGATCGGCCACGGACGTCGTCGCCGCGGGCGAGGCGCTGCTCTGCCTGGTGCCGGCGTCCCCGGAAGCATCCCGGCTGGTGACCGTCGACGCACGCGACGGGTCGGTGCTGGCGGCCGTCGACGTGCCGCGCGCCGACGTGCTCGCCGCCGACCGCGGGACCACCTACCTCGCGACCCGCACCGCCAACGGGACGTGCGTGGTGCGGGCGGTCGTCGGCAACACGACACGGTGGGCGACCGCCGCGCGGTGCGGCCAGGGCGCCGAGCTGGTCGCGGCCGGCGGGCAGGTCGCGGCCGGGACGTCCGACGGCGGCTGGACCTCGGTGCTCGCGTCGGACGGGAGCGTGCTCGCAGGGATGGACGGGACCACGGCGACGACAGCCGTCGGGGACCTGCTGGTGACGTCGACCAGCGTGGGCGGCAAGGTCCGGAGCCAGGTCTTCGCAGCGGGGCGTGCGCCCGTCGCGGTCGCCGGCACCGTGATGGTGCCGCGGGTCGACGACGGGTCTGCGGCGGGTGTCGTCGTGACCGCCGACCGTGAGTCCCGTGGCTACGACGCGGCGACCGGGCGTCTGCTGTGGCGCGTGCCGCTCGCCTTGTCCGGCGGGTACCTGGTGCGCGACGGGCGGATCGTCAGCTCGTCGTCGCAGGACCTGGTCGTGGAGATCGACGCGCGCTCCGGGAAGGTCCACCACCGCGCCGCCGTGCAGCGCGACGCGCTCGCCATGACGCCCATGACCGACGGGCCCCGCTTCTTCACGATCGTGCTCGGGGCGCCGTCCGACCCCGCCCGGCTCATCGGCATCGACGCCGCCGCCGGGCAGGGCGTGACCCAGGTCGGGACGCCCGTCGGGTTGCTCTCGCTGCGGCAGGTCGGCCGGCACCTGGTGGGGTCGGACGCCCAGGGTGTGGTGTCGGTCCTGGGCTGACGCCGGTCCGTTCGTCAAGGGAACCACCGCAGCGCCTGCTGTCAGAGATGGGGCAGGTCAGGGGTAGGGCGACGTCAGTCATTTGCGGCGCAATACGCAAGTTCTTCCAGTTTCTGTTTGAGTCTTGTCTCATGGTTTGTACGTTCCGTACGGTGTGACCATTCCGCGACGGGGCACCCCCGCTGCCGTCGCCCGGTGCACGCAAGGAGGCGTCTCCGTGAGGAACCCCGTTCGTACCCATCGCCGGCGCGCGGCACGCGTCGCGGCGACGACGGCCGTCGCGCTCGTCGCCACGCTGGCCGCGGCCACCCCCGGCCTCGCCGCCAGCAAGCCCACGCCCGGCGTCGAGACCGTCGCCGCGCTCGACCCGTCGCTCACCGCCGACCGCGGCGCGACCGTCCCGTTCGTGGAGCAGGAAGCCGAGAACGCGACGACGACCGGCGAGGTCGTCGGCCCCGACCGCACCGCCTACACCGTGGCGAGCGAGGCGTCGGGCCGGTCCGTCGTCAAGCTCGACAAGGCAGGCGAGTACGTCCAGTTCACGCTCACCAAGCCCGCCAACGCGGTCACACTGCGCTACTCGATCCCCGACTCGGCCACCGGCGGCGGTCTGACCGGACCGATCGACGTGGCCGTCAACGGCCGCAAGCTCACCAGCGCGACGCTGACGTCGCAGTACTCGTGGCTGTACGGCACGTACCCGTTCTCCAACGACCCGCAGGCCGAGCCCAACAAGGACTGGTGGCTCACCGAGTGCGGCTGCGTCCCGTCGGCGACCACCCCGGCGCCCGTCTTCGACAAGCCGTTCCGTCCGTTCCACGTGTTCGCGGAGAAGCGCATCCCGCTCGTCGTCCCGCTGAAGAAGGGCGACACCGTCCGCTTCACGGTCCCGGCGGGCAACAAGCTCGACTGGATCGCGCTCGACGTGGCCGACTTCGAGCAGGTGGGCCTGCCCAAGGTCCCGAAGGGCGCGTTCGTCAACGCGTGGCTCTACGGCGCCGATCCGACGGGGCGTCGCAGCTCCGCCGACGCGCTCGACAAGGCGATCGCGGCGGGCGCCAAGAAGCACCTGCCCGTCTACGTCCCACCGGGCACGTACAAGGTCGACCGTCACCTGGTCGTGGACAAGGTGACGCTGCTCGGCGCGGGGAGCTGGTGGACGACGCTCACAGGTGACGGCGTCGGCGTCTATGGCAAGTACGTCGAGGACGGCGGGTCCACCGACGTGCACCTGGCCGACTTCGCGATCGTCGGGAACGTCCGCGACCGCGTCGACGACGACCAGGTCAACGGTGTCGGCGGCGCACTGGGCGGGGGCTCGACCGTCGAGCGGCTGTTCATCCAGCACACGAAGGTCGGCATGTGGTTCGACGGGCCCTTCGACGGGCTGACCGTCAAGGACAACGTCATCGTCGACCAGATCGCCGACGGCCTGAACCTGCGCCGCGGCATCACCCACGCCACGGTGACGAACAACTTCGTGCGTGGCACGGGCGACGACGGCCTGGCGATGTGGTCCGACCAGGTCACCGACCCGGTCGCCGACGCCGACCACGACAACGTGTTCTCCCACAACACCGTGATCGCCCCGGCCCTGGCCAACAACATCGCGATCTACGGCGGCCACGACAACACGGTCGCGTCCAACGTCGTCGCCGACCCGGTCCGCGAGGGCAGCACGCTGCACGCCGGCGCTCGCTTCGGCTCGACGCCGTTCTCCGGCCGCACCACGTTCCGCGACAACACCACCGTCCGCGGCAGCACGCTGGACCTGAACTGGAAGATCGGTCTCGGGTCCATCTGGCTGTACGCGCTCGAGGGCGACGTCACCGGCATCGACGTCATCGGCGACCACTACCTCGACAGCGGCTACAACGCGATCATGGCGGTGTCCGACTACGGCGTGAAGGACACGTGGGGCGTCAAGGACGTCCACTTCACCGACGTGCAGGTGGACGGCGCCGGGACGTCGGTGGTCAGCGCCCGGGCGTTCGGGTCGGCGTCGTTCAAGAACGTCGACGTGCGCAACATCGGCTGGGCCGGCGTGAACAACTGCGGCTCGTTCCACTTCGCGTCGACCGGGTCGGAGTTCTCGCTCGTCGACCTGGGCGGCAACGACGGCACCGACGGCAACCCGTGGGAGGCCGGCCGCAACTGGCTCACGCCGTTCGTGCCCAACACGATCACCTGCAACGACCGCCCGGACGTGGTGAGCCCGCCCGCGCCGTCGCCCTGGTGATCGCCTGAACGACGCCCGCGCGCGGCGATGGTGCGAACCGCGCGCGGGCGTCCCCGACACAGCCCCACCCCGCAACGTCCGAGCAACTGGTTGCTATAGCGACCAGTTGCTCGGACGTTGCGGGGGTTTGGTGGTCTCAGGTCGTGGCGCGGGTGACGAGCGTCGGGGTGAACATCACCCCGCGGGGCGGCTGGTCGGGCGAGGCGATCCGGTCGAGCAGCAGGCGGGCCATCTCACCGGCCATGTCCTCGACCGGCTGGCGGACGGTGGTCAGTGCCGGGGTCGCGTCGGCCGCCGCCAGGCTGTCGTCGAAGCCGACGACGGCGATGTCCTGGGGGACCCGGCGACCGGCGTCCTGCAGCACGCGCGACGCGGCCTCCGCGACCAGGTCGTTGGCGGCGAACACGGCGTCCGTTCCCGGGTGCTCCGCGAGGATCGTCCGCGCCCCCGCGGTGCCGGAGCGGGCGCTGAAGTCGCCGTGCGCGACGACGACGGCGATGCCTCGCTCGTCGGCCGCGGCCTGGAACCCGCGGACGCGGTCTCTCGCCGCGGCGACGTCGGGCGGTCCGGCGAGCACGACGGCGTGGCGTCGGCCCAAGCCGGCGAGGTGCTCGGCCGCCAGCCGCCCGCCGATGGCCTGGTCGGCGTCCACCCAGCTCACCGGGAGCGACGTGGTGGGCTGGTGGGACAGGACGAGCGGCACGTTCATCTCGTGCAGCGCGCGCGGCAGCCCGCTCTCGTCGCCGCCGGACAGGAACAGGACGCCGTCGACGTGGCCCTGGCGCAGGTAGGTCAGGACGAAGTCGTGGTCGTCGCGGTCGGCCGGGACGACGACCAGGTGCACGCCCGTCGTCCGCAGCACGGCCTGCGCGCCGGCGGTGACCCGGCCGAAGTACGGGTCGGAGAAGATCCGCTGCAGGAACTCGGCCCCGGCGGCGCCGGACGCGGGCTCGGAGATGACGAGTGCGACCGAGTTCGTGCGGCGGGTGACGAGTGATCGCGCGGCCAGGTTGGGCACGTACCCGGTGGCCCGGACGGCCTCGTCGACCGCGCGCCGCATCCTCGGGTCCACGGTCGCGACACCGTTGAGCACGCGCGACACCGTCGACCGGGACACGCCGGCGCGCCGGGCGACCTCCTCGATCGTCGCGGCGGGTCCGGTGGGCGTGCTGGTCATGGTCCCCCTTATAGCACCGCACGAACCAGCCGCACCTGTGACGGGTGCGTCCTGGTGGGACCGGTTCTGGTCCCACGAGGCGACTTCCGTCGCAGGTGCGGCTGGTTGCTGTGCGTGATCGTCCGTCAGCGGTAGACGCGCACGTAGTCCACCAGCATCTTGGCCGGGAACGGCGTGGTCGCGTCCACGGGACCAGGCCAGTCACCACCCACCGCCAGGTTCAGGATCACGTAGAAGTCGTGGTCGTAGATCCACGGCCCCCGCGTCGACTCGACGGTCGCCTTGTCGGCCGTGAACACCAGGCGGTCGTCCAGGTAGTACCGGATCCCGCTGGCGTCCCACTCGGCGGCCCAGGTGTGGAAGTCGTCGGACAGCGGCGCACCGTTCGGCAGCTTGTAGGACCCGCCGTAGCCGCCCGCACCGTTGTAGGCCGGCGCGTGCAGCGTGGAGTACGACGTGGTGGTGTCCTTGCCGAGCACCTCCATGATGTCGACCTCGCCGTTGTAGGGCCACGGCCGCCCGGTCAGGAAGTCGGCGCCCATCATCCAGAACGCCGGCCAGTAGCCCTGACCCGTCGGCACCTTGATCCGGGCCTCGACGCGGCCGTACGTGAACATGTACTTGTTCGACGTGTTCATGCGGCCCGACGTGTAGTCGCGCCCGCCCGCCGTCTGCTTGCGGGCCTCGATCACCAGGTGCCCCTGGCCGTCCATGTTCAGGTTGCCCGACGGCGTGTAGTACTGCTGCTCGCCGTTCTGGCCGGTCCCCGCATCGACCGTCCACTTCGACGTGTCCGGGCCGGAGCCGGCGGCGCCGTTGAACTCGTCGCTCCACGCCAGGTGCGTGAAGTTGGGGGCCGGGTGGTTGGTGCTCGGCGGCTGGACCGGGTTGCCGCCCGTGCCGTAGACGTCGAACGCGTACAGCGAGTACCCGTACGGCCCGGACCGCTTGGTGAGGTTGAGCCGCACGTAACGGCCGTCACCCGAGACGTTCAAGGTCTCCTTGAGGCCCTTGCCCGTCGTCGTCGAGTAGATGGTGGTCCACGACGAGCCGTTGGCCGAGACCTGGACCTGGTAGCCGGTCGCGTACGCCGGGTCCCACTGCAGCACCACCTGCGACACGTGCGCCGTGGCGCCCAGGTCCACCTGGAGCCAGCCGGCGTCCGTCCAGCCGCCGGGGTTGGCGGTGGCCCAGCGGCTGGCCGGATCGGCGTCGAGCGCCTTGTCCGGCGTGCACTGGTAGCAGGTGCCGTCGTCCTGGCTCGACGACGCCGTGCCGGGCTTGCCGTAGCTGAGGAGCACGGCGCCGCCGGGGGTGGTCGGGGTGGACGTCGGGGTCGGGGTCGGGGTCGTGGTGGGCGTCGGCGTCGTCGTGCTGTCCGTCCCGAAGACCTCGAGCTCCCACAGCGAGATGCCGTAGCCGGTGGCGCGCCCGGTCGCGTTGATGCGGACCCAGCGGGCCGTGGCGTTGAGCGCGACGGACTGCTTGGTGGCCGACGACGCCGTCTGCGTCGACTGGGTGGTCCACGTGCTCCCGTCGTTCGACGTCTGCACCTGGTAGCTCGTCGCGTAGGCGGCCTCCCATGTCAGGTCGACGCGGCTGAGCGGCTTCGCTGAGCCGAGGTCGACGGCGATCCACTGCGGCACGGAGAACTGGCTGGACCAGCGGGTGCCCAGGTCACCGTCGGTCGCGGCCGACGCGGGCGTCGCGGCGGACTCGGCCGACGAGGCCGTCGTCGGCCGGCCCTTGGACAGCAGGGACGAACCCGCGGGGGCCGAGGTGCCGAGCACCTCGAACTCCCACAGCGAGACGCCGTACTGCGTGGCGCGGGCCGTGGCGTTCAGGCGGACGTAGCGGCCGGACGCGCTGACGGCGAGCGCCTGCTTGGCCGCCGACGTCGGGGCACCGGTGTACACGGTGGTCCAGGTGGACCCGTCGCCGGAGACCTGGATCGTGTACTTCGACGCGTACGCCGTCTCCCACGTGAGGTCGACCTCGCTGATCGACTGCGTTGAACCGAGGTCCACCTGCAGCCACTGCGGGTCGGCGGCGGCGCTGGACCAGCGGGTGCCGACGTCGCCGTCGGTCGCGTTGGCGGCGACGGTGCCGCCGTTCTCCACCGACGACGCGGTGGTGGGCTTGCCCTTCGAGAGCACGACCGCCGCCGCGGCGTGCGCGGTGTCGGCGCGGACGGCGACGAACGTCAGGACCATCGCGAGTGCCGCCAGGGCGGCGACGGCGGCGCGCGCGGCGCGCCCGGACGGGGCGCCGGTTGCACCGGCCGGGAACGAGGCGGGTGCGGGATGTGGAACGGGAGCCATGCTTCCCCCAGGGGTCGTCATTGACAGGGTGGGTTGTGCATCAGGTGGAGCCGGAGGGCGCGAGGGAGCGCTCTCTGAGGGGATACCCTGAACCCGGACAAACCCGCTGTCAAGCGGGAAGGGCTGAACTGAGAGAACGCTCCCTCAGGCTTGCGACTCGGAGTCGCCGATCTCGCCGGCCGCGTCGTCGACCATGTCGACTCCGTCGGCCGCACCTCCGGCTGCTCCGTCGAGCGCATCACCGGCCACGCCCCGCCGGACCGACCCGCGGACCATGCGTTGCCGCATGCGCCGGGCGTCACCGGTGAGCGCGCTGCCCACCAGCACGCCGAGCGCGATCGAGAACAGCGCGATACCGGTGCTGATCATGTCGGTCACACCCAGCGACTGGCCGGTGGCCAGCTCGGAGACGCTGCGGAAGCCGAGGGCGCCGGGCACCAGCATCCAGAAGGCGGGCTGGGTCACGACGACCGCGGGCGGGCCGTTGCGCGTGCGCGAGATCGCCTGGGCGACCGGTGCGACGAACAGTGCACCGACGAAGCCGCCGAGCTCGGTGGTCAGCAGCGCGCTCCCGGCCGCCTGCGCGCAGTACGCGACCACCATGGCGCCCAGCACCCACCAGAACGCACCCGGCGGGGTGGAGGCGAAGTACCGGTACCCGATCGCGGCGATCACCACCCCGGCGAGCCCGGCCCACCACGGCGCGAGCGTCGTCTTGTCGGACGTCTCGAACGCGCCGGTCACGCTGATGGCGATCACCACGCCGAACGCGAGCAGCAGCAGCTGGGCGATGCCGTAGACCATGCGGCTCGCTCCCGCGACCACTTGGTTGCTGGTCAGCTCGATGGCCGCGACCGCCAGCATCATGCCCGGCAGGAACGCGATCAGCGCCGGTGTGAGCAGACGCAACGCGTTGCCGCCGACGTGCGGCGCGATGAACTCGATCGTCACGATCGAGACCAGGAACGCCGCGAAGACGGGCAGCACGCTGTCCAACGTCGGCCAGCGGGACGCGAGCAGGCGCAGGACGCCGACGAGCGCGCCGAGGCCGATGTAGACCGGGAACGCGTCGACCGTCGGGTAGAGGATGAGCCCGAACCCGAGGGTCAGCAGGGCGTGGCCGAGCACGACGAAGATCGGCCCGAACCGCGGGGGCGAGGCCAGGACCCGGCGGAGCTCGACGCGCGCCTGGGCCAGGTCCGCGGTGCCCGACGACAGCCGTCGGACCAGCGACTCGACCGCACCCACCTGGTGCATGGGCAGGTCGGTCGCCGAGCGCGGCCCGGTGACGTCGGTGACGGTCCCCTCGGTGCTGTCCACCTGCAGGAACACACCCGTGGGCAGGACGAAGACGCGCACCTGGTGTGCGCCGTACGCGCCCGCGACCGCGGCGAGCTGTGCCTCGATGTCGACGACCGACTGGCCCGACGAGAGCAGCGCCGCGCCCAGCTCGCGCATGAGCGGCGGCAGGTCCCGCGGCACCTCGGGCAGCGCGGGCTCCTCGGCCGCCTCGCCGGGGTCGGGGGAGTGCGTCAGGGCGCGCAGTGCGCGGCGCAGACGTTCGGCACCGGTCACCCGTGCTCCCCTCGTCGTGCCGCTGCCCCGATCGTACGGTCCGGCCTGCGTGAATCAGTCGGCTCAGACGTGAATCGGTCGGTCGCACCCGGCTGATGCGGGTGGGACCGACTGATTCGTCGGGATGGGGGCTCAGCCGCCGAGGAGGTCCGTGAAGCTCGGGACCGCGTCGTACAGGCCCGTCGGAGCCGCCGGCTCTCGGTCGGCGACCGTCTCGGCCAGCTCGCGGCCCGCGCGCCGGATGCGGGCGGGCAGCGGGTGGCTCTGGTCGCCGCCGGCCGTGGCCCAGTCGTCGGTCGCTGCGAAGACGGCCGTGGGCTGGACGTCGGCCCGCAGGTACCCGAACAGCGGCCGCAGCGCGTAGTCGATGGCCAGCGAGTGGCGGGCGGAGCCGCCGGTCGCGCCCAGCAGCACGGGCACCCCGGCCAGCGCGTCCGGCTCGAGGATGTCGACGAACGACTTGAACAGCCCCGCATAGGACGCGGAGAAGATCGGGGTGACGGCGATGACGCCGTCGGCCCCCTTGACGGCCTCGACGGCCGCGGCCAGGTCACCGGCCGCGAATCCGGTCAGCATCGCGTTGACCACCTCGTGCGCCAGGTCGCGCAGCTCCACGGTCCGCACGTTCGCGGTGATGCCGCGGGCCGCGAGCTCCGCGACGGTCGCGTCGGCCAGCCGGTCGGCCAGCAGACGCGTCGACGAGGGCTGGGACAGCCCCGACGAGATGACGACGATCGAGCGTTCGCTCATCGCTCCTTCTTCCTTCATGCCTAGAAGTCTGCACCCACCACGGAACTGCTCAACGCGTGACGGCGTCCGCCGCTTCCACGTCGTCCTCGGCCGTGCGACCGGTCCAGTGGTCGGCCGCCGCGACGGACTGCTCGTGCACCTCGCCAGCGGTGCGCGCTGCGGCCACGCGCTCGGCGTGCGACGGCGGTGCGGCCGGCACGTGGGCCGGGCGGACGGCCTCGGCCTCCCGACGAAGGACGGGCACGACCTCCTCGGCCAGCAGGTCGATCTGCTCCAGCACGGTCTTGAGCGGCAGGCCCGCGTGGTCCATGAGGAACAGCTGGCGCTGGTAGTGGCCCACCTGCTGGTAGAACGCCCCGTACCGGTCGATGACCTGCTGCGGCGAGCCGACGGTCAGCGGGGTCTGCGCGGCGAAGTCCTCGAGCGACGGGCCGTGCCCGTAGACCGGCGCGACGTCGAAGTACGGGCGGAACCGGTCCACGGCGCGCTGGCTGTCGCGATCCATGAACACCTGGCCGCCCAGCCCGACGATCGCCTGGTCGGCGGAGCCGTGCCCGTAGTGCTCGAAGCGCTGGCGGTAGAAGTTCACCATCTGCGCGGTGTGCTCCATGGGCCAGAAGATCGCGTTGTGGAAGAAGCCGTCGCCGTAGTAGGCCGCCTGCTCGGCGATCTCGGGGGAGCGGATCGAGCCGTGCCAGACGAACGGCGGCACACCGTCGAGCGGGCGTGGCGTGGAGGTGAAGCCCTGCAGCGGGGTGCGGAACTTGCCGGACCAGTCGACGACGTCCTCGGTCCACAGGCGGCGCAGGAGGGCGTAGTTCTCGATCGCCAGCGGGATGCCCTGGCGGATGTCCTGCCCGAACCACGGGTACACGGGGCCGGTGTTGCCGCGGCCCATCATGAGGTCCATCCGCCCGTCGGCGATCACCTGGAGCATCGCGTACTCCTCGGCCAGCCGCACCGGGTCGTTGGTGGTGATGAGGGTCGTGGACGTCGACAGGGTGATGTTCTTGGTGACACCGGCCAGGTAGCCGAGCATCGTCGTGGGCGAGGAGGGGACGAACGGCGGGTTGTGGTGCTCGCCGGTGGCGAAGACGTCGAGGCCCGCCTCGTCGGCGTGCTTCGCGATCGTCAGCATGCTGCGCACGCGTTCGGTGTCGTCCGGCGTGCGACCGGTGGTGGGGTCGGTGGTCACGTCACCGACGGAGAAGATCCCGAACTGCATGTCGCGCCTCATCTCAGAAGTTCATGCGTTTGCATGTACTGCCCCGCTCAACAGGGAGGGGCCGGTGGGTATTCCTGTGTGACCGATCACCCTCGACCCCTCCTTGGGCGCGCGCCCGCGTGCGCCGATACGTTGGGGGAGGGAAGTGAGGTGGCAGTGACCGACGAGCAGATCACGGTCCTCGTCGTCGAGGACGACGTGGACACCGCGCAGTTCGTGCGCACGGTTCTCGAGCGCCGCGGCGGCATGGACGTCACGGTCGTGCACGAGGCCATGTCCGCGCTCGCGGAGGTGGACCGGACGCAGTTCGACGCCGTCCTCACCGACATCCAGATGCCCGGCATGAGCGGGCTCGACCTGCTCGTCGAGCTGCGGTCGCGGGCCCCCGGCGTCCCCGTGATCGTCTCCACCGCCTTCGCCAGCGTCGACTACGCGGTCGAGGCGCTGCGGCGGGACGCCGACGAGTTCCTGGTGAAGCCCGTCCCCGCGGCGACCCTCGTCGAGCGCGTCACCGCGCTGGCGCTGCAGGGGCGCGCGAACCGAGCGGCGCAGTCGCAGGGCGAGACCGTGCTGGCCGTCGGTGCGCATCCCGACGACGTCGAGATCGGCGTCGGTGCCACGCTCGCGGCCCACGCCGCTTCGGGGGACACGGTCGTCGTGCTGACGTTGTCAGGCGGGGCCGTCGGCGGCGAGGCCGACGTGCGTCGGCACGAGGCCCTCGCCTCGGCGGGTGTGATCGGCGCGCGGCTGTTCCTGCACGACTTTCCCGACACACGGATCGATCCCGCGGGCGGTGTCATCACCGCGATCGAGGAGACGATCGCGCTGGTCCAGCCCACGATCGTCTACACGCACTCGTCGCACGACCGGCACCAGGACCACCGGGCGGTGCACGAGGCCGTGCAGGTGGCGGCCCGCAGGATCCCGTTCGTCGGCGCGTTCCAGAGCCCGTCGTCGACCATCGACTTCCGTCCCTCGCGCTTCGTGCCCGTCGACGGCTTCGTCGAGAAGAAGCTCGAGATGCTCGCGGCGTACGCGTCCCAGGCCCACCGCGACTACATGGCTCCCGAGCTGGTGCGCGCGACCGCCCTGTACTGGGGACGATTCGGGACAGGTGGCGCCGTCGAGCCGCTGGAGATGGTCCGCGCGGCTGCGATGATCACCCGGTCAGGGAACAACGCAGGCCTGCGCGCGGCGGACGCCGAGCGGGCCGACGACCAGCACGGAGGTCATCGATGAGGGTGCTCGTCACCGGCGCTGGCGGACCCGCGGGCATCGCGATCATCCGCTCGCTGCTGCGGCGCGGCGACGTGGAGGTGATCGCCGCGGACATGGACCGTTGGGCCAGCGGGCTCTACCTGGTGGACGCGGAGCACCGCCGCCTGGTGCCGGCCGGCCTGGCCGACGACTTCGTCGACGTGGTCCTGGCCATGTGCGCCGCCGACCGGGTGGACGTCCTGTTCCCGACGGTCGACGTCGAGCTGCCGCGGATCGCGGCCGAGCGCGACCGCCTGCACGACGGCGGGACCCTGCTGGCGTCGCCGTCCCTGCGGACGCTCGAGACCTGCCTCGACAAGCTTGCCCTGGCCCGGGCGTGCGCCCGCACGTGCCGCGTCCCGCGCACCGAGCTGCTCGGCACGCCGCAGGCCGTCAGCGGCTGGGACTTCCCCGTGATCGTCAAGCCGCGCCGTGGTGCCGGGTCCCGCGGCGTCCGGGTGGTCGAGTCGCAGGCCGAGCTCGACGCCGTGCACGCGGACGAGGACCTGCTGGTCCAGGAGCTGCTGCCCGGTGACGAGTACTCGGTGGACGTGCTCGCAGGCCTCGACGGTCGGATCATCGCCGCCGTGCCGCGGGCGCGGCTGCGCGTCGACTCGGGCGTGGCCGTGGCCGGTGTCACCGTGCACGACGACGAGCTGATCGCGACCGCGACGGCAGTCGCGAAGGCCATCGGCCTGACGACCGTCGCGAACGTGCAGCTCAAGCGCGACAAGGACGGGGTCCCCGCCCTGCTGGAGGTCAACCCGCGCTTCCCGGGGGCGATGCCCCTGACGATCGCGGCGGGTGTCGACATGCCGTCGATCACCCTCGACGCCGTCCTGTCCCGGCCGGTCCCGCAGGTCATGGACTTCGTCGAGATCGCCAACGTCCGCTACCTCGAGGACGTGTTCATGCCCGTCGACCAGGTGCTGCCGGCGCCATGACGGGCCCGGACCAGCCGGCGGCCCCGCGGCCCGACCTGCGCGGCGACCATCACGTCCACTCCACGTTCTCCGACGACGCGGTCAGCACACCGCGGGAGAATCTCGAGGCGGCGCACGCCGCCGGTCTGATGACCGTGCGCATGGTCGACCACGTGCGCGCCTCGACCACGTACGTGCCGGACTTCCTGGCCGCCGTCGCGGCGTTGCCCCGCGTCGACGGGCTGACCGTCGTGACGGGGGTGGAGGCCAAGATCTGGGACGCCTCCGGTGCGGTCGACGCGCCGCCCGAGGTGCTCGCCGCGGTGGGCTCGTCCACCGGCGTGGACCGCGTCCTGCTGGCCGACCACCAGTTCCCCGGCCCGGACGGCCCGTGGAGCCCGCGCGTCACCCAGGAGCACCTGGCCGCGGGGCTGTCGTCGGCCGACGCGGTCGAGATGCTGGTCACCGCCACCGCGCGCGCCATGCGGGCCGTCGGCCGCGCGCAGGTCGCGCACCCGTTCTCCTTGCTGCCCAAGATCGGCCTGTCCGACGACGACGTCAGCGACGAGCTCCTCGACGCGTTCGCCCGGGCGGCGGTCGAGACCGGCACGTTCGTCGAGGTCAACGAGAAGTGGCGCTGCCCGGGCCCGCGGGTGCGGGCGCGGTGGTCGGCGGCCGGCGTCGCGCTCGTCGCCGCCTCCGACGCGCACGTCGCGACGGACGTCGGCTCCTACCCGTGGCTGGCGGGGGTCGTCGGCACATGACGTGGCACGACGTGCTCGTCGTCGTCCTGCTGGTGCTGGTCCTCGCCGGCGTCGTCCCGGTGCTGGCCGGGGTCTTCCAGTACGTCCTGGTCCCGGTGCACGCGTTCCGCAACCACCTGGGGAGGGCCGGCCCGTACCTGCCGCGCGTGGTGGTCGTCGTCCCCGCGTGGAACGAGGGTGCGGTGCTCGCCGCCTCGCTCGAGCGGCTCATGCGGCTCGAGTACCCACCGGACCGGCTGCGCGTCTACGTCGTCGACGACGCGAGCACCGACGACACCCCGCAGGTGGTGCTCGCGAAGGCGGCGGAGCACCCGGGACGGATCGTCCACCTGCGTCGCGACCAGGGCGGGCAGGGCAAGGCGCACACGCTCAACCACGGCATCGCTCGCGCGCTCGCGGACGACTGGATGCAGGCGCTGCTCATCATGGACGCCGACGTCATCTACCGGCCCGACTCGCTGCGCCGCATGACGCGTCACCTGGCGGACCCGGAGGTCGGTGCGGTGACCGCGTTCATCCGCGAGGGTTCGGCGCACCCGGGCACGGTGTCGCGCTTCATCGGGTACGAGTACGTGACGGCCCAGGCCGCGGCGCGCCGCGCGCAGAACGTGCTGGGTGCGATGGCCTGCCTGGCCGGCGGTGCGCAGCTGCACTCGCGCGAGAACCTCGAGGCGGTGGGGGGCAGCATCGACACGACGACGCTCGCCGAGGACACCTTCACCACGTTCCTGACCCAGCTGGGCAGGCGTCGGGTCGTCTTCGAGCCCGCGGCCGTGGTGCTGGCCGAGGAGCCCGACTCGGTGACCGCGCTGTGGAAGCAGCGGGTGCGGTGGGCGCGGGGCAACGTGCAGATCACGCGCCGGTTCTCGACGGTCTGGTTCCGGCGGCCGTTCACGAGCCGCGGCGCGGGCCACCGGCTGTCGTCGCTGTCCTTCGGCGGCATCTGGTTCTCGGTCTACCTGCTGCCGGTGGCGATGACGGCCGCCGCGGTGGGGCTCGTCGGGCTGTACTTCGTCGACCCGGACGCGGCCCGCCAGACGTTCCAGACCGCGTGGTGGGTGGCGGTGGTGGGGTACGTCTTCATCACGGCGACGACGCTGCTGCTGGACCGCGACACGGCCCGCCGGTCCTGGCTGCAGGGGCTGCTGTTCCCCGGCCTCGGGGCCATCGTCGTGATGCTCGCGGCGTGGATCCCGGGCCTGTGGGAGGAGCGCGTCCCGCACGCGCTGGGGATGGAGATGAGCGCCGGTGGCATCGAGGTGCTCACGCTCGTCTTCTACTCGTGGACGGTGATCGCGATGCTCGCCGCGCGGCTGGTGCGGCGTGCGGAGCTGCTCCCGGGCGGCCGCTGGCTGTCGCGCGTGCTGCTGTACGTCGTGGGCTTCGGACCACTGCTCTGTGCGATCACGCTGGACGCGTACGTCAAGCAGTGGCGCGGAGCCAGCCAGGTGTGGGACAAGACCGAGAAGACGGGCAAGGTGATGGGCTGATGGTCGACGACCCCTGCTCGGACGAGGCGCTGCGCGACGAGATCCGCGCGAACCGGCGCGACGAGTGGCGCGTGCTGGTCGCCGCCGTCATCGCCGGTGCGGTCACCGCCGTCGTGCTGGTGCTGCGGAGCCTGGTGGCATGAGCGACCCGCGCAGGGACGAGGCCGGCACCGACGTGATCGGCGGACCCGGGCTCATCCGTCGTGTCCGGCTGGCCTCGCGGGGTGGACCGGGCGGCGAGGCGACGGGTGCCGTGCGCGTCCTGTCACGGGTGGTCGGGCCCGACGCGGACGTGTTCGAGCGGCAGCTTCCGTTCGTCGTCTCGTTCGCGGTCGCGGTGGTCGTCGTCGCGTGCATCCCGGGCAGCATCACCCACCCGGGCTGGGCGGCCACGAGCATCCTCGTCGCCCTGACGGTTCCTCTGCTCGCGCGCGTCGTGCCGTGGCGGGACGGGCCGCCGTGGGCCGAGGACGTGCTGCCCCTGATCCAGCTGGTCGCGGTCGCTCTGCTGCGGTTCGCGACCGGCGGCGGTCTGTCGATCATCGGGGCGCTCGTGTTCATCCCCGTCGTCACGCTGGCCGGGCGCCCCGGACGGATCGGGATGGTCATCGGGCCGGTCGCCGTCGGGTTCGCGGTACTGGCGCCCGTGGTCCTGGACCCGCAGATGGCCGTGACGGCCACGCTGCTGGCCCGCAGCCTGTTCGTCGCCTTCGTCGCCGCCACGATCGCCGTCATCGTGCACGAGGCGACCTCCCGCCTGCGCGTCCGTAACGCGACGCTGGCCGATCTGGAGCGCGAGGCGCTGCGGCTGAACGAGCACCTGCGCCGCGACGCGGACATGCTCGCGGAGCTGGTGCAGGGTCGCGAGGCCGCGTACGCGCACCTCGTCTCGGTGATCGACGCCGTCACGGAGCAGGCCATCATCGCGACGGACCCCGAGGGGCGCGTCGAGGTGTTCAACCCCGGGGCCGAGCGACTGCTGGGCTACCGGCGCGACGAGTTCGTCGGGGAGAGCCGGGTCGCGGACCTGCTGGACACGAGCGAGCTGCGCCGGCGGTACAGCGAGGTGTTCGGGGTGGGTGCGGACGAGGCGTCGGAGGCCGACCAGCCCGACCTGTTCGCCGCCGTGGCGGCACCGTCGATCCTGCCGGAGGCGCGGGCCGACGACTGGACGATCGTGCGCCGCGACGGCACGCGGGTCACGGTCAATCTGAGCGTCACGCGGCGGGTGGACGGGCACGGCTCGACGATCGGGTACGTGTTCGTCGCCACCGACGTCACCGCGGAGCGCGAGGCGTCCCGCCTCAAGGACGAGTTCGTGAGCCTCGTCAGTCACGAGCTGCGCACACCGCTGACGTCGGTGCTGGGCTACCTGGAGCTGGTCCTGGACGGCCCCGACCCGCTGACCGACGAGCAGCGCGAGTTCCTGGCCGTCGTGCAGCGCAACGCGCGCCGCCAGCTGCGGCTCGTGAGCGACCTGCTGCTCACCGCGCAGGTGGACGCGGGGACGTTCGCCATCGCCCGGCAACCCATGGACGTGACCGCGACGGCCCGCTCGGTGCTCGTCGACGTCGCCCCCGTCGCCGAGGCGGCGGGTGTCACCGTCACCGTCGACGGGCCGACCGTCCCGGTGGTGGGGGACCCGCAGCGGCTCGAGCAGGTGTTCACCAACCTCATCTCCAACGCGGTGAAGTTCACGCCGCGCGGTGGCCGGATCGAGGTCCGTGTCGCGCCGGGAGAGGGTGGGGGTGCGCGTGTGGACGTCTCCGACACGGGGATCGGCATCCCGCCCGACGAGCTCGACCGGCTGGCGACGCGGTTCTTCCGGGCGACGACGGCGACGAGGCAGGCGATCCCCGGGGTGGGCCTCGGTCTGTCCATCGCGAAGGCGGTGGTCGCGGCCCACGGCGGGGAGCTCACGGTGACGAGCACGGTGGGCGAGGGCACGACCTTCACGTTCACGCTGCCTGGGTCGTAGCACCCACCTCGGCGAACCGGCACGTATCAGGCATCGGCGGCCGTGCCCTTGATCGTCCGTGCGTCGACAACGGCGCCGGACGATTCCCGGCCGGGCACACCCGCGCCGAGCCCGAGAGGCGAACCATGAGCATCAACACACCGACCGACCGCGCCACCGCGACCGGCTTCGAGCCCGCGGCGGTCCCGGCCGTCCGGGCGCTGGTCGACGCCGTCCCCGCCGTGCACCTGCCGGACAGCGACGGCTACCGCCGGCTCACGGTCACCAGCAACATCACGCACGCGGTCCGCCCGCTGGCGGTCGTCGAGGCCACGAGCGCGGACGACGTCAGCACGACCCTGCGCCTCGCGGCGGCGTTCGGCGTCCCCGTCGCCGTCGCCGGGACGGGCCACGGCGCGACCGAGTCCATGAGCGGCGCCGTCCTGGTGCACACCGCTGCCCTCGACGAGCTCGAGGTCCACGCCGACGAGCGCTGGGCGCGCATCGGCGCCGGCGTCCGCTGGGCCGCGGTCCTCGAGGCCTGTGCACCGCACGGTCTCGCGGGCCTGTGCGGCTCGTCGCCCGACGTCGGCGTCGTCGGCTTCCTCACCGGGGGCGGGCTCGGGCCCGTTGCCCGGACGCACGGTCTGTCGTCGGACACCGTCCGCGCGTTCGACGTGGTCACTGGCGACGGGGTCCAGCGGCGCGCCACCGCGACCGAGAACCCCGACCTGTTCTGGGGGCTGCGTGGCGGCAAGGGATCGCTGGGCATCGTCACCGCAGTAGAGATCGACCTGATCGACCAGCCGACCCTCTACGGTGGCGCGATCTGGTTCGACGGCGTCGACGCGACGGCCGTCCTGCGGACGTGGAGCGTGTGGACGGACCTGCTGCCCGACGAGGGCACCACCTCGGTCGCCGTCATGCGGCTGCCCGACCTGGAGCTCTTCCCCGAGCCGCTGCGCGGCCGCACGACGATCGCGCTGCGGTTCGCCTGGACCGGTGACCCCGGTGTCGGCGAGGAGATGATCCGCGCCATGCGATCGGTGGCGACCCCGCTGATCGACGCGGTGGGGGTCATGCCGTACGCGGCGCTGGCGCAGATCCACTCGGACCCCGACGACCCGATGCCTCTGCACGAGCAGTCGCTGCTCCTGGACGAGTTCGGGCCCGACACGGCCGACGCCCTCGTCGAGCTGGTCGGGCCGGAGGCTCGGACCGCTCAGGTGATGGTCGAGGTGCGTCAGCTCGGTGGGCGCGTGCGTCGCGGCCCCGACTGCGCGTTCGCGCACCGCACCGCGGCCTACCAGGTGTTCACGATCGGCCTGATGATCCCCGAGATCGCCCAGACGGTCGTCGCCGACTCGAACCGCGTCGTCGACGGGCTGCGGCCCTGGTCGCGGGCCGGCGGTCTGCCCAACTTCACCGACACCGCGGGCCCTGCCTGGGCCGAGCGCGTCTTCACGGCGCCGGTGGCTGCCCGACTGGGCGAGCTGTCGCGGAGCTACGACCCTGCCGGCGTGCTGCTGGCCGCGCGGGGCGTGCGGAGCTGACGGTCAGCCGTCCGTGGCACCGGTCGTCGGTGCCACGGACGGCTCGGTGTCGGGCGTCGGGGTGGAGATCGGCCGGGGTGCGTCGAGGGCGGGGGTCTGCTGTCGCTCGAAGTCGGCCGACGTGCTGACCGATCCCGTGCTGGGGACGGAATCGGTGTACGCGGCGGCAGTCCCCGGGATGCGGGGGGCACCGAACGCCGCCACGCCGAGCGCGACCGCGGCGCCGAGGCGCAGCCACGTCGCGCGGTCGGCGCCGATCAGCCGAGCGCCGCGTTCGTCCTCACCCGTGGAGAACGGCATCGATGTGCCTCTCCTCGGGTCGGCGCTCGGGCCTCGGGCCGCGCCGACGCCCGTCGGCCACGGCCAGGACCTCGAGGGTCGCCAGTGCCACGAGCGGCGGGACGAGCATCGCTGCCCGCCCGGCGGGCGACTCGGCCCACTGCAGCACCCAACCCCAGTGCGGATGCACCGAGAGCACGATCCCCTGCACGTTGGCGGCGGGCGTCGCGTTCGCGTCGTTCTCCTCGTTCGCATCGCCCTTGGTGATGATGTACGGGACCTCGACCGGCTTCCCGTCCCGCATCGACTTGATGGCTCGCCCCTCGCCGTCCACCTCGCCCGTCGTGCTCGCGATGTTCGTGACGGACACGATGCGGTGCGTGACCAGCTGGGTCGATCCGAGCGGCCAGAACGACACCATGAGCCCTGGCTTGAGCAGCTCGTAGCTGTCACCCACGTTGCGGGTGACCACGGCGTCACCGGGGTCGAACGTCGGGACCATCGAGCCGGAGGTCACGATCAGCAGCTTCTGGTCGTGGAGCTGGTACCACAGCGGCACCGCCAGCGAGGTCGCGTACGCCAGGGCGCACGTCGCGATCACGGTCCACAGCGCGGCCGACAGGAGGCGTCGCCGCTTGCCGCGTCGCACCTTCGGCGGCCCTGCCGGGGTCGCCGCTGCGGGCCGCGGCGCTCGTCGTTCGATCGTCGCGGCGACCGGGTGGAGATCCGGTCTCGGCATCTGGTCAGCCGTTCGCGGGGTTCGAACCGTCCGTGAACCCGGTCTGCTGCACCGCGTCGAACGTCAGGGTGATCTTCGCGGCGGTGTTCTGGAACGTGTTGCCGGCGTCCTCGCTGAAGCCGACCCGGACGCAGAGGTAGCTCTTCGCCTTGGCGCTGACGGTGAGGTTCGTGGCGTCACCCGGCGTCGTGCTGCCGAACAGCTGCTGGTTGGTGCCGATGCCCCACGCACCCGGCGAGCTGCCGAGGAGCGTGCCGGCGCTCACCCGGGTGTCGTTGCACGCCGCCGAGCTCACCTTGTACAGGTCCAGGTGCAGCTGGCTGGTCAGGTCACCCGTGCCCGGCGTGTCCCCGTTGCCCAGGTCGGGGTCGGGGTTCCCGCTCGCCACCGGGTCGGCCGTCACCTTCGCGGAGTACTCGAACGCGAGGCTTCCGTCGTTCGTGATCGTCACGGGAGCGTAGACGCGTGCGCCAGGCAGCATGTTGCCCACCGGCATGTTGAACGTGAGGCTCTGGTCGACCCCGAGGTCGAGCGTGCCCGTCGTGATGGTGCCGCCCGTCCGCTCGCGGTCGGAGAACAGCGCCGACGTAGTCAGCGACGTGACACCGATCGCGGCCATCCCGACGATCGCGACCGTGGCCCACAGGCGGCGGCGCCGGGGCCGGTCGTGCTGTGCCGGAGCCGGGTTGATCATCTCCTGCAGCAGGTCGTCCATCACGGTCGGGCACTCCTTGTGCATCGGCGAGCGGAGATGACTCTCCCAGGTCGTCCATCGGCACTCGAGCGCCAGACTTGAGGATTCTGCCGTACTTTCACCCCGCGATGTCGTCGTGAACGCGTGTCCCGGTCGGCCGGGGGAGCATGGCCAGCCCGACGAGCTCGTCGGCGGGGATGGCGGGGGAGTACAGGAAGCCCTGCGCCTGGTCGACGCTCAGGCGGCGCAGGACGGCCGCCGCGATCTCGTCCTCGACCCCTTCCGCGACGACGCTCAACCCGAAGGAGTGCGCCAGGTCGACCATCGCCTGCACGACCACGTGGGCACTCTCGCGGCCCCCGTCGCCCAGGTCCGCGACGAAGAGGCGGTCGATCTTCAGCTCGGCCACGGGCAGGTCCCGCAGCTGCGCGATCGAGGTGTTGCCGATGCCGAAGTCGTCGATCGCCACCCTGACGCCGAGCGCCGCGAGCCGCTCGAGCACGGGGACGACGCGGGACGGGTCGGCGACCAGCGCCGTCTCCGTGATCTCGACCTCGAGCAGCGCGGCGGGCACGTCGTGCTCCGCCAGCAGCTCCTCGATCACCTCGACCACGCGGGTGCTCGTCACGTCGTGCGCGGACAGGTTGACCGCGACGGGCGTCGACCGCCCCTCCGCCAGCCAGGTCGCGAGCTGCTTCACCGACTCCGTCAGCGCGTACCGGGTCAGCCGGTGGATGATGCCGGACTGCTCCGCCAGCGGGATGAAGACGCTGGGTGCGAGCAGACCCTGCGTGGGGTGGCGCCAGCGCATGAGCGCCTCGAGCCCCACGATCCGCCCCGTGTCCAGGTCGACCTTGGGCTGGTAGTGCATCTCGAGCGTGCGGGGCTCGTCGTCGGCGGGGTCCAGAGCGCGGTGGAGGTCCCCCAGCAGCACCAGCCGGGCGGGGGAGGAGTGGTCCTCGTCCGGCGAGTAGGTGGCGACGCCCGTGCGGTGGTGCTTGGCGCTGTACATCGCGACGTCGGCGGTGCGCATGAGCGAGGACGCGTCGGCAGCGTGGTCGGGGAGGCAGGCCACGCCGACCGACGTCTCGACGTGCAGCGACATCTCTCCGAGCTGGAAGGGTGGCACGAAGAGGTCTCGGACTCGTCGGGCCAGGCGCTCCGCGTCTGCGACCGAGCGCACGTCGGTCAGCAGGATGGCGAACTCGTCGCCACCCAGACGCGCCACGATGTCCTCGTCCCGTAACGCCTGGCGAAGGCGCGTCGCCACCTGCTCGAGCAGCTCGTCCCCGTGGTCGTGGCCGAGCGAGTCGTTGATGTCCTTGAACCTGTCGATGTCGAGCAGCACCATGCCGAGCCGCCCGCCCGTGCTCTGTGCCTCCGCGACCGTGTGCTGCATGCGCTCCGCCAGCAGCCGCCGGTTGGGCAGGCCCGTCAGGGAGTCGAGCAGCGCGAGGCGGGCGTTCTCGAGCGCCTTCGCCTGGAGGTTCTTCGACGTGGTCCACACGGTGCGGAAGAGCAGCAGCCAGAGGGCGACCAGGCCGCCGGCGACCACGAGCGCGACCTTGGCGACAGCGGAGGCGAGCGTCGCGGCCGACTCGGTGTGGTCGAGCATGACCTCGGCCGTCCCGACGACGGTGGCCTGTGTCGCGCCGGGGGGTGCGGCGCCCGACGGGTCGGTGTCCTCGACGGTCACCGGGACGTAGACGTCGAGCACCTGGGTCTGCTCGCCGGGCTGCTCCGCCTCCGTCGAGCTGCGGACGTCGACGATCACCTCGGCGTTCGCGTTGCCACGCTGCGCCGCCTGGTTGCGCGTGGTGTCCGGGAAGCCCGACGACTCCCCGGCCTTGCTGTAGAGCAGGCTCCCGGCGGCGCTCCACAGGCGCAGATCACGAAGGCGCTGTTCGCCGAACCCGGCGATCGCGTCGTCGACCGCTGCCTCCTGCTCGTCCGTCAGCTGCCCGGTGACGAACGCGTCGGCGGGCAGCGAGCGTGCGGCGTAGGACATCACGGACTCGGCGGACGCGATGCCGTCGTCGATGGCCTGCTGGCGCATGACGGTCGACGTCACCCACACGAGCGCGCAGCCGAGCGCGGCCATGGCCAGGATGCTGACGAACGCGAAATAGCGTGTCAGCGACCAGCGGCGGCGGGATCCGGAGCGCGGCACCGGCGGACCTCACGATCTCGGCGGGCGCGCCGGGGCGGCGCGCGTGAGGTGAGGGTACCTGCGGGAACGATGCGCCCGGGGGAGGTGTTGGGCTGGACGGGGGAACGGCCCCACGAGCACGACGAAGGAGACGACGTGACGTACGAGGTGACGAAGACCGAGCAGGAGTGGGCCCTGGAGCTGAACCCGCAGGAGTTCGCGGTGCTGCGGCAGGCCGGGACCGAGCGGGCGTGGACCGGCGAGCTGCTGGGGGAGAAGCGCGACGGCGTGTACCGGTGCCGGGCGTGCAGCGCGGAGCTGTTCCGCTCGGACGCGAAGTTCGACTCGCACTGCGGGTGGCCGAGCTTCTACACGCCGCTCGCGGGCGACGCGGTCGAGCTGCTGGAGGACCGCACGCACGGCATGGTGCGTACCGAGGTGCGGTGCGCCCGGTGCGGCTCGCACCTGGGGCACGTGTTCGACGACGCCCCGCAGACCCCCACCGGCGACCGGTTCTGCATGAACTCGGTGAGCCTGACGTTCGAGCCCGCAGACGCCTGACCTACGCCTCGATCCTGCGCTGACCGGTCTCCGGTCGGCGCGGGACACGTCCGGGTGTCGGCCATTCGGTCGACACCCGGTGCGCACCTGGTGGACACCGCTGTAGTTCGGGTGCGGCGCTGCCGATAATGCTCACGTGGAACAGCTCCTGACGGTCCGACGGTGGAGGCGCTACGGCGCCGACCGCTTGTTCGTGACCCAGGAGACGGGCGCCCCGGTGGGCTCGGTGGACCTGCAGTCGGGCGAGGTCGTCGTCGATGACCCGGTGCTCGAGGACCGCCTCCGCAAGGCCGCCCAGGCGTACCTGCGTTCCGACGTCGCCGAGCTGGTGATGCCGGTGACGGCGCCTTCGCCCACCCTGGCACCTGCCGACCAGGCCGCGCTCGAGGCGTGGCTGGGCAACGAGGACCGGGATGCGCCGGAGGTGCGACAGGCGCGCGCGGAGCGGGGCTCGCCGCTGCGGGCCAGGCTCGAGCGGCTGCACGTCGAGGGCTGGCAGGTGGTGCACGACGTGCCGCTGGGTCGGCAGGGCTCGCACGTCGCCCACCTGCTGGTGGGTCCGGGCGGGATCTTCACCGTCGCGGAGCACCGGCTGCCCGGGCAGCACGTCCGGCTCGAGGGCCGCGTCATCGAGGTCGACGGGCAGGCCCGGCCCTACGTGCGCAACGCACGACTGGAGGCGGAGCGTGTGCACGCGCTGCTGGTCGCCGCGGGTTGCGCGTCGATCACGGTGCGCAGCGTCGTCGTCGTCCAGGGCGAGCTCGAGGTCGCCGGGCGGCAGGACCCGCTCGGGCCCGTCCTGGTGGTCCCGCGGCACGTGGTCCCGGCCGTCTTCCGTGCGATGCCGGCGGCGCTCGACCCGACGCGGGTCGCGGCCCTCGCGCACGTCGCGCGCCAGCGCGTGACCTGGAGCCGCTGAGCCCGACCGGGGTAATTCGGGCTCGTCTGGGTGCTGTCACCTAGACGAGGCCGTTCGATGCTCGGAGCACGCGTCGCGATCCGCCAAGATGGGCGGCGTGGTGGATGACAACTTCGGCGAGCTGGAGCGCGAGCTCGGCCTGTTCCTGCGGCGCGCGCACGCCTCGTCGTCGCGTCTGGCACGTGAGGTGCACCCGGACCTGGAGCCGGCCGCCTACGAGCTGATGGCTCTGGTCGCGTCGACGCCGGACATGCGCGGCAGCGACCTCGCGGCCTACATCGGCGTCGGGCGCGGCACCATGTCGCGTCAGCTGACCCGGCTCACCGGCCTCGGGCTGCTCGCTCGTCGGCCCGACCCCGACGACTTCCGGGGCCAGCTGCTCAGCCTCACCGACGCGGGCGTGGCCCAGCTCCAGGCGGCCCAGGCGTCCCGGCGTGCGTACCTGCACGGCGCGCTCGACGACTGGACGCCCGAGGAGATCGACGAGCTGACGCGCCAGCTCGGGCGGCTCAACCGCGCGATGTCCGCCGTCGGACAGCTGGGTCTCCGCGCGGTGGCCGACGACGGCCACGAGAGCGCCGCGCTGCCCGACGCGGGCTGACCCGCCCGACGAACGGCGACGCCCGGCTCCCCACGTGGGGGAGCCGGGCGTCGGTGCGTGCGGTCAGACGCGCGCGTCCTGGCGCGCGTCGTCGGCTGCCTCGTCGACGGGACGGCCGTCCTGCGAGACGACCACGGGCTCGCCGACCAGCGGCTGACCGGGGACCTGCTCGTCGACGGGCTGACCGTCGACCTCGAGGCGCTGCTGGATGCCCGAGCGGTTACCCAGCGGGACCTCCTTGAGCAGCAGGACCGCGACCAACGAGATCAGCGCGATGGGCGTCGCGATGAGGAACAGGTCCGCGATCGAGTCGCCGAACGCCTGCTCGACGACGGTGCGCACAGGTGCGGGCAGCGTCCTCAGGTCGGGCAGGCTGCCGTCCCCCGCCATCGCGCTCGGGTCGATGCCGATGCGGGCCAGGCCCTTGGCCATCAGGTCGGTGACGTGCGTGGACAGCACGGCCCCCAGCGCGGAGACGCCGATTGCGCCGCCGAGCGTGCGGAAGAAGGCCACGGACGCGGTGCCCGAGCCGATCTCGCGGACGTCGAGCGTGTTCTGCACCGCGAGGACGAGGTTCTGCATGAGCATGCCGACACCGGCGCCCAGGATCAGCATGTAGAGCGCGACGAGCACGAAGTTCGTGTCGTAGTGGATGGTGCCCATGAGGCCGAGGCCTGCGGTCAGCAGGACCGCTCCGGCGACCATGAACTTCTTGTAGCGGCCGGTGCGGGCGATGATCCGGCCGACGATCATCGACGAGCCCATGAGGCCGACGACCATCGGGATGGTCAGCAGGCCGGACTGCGTGGGCGTCTTGCCGCGGGCGAGCTGCATGTACTGGCCGATGAAGACCGACGTGCCGAACATGGCGATGCCCACCGCGACGCTCCCGATGACCGCGAGCACCAGCGTGCGGTTGCGGAACAGGTGCAGCGGGATGATCGGGTCGCTGGCCTTGGCCTCCGCGAGGACGGCGAGCGCGAGGACGACCAGCGAGCCGCCGACCATCGCGACCGTCTGCCAGGACATCCAGTCGAACTTGTCACCGGCGAACGTGACCCACAGCAGCAGGCCCGCGATCCCGACGGAGATGAGCGTGGCGCCCAGGTAGTCGATCTTGACGTCGCGCTTGGCGGCCCTGGGCAGGTGCAGCGTGCGCTGCAGGACGACGATCGCGGCGACCGCGAAGGGCAGGCCGACGAAGAAGTTCCAGCGCCACCCCAGCGCGGAGTCGGTCAGCACGCCGCCCAGCAGCGGGCCGCCGACCATGGCGACACCCATGACCGCGCCCATGTAACCCATGTAGCGGCCGCGCTCGCGCGGGCTGATGATGTCGGCGATCAGGACGGTGCCGAGCGCGGTCAGACCGCCGGCGCCGATGCCCTGGAAGGCGCGCATCGTGATGAGCATCTCGGTGTTGTGCGAGAAGCCGGCCAGCGCGGCGGAGATCACCGAGATGGTCAGCGCGAGCTGGATGAGCAGCTTGCGGTTGACCAGGTCGGCGAGCTTGCCCCAGATGGGGGTCGAGATGGTCGTCGTCAGCAGGGTGGCCGTGACCACCCAGGTGAACGCCGACTGCTTGCCGTGCAGGTCGGTGATGATGCGCGGCAGGGACGACGAGACGACGCTCGTCGCGAGGATCGAGACGAACATCCCGAGGAGGATGCCGGACAGCGCCTCGAGCACCTGGCGGTGCGACATGGCGCCGTCGGGTGCGGCGCCGGCCTCGACGTCGTGGGGCGTGGTGGTGCTGGTCAACGTGGTTCTCTTCCTGCTGGTTCGGCTGGTGTGTGCGGCCCGGCGTCGTCGGCAGGTCGGAGTGCGTGGTGCGGTTCGGTGGGTGGTGCGGTTCGGTGGCTGGCTCAGGTCAGTCGGTGCGGTCCCGGCCGACGGAGCGGTGCGGGCGGCTCGACGCGTCGTCGAGCGACCGGACCAGGCGGTCCAGGACGTCGTCCGCGGCGGCCATCGCGTCGGGCTCCCAGCGGGCGAAGACGTCGCGCATGAACCCGTCGGCCTTCGCGTCGATCGCCCGCGCCCGTGCGCGGCCGGCGTCGGACAGGGCGATCGTGCGGACGCGCCGGTCGTCGGCGTCGACCTGGCGGACCACGTAGCCCTCGTCGACCATGCAGCTCACCTGGCGGCTGGCCACCGAGATGTCCACCCGCAGGACCTGGGCGATGTCCCCGACGGGGAGCGGGCCGCGGCGATCGAGCGCGTGGAAAATGGCGAGCGTCGCGCGCGAGCAGTCGGCCCTGCGTGCCAGATCGGCGCTGGCCTCACGCATCGCCCGCGTGAACGCCTCCAGGGAGCGCATGAGCGACTGGTGCTGCGACGAAGCGGCGTCCGCGCGGCCGGCGTCCGGCGGCGCGGCGTCGGGCGCCGGTCGCGGTTCGGCGAGCGAGGTGGGCACGGGATCTCCTTGGTTGCGTGCTGCAAGCATACGCCTAGATGTTTGCACCAGGCAATCGATTCGATGTGTCCTCAGCCACCCTGTGGGAACGACGACGCCCGCGCACACCTCGGCCCATGGGTCGAGGTGTGCGCGGGCGCCGCGGCTGAAGGTCGGTCGCGCAAGGTGACGTCAGGCGGTGGAGCCGCGTTGGCGGCGGACCACCTTGACGTCCTCCATGTCCTCGAGCTGGATGCCCTTGGTCTCGGGCACCTTCCACAGCACGAAGACGAAGGACAGCGCCGCGAAGATGGCGTACATCAGGTACGGGCCGGTGGCGCCGAACGCATCGAGCATCGGGGGGAAGGTCATGGTGATGGCGAAGTTGGCCAGCCACTGCGCGGCGGCGGCGACACCGAGCGCCGCAGCGCGGATCCGGGGCGGGAACATCTCGCCCAGCAGGACCCACACCAGCGGCCCCCAGGTGGCTCCGAAGAACACTACGAACAGGTTCGCGGCGATGAGGGCACTGGTGCCCCAGGCACCCGGAAGCGTGACGTCGTCCCCGGAACCGGTGGACTGGGTGAAGGCCAGCGCCATGAAGCCGAGGCACACCGCCATGCCCACGGACCCGATGAGCAGCAGCGGTCGACGACCGATCTTGTCGATGAGCGCGATCGCGATGAACGTGACGACGACGTTGGTGACCGACGTGATGGTCGAGTAGGTGAACGAGTCGCTCGCGTCGAACCCCACCGCCTGCCACAAGGTGTTGGAGTAGTAGAAGATCACGTTGATGCCGACGAACTGCTGGAAGACGGACAGCAGGATGCCGACCCAGACGATCCCTTGGAGGCCGAGCACCGGCCCCTTGAGGCTCGACTGCTCGGCCAGGCTCTTGTCGGTCTCGATCTTCCGCTCGATCTCGGCGACGCGCTCCTCGGGGTCCTCGTCCGGACCGAGCACGCCGGCGAGGATCGTCTTGGCCTGCTCACGGTCGCCCCGGGCGATGAGGTAGCGCGGCGACTCGGGTATGCGGAGCGCGAGATACCCGTAGACGGCGGCCGGCACGATCGCGACCAGGAACATCCAGCGCCAGGCCTCCAACCCCAACCACAGCTCGGCGGCCGCGGGGTTGTCGTCGACCCCGGTGGCTACTGCGAGAAGCTGGTCGGACAGCAGCGCCGCGAAGATGCCGAGGACGATGGCGAGCTGTTGCAGGGACCCGAGCCGCCCACGGACGGCCGCTGGGGCGATCTCGGCGATGTAGGCGGGGGCGATCACCGAGGCGATGCCGATGCCGATGCCGGCCATGAAGCGCCACAGCACGAGGTCCCACACGCCGAACGCGATGGCGGACAGGATCGAGGAGATGAAGAAGAGGACGGCACCGAGGAACATCACCTTGGTGCGGCCCCACCGGTCAGCCAGCCGCCCGCCCAACCATGCCCCGAGGGCGCAGCCGAGCAGTGCGACCGCCACCACGAAGGCCTTGATGAACGTGCCGGCGGACATGTCGAGGATCTTGAAGTCGTGGGTGAAGCCCTCGACGGCACCGTTGATCACGGAGCTGTCGAAGCCGAACAGGAAGCCACCGACGGCGGCGGCCACCGCGAGTGCGATAGCGCGGTTGTGATGAGGGCTTCGACCGGTGGACGACACTGCCCCTCCCGTCTGGGACTCCGGCGTCTGCGACATCGGCGGCACTCCTCGCGCTCGCGCCCTCAGGCGCCTCCTGAGGGTTCCAACCCCACTCTGGCCCCCGACCTGCGCCATTGCACGCCGAGGGCCGAATCGGACACTACCGAAGTTGACGCATCTGCGGCAGGTGTGACCGACAATGGCACCCCACGCCCGGCCGACGGCGTCGAGATCGACTCTCGCCGCGGTGCGGCCGCCCGGATCGCGGCGGGGGTCGAGCTCGATGAGCGATCGGTGAGCGGGAGGTGCGATGAGCTCTGAACCACGACGACCACGCAGGCCGGCGAGCCTGGACGCGGTCGCGGCCGAGGCCCTGCCCGGAGGCATCGACCCCGCGACCCGGTCGCAGGTGGCCCACACCACGGCGGCGGCGATCGTGCACCAGGGGCGGGCCAACGCCGACCCCGACGTCGTCGCGCGGCTCGTCGCCCTCGTCGAGACCGAAGGCCTCGACGTCGTCGCCGCCCTCTGGTCCGACGCGCCCGCGGAGACCCTCCCCGGCGCGCTGTGGCGGCTGTACGTGCTGCGCGAGTGGGTGCGCCGGGACCCCGGCACCGTGTCCGACCGGTACAAGCTCGGTGCGGGGGTGGCGCCCGTGCACGAGGTCGTCGCCGGCGTGGCCGACGCACCCGGTCCCGCAGACGTGCGCGCCGTCGCCGACGCCGTGCTCTCCGGCGTCTACACCGGCGACCTGGCCGTCGCTCTCGAGCGCGCCGCCTCGTTCCGCCGCGTCCTGGCCGCGGGTGCCGCCTTCGACGCCGACCACCTCGACGACGTCGACCCCGGTGGCGCGGCACGCATGACACGTGGAGCCGCCTCGCTCGTGCGCACCGCCGAGGAGCTCGAGCACGCCGCCACGCTGTGGCGGGCCGGCAAGCTCGACTGAGCCAGGCTCGGCTCCTGCCAACCGGCGTAGCATGGTCCTCGACGCCGGGTCGCGGTAGCCCCGGGCTCCATCTCAAGCCGCTTCGAGCGGCCTCGCGCCGAGAGGCGCTCCCGGCCCGGCGTCGCTCCTACGTCGCGACGCCCGATGCGCGGACTGCGTCCGCGCGGGCCAGGACCCACCGGCCCGGCGTCGCTCCTACGTCGCGACGCCCGATGCGCGGACTGCGTCCGCGCGGGCCAGGACCCACCGGCCCGGCGTCGCTCCTACGTCGTGACGCCCGATGCGCGGACTGCGTCCGCGCGTGCCAGGACCCACCGGCCCGGCGTCGCTCCTTCGTCGCCTTCCTGCGGCCTCGACGAGTGAGGCGCGCCATGGCGCGCAGCAGTCGACACGCGGCACGGCGGGGCAATCCGGACGGGCCTCGGACGGCGTGGCGTCACGTGGCGGTCACCTGCTCGTCGTCGGGCGTTAGGCAAACACGGGCCCGTGTCCTAGCCTGATCCCGACCGTCCCACCCCCTCCCCGGAGCTTCCCGTGCGCCTGCGCCTGACACCGCGCGACACCACGTTCTTCGACCTCTTCGCCGCTTCGGCACAGCACCTGGTCACCGGAGCCAACCTCCTGGGACAGATGCTGGGTGCCGACCGCGCGACCCGCAAGGAGATCGGCAAGCTCATCTCCGACGCGGAGCACGAGGCCGACAACGCGACCCACTCGATCATGCGTCGGCTGAACCAGACGTTCGTCACGCCGTTCGACCGCGACGACATCTACAACCTCGCCTCGAGCCTCGACGACTGCATGGACTACATGGACGAGGCCGCCGACCTCATCGTCCTGTACAAGGTCGACGAGCTGCCGGCGCGCGTCTCCGACCAGGTGCAGGTCCTGCAGCGCGCGGCCGAGCTGACGGCCGAGGCGATGCCGCGGCTGCGCTCGATGGACTCGCTGTCCGAGTACTGGGTCGAGGTCAACCGCCTCGAGAACCAGGCCGACAAGTCCCACCGCAAGCTGCTCGCCCAGATGTTCGACGAGATCTCCGACCCGATCCTGCTGATGAAGCTCAAGGAGATCGTCGAGAAGCTCGAGGACGCGGCCGACGCCTTCGAGAAGGTGGCGAACACGGTCGAGACCATCGCGCTCAAGGAGTCCTGAGCCGGGTGGAGGCAGCACTCGTCGTCGTCGTCATCGCGCTCGCGCTCGGCTTCGACTACACCAATGGTTTTCACGACGCGGCCAACGCCATCGCGACATCGGTCTCGACACGGGCCCTGACGCCGCGCGTGGCGCTCACCATGGCCGCGATCATGAACTTCGTCGGCGCCCTGCTGGGCACGGCCGTCGCGGAGACCATCGCGACGTCCATCGTCGACCTCAAGGACGCCTCCGGTCACCAGGCGCTCGTGGTGATCGTCGCCGCTCTCGTGGGTGCGATCGGCTGGAACCTCATCACGTGGTGGTTCGGCCTGCCGTCGTCGTCGACCCACGCGCTGATCGGCGGCCTCGTGGGTGCCGGCCTTGCGGCGAGCCTAGGCGTGTACTGGAGCTCGGTGTACGACAAGGTCGTGCTCCCGATGGTGATCTCGCCGTTGGTCGGGTTCGGCCTCGCGTTCGCGATCATGGTTGGCGTCCTGTGGCTGCTGCGGAACAAGGCGCCGGCCAAGACGATGCGCCGGTTCCGGCTCGCGCAGACCGTGTCCGCCTCCGCGATGGCCCTCGGTCACGGCCTGCAGGACGCGCAGAAGACGATGGGTGTCATCTACCTGGCACTGCTGACGGTCGGCTGGGCCGACAAGCACGCCGGCATCCCGCTGTGGGTCAAGGTCTGCGCGGCCGCCGCGATCTCGGCGGGGACGTACTCGGGCGGCTGGCGCATCATGCGCACGCTGGGCCGCAAGATCATCGAGGTGGACCCGGCACGCGGCTTCGTCGCCGAGTCCGTGTCGGCGACGGTCCTGTACTTCAACGCGTACGTCCTGCAGGCTCCGGTCTCCACCACGCACACGGTGACATCGGCGATCATGGGCGTCGGCGCCACCAAGCGCGCGTCGGCCGTGCGGTGGGGCGTGGCCAAGAACATCGCCGTGGCATGGGTCCTGACGATCCCGGCGGCGGCTGTCGTCGCGGCGCTGGTCTACCTGGTCCTGAACATCTTCCTGTAGGACGTCGCCCGGGCGTCTGTCAGCCGACGACCGGCTCGTGCCGCTCGACGGCGACCACGCGCGGGCCCTTGGCGGTCTGGGCGACGTGCGCGACGAGCGCCTCGCCGGGCTCCAGGAACGGGTCGCCCGTCGGCAGTTCGTCGGCGACGGCGCGCCGCGTGTGCTGCGCCAGCACGTCGACGACCGTCGGCAGCACGGGCCGGTGCGTGCACAGCACGCTGTCGCCGGGCCACTCCAGCAGGTCGACGACCTGCCGGGCCACCCGAGCGGGGGACGACGAGTGCTCGTGCTCGGTCAGCAGCGACGACACCTCGCCCGGCACCTGAGCGGCGGCGGCGTACGGCTGGACCGTCGCGGCGCACCGCGCCCACGCGCTCGTCACGACGCGCGTGACGCCGAAGGCGGACAGGATCGGCACCAGGGCCTTCGCCTGGTCGGCGCCCTCGCGGGTCAGTGGCCGGTCCAGCTCGCCGCCCTTCCACGCGTGACGCTTGACGGCCGTCCCGTGCCGCGCGACCACGAGGGCCCGGGTGTCCAGCCGTCCCTTGGCGTGCGCGTCGACGAGCGCGACGAGCGGCGCGTTGTCCTCGGGCCGCGTGAGCCGCGCCCCGGCGGCGTCGACGTCGAACCAGCGCACGTCGTCGATCTCGTGCGTCGACGCCCGGGGGACGGGCGGACGGGCGCGCAGCGCGGCGGCGTCCACCCGGCCCGCCACCTGTGCGGCCCAGTAGTGCACGCGTTTGGTGCGTCCGTCGGAGATCCGGTACTCGAGGCCGGGCAGCGGGATGCCGAGCACGACGTCCTGCTGGGTCTCCTCGGCGACCTCGCGCCACGCGGCCTGCACGATCGACTCGCCGGGGTCCAGCTTGCCCTTGGGCCACGACCAGTCGCGGTAGCGCGGTCGGTGGACGAGCGCGACCTGCAGGCGGCCCGTGCGGACGCGCCAGACGAGCGCCCCGGCGGCCTCGACGACCGTCCGTGTCCCCGGAGAGCTCACCTGACCGATCCCGGGCGCCGGCGCTGGCGCTGGATCAGCACGGACTGCAGGTCGACGAGCGGCGCGCCGTCGGCGTCCTTGGCGTGCCGGGTCCACGTGTCGTCCGGCTCGAGGTGCCACGACGAGGTCGCGTCGTCCATGGACTCGTCGATCAGGTCGACGAGCTCGGTGACCTGATCGGGGTCAGCGATCCGCACGAGCGCCTCCACCCGGCGATCCAGGTTGCGGTGCATGAGGTCCGCGCTCCCGATGAGCACGTCAGGCCCCTCGAAGGTGTCCTCGTCGCCCGGGACGCTGTGCGCGAAGGCGAAGATGCGCGAGTGCTCGAGGAAGCGTCCCAGGATGGAGCGGACGCGGATGTTCTCGCTGAGGCCGGGCACGCCGGGGCGCAGCGAGCAGATGCCGCGCACGACGATGTCGACCGGGACACCCGCCTGCGAGGCGCGGTAGAGAGCGTCGATCGTGGCCTCGTCGACCATCGAGTTGACCTTGATCTTGATCCACGCGGGCTCACCGGCGACGGCCGCGCGGGCCTCGCGCTCGATCCGTTCGATCAGGCCCGTGCGCACGCTGCGCGGCGCGACGAGCAGGCGGTGGAACCGGCTCTTGGGCGCGTACCCGGAGAGCTGGTTGAACAGCCGGGTCAGGTCCTGGCCCACCTCGACGTCGGCCGTGAGCAGCCCGAGGTCGGTGTACAGGCGTGCCGTCTTGGGGTGGTAGTTGCCGGTCCCGACGTGGCTGTAGCGGCGCAGCCCGTCGGACTCCTGGCGCACCACCATGCTGAGCTTGCAGTGCGTCTTGAGGCCGACGATGCCGTAGACGACGTGCACGCCGGCCTGCTCCAGCTTGCGGGCCCAGGAGATGTTGTTCTGCTCGTCGAACCGCGCCTTGATCTCGACGAGGGCCAGCACCTGCTTGCCCGCCTGGGCGGCGTCGATGAGGGCGTCGACGATGGGGGAGTCGCCCGACGTGCGGTAGAGCGTCTGCTTGATGGCCAGCACCTGCGGGTCGGCGGCGGCCTGCTCCAGGAACGTCTGCACGCTCGTGGAGAACGAGTCGTACGGATGGTGGAGCAGGATGTCGCGCTCGCGGATCTTGGCGAACATGTCCGACGGCGTCGCGCTCTCCACCTCGGCGAGCTGGCGGTGCGTCGTCGGGACGAAACGGGGGTACTGCAGCTCGGCGCGATCCAGGTCGGCGATGACGGTCAGGCCGGTCTGGTCGAGCGGCGCGGGCAGCTCGTAGACCTCCTCGTCGGCCATCCCCAGCTCGCGGATGAGGAGCTTGCGGATGCGCGGGCTGATGCCCTCGGCGATCTCGAGACGGACGGGCGGGCCGAACCTGCGGCGCAGCAGCTCCTTCTCCATCGCTTTGAGGAGGTTCTCGGCGTCGTCCTCCTCGACCTCCACGTCCTCGTTGCGCGTGACGCGGAACGTGTGGTGCTCGTGCACCTCCATGCCGGGGAACAGGTGCTCCAGGTGCTCGGAGATGACGTCCTCGACGGGTACGAAGCTGGTGGGGCCCTTCTCCACGCTGGCCGTCTGCTCGTCGGGCGCGCTGGGCCGACCGCTCGCGTCCACCGCGATGAACCGCGGCAGCAGGGGCGGGACCTTGACGCGCGCGAAGTGCTCCTTGCCTGTGGCGGGGTTCACGACGACGACCGCGAGGTTGAGCGACAGGCCGGAGATGTACGGGAACGGGTGCGCGGGGTCCACGGCCAGCGGCGTCAGCACCGGGAAGATCTGTCGGCGGAAGAACTTGCGCAGGCGGTCCTGCTCGCTCTCGCCCAGGTCCTGCCAGCGCACGAGCGTGATGCCCTCACCGGCCAGCGCCGGCTTCACCTGCTCGGCGAACACGCGCGCGTGCCGGTTCATCAGGGCGTGCGCGTGCTCGCTGATCGAGTCCAGCACCTGGCGGGGCGCCAGGCCGGATGCGGCCGTGACCGCGATCCCGGTGGCGATGCGGCGCTTGAGGCCGGCGACGCGCACCATGAAGAACTCGTCGAGGTTGGACGCGAAGATCGCGAGGAACCGCACCCGCTCCAGCAGCGGCAGATCCGGGTCCTCCGCAAGCTCGAGCACGCGCTGGTTGAACGCCAGCCACGACAGCTCGCGATCGCCGAACCGGTCCTCGGGCAGGGGCGCCTGCGCGTCGTCGGGCGCGCCGCCGTCTGCGGCGAGAGGGGCTTCGAGGTGCTCGGCGATATGGGCGGCGAGCTCGCTGTCCAGGATCGAGGCGTCGGTCATGACGCCATCGTGGCACCGATGGGTGAACGCCGGGTATCCGAACCGAACATCACGTCGCTCGAGGCATGGGCGAACCCCGCGCGGCGGTACGTCCGGATCGCGACCTCGTTCTCCGCGCCCGTGTAGAGGATGACCGTGCGCAGGCCGCGCGCGGCCAGGTGGTCGAGCCCCGCGGCCGTCAGCGCGCGGCCCAGTCCCAGACCCTGGGCGTCCGGGTCGACGCCCACGACGTAGATCTCGCCGACGGGCGCCGGCCCGTGCTCGCCAGCAGCGTGCACCTTGGTCCACACCGACCCCAGCAGCTGACCGTCGCGCTCGACGAGCAGGAAGCCGTCGGGGTCGAACCAGTCCTCGGACTCGCGGGCCCGCAGGTCGGCCTTCGTCATCCGGCCCTGCTCGGGGTGGTAGGCGAACGCGCGCGAGTTGACGCGGCGCCACGCCTCCTCGTCCTGGCCGGGCACGAACGTGCGCATCGTGACGCCCGCGGGAAGGGGAACGTCGCGCGGGGTGTCGTCCTGCTCCAGCCGCATCTGCCACAGCTCACGGACCGCGGGCATCCCGGCGGCGTCCGCGAACGCGCGCGCGGCCGGCAGGTCGCCGTGCGACCACACGTGCAGGACGCGGTCCGGGACGGCGTGAGCGAGCGAGCGCGCCGCGTCGAGCAGCGCGGTCCCCGCGCCGTGCCGGCGGTGCGCGGGGTCGACGACGAGCTCGCCGCGGGCCGTCGCCGTCAGCGAGAGGTCGAGCTGGGCGTAGCCGACGAGCGCGTCCTCGCGTCGTGCCAGCACGTGCGACACCCGCGCCTCGTCGTCCTGCAGCCACAGCAGCGGCTGCTCCGACAGCGGCGCGGTGCCGTCCTCCTGGGCGGCACGGCCGGCCAGGAGGCGGACGTCGTCGGCGGTGGCGCCGTCGAGCGGTCCGCTCACGACCTCGATCTGTACGTCGGACATCCGTCCATCTCACCACGACCTGGACGGTTCCCGTGGGTGAACCCTGGACCCGTGCCGGGGGCGGCAGGCGCCCGGGGTACCGTGGGGAGCCATGGAGCCGGCTTCGGACGAGCAAGCCGCAGGGTCGGCCCCTGTCCGGCGGACGGACGACACCGTCGAGCTCGTGCTCACGTTCGACGACGAGGGTGCGGTGCACTCCACACCCGTCCCGCGCGTCGGCGCGCCGGATCACGTGCCCGACGCAGCCACACCCGACGAGCCGCAGCACACGGTCGCGCCTCGTGCCGGTTCGCGGCGTGCGCTGCGGGAGAAGCGGGACACCCGGCGCCGACGTCGGGAACGCGCCGAGGGCGGCGCGGACGCGCCCGTGGATGTCGACGTCGTGGTCGTCGGCGCGGGCCAGGCCGGGCTGTCGGCCGCCTATCACCTGCGAGCCCACGGCTTCTCCGCGGCGGGGGAGCGCGGGTGGGAGGACGCCGAGCGAACCTTCGTCGTGCTCGACGAGGCGCCGCAGCCCGGCGGCGCGTGGCAGCACCGCTGGCCCGGTCTGACGATGGCCGACGCGCACGGCGTGCACGAGCTGCCGGGCATGCCGCTGCTCGTGCCGGACCCGACCGAGCCGGCCGCGCGTGCGGTGCCGTACTACTTCGCCCAGTACGAGGACGCCTTCGACCTGCAGGTGCAGCGTCCCGTGCGCGTGGCTCGCGTGCGCGACGACGACGGCCGGCTGCTGGTCGAGTCGCACGTCGTGGACCGGCCGGACGAGCGTGTCGTGTGGCGGGCGCGTGGTCTGGTGAACGCGTCAGGGACGTGGACCAAGCCGTTCTGGCCGGCGTACCCCGGGCAGGGTCAGTTCCGGGGGCGCCAGCTGCACACGCACGACTACACGACCCCTGAGGCGTTGGCCGACGGGCACGTCGTGGTGATCGGCGGCGGGACGTCGGCCGTGCAGCTGCTGCTCGCGCTGTCCCGCGTCACGACCACCACCTGGGTGACGCGCCGGCCGCCGCTGTGGCGCGACGAGGAGTTCACGCCGGAGGTCGGCCGGGCGGCGGTCGCGCTCGTCGAGGAGCGCACACGCGCCGGGCTCCCGCCGCAGAGCGTCGTCAGCGTGACGGGTCTGCCGCTGACCGACGCCTACCGCGCCGGGATCGAGTCCGGCGTGCTCGTCGCGCGGCCCGCGTTCAGCCGGATCACACCCACGGGCGTCGAGTGGGACGGGTCGCCGGCCGACGAGGGCTGGGCGGACGGCCCGTCGTCCGTCGAGGCCGCGACGCTGCTGTGGTGCACCGGGTTCCGCGCCGCGCTCGACCACCTGGCGCCGCTGCACCTGCGCGGACCGGGCGGCGGCATCGTCATGGACGGCACCGCCGTCGTCGCCGACCCGCGCATCCAGCTCGTCGGCTACGGCCCCAGCGCGTCGACGATCGGCGCGAACCGCGCCGGCCGCGAGGCCGTCACGCGCCTGCGTGCGGTCCTGAAGCGGACTGTTCGGGACTGACCCGAGGCATGAACGAACGGGGGTGCCGAGCCGGCCCCGGCTCGGCACCCCCTTCCCGGTCAGCGGGTCAGCCGCAGCTCACCGCGGTCGAGGCAGCGGGGGCAGAACCCGTGCCGACCCAGCCGTAGCTGGTGGTGGCGCCCGCGGCCAGCGCACCGTTCCACGCGGCGTTGGCGACGGTCAGCGTGGTGCCGGACTGGCTGAACGTGCCCGACCAGCCCTGGGCCGTGCCGCCCGCGGGCAACGTGAGCGCCGTCTTCCAGCCGGTGATCGCCTTGCTGCCGGCCTTGACCGTGACCGTGGCCTGGTAGCCGCCGGGCCACGTGCCGACGACCTGCAGCGCCGCCGTGCACGCACCGGTGACCGGCGGGGTCGTGGGCGTGGGGGTCGGGGTGGGCGTGACGGTGGGAGTGGGGGTCGCAGTCGGCGTGACGGTCGGCGTCGGCGTCGGCGTCGGCGTCGGGGTAGGCGTCGGCGTGGGTGTCACGGTGGGGGTCGGCGTCGGAGTCGGCGTCGTGCCGCCGTAGATCGTCGCCGTCACGGCCGTCGACTTGATGCCGTTCACTCCGTTGAGGACCTGCTGGCCCCACGCGGAGACGTTCTTGGGGTCGAAGCCCAGGACCATGTCGAGGATCGGGTCGGTGTTGCCCGACCACGACCAGCCGTAGTAGCCCATGTTCCGCTTGACGGCCTCGGACATGACGGTCGCGGTGTCGACGTCGGCCGACGTGGCGTGGTACCCGAACTCGCCGATGATGAGCGGCAGGCCCATCGTTTTGAACGCGTCCAGGTAGGACGTGATCGTGGACGCCTGGTTGTAGACGCCGTACATGTGGATGGAGAACAGGACGTTCTTGTCGGGGTCGGACGCGGCCACGGCGGGCGCGGCGGCCTGCATGACGTTCTTCCAGTCCTGACCCCACGCGGGGGCGTCGACGACGATGTTGTGGTGCAGGCCGGCAGCACGCAGCTTCTTGATCGCGGCCTGGGTGTCCGACGACCACTTGGCGTTGGCCGTGTCGTTGTTGCCGAACGGCTCGTTGCCGATGTTGATCTGGATGTAGTCCTCCTGGCCCTTGAGCACGGAGGCCAGCGAGATCCAGTAGTCGGCCGCCACGTCGAGGCTGGAGGCGGCACCCTCCTCGCCGTAGCCGGTGGTGTCGTGGTCCTCGAGCATGCAGATCAGCTTGTTGGCCTTGCACAGGCTGATGATGTTGGCGACGTCGGTGGCGTCGTTCTTGTTCCACCGGTGGCCGTCCGAGAGCACCACGCGCAAGGCGTTCGCCCCGGCGGCACGGATCGCGGGGATCGCGGTCGCCGTCTGGGAGGTGTACCAGGTGTGCGCGTGGCTGACTCCGCGAGCGATGAACGGCGTGCCGTTCTTCTCGACGAGCTGGGTGCCCGAGACGTGCAGGCCGGGGGGCGTGTCCGCCTGGGCCGACGTGGCCAGGACGGACGTCGCGCCGAGCGCGACGAGGGCGGTGGCCAGGGCGGCGCCTGGCAGCAGGGACAGTCGAGACCTCATGGGACATCCTCGTTCCGGGGCATCGGGTGGCCGCGCGTGCGGCAGCCGTTTGGCGTGTACCGGCCCGCCGCACCTTCGTCGGCCGACGGGCTGGTACGGCGTCACCCAACCAGGTCAGCGCCCGCGCGCTGATCCCCTTAAACGATTCACGCCCTGAACCGCTTCAGGTGCTGCTCAGAGGTGCTCGACGACGTACTCCACGCTCGCGACGAACCGGCTCACGTCGTCCGGGTCGATCGCGGGGAACATGGCCACGCGCAGCTGGTTGCGGTTCAGGGCCCGGTAGGGGAAGGCGTCGACGACGCCGTTCGCCGCCAGCGCCGCCAGCACGCGGTCCACGTCGATCTCGTCGGTCAGGTCGACCGTGCCCACCACCTGCGAGCGGAACGCCGGGTCTGCGACGAACGGCGTCGTCCACGCCGTGCGCTCCGCCCAGTCGTACAGCCGCGACGACGAGTCCGCCGTCCGGGCCACCGCCCAGTCCAGACCCCCGTGCTCGTTGAACCACCGCAGCTGGGCGTCCATGAGCACGAGGGTCGAGATGGCCGGCGTGTTGTACGTCTGGTGCTTGGCGGAGTTGTCGATGGCGACGTTGAGGTCGAAGAAGTCGGGGATCCAGCGGTCGGTCGCGCCGATCTGGCGAGCGCGCTCGATCGCCGCCGGCGACAGGATCGCGAGCCACAGTCCGCCCTCGGACGCGAAGCCCTTCTGCGGCGAGAAGTAGTAGACGTCCGTCTGCCCGACGTCCACGGGCAGACCGGCGGCGCCCGACGTCGCGTCGACGACCACCAGCGCGTCGTCGTCGGCCCCCTCGACCCGCCGGACGGGCAGCGCGACGCCCGTCGACGTCTCGTTGTGCGGCCAGGCGTACACGTCGGCGCCGGGGCTGGCGACGGGCAGCACGCCCTGGCCCGCGGGGACCTCCTGGACCGTGGGCTCGGCCAGGAACGGCGCGGCGGCCGTCTCCTTGGCGAACTTGCGGCTGAACTCGCCCAGCACCAGGTGGTGGCTGCGCTCGCGGACCAGCGCGAACGTCGCGACGTCCCAGAAGGCGGTCGCGCCGCCGTTGCCGAGCACCACCTGGTAGCCGTCGGGCAGCCCGAACAGCTCCGCGACGCCCTCCTGGACCGAGCGGACCACGTCCTTGACCGGCTTCTGCCGGTGCGACGTCCCCAGCAGCGCCTGGCGAGCGACGAGGGCGTCCACCTGCTCGGTGCGCACCTTGGACGGCCCGGATCCGAACCGGCCGTCGGCGGGCAGCAGGTCGGCGGGGATGATCAGGTCGGCCACGGCACGCCTCTCGCTCGGGAGAGGCCAGTGTGGCAGGCGAGCGCGCCGCGCCGAACCGCATTCCACCGGCGCCGCCCGACCGCTCGTGTCGTCGGTTCGCTGCCGCCGATCGTCGGTCTCCCCTCGAGGTAGTCGGTCGCAACCGACTACCTCGAGGGGAACCCGACGACTCGAGGTGCGTACGCCTCGGTCCCTCAGTCCTCCTGCTTCGCGCCGGGCTGGGAGAGGCCCTGGGCGATCAGGTCCATCACCGAGCTGTCCGCGAGGGTGGTCGCGTCGCCGACCTGGCGGTTCTCGGCGACGTCGCGCAGCAGGCGGCGCATGATCTTGCCGGACCGGGTCTTGGGCAGCTCGGCGACCACCAGGATCTGGCGGGGCTTGGCGATGGGCCCGATCTCCTTGGCGACGTGGTTGCGCAGCGTCGTCTGCACCTCGTCGGCCGACTCCGACCCGCCCGCCGCGTCGCCGCGCAGGATGACGAACGCGACGACCGCCTGGCCTGTGGTCTCGTCGTTCGCGCCGACGACCGCCGCCTCCGCGACCCACGGGTGCGAGACCAGCGCCGACTCGATCTCCGTGGTCGACAGCCGGTGGCCGGACACGTTCATGACGTCGTCGACGCGGCCCAGCAGCCAGATGTCGCCGTCGTCGTCCTTCTTGGCGCCGTCGCCCGCGAAGTACAGGCCCTTGAACCGCGACCAGTACGTGTCCGCGTAGCGCTCCGGGTCGCCCCAGATGCCGCGCAGCATGGACGGCCACGGCTCGGTGAGCACCAGGTAGCCGCCGGCGCCGTCCGGGACGGGCTTCGCGTCGTCGTCGACGACGGTCGCAGCGATGCCCGGCAGCGGGACCTGCGCGGAGCCCGGCTTGGTCTCGGTGACGCCGGGCAGCGGGCTGATCATGATCGCGCCCGTCTCGGTCTGCCACCACGTGTCGACGATCGGGGCCTTGTCGCCGCCGATGACGCGGCGGTACCACATCCACGCCTCGGGGTTGATGGGCTCACCCACCGACCCGAGCACGCGCAGTGACGAGAGGTCGAACTTCGACGGGATCTCCTCGCCCCACTTCATGCACGTACGGATGGCCGTCGGCGCGGTGTACAGGATGGAGACCTTGTACTTCTCGACGATCTCCCACCACCGACCGCGGTGCGGGGTGTCGGGCGTGCCCTCGTAGATGACCTGCGTGGCCCCGTTGATCAGCGGCCCGTAGACGACGTACGTGTGCCCGGTGATCCAGCCGATGTCGGCCGTGCACCAGTACACGTCGGTCTCGGGCTTGAGGTCGAACACGTTCCTGTGCGTGTACGCGGCCTGCGTGAGGTACCCGCCGGTGGTGTGGAAGATGCCCTTCGGCTTCCCGGTGGTGCCCGAGGTGTACAAGATGAACAGGGGGTGCTCGGCGTCGAGCGGCACCGGGGTGTGCTCGTCGGACGCGCTGTCGACGACGTCCGACCACCACACGTCGCGCTCGTCGGTCCACTCCACGTCCTGGCCCGTGCGCTTGACCACCAGCACGTGCTCGACCGGGTGCTCGCCCTTGGTCAGGGCCTCGTCGACCGCCGGCTTGAGCGCGGACGGGGCGCCGCGGCGGTAGCCGCCGTCGGCCGTCACGACGAGCTTCGCCTCCGCGTCGACGATGCGGGAGTACAGCGCCTCCGCGGAGAACCCGCCGAAGACGACGGAGTGCGGGGCGCCGATGCGCGCGCACGCCAGCATCGTGAACACGGCCTCGGGGACCAGCGGCAGGTAGATCGCGACGCGGTCGCCGGTCTCGACACCCAGGCCGGTCAACGCGTTCGCCGCCTTGCTGACCTCGCGCTTCAGGTCCGCGTAGGTGATGGTGCGGGTGTCGCCGCCCTCGCCCTCGAAGTGCAGCGCGACGCGGTCACCGTTGCCGGCCTCGACGTGCCGGTCCACCGCGTTGTACGCGGCGTTGAGCTGCCCGTCCGCGAACCAGCGCGCCACCGGGGCGCCCGACCAGTCGAGCACCTCCTCGAACGGCGTGTCCCAGTCCAGCAGGTCGCGCGCCTGCTCGGCCCAGAACGCGGGCCGGTCGGCGTCCGCCCACGAGTAGACGTCGGCGTGGGCGTTCGCCTGGGCCGTGAACTCGGGCGATGGGGGGAAACGGCGGTCCTCGGAGAGCAGGTTCTCCAGACCACCGGGGGTCGACTCGGTCACGCAGACCTCCTGTGCAGCGGCATCGGTGCGGGGGTGTGATCCCCGTCGCACTCTAGCCCGAACGGGGGGTGGCGCCGCGCCAGGCGGGTCGGCCCGCGGTCAGCGGTGGCGCTCGCGGAACTCGCCCAGCCGCAGGCCGCGGCGGCGGGCGAAGGCGGCGGCGAACCCGGCGAGCAGCACCAGGAAGCCGGCGGTGATCAGCGTGCCCGACGACCCGGAGACCAGCACCTGCGTGATGGTCAGGTGCCAGCCCGACGAGTCCAGGTACTGCAGCGTGATGTCGCGGGCGACCCCGGGCGCGACGAGGGCGACACCGCCCAGGGCCGACAGCACGATGCCGGCGGTGATGGGGACCGCGGGGGTCCAGACGCCCAGCAGCACCACCCAGCCGAGCAGCAGCAGGCCCAGGGCGACGAGCAGGATGCCGACCGTGTCGACCGACGCCGTCCAGCCCGGGGTCTGCGCCTCGAGGATCCGGGACTGGCCGAGCAGCAGCGTGCCGGCCGCGGCCGGACCCAGGAGCAGACCGACGATGACGCCGAGGATGTGGGCGCCGACGGACGTGGACCGCGGCGCGTTGGGGTCGGGGAACAGCTCCTCGTCGGCCGGGGGCGGCGCCGTGAAGCCCGGCGTCGTCTCCGGCGGGGCCGTGTCACCGGTGTCCGGTGCCGTCTCCGCGACGACCGGCTGCTCCTTGGTGCTCGGTCCGGTGCCGGGCGCGGCGACGACGGCCGTCACGGGACCGGTCGGCGGACCGTGGGGCGCAGGGGGAGCGACAGGCTCGGCGGGCGGCTGACGGGAGCTGACGCGGGCCGGGACCGCGAACGTGCGGGTGGGTTCCTCGACGTCCGTCGGCGGCTGCGGGGCCGGGCGGACCACCGCGTGCCGGCCGGTGTCGGTCGCGGGTTCCTCGGTCTTGCCGATCACCGCCGTCGGCGCCGTGGGCGTGCTCGCGGGCTTCGCAGCCGCGTCGGCGACGGTCTCGTCCGGGTGTGCGGACTCCGACGTGTCCGCCGTGGACGTGTGCGGTTCGTCGGCCGGTGCGAGCGCGGGCTCGTCCGACGAACGCTCCGCACCCGCACCGTCGTCCGTGGTCATCGTGGCGTCGGGGCCGGGCTCGGCGGCGTTCTCGTCGGTGGGGCGGTCGCTGTCGGCGGGGGGCATCGGGACTCCTGGGTGGCTCGCGGCGCGTCGACATGACGTCGGCCTGCACCCTCACCGTATTGCGGCAGCGACCCCCTCGCCGGGCGTGGGCACGGGTGTGTCGGCCGGCGGGACGGCGGGGGCCCGCACGCCGACCGCGACCTGCGTGGGCTCGTCGTCGGGTGCCGCACCGAGCACCGGCGACGGCGCCCGCGTCCCGCAGGCGTACGCGAGGCCGACGAGGACGGCGCCGCCGATCGTGTTGCCGAGCCCGACCGCGGCGATGTTGCGCGCCATCTCGGCGACGCTCGCGCCGGGCAGCCCGCCCATCAGGCCGAGCGAGAACGTCGTCATGTTCGCGACGACGTGCTCGAAGCCCGAGGTGATGAACACCATGACGCACGCGAAGACGACGGCGATGCGGGCGCCCTCCGACCGCAGACGGCCGAAGCACCAGACCCCCAGGCAGACGAGCAGGTTGCACAGGATGCCGCGGACGAACAGCTGGCCGAGCGTCTCGTGCGCCTTGTGCTCGACCATCCCGGCCAGCACCGCACCCCCGGGCGTCCCGGCTGCGAGGACTCCGGAGGCGTGGACGAGCGCGGCGAAGCCGATCGCGCCCAGCAGGTTGCCACCGAGCACGGCGAGCAGCGTGACCGCGGCGCGGCACCAGCCGACGACGCCGCGGACCGCACCCTGGGTGAGGATCATCATCGCGGAGGTGGCGAGCTCCGCCCCGGCGACCAGCACGATCGTCAGCGCGACGCCGAACACCAGGCCCTGGACCAACGGCGTGAAGCCCGATCCCGCCGCGGCGAGCGGTCCGCCCGCGGTCGCCATGATGACGACGCCGATGCCGATGTAGGCGCCGGCCAGCGCGGTGCGCACCAGGAACAGGCCCGGGGTGCGCAGCAGCTCGGCCTTGTGGTGGGCGGCCTGGGCGTGGGCGTCGACGGTCTGGGCGATGGTCAGCACGGGTGTCAGCCTGTCGCGAAATCACATCCCGTTCGTGGGACGAAAGGACCGGGCGGGCCGTGACGGCACGTACCGTCGTGCGCATGACGAGCCTGTTCGACCCGATCACCCTGCGCGGCACCACGTTCCACAACCGGGCCTGGCTGGCACCCATGTGCCAGTACTCGGCCACCGACGGCGTGCCCGGCGACTGGCACCTGGTGCACCTGGGGGCGCGCGCCGCGGGCGGGTTCGGCCTGCTGCTCGCCGAGGCCACCGCCGTGGTGCCGGAGGGGCGGATCTCCCCGCAGGACACGGGGCTGTGGAACGACGAGCAGGTGGCGGCCTGGCGCCGCATCACCGCGTTCGTGCACGCACGCGGGACGCACGTCGGGGTCCAGCTCGCGCACGCCGGGCGCAAGGCGTCGACGTACCGGCCGTTCGCGGCGTCGTCGGGCTCCGTGCCCGCGGCCGACGGCGGGTGGGGGACGGTGGGGCCGTCCGACCTGGCGTTCCCGGGGTACGCGGCGCCGAGCGCTATGACGGCCGACGACATCGCCGCGGTGCCCGGCCAGTTCGCGGCCGCGGCCCGGCGCGCGCTGGCGGCCGGTTTCGACACCGTCGAGCTGCACGCCGCCCACGGCTACCTGCTGCACCAGTTCCTCTCGCCGTTGTCCAACCAGCGCGACGACGAGTACGGCGGGTCGGCCGAGAACCGTGCCCGGCTGCTGGTCGAGACGGCGGACGCCGTGCGCGCGGCCTGGCCCGACGAACGCCCGCTGCTGGTCCGCGTCTCGGCGACCGACTGGCTGGACGGCGGCCTCGTCGTCGACGACGTCGCGCAGGTGGTGAAGGAGCTCGCCGGGCACGGCGTCGACCTCGTCGACGTCTCGACAGGCGGCAACGCGCTCGCGCCCATCCCCGTCGGGCCCGGTTACCAGGTCGCGGCCGCGGCCGAGGTGCGCGCGACGTCGGGTCTGCCCGTGGCGGCCGTCGGGATGCTCGACGACCCGCACCTGGCCCAGCGGATCCTCGCCGACGGAGAGGCGGACGCGGTCCTCGTCGGGCGCGGCGCCCTGCGCGACCCGTCCTGGCCGCTGCGCGCGGCGCACGATCTCGGGGTCGCCGCGCCTGCGCTGGACGTCGTCGAGCCGACGGCCGACGTCGCACCGGCGACGACGACGGGGTGGCAGCCGCAGTACGCGCGCGGCGCCTGGCACTGACCCGGTGAGCGCCGCGCCAGAGCGCGCAAATCTTGACACTTCGCCCTCGAGCCCACAGGATGCTCAGAACTGGAATCGATTCCACAATCGTCCGGTCAGCAACCGCAGCGACGCGACGGAGCGCCGCACGACCCCTGGGAGCCTCGATGGCCCGCCCGAACACCCGCCTACGACGCGCGATCGCCCTGACCGCGGCCGCCCTCGCCCTGACCGCCCTCGGCGGCAGCCCAGCGTGGGCCGGCTCCGCCCACGCCGACCCCGCGGGCGACGACGTCCTGACCCCGCAGACCCGGCTCTACGTGAACCCCGACAGCAGCACCGCCGAGGCGGCGCGCGACCTGCGCGGCCAGGCCAAGAAGGACGCGCTCGCGCTGAGCACGGTGCCGAGCGCCACCTGGTTCACCGGCGGGACGCCCGCCGAGGTCAAGCACGACGTGCGTGCGCTCGTCGGGCGCACGGGCCGCACCGTCCCCGTCCTGGTCGCGTACGACATCCCGTTCCGCGACTGCGCGCTGTACTCCGCCGGTGGCGCCGCGGACGTGGCGGCGTACAAGGCGTGGATCGACGGGTTCGCGGCGGGCATCGGCAACCGCGACGCGGTCGTCGTCCTCGAGCCCGACGGTCTGGGGATCATCCCCTGGTACACCGCGATCGACGGCTCGCTGGAGCACTGCCAGCCGCCCGAGTACGACCCCGCGACGACCACCCGCGACGCTGCCGCCGAGCGGTTCGAGATGCTCAACTACGCGGTCGACCGCCTCAAGAAGCAGCCGAACGCGAAGGTCTACCTCGACGGCACGGGTCCGTACTGGCTCGCGGTCGGCGACACCGCCGACCGGCTGGTCAAGGCCGGTGTGCAGCGCGCCGACGGCTTCTTCCTCAACGTCTCCAACTATGAGTACACGGAGAACAACGTCACCTACGGCACGTGGGTCTCGAAGTGCATCGCGTACGCGACGAAGGTCTCGCCCGGCGACTTCGTCGGCTGCGGCAACCAGTACTGGAGCGGCGGTCCGGCGAACGACTGGACCGGCCAGGTGCTGACCAACCAGGGCATCTGGAGCCCGACCGCCACGGACCCCCTGCTGAACACCGCCGGCATCGAGTCGCGCTACGACCAGGCGCTGGGTGACGTGCAGCCGAGCACCCACTTCGTGGTCGACACCAGCCGCAACGGGCAGGGCCCGTGGGCCGCGCCCGCCGGTGTCTACTCGGACGCGGAGACCTGGTGCAACCCGCCCGGCCGCGGCCTGGGGCTGCGCCCGACGACGGACACGAAGAACTCCCTCGTCGACGCCCTGCTCTGGATCAAGGTCCCGGGTGAGTCGGACGGTCAGTGCTACCGCGGGACGGGCGGCCCCACCGACCCCGAGCGCGGCATCGTCGACCCCGCTGCCGGGCAGTGGTTCAGCGCGCAGGCGCGTGAGCTGATCACGCTCGCGTTGCCGACGTTCTCCACACCGAACGCCCACTGGCCCGGCTGGCCGACGTGGCCGAGCCAGGGTTGGCACGGTCGCGCGAGCTGGCCCAGCTGGCTGACGCACCTGGGAGGAGGCCGAGGCTGACGCACCGCCCCGGCGTCCACCGGCGCCGGGGCTCACCCCTTCGACGTTCACCACTGGAGGTACGGATGCGATCAACGGCGACGCATCACGGATCCACGCAGCACCGTTCCGCGCAGCACCGTTCCCGGCTCCGCCGCGCCGCGCTCGCCGGTGCGCTGCTCGTCGGCCTGGGCGCCGGACCGCTCGGTTCACCGGCGCAGGCCGCCATCGGCGGCGGCTTCGTCGACAACTTCGACGCGTTCGACACCGCCCGCTGGTACAAGGCCGACGGCTACAGCAACGGCGGCATGTTCAACGCCGGCTGGCGTGCCGACCACGTCTGGCACAACGGCGGCGTGATGGGGATCAACCTCGACACGACCAGCTGCCCGGGCGGCTGCTCGGGCAAGCCCTACGCGTCGGGCGAGTACCGCACCACCGATCTGTACTCGTACGGGCGGTTCGAGGCGCGCCTCAAGTCGGCCCCCGGCGGGTCGGGGACCGTGACCTCGTTCTTCACCTACACGGGCCCGAGCGACGGGCAGCCGTGGGACGAGATCGACGTCGAGATCCTGGGCAAGAACCCTCGGCAGATGCAGACCAACTACTTCACGAACGGGGTCGGCGGGCACGAGACACTCATCGACCTCGGGTTCGACGCCTCGGCGGGGTACCACGACTACGCGATCGAGTGGTGGAACCAGGGCACCATCAACTGGTTCGTCGACGGCAAGCTCGTCCACCAGGAGAACGGGTCGCGCGGACCGCTGCCCACGCACCCTCAACGGATCATGGCCAACCTGTGGCCCGGGACGGGGGTGGACGGCTGGCTCGGGCCGTTCAGCTACGCGGGGCAGCGCACGGCCACGTACGACTGGATCAAGTACACCCAGTACTGAGCCGGCGTGCGGTCGTGCAGGCGCCCGGTGGGGGACTAGCTCCCGCCGGGCGCCGATCCGCGCACCACCAGCTCGGTGGGCAGGACGACCGGCGTGGGGGAGTCCCCGTCGATCAGGCGGACCAGCATGGCGGCCATCTCCTGACCGAGGCCGCGGATGGGCTGGCGGACCGTGGTGAGCTCGGGTTCGGTGTGGCGGGCGATCTCCAGGTCGTCGAAGCCCACCACTGCGACGTCCTGCGGGACACGCCGACCGGCGGCCCGCAGCGCCCGGAGCGCGCCCGCGGCCATGTTGTCCGATGCGGCGAACACGCCGTCGACGTCCGGGAAGTCGGCCAGGAGGCGCGCCATCGCGCGCGCTCCGCCCTCCGCGCTGAAGTCCGCGCGCTGCACCCGGTCCGTCGGCAGGCCGGCTGTGACCAGGGCGTCCGTGAACCCCTGGTGGCGGGCGACGGACGCCTGCAGGTCGTCCGGCCCGACGATTGTCGCGAGGCGGGTGCGGCCCGAGGCCAGCAGGTGCTCGGCCGCCTGACGTGCGCCGCCGCGGTTGTCGACGTCGACGTACCAGCGTGCCTGGCCGTCGAGCGGCCGCCCACCGATCACGACCGGCAGGTCGGTGCTCGCCGCGACCTCGGCGAGCGGGTCGTCCCGTCGCAGCGCCATGAGCATGACGCCGTCCGACCGGCGTGAGGTCAGCAGTCGCTCGAGCCGCGCCTTGCCCTGCGCGGACGACGCGAGCAGCAGCGTCAGGTCCAGCTCCGAGCGTTCGAGCGCGGCGGCCACACCCACCAGGACCTGGGAGAAGAACGGGTCGCCGAACAGCGTCGGGTCGTCGTGCGAGACGGCCAGGACCACGGATCCGGCCGTGCGGGTGCGCAGTGCCCGCGCCGTCGGGTTGGGGGAGTAGCCGAGCTCGTGCGCCGCGCGCGCGACGGCCTCCCGCTTGGCCGGGCTGACGTTGCGCACGTTGTTCATGGCGCGCGACGCCACGGATCTCGACACCCCGGCGCGTCGGGCGACCTCCTCGAGCGTCGCCGGGCGGCGCGCAGGGGCCGGGCCGGGCGCCCCCTCCGCGGCGGTGTCGGACATGCCGCGAGCCTACCGTCGTGCCTGGTCAGACCGGGGTGCCTGCGCGCGCTGCGTCGACCACCGCTTGCGCCACGCGCGTGGTCACCTCGGGGTTGAAGACGCTCGGCACGATGTACGTCGGGTTGAGCTCGTCGGGGCTGACCACGGACGCCAGCGCGCGGGCGGCGGCCAGCAGCATGGTGTCGGTGATGGCGTGCGACTGCGCGTCGAGCAGGCCACGGAACACGCCGGGGAACGCGAGCACGTTGTTGATCTGGTTGGCGAAGTCGGAGCGTCCCGTCCCGACGACGGCGGCGTGCAGCGCGGCCTCGTCGGGGTCCACCTCGGGTCGCGGGTTGGCGAGTGCGAAGACGATCGAGTCGTCGGCCATCGTCGCGACGTCGTCGCCGGTGATGACGTCCGGCGCCGAGACGCCGATGAAGACATCGGCGCCCCGCAGCGCCTCACGCAACGTGCCCGTCGCACCGCGCGGGTTGGTCACCGACGCGGTCCAGGCGAGCTGCTCGGTGATCCCCGGGCGATCCGCGTGGACGACGCCGTCGACGTCCGCGACGACGACGTCCGTGACACCGGCTGCCAGCAGCAGCTTGAGCACGGCCGTCCCCGCCGCGCCGGCGCCGGACATCACGACGCGCACCGAGCGGATGTCCTTGCCGACCACGGTGAGCGCGTTGGTCAGGGCTGCGACCACGACGATGGCCGTGCCGTGCTGGTCGTCGTGGAACACCGGGATGTCGAGCCGCTCCCGCAGCCGCCGCTCCACCTCGAAGCAGCGCGGCGCGGAGATGTCCTCGAGGTTGATGCCCGCGAAGACGGGCGCGATCGCGCACACGGACTCCACGATCTGGTCGACGTCCGTCGTGTCGAGCGCGATGGGGAACGCGTCGATGTCCGCGAACCGCTTGAACAGCACGGCCTTGCCCTCCATGACCGGCAGCGCGGCCAGCGGCCCGATGTCGCCGAGGCCCAGCACCGCGGTGCCGTCGGTGACCACCGCGATGGTGTTGCGCTTGATGGTCAGGCGGCGCGCGTCCTCGGGGTGGGCGGCGATCGCCTCGCAGACCCTGGCGACGCCCGGCGTGTAGGCCATCGACAGGTCGTCGCGGTTGCGCAGCGGGACCTTGGACGTGATCTCCAGCTTGCCGCCCAGGTGCATGAGGAACGTGCGGTCGCTGACGCGGTCGACGACGACGCCCGTCAGTGCCTTCAGACCCTCGACGATGTCCGCCGCGTGCTGCTCGCCGCGCGTCGCGCACGTGACGTCGACCGTCATCTGCTCGTGGCCCGACGCCGTCACGTCGAGCGCCGTGACGATGCCCCCGGCCTGCTCGATCGCGGTGGTGAGCTCGCTGACCGCCGTCGGGCGGGCCTCGACCTGCAGGCGGGCGGTGATGGACGACGACACGCTCGGCGACGACATGCGGCCAGTCAACACCGGATCGGGGCGGACCTCGCGACCGGCGCGCGCCGCCGCACCGAGCGCGCCTCGAACGCACCGAGCGCGCCCGTTGCATCGGGTGCGCTCGGTGGATGTCGGGCGCGCTCGGCGGAGCGGCGAGCCTAGGGTGTCCCGCGTGGATGTCCTGGCGTCGTTGGGTGACCTGCCTGCGGTGGTCGAGGCCGGGGAACGGGCTCGTGCCGCGTGCGACGAGCTGCGGTGGCACGAGGCCTTCCGACGGCGGTGGCGCGAGGTGCGCGCCGAGTCCGGGGTGCGGTCCGCGTGCGCGAGCGCGGCGGTGGACGGGGCGCGCGTCCCGCTCGACGCCGTGCGGGCGATGGCGTTGACCTCGCCCGACGACGGGGCGACGGAGCTCGTCGCGCGGGGTGCCCTGCGGGCGGCGGCGCTCGTCGAGCGGCTGATGCCGGAGCTCGGCGGGAAGTCGTCGTCGGTGCTGCCGCCCCTGCCGCAGCTGGTCGCGCGGATCCACGCGGCGGCCGCCGCGGGGCTCGTCGTGCCGGACGACCTGGGACGGCTGCGCGGGACGCGTGCACCCCGCGACCTCACCGGTCTGGGTGCGGCACCCACAGGCGCGGAGCTCGCGGCGCGGCTGGAGCTGCTGGGGCGCGTGGTCGCGACGAGCGAGGCTCCGGCGCTCGTCGTCGCGGCCGTGGTCCACGGCGAGCTGCTGGCGCTGCGGCCGTTCGTCGCCGGCAACGGCGTCGTGGCCCGCGCGACCGCCCGGCTGCTGGTCACCGCGCGCGGGCTGGACGTGACGGGGTCCGTCATCGCAGAGGGCGCGTGGGCGCGGACCCCGAACGCCTACCTGGGAGCGGCCGCGGGCTTCGCGACCGGGACACCGAGCGGTGTCGGCGCGTGGGTCGTGGCCTGCGCGGACGCGGTCGTGGACGGCGCTGGTGCCGCGCGTGCGGTCGCCGAGGCGGTGCGCGCCGGGCGCCTCGACGCCTGACCCGGCCTGCTCGCAGGGCCCGGACACAACGATGGCGCCCGCAGGGGGAGCGCCATCGTCATCTGCCACCGGGGGTTATCAAGCGCGCTCTGTGTTGGTTCGCTCCGGGTCAAGCCCGGTCGACCTGCCCATAGGTGGGCTCTCCTGCTCGTGGGTTCCCTCGCGGCTCTGCAGTTGTGACTCCTTTGCTACGCCCCTTCGCGCAGGAAGGGAAGAGGACGGTGTGTCGATGCAGGTCGTCGCCACGGGGTGCTCGCATGGTGGGACGGGGGTCCCGAGATGCGGACTCCTCAGGCGCGCGATCGTCGTCGGCCGACGTACCAGCCCACCGCGATACCCGTGGCGACGAGCGCGAGCACGCCCAGCGCAGCCAGCGACGCGGGCTTGCGAGCGAACGCGAACAACGAGATGGGGCGCGTGAAGGCCAGCACGCCCCAGCCCTCCTGCTCCGCGAGGCGCCGCAGCGTCCGGTCGGGGTTGACCGCGAACGCGTGGCCGACGACGCCGAGCATGGGCGCGTCCGTGATCGAGTCGGAGTACGCGTAGCTGGCGGCCAGGTCGTAGCCCTCGCGCTGCGCCACCTCGCGCATCGCGACCGCCTTGTTCTCGCCGTAGGCGTAGAAGTCGATCTGGCCCGTGTACCGGCCGGCGGTGACGCCCATCCGGGTCGCGATCACGTGGTCGGCGCCCAGCACGGCGGCGATCGGCTCGACGATCTCGCTGCTGGAGGCGGACACGATCACCACGTCCCGGCCCTCCGCATGGTGGCGCTCGATGAGCGCGACCGCCTCCGCGTACACGGTCGGGTCGATCGCCTCGTGCAGGGTCTCGCCCACGACCGCCGAGACCTGGGCGACGTCCCAGCCTGTCACCATGCGTGAGAGCTGGACGCGCAGGCGCTCCGTCTGGTCCTCGTCCGCCGAGCCCATGAGGTAGACGAGCTGCGCGTATGCCGTGCGCAGCACCGACCTGCGGGTCAGGAGCCCCTGAGCCAGGAAGCCGCGCGAGAACGCCGTGGCCGACGACGTCGCGATGATCGTCTTGTCGAGGTCGAAGAACGCCGCCTGTCGGGCGGTGCTCGCGTCGGCGTCCATGCTGCTCCGGGTGTGGTCCGGGCTCCGGGCCCGGCGGCGGTGCGGTCGCAGCGAGCGTAGCCCGGAGCACCCACACGCGGGGCGTGGGCAGGTGACGGATCGGCGACGAACGCGCGTCGAGGCGACCACAGGCACGCCGAGCGAGCATCCCCGTCCACAGATCGATCGCGGTAGCCGCGGGTGCTGGTGCGGGACGGGCACGCTGCGTGGGCAGGGTCGGGCGGAGCCGGCTCGCCGGTGGTCGTGAGCGGTCGGAGGTGGCGGATGGGTGTGTGGCCGGTGCGTGAGGAGCGTGCGGTCCGCGTGTCCGAGCGGGAGCTGGTACCCGCGCCGACGTCGGGCCACCGGGACGACCTGCGCCCGGCTTCGGCGTGGACCGACGATGCGCACCCGTCGCGCGTCGGCGCCGCGCGCGGTGCCGTGGTCGTGGGTGTCGTCGGCGCGGTCGGCGGAGTCGGGACCTCGACGTTCGCGGCGGTGCTCGCGGCCCGGATCGCCCGCCGGACGGCCACGGTGCTCGTCGACCTCGACCCGGTGTCCGCCGGCGTGGACCTCCTGCTCGGCCTCGAGCAGGTCTCGGGCGCGCGCTGGCCCGACCTCGCAGGTGCGCGCGGTGCCGTCGACGGCCGGCAGCTGCTGGACCTGCTGCCCCGGTGGGGGCGCTGTGCCGTGCTCGGGCCCGCGGTCGGTGCGGGTGCGGGTGCGCCGCAGGTGGCGGTGGTCGACGACGTGCTGGCGGCGCTGGTGCGCGAGTGCGGTGCGGTCGTCGTGGACCTGGGGCGCGCCGGGGACGTGGCGTGCGACGTCGTCCTGCTCGTCGCGCCGCGGACCCTCGCCGGCGTGACGGGTGCGCTCCGCGCGCGTCCGGACTCGCGGGCGGCGCTCGTGGTGCGGGCGCGAGGAGGGCTGGGGACCGCCGAGGTGGCGCGGACGCTCGCGCTGCCCGTCGCCGCCGTCCTGCGCGACGACCGCCGGCTCGCCCGTGGCGTCGAGCACGGTGGGCTCCGGGCCGACGGCCGGGTGGGGCGTGCCGCGCGCACCGTGGCGGCGGCGCTCGAGCGTGGTGCGCCATGGTGAGCGAGGAGCTGCTCGCCGACGTCCGGGCCGCTCTCTCGCGGCAGGGTGAGCGCGGACCCGACGTCGTGGTCCGCGCGGTCGAGGAGGCGGCCCGTGCCCGAGGACAGGTGCTGGGCTCCGCGGCGCTCGCGGAGACGGTCCGCGCAGTGCGGGACGCCGTGCTGGGGGCGGGACCGCTGCAGCGGCTGCTCGACGACCGCTCGGTCACGGACGTGCTGGTCAACGGGCCGCACGACGTCTGGGTGGACCGAGCGGGGGTCATGAGTCGCACGTCGGTGGACCTGGGGACGGACGACGACGTCCGCGCCCTGGCCGTGCGCCTCGCGGCAGCAGGCGGCGCCCGGCTCGACGACGCCGCGCCTGCGGTGGACGCGCAGCTGCCCGACGGCACGCGGCTGCACGCCGTGCTCCCGCCGATCGCGGCGGGCGGGACGCTCATCAGCCTGCGTGCCGTGCGCGGCCGGGCCTTCAGCCTGGACGAGCTGGTGGCGGCACGGACCGTGGCACCGACCCTGCTCCCGGTACTGCGTGACCTCGTCTCGACCCGGACGAACCTGCTGATCACCGGCGCGACGGGCGCAGGAAAGACCACCCTGCTGGCGGCGATGCTCGCCACGGTGCCGGCGGACGAGCGGATCGTGCTGATCGAGGAGGCGGCCGAGCTCACCAGCGGCCACCCCCACCTGGTCCGGCTCGTGGCGCGTCGCCCCAACGTCGACGGGGCCGGCCGCGTCGACCTCGCCGACCTGGTGCGGCACGCGATGCGGATGCGCCCCGACCGGATCGTGCTCGGGGAGTGTCGCGGGCCCGAGGTCAGCGACGTGATGACCGCACTGAACACGGGCCACGACGGCGGCTGCGCCACGCTGCACGCCAACGCGGCGGTCGACGTCCCGGCGCGGTTGGAAGCGCTCGGCTCCCTGGCCGGGCTGTCGCGCGCGGCGGTGCAGGCGCAGGCCGCCACCGCGTTCGAGGTGGTGCTGCACGTACGACGCTCGGGAGCGCTGCGCTACCTGGCCGAGGTCGGCGTGGTGCGAGGTGGTCCCGGGCTGGAGGTGGTGCAGGCGATCACCGCCGACGCGGGCGGGGCCACGGTCTTCGGGACCGGCTGGCCGGCGCTCGCCGACCGACTGGGACTGCGCCGAGCCGGTCGGGGTGTCGCGTGATCGTCGTGGGAGTCGCGTGCGCGGCGGCGGTCGCGGTGCTGGCGCCGACGGGCCGGCGACCCGCGGCGACCAGGGACCCGGACCGCGACGCGGAGCCTCGATCCCGTACCGGAGCCGACCTTCCGGGCGTGCTCCTGGAGGTCGCTGCCCAGCTCACGGCCGGGGCGAGACCCGCCGACGCCTGGTCACGTGCCCTCCCGCGAGGTCTGGCCGACCCCGCCGGCACGCCCACGGCCGCGGACCTCATGGCGGTGGGCGCCGGACGCGGCGATGCGGATCCGGGCCGGTGCGCGTCGGTCGTCGTCGCGTGCGTCGCCGCCGACCGGCTCGGTGCACCCCTCGCCGAGGTGCTGCACCGGTTGGCGGCCGCGCTCGCGGCCGACCAGGAGGCCGCCGCGGAGGTGCGCGCGGCGGTCGCCGGGCCACGGGCCACCGCGCGGGTGCTCGCGTGGCTTCCCGTCCTCGGGCTGCTGGTCGGCATGGTGCTGGGTGCACGGCCGATCGCGGTCCTGCTCGGCGGGGGCCTCGGGACGACGACCGCACTGCTGGGCGCGGGCCTGCTGCTCGGTGGACGTCTCTGGAGCCGTGCACTCCTGAGGCGTGCCGGAGGTGGGTCGTGATCGGGCCGCGTGCCCGGCGGGGTGGGTGGCCACGGTGGGCCCGGTGCTCATCATGACCGCGGTGCTCTGCGCGGTCGCGATGCTGGTGGCGCTCTCGCCGTGGTGGTGGGCTGCGGGGCGCTCGGAGGCCGGCGGGCACCGTCGACGTGGCGCTCGTCGACTCGGCGCGACCGGCCAAGGTGGATCGGGTGGATCAGGTGGGGCGGCCCGGTCACGGTGGTGGGCAGGCCGGTCCGCGGGCAGGCGCGCCGTCGTCGTGGATCCCGTCCTGCTGCTGGACGTCGTCGACGCTGCACTGGTGGCGGGCGCGCCCGTCCCCCGCGCGCTGGACGTGGTGGGTGACGCGATGGGCGGGGAGGTGGGTGCTGCGCTGCGTCGGGCCGGCGCGGCGCTGCTGCTGGGGGCCTCGTGGGCGTCGGCCTGGGCGCGATCGCCCGACGGTGCGCGTCCCCTCGCGGACGCGCTCGAGTCGGCGTGGCATTCCGGGGTCGCGCCGGGCCTCGTCCTGCGCGCGCGTGCGGACCAGCTCCGGCGTGAGCGTCGGACCAGGACCCGCGAGGCCGCCGCACGCCTCGGTGTCCATCTGGTCCTTCCGCTGGGGCTGTGCTTCCTGCCGGCGTTCGTGCTGCTGGGCCTGGTCCCGCTGGTCCTCAGCCTCGCCGCCGGGCTGCTCGGCGGGAGCTAGCGGTGGGCGAGCGGCAGCAGTTCAGGCGAGGAGCAGCGGTTAAACGATTCGCCGCTCGCCAGGTCTGGCATGGGAAGCGGTTCGACGAGGAGGGTGCGCCGATAACGGTATCGACATCGATACCGAGGTCGGCTTGTCCAGGGGCCGCAGTGTTGCGGGGGTTCGGGGCCGGCGCACGTCCACACGGCACGAAGGAGTGCACGCATGTCCATCATCGATCGTCCGTCGACGACCGGGCGCAGACGACGCCCGTCGTCGGTTCCCTTCCCGCTGCGTCGCGTCACCGCACTGCTGACCGCCGTTGCGACGCTCGTCGTCGGCGGTATCGCCATGGCGATGCCCGCGGCCGCGGTGACGTCCAACGGCACCGGTAACGACGGCGGCTACTACTACTCGTTCTGGACCGACAGCCCCGGCACGGTCTCGATGAACCTCAACGGCGGCGGCGCCTACTCGACGCAGTGGAGCAACACGGGCAACTTCGTCGCGGGCAAGGGCTGGGCCACCGGTGGTCGGCGCACGGTCACGTACTCGGGCCAGTTCAACCCGAGCGGGAACGCCTACCTGTCCCTGTACGGGTGGACCACGGGCCCGCTCGTCGAGTACTACATCGTCGACAACTGGGGCACCTACCGTCCCACCGGCACCTTCAAGGGCACGGTGACCACCGACGGTGGGACGTACGACATCTACGAGACCACCCGCACCAACGCACCGTCGATCGAGGGCAACAGCTCGACGTTCAAGCAGTTCTGGAGCGTGCGGCAGTCCAAGCGGACCGGCGGCACCATCACCACCGGCAACCACTTCGACGCGTGGGCGCGCTACGGGATGAACCTCGGTACGCACAACTACATGATCATGGCGACCGAGGGCTACCAGAGCTCGGGGAGCTCGAGCATCACCGTGGGCGAGTCGACCTCGACCGGCGGCGGCAGCACGGGCGGCGGGTCGACCGGTGGCGGCACGTCGAGCGGCTGCACGGTCACCGCGACGCGCGGCGACGAGTGGTCCGACCGGTTCAACGTCACCTACGCGGTGTCGGGCTCGTCGGCGTGGACCGTCAACCTGGCCCTGAACGGAAACCAGAGCGTGCAGAACAGCTGGAACGCGACGGTGTCGGGCAGCGGCTCGACGCGCACGGTCACGCCCAACGGGTCCGGCAACACGTTCGGCGTGACGTTCTACAAGAACGGCACGACGACGACGCCGTCCGCCACGTGCTCGACGTCGGGCAGCAGCACGGGTGGGACCGGTGGTGGCACGACAGGGGGTGGCACCACCGGCGGCACGACGGGCACCGGCTGGGCCGGGAGCTGCTCGGCCGGCTACGTCGGCCTGACGTTCGACGACGGCCCGACGGCCGGCAACACGACCAGCCTCATCAACGCCCTGAAGTCCGCCGGCGCGACGGCCACCGTGTTCCCGACCGGTCAGAACGCGCAGGCGCAGCCCGCGCTGCTGAACGCCTACGCGGCCGCGGGGCTGACCATCGGCAACCACAGCTGGGACCACCCGCACCTGACGACCATGAGCCAGTCCGACATCCAGTCGCAGCTCTCGCGGACCCAGCAGGTCATCCAGCAGACGACCGGCACGGCGCCGCGTCTGTTCCGCCCGCCGTACGGCGAGACGAACAGCACGCTGAAGTCGGTCGAGTCCTCGCTCGGCCTGCGCGAGATCATCTGGGACGTCGACTCGCAGGACTGGAACAACGCGAGTGCGACGGCGATCCGGCAGGCTGCGAGCCAGCTGCGGGCGGGCCAGATCATCCTGATGCACGACTGGCCGGCCGCGACGCTGCAGGCCCTGCCGGGCATCTTCACGGACCTCAAGGGGCGCAACCTGTGCCCGGGCACCATCTCGCCCGACACGGGCCGCGCGGTCGCCCCGTCCGGCACGGGCACGGGCGGCGGGACCGGAGGGGGGACCGGCGGCACCACCGGCTCCTGCACCGTCAGCGTCGCGCGCGGTGACGAGTGGTCGGACCGGTTCAACGTCACGTTCACGGTCAGCGGCTCGAGCAGCTGGGTCGTCACCGTGCGGCCGAGCGGCAGCCAGACGGTGCAGAGCAGCTGGAACGCGGCGGTCTCGAGCAGCAACGGCACCGTGACGGCGCGTCCCAACGGGTCGGGGAGCTCGTTCGGGATCACGTTCTACAAGAACGGGACGACGACGACACCGACGGCCACCTGCGCGGTGGCCTGACCGGCGGCGTGGGGGTCGGGCACACGACGCCGGGCCCCCACGCCTCGTCGCGCGTCCCGGTGGCCGGACCGCCCATGGCAGCATCGGCGCCCAGCAACGAGGATCGAGCGCGTGACCATCACGCAGACCTGGGCCGGGACGTACACGTTCACCGCACCTCGACTCGTGGACGCGACCTCGGTCGACGAGGTGCGCGACCTGGTCGCAGCGGGCGGCCGGGTCAGGGCGCTCGGCACGCGGCACTCGTTCAACGACCTGGCTGACACCGCCGGCACGTTGGTCACGGTGACGGGCGTCCCGGCCGACCCCGTGCTCGACGAGAGCGCGCGGACCGTCACCGTCGGCGCCGGGACTCGTTACGGCGTGCTCGCCACCTGGCTCGAGGAGCGCGGCTGGGCCCTGCACAACCTCGGGTCGCTGCCGCACATCTCGATCGGCGGGGCGGTCGCCACGGGCACGCACGGGTCGGGGATCGGGAACGGCGTCCTGTCGACGGCCGTCGCCGCCCTGACCTACGTCGACGCCGGCGGCGAGCTCGTCACGATCCGCCGCGGCGAGCCCGACTTCGCCGGTGTCGTCGTCGGGCTGGGCGCCTATGGCGTCGTCGTCCGCGTGACCCTGGACGTCCAGCCCTCCTACCGCGTGCGGCAGGACGTGTTCCACGGCCTGCCGTGGGACGCGCTGCTCGACGACCTGGACGGCGTGCTGGGCGCCGCGTACAGCGTGAGCGTCTTCACGACGTGGGACGAACCGACGCTGGACCAGACCTGGCGCAAGACGCGGCTGGACGGATCGGACGACGTACCGGACACGTGGTTCGGCGTCGCGCGCGACCCGAGCTCGGAGGGCTTCCTGGTCGCGGGCAGCGAGGAGAACCTGACGCCGCAGGGTGGTGTGCCGGGGCCGTGGTCGCAGCGGCTGCCGCATTTCCGCCTCGACTCGACACCCAGCAACGGCGACGAGATCCAGACCGAGTACTTCGTCGAACGTCGCCGGGCCGCCGACGCGATCCGCGCCGTGCGCACTCTCGCGCCGCGCATCGCGCCCGTCCTGCTCATCACCGAGCTGCGGGCCGCGGCCGCCGACGACCTGTGGCTCAGCCCCGCGTACGAGCGCGACGTCGTCGCACTCCACTTCACCTGGAGGAACCGGGCCGACGACGTGCGCGCGCTGCTGCCCGCGATCGAGGCGGCGCTCGCGCCGTTCGACGCACGCCCGCACTGGGGCAAGTTCCACGGGATGTCCGCCGACGCCGTCGCACGCGTGACGCCGCGGCTGGCCGACGCCCGTGCGCTGTTCGAGCGGCTGGACCCGCGTGGCGTGTTCACGAGCGCGCACCTGGAGCGGCTGGGTCTGCGGGACCCGCGGTGATGCCTGCCCCCGACGACCCGTGCCCGTGCGGCGGCGGCGCGTTCGGCACGTGCTGCGGCCCGGCGCTCGACGGGTCGCGCCCGGCACCGACCGCCGAGGCGCTCATGCGCTCGCGGTACACGGCGTTCGCGGTCGGGGACGTCGCGTACCTGCTGCGTTCATGGCACCGCTCGACGAGGCCGCCGACGCTCGAGCTCGATGACGACCTGGTCTGGCGCCGGCTCGTCGTGCTGGGCGTCGAGGCGGGCGGGCCGTGGGACGACGAGGGTGTCGTCGAGTTCGTCGCGCAGTACACGTCCGGGCTCGCGCGCGGGCGGTTGCACGAGCGCAGCCGGTTCGTCCGCGACGACGGCTGGCAGTACGTGGACGGCATCGCGCCCGTGCAGTGACGCGAGGGGCCGACGCGGGGGACCCACGCGGGCGCGTGACACAGCCGGCCACGTGCCGTCGCTCCTCGCGGCGTCGGTTGCGAGGTGCTCGACGCGACCACAGCCACAGCTGCGCGCACGGCCGTCCACCGATCCGGGCAGGTAGCGCCCGCGACCGTGGCGGCGCGGCGCACTGTGGTCGCGCGGCCCCGATCGGCGGGCGTCGCGCGAACCGAGGAGGCGTGATGACCCTGCAGCCGAACCTTCCCTCTGACGACCCGGACGAGCCGGACGACCGGTGCGACGAGCCCGACGAGCTCCATGCCCGGCGTCGGTGGCGGGCGGTCCGGCCTCGTCCGGAACGGCCGCGCCTGCGCTACGCCCGGCACCTGCGCGGTGAGCTCGCGGAGGCCGGGATGGCGACGGCCGAGTACGCCATCGCGACCCTCGCTGCAGTTAACGCGCCTAAGGTCGAGCTATGCCTGTCCTACACAGCACTGTCCAGCCACGGCTCGTGAGCTACGTACGGCAGTCGGTTGGCGGGGACCAGGGGATTCGGCGCCGGCACTCGCGACAGATGTACCAGAGCTGGCGGGCAAGGAATAGCGCTCCCGTAGGCACGTGGCGACGAGGTCGTGCGTAGTTCGGTGCTTTGCCGCTTGCGATCCGCGACAGCGCACGCCCGGGCTGGCTATCTTCGGCTCATGCACGACGCACCTCACCCTCGGGTCCTGTTCGATGAGATGCCGGACGAGCTCTTCGCGAAGCTCGCCCCCTATGGGGCCACCGTCGGCCGGCTGGGCGTCGACGTGCCTGTGCTCCATCCCTCGGACTGGGACCTGTTCGTTAGCTTCGACCTCCAGCCCTCGACGCCCGATGACGTGCACGTCCTGTCGTTCGGCGGTGACGACTTCTGGGACCTAGGAACGGACGGGTGGGGCACCACGTTCTCGCCGCGCCTCCTGGAGGAGTCGCACGCCAGGTCCATCACAGCCGGACCGGATCCCCGCTTTCGCGCCCTTGTCGAGCGCTCGATCGTAGAGACGGCACCCGCGCCGCCCCGCCGAGTGTTCAGCGCCGCGAGAGAGGCCTACATGACGCCGCTCGCCACGGTCGGGGCAGAGCACGGCGTGGTGAGCTTCATTTGCACCCGCCGCGGAATGACCGACGGGATCTGGACCTGGGTCCTTCCCGACTACACCACCCACGAAGACCAGTGGCTAGCGCTCATGCTCAACGAGCTGCGAGTGCACGACCCGAGCCGATTTCCCTCCGAGCCGGACTGGGCCACGGGGCCGGTCTGGGGTGCACCGCAAGTCCGAGAGGCGGCTAGAGAGCTGGCCAACATCGCTGCGGAGCGCGCGCAGGTGATCGCAGCGCTCGACGAGCGCGCATCGATCACCGCGGCGAAGCTGGAGCAGGCAGCCGCTACGGCCGCTGACGGTCCACAACGTCTGCTCACTGCGGACGGCGCGGCGCTCGAGGCGGCGGTTCAGGACGCCCTGGGAGACCTCGGCTTCGGTGTGCGCGCGATGGACGACCACCACGACGCCGTGACAGGAGCCAAGCTCGAAGACCTGCGCGTCACCGACCTCGACGGGGCCTGGACCTGCCTGGTGGAGATCAAGGGCTACAGCAAGGGTGCGAGGCTTGGTGACATCTCCAAGATCGTCGGGCGTCCCTCGACGTTCTACGCCGCCGAGGCCGGTCGGCCGGCCGACAGTGTCTGGCACATCGTCAATGCCTGGCGCACCGCAGACCCGTCAACACGCGAGGTAGCGCTGGCCAACGATGCGGAGCTGGCCCCCCTCGTCGAGGCCGGCGGGGCGCTTATCGACACCCGCGACTTGTTCAGGGCTTGGCGCGACGTCATCGAGAACGAAGCCCGCGCTGACGACGTCCGTGCCTCACTGCGCACAACGTCGGGCCGGTGGGTGTGGCCCTCGACGCAGGGCGCTGCAGCCGAGTCAATCCCAGGCGAGCGCGGGTGACGGATTCGACTCCCGTGCCGAGTTCGACGGCAATGACGCCGGTTCGTGTGCGCGACGCCCCAGGCGTGGGATGGACGTTGGCCCGCGCGTTCACCGACACCCACTTCGAGGCGATCTTGACGACGCCGCTGTGGATCCTCATCGCCCTCGTCGAGCCCGGCGCCCGGCACGTGCAGCGCCGGGCCGTCGTCGTCGTCCGGCGAGCGGGGCCCGCAGTGCTCGGGCAGTTCCGACGGTTGATCGTCCTGGGCGCGAGCTACGTGGCCATGATCGTGGCCATCGACGTCGTATCTGGTCTCTCCGGCCACCGGTTGAGCGGCACCTGGGTCGTCCTCGCCTCGTTCGCGCTCTTCGTCCCCGGCGCGGTGGTCATCGCCCGGCGACCGGGTGCCGGGGCGCAGCTGAGGCGCCGCGAGACGCACGGCGCGCAGTACGTCATCGACTTGCTGGCTGCGCGCGGCGGCCGTCAGTCTGCGCTGATCGCGGCTGCCCATTACGCGGCCGGCGTGATCCCGCCAGAGGCGAGCGTGGCGACTCGCGCAGCGTCTACCTCGCTGCTCGTGGCATACCGCCGCTATGGCTGCTTCAAGCCCGTCGATCCCAGCGATCCTCTGCTGCTGGTGCGGTCAGCGGGCTTCGATTCGTAGACGTTGCTGTACAGCTTCGCACTCATGGCGATCGGTCCGCCCGCACATTTCGAGCGAGGCGGACGAGGCGTTGACATCTCTTGGCACCCGGTGGCGACACTATGGCTCCAGCAACCTGAAGCGAGTGAGCCGTGCGAACGCAGCGCGTCAACGCATACGCGAACGAGGCCGGTACCAAAGGAGCACCGACGACCAAGCGACCGCACCGCTGGTGTAGTCCCCTCCTCATGCCCGGGTGGCGCTTCGCTCACCCGGCAGGAGGACACCGTGGGCGAGGATGCTGAACAGGCGTTGGCCGAGCGCGTCGCAGAGACCGCTGACGCCTGGCTGCGCGACCCGCGCGACGTCGGTATGTACCACCGCCTGGTCGCAGCCGGTGCAGGCAGAGTTCACTCCTCCGTATGACACCCTCGGCAACCCGGCGGTGCCCTGGAGCCGATCCCGGCGCACGGGCGGCGGCCGCGCTTTCGTGTGCCTGAGGAGCTGTCCGCGTCGCTGGCTCGGCGCCATCCGCGACCTGTCGATCTGACGCGACTTGGTCCGACTTGTTCGTCTCCAGGGGTGTCCTGCTGTGCTGCGTCGGGGCCCGCTAGGTGGCGAGAAGCGACACCGTGGTGGCGCGGCGTTGGTCCATGGCCCGGTATCCCTCGGCGATGTCTGCGAGCGGCAGGGTCAGGTCGAAGACCTTGCCCGGGTTGATCTTTCGATCCCCGATGAGGGATCAGGTCGGGCGAGCGGGTCGAGGGACGCCGAGAGTATGCACCCACCTACGCCAGCACCGGCGGGATCCGTGCAAATAATCGGAGTGGCGGCGTACGAAAGGTCCAACTCATAGACCGTGTCATTTTCGGCCGTGGCGGGCGCGAATTACAATCAACGCGGTGACCGCTACCACCGCCAGCGCGATTAGCCAGGCCGGTGATGAATCCATGAGTACCTCCGCATTCACTTGCCGCGAGATCGCTGCGCGGCCGCGGCGATGAAGCAGCCCACCGCGTTTCCCGCGAGCACCCACCCCACGATGGAGAGTGGAATGCCGCTTCGGGTCCGTGCATCCGCGGGGATCACGGACAGAATGACGAGCGCAACGACAAGGCTGACTGAGCCGATCACGGCGTACTTCGTTGACTGCCTCATCGCACGCACGTTGCTCCCTCCACTAGTACGCAGCCCCCGCGGCCGCACCTGCCCCCTCGCATACTAGAGCGCTCGCGAAGCCGGGACCGCCGGTGCTGAAGCCCAGTAGTGCTGCGCCTGTGTAACAAAGACCGGTCACCGTGATACTGGCGAACAAGGAACCTGCGGCATCTGTGATCTCACCATTGCTGTCAGCGTTGACGAGATCCTGCATGCCAGCGAGCGTGTCGAAATCTCCAATCAGCTTGACGATCTCTGTCCCGACCGTCCACCAGCCTCGTCCTTGAGGGTCCACGTAGTTGACCGGGTTGTTGGCAGCGTAGGCGTAACGGTTAGCGTTGGAGGGATCTAGAGGGGTGTCAAGGGTGTCTTGCTGCGTCCAGCGCCCTTCACTTGCGTTGTAGTAGCGGGCGCCGTTGAGGGTCCAGCCGGTGGTGCGGTCGTTGAGGCCGCCGGTGAACAGGAACGGGGTCTGAGGGGGCCCGTTGCCGCCGCCGTCTTCGACGAGGTCGGCCACCCCGAAGGGGTCGAAGTTGTAGACGAACGCGGTGGTGTTGTTGGAGGTGATCAGGCCGAGCGGGGAACCGACTGCGTCGTAGATGTAGAGGCATTCGACGCCGGCGGAGCTACGGAGCATGACGGGGGTACCGTAGTTGTCGTTCTCAAGGTAGGCGGTGGCTGAGCCGCGGCGGATCTGCTCGATGACGGGCTTGCCGACTTCGCTCTGGCGGCCATAGGTGTACCCGTAGGTGATGGAGCCGGGCGTGGTCTGCGAGATGAGCTCGTTGTTGCTGGTGCCGGCGTACGTGTAGTTGTACGTGGTGCCCGAGCGGGTGACGGAGGAGACCTGGTCGCCGGCCGTGTAGGCGACGGTGCCGGCGTTGGGGTCGGTGGTCTGGTTGCCGGCCCCGTCGTAGGCGAACCCGCTGCTGGTGGTCTGGTTAGCTGCGTTGAAGGTGCGCGTCTGGGTCGTGGTCGACCCGCCGCTGATGGCCTTGGTTGCGGTGGTGCGGTTGCCGCGCGAGTCGTACCCGTAGGTGTAGTTCACCGCGGCGATCGCGTTGCCGTCGCGGTCGGTACCGGCACTGACGTTGGCGCCGGTGAGTCGGGAGGCGTCGTCGTAGGTGTAGTTCGTGACCTGCCCGGTGACGTTGTCCTTGGACCACTGGATGAAGGATCGGTCGTTCGTCGTCGACGACCCGCACGTCGGGGCGGTCGAGGATGCCTGGTAGCAGTACGTGACGTCGACGACGCGCACGGGTGCGCTGGATCCGCGTTCACCCCAGACGCGCGCGACGCGCCCGGAGCTGGTGTAGTCGGTGTGCGAGTGGGCGATCCAGGTGGTGTGGGTGACGTTGGCGTTCATCCACGTGTCAGTGCGTCGACCCTTGTCATCGACGGCGAATAGCGTGCGCGCGGTGCTGCCACCGAACTTGTAGACCATCGAGGTCAGGGCACCGGCGGTGTCGTAGCCGTAGGTGGTGGTGCCGCGAGTGTCGGTCACCGAGGCGATGCGGGAGGCCTTGTCGTACCCGTAGGTGAGCGTGACGTTGTCGGCGGTGTTAACCCGTGAGGTGAGCCGGCCCATCGCGTCATACCCGAACGTTGTGGTCCCAGCTGCGTCGACGCGCGTGGCCAGGCGTCCAGCGGTGTCGTAGGTGAACGACACGTCGGGGTTGGGCGTGGTGCCGGAGTAGTCGATGCCGGTAGCGCGGTCGTTCTTGTCGTACGTGTAGGTGGTGGTGATGCCGCGACCGTTGGTGGAGGTGGCCAGCCGTCCGTTGCCGTCGTAGGTCATGGCCTTCGAGCCGAGCCCGGCGCCGGTGACCGGGGTGATCGACGTCAGCTGCTTGGTGGTGTTGTACCCGTAACTGGTCTTGTTGGTCCCGTTCCCCGGTGCGGTCGCGGTGGCCACCGTGCCGTCGCTGTTGAACGTCAGACTGGCTGTCGCAGCCAGGGCGTCCTGAGAGGACAGCGCATTGCCGGAGCCGTTGTAGGTGTAGGTGGTGGACTTGCCGGCGTCGTTCGTCGTCGAGGACGGCAGGTACTTGCCCACCGCGTCGGTGTACCCGTAGGCCAAGTCGGACTCAGCCCCGGACTGCGAGGCGACGTTGGTCAGGGACTCACCGCCGTTCGCCCCGTAGGTGTACGTGGTGGTCTGCGACGAACTGCCGGACCCCAGGGTCTGCGTGGCCGGGTCGACGTTCGCCGTGAACGTCGACGACCGTTCGCGATTCTGCGCGTCGACTGCCTTCGACACGCGCCCGGACTGGTCGGAGGTCAGCGTGTAGGTGGTGTGCGGCCCTGAGGTTGGGGAGCCGGTCTGCTCTTGGGCACCATCGGAGACCAGGGTCTGGGTGTCGGAGGTGTAGGCCAGGCGGGTCCAGGAGTCACCCGGTGATCCAGCCGAGGCGTTGACCTGCTGTACGGACGTCACTCGGTTGCGGGAGTCGTAGGTGAACCGCGTCTCCACACCGCCGGGCGCCACGATCTTGGTCAGCTGGTGGCCGGTGTAGGTGAAGGCCGTCGTACGCGTCAGCGCGTCCATGATGCCGGTCAGGTCACCGGCGCCGAACCCGAGCTGCACGCTGCGGGCACTGGAGCCTGACCCCTGGGTGAGGGTGATGACACGGTTGGAGTACCAGGTCACCGACACGTCCAGGCCGCTGCCACCGCGGGTGGCGCTGATCTTGGTCAAGTGGTCGGTGCTGTACGGGTCGTACGACAGGGTGTTGGTGTTGCCGTTGCGGTCCTCGATCTTCTTCAGTTTGCCGCTCGAGTCGAACGTGAGCTTCTGCTGCGAGCTGTGGTCGGTTAGCGTCCAGCCACCTCCGCTGACCGTGGCCAGGTCCGCGGTCATCCCCGGCGGCGGCGTGAACGACCCACCCGAGGCAGGAAGGAACGTCCCAGAGACACCGGATCCTGCCCAGTAGATGACAGAGCCGTCTGAGGCCGACTGCAGCCGCGCCGCAACGCTGAGCGTCCACCCGTACCCGGTCGGGCTGGAGGTCGACGCCTGCGGGACGCTGGCACCCACCGACAGGGAGTTGTAGACCAGGGAGATCGGAAGGTCGCCCTGAACGCCGCCGACGCTCAGGCCCGTACCGCTCACGGTCAGGTTGCCTGTGCCGACGTCGACCTTCGCCTGTACCCGGTTCCCGACCGTGAACGGAATGGCCGTCTGGTTCTTGCGCGGCCCGGCACCGACCATCGGGTTCACCGTGCTCGATGTCAGCGACGTCAGCGCCGAACACGTCCCCGAGTCGCACCCCTTGACCTGCCACTCGACAACCGCGCCCGCGGGCAACGCCGGCAAGGTAGCCCGGGCGACCTGACCCGAGGTCACGCTGACGTCCGTGCCGTCGATCAGGTTCCACGTGGAGGACCCGGCGCGGCGGGCGTAGAACCGCCCCGCCACGGCCCCGCCGTCGGGGTCGGTGATTGTGGCCGCCAAGACCGGCTTGTTCGACACTGACCGCTCGAACGTCAATCCTGTTGGCGTCGCCGGCGCAGCCGCGGCCGCCGTCGACCCCGCCGCGATCAACGCGGCAGCACTGACTCCAGCAACAAAACCCCAACGACCGCGCATGCCAGCCCCCTGCGTCGCGGTGCTCGCCCGTCATCGACCGAGTCGCCGCAACAATCAGTACAGGTCGGACATACGAGACGTCGAGGGAGCGCTCTCCCTCTTCACCCGAACGAGTGACGTACCGTGCCAATAGCGCCCGAGGTCGGTCACCGCGGGCAACTCGAACGCCCTGCGGCGACTTCCCTGAACACGGAACGAAGCGCACCAGCCCGCGCCGGAGCCCAGGACGGCCCGGCTTCCTAGGCCTAGACCGCCCCCGCGAACGTGAGGACGATTGTTTGGCACAGCGCGGGCGCTGTCTGAACCGCCCTGGGGTGCTTGGAGGCTCTTGACCCTGGAAACGAGGATGGAGCCATGCCGAAGGATCTGTCGCAGGGCAAGCCGGCCACGCGTCGGTACTTGTAGAAGGAGAAGGATGCAGCGGTCCGGATGGTCCGCACGCTGCGGGCCGAGCTGGGCACCGAGCGCGGCACCGTTCATCGGGTCGCGAGTCAGCTCGGCTAGGGCACGGAGTCGGTGCGGCTGTGGGTCCGCCAAGCCGACATCGACGACGGCCACGCACCCGGCGTGACCACGTCGGACAACGCCCGTGTTCGTGGGCGCCCCACGCCGAGTACTTCTCCCGGCCACCGGCACGAGCCACCTCCCGACTGATCGTCGACACCGCACGGCCGAGCTGTCGACCGGGCCGCAACGTGGGCCCTAGAAGCCGTCAGTGGAACTACCGCGTTCGACGTCAGCACCAAAGGCGTCCCTCTCATCGTCGGCGGAGACGGTCTCGCCAGTCTGAGCAATGCTTTGGAGCCAGTACTTCGCCCCAGCCGTCTCGTCGCGCGAGGCGAACTCCACCTCCGCCCTAATGGTTGCCGCAACGAAGCTCTCGTCGCCGACACTGAAGCCGTTTGCTTGCTGGACGGCCTCTTCCGTCATCCTGCCCTTGTACCGCACGCCGGTGGCAAGGTCGACGATCTCGAACCGGCGGAGCCGTATAACGAGGCCCATCAGAACGCCTCGCGTGACCTCGATCATCTCGATTTCGGGCTGTTCGTCGTCGAGCGCCTGGATGGCCAACTTTACCTGCGACGAACTTGCCACGGCCTTCCGCGTCGATTCGGCGCCCGGCTTCGCTGTGGTCACGGCGAGGCCGCTGTTCACCGGCGCAATTGACTCGAGGAGATCACGGAACCTATTGCGGGCTCGCTGTGAATGTTGATGCATCGTCGAAATGAAGCTCGACGAGTCGTCCGACCCCACAGAGTCGACGAGGTCGGAGAGGCCGTCCACGATTTGCCCTGAGGTCTCAACCGGCTCCAGCATCGCTGCGCGCATTTCTACGCCCATTACGATCACGAACGACGCGGCTTGAAGGTCAAGCACAGCCGGGTAGAGGTCGCGAATTACGTCACTACCGGGTGCCACTTCGCGCGCTAGCGCGTCGAAAACTCCATGCGTGGCGATCTGAAGATGTCCAGAGTTTCGCGCTGGGAAGGCCGTGACATTAAGCCCCGGCGCTTCAACTTCTAAGGCAAACAGCGTCTGATGCTGGGCTGCAGATAGTGCGAGGAGATTGCGCTCCTGAAACTCATCGACCGTGTTCGTTGCGATGTCGAGACGCGCATGCGCCGCCGGAAGCCAATGGTCGGGAATCAAAATCGCAGGACGCGCTCGTGAAAATCGGTGAGGAACGCCCGAGTCGTCCAGTTCCGGCAGCCACTCGAAGGTGTAGAGGTGCGTGTCTGACGCCTCGAGGAACGCGTCCCGGAACGTCACGACTCCAGCGCGTACCGCGTTGAACCGCTGCCTGTCGACGGCCACCGCGACGGCGACGATCGCGCCCGATTCCTCTACTTCGTCCACGGCGTTGACGAAGTAGAGGATCGGCAGAAATGAGCTCGACAGTGCGAAGGTCTTCGGTCCGTCGTACTCGACGTACGTCTCGAACATGTCGAACGGGCCGCCCGGCAGATCGTCGATGTACAGCATTTCAGTACCGGGCCGCTTCGACGACCAGCGCCAAGGGCACGAGGTCGTGGGGGTCGGTCCACCAGTCGTGGTGAGAGCGCCAAGCGCGGGAGGGCGTGTGCTGCACACGGCCGCTCTGTGGCGTCACGCGGACTTCTGCGACCGACTTCTTCGCCATCCACGGACTCATGTCCCGAGCCCGCGTGAGTTCGGCCATGTCGCCGATTACCGAAAGGCCATGCGCTTCCGGCAGGTCTGACCGCCCGAGTAGTGGGGAGCCCGGGGTCTCGTAGGGCCTCAGCCAGGAGTTTGGACCGGTCGCGGCACCCACCGCCAGGCGCTTCTCGGCCAGCCGGTAGAACGACCGGTCCACTTCGATCGCCTCCTCGGGCGGGCAGCCAGGCGGGAACGGAGCGGTCACGCCGTACACGGTAGTGGACGCCATGGACACGCGGAGCCGAGATGCCGGCTGATCTTCGAGTGTGTCTTGGCCGCGCCGCGATGATCTGTCCGGCGTCCGGCGCACTGCCGGAGCTCGAGGCCAAGCACCTTGCGAGCAGGGCGCCCATCGCGGGGTCAGGGCAGACCGAGCCGCTTCGCGACGTCACCAAAGAGGTTCTTCTTGGCGGTGCTGCGGACGAAGAGCTTTCGGTCCTCGACGCGCGTGAAGCCCATCGAGGCCCAGGTTTGCTCCGTCGATGCCACGGCTTCGGGCGTTGCCTCCTCCTCCTCCGTCTCGTCGAGGTAGGGGTGAGCTTTCAACGCAACCAGACACAGGCCGGCGGGGTCGGCGACGAGGGATATCGCTTGCTCGATGAGGATGCGTCCAATGCCTCCCTGTCCACGCCAGCCGTCGGCGATCCGCGCACGATCGATGATGACGAGGCTGTCCGCGGCATCGGCGTCGTCGTTTGCACCCACGTCGTATCGGACGTACCCGGTCCGACTATCGATCAGAGGCCTGAAGGTCGCAGATTCAGTGTCTCGCGCGTCGAGGGCAGCCCAAGAGTCGCGAACCTGAGCCAGCTGCATTGTCATGCCCCTCATCGCGAAGACCGTAAGCCGAGGCCATTCCTGGTCTTCGTCGCGGATTTCGCCGAAGCCAAGGGTCAGGCTGGCCCTAGAGCGTCAGCTCGTCGTCGCCGAAGACGTCGATGTCTACTTCTCCGGATACAGACCACTACAGCGCGCCGCGTGACGCGTCGGGTTCGCCATCCTCAAACGGGTGCGTGCGCGTCGTGGCGGTCATCTCCAGGTACCGCAGCTTGTAGATGAACTGATCCCGTGTCGGCCTCGGCGTAAGCGCGTTCATCGCAGCAGTCTGTGGCACGTCACACCGACGAGGCCGGGATGTACGGCCTGGGGTAAGCGGAGCGGTACATCTGGGCGAGTGGACCGAGCGCGGGCCAGCGCCGTAGTGGGTGACCGCGCTCGGCGAACTCCCGCGTGCCCAGCTGGCTGGAACACTAGGGCGGTGCCGACACCATGGACGAGGATCCACGCAGCCCTGGCTGCTGCGCGCGGACCCCTGACGTACGAACTCGTCGATCAGGCCGTCACGGCTCAGGTCCCGGAGGCCGACGATCTCGATTACAAGGCTGCGCAGCGGACCGACGAGCCGGCCAAGGCCGAGCTCGCCAAGGACCTTGCGGCGATGGCGAACGCCGGCGGCGGGCTGCTCCTGGTCGGCGTCGCGGAAGCGGGGACGGGTGCCGCACTGACGATCTCCCATGCCGACGTCGAGCTGACCCCTCAGCTGGAGCAGCAGGTGCACGCGATCAACGCCGTTCGCGTGCAGCCGATCATCGAGAGCATCGAGGTCCAGCGGCTGGAGAACCCGTCCAACCTCGGGCACGGTGTGCTAGCAATCTACGTGCCGGCGAGCCCTGACGCGCCGCACTTCGTGCTGCGGCAGGACGGGGCACTGGCCGCTCCGCGCCGCAACGGCCCGCACACCGTGTGGCTGCGTGAGCGCGAGATCGAGCGGGCCTACGCCGACCGGTTTGCGCGCCGCCTCAACGAAGAGGCGCGCCTGCAGCAGGTGCGGCTCGACGTCGATGCTCGTCTGCACGGAACCGACCCTTGGTTCCTCGGTGTGGCGATCCCGCGCAACCCGCGGCCGACTCTCCTGCCAAGCCCTACAGCCGAGCAGGTCATCGAGACCGTGACCCGGAGTGTCAGTCTCGACCACACCTCGGTCTGGCAGGACACCCCGACCGGAAGCGCGAAGGGGGAGAACCTCCAGCGGCTCTACGGGCCGGCCGCCAAGCAGATGGAGGACTACTTCATCAACCCGAGGAGAGGGCTTCGGCGCTGGATCATCCGCAAGTCGAATGGAGCGGTGGACGATGCGTACGCCGAGCTCCATCACGACGGGGCGGTGGTCTTCGCCTTCCCGCTGCCGTCTGATCCCAAACTGCGCGCGACGGAAGGTTCGACGTCCTTCGTGCGCGTGTCGTTCATCGAGCGCGGGGCCACGGCGCTGGTGGCTCTCGCCGCGGCGTGGGCGGAGTCGCTGGCGATCAGCGGGCCGATCGCGGTCCAGGCGACGGCGCTGCCTCGGAAGGACATCCCGACGTCCGCGATGAAGGCGATAGCCCCCGAGACCGCTGGGCCCTGGACCCTCTCGGAGACTGTGGTTCCCACGACGATCGCGCTGGAAAGTCTCGAGGTCGTGACGTCGGACCTGCTCGATCCGCTCGACCGTGAGGACCGACGAGCGACGGCGGTGCAGATCGCCGAGGACGTCCTGCATCAGTTCGGGGTACGGAACCTCGAGATCCTGCGCGAGCACAACGGCTGAACCGCCCGGTTCTAAGCCGGGGCCGTGTGCCGACGCTGACCACGGCATCACTCCCAGCCCGCCAAGGTGATCCGCTCATCCTCGAAGTCGGCCACCAGCTCGAGCCTGCCACCCAGGGCCTCGACGTACGCGGCCAGCGTCCCGACCTCGATCGAGGGCAGCGCCGACCGCTCGATGGCAGATACGTGCGACTGAGCGACACCCATCTTCGAGGCGACGGCCTGTTGAGTGACGTGCAGCGACCTCCGGAGTCCGCCCAGCCTGTAGGTGCGCTCCTCGCCGTTGCCGCTAGTCACTGCTCGCCTCGGCCATCGTCGTCGTTACGGTCAGCAGCGCCCGCTACGCGAGCCTTCTGCTCCGCGAGCGTCTCACCAGGTTCGGCGTCATCCGGCACGACCTGGGTCGCACCGAGGTGACTGCCGATCGTGTGACGCCAAACATCTTCCGCGCTGTCTGCCACGGTGGTGCCGTGCTGGAGGGCGCCGTTGTCGTTAGTCCGTTCGACTGAGATGCCAAACTGTGCCTTTGGTTGCGATGCGCACTCGGTCGTGCGTCGCGAGGACCGACTGGATGCCCGGCTCAAGAGGGCCGGTGTACGTCCACGCAGGCAATTCGGCGCGAAGGAGGTCGTGGTCGGTGGGCGTGAAGCCCTCCGGCGCGGCCATCGGCTCAAGGGCCTGCCACTCCAGCTCGTCAACGCCTCGCTCGTCGCGCAGCCACGCTGCGGCCTTCTCGTCGTACTTGCGGATCGCGGACGCGCGGGTCACACCCATGGCCGCGGCGATCTCGTCCCAGGACACCCCAGCACCCCTTGCCGCGGGCACGGCGTACTCGCGCACCGTCTCCGCATAGATTTCGAGCCACGCTGCCGCCTCGACGGCGTCGAGCAGTTCCGTCGCGGGTAGGAGAAGGATGCTGCCACCTCCCAGGAGGGCAGCAGCCACGCCGGGTGCTTCGCTGAAGATCGCCGGGATGCCCGGATCGTCCAGCGCGATTGTCTCGCGGTGCCATGTTGGAAGTGCCATGGGGTTCCTCCAGGTGGATCGATCGACGCGAATACGCCATCAGCCGTTCACGGTTGCCGCGGTGGGTTTCGCCGGGCTGCTGGTGGTGATCCTCAAAGGCAACGAGGTGCGCGGGCTGCTGCTCGGCATCGTGAAGCAGGCGCTCTCCCTGTGAGCCGGAGCCGCGGCGTCGACCGTGAGCGCGGTTCGGTGACGGCCGAGCTCGCGGTCGGGCTGCCCGCCGTGGTGCTGGTGCTGGTCCTGGTGCTCGGGGTCGCGGCGGCGGGCATGACGCAGATGCGGTGCGCCGACGGGGCGCGGGCGGCCGCTCGTGCCGCGGCGCTGGGTGCGGACGCCCCCGCGGACGACGCCCGCCGGGTGGCGGGCGGCGACGCTCGCGCCGTCGTCGCGCGCGACGGGCCGTGGGTGACCGTGACCGTGTCCGCCGACGTGGCCGGCGTCCCCGGCGGACGGCTGCGCGCGAGCGCGACGGCCGTCGCACGGGTCGAGCCATGAACGTCGGCACCGGCTCACGGCATGGCGTCACCGGCCGTGGCCTCGCGTGCCTCGGGGATCGCGGGTCGGGGACGGTGCTGCTGCTCGGTGTCGTCGCCGTGCTGGTGGTCGTGGCCGGTGCGCTCGGTCTGCTGGCGGTGGCGCAGGGGGCTCGCGGTCGGGCGCAGGCCGCCGCCGACCTCGGTGCGCTGGCGGGGGCGTCCGCGTGGCGGTTCGGCACGGGCGACCCGTGCGACGTGGCGGGCCAGGCGGTACGGCGCAACGGCGCCCGGCTCGGCGGCTGCGAGACGCAGGCGGACGGGATCGTCGCGGTCGTCGCCGTGGTCGGCGCACCGTCCGGCGACGCCACCGCCCGAGCGCGCGCCGGACCCCGGCCGTGACACGGAGCAGGACCCGGCAGGCGCGGGGCCCGCGCTGTGCGAGCTCAGGAAGGTTCTTCGGCGGTGGGGCCGGAGGTGGACGTGCTGGGGGAGGGGTAGGCGTGGGACAGGACCACGTCGAGCAGGCGGACGGCAGCGGCCTTGTCGAGCGGGTTGTTGGCGTTGCCGCACTTGGGCGACTGGACGCACGCGGGGCAGCCGGTCGCGCAGCGGCAGGAGGCGATCGCGTCGCGGGTCGCGGCGAGCCACGTCGCGCCCAGCCGGAAGCCGCGCTCCGCGAAGCCCGCGCCGCCGGGGTAGGCGTCGTGGACGAAGACGGTGGCGTGCTCGGTGTCGGCGTGCAGCGCGGTCGACAGTCCGCCCAGGTCCCAACGGTCGCACGTCGCGAGCAGGGGAAGCAGCCCGATCGACGCGTGCTCGGCGGCGTGCAGCGCTCCGGGGACGGCCTCGAGCGTCACGCCCGCGGCCTCGAGCACCTCGGCGGGGGCGGTCCACCACACGGCCGTCGTGCGCAGCGTGCGCTCCGGCAGGTCGAGCTCGCTGCTGCCCAGCACCTGCAGGTCCGGGATGCGTTTGCGCTGGTAGCCGAGGACCTGGCTGGTGACGTCGACGGCGCCGAACCCCCACGTGACGGGCCCCCACTGCACCTGCTCGTCGACCGACACGATCTCGGTCGACGTGACCCAGCGGGCCCAGGTGCCGTAGTCGACGTCGCGCCGGGTCACCAGGGCGACGCCGTCATCCAGGTGGAGGTCGTCGACGACGAACGTCAGGCCCTGGTGCACGTAGACGGCGCCGGGGTGGACGGTCGAGTCGGCCGACGCGGCGTCGACCGTGCCCAGCAGCCGGCCGGTGGCGGACTCGACCACACGCACCGGGTCGCCGCCCGTGCCGCGCAGGTCGGTGAGCCGGGACGCGGGTTCGGCGTGCGTCCAGTACCAGCCGGACGGCCGACGACGCAGCGCGCCGCGGGTCACCAGCTGGTCGAGGAGCTCGGCCGCGCTCGGCCCGAACAGGTCGAGCTCGTCGAACCGCAGAGGCTGCTCGGCGGCGGCCGCACACAGGTGCGGTGCCAGCACGTACGGGTTGGTGGGGTCGAACGTCGTCGCCTCCACCGGGACGTCGAAGATCGCCTCGGGATGGTGGACCAGGAACGTGTCGAGCGGGTCCTCGCGCGCCACCAGCGCGACGAGGCCGTCGGCCCCCGCGCGGCCGGCGCGCCCGGCCTGCTGCCACAGCGACACGCGCGTCCCCGGCCAGCCGGCGATGAGCACGGCGTCCAGGCCCGAGATGTCGACGCCCAGCTCCAGGGCGTTGGTGGTGGCCAGTGCGCGCAGGTCGCCCGTGCGGATGGCGCGCTCGAGGGCCCGGCGCTCCTCGGGCAGGTAGCCGCCGCGGTACGCCGAGACGGCGCCGGTCAGGGACGGGTCCACGTCGCGCAGGTGGTCGCGGGTCGCGGACGCCACCGACTCGGCGCCGCGGCGCGAGCGCGTGAAGGCCAGCGAGCGGGCGCCGCCCACCACCAGGTCCGTCAGCAGGTCGGCGATCTCGGCCGTCGCCGTGCGTCGGGGCCGGTCGGTTGCGTCGGCGACGAGTCGTTCGCCGGTCCCGACCGGCCCGGAGCCTTCGTCGGGCGCGGGCGCGGCCGGCAGCCACAGGTCGTCGGGCGACGGTGGTCGCGGCTCGCGCGACAGCGGGCGGCCGTCGTCGCGGCTCGCCGCGTCAGGCAGCGGGTGCGCCGCGGCCGGGACGGGCAGCGGCGTCGCCCACGGGTCGTCCTCGGGCAGCAGCTCGGACCACGGGCCGTCGCCGCCGGGCAGCTCGGGCGGCTGCCACAGCACGAACGTCTTGCGGCCGGCGGGCGACGCATCGTCGGTCACCGCCGTGACCTCGTCGGGCGACACCCCCAGCAGCCGCGCAGCGCTCGCGGCCGGGTCCGCGGTGGTCGCGGACGCGAGCACGAACACGGGCGACGAGCCGTACGCGGCGGCCAGGCGCCGCAGGCGCCGCAGCACCAGGGCGACGTGCGCGCCGAACACCCCGCGGAACGCGTGGCACTCGTCGAGCACGACGTAGCGCAGCGAGCCGAGCAGGCGCGACCAGCGTCGATGCTGCGGCAGCAGCGCGAAGTGCAGGAAGTCGGGGTTGGTGAGGACGACGTCCGCGTACTCCTGCACCCAGCGGCGCTCGTCGAGCGAGGTGTCGCCGTCGCACGTCGCCACCCGCACATCGCGTGTCTTCGCGGCCGTCAGCAGCCGGTCGAGGGCGGCGAGCTGGTCGGCCGCCAGCGCCTTCGTCGGGCACAGGTAGAGCGTGGAGCCGCGGCGAGTGACGGACTCGATGCGGCCCGGGTCCAGCAGCGCGCCCGCCGCGTCGGCCCGGATGCTCGACAGCGCCGGCAGCCAGTAGGCGAGCGACTTGCCCGAGCCCGTCGAGGTCGCGAGCACCGTGTGGCGTCCGGACCATGCGGCGTCCGCGGCGGTGACCTGGTGCGTCCACGGCCGCTCGACTCCGAGGGAGCGGTAGCCCTGCACCAGGTCGGCGTCCGCCCAGGACGGCCAGTCCGCGTGGACGCCCGCGCGCGCGGGCAGCTCGCGCACGTGCGTGATCCGGTCGGTACGACGCCCGCCGGCCGCCAGCACGTCCAGCAGGTCCACCGCCTCATCCTCGCACCCGGGCACCGGCGTCTGGGACGCTGTGCAGGTGGCGGCGCGCATCGACCTCAACTGCGACCTCGGCGAGGGGTTCGACGCGTGGGCGCCGGGCGTCGACGGGCTCGACGCGCAGCTGCTCGCGATCGTGACCAGCGCGAACGTCGCGTGCGGGTTCCACGCGGGCGACGATCGCGTGATGGCGCTCGTGTCCCGCACCGCGGCGGAGCGCGGGGTGCGCGTCGGCGCGCACGTGTCGTACCTCGACCGGGAGAACTTCGGTCGCCGGTTCGTGGACGTCGCGCCCGACGAGCTGCGCGCCCAGGTGACCCACCAGATCGGGGCCCTGCGCGCCGCCGGTGGCGCCGTGGCGTACGTCAAGCCGCACGGCGCGCTCTACAACACGGTGGTCCACCACGAGGCGCACGCCCGGGCGGTCGTCGACGGCGTGCTCGATGCCGGTGGCGCGGGCACGGGTGGCCTGCCCGTGGTCGGCCTGCCGGGCTCGGCCGTCCTCGCGTACGCCGCGTCCCGCGGGCTGCGGACGGTCACCGAGGCGTTCGCAGACCGCGGCTACCGAGCCGACGGCACGCTCGTCCCGCGCGGCGAGCCGGGCGACCTGGTCACCGACGAGGACGAGGTCGCCGCCCGCGTGGTGCGCCTCGCGGCCGAGGGTCGGGTGACCGGCGCCGACGGGCGAGACGTCGCCGTGCTCGCCGAGTCCGTGTGCGTGCACTCCGACACCCCGGGCGCCGTGGTGCTCGCGGCTCGAGTCCGCGCCGCGCTCGAGGCGGCCGGTGTGCAGGTGCGGGCGTTCGCGTGAGGCGGGCCGCCGCGCAGTGGGCCGACGCATGAGTCAGGACCCGTCGTGAAGGTCGTGCCGTTCGGCGACGACGCCGTGCTCGTCGAGCTCGCGGACCTCGCGCAGGTGCGTGCGCTCGACGACGCGGTGCGCGCCGCTCGCGCCCGCGGTGAGCTGCCCGACGTGGTCGACCAGGTGCCCGCCGCCGCGTCGCTGCTGCTGCGCGCGGCCGGGCAGGTCGACGCCGCGGTGTGGGCCGTCGCCGTCGCCCGGTGCTGGGAGGCCTCTACGCGGGGGACCGCGGGAGCGACTCTCGTCGAAGACGCGTCGTCGGCCGACACCCTCGTCGACCTGCAGGTTCGCTACGACGGGCCCGACCTGCAAGGGGTGGCGGACCTCGTCGGGATGAGCGTGGAGGAGGTCGTCGGCCGCCACACCGCCGCGACCTACACGGTCGCGTTCGGCGGGTTCATGCCCGGCTTCGCGTACCTCGTCGGGCTGGACCCGACCCTGCGCGTGCCGCGGCGGGACAGCCCGCGCGAGCGCGTCCCCGCCGGCTCGGTGGCCGTCGCCGACGAGTTCAGCGCCGTCTACCCGGCCGCGACGCCGGGCGGCTGGCAGCTGCTCGGCACGTGCGACGCGGCGCTCTGGGACGTGCATCGCGACCCGCCCGCGCTGCTGGTGCCGGGGATGCGCGTGCGGTTCGTGCGGGTGGAGCGATGACCCGCCTGCAGGTGCTCGCGCCGGGCATGCAGACGCTGGTGCAGGACCTCGGCCGGCCGGGGTGGGCGCACGTGGGTGTGGGGCGGTCGGGTGCGGCCGACGTCGAGGCGCTGCGGCTCGCGAACCGGCTCGTCGCCAACCCCGAGGACGCGGCGGGGCTCGAGGTGCTGCTCGGCGGACTGGAGGTGCGCGCGGAAGGTCCGGTCACGGTCGCGCTGACCGGTGCGCACGGCCCCGCCTGGGTCGAGGGCGTACCCGTCGGCCACGGCGCGGTGCTGGAGCTTCCCGCGGGGGCGGTGCTGCGCGTCGGCCTCGCGGCGCGCGGGCTGCGCACCTACGTGGCGGTGCGCGGCGGGCTCGCCACGGCGCGCGAGCTCGGCTCGCGCTCGTCGGAGCTGCACGCCGGCCTGGGGCACGCCGCGCTCGCGGCCGGCGACGTCCTGCCCGTCGGGCCCGCGCCGGTGGACCTGCCGGTCGTCGACCTCGCGCCCGTGCCGCCCTGGCCCGACGAGGTCGTCGTCCCGTTGCTCCCCGGCCCGCACGCCGACTGGTTCGACGACGCGGTCGCCGCCCTGACGGCGCCCGGCGGCTACCGCGTCACACCCGCGACCGACCGCGTCGCCGTCCGCCTCGACGGCCCACCGCTGCGCCGGACCCCGGAGAATGCCGGTCGCGAGCTTGCTCCGATCGGCCTGGTCCCCGGCGCGGTCCAGATCCCACCCGACGGCATGCCCATCGTCTTCGGCCCTGACCACCCGGTGACGGGCGGCTACCCGGTCGCCGCCGTCGTCGGCCGAGCAGGCATGGCCGCGCTCGCGCAGGTCCGCCCCGGCGACCCGATCAGATTCGCCCGCGGCTGAACAATCCCCGTCACTGCGCTTTCTGGGCAGGGAGCGGGTCACCGATCACGACCACCGTGCGTGGAGAGTCGAGCTTCTTGCCCTTCGTCGCCGTCACCTCGACCTCGGCGTAGGGCCATGCCATGAATGCGTCGAGCTCGACGTCGTCGCACGCGACGACATGGACGTCGTCGTCCAGACCCAGCGGCTCGCCGGCGCTCAGCGTCACCTGCCGAGAGACGTCGTCGTTTCCGACCAGGAAGCCGACCACCTTGCCGTCGTTGCCGACCAGTGCGGCCCGCCCCGCACCGGGAACGGTCGCGGTCGACTCGCGGTCCGCGCTGAGCAGCTCGTGCCACATCGGGTCGAAGCTGCCCGTCAGCGTCAGGCCGAGGGCATCGGGCTTGGCGTCGGCAGTCACGCCGATCGGCTCGCCGCACCAGAACAGGCCCGCTGCCGGACCGAGTGCGGCTGCCCGCTGCGCGGGTGTCATCGCGTCGTAGTCGGGGCTGGGCGTGACGTCGTCGGGATCTGCCTGGGCGGTCGCGGTCGGGGCCGCGCGCGGTGTCGCCGCAGGCCCCGGGACGCCGTCCGGGTCCACGACGAGCGGCAGCTTCGTCGATGCGCGCGCGTGCCTCTCGCCGTTGCTGCCGTCCCCGACGACGTAGCCGGCCGTCTGCACCACGACGAGCTCGTACGCGCCCGCTCGGAGCGTGGTGGCGCCGTTCCCTGTCGGGTACTGCGCGCAGGACGCGAGGCGCACCTCGCGGTCGTCCGTGAGCGGAAAGGGTCCGGCGGTGAACGACGCGGCACCGATCGAGTCCAGCTCGTCCAGCGGTGGGACGAACTGGCCCTCGCCGACGCCCACGACCGTGCCGTCGTCGTCGGTCACGTAGACCTGCAGGCCGTAGGACCAGGCGCCGACGCCGGTCGGCCCGGTCGTCACGGTGTGCAGGTCGATCGCCTGGCCCGACCCGGGACCCAGCGTCGCGGACAGCGAGATGTCGCCCGCCGTCTCCAGCACGCCCTGCACGGGCTTGCCGCAGGCGCTGAACTGGCCGGGCCAGTCACCGGTCGCCTGCGTCTGGACGAACGAGCGACCGAGCGTGCCCGGCGTGACGACCGCGGCGACGACGAGCGCGGCGACGCCGGCGACGACGCCGGTGCGGATGCGTCGGCGACGCCGGATCCGGGTGCGGACCAGGTCCACGGGGACGGTGTAGCGTCGCGCGGCCGACGAGTGCTCGGCCTGCGGCAGCGCGTCGTCGAGTGGGTTGCTCATGGCTGCTCCTTCCCGGGCGTGCCGGTCTGCGTCGTCGCTGTCGTCGTCGGGCGTGTCGAACGCGTCGCGAGCACCGGCACGTCGTCCGACGCGTCGGGGAACGACTCGCCGAGCAGGTGCGTGAGCTTGGCGGTCGCGGTGGACAGGTAGCGCTTGACGGTGCCGTCGGCGAGCGACATCCGCGCCGCGACCTCGGGGACGGTCAGGTCCTCGCAGTAGCGAAGCACGGCGGCGACGCGCTCCTGCGGGGCGAGCGTGGCCAACGCGGTCCGGACGTCGACGACCGCCGCCGCGGCATGCACCGGGTCGGGGGCGTGGTCGTCGTGCCCGACGAGGTGCCGCACGCGTGACCATCGCTGCGTGCGCCGGACGCCGTCCAGGTAGCAGGTCAGGATCGCGCGGCGGACGTACCGCTCCGCGTCGTCGGGCGTGAACCCCGACCGGCGCCGCGCGAACGTGCGGACCAGTGCGTCCTGCACCAGGTCCTCGGCGGCGCGCGCGTCGCCGGACACCAGGTAGGCGTAGCCGAACAGCGCCCGCCCGCGTTCGCGGGCCAGCACCGCCAGGTCGTCGTCCACGCGTCTCCGTCCGTCGGCGCCACGGCAGGGTCGGGCGACCCTGTCACCAGCCTCAGACGTGCGGCGGGCGCAAATCGTTGTAGACGGTAGCCAGGTCGATCGCCCGAGCGGGCCGCAACGACACGCCGTGGGTCGTGAGCGCGGTCGCGCCTGAACCCGGGCGCCGCGGGACCTTCGTCCCTGAGGGGACCGAGATACGGGCATAGAAATTCCCACATCTTGTGGTCGCCGTCGGGGTTGACCACCACATGATGCGGAGGTCGGGCAGATGGAGCGCGTGGTCGTGGACGTCGGGGCGACGGTCGACGAGTACCTGGACCGCAGCGACTGGCGCGTCAACGCCAACGCCAACCAGGGATACTCGCTGGGCGGGCTCATCCTCAACACCGCCGGCAAGGTGATCGCCAACTACTGGCTGAGCCAGATCTACCCGCCGGCCGTCGGCGCCGCGCACCGCGAGGGCGACCTGCACATCCACGACCTCGACATGCTCAGCGGCTACTGCGCGGGCTGGTCGCTGCGGACCCTGCTCCAGGAGGGACTGGGTGGAATCACCGGCAAGGTCGACGCACGCCCGGCCAAGCACTTCAGCGCGGCCATCGGGCAGATCGTCAACTTCCTCGGGACGATGCAGAACGAGTGGGCCGGCGCGCAGGCGTTCAGCAGCTTCGACACGTACCTGGCCCCGTACGTCCGCACGGACGCACTGACGTACGCGCAGGTCAGGCAGGGCATCCAGGAGCTCGTCTACAACCTCAACGTGCCCAGCCGGTGGGGGACGCAGACGCCGTTCACCAACCTCACGTTCGACTGGGTGTGCCCCGCGGACCTGGCCGACCAGGTGCCGTTCGTCGGCGGGCAGCCCTGCGACTTCACGTACGGCGACCTGCAGGCGGAGATGGACGTCATCAACCGCGCGTACATGGAGGTCATGACGGAGGGGGACGCGAGCGGCCGCGTGTTCACGTTCCCCATCCCGACCTACAACATCACGCGCGACTTCGACTGGGACAGCCCGAACGCCGACCGGCTGTTCGCGATGACCGCGCGCTACGGGCTGCCCTACTTCCAGAACTTCATCAACTCGGAGATGGACCCGGGCGACGTGCGGTCCATGTGCTGCCGGTTGCAGCTGGACCTGCGCGAGCTGCTCAAGCGCGGCAACGGGCTGTTCGGGTCGGCCGAGCAGACCGGGTCGATCGGCGTGGTGACCGTGAACTGCGCGCGCCTGGGCTACCTGCACGCGGGCGACGAGGCGGGGCTGCTGGCGCGGCTCGACGAGCTGCTCGACCTGGCGCGGACCAGCCTGGAGCTCAAACGCGAGGTGATCGCCCAGCTGCTGGACGACGGCCTGTTCCCGTACACGCGGCGCTACCTTCCCTCGCTCGACAACCACTTCTCGACGATCGGCGTCAACGGCATCAACGAGCTGGTCCGCAACTTCACCGCCGACGCCTACGACATCACGGACCCGCGCGGGCACGCGATGGCGCTGCGGCTGCTCGAGCACGTGCGGGGGCGGATGGTCGAGCTCCAGGAGGAGACCGGCCACCTGTACAACCTCGAGGCGACGCCGGCAGAGGGGACCACGTACCGGTTCGCCAAGGAGGACCGGGCGCGCTGGCCGCAGATCCTGCAGGCAGGGACCGAGGAGAACCCGTACTACACCAACTCCTCCCAGCTGCCGGTGGGGTTCACCGAGGACCCGTTCGAGGCGCTGACCAGGCAGGACGAGCTGCAGACGAAGTACACCGGCGGCACGGTGCTGCACCTGTACATGGCCGAGCGGCTGTCATCGCCGGATGCGTGCCGCTCGCTGGTCCGCCGCGCGCTCGAGACGTTCCGACTGCCGTACCTGACCGTGACGCCGACGTTCTCCATCTGCCCGTCGCACGGGTACCTGGCCGGCGAGGTGCACGCGTGCCCGACGTGCGGGGGAGCGTGCGAGGTGTGGACGCGGGTGATGGGCTACCACCGGCCCGTGAGCTCGTTCAACGTGGGCAAGCGCGGTGAGCACGCGCAGCGCACGCCCTTCCGGGAGCCGGTGCTGGTGTGAGCGGCCAGCAACCCGCCGCCGGACCCGCTGCGTGGACCGGCGCCGAGCTGCTCGCGATCGCCGGGCTGACGCCGCTGTCGACGTGCGACTGGCCCGGGCGCCTGGTCGCGACGGTGTTCCTGCAGGGTTGCCCGTGGCGGTGCACGTACTGCCACAACGCGGGGATCCTGGACCCGCGGGTGCCCGGCGTGGTGCCGTGGCAGGACGTGCGTGACCTGCTCGGACGTCGGCGCGGGCTGCTCGACGGCGTCGTGTTCTCCGGCGGCGAGCCCACCCGGCAGGCGGCGCTCATCCACGCGGCACGTGAGGTCCGGGCGTCCGGGTTCGGGGTCGCGCTGCACACGGCGGGCGCCTACCCGGCGGCGCTGCGCCGCGTGCTCCCGCACGTCGACTGGGTCGGGCTCGACATCAAGGCGCCCGCGCGCCTCTACGACGCGATCACCCGCCGCGCCGGCGCCGAGCCCGCGTTCGCGTCGTTGCGCCTGGTCCTCGACGCGGGCGTGGACGTGCAGGTGCGCACCACGATGGATCCGACCGTCCTGTCGGTCGCCGACGTCGCCGAGCTGACCGCCCAGCTCACGGCCCTCGGCGTGCGCGAGCACGTGCTGCAAGTGGTCCGTCCGGACGGCACGACGAGCGAGTACCGGGCCGCCCTCGCCGCGCTGACGCGCTGAACGGTGGGTCCCCCGGCACGACCGGCCGCGAGATGTCCGCAAAATAGTCGCCCGCGAGCCATCGGCCTGCGGCTTTTGCGTGGCTAGACTGCCCGGGTCCGGCGGCAACGGGGCCGCGGGCACGGGCGTGATCGGGGGGTCACGCCTTGATCCGAGGAGGATGCATGGTCGAGCTCGGTTCCACGAGCATCACGATCGTCGCCGTGATCGCGGTGGTCGCGGTCGTCGCGCTCGTGATCGCGGCAGTGCTACGCCGCCAGGTGCTCGCGGCCGGCGAGGGCACCACGTCGATGCAGGACATCGCGAAGGCGGTGCAGGAGGGGGCGTCGGCGTACCTGAACCGCCAGTTCCGCACCCTCGCGCTGTTCGCGGTGGTGGTGTGCGCGTTGCTGTTCCTGCTGCCGGGCGACGGCGGCGTGAAGGTCGGTCGGTCCATCTTCTTCCTGGTCGGCGCCGGGTTCTCCGCGTCGATCGGCTTCCTGGGCATGTGGCTCGCGACGCGCGCCAACCTGCGCGTCGCCGCGGCCGCCTCGCAGCCCGGAGGCCGGGCCGAGGGGGCGCGCATCGCGTTCCGCACCGGCGGAGTCGTCGGCATGTCGGTGGTCGGCCTGGGCCTGCTCGGCGCAGCGGGCGTCGTGCTCATCTACCGCGAGGAGGCGCCCTCGGTGCTCGAGGGTTTCGGCTTCGGCGCGGCGCTGCTGGCGATGTTCATGCGCGTCGGCGGCGGCATCTTCACCAAGGCGGCCGACGTGGGCGCCGACCTGGTCGGCAAGGTCGAGCAGGGCATCCCCGAGGACGACCCGCGCAACGCCGCCACCATCGCGGACAACGTGGGCGACAACGTCGGCGACTGCGCCGGCATGGCGGCCGACCTGTTCGAGTCCTACGCCGTGACGCTGGTCGCCGCACTCATCCTCGGCAAGGCCGCGTTCGGCGAGCAGGGGCTCGTGTTCCCGCTCATCGTCACCGCCGTCGGCGCGCTCGTCGCCGTGCTGGGCGTCGCGATCACCAAGGTCCGCGGCTCTGAGTCGGGCCTGGCGGCCATCAACCGCGGCTTCTACATCTCCGCCGTGATCGGCGTGGTGCTGGCGGCGATCGCGGCGTTCGTCTACCTGCCGTCCTCCTTCGCGGACTTCACCGGTGGCGGCCTGGCGGACCACGACGGCGACCCGCGGCTCATCGCGTCGGCCGCCGTCGCCATCGGCGTCGTGCTGGCGGGCGTGATCCTGTGGGTCACGGGTTACTTCACGGGCACGACGAGCAAGCCGACGCTGCACGTCGCGGCGACCACCCGCACCGGCGCGGCCACCGTGATCTTGTCCGGCATCGGGGTCGGCTTCGAGTCCGCCGTCTACACCGCGGGCATCATCGCGGCCGCCATCTGCGGCGTGTTCCTCATCGCGGGCGGCTCGATCGGCCTGTCGCTGTTCCTCATCGCGCTGGCCGGCTGCGGCCTGCTCACCACGGTGGGCGTCATCGTGGCGATGGACACGTTCGGCCCGGTCAGCGACAACGCGCAGGGCATCGCGGAGATGTCCGGCGACGTCACCGAGGAGGGCGCGCAGATCCTCACCGACCTGGACGCCGTCGGGAACACGACGAAGGCCGTCACCAAGGGCATCGCGATCGCGACGGCCGTGCTCGCCGCGACCGCGCTCTTCGGTTCCTATGCCGACGCGGTGGCCGTCAAGCTGGCAGACGTCCAGGGGACCGGCGGTGCGCTCAGCGACATCACCGAGGCGATGCTCAACTACTCGATCATCAGCCCCGTCACCCTCGTCGGCGTGATCCTGGGCGGCGCGACCGTGTTCCTCTTCTCAGGCCTGGCCGTCGACGCGGTGACCCGCGCGGCCGGCGCGATCGTCTTCGAGGTGCGTCGCCAGTTCCGCGACCACCCCGGGATCATGACGTACGAGGAGCGTCCGGAGTACGGCCGTGTCGTGGACATCTGCACGCGCGACTCGTTGCGCGAGCTGGCCACCCCCGGCCTGCTCGCCGCGTTCGCACCGATCGCCGTGGGCTTCGGCCTGGGCATCGGCCCACTCGCCGGCTTCCTGGCCGGCGCGATCGGCGCGGGCGTGCTCATGGCCGTGTTCCTGGCCAACTCCGGCGGCGCGTGGGACAACGCGAAGAAGATCGTCGAGGACGGCCACTACGGCGGCAAGGGATCGGCGGCGCACGAGGCGGCGATCATCGGCGACACCGTCGGAGACCCGTTCAAGGACACCGCCGGCCCGGCCATCAACCCGCTGCTCAAGGTCATGAACCTGGTCAGCGTGCTGATCGCCCCGGCCATCGTCGTGGTGACCGTCGGCGAGGACGCCAACACGGGGCTGCGCCTCGGCATCGCGGTCGTCGCCGCGCTCATCGCGTTCGGAGCCGTCATCGCGTCCCGGCTGCGGGCGGCGCGCGTGGACCGCGAGAACGAGCGGGACCAGGTCCCGGCGCAGGACGCACTGGTCCCCTGATGTGATGCAGCGACGGTCCCGGAGCTCGGCTCCGGGACCGTCGCTGTGTTTCCCCGCACGGGCGCGGGCGCGCAGCGGGGCGTCGTCAGTTGTGCGGGTCGACGCCCGTGGGGTCTGTGGGGTAGATCTTCGCCGGGGTGTCGTCCTGTGTCGCGCCCTGCGGGGGAGGTTCGTGGCCCTCATCGGGCGCCGGGTTCGCCTCGGGGATCGGCGGCACGTCGACAGGGGAGTCGTCGTAGTCGTGGCCGGGGTTCGTGTCGGGCATGGTCGCTCCGTTCGTCGGGTATCGAGCCACTGTGGGCCTCGCCCGGCTCGTACGCACCCGGAGTGACAGGCTGCCCCGTGGGAGAAGATCGGCACATGACCTCGCCGCCGCGCGCCACCAGCCATGTCGTCGTGCTCGTCGGGCGTGGGGCGTACGGCGACCCGTGGCACGACCACGCGGGGACGTCGGACGCGATCGCGCAGGTGCTGCGCGCGGACGGCCACGACGTGAGCGTCCGCAGCGCCTTTCCCGACGCGCTCGACGACGTCATGCCCGACCTGCTGGTCGTCAACGCAGGCGCGGGGCCGCGGACGGACGAGGACCACACGCGCCTGCACGACCGCCGCGACGCGCTGGTCCGCGCCGGGACCGCCGTGCTCGCCGTCCACCAGGCCGCGAACACGTTCGGCGACGACCCGCGCTGGGCCGCGACGCTCGGCGGCCGGTGGGTGGAGGGGACGTCGTGGCACCCGGAGATCGGGCAGGCGACGTTCGCTGCCGACGGCGCGCACCCCGTGAGCGCCGGGCTGGGAACGGTCGCCGCGCACGACGAGCGCTACTGCGACCTCGTCGTCGACGACGCGGTCCGCGTGTTCCTGCGCACGCACGTCGACGGCCGCGAGCACCCGATCGCGTGGACTCACGGCGAACGCGTCGTCTACGACGCGACGGGCCACGACCCGCGCGCCTACGCAGCACCCGACCGGCGTGAGCTGCTGCGCCGCGAGGTCGCCTGGCTGCTGCGGGACTAGCGAGCGGGCGTCCACCCCAGCGCCGGCGCGACGGAGGTCGCGACGTTCTCCAGGATGCGGCGGCTCATGGCCGGCGTGGCGTTCGCGGGCAGCACGACGTCCAGACCCGTCGCCTCGCGCAGCGCGACGTCGGCGGACAGGCTGTCGACGACGGCCGACGAGGGCCCGTGGTGCGTGGGGCTGAACACGCCGAACCCGCCCTGCTTCGGGCGTCCACGGGCGTCGAAGCGGCCCGCGTACCAGGCGATGTAGTCGGCGAACAGGTCGTCGTCCGCGCGCGTGACGCTCGGGAGGACGATGCGGCCGGCGACGACCCTCGGCGTCCGCCCGGGGACGTCGAACGCGTCGCGGTAGGCCAGGATCTGGTCGCGCTGACCCTCCTCGAAGGAGCGCCCGTCGTCGTCGGTGTTGAGCGTCGAGACCAGCAGGTCCATGCCCTGCTGCGCGGTTCGGACGGCGGTCGACACCGATCCCGGCCCGTACCAGACACGGTCGGCGAGGCCCGGGCTCTGGGGCGTCACGACGAGCGGCGTGCCCGGTTCGGCGATCGGGAAGCCGGACTCGGGTGAGTGCGCGACGGGCTTGCCGGCCAGGGCCGAGCGCAGACGCGCGATCCGGCGTTGCGCCTCGTCGTCGAACGACCCCTCGCTCGCGCCGTACACACCGTCGAGCAGCGCCGCCGCCGGCTTGATGCCGCCCGCCAGCCCCAGCTCCAGGCGGCCGCCCGAGAGCAGGTCGACCGTCGCGGCGTCCTCCGCGGCGGCGATCGGGTCGACGTACCGCATCGGCAGCACGGCCGTGCCGAACCGGATCCGCGACGTCGCCTGCCCGATCGCGCCGAACAACGTGAACGGGGAGGACAGAAACCGCTCCAGGTGGCGCACGCGCACCCAGCCGATGTCGTAGCCGAGCTCCTCGGCGAACCGGAACAGGTCGACGGCGTCGCGCAGGGACGCGGCGGCGCCGGCGGGATCGTCGTACGGGACGAAGGTGAGGAAGCTGAGCTCGAGGCGGGTCACGCGCGCAGGGTAGGGCCGACGACGCCCCCACGCCGAAGCCCGGGCTCGGGCGTCCACCTGTCGGACACGGCGCGCGTCCCGGACAATGGCCGCATGACGCCGCAGCCCGATCCCACCCTCGTCGACCGGCTCCGTGACGACCTCGCGACGACCGGGTTCTCCGTCGTCGGCGTCGAGGAGCTGATCGGCCCGATGGCGGCCGACGCGCTGCACCGCGAGGAGTCGGTGCCGGCGCGCCGGGCGCTCGCCGAGTCGAACGACCCGCTCGCCGCGCTCGTCGGCGCGTTCCTGCTGGGCGCCACGGTCGACGTCGCGGACCTCGACGAGGCGCTTCCGACGCTGGGGGTCGACGGCGCGGAACAGCTGGGGTTGGTGGAGTCGGACGGCGACGACGTGCGCGCGCTCGTCGACCTGCGCCCGTACGCGGCGCTCGACGGCCAGGTCGACGGGCCGTCGGGCGAGCAGGGCGAGGTGGACTGGTGGATCGCGTCCGACCTGGGCGAGCTGGCCACGGGGAGCGCGCTGCGCACCGACCACGTCCTGGGCGTGGGGGGAGCGTCGACGACGTTGGCGCAGGTCACGATCCGTCCGCAGGTGGGACGCGTGCTCGACCTAGGGACGGGCTGCGGCATCCAGGCCCTGCACGCCTCGCGGCACGCGCGGCACGTCGTCGCCACCGACATCTCGCAGCGGGCGCTGGACTTCGCGCGGTTCAACGCCGCGCTGGCGGGGGCCACGCTGGACCTGCGGCTGGGGTCGATGCTGGAGCCCGCGGTGGGTGAGGCCTTCGACCTGGTGGTCAGCAACCCGCCGTTCGTCATCACGCCGCGTTCCGCCGACGTGCCCGCCTACGAGTACCGCGACGGCGGCCGGTCCGGCGACGCCATCGTGCGCGAGCTGATCACGGGGGTCGGGGCCGTGCTCGCGCCCGGCGGCGTCGCGCAGCTGCTGGGCAACTGGGAGGTCCGCCGCGGCGAGTCGTGGGACGAGCGCGTCGGGCAGTGGCTCGACGAGTCCGGCCTGGACGGCTGGGTGGTGCAGCGCGAGCTGCAGGACCCGGCGCAGTACGCCGAGACGTGGATCCGCGACGGTGGCACGACGCCCGAGCGAGAGCCCGACGCGTGGCGCGCGCGGTACGGCGCGTGGCTCGACGACTTCGCGTCGCGTGACGTCGAGTCTGTCGGCTTCGGCATCGTCACGTTGCGCAAGCCCACCGGAGCCGTCACCCTGCGCCGGCTCGAGGAGGTCACGGGCACGGTCCAGCAGCCGTTGGGTCCGGCCATCGCAGCCGCCCTGGACGCGCACGCATGGCTCGCGGAGCGCGACGACGCCGCGCTGGCCGCCGCCCGCCTCGTCGTCGCCCCGGACGTCACCGAGGAGCGCTACCTGACCCCGGGTGCCGTCGACCCGCAGGTGGTGCTGCTGCGCCAGGGCGGCGGGTTCGGCCGCGCGGTGCAGGCCGGCACGGCGCTCGCGGGCCTCGTCGGCGCGTGCGATGGCGACCTCTCGGTCGGCCAGATCGTCGGCGCGCTGGCCGCGCTCCTCGGGGTGGCGGCCGACGACGTCGCCGCCGACGTGCTGCCGAGCGTGCGGGGCCTGGTCCGCGACGGGCTGCTGACCACCGCCTGAATCGATTCCGACCTGCAGATTCATAGGCTGCGCATAGGTTCCTGAGAGCACCTCACCAGGTCGCCTTCCTACGGTCGTCGAGGTTTCCCAAGACACCGTGAGGAAGAGCATGCGCGCGCGCTGGAGAAGGACTCGGCCCTGGGCCCGGGTCGTGGCAGGAATCGTGGTCCTGGCGGTCGTCGCCACCGGAGCCTGGTGGCTGTGGTGGCGCGACCCCACGTCTGCGCAGGCCCAGGGGCCGACGACGCGGACGGTCGAGGCGAGCCTGACGACGATGCAGAAGACCGTCACCGGTACCGGGACCCTCGAGCCCACGGTGGACGAGGACGTGAGCTTCGCGGTCTCCGGCACCGTCACCAAGGTCTACGTCGCCGCCGGTGACACGGTGAAGAAGGGCCAGAAGCTGGCCGCCGTGGACACCATGAACCTCGACGCCGACGTCCTGGACGCGAAGTCGACGCTCGCGCAGGCCCGGGCGAAGCTCGACGACCTCGACGACGCCGCCGACGGCTCGGACTCCTCCGACGCGCAGATCGCCGCCGCGCAGGCGCAGGTCGACGTGGCACAGTCAGCCGTCGACGACGCGAAGGACGCGGTCGACGACGCGGTGCTGAAGGCGCCCGTCGCCGGCCTGGTCACGACGGCCGACCTGGAGGTCGGCGACGTCGTCTCGAGCTCCGGCTCGAGCAGCTCGTCGGGCTCGGGCTCGTCGGCGGGCGGCGCGAGCGCGGGCGGCGGCGCTCAGAGCGGCGGTCAGACGAGCTCGTCGAGCGCGACGTCCTCCAGCACGGCTCCCTTCACCATCGTCGGCACGGGCGCCTGGCAGGTCGAGACGACGGTCAGCGAGACCGACGTCGCGAACGTCGCCGCCGGCGACCAGGTCGAGCTGACGTCCGACGACCTCACGGACACCCTGTACGGCACCGTCTCGTCGGTCGGGCTCGTCTCGACCAGCACGTCCGGTGTGGCGTCGTACCCGGTCGTCGTCGCCATCACGGGCGACACGACCACGCTGCACGACGGCACGAGCGTCGACGTCTCGATCATCTACCAGCGCCGCGCCGACGTGCTCACCGTCCCTGCTCTGGCCGTGACCACCAGCGGCGACACGAGCACGGTCACCACGCAGGCAGGCGACGGCACGCAGAAGAAGGTCACCGTCAAGACCGGCGAGACGTCCGGCAACCTCGTCGAGATCACCTCCGGCCTGTCCGAGGGCGACTCGGTGGTGCTGGCGACGTTCACGCCCGGAAGCGGCAACGGGCAGTCGGGCCAGCGTGGCCAGGGCGGCTACGGCGGGTTCGGCGGCGGCGAGCTGCCCGGCGGCGGGAACATCCCCGAGGGCGGCTTCCCGGGTGGGTTCTCGGGTGGCGGCCAGGGCGGCTACCAGGGCGGTGGCCGCAATGGCTGACCTGTTCCCGACGTTCACCATGGAGCCGGCCCCGCAGCCGGACGACGTCCCCGTCATCGAGCTCGTCGGCGCCCGCAAGACGTACCGCACCGGCAGCATCGAGTTCGAGGCGCTGCGCGGCATCGACCTGCGGATCGAGCAGGGCGAGTACGTCGCCGTCATGGGCCCGTCCGGGTCCGGCAAGTCGACGCTCATGAACATCATCGGCTGCCTCGACACGCTCACGGAGGGCGAGTACCGCCTGGCCGGCGAGGACATCGAGCAGCTCGACGAGGTCGACCTGGCGCAGATCCGCAACCAGCGCATCGGCTTCGTCTTCCAGCAGTTCCACCTGCTGCCGTCGCTGTCCTCGCAGCGCAACGTCGAGCTCCCGCTCATGTACCGCGAGGTGCCCGTGGCGGTCCGGCGCGACCGGGCGGTCGCCGCGCTCCAGCGCGTCGGCCTCGGCGACCGCACGGCCAACCGGCCGGGCGAGCTGTCCGGTGGGCAGCAGCAGCGCGTCGCGGTCGCCCGTGCGCTCGTCGGGGAGCCGGCCCTCCTGCTGGCCGACGAGCCCACGGGCAACCTGGACTCGGCGTCCACCGACGAGGTCCTGGGCCTGCTCGACGAGCTGCACGCGCAGGGCCGCACGATCGTGCTGATCACGCACGAGCTCGAGGTCGCGCAGCACGCGCGCCGCATCGTGTGGGTCCGCGACGGCCTCATCCAGTCCGACGAGGTGATCGACCGGTGAGCTGGCTCGAGACCCTCCGGACGGGCTGGTCGGCCGTCCGGTCCCACGGCCTGCGCTCGGCCCTGACCGTGCTGGGCATCCTCATCGGCATCGCCGCGGTGATCCTCACCGTCGGCCTGGGCCTGGGCACGCAGAAGGACGTCAGCGCGCAGATCAGCTCGCTCGGCTCCAACCTGCTCATCGTCACGCCCGGCTCGAGCACCGGCACCGACGGCGTGCGCGGCGGCTTCGGCTCCGCTGCGACGCTGACGCGGTCCGACGCGGAGGCCCTCGGCTCGACGACCAACGCGCCCGACGTCGGCGCCGTGGCCCCCGAGAAGACGACGTCGCTGAGCCTGGAGGCCAACGACACCAACTGGACCACGTCGGTGACGGGCACGACGCCGGACTGGCTCGACGTCCGCTCCCGGACGCTCGAGACCGGCTCGTTCCTCACCGACGCCGACGACACGGACCGGTCCAAGGTCGTCGTCCTGGGGTCGGAGACGGCCACGGAGCTGTTCGGGACGACGCGCGTCGTCGGGCAGAGCATCACGATCAACGACGACGACTACCAGGTGATCGGCGTGCTCGCGGCGCAGGGCGCCAGCGGGTCCGACGACCTCGACGACGTGGCCCTCGTGCCGCTGTCGACGGCGTCCGAGGAGCTCGTCGGCGGGTTCTCCCGCAACTCGGTGTCCACGATCTACGTGCAGGCGGCGTCCACCGACCAGCTGTCGGCGGCCAACCAGGAGGTCACCAACCTCCTGCTCAACCTGCACGGCATCACCGACGCCGACTCGGCCGACTTCACCGTCAGCTCGCAGGACGCGTTGGTCTCCACGGCCACCGCGGTCTACCGGACGCTGACCGTGCTGCTCACGGGCATCGCCGGACTGTCCCTGCTGGTCGGCGGCATCGGCGTCATGAACATCATGCTCGTGTCCGTCACCGAGCGGACCCGGGAGATCGGTCTGCGCAAGGCGCTCGGCGCCCCGCCGTGGGCGATCCGCCGACAGTTCCTGGTCGAGGCGTCCGTGCTCGGCCTGGCGGGCGGAGTCATCGGCGCCGCGCTCGGGATCCTCGCGGCGCACGTGCTGCCCGGCCTGCTCGACACGTCGATCGTCGTGTCCGGTGCGGCCGTGGCCGGCTCGGTCGTCGTGGCCGTCGGCATCGGGCTCGTCTTCGGCGTGTACCCCGCGACGCGGGCCGCGCGCCTGACCCCCATCGACGCGCTGAGGTCCGAGTGACCGCGCGCGCATCCACCCCTTCCACCACCGACGACTCGTCGAGGAGCATCACGATGTCCACGTTGAACACCCGCCCGCAGCGCCGGGCCACCCGTCGCACGCTCGCGCTGTGCGTCCCGCTCGCCGCGGCAGCGCTCGTCCTCGCCGGCTGCTCGTCGGGTTCGTCGGACGGCTCCGACGCCCCCGCCGCAGCCTCCGGCGAGAACCAGAACAACGACCAGCAGGCCCAGGGCGGACAGCAGGGCCAGGGCGGTCAGGGCGGCGGCCAGCAGGGCGGCGGCACCAGCGGCACCGTCGCGCAGGTGGGCGACAAGACCATGCAGGTGCGCGACGACGACGGCCAGACGACCGTCACCTGGAGCAGCGACACCACGTTCTCCGCGACGTCGACGGGCTCGCTCGACGACGTCAAGGTCGGCTCGTGCGTCGTCGCGATCACGGGCCAGACGGGCGGCGCCCCCGGTGACGACGCGAGCGCGTCGGCGTCGTCCGACGACAGCGCGAGCACGGCCGCGCGCACCGTGGCGATCACCGCCGCGGGCGACGACGGCACGTGCGCCGCCGGCGGCGGGTTCGGCGGCGGGTTCCGCGGCGGCAACGGCGGCCAGAACGGTGAGCAGCCCGGTGGGATGCCGACCGACATGCCGACCGACATGCCCCGTCCGACCGACGGCGCCACGGGCATGCCCGGCGGCGGCCGCGGCGGGTTCGGAGGCTTCACGTCCGGCAAGGTCACCGCGGTGTCCGGCGACACGATCACGGTCGACGCGGTGACGCCCAGCACCGACGGCGGCGACGCCACCACCGAGAGCAAGACGGTGACCGTCGACTCCTCGACCACATTCACGACGACCGCGAAGTCGACCGCCAAGTCGCTCAAGGTCGACGCGTGCGTCCAGGTCAACGGCAAGGCCGACACCAAGGGCGCCGTCGCGGCCACGCGCGTGACCATCTCCCAGCCGACCGACGGCAGCTGCACCACCGGCTTCGGCGGCTTCGGCGGCGGCCGCGGCGGTAACGGCGGGCAGGGCAACGGCCAGGGCCGCGACCAGCAGGACGGGACGCAGGGCGGCAGCAATGCGTGACTCCACCCGCCCGGCGTCGAAGGCGGCGGCCCGGCGTCGCTCGCGTCGTCGCCGCTTCGCGATCATCACGGCTGTCGCGGTCGTCCTTGCGACCCTCGTCGGCGGCGGTGTCGCGCTCGCGGCCGGCCGCAGCGAGGGTGACCGGTACCGCACGGCCACGGCATCGCTCGGCTCGGTCACGCAGCGGGTCGACGCGGTCGGCACCGTCTCGTCGGCCGCCCGCCGGGACGCGGCCTTCGCCGTGGCCGGCACGGTCAAGAAGGTCGACGTCGAGGTCGGCGACAAGGTCGACGCGGGCGACACCCTCGCGACCCTCGACAAGAGCGACCTACAGGCGGACGTCGACGCGGCCGAGGCCGACCTGGCGGACGCCGAGCAGCAGCTCCAGGACGACCTGGACTCGCAGACGTCGACGACGAGCACGACGAGCAGCACGACGTCGACCGCGGCCACGGCCACGTCGGCGTCGTCGATGCAGGCCGCGACGATCTCCGACGGGGTCCTGCGCGCGTCGACGACCCCGACGGTCTCCTCGGCCGTCTACACGGCGTCGGCCTCGACCACGCCGACGACGACGGCGGCGGCAACCACGGCAGCGACGACGACCACGACCAGCAGCGACGACGTCGACGACGCCCTCGCGGCGGTCGAGAAGGCCCAGGACGCGCTGCTCACGCAGTACACGGCAGTCACCAAGCAGCTGACCGCCAGCGGCGACGCGGTCGACTCCGAGGCGGCGGCCTGCAAGGCGTTCCTCGCGGTCACCGACACCTCGCAGGCATCGTCGACCGGTGACGTCCTGACCATCACGCCGGGCACCGCGGCCGCGGGCTCCGCCGTCAAGGTGAGCGCGTCGGGCGTCTCCGGATCCGACCCCGTGCAGATCGTGCTGAAGTCGACCGGCGCCGTGCTCGCGGAGGTGACGCCGGACGGTGGCTCGTTCACCGTCGGCGTCGTCATCCCGAGCAGCGTCGGGACCGGCGAGGATGCGCTGCAGCTCGTGAGCGCCGGTAGCACGGTCTCGTCGACCAAGGTCACGATCACGGCCGCGAAGGACAGCACCGTCGCGGACGCCCTGGCCACCTGCCAGCGGGCGATCGACGACACCCTCGACGCGCAGCAGGACGTCGGCGCGGGCCAGGACAAGCTCATGGACCTGGCCAAGGACCTCGACGACGCCGTCAGCGCCCTGTCCGACGCGGTGGACGCCGCGTCGACCGACTACGGCGGATCGACCGACGGCGGCACGACGCCGACCCCGGCACCGACACCGACGCCCAGCGCGTCGTCCGACCCGTCGGGCGGCAAGACCGGCGGCAAGACCGGCGGCAAGAACGGCGGCTCGACGGACGGCGGGACGACCGACGGCGGCACGCCGAACGGCAAGCCCGGCACGACGGACGACGGCGGCACCGGCAACGGCACGCCGAACGGTGGTACACCGAACGGCACGACCGGCGGCACGGACGACGGCGGCACGGGCAACGGCGGCACCGGCGGGAGCGGCACCGGCGGCACCGGCGGGACCGGCACCGGCGGGACAGGCGGCGGGGGCGAGACCGCCAAGGTCGCGTCCGCGGCGGACATCGTGGCCGACCGGGCCGCGATCGACGTGGCCGAGCAGGACGTCGACATCGCGAAGAGCCAGCTCGCGCTGGTGACGCTGACGAGCCCGATCTCGGGCACGGTCGCCGCCGTGGACCTCGCCAAGGGCGACTCGGTGCAGGCCGGCTCGACGACGGCGGTGATCACCGTCGTCGGCGGCACGGGGTACACCGTGAGCACCACCGTCCCGCTCGGCTCGATCGACGTGGTCAAGGTGGGGCAGTCGGCCGCCGTGACGGTCCGCAGCACCGACGAGGCGCTCACGGGCACCGTGTCCAGCATGGGTGTCACGAACGTCTCGACCAGCAGCTCGACCCCGTCGTACGCGGTGGACCTCGAGGTCGACACCGACACGCAGCTCTACGACGGCTCGTCCGCGCAGGTGCGGATCGAGGTGGCCGGCGGCGCGAAGGTGCTGACGGTCCCCACCTCCGCGGTCCACATGGACGGGTCGCAGGCGTCGGTGCAGGTGCTGTCCGGCGACAGCGTGAAGTCGGTCGACGTGACCCGCGGGGCGGTCGGCAGCGAGCTGACCGAGATCACCAAGGGCCTGACGCAGGGGCAGAAGGTGGTCCTCGCCGACCTGAAGGAGCCGATGGAGTCGGGCGACGACAGCTCGTCGGGCGGCCTGTCGGGCCTGGGCGGCTCGTCCGACCAGCAGCGCGGCGCCGGCAGCTTCCAGGGTGGCCCGCCCGGAGGCGGCAACTTCGGTGGCGGCAACTTCGGCGGTGGCGGCAACCGCTGACCCGTTGAGCCCACCCACCTGCAACGTCCGAGCACGTGGCTGCCATAGCGACCGCTTGCTCGGACGTTGCGGGGTTCGGGTGCCGGTTGTCGCTAGGCTCGCGACGGCGTCGTCGCACGCCGCGGGCGGCACCATGCACGCGGCGCGACGCAAGGATCCGAGAGGGCGCACGACGATGAGCGAGCAGCAGGATTCCACCGGCAGTTCCACGGACGCGGACGTGGCGGTGCTCGGCGGTGGCGTGATGGGGGAGACGCTGCTGGCTGCGCTCCTGGCGTCCGACTGGTCGGCGGAGAACGTCGAGGTCACCGAGCACTCGCGTGTTCGCGCCGACGAGCTCGCCGGACGGTACTCGGTGCGCACGGGAGCGGGCAACGCAGCGGCCGCGGCACGTGCCGACGTCGTCCTCATCGCGGTGAAGCCGCAGGTCGTCGGCGCCGTGCTCGACGAGATCGCGCCGAGCCTGCGCGGCGGCACCCTCGTCGTGAGCGTGGCGGCGGGGCTGCCGCTGTCGTTCTACGAGCAGCGCCTGCCCGCCGGGACGCCGGTCGTGCGGGTCATGCCCAACACTCCGGCCGTCGTGGGCAAGGGCGCGTCCGCGATCGCGGCGGGCTCGTCCGCGACCGACGGCCACCTGGTGCTCGTCGAGAAGATCCTGGCGTCCACCGGTCTGGTGGTGCGGGTCGCGGAGAAGGACCTCGACGCGGTCACGGCCATCTCGGGCTCCGGCCCGGCCTACGCCTTCTACCTGATCGACGCGATGGCCGAGGCCGGGGTGCTGCTGGGCCTGCCGCGCGACCTCGCGACGCGCCTGGCAGCCGCGACGGTCGAGGGCTCGGGGGCGCTCGCGGTCCAGGGCGAGCACCCGGCGATCCTGCGCGAACGCGTCTCCTCCCCGGGCGGGACCACGGTGGCCGCGGTGCGCGAGCTCGACGCGCACGGGGTGCGTGCCGGCGTCGTCGCCGCCGCGGTGGCCGCCGCGGACCGATCGCGCGAGCTCGGCTCGCAGTACGCGGGCTGACGACGATGAACGCCGCGGCGCGGCCCCCGGCCATGAGCGACGTCGCGCAGCACGCGGGCGTCTCCCACCAGACCGTGTCCCGGGTGCTGAACGGGCACCCCAGCGTGCGCGAGGAGACGCGCGAGCGGGTCCTCGAGGCGATCGCGACGCTCGGCTACCGCCGCAACAGCGCCGCCCGGGCGCTCGTGACGCGACGCTCGGACACGCTCGGCGTCGTCACGCCGGCCACCGCGCTGTACGGGCCGACCAGCACGCTCGTCGGCTTCGAGGAGGCTGCGCGCGAGGCCGGCTGGTACGTCTCGGTCGCGACCGTGCGGACGTTCGACGGCAAGTCGATGCGCACCGCCGTCGAGCACTTCCTGGACCAGGGCGTCGACGGCATCGTCGTCATCGCCCCGACCGCCGAGGTGGCGCGCGCGGTGGCGGGCATCGACTCGCCGGTCCCGGTCGTGATGATCTCGTCGGCCCCGGACGTGCCGACCAGCGGCCACGTGCACCTCGTCGGCGTCGACCAGCGCATGGGCGCACGGTTGGCGACGCGCCACCTGCTGGAACAGGGGCACGACTCCGTCCTGCACGTCGCCGGTCCGCAGGACTGGTTCGACGCGCGCGACCGCCTGGCCGGCTGGCGCGACGAGTGCGCGGCCGCGGGCATCGAGACCGCGTCGCCGCTGGTGTCCGGCTGGCGCGCCGACGACGGCTACGCGCTGGGTCGCATGCTCGTCGCCGAGGGTGTGCCGTCGGCGATCTTCGCGGCCAACGACCAGCTGGCCCTGGGCCTGGAGCACGCCTTCTGGGAGGCGGGCGTCCGCGTGGGGCAGGACGTCGCGCTCGTCGGGTTCGACGACGAGACCGGGGCTGCCCACTACACGCCGCCGCTGACGACCGTCCGGCAGGACTTCGGCAAGCTGGGCCGCATGGCGATCACGATCCTCAAGGACCTGATCGACGGCGAGAGCGTGGAGCACCGTCTGCTCCCGCCCGAGCTCGTGGTCCGCGCGAGCTCCGTCCGCGCCTGATCACCGCGGCCCACCGGAGGATTCCGAGGAACTCGTGCGTCTGACGCGCCGAAAGCTCGGAATCCCGTGGAGGCGATGTACAAGCCCCACGTGTTAGCGCTAACATTCGAGCCACGGGACACTGATGTCCCGGACGTGACGTGCGAAGGGGCGCGATGAGCCAGGAGCAGGACCGGACCGCCGTGTCCGACGATCGGACTATGGTCGCCGACGGGGGAGCGGTGCTCGGCATCGAGCTGGGCTCGACGCGGATCAAGGCCGCGCTCGTCGGGCCGGGGGCGCGCCCCCTCGCATCGGGCAGCCACACCTGGGAGAACCAGCTCGTGGACGGGCGCTGGACGTACGCGCTCGACGACGTGTGGTCGGGGCTGCAGGCGTGCGTCGCGGACCTGCTCGACGACTGCGAGCGCCGGTACGGCGTGCGGCCGACGACGTTCGCGGCCATGGGCGTGTCCGCGATGATGCACGGCTACCTGGCCTTCGACGCCGCCGGCGAGCTGCTGGTGCCGTTCCGCACCTGGCGCAACACCAGCACGGGCCGGGCGGCCGCGGAGCTGAGCGACGCGCTCACGTACAACATCCCCTTGCGTTGGTCGGTGGCCCACCTCTACCAGGCGGTGCTGGACGACGAGGAGCACGTCGACCGGATCGCGTCGATCACGACGCTCGCCGGCTACGTCCATCGGCGGCTCACGGGCCGCGACGTGCTGGGCGTCGGTGACGCGTCGGGCGTCTTCCCCGTCGACCCCGCGACGCGGACCTACGACGCCGCCCGGCTGGCGACCGCCGATGACCTCGTCGGGCGTGCCCGCCCCGGTCTGAGCCTGTCCGGCCTTCTGCCACAGGTGCTCGTCGCAGGCCAGGACGCCGGCACGCTGACCGACGAGGGTGCCGCGCTGCTGGATCCCAGCGGAACCCTGCGCGCAGGGGTGCCGACGTGCCCGCCCGAGGGCGACGCGGGAACGGGCATGGTCGCGACCGCGTCGGTGGCGCCGCGCACAGCCAACGTCAGCGTCGGGACCAGCATCTTCGCGATGGTCGTGCTCGAGAAGCCGCTCGGCGGCGTGCACGAGGAGCTGGACCTGGTCACGACGCCCGCGGGCGACCTCGTCGCGATGGTGCACTGCAACAACGGTGCCAGCGAGCTGGGCGAGTGGGCGGGGGTTTTCGGCGAGCTGGCGGCGGCGGTCGGGTCCACGGCGTCGCCCGACGACGTCTTCGGCGCGCTCCTGCACGCCGCGCTCGACGGCGAGCCCGACGCGGGCGGCCTGCTGGCCTACAACTACCTGTCCGGCGAGCCGATCACGGGCCTCGAGCACGGGCGCCCGCTCGTCGTGCGCACGCCCGACAGCCGCCTGACGCTCGCCAACTTCGTGCGCGCGCAGGTGTTCTCCGCGTTCGCGACGCTCAGCCTGGGCATGCGCGTGCTGACGGACGAGGGTGTCGAGGTGGACGCGATGTTCGCGCACGGCGGCCTGTTCCGCACGGCCGGGCCGGCCCAGCGCCTGCTCGCCGCGGCGCTCGGGGCGCCCGTCGCCGTCGGCAGCGCGGCGGGGGAGGGCGGGCCGTGGGGGATGGCCGTGCTGGCCGGGTACCTGGCGGCGGCCGACGAGGTCGATCTGGGCACCTACCTGACCGACCGCGTCTTCGCGGGCGCGCGGCTCGACGTCGTGGAGCCGGATGCCGCTGACGCCAAGGGTTTCACCACGTTCCTCGAGCGGTACGCCGACGGTCTCGTCGTCGAGCGCGCCGCCACGGACGCGGTCTGAGGGAAAGTGCATCGTGATGAGTCTTGAGACAGCAGGGATTCCCGAGCACCTGCGCGACGAGGTCGCGCGGACCCGTGACGTCGTCGCGCGCCTGCACGCCGAGCTGCCCCGCTGGGGCCTGGTGGTGTGGACGGCCGGCAACGTCTCGCAGCGCGTGGCCGGGACCGACCTGTTCGTCATCAAGCCGTCGGGCGTGACGTACGACGAGCTGACGCCCGAGTCGATGGTCGTGTGCGACCTGGACGGCAACCTCGTCGACGGGACGCGAGCACCCTCGAGCGACACGGCCGCGCACGCCTACGTGTACCGGCACATGCCCGAGGTGGGCGGCGTGGTGCACACGCACTCGACGTACGCGACCGCGTGGGCCGCGCGCGCGGAGCCCGTACCGTGCGTGCTGACGATGATGGCCGACGAGTTCGGCGGCGACATCCCGATCGGGCCGTTCGCGCTGATCGGCGACGACTCCATCGGCCGCGGCATCGTCGAGACCCTGCGCTCGTCGCGCAGCCCCGCCGTGCTCATGCGCAACCACGGCCCGTTCACCATCGGCGCCGACGCGAAGGCGGCGGTCAAGGCTGCGGTGATGGTCGAGGAGGTCGCGCGGACCGTGCACATCTCCCGCCAGCTCGGGGACCCGCTGCCCATCGCGCAGCACCACGTCGACTCGCTGTACGCGAGGTACCAGAACGTCTACGGACAGTCATCGAGCCTGGGCGACGACGCCCCGGCGACCAAGGAGGAGCACGCGTGAGCAAGCCGTACGCCGACCGTGAGGTCTGGTTCTTCACCGGCAGCCAGGACCTGTACGGCGAGGAGACGCTGCGCCAGGTGGCGGAGCAGTCGCAGGAGGTCGCGCGCGCGCTCGACGCCTCGTCCGACGTGCCGGTGAGCATCGTCTGGAAGCCCGTCCTGAAGGACTCCGACTCGATCCGCCGCGCCATGCTGGACGCCAACGCGGACGACCGCGTGCTGGGCGTCATCACGTGGATGCACACGTTCAGCCCGGCCAAGATGTGGATCGCGGGCCTGTCCGCGCTCGACAAGCCGCTGCTGCACCTGCACACGCAGGCCAACGTCGAGCTGCCGTGGGCGGACATCGACTTCGACTTCATGAACCTCAACCAGGCCGCGCACGGCGACCGCGAGTACGCCTACATCGCCTCGCGCATGGGCGTCGCCCGGACCACGGTGGCCGGCCACGTGAGCAACCCCGCGGTGACCGCGCGCGTCGGCACGTGGGTGCGGGCGTCTGCGGGCCTGACGGCGACGCGCTCGCTGCGGCTGGCCCGGTTCGGCGACAACATGCGCAACGTCGCGGTCACCGAGGGCGACAAGACCGAGGCCGAGGTGCGGTTCGGCGTCTCGGTGAACACGTGGGGCGTCAACGACCTGGTCGCGGCCATCGCGCAGGTCTCCGACGCCGAGGTCGACGTGCTGGTCAAGGAGTACGAGGACCTCTACGACGTGGTGCCCGAGCTGCGGGCCGGCGGCGACCGGCACGAGTCGCTGCGCTACGCCGCCCGTCAGGAGGTCGCGCTGCTCGCGCTGCTGGGCGACCTGGGCGCGAAGGCCTTCACGACGAACTTCGAGGACCTGGGCGACCTGCGCCAGCTGCCCGGCCTGGCCGTGCAGCGCCTGATGTCGGCGGGCTACGGGTTCGGCGCCGAGGGCGACTGGAAGACGGCCGTCCTGGTGCGCGCCGCCAAGGTGATGGGCGCCGGCCTGCCCGGCGGCGCCTCGCTCATGGAGGACTACACCTACGACCTGACGCCGGGCGACGAGGTGATCCTGGGCGCCCACATGCTCGAGATCTGTCCGTCGCTGACCACGTCCACCCCACGCGTCGAGATCCACCCGCTGGGCATCGGCGGCAAGGAGGATCCGGTGCGCATGGTGTTCGACGCCGATCCTGGCGTGGGCGTCGTCGTCTCGCTGGCCGACATGCGCGAACGCTTCCGCCTGACGGCCAACGTCGTCGACATCGTCCCGCCGCGTGCGGCGCTGCCGAACCTGCCCGTCGCGCGGGCCGTGTGGAAGCCGCGCCCGGACTTCCCGACGAGCGCGGAGGCCTGGCTCACCGCCGGCGGCGCGCACCACACCGTGCTGTCCACGGCGGCCGGTGTGGACGCGTTCGAGATCTTCGCCGACCTGACCCGCTCCGAGCTGCTGGTCATCGACGAGAGCACCACGGCCCGCGGCTTCCGCGACCAGATCCGCTGGAACCAGGCCTACCACCGCCTGGCCCAGGGCTTCTGACCCCACCAGCACACGTCCTGCGCCCGCGCGCGCGGCCCGTATCCGCGCGCCCGTGAGTTCGAGGCTTGCGTGCGACTTCGACCGTTCCTGGGCTCGAAGTCGCGTGCAAGCCTCGAACTCGTTGGAGATGGGACGGGAGGGGCGGGTGGCTCGGGGTGCGGGGGTGGTCACGGTGTGGCATCGGTGGCGTCCGAGTCCGTACAGGGGGTTGACGAGTGCGCTGTTAGCGCTAACATCAGTCTACGAGAGCCCCCACTGATCCTGAGATCACCTGAAGCACGGCTTTCGAACCGGTTCGACGATGAGGCGGAAACAATGAGCACGATCGGCGACGTCGCCAAGCAGGCGGGGGTCTCCCGCAGCACGGTGTCGTACGCGCTGTCCGGCAAGCGGGCGATCTCCGACGAGACCCGCACCCGGATCGAGGCGGCGATCAACGAGCTCGGCTTCACGCCCAACGCCGGCGCCCGGGCGCTCAAGACGGCGCAGACGATGGTGCTGGGGCTGCTGCTGCAGTTCCACCCCGACGAGTTCGCGCCCGCCATGCTCCAGTACGTCCTGCCGGTGTCGGAGGCCGCCCGCGAGGAGGGCTACGACATCCTCATGGTCACCGACCCCGACGGTCCGCGCGGCATCCGCCGCATCGCCGACTCCGACATGGTCGACGGCATCGTGCTGCTGGACGTCACGGCCCAGGACCCGCGGCTCGACGCGCTGCGTGCCACCCGCAAGCCCGCCGCCCTTATCGGGCTCCCGCGCGACACGGCCGGGCTCGACGTCATCGACCTGGACTTCGGCGAGGCGGCCCGCATCCTCGTCGACCACCTGCAGGAGCTCGGCCACCGCGAGATCGTCCTGATCTGCCCGCCGCACCACGTGGTCGAGCGCGGCGGCTCGTACGTCTGGCGGTTCCGCGACAGCGCCATCGAGCGTGCGGCGCGCTACGGCCTGCAGATCCACCCGTACTACGGCGAGTCGCGCCAGCCGGCCATCCGGCACAGCGTCGACGCGATCCTGGACGCGCACCCGAAGGCCACGGCGCTCGTCGTGCACAACGACGCGACGATCGCCGCGCTGCCCGCCATCCTGCGCGAGCGCGGCGTGGACGTCCCCACCGACCTGAGCGTCGTCAGCCTCTACTCGCGCGACTTCGGCGAGGAGTTCTCGCTGCCGTTCACGGCGGTCGAGTCGGCGGCCGACGTGCTGGGCCGCAGCGCCGTGACCCAGCTGGTCCGCCGCATCACCAGGTCCCCGGACGCGGGCGCACCCGTCGTCCGGTTCGTCCCACCCGTCCTCACCGACAGGGGGAGCACCCAGCACCCCCGCAGGTAACGGCGGCGGTCCTGGACGACGTCCGGCTTTCGAACCGGTTCGCCACCCGTTCGGACCAGTCCTGCTCCGTTTCACGACCCACCCAGAAGTTGCCCGACGAAGAAGTCCCGACACAGCAGATTCAGAGAGGAACCACCTGTGTTCACCACCCAGCGCACCCTGCGGATCCTGAGCCTCACCGCCGCCGCAGCCCTCGCCACCACGCTCGCCGCCTGCAGCAGCGACGACGACGCCACTCCCAGCAGCTCCGACGGCGCGTCCGCCGGCGGCAAGACGCTCACCACGCTGAACATCTGGGACCCGTACCCCCAGTACGACGACAGCTCCGACTGGGCCACCTACGTCCAGAGCTGCGCGCCGTCGGGCGTGACGGTCAAGCGCACGTCGGCCGCCACGGCCGACCTGCTCAACAACCTCACCACCGCAGTCAAGGCGGGCAACGCGCCCGACGTGATCCTGCTCGACAACCCGGCCGTCCCGGACGCCGCGTCGGCGGGCCTGCTCGCCCCGGCCGACGAGGTCGGCATCGACACGAGCGGCTTCGACGCCAACCTGGCCGGCCCCGGCACGGTGGACGGCACGACGTACGGCGTCCCGATCGGCGCCAACACGCTCGGGCTGTACTACAACGAGGACATCCTCAAGGACGCGGGCGTCGACCCGGCGAGCATCACCAGCTGGGACACGCTCAACGCGGCGCTCGAGAAGGTCACCAAGGCCGGCCACAAGGGCATCACGTTCTCCGGCATCGCCGGCGAGGAGGGCGTCTTCCAGTTCCAGCCGTGGTTCTGGGGCGCGGGCGCCGACCTCAAGGACATCGGCTCCGACCAGGCCGTCGCCGCCGGTCAGCTGGTCTCCGACTGGATCGGCAAGGGCTACGCACCCAAGTCGGCCGCCACGGACAACCAGTCGGCGTCGTGGGACCTGTTCCTGACGGGCGACTACGCGTTCGCGGAGAACGGCTCGTGGTTCGCGCAGGCCGCGGCCAAGCTGACGGACTTCAAGGCCGTCGCGATGGCGCTCCCGGGCAAGGACGGCGGCGCCGCCCCGGTCCCGACCGGCGGTGAGTTCGTCCTGGCCCCGCTGCAGAAGGACGACGCGGACGCGCACTACGCCAACGCGAAGAAGGTCATCGACTGCCTCGTCGGCGCGGAGAACCAGGTCAAGACGGCCGGCATGCTCGGTTACTTCGCGGCCAACAAGGACGAGCGCGCCAAGCAGATCGCGGCCGACCCGGTGTGGGCCCCGTGGGCGTCGGCCATCGAGGCCGCCCAGGGCCGCACCTCGGAGCTCGGTGCCGACTACACCGCGGCGTCCGCCCAGCTCTCCACGGCCCTGCAGGGCGCGCTGAACGCGGCCGGCGACTCGGCCAAGGTCAAGGACGCCTTCACGCAGGCGGCGCAGAGCTGACCCAGCGCTGACCAGCGCTGACCGGCGGCCCGGGCGCCTCAGCCCGGGCCGCCGCCAGCCGGCACACGCCGCACAGGCAAGGAACGACGAACGGTGACACTCGTGGGAATCCAGACTCCAGCACCCGTGCCGACGGCGGATGCCGCGGTGGCGGCGGCCGCGGGGCGACCCGAGCCGCAGCGGCGGCGGAGGCGCGTCCAGCCGACGACCTGGGCAGGCCTCGCCTTCGCGGCACCCCTGCTCGTCTACCTGGTCGTGTTCTACGCCTACCCGCTGTACGAGAACGTCTCGATGAGCCTGCACCGGTACACGCGCGCGACGTACGTGACCGGCGAGGCGCCGTTCGTCGGCCTGGACATCTACCGCGAGGTGATCGGCTCGTCGCAGTTCTGGACGATCGTGTGGCAGACGACCGTCTTCGTCGTCGCCTCGCTGCTCTTCCAGTACTCGTTCGGGCTCGGGCTCGCGGTGTTCTTCCGTCGGGCGTTCCCGCTCTCGGCGGTGCTGCGCGGGCTGTTCCTGGTCCCGTGGCTGCTGCCGATCATCGTCTCGGCCACCACGTGGCAGTGGATGATGGACGCCGACTCGGGCATCATCAACCGCTTCCTCGGGGTCTTCGGGATCGACCCGGTGTGGTGGCTCAGTGCCGACCACTCGCTGACCGCGGTCATCATCGCCAACATCTGGCTCGGCATCCCGTTCAACCTGGTGATCCTCTACTCGGGGCTGCAGAACATCCCGACGGAGATGTACGAGGCGGCCTCGCTGGACGGTGCCGGTGCCTGGCGGCAGTTCTGGTCGATCACCTTCCCGCTGCTCAAGCCGGTCTCCGCGATCACGCTGCTGCTGGGCTTCGTCTACACGCTCAAGGTCGTGGACATCATCTGGATCATGACGCAGGGCACGGGCAAGTCCCAGACCCTGGCGACGTGGGCGTACGCGATGGCCTTCGGCAAGGGCACGTCCGCAACCATCAAGTACTCCGAGGCGTCCGCGGTCGGCTCGATCCTGCTGCTCGTGGCGCTGGTCATGGGCATCGTCTACCTCGTCGTCCAGCGCCGTCAGGAGGACTGACCCATGGACCGTGTGCAGCGCTCCTGGTGGAAGACGACGATCGGCGTCGTCCTCACCGCGATCATGCTGTTCCCCGTCTACTGGATGGTGAACGTCTCCCTGACGTCCCGCGGGTCCATCCGCGACGGCGACCTGTGGCCGAAGGACTTCACTCTCGACCACTACCGCGTGGTGCTGGGCGACCAGCTCCCGTACCTGGGTACGAGCCTGCTGGTGGGCCTGGGGACGGTGGCCCTGACGCTGGTCGTCTCCGCGCCGGCCGGGTACGCGTTGTCCCGTCTGCTCAAGCCGGGTCGGCGCGTGCTGAGCTTCGTGCTCATCGTCGCGCAGATGATCCCGGCCGTCGTGATGGCGCTCGGTTTCTACCAGATCTACTCCGACCTTGGGATCCTCGACACCGTGCCGGGCCTGATCCTGGCCGACTCGACGATCGCCGTGCCGTTCGCGGTCATGCTGTTCTCCGCGTTCATGGCCGGCATCCCGCGCGAGCTGCTGCAGGCGGCGCAGATCGACGGCGCGTCCTTCTGGCGCACGTTCCGGTCGGTCGTCCTGCCGGTGTCGCGCAACTCCGCGGTCACGGTCGCCCTGTTCGCGTTCCTGTGGGCGTGGTCGGACTTCCTGTTCGCCTCGACCCTCAACCGTGGTGGCGGCAACCTGCGCCCGATCACCATGGGCATCTACGACTACATCGGCTCCCAGAACCAGGAGTGGGGCCCGATGATGGCGACCGCCGTCCTCGCGTCGGTCCCCACCGCCATCCTGCTGGTCGTCGCCCAGCGCTACGTCGCCGCCGGGGTCACCGCCGGCGCAGTGAAGGACTGACCCATGACGCCCTCGAGCGCCTCCGCCCTGCCCACGTTCGACGTCCGCGAGATCCCGTTCTCGGTGCGCGGCTCGTGGCTCAACCTGTCGCCCGTCGTCGCGCTGCACACGCACGCGGACGCCGTCCACCTGGTCTCGCACCGCAACGGCATGCACGCGGTGCTGCGCTGTGAGGTCGTCGGGGCTCCCGACGACGTCACGTGGCACGCCGACGCCGCGACGTTCACCTGGCGCTCCGGCGCCGGGACGGTCACGGCGGTCTTCGACGGCTTGCGGACGCTGCGCCTGCGCGGCGAGGGACTGGGTCTGCGGCTCGCCGACGCGGCCGGCGGACTGACGCCGTTCACCGGCACCTACCTGTTTACCGACGCGGTCGACGGCAGCGCCGTGTTCACGTCGTACGAGACGGGACGCCGCTACCGCGCGGTCGCGCTGTCAGGTCGCCTGGACGTCGAGGGCGACGAGGCGCTGGGCGTGGCCGACCGCGCGGTCGTGCTGGGCGCGGACGGCCAGCCGTGGGAGGCGACGCTCGAGGAGATCGACGCCGCCGCGCAGCCGTTCGCGGTGACGCGCTCGTTCGACGAGGTCGTCGCCGCGGTGGCCGCCGAGCTCACGGCCTACGTCGACCGCATCGCGCCGTGGCGCACGGATGCGACGCCCGCAGCCGAGCTCGCGGCCTATGTGCTGTGGTCCGCGACCGTGGCGGCCGAGGGCCTGGCCACGCGCGAGTCGGTGCTCATGTCGATGCACTGGATGGACAAGCTCTGGAGCTGGGACCACTGCTTCAACGCGCTCGCGCTCGCGGCCGGTGAGCCCGATGCGGCCCTCGACCAGCTGCTGGCCCCGTTCGACCACCAGGACGCGACGGGTGCGCTGCCGGACTCCATCACGCACTCCGAGGTCCTCTACAACTACGTGAAGCCGCCCATCCACGGCTGGGCGCTGCGCCGCCTGCGGGCCCGCGCCGGCCGGCCGCTCACGCGCGCAGAGCTCACCGAGATCCACGACCGCCTGGTCCGTTGGTCCAGGTTCTGGCTCGAGCGCCGCCGCGTACCGGGGCACGCGTTGCCGTACTACCAGCACGGCAACGACAGCGGGTGGGACAACTCGACGACGTTCGACGTGGACCGGGTCGTCGAGTCGCCCGACCTGGCCGGGTTCCTGGCCGTGCAGCTCGAGGTGCTGGCGGACCTGGCCGACGAGCTGGGCCTGCCGTCGCAGGAATGGCGGACGCAGGGCGACGCGCTCGTGACGGCGCTGCTCGACGAGCTGTGGACCGGCAAGGAGCTGGTGGCCGTCGGCGCCCGCAGCGGCCGGGCGAGCACGGCCACGAGCCTGCTCAACCTGCTGCCGCTGGTGCTCGGCGAGCGGCTGCCGGCCGACGTCCGGGAGGTCCTGGGCGCGCGGCTCGAGCAGCACCTCACCGACTTCGGCCCCGCCACCGAGCCCGTCGACTCGCCGCACTACGAGGACGACGGCTACTGGCGCGGACCCATCTGGGCGCCGTCGACCGCCCTGATCGAGGACGGTCTGCGCACCAGCGGTCTCACGGACCTGGCTGACACCGTCAGCGCGCGCTTCCGCGCGCTGTGCGAGCGGTCCGGGTTCGCCGAGAACTTCGACGCCCGCACGGGCGCCGGGCTGCGCGACCGCGCCTACACCTGGACGGCCGCGGTGTACCTCCTGATGGCCGCGGACGCGGTCGCCAGGGCCTGACGAGGACTGACGAGGACGGCGGGGCGCCCGAAGCAAGACGCTCCGCCGATGTGAACGCTCACACGAGCGTTGGACGCGACGCCGAGGCGCCGCACGGACCGGCTGCGGCCGGCCCCACGGAGCACAGCACTGCGAACTTCAGCGACGAAGCCAGGAGCGACCATGCGCACCACGCCCCCCGCCGGCGTACCCGCCGGCACCCGACGAGCCCGCGGGGGAGCAGGGGTGGCGTCGATCGCCGCACTCGGTCTCCTCGTCGTCGGCGCCCCCGCCGCGCACGCGGCGACCCCCACGACGGCCCTCGCCGTCGCGCCCGCCGCGGCCGACGTCACCATCCCCACGCCGCTCGTCGACTACACGTTCGACGACGCCGCCGCGGGTGTGGCCACCATCCACAACTCGGGCTCCGGCGGCTCTGCGTACGACGGCTCGGTCGTCAACGCGAGCAAGCTCGGGTCCGGCACGCGCGACGGCGCCGCGACGCTGTCCCTGCCCGGCGGACCGCAGGGCACGGCCGACGCGACCATGCCGTACGTGACCATCCCGAACGGCGTCTACCAGGGCGCCTCCGCGGTCACGGTCGCGGCGTGGGTGCGGTGGGACGGGAAGAAGGCCGTGGGGACCCCCTGGGCGTTCATCCTGGGTGGCGACAAGCTGCCCAACAACTACGGCGTGTTCTTCTCGCCGTCCAACGGCGGCAAGATCTCGGCCCTGGCCAACGACGGCCCGGAGTACAGCGCGACGACGAAGGCCGCGATCCCCGCGGACACGTGGACGCACGTCGCGATCACCGAGGACGGCACGGACCTGGTCCTGTACGTCAACGGCCTGCGCACGGACTCGGTCCCGGCCCCGGTCGACTTCGCCAAGCTGTACTCGGCGTCCAGCACGTTCAGCGGCATGATCGGCCGGACGCAGTGGTCGACGCCGTGGGCGTCGTTCCTGGGCGGCCAGGTCGACGACTTCCAGGTGTTCACCTCGGCGCTCGACGCCGGTCAGGTGGCGCAGGTCGCCGGCGGCGTCCCGGACGTGACGGGTCTGGAGACGGACGCCGTGAGCGTCACGACCTACACCGGCGCGGCGCCGGAGCTGCCCGCCACGGTCTCGGCGACCTACGCCGACGGCTGGCCCCGCGACACTGCGGTGGCGTGGGACGACGTCGACGCCGCGGACTACGAGGCGCCGGGCACGTTCACCGTGCACGGGGACGTGTCCGGCCGCACCGTGACCGCCACGGTCACGGTGGTCGCCAAGCCGGTCGGCGACCTCGTCGCGCACTACGCGTTCGACGACGCCGCGGCGAGCGCCACGGTCGCGGACTCGTCGGGCAACGGCCTCGACGCGACGCTCGTCAACCCGGCCACGGCTTCCGTGGTCGCGGGCGCCGACGACTCCCAGGCGCTGGCGCTTCCGGGCGGTGCGTCGGGCGGCACCGGCGCCTACGTCCGGCTCCCCAAGAACATCCTGTCCGGGCGCACCGACCTGACGATCTCGACGCGCGTGAAGTGGTCGGGCGGCGCGTCGTGGCAGTGGGTCTACGCGCTCGGCACCAACTCGACGCGGTACATGTTCGCGACGCCTGCCAACGCCGACGGGGTGCTCCGCAGCGCGATCACGACCGCCGGCGGGGGAGCGGAGGCGACCGTGACGGGCTCGGCGGCGCCTCCGACGAACGCCTGGCACACCATCACGACGACGCTCGACACGAGCGCCGACCGGATGACGACCTACCTCGACGGCGCCGCCGTCGGCACCGTCGCCACGACGCTGACCGCCGGTGACCTGCTGGCGAGCACGGCGACCTCGTCGGGGTACCTGGGCAGGTCGTTCTACGCCGACCCCAACTTCGCGGGCGCGTTCGACGACGTCCAGATCTACGGCAAGGCGCTCGACGCGGCCCAGGTCGCCTCGATCACGGCCGGCACGGTTCCGACGCCGGTCGCGGTCGTCGACCCGGACCTGACCGTCACGACCGCCGTCGGCACGGCGCCCGTCCTGCCGCTCACCGCGCAGACCACCTACACCGACGGCTACACCCGCGGCGCCCCGGTGACCTGGGACGCGGTCGACGCGGACGCCTACGCGCAGCGCGGCTCGTTCACCGTGCACGGCACGGCCGCGGGCCTCGCGGTCACGGCGACGGTGCTGGTCAAGGAGGCCAACCAGGTCGACATCGACCTGTCCAGCAACACCGGCGACTTCATGGGCGGCGCCGTCGGCACGCTGTACGGCCTGTACGGCCAGGACATCCCGTCCAACAACGTCATCGACGGGATCAAGCTGCGCACGGTCGCGACCAAGGCGCAGGACGGCCCGCAGCACCCCGGCGCCGACGCGCTCGAGGTGCTCAAGCCGCTCGTCGACAGCTCGAACGGCGACGTCTACATCTACATGACGGACATCTACCGCGGCTTCCCGTACGAGTGGCCGGGTGACACGCCGCAGGCCAAGCTCGACGACTTCAAGGCGAAGATTCGCGTCCAGGTGGAACAGGTGGCCACGCTGCCGGAGAAGTATCGCCAGCACGTCGTCTTCGTGCCGTTCAACGAGCCCGAGGGCAACATGTTCGGCACGGGCGAGTGGAGCTACGACGGCGTCAGCTGGCTGACCGACCCCACCGAGTACTTCCAGGCGTGGGACGACGTGTACGCGATCATCAAGGGCGAGCTGCCCGACGCACGCATCGCCGGCCCCAACACGAGCGTGCTGTTCACCCAGGTGCAGGGGTTCGTCACGCACGCGCTCGCCGCGGGAACCATGCCCGACGTCATCACGTGGCACGAGCTGACCAACCCGGCGTCCATCCGCGACAACGTGGCGAAGTTCCGGACGTGGGAGGACACGCTCTACGCGGGCACGGACTACGCCGGCAAGCACCTGCCCATCAACATCGACGAGTACGCGTTCAACTACCACACGTCTGTCCCCGGCCAGATGATCCAGTGGATCAGCGCGCTGGAGGACGCGAAGGTCGACGGCGACGTGGCGTACTGGAACATCGACGGCAACATCTCCGACTCGGCCGTGCAGGCCAACCGGGGCAACGGCCAGTGGTGGCTGTTCAACGCGTACGGCCAGATGACCGGGCACACGGTCTCGCTGGTCCCGCCGAGCCCGGGGACCAGCTACACGCTGCAGGGTGTGGCGACGCTCGACGAGTCGAGGAAGCGGGCGCAGGCGATCATCGGCGGGGCGTCCGGCTCGTCGCTGGTGAGCTTCTCGCACGCCGGTACCTTCGGCGCCACCGCGCACGTGTCGGTCGAGGAGATCGGCTGGAGCGGGCAGGTCGGCGACTCGGCCGGCCCGCAGGAGGTGGCCGAGCTCGACGTGCCGATCACCGACGGGAACCTGGCGCTGCAGTTCGGCGCCGGCGACCTGCCGGCGCTCGACGCCGAGTCGGCGTACGTCATCGTCGTGACCCCCGGCGCCAACGCCACCGCCACCACGGTGACGCCGACGCTGTGGAAGGCGACGTACGAGGCAGAGGACGCGGCGCACACGGGGACGGGCTGGTCGAGGAACGGCCCCGAGGGCACCACGACGAACGTCTCGGGCTTCTACACCTCGGGCGGCTACGACGTGGGCGGCCTGCGCACAGGGTCGAATGTGACGCTCGGCTTCACGGTCGACGTCCCGCAGGACGGCACGTACGACCTGAGCGTGTTCGCGAACTCGCTCAACACGTACGCGCTGAACTCCGCGCAGGGGCCGACGAACGTGTTCCTGACCGTGGACGGCAAGGCCGAGCAGGAGCTCGACCTGACGCTCGGCTACAAGTGGGTGGTCTGGGACCACACCGACACGACCGTCGACCTGACGGCCGGCACGCACACGCTGACCCTCGCGGCCAAGAGCCTCGACGGGACCCGGACGACGAAGGGTGACGCGATCGTCGACAAGATTGACCTGTCGCTGGCCAACCCGGCGGCCGCGGCCACGACCTACGAGGCCGAGGACGCGACGCTGACCGGCGCGGCCACGGAGTACACCCACGCCGGCGTGTCCGGCTCGGGCGTGGCGGCGGTCGGTGCGGACGACGAGGCGACCTTCTGGGTCTACTCGAAGGACGACGGCGAGCACACGCTCACGCTCGACACCCTGGGCGGCGGTACGGCCGGCCTGGCGGTGAACGGGCAGGCGGTCGGCGACGTGCAGGCCACGTCGACGCGCCACGTCTTCCTGCTCGGCGGCATCAACAAGGTCACCGTCACCGGCACGACCGGCACGCTGCTCGTCGACCGGCTCCAGGTCGGGGCGTCGTCCGGCGCGCTCGTCGGCACGACCTACCAGGCGGAGAGCGCGACGACCTCCGGTACTGCGAAGGTCGCCGACTACCCGCTGGCCGACGGCGGCAAGGCCGTCACGGGAGTCGGCGGGGCGCCGGGCAACCGGAACACGCTCACGTTCGACGTGCCCGCCAAGGCCGCCGGGACGTACGCGATCACCGTGCGCTACTCCAACGGCGAGCAGTCGCCCGCGTCGCACTACAACCCGGACCCGCTGGCCCGGCACGCGGACGTCTCGGTCAACGACGGCGACGCGACGCGGGTGTGGTTCCCGCACACGTTCCACGACGACAACTTCTGGGATCTGACGTTCTTCGTGACCCTGGCCAAGGGCGCCAACACGATCGCGTTCCGGTCGCAGGAGCTGCCGAGCTTCGACGGCACCACGCTCATCTCGGACACGCACCCGGATCTGCTGCTCCGCTCGCAGTGGGCGCCGAACGTCGACAGCCTGACGGTCACGCCGCTGCGGGACACGACGGCTCCGACGACGACCCTCGCCCTGACGCCGGCGCAGCCCACGGGCTCGGCCGGGTGGTGGACGGGGCCGGTCACGGCGACGGCGTCCGGCACCGACGACCAGGTCGCGCCCACCGTGCAGCTCGCGGTGGACGGCGGGGCGTGGGGCACCTCGGCGTCGGCGACCCTCGCCACGGACGGCCGGCACACGGTGGCGGCCCGTGCCACGGACGCCAGCGGCAACGTCTCGGCGGTCGTCTCCCGAGACGTGGCGATCGACGCGGCCGCGCCGGTCTCCAACGCCTCGCTCGCGGCGCGGACGGTAACGCTGCGCGGCGCGGACGCGACGTCGGGCCTGGCGCGGATCGAGTACCGGACGAGCTCGTCGGGCACGTGGACGACGTACGCCGGCGCGATCCGGCTCGGGTCGGCCGCGACGACGGTGCAGTACCGGGCCGTCGACGTGGCGGGCAACGTCGAGGTCGCGAACGCGCTGGTGGTGCCGTCCACGGGAGTCGTGCTGCGGTCCAGCGCGACGGCCGCGGTGGTCTCGCCCGAGCGGAGCGTCTACGGCACGGGGGCGAAGGTCACCGTGCGGGTCACCGGATACGGGGCGACTCCCACGGGTTCGGTGCGGGTGACGGACGGCAGCACGCTCGTCGGCCGCGCCACGCTGTCCGGCGGCAAGGCGATCGTGGTGCTATCCTCGAAGCTCGTCGTCGGCCGGCACACGCTGACCGTGACCTACTCCGGTGACGCCGCGTTCACGGGCTCGACGGACACGACCGCACTGACCGTGGTCAAGGCGGCGAGCACGACGAAGGTCGCGCTGAACCACGGCACGGTGTCGACGAAGGCGCACGCCACGGCGACCGCGACGGTCAAGGGCGCGGGCACGCCTTCCGGCAAGGTGACGTTCACGGTGACGACCAAGGTCACGACGACGAAGGTCGTCAAGGGCACGAAGGTCCGCACGACGACGACCCGCACGGTGGCGACGAGGACCGTGACCCTCTCGTCGAGGCGGACCGCGAAGGTGACGCTGCCGCAGCTGCCCGCCGGCACGTACACCGTGGCGGCGCGGTACGGCGGCTCGTCGACGTTGCTGGCCTCGAGCGGGAAGGCGGTGCTGACCGTGCGCCGCTGACGGACCGTGGCCGAGACAGACCTCTACGGGCGAGACAGGCGCCTGCAGAGGTCTGTCTCGCCCGCAAGGGTCTGGCTCGGCGCTCGAACCGAGGTGGTTCCGGGTGGTGGGTGGTTCGGTCACCAGTGCGGCACGAGCGCGGCCGATTGTCACAACTTCGTCACGACGGCAGAAGAGGCTTGTCGCGCGTCGGATGTGAGCGCTAACATTTCCACCAGTACGACACGCACGGACGGGACGACGTAGCCCCGCAGGTCCGTGCCCCGTCGTCCGGAAACAGGAGCGGGGACGTGGGGTTCCCGCTCGCACCAGTGGTTCTCGAGGAGGAGAAGCATGGTCAGCAAGAAGTTCTCGATGCTCGCAGCCGGTGTGGCGGTCCTGGCCCTCGGCCTGTCGGCCTGCTCCAGCGACGACGGTGACACGAAGACCGACGCGGGCAGCTCGTCGACCGGCGACACGGGCGGCAGCTCGGGCGACACCATCAAGGTCGGCTTCTCGCAGGTCGGCGCCGAGTCGGGCTGGCGCGCGGCCAACACCAAGTCCATCCAGGACACGCTCACCAAGGAGAACGGGTTCGACCTGAGCTTCTCGGACGCGCAGCAGAAGCAGGAGAACCAGATCCAGGCGATCCGCTCCTACATCGCGCAGGGCGTCGACTACATCGCCTTCTCGCCCGTCGTCGAGACCGGCTGGGACGCGGTGCTCCAGGAGGCCAAGTCGGCCAACATCCCCGTGATCCTCACGGACCGCGCGGTCGACACGCAGGACAAGACGCTCTACAAGACCTTCATCGGCTCGGACTTCGTCGAGGAGGGCAAGCGCGTCGGCGAGTGGGTCTCCAACAACCTGGGCACCGAGCCGATCAACGTCGTCGAGCTCCAGGGCACCACCGGTTCGGCTCCGGCCATCGACCGCAAGCAGGGCTTCCTGGACGCGACCAAGGACAACACCAACATCAAGATCATCGCGTCGCAGACCGGTGACTTCACGCGTGACGGTGGCAAGAAGGTCATGGAGGGCTTCCTGCAGTCCAACCCGGACATCGACGTGGTCTACGCGCACAACGACGACATGGCGCTCGGCGCGATCGAGGCCATCGAGGCCGCCGGCAAGACCCCCGGCAAGGACATCAAGATCGTCTCGATCGACGGTGTCAAGGACGGCATGACCGCCCTGTCCGAGGGCAAGATCAACTACATCGTCGAGTGCAACCCGCTGCTCGGCCCGGACCTGGCCAAGATCATCCAGACGCTGCACGATGGTGGCACCGTCGAGCCGCGCATCGTCACGCAGGACGGTGCGTTCGACCAGGAGCAGGCCAAGGCCGCTCTGCCCGACCGGCAGTACTGACGGACGGCTGCGCCCTCGGGATCGCGACGGCGACGTCGCGTTCCCGGGGGCGCAGGTCTTCCCAGGACGCCCGGCACGACACCAGCACGAGAGGTCGACGATGACCGAGCAGAGCACGACCCCGATCGTCGAGATGACGGGGATCTCCATCACCTTTCCCGGCGTCAAGGCGCTCGACGGGGTCGACTTCCGGCTCCTTCCCGGTGAGGTGCACGCCCTCATGGGCGAGAACGGCGCGGGCAAGTCCACGCTGATCAAGGCGCTGACCGGCGTCTACGGCATCGACTCCGGCCGCATCGTCGTCGGCGGTGTCGAGCAGGTCTTCTCCGGACCGGCAGCAGCCCAGGCCGCGGGCGTCAGCACGGTGTACCAAGAGGTCAACCTGACCGACAACCTGTCCGTGGCCGAGAACGTCATGCTGGGCCACGAGATCCGCCGGTTCGGCGTGATCGACTGGCACGCGACGCGCAAGGCCGCCCGCGGCTACCTGCAGGCGCTCAACCTGGACATCGACCCCCGCTCCTCGCTCTCGAGCCACTCGCTCGCGGTGCAGCAGCTGGTCGCCATCTCGCGCGCCATGGTCGTGGACGCGCGCGTCCTGATCCTCGACGAGCCCACGTCCAGCCTGGACGCCGACGAGGTCGCGCGGCTGTTCGACGTGGTGCGCACGCTGCGCGACCGCGGCGTGGCGATCCTGTTCGTGTCGCACTTCCTGGACCAGATCTACGCGATCAGCGACCGCCTGACCGTGCTGCGCAACGGCACGCTCGTGGGGGAGTATCGCACCGAGGAGCTCTCGCGCGTCGAGCTGGTCGGCAAGATGATCGGCCGTGAGCTCGAGGTCCTGTCCGAGCTCGAGACCAGCTCCGAGCGGGCCGTCGTGGACTGGACGGGAACGCCGTACCTGCAGGCGATCGGCGTGGGCCGCAAGGGCTCCATCGAGCCGTTCGACCTCGACATCTTCCCGGGAGAGATCGTCGGGCTGGCGGGCCTGCTCGGGTCGGGACGCACCGAGCTCGCGCGGCTGCTGTACGGCGCCGACCACGCCGACTCCGGCGAGACGCGCGTGGCCGGCGAGCCCGTCCGGCTGCGCAACCCGCGCGCGGGCCTGTCTCGGTCCATCGTCTTCTCCTCGGAGAGCCGCAAGACCGAGGGCATCATCGGTGACCTGACGGTTCGCGAGAACATCGTGCTGGGCCTGCAGGCCGAGCGCGGCTGGCTGCGTCGGGTCCCGAGCCGCAAGGCCGACGAGGTCGTCGACCGGTACATCAAGGCGCTCGGGGTCCGCCCGGCCAACCCCGACGCGATCGCCGGCAACCTGTCCGGCGGGAACCAGCAGAAGGTGCTGCTGGCGCGGTGGCTCGCCACCGCCCCCAAGCTCCTGATCCTGGACGAGCCCACCCGTGGCATCGACGTCGGCGCCAAGGCGGAGATCCAGAAGCTCGTCGCCGAGCTCGCGTCCCAGGGCATGTCCGTCGTCTTCATCTCGGCCGAGCTCGACGAGGTCCTGCGCCTCTCGCACCGCATCGCGGTGCTGCGCGACCGCCGCAAGGTCGCCGAGCTCGTCAACTCCCAGGACGTCACGACCGACGTCGTCGTCGACCTCATCGCGAGCGGAGGAACCAGCGCATGACCGGGCTGGCCCAACTCACGCGGCACCGGCTGTTCTGGCCGATCGTCGCCCTGTTCGTGCTCCTGCTGGCGAGCACGCTCAAGCACCACACGTTCATCGAGGTCACTATCCGTGACGGTCACCTGTACGGCGGCCCGATCGACATCCTGCGCCGGTCCTCGATCCTGCTGCTCGTCGCGCTCGGCATGACGCTCGTCATCGCCACCCGCGGCATCGACCTGTCGGTCGGCGCCGTAATGGCGATCGCCGGAGCGGTGACGCTCTCGCAGATCGCGGACAGCCCGGACCCCGGCTCGCTCACCACCGTCGCGCTCGCCATGGCGACCGGCCTGGCGGTCTGCCTGGTCATCGGCGTCTTCAACGGCTTCCTCGTGGCGGTCCTCGGCATCCAACCGATCATCGCGACGCTGGTCCTGATGACCGCGGGGCGCGGCATCGCCATGCTCATCACCGGCGGTCAGATCACCACCGTGACCAGCGCGCCCTACAAGGCGCTGGCCTCCGGGTTCTGGCTCGGCCTGCCGATCGCCGCGCTGATCGCCGGCTTCTTCTTCGCCGTCGTCGCCGTGGTGACCCGCCGGACCGCGCTGGGTGTGCTGATCGAGTCGGTCGGCATCAACCCGGTCGCGTCGCGGCTCGCCGGCGTCCGGGCCCGGACGATCATCTGGACCGTGTACGTGCTGTGCGCGCTGTTCGCCTGCATCGCCGGGTTCCTGCAGAGCTCCAACATCATGGCGGCCGACTCCAACAACGCCGGCCTGTTCATCGAGCTCGACGCGATCCTCGCGGTCGTCATCGGCGGCACCTCGCTGGCGGGCGGCAAGTTCTCGCTCACCGGCACGCTCGTCGGCGTCCTGGTCATCACCACGCTGACCCTGTCCATCACGGTCATCGGCATCCCGGTGAACGCCGTGTCCCTGTTCAAGGCCCTCGTCGTCATCGTCGTGTGCCTGCTGCAGTCCCCCGTGGTGCAGCACAAGCTGCGAGCCCGCCGCAGGAAGGCGGCTCCCGTGCCCGTGGAGGTGCCGGCCTGATGGCTACCGACCAGATGACCGTCCAGGCCTCGGGCAAGGGCCCGCAGCCGACGGTGAAGCCCGCCCCCCGACGCAGCCTGCCCGTGCTCGACCGCCGCTACCTGCCGGTGCTCGGCACCTTCGTCGTGCTCGTGCTGATGCTCGTCATCGGCGGGACGCGGTACGAGAACTTCCTGTCCGGCCGCGTCATGGCCAACCTGTTCATCAACAACTCGTTCCTCATCGTCGTCGCCGTGGGCATGACGTTCGTGATCCTCACGGGCGGCATCGACCTGTCCGTCGGCGCGGTCGTCGCGCTGTCCACCTGCATCTCCGCGTGGATGTTCCTGCACGGCTGGGACGCGATCATCACGATCCCCGCCTCCATCCTGGTGGGGACGCTGATCGGCTGGATCGTGGGCGTGATGGTCCACGTGTTCGAGATCCAACCCTTCATCGCGACGTTGGCCGCGATGTTCCTGGCCCGCGGCCTGTGCTACGTCGTGGCGCCCGAGTCGATCCCGATCACGGACGCGACCATCGTCAAGCTGTCCGAGACGCGGTGGGAGATCGTCGACAACTTCGCCGTGACCCCCAGCGGGGTCATCGCCCTGAGCGTCGTCCTCGTCGCGTTCGTGACGCTGCACTACACGCGGTTCGGCCGCACGGTCTACGCGATCGGCGGCAACGAGCAGTCGGCCCGCCTCATGGGCCTGCCGGTGGCGCGTACCAAGGTGCTCGTCTACGTCATCTCGGGTACGTGCGCCGGTCTGGGCGGCCTGCTCTTCGCGGTGTTCGCGCGGTCGGGCTACTCGCTGACCGGTGTCGGCATGGAGCTCGACGCGATCGCCGCGGTCGTCATCGGCGGCACGCTGCTGACGGGTGGCTCGGGCTTCGTGCTCGGGTCCGTGCTGGGCGTGCTGGTGCTCGGCCTCATCCAGACCATCATCACGTTCGAGGGCACGCTCTCGTCGTGGTGGACCAAGATCGTGATCGGCGCGCTGCTGCTGGTGTTCGTGATCCTGCAGCGTCTGCTGGTCGTCCGGCGCAGGTAGCGCCACCCACCCATCCACAACTTCATACGCATGAGGACGGCACGCTCCCGTCCCGCCAGGGCCGGCTGCCACCGGTGAGTCCCTGGCGTGGACGGGGGCTGCCGATCCGGGTCCGTGGGCAACGAAGCGCACGGGCCGTGATCGGGCGCACCACACCTGGGAGAGGTAGGAGCACTGACGATGATTGCACATGCCCCGACGACGGGAGCGCGGCACCGCCGCACGGCCCGTCTGGCTGCCGGATTGACGGCATTCGCCCTGGTCACGGCCGGTGCCGTGGCCGTGGGTGCGCCGGCGTCCGCGGCGGATCCGGAACCGCAGGCCTGGACCGACGACTTCGACGGCACGACGCTGGACCCGCACTGGTCGATCACCCAGGAGGCGCCGTCGGCGTGGTCCCTGGGCGACGGGGCGCTCACGCTGCAGTCGCAGACCGGCGACACGTGGCAGACCGCGAACTCGGCCAAGAACGTGTTCATGGTGGACGTCCCCGCCGGTGACTTCACCGCGGTCGCGACGTTCAGCGGCGCGGTGTCCAAGGTCTACCAGGGCGCGGGGATCATCGCCTGGAAGGACATGGACAACTACGTCCGTGCTGGCCTGACGTACGTGGGCGACCTGGCGCCGTCCGGTCGCGCGATCGAGACGGACGCCGAGACGGGCGGCTCGTTTGCCGCGCTCGACTTCGAGGACCGGCCGGGCTCGACGGGCGAGACGCTGCAGCTGAAGCGCACGGGTGACCAGGTCACCACCAGCTACTGGGACGGCACCGGCTGGGTGCCGGCCAACACCACGACGGTCGGCTTCGACATGACCGCCGTCGGCCTGTATGCGCTGGCGGCTCAGGACGGCACGTCGCACACGGTCCGGTTCGACTCCTTCGGCCTCACGACGGCCGAGGGTGCCGACACGGTGCCGACCGGTCCGTTCACCGTGCACGCCGCGTCCGGTCCGCGCTACCTCGTCGACCGGGACGGCGTCCTGGCGCTGACGTCCGACCGGCCGCAGAGCGTCGTCGGCCTGGTGCCGACGGACCTGGGCGACGGCTCCGTCAGCCTGCGCACGCGGGACGGGAACCTGCCCGTGGTCGCGGCCGACGGGCGCCTGGTGCTGGGTGACGCGGACGGCGCCGCCAGCGCCCTGCGGTTCACGGACGCGGGCGGCGGCAAGCTGGTCCTGCGGCTCGCGGCCGGAGCGCCGTACGTCAGGCTCGACGGCGACGGTCTGCTGACGCTGGGCGACGAGCAGGACGCGACCGCGCTGACGATCGAGTACCAGGCGGCGACCACCGGCACGCTGGCGGTGGACGGCGGCGCGACGAGCGTCGACATCTCCGACGACCTCTACGGCATCTTCTACGAGGACATCAACTACGCCGCGGACGGCGGCCTGTACGCCGAGCTCGTCCGCAACCGGTCCTTCGAGTTCAACGCTTCGGACAACTCCTCGTTCACCGGCCTGACGGCTTGGGACGTGCTCGAGCGCGGTGACGGTGCGGGCAGCACGGGCACCGTCGTCAACGACGGCGACCGCCTGAAAGCGACCAACCGCAACTACCTGAAGCTCGATGCGACGGGCGCAGGAGCCGGCATCCGCAACGCGGGCTACAACTCGGGTCTGGCGCTGAAGGCCGGCCAGACGTACGACTTCTCGGTCTGGGCGCGCTCGAGCGTCGCGCAGGACCTGACCGTTCAGGTCGAGAACGCGGCCGGGGACACGGTCTTCGCGGCGGGCACCGTCGCCGTCGGCGGCTCCGACACTTGGAAGAAGTACACGGCGACCCTGACGGCGGACGCCACGACGGCGGCGGGCCGCCTGGCCGTGCTCGCCGGCGCCACCGGGACGCTGCGCCTCGACATGGTCTCGCTGTTCCCCGAGGACACCTGGGTGGGGCCGGTCAACGGCAAGACGTCGCTGCGCAAGGACCTGGCGGACAAGATCGCGGCGCTCAACCCGTCGTTCCTGCGGTTCCCGGGCGGCTGCGTCACCAACGTCGGCACGTTCGACTCCTACTCCGGTTCGGGCTACACCGACCGCAAGCGCACCTACCAGTGGAAGGAGACGCTCGGCCCGGTCGAGGAGCGCGCCACCAACTGGAACTTCTGGGGCTACAACCAGTCCTACGGCATCGGTTACCTCGAGTACTTCGAGCTCGCCGAGGACCTGGGCGCCACGCCGCTGCCCGTGCTCTCGGTGGGTGCCAACGGCTGCGGCTCGACGATCCCCGAAATGACGGACGCCGCCCGCATCAAGCAGTGGGTGCAGGACACCGTGGACCTCATCGAGTTCGCCAACGGCGACGTCACGACGACGTGGGGCGCGCGCCGTGCGGCGCTCGGCCACCCGGAGCCGTTCAACCTGCGCTACATCGGCCTGGGCAACGAGGAGAACACGACGACGTTCGAGGCGAACTTCCCGAAGTTCCGCGACGCCGTCGCCGCGAAGTACCCGGACGTGAAGATCTTGTCGAACTCCGGTCCGGACGACTCCGGCAGCCGGTTCGACACGCTGTGGGCCTTCAACAAGAAGCAGAAGGTCGACCTCGTCGACGAGCACTACTACAACGACCCGTCGTGGTTCCTGGCCAACAACGACCGCTACGACACCTACGACCGTTCCGGTCCCGACGTCTTCCTCGGCGAGTACGCCAGCCAGGGGAACACGATGTGGAACGCGCTGTCGGAGGCCTCGTACATGACGGGTCTGGAGCGGAACTCCGACGTGGTCAAGCTGGCGTCGTACGCGCCGCTGCTGGCCAACGAGGACTACGTGCAGTGGAGCCCGGACGCCATCTGGTTCGACAACGACGAGTCGTGGGGCTCGGTCAACTACTACGTGCAGAAGCTGTTCTCGAACAACCGCGGCGACCAGGTGGTGCCGAGCACCTACGAGGGCCCGGCCCCGGAGGTCCCCGACCTCACCGGTGGCGTGTTCCTGTCGACGTGGTCCACGGCCGCGGCCTACGACAACGTCAAGGTGACCGGCGCGGACGGCGAGCTGTTCAGCGACACGTTCACCGACGCGAGCAGGTGGCAGCGCCAGTCCGGCACGTGGGCGGTGACCAACGGTGAGTACGTGCAGAGCTCGACGACCGTCAACGACGCCCGCTCGATCATCACGGACGCCTACACCAAGGACTGGTCGGACTACACGTTCGAGGTCGACGCCCGCAAGATCTCCGGCAGCGAGGGCTTCCTCGTCGGCTTCGCGGCCGGCGGCCCGAACAACTTCTTCTGGTGGAACCTGGGTGGCTGGAACAACACCCGGTCCGTCCTGCAGAAGGCCACGGGCGGCAGCGCCAGCGAGGTCAAGGCCGTCGAGAACACGTCGGTCGTCACGGGCCAGACCTACAAGGTGAAGGTCGTCGTCGACGGTCGCCACATCCAGCTCTACCTGGACGGCGAGCTGCAGATCGACTACACCGACGAGCTGCCCACCACCGAGATCTACCAGGTGGTCACCCGCGACCAGAGCACGGGCGACCTGCTGGTCAAGGTCGTCAACACCGCGGACCGCAGCCTGCGCACGCAGGTCCAGGTCTCGGACGTCACGGTCACGGGGACGGGCACGGCCACCGAGATGGTGGGCAACCCGACCGACATGAACACCAAGGCCGACAAGACCAAGATCCTGCCGGTCGACCGGGAGCTGACGGGGTTGTCGAACGACTTCACCTACGACTTCCCGGCCTACTCGATCACCTTCCTGCGGCTGCACACGACCGACCAGAAGGCGCCGACGGTCACGGACCTGTCCGCGGCCGGCACGGCGGTGAACGGCTACCGGGCCTCCCCGGCGACGGTCACGGCCACGGCGTCCGACGACCGCGGCGTGGACCACGTCGAGCTGAGCGTGGACGGCGGCGCGTGGGCGTCGACCGTCGGCACATCGGCGTCCGTCCAGGTCACCGGGGACGGGTCGCACGTGGTGCGAGCCCGGGCGGTCGACGGGTCCGGCAACGTGTCCGCCGAGAGGTCGCTGACCGTGACGGTCGACGCGGCGGCGCCGGTCTCGCAGGCCGTGGTGGACGCCAAGGCCCGGACGGTCGCGCTGCGGGCGGCCGACGGCGGTTCGGGCGTGGCCCGGATCGAGTACCGGATCGGCACGAACGGGTCGTACAGCACGTACTCGTCCGCGGTGCAGGTCGGCTCGGCCCAGACGACCGTGCAGTTCCGCGCGGTCGACGAGGTCGGCAACGTCGAGAACACGGGTTCGGTCGTCGTCCCGAAGGCGGGCGTCGTCCTGGCGCCGTCGTCGACCGTCGCGCTCGTGGCGGCCTCGCCGGTCTCCTACGGGCGCGCCGGGAAGGTCACCGTCCGCGTGAGCGGAGCCGGTGGGACCCCCAGCGGGACCGTGCGGGTGCTGGACGGCTCGACGCAGGTCGGTCGGGGCACGCTCGCGAGCGGCCGGGTCACCGTGTCGCTGTCGTCGTCGCTCAAGGTCGGCACGCACCGCCTCACGGTGGTCTACGGCGGCGACGCGCGGTTCTCCGGCTCGTCGGACGCCGTGTCGCTCAAGGTCGTCAAGGCGTCCTCGGCGACCAGGGCGTCGGTCGCGCCGGCCAAGGTGCGCACGACGACGAAGCCGACGGTCAAGGTCGCCGTGACGTCGTCGACCGGCGTCAAGGCCACCGGCAAGGTCACCGTGACGGTCACGAAGTCGGGCAAGAAGGTCCAGGCGAAGAGCGCGGCGCTGTCCTCGAAGGGCGCCGCGAACGTGCGGCTCGCGAAGCTCAAGGCCGGCACCTACAAGGTCACGGTCACCTACGCCGGCTCGTCGGGCGTGGCCTCGTCGACCCGGACCGTGACACTCACCGTCCGCCGGTAGCCCGCGGGCGGGGCGCTCCGGCCCGGACCGGGGCGCCCCGCCGCACCCACCACACGTACGTTCCAGCAGCTTCCAGACACGAAGGAGTGCTCTGATGAGGATCAGCACAACCACAGGGGCGGTGACCGCGATCGCGGTCGCGCTCGCGGGGGTGGTCGCGGCGACGCCCGCGACCGCCGCCGACGGACCGGACGACGGGCTCGTCGCCCGGTACGCCCTCGACGAGACGTCGGGCACGGTCGCCGCGGACTCGTCGGGCCACGGGCGCGACGGGACCGTGCTCGGCGCCAGCACGTGGGCCGGCGGTGACGGGTTCACGTTCTCCGGTGGCGCCGGCGGCTCGGGCAACGCCATCGACCTGCCCGACGGCCTGCTCACCGGGCTGGGCACGGTGTCGGTCGACTTCGACGTGAACATCGACCCGACGCTCGCCAACAACTACTTCATCTTCAGCCTCGGCAACGCGTCCGACGCCGGCTACGTCTTCGTCACGGGCAAGGACTGGGAGCCGCGGCTGCGCGGCGCCATCACCACCGGTGCGAGCGGAGAGCTGAACACGATCCGGGCCGGCGCACTGACCACCGGCATCTGGAAGCACCTGACCTACACGATCGTCGGCGGCACCGTCGCGACGCCCGGGTACTCGGTGCTCTACGAGGACGGCGTCGAGGTCGCGCGCAACAGCGCGATCACGGTCAAGCCCAGCGACATCGTGGGAGGCGGCACGAACAACATGCTGGGCCGCTCGCCGTGGGCCGGGGACAACTCGTTCAAGGGCGCGATCCGCGACTTCCGCGTCTACGACCGCACGCTGACGGACGACGAGCGCACCGATCTCGCCGTCGACGTCGTGACCCCGGCCGTGACCACCGACGCGGCCGCGCTGTCGCTGGGCGACACGTCCGGCGTCACGTCGTCGCTCACGCTGCCGACGACGGGCGCGCACGGCACCACCGTCTCGTGGGCGTCGTCGAACCCGGACGTGGTGTCCGCGGCGGGGGTCGTGACGCGGCCGTCGGCCGCGACGGGCGACACCGACGTCACCTTGACGGCGACGGTCACGCGCGCGGGCGTCAGCACGACGCGCGCCCTGGCGGTGACCGTCCTCGCGCTGCCGGACACCGACGGCCTGCTGACGGACGCGCTCGACGGCGTCGTCGTGCCGAACCTCGGCGACGTCCGCGGGAACCTGACGCTCCCCACGACGGGCGCGCATGGTGCGGCGCTGACGTGGGAGTCGGCCGACGAGGCCGTCGTCGACGCGACCGGCGTCGTGCACCGCCCCGCGCACGGCCAGGCGGCGACGACCGTCGACCTGACGGTGACGGCGACGCTCGACGGGTTGAGCGCCTCCCGCGTCCTGACCGCGACCGTCCCGGCGCTGCCGGAGGCCGCCGACCCGACGGCCTACATGTTCGCCTACTTCGAGGGTGAGACGACGCCGGACGGCGAGTCGATCTACTTCGGCGCGAGCAAGGGGAACGACCCGACGCACTGGGCCGACCTCAACGACGGCGACCCCGTGCTGACCTCGTCGTTCGGCGAGAAGGGCCTGCGCGACCCGTTCATCGTCCGCTCGCCGGAGGGGGACAAGTTCTACCTGCTGGCCACCGACCTCAAGATCTACGGCGGGAACAACTTCTCCGCCGCCCAGCAGAACGGCAGCACCTACCTCGAGGTCTGGGAGTCCACCGACCTGGTGCACTGGTCCGACCAGCGGCACGTCAAGGTCTCGTCGGACTACGCCGGCAACACGTGGGCGCCGGAGGCCTACTACGACGAGGACCTCGGCTCCTACGTCGTCTACTGGGCGTCCAACCTGTACCCGACCACGGACACGGCAGGCCGCGACTACCGGACCAGCTACAACCGCATGATGTACGCGACCACGCGTGACTTCGTCACGTTCTCCGACCCGAAGCCGTGGATCGACGTCAAGCGCGGCACGGGCCTGGGCATGATCGACTCGACGGTGATCAAGGACGGCGACACGTTCTACCGTTTCACCAAGGACGAGGCGTACATGATCCCGCGCGAGGAGAGGTCCACGGACCTGCTCGCCACGGTCACCGGCTCGCTGCCGACGACGACGAGCGCGCCCGGCTGGCAGCTCGTCAAGGAGAAGGTGGGCCTGAACCAGCCCAACCCGTGGGGCGGCACGTTCACGGGCGGCGAGGGGCCGACGATCTTCAGGTCCAACACCGAGGAGCGCTGGTACCTGTTCATCGACCAGCCCAGCTACCACGGCGGGCAGGGGTACCTGGCGTTCACGTCCACCGACCTCGACTCGGGGGACTGGACGAGCGTGCCGTCGGCGCAGCTGCCGTCGAGCCCGCGGCACGGGACCGTCCTGCCGGTGACCCAGGCGGAGTACGAGCGGCTGCTCGGCGCCTACCAGCCCGACCTGCTGGTCACGTCGGTGGACGCGCAGGCGGTCACGACCGCGCAGGGCACGGCGCCGCACCTCCCCGCCACGGCGACCGTGCACTACGCCGACGGGAGCACGGCCGTCGCGCCGGTGGAGTGGGACCACGTCGCCGGCTCGTCGTACGCGGCACCCGGCACGTTCACGGTGTCCGGGACCGTCGCGGCAGGCTCGCAGGTGCGGGCCGTCGTCACGGTGACGGTCACCGACGACACCGACCCGGTGGTCGCACTCGCGGCCGCTCGGGCGGCGGACGGTCTGTCCGGCTGGTTCCGCACCGCGCCGGTCGCCGTCCAGGCCTCCGCGACGGACCCGTCGGGCGTGTCGAGCGTCGAGCTCGCGGTCGACGGCGGGGCGTGGGCCGCGACGGCCGGCTCGTCGGCGTCGACGTCGCTGTCTGCTGACGGACTGCACCTGGTCGCGGCGCGTGCCACCGACACCACGGCTCGCCGCTCGGCGTCCGTGAACCTGACGGTCGGTGTCGACGCGACGGCGCCGGTGAGCCGCGCGGCGGTGGACGCGGCCCGCGCGGTCAGCGTGCGGGCGGCGGACACCACGTCGGGCGTGGCCCGGGTGGAGTACCGGCTCGGGACGACCGGCGCGTGGAAGGCGTACACCTCCGCGGTGCGCATCGGGTCGGCTGCGACGACGGTGCAGTACCGGGCCGTCGACGTCGCCGGCAACACCGAGGCCGTCAACGCGCTGTCCCTGCCCGCCACAGGCGTCCAGCTCAAGGCGTCGGTCACGGCGGCGACGGCCACGTCGTCGCTCGTGTACGGCGGCTCGGCGACGGTCGTGGTCCGCGTCAGCGGCGCGGGCGGCGTGCCGACAGGCACCGTCCGGGTGCTCGAGGGCAGCGCGCAGGTCGCGTCCGGGAAGCTGGCGAGCGGCCGTGTGACGCTCACGCTGACGCGACCCACGGCGGGCACGCACCGGCTGACGGTTGTGTACGGCGGCGACACCCGGTTCCTCGGCTCGTCGGACACGGCCACGGTCAAGGTGACCAAGGCGTCGTCGAAGACCAAGGCGTCGGCGGCGTCCGTGAAGGCGTCGAAGAAGGCCGTCGTCAAGGTGTCGGTGACCGCGTCGAAGGTCACGCCCACCGGCCAGGTAACCGTCAAGGTCACCCGCGGCGGTTGGACCTACGCGGCCAAGACCGCGACCCTGCGGTCCGGCAAGGCGCAGATCACGCTGCCGAAGCTGGCCAAGGGCACGTACAAGGTGACGACGACGTACGCCGGCACGGCCGACATCACTTCGTCGAAGTCGACCACCACCCTGGTGGTCAAGCGGTAGCGGTGGATCGCTGGTTGAACGACATGCCGCGCGCCGGACACCGTGCGCGCGGCGTGTCGTTCAACCAGGCATTCACTTCGAGTGAAGTGCGTGAAGTGCGTGGAGTGGGTGGAGTGCCCGGGGTGTGGCAGGCCTGTCAGGGGCGGGCCGCGAACCGCTCCAGCAGGTCGGCGTGGCCGCTGACGACCAGCAGGTCGTTGGCGGAGATGCGTGTCTCTGAGTCGGCATAGACGAAGTCGAGCCCGGGGCTCTTGACGCCGATGACGGTGACGCCGTACCGCTCGCGGATCTTGGACTGCGCCAGGGTGAAACCCTGGGTCTCCTTGGGAGGGCGCATCTTGACGACGGTGAACCCGTCCTCGACCTCGATGTAGTCGAGCAGCTTGCCGCTGACCAGGTGGGCGACGCGGGCGCCGGCGTCGGCCTCCGGCAGGATCACGTGGTGCGCACCGATGCGCTGCAGGATGCGCGCGTGCTCGGAGCTGATGGCCTTGGCCCAGATCTGGGGGATGCCGATGTCCACGAGGTTCGCGGTGATGAGCACGGACGCCTCGAGGTAGGAGCCCACGCCGACGACGGCCACGGGGAACTCGCGCGCGCCGAGCTGCTCGAGCGCCTCGGGGTTGACCGCGTCGGCCTCGACCAGCGCCACCCGGCCGGCCCACTGGGCCACCAGCTCGGGGTTGCGCTCGACGGCCAGCACGTCCTGGCCCAGCCGGTCGAGGGTCGCGGCGATGGCCGACCCGAACCGACCCAGGCCGATGACGAGGACGCCGTCGGCCTTCTTGGGGTTGCGGGGGGCGTTCTGCGGGGTGTCAGCCAATGATCGGCCTCTCTTCCGGGAACCGGATGACCCGACGACGGTTGCGCAGCGCGAGCGCCGCCGCAAGCGTCATCGTGCCGGTCCGGCCGATGAACATGAGCACGGTCAGGACGTACTTGGCCGCATCGGGCAGGTCGGGGGTCCGGCCCGTGGACAGCCCGCAGGTCGCGAACGCGGAGATGACCTCGAACAGCACCACGTCCAGGGTCCACCCGGTGATCGCCAGCAGCAGCAGCGAGGCGATGAGCACGAACGTCGCGGACACCAGCGAGACGGCGATGGCGACCTGCAGGGCCTCGCGCGGGATGCGCCGCCCGAACGCCTCGACGTCCCGGTCGCCACGCCCTTCGGCGACGATGGCGAGCAGCATGACGGCCAGCGTCGTGACCTTGATGCCGCCGGCGGTCGACGCCGAGCCGCCACCCACGAACATGAGGGCGTCGGTGAGCAGCCACGTGCCCTCGTGCATCTGGCCGACGTCCACGGTCGAGAACCCGGCCGAGCGGGGCATGACGCCCGCGAACAGCGAGGCGAGCACGGTGCCGCTGGGACCCAGCGGCTTGAAGGTGCCCGGGTTGGTCCACTCGAACGCCGCCACGAGCAGCGACCCGAACACGACGAGGGCCAGGCTCGTGACGACCGTGAGCTTGGAGTGCAGGTTCCACCGCCGTGGCTCGCGCAGGTGGCGCGCCACGTTGAGGATGACCGGGAAGCCGAGCGAGCCGATGAAGACGCCGACGATGATCGGCAGCAGCACCCACCAGTCGCTCACGAACGGTTCGAGCCCCTCCGGTGTGGGCACGAATCCGGCGTTGTTGAACGCCGAGACCCCGTAGAACAGCGCGTGCCAGGCCGCCTCGCCCCAGTCCTCGTCGTACATGTGGAACCGGGGGAGCAGGATCACCGCGATGGTGAGCTCGAGGGCCGTCGACGTGACGATGACGGTGCGGACCAGCGAGCCGACCTCGCCCAGGCGGGTCGTCTTGGTCTCGGAGGAGACCAGCAGGCGCTGTGTGAGCCCGATCCGCCGCGAGACCGCCATGCCGAGCAGCGACGCGAGCGTCATGACGCCGAGGCCGCCCACCTTGATGGCGACCAGGATGACGACGAGCCCGAACCCGGACCAGTACTCCCCGGTCGGGACCACGACGAGGCCCGTCACGGTGCTGGCGGAGGTTGCGGTGAACAGGGCGTCGACGAAGGGGGCCCGCTCGCCGCTCGTCGTGGCCCACGGCATCAGCAGGAGCACGGTCACCAGTGCGATCACGGCGGCGAAGACCCCGAGCGCCAGCCGGGCGGGGGACTGCCGCGCGGCGCGGTCGACGAGCTCGCGCCCGCGCCAGGCCAGGTTGCCGCGTGTCATCCCACCTCCTCGCGCCCGTGTCGACGCGGTCGTCGCGCGCATGTCCCCTGTCTGTCCCGGCGTCCCGGACGACGTGCACCACTGTGGCATGGCCAGGCCGTTCGCGCGGGCGGTGGTCGTCGAGAGTCGGCGGCATGACACAGTGGGGTCATGACGGCCGGCTCCGCGCGCGTGGTGTGGTCGTCCGACATGCTCGGGTACGACTTCGGGCACGGGCACCCCATGACGTCGGACCGCGTCGAGCTGACCATTCGGCTCGCCGAGCAGCTGGGCGTCCTCGACGGCGTCGAGCTCCTCGCGCCGGGGATCGCGCCCGACGCCCTGCTCGAGACGGTGCACGACCCCGACTATGTGGCCGCGGTGCGCCGTGCCGCCGCGGGCACGGCGGACCCGGACCGCGGTCTGGGCACGCGCGACGACCCGGTGTTCCCGCACATGCACGAGGCGGCCGCGCGCGTGGTCCAGGGGACCGTCGACGCCGCGGGCGCGGTGTGGCGCGGGGACTGCGAGCACGCGGTGAACATCGCGGGCGGCCTGCACCACGCCATGCCGGGTGCCGCGTCGGGCTTCTGCGTCTACAACGACGCCGCCGTCGCCATCCGCTCCCTGCTCACCGCGGGAGCCGAGCGCGTCGCGTACGTCGACGTCGACGCGCACCACGGCGACGGCGTGCAGGCCGTGTTCTGGGACGACCCGCGCGTGCTGACGATCTCCGTCCACGAGACCGGCCACCACCTGTTCCCGGGGACGGGCTACCCGACCGACACGGGCGGCCCGGACGCCGACGGCCTCGCGGTCAACCTGGCGCTGCCGTCGCGCACCGGCGACGCCGGGTGGTTGCGGGCCATCGACGCGGTGGTGCCGGAGGTCGTCCGGGACTTCGCGCCGCAGGTGCTCGTGACCCAGCACGGGTGCGACTCGCACGTCATGGACCCGCTCACGCACCTGCGCGTCTCGGTGGACGGTCAGCGGCTCGCGGCGACCTGGCTGCACGACCTGGCGCACGAGGTGTGCGACGGCCGCTGGCTCGCGCTCGGCGGAGGTGGCTACGCCATGATCGACGTCGTCCCGCGCGCCTGGACCCACGTCCTGGCCGTCGCCGCGCACCGCCCCCTGGACCCGGCCACCCCCGTGCCCGACGCGTGGCGCGAGCTGGTCACCAACCGCTACGGTCGCGCGGGCCCGCCCGAGATGGGGGACGGGCGGGAGCCGGCGTTCCGGCCGTGGTCCTCAGGGTACGACCCGGACGACGAGGTGGACCGGGCGATCCGCGCGACGCGCGCGGCGACCTTCCCCCGGCTGGGTCTGCACGCCGACGCCTGAGCGGCGACTGGGCCGTCCAGGTGCCGCACAGGTGTCACACGAGTTCACCTCTTTCACTCCAGTCCCACGCGCCACTAGGGTGGGGCAACACCCAGCGGGGGTGCGCGGGGCCGACGCATCGCCGGCCGGAATGGAAGAGCAGCAGAACATGAGCGACCAGCCGGGCCGCCAGCGCTACCTGACCGTCGTCGAGGTGGCGGAGATCATGCGTGTCTCGAAGATGACCGTGTACCGGTTGCTGCACTCGGGCGAGCTGCTCGGCGTCCGCGTCGGCCGGTCCTTCCGCGTCCCCGCCGACGCCCTCGAGCACTTCCTCGCCACGTCCATCGCGCCGGTCGAGACGGCCGACGAGGCCGACCGCCGCACCTCCTGAGGGGCCTGTGAGCGGGGCGGATCCGACGGCGCGTCGCGGGCGGTGCCGAAGATCGCGTAAGGTAGGGCCTCGGACTTTCTCCGTGCGTGCGCGACTCGATGGCTGATCGACGAACCGCGCGTCGATCGATCAGCAAGGTCCGGCCCCGCCGGGTCGGGCCACTCCACCGGGAAGCGAGAGTGGACCTATGGGTTCCGTCATCAAGAAGCGCCGCAAGCGGATGGCCAAGAAGAAGCACCGCAAGCTGCTTCGCAAGACGCGCCACCAGCGTCGTAACAAGAAGTGACCCGACCGGGCCCGGCTGATGCCGGGCCCGTCGTGCGTCCGGGGTCGGTCTGCGGCGTCGAGGGCGTCGGGCTCAGCGGTCGAGCGCGCGCTCCAGGACGTAGTCGTCCTCGAGCCGGTCACCGACCTGGAAGTGCTTGACGCCGACGCGCCGGAAGCCGTGGCGGCCGTAGAAGCGCTGCGCGCGCTCGTTGAGCTGGTTGACGCCCAGCCAGATCCCGGCGGCGTCCGCGGGGGCCGCCTCCAGCGAGGCCGCCATCAGGGCGTTCGAGATGCCGGCGCCATGGTGGCCGGCCAGGACGTAGCACTTGGACAGCTCGACGGTCGGCGTCAGCCTCAGCGTCGCCCGCACGTCGGCGTCCGTGGGCGTCCCGGCGACGAGCATCGTGTAGCCCACCAGCTCGCCGTCCTCGTCGGCCACCAGCACCGTGCGAGCGGGGTCGGCGAGGTACTCGTCGAACCGGGCGGGGGAGAGCACGGCGTCGATGAACGCCTGCTGGTCGGCCGGCGTCGAGTCCGGCGGGCAGGCCAGCGGGAACGTGGCCGCAGCGAGGCGCGCCAGGGCGGGGACGTCGTCGGGCTGGGCGGGGCGGACCTGGAGGGGCACCAGCCGAGCATAGGCACCTCCGGCACCACGTTCCCTGCAAGTGGCTGGTAGAGGCAGCGATCTCGGTCGTGATTTCGCAGGTCAGAGGCGCCTCGGGCTTGCATCTGGACGCATGTCCCAGAGAGGATGCCCGACATGTCCGCCGCGCCCCTTCCCGACTCCGTCGAGCCGCTGCGCCCGGAAGGCATCGCCGAGGCGGCGGACGTCCTGGCGGCGGCGCTGGCCGACGACCCCGGCTTCGTCCACCTGTTCCCCGTGCGCGCACGGCGCGAGGGTGAGCTGCGTGCGCTGTACCGGATGACGCTCGCCGACGGCGTCCGGTACGGGCACGCGTTCGTGACGCGCCTCGACCGTGTGACGACCGGCGCCATCGCGATCTACCCGCCCGGCACGTACCCCATGACGACGGCCCGGTGGCTGCGCCAGTCGCTGCGCATCGCCCGGATCGCGGCAACGACCCGCGAGCACAGCCTGGGCATCATCCGGTTCGGCGACGTCACGTCGGCCGGCGTCCCGCAGGACGCGTGGTACGTCGAGGCGCTGGGCGTACGGCCCGACCTGCAGCGGGCCGGCCGCGGCAAGCTCCTGATGGCGACGGCGTTCGCGCTCGTCGACGAGGCCGGCGGGCCCAGCTATCTGGAGACGACGAAGCCGGACAACGTCGGCTACTACACCGACCTCGGCTACGCGTCCGTGCGCGAGCGCGTGCCGATGTCCGACCACCCCGACGACGGCCCGTGGATCTTCCCCATGAGCCGCGCCGTGAAGGCCTGAGCAGAACCGGCAGTTGACGGTGGCTCAGCGGCCGCGCAGCGAGCGGCGTACCGCGCGCAGTACCAGGCTCGCGGCCCACGCGGCGCCCGCCAGGCTGGCGGCGTTGACGCCTCGTCGGGCGGCCCGTCGTCGGCCCCGGAACTCACGCACGGGCCAGCCGACCTCCGCCGCGTACCGGCGCAGCCGGCGCTCGGGGTTGATGGCGCACGGCCGGCCCACCTCGGACAGGATCGGGACGTCGTTGAGCGAGTCGCCGTACGCGTAGGAGCGGGACAGGTCGATGCCGCGCTCGGCGGCGAGTGTGCGGACCGCGGCCGCCTTGGCCTCGCCGTGCAGCATGTCGCCGACGAGCCGTCCGGTGTAGTGCCCGTCGGCGTGCTCGGCGACGGTCCCGAGCCCGCCGGTCGCGCCGAGCCGGCGCGCCAGCAGGGACGCGATCTCGACGGGCGTGGCGGTGATCAGCCAGACGCCGTGGCCGGCCGCGACGTGCTCGTCGAGCAGCTTCTGCGTGCCGGGGTAGATCCGCAGGCACAGCACCTGGTCGTAGATGTCCTCGGCGATCGCGGTGACCTCCGCGACCGAGTGCCCCCGCATGATCTGCAGCGCCTCGGAGCGCAGCTCGTCGATCTGATCCTTGTTCTCGCCCAGCACGCGGTAGCGGAGCTGGTGGAACGCGTAGCGCCACAGGTCGCGCTTGCGGAAGAACCCGCGCCGGTACAGGCCGGCCGCGAGGTGGAACGCGCTGGCGCCGCGGATGAGCGTGTTGTCGACGTCGAAGAAGGCGGCGACGGGGCAGGCGTCCGACATGGGGGTGGGGGGAGCCTGCTGCACCGGGTCACTGTAACGATCGAAACCACGCGCGGACGGCCGTGCACAGGCCCGGCACCTCGTCCGGTCTAGGCTCGCTGCCATGACGAGCGACCGTGTCCGCACCGTGCTCTTCGGCCGTGCCGGGTGCCACCTGTGCGACGAGGCGCGCGAGACGCTCCGCGGGCTCGGTGCGTCCTGGTCGGAGGTGGACGTCGACGAGGCCGGCGGGCACGTGCTGGCCGAGTACGGCGAGCTGGTGCCGGTGGTCGAGGTCGACGGCGTGCGGCAAGGCTACTGGCGCATCGACGCAGATCGGGTGCGCAAGGCTCTCGCCAAGGCGCCGCGCGAGCCCTAACCTGGCTCGCAGGGTCGACGGTGATCCTGGTCGACGAGGGGGTTGACGTGGGGGTTCGTTCGAGCGGCGCCGGTGTGCGCGCTGTGCCGCCGGCCACGGTCGCGCGGTTGCCCGGGTACCTGCGGGCGCTGGGTGCGTTGGGCGACGAGGGCATCGTGACGACGTCGTCGGACGAGCTGGCAGAGCGGGCCGGGGTGAGCTCCGCGCAGCTCCGCAAGGACTTGTCGTTCCTCGGCTCGTACGGCCGGCGCGGTGTCGGCTACGAGGTCGCGCACCTGAGCGAGCAGGTCGGGGTCGTGCTGGGGCTCGCGACGCAGCGGCGCGTCGTGATCGTCGGCATCGGCAACCTGGGCCACGCGCTCGCCAACTACTCCGGCTTCGCCGAGCGCGGCTTCGCGGTGGTGGGACTGCTGGACGCCGACCCGGCCGTGGTCGGCACCACGGTGGCGGGTCTGGTGGTGGAGCCGGCCGACGAGCTCGCGCGCGTCGTCGAGCAGCGGGACGTCAGCATCGGGGTCATCGCGGCGCCCGCGCACGCCGCCCAGCGGGTGTGCGACGCGCTCGTCGACGCGGGCGTGTCCGGGATCCTGACGTTCGCGCCGCGTGCCCTGCGCGTCCCGGACCACGTGGACGTCCGTGCGGTCGACGTGGCCTCCGAGCTGCAGATCCTGGCGTTCCACGACGCACGCCGCTCGGCCACGGGCGCCTGAGACGACCCGTCATGCACAACGTCCGAGCATGTGGTCGCTATGACGACCACATGCTCGGACGCTGGGGGTGGTGCGGGTGGTGCTGGGGTCGTCAGGCCTGCTTGATGACCGAGACGTCGAGCGCGATGACGACCTTGTCGCTGACCAGGACGCCGCCGGCCTCGAGGGCCGCGTTCCACGTCAGGCCGAAGTCCTTGCGGGAGATCGTCACGGAGGCCTCGAAGCCCGCGCGCTGGTTGCCGAACGGGTCGGTGGCCGTGCCGTTGAACTCGGTGGCGAGCTCGACGCTCTGCGTCACGCCGTGGATCGTCAGGTCGCCGACGATGACGTAGTCGCCACCCTGGCCGCGGACCTCGGTGGAGACGAAGGTCCACTCGCCGAACGCCTCGACGTCGAAGAAGTCGCCGCTCTTGAGGTGACCGTCGCGGCCCGCGTCGCCGGTGGAGACCGTCGACGGGTCCAGCTTGACGGAGACCGACGTGCCGGCCAGGTCGTCGCCGACCGTGACGGTGCCCTCGGCGATGCCGATGGTGCCACGCACCTTCGAGATGCCCGCGTGGCGGACCGTGAAGGCCGCCTCCGAGTGCGACGTGTCGATGGCCCAGGTGCCGGCGGTCAGGTCGGTGGGGACGTTCGTGGTGGTGGTGCTCATCGGGTGCCTCCGAGGGAAGTTGAAGTATCAATCACCTTGATAGTTAAAAGTTGTACTACAGTTGCGGCAGGACCGCAACAGCAGACGAGACGGAGGTCCGTGTGATGAGCATCTCGACGGCCTCGACCGAGCAGGCCTCGACCGAGCCCACCGCCACCCAGCCGGCCGCCCCCGAGGACCCGGCGACCGACGTGCGCTGGCTCTCCGACGCCGAGCAGCACCACTGGCGCATGTTCCGGGACGGGACGGCGCGGCTGACCAACGTGCTGGCGCACGACCTCGAGGCGTCGTCGGGCCTGTCCACGCACGAGTACGAGGTGCTGGTGCGCCTGTCCGAGCAGCCCGGCCGCACGCAGCGCATGTCCGCGCTGGCCGACGACCTCGCGCACTCGCGCAGCAGGCTCACCCACACCGTGCGCCGCATGGAGGAACGTGGCCTGGTCACGCGCTCGTCGTGCTCGGCCGACGCGCGGGGGGTGAACTGCACGATGACGGAGCTGGGCTGGACGACGCTGGTCGCCGCTGCTCCGCTGCACGTCCAGCAGGTGCGCGACCACCTCGTCGACCTGCTGACCCCGGAGCAGTTCGCCGCGCTGGGGGAGGCCATGGAGATCGTCCGCACGCACCTGGTCAGTGGCCCGTGTCACGCCGTGAGCGTGGACTGATCGACTCCGACACACAGCGACGTAGGGGACACTGAGCCTCATGGTTGCCACGACCGTCCACGTCATGCGCCACGGTGAGGTGCACAACCCGGAGGGGGTCCTGTACGGACGCCTGCCCGGCTACCACCTGTCCGAGCGCGGCCACGAGATGGCGAGCACGGTCGCCGCGTACCTGGCCGACGAGCCCCACCGGCACGACGTCGTCGCCGTCATCGCCTCACCGCTCCAGCGCGCGCAGGAGACGGCCGCCCCGATCGCCGCGGCGTTCGGGCTCGAGGTCGGCACGGACCCCCGCCTCATCGAGGCCGGCAACCACTTCGAGGGCATGAAGTTCGGCGTCGGTGACGGCTCGCTGCGCCACCCGCAGCACTGGCCCTACCTGCGCAACCCCTTCCGCCCGTCGTGGGGTGAGCCGTACGTCGAGCAGGTGGCCCGCATGAGCGCGGCCGTCGCCGACGCGCGTGAGCTGGCCCGCGGCCACGAGGCCGTCGTCGTCAGCCACCAGCTCCCGGTGTGGGTGCTGCGCCTGGCGTCGGAGAAGCGCCGCCTGTGGCACGACCCGCGCAAGCGGCAGTGCTCGCTCGCGAGCCTGACGAGCCTGACGTTCGAGGACGACCGCCTGGTGCGCATCGGCTACAGCGAGCCCGCCGCGCACCTGCTGCCTGGTGCCGCCACGGTGGCGGGGGCGTGAGCGCGCGCGTGCGGTCGCTCGCCGCGGCCCTCGTCGTCGTCGCGCTGCTGGGTGCCTGCAGCACGTCCGACGAGAAGGCGTCGAACGACGTCAGCGGCCAGGGGTACGTCTCCGGGGACGGGGGCACCGCGATCTTCGCGGCCGACGACCGCAAGGGGCCCGTGGAGCTCACGGGCACGGACTACGCGGGCAAGGAGCAGGACGTCACGGCGTGGCAGGGCGATGTCGTCGTCGTGAACACCTGGTACGCCAACTGCCCGCCGTGCCGTGCCGAGGCGCCCGACCTCGTCGCGCTCGCCAACGACTACGAGTCGAAAGGCGTGCACGTCATCGGCGTGAACGGGACGGACTCCAAGGGCCCTGCGCTCGCGTTCCAGAAGGCGTTCGACGTGCCGTACCCGAGCATCCACGACACGGACGGCACGGCGATCGCGTCGTTGCAGGGCGTCATCCCCATCAACGCGGTCCCGACGACGGTCGTGCTCGACCGGGACGGTGACGTGGCCGCCCGCATCCTCGGCACGGCGCGGGCCTCGACCCTGAGCGGCATCGTCGACGACGTGCTCGCGGAGGGTTCGTGACCGTCCTGACCGGGGCCGGCGACTGGTTCGGCCAGACCGCAGCCTCCGGGACCCTGCTGCTGGCGATCCCCGTCGCCGTGATCGCCGGGCTCGTCTCGTTCGCCTCCCCGTGCGTCCTGCCGCTGGTGCCCGGCTACCTGGGGTACCTGGGGGGCATGTCCGGGTCCGCCGCGAGCCTGGGCGAGCGGGGTGTGGGCACGACGACGACGCGCGTCGCCCCGGCGCGCTCGCGGGTGCTGCTCGGCGTCTCGCTGTTCGTCGCCGGGTTCACGGTCGTGTTCGTCGCGTTCGGGGTGCTGGCCGGCTCGCTGGGCGGGTGGCTGAACCGCTACCAGAACCCGATCACGCGGATCATGGGCGTGGTCGTCATCGTCATGGGCCTGGCGTTCTGCGGGCTGATCCCCTTCCTGCAGAACGAGCGCCGCGTCCACCTCGCGCCGCGAGCCGGGCTGTGGGGTGCGCCGCTGCTCGGGCTGACGTTCGGTCTCGGCTGGGTGCCGTGCATCGGCCCGACGCTGACCGCGATCTTCGCGCTCTCGCTCGACGGCGGGACGCCGTGGCGCGGGGCGCTGCTGTCCGTCATGTTCTGCCTGGGCCTCGGGCTGCCGTTCGTGCTGGTCGCGTTCGGGTTCGAGTCCTCGACGCGTGCGCTCGGGTTCCTGCGCCGGCACCGGGTCGCGATCATGCGCATCGGCGGCGGCATGCTCATCGTCATCGGGCTGGCGCTGGTGACCGGCGTCTGGGGCCAGTGGGCCTCGTGGCTGCAGGGCCTGCTGACCGGCAACGACCCCTTCACGACGGTGGTGTGACGTGGCCCGGTACCGCCCCGAGGGGCTCGAGGACACGTTCGCGGACAATCCCGCGGACACGCCGACGGCTCCGGCGGCCGACGACGCGGCGCGCGACGGCGGATCACGCGACGCAGCCGACGACACGGCCGGTGGCTCGTCGTCGCCCGCGGAGCCCCGCGTCGTGGTCCCCGCGATCGGCTTCTTCGGCTGGCTGCGCTGGACGTGGCGCCAGCTGACGAGCATGCGCGTGGCGCTGCTGCTGCTCATGCTGCTGGCCGTCGCCGCGGTGCCGGGCGCGATGTTCCCGCAGCGCGCGCAGGACGAGGCCAAGGTCGCGACCTACCTGCTGGACCACCCGACGAGCGGCCCGTGGCTGGACCGCCTCGGGTTCTTCGACGTCTATGCGTCGGTGTGGTTCTCGGCGATCTACATCCTGCTGTTCGTCTCGCTCGTCGGCTGCATCCTGCCGCGCACCAAGGTGCACTTCAGCGCCCTGCGGGGCCGTCCGCCGCGCACGCCGCGGCGGTTCACGCGGTTCCCGGCCCAGGGCGCCGGCTCGTCGGCCGACGAGCCCGAGACCCTGGTGCGCGCGGCGGAGAAGGTGCTGCGCCGCCCGTGGCTGCCGCTGTGGCCGCGGTACCGCACGGACGTGCGCGACGAGGGCGGGGGCGCGTGGTCGGTGTCCGCCGAGCGCGGCTACCTGCGCGAGACGGGCAACCTGCTGTTCCACCTGGCCCTGGTCGGGCTGCTCATCTCCGTGGCGACGGGCCAGCTGCTGCACTACCGCGCGCAGGCGATCGTGATCCAGGGCGAGGGCTTCGCCAACGCGAAGGTCGCCTACGACACGTTCGAGCAGGGCACGGCGTTCGACCCGTCGTCGCTCGACCCGTTCACCCTCAAGCTCGACGACTTCGAGTCGGCCTTCGACCCCACCACGCTCAACCCGCGCGACTTCACCGCCCACGTCACGCTGACCGAGCCCGGCGGCGACCCGACCAAGAAGACGATCAAGGTCAACCACCCGCTCGACGCGGGCGGCGCCAAGGTCTACCTGACGGGCAACGGGTACGCGCCGGACGTCGAGATCAAGGACGCCGCGGGTAACGTCGCGGCCGACGGCCCGACGCCGTTCATCCCGCAGAACAACGTCTACACGTCCCGCGGGGTCATCAAGGCGCCGGACGTCACGGGCGGCCAGGACCAGATCGGCATCGTCGGCTACCTGCTGCCCACAGCGCAGCAGGTCGACGACACCACGTGGCAGTCCATCTACCCGCAGCCGGGCAACCCGATGCTGGTGCTGACGGTCTGGCACGGCGACCTGGGCCTGGACACCGGCGTCCCGCAGAACGTCTACGAGCTCGACGAGTCGAAGATGACGCAGTCGGTCGACGAGGACGGCAAGCCCGTCACGCTCTACGTCAAGATGGGCGAGACCGTGGACCTGCCCGACGGGCTCGGCACGCTGACGTTCAAGGCGCTGCCGCGGTACGTCGCGCTCGACCTGCGGCACGACCCCGCGCTGCTGTACGTGCTGGTCTTCGCGCTGCTGGCGTTCGTCGGGCTGGCCACCTCGCTGTTCGCGCCGCGGCGGCGGATCTGGGTCCGCGCTGCTCCGGGCCGTGAGGCCGGCGACGGTCGTACAGTGGTGACCGCCGCGGGGCTCGCGCGCGGCGACGACGTGGGGCTCCAACCCGAGCTCGACCGCATCCTCGCGGCGCTGCCGCTGGAACCGCCCGCTGAACCCGCTGCTGACACCAGCACCACCTCGACCCCCACCTCGACGCAGGAGACGCCATGAACACCGGTGACCTGAGCACCCTGCTGGTGTGGGCGGCCGCCACCTCCTTCACGATCGCGCTGATCGCCTACACGGTCGACATGGCGCGCATCGCGGAGCAGGCCCAGAAGCGCACGCGCGCCGCTGTCCCGGCGATGGCCGGCGCGTCCAGCGGCCCCGTGAGCGCGGCAGCGGGATCGGCCGACGAGGCCGCGCCCGACCGCTCGCACCGCGCCGAGGGCATCGCCCGGTCGACGCACCTCCTGGGCGTCGCGCTGCTGTTCGGCGGCATCGTGCTGCGCGGCATCGCCGCCGGCCGCTGGCCCACCGCCAACATGTACGAGTTCACGCTCGTCGGCGTCTTCATGGCGACCCTGGTGCTAGCGATCGTGCAGCGCCGCCGCGCCATCCCGTTCATCAGCGTCGTCGTGCTGGGCCTCGCCGTCCTGTTCCTCGCGACCGCGCTGCTCAAGTTCTACGTCCAGGCCGAGGCCGTCCAGCCCGCGCTGCAGAGCTACTGGCTGGTGCTGCACGTCGGCGTCGCCATCAGCGCCACGGGCATCTTCACGGTCGCGTTCGCCGCCGCGGTGCTGCAGGTGCTGCGCGACGGCCGCGAGAACGACCACTCCCACCTGGTCGCGCCCTGGTCGCGCGGCGACGGGATGCGCCGCGCGCTGTCCGGCTGGGCCGTGACCGGACCGCGGTTCGCGTGGCTCGAGCAGGTGCCCGACGCGCGTCGCCTCGAGGCCATGTCCTTCCGGCTCAACGCCGTCGGGTTCGTGCTGTGGACGTTCACGCTCATCGCCGGTGCCATCTGGGCCGAGCACGCGTGGGGCCGCTACTGGGGCTGGGACCCCAAGGAGATCGGGACGTTCGTCGCCTGGGTCGTCTACGCGGCCTACCTGCACGCGCGCACCACCCGCGGCTGGAGCGGACGGCGGGCCGCGTACTTCGTCTTCGTCGGCTACGCCTGCGTCCTCGCCAACTTCACGGTCATCAATCTGTTCGTCACCGGCAAGCACTCGTACTCGGGCCTCTGAGCACGAGCGGTTTCCGAGCGAGGACCCGATCCCGAACCTGCGATCGTGCACGTCATCTGACGTCTTGGCGCCAATGATCGCAGGTTCGCCGGGTGGGCGGACGTGCGGGTGGGCGTGGTGGCCGGGTCAGGGCTTCGGGTCGTCCTTCGGGGGGTTCTCGCGGCGCTCCTGGTCCAGGCGCCAGAGGAACTCGTCGTCGTCGTCGGGCGCCGACGGGCCGCGCGACGTCGTGGCGCCCCAGCCGGCGGGGCGCGGCTGTGCCTGGCCGCGGCGCGTGATGCTGACGGCCAGCCAGACGACCGACCCGAGCAGCGGGAACAGGACCACGAGCAGGATCCACAGGGCCTGGTGCACGCCGAGTCGCTCGTGCGCCTCGCTGCGCACGATGTCGATGACGCAGTAGACGACCAGGCCGATGAGGAGCAGGACCCCGAGGTTGCGCAGCATGCCGTCAGGGTAGTGCGCGTTCGGTCCACGTGACGGGCTGACCTACCCTGGAGGGGTGCCTGTCGTCGTCTACACCGCTCTGCGCCTGCTCCTGTTCGCCGTCATCACCGTCGGCCTCTGGATGATCGGCCTGCGCGACTGGCTCGCCCCGCTCGCCGCGCTGTTCCTGGCCTGGGGGCTGGGGTACGTGCTGCTGGGCAAGCAGAGCGCCGCCGCTGCCGCCTACGTGCAGGCCCGCTCGGAGCGGGCGCCGGCGCGCGCCAAGACCGCGCTGGACCGCGACGCGGACCTCGAGGACGCGGCCGACGACGCCGCCCGAGCCGCCCAGCAGCCCGAGCAGGCTCCGCGCTCCGACGCCTGACGCGCTACAGCGCCAGGGTCAACCCCAGCAGTATCCCGAACGCGAGCTCGAGCATCCCCGTCGCGGCGAGCACGGGGACCAGGGCCCGCCCGCGGGCGCCGACGAGCACCGTGACCGCCAGGATGATCGCGGGCAGCAGCAGGATCGAGACGAACAGGCACCACGGCGACGCGAACGAGCACGCGACGCCGAGCAGCACGGGGACGATCACCAGGCCCGCGTAGGCGCGTCGGGCGCGGTGCTCGCCCAGCCGCACGGCCAGGGTGCGCTTGCCGACGAGGGCGTCGGTGGGCACGTCGCGCAGGTTGTTGACCATGAGCAGCGCGCACGCGAGCAGGCCGACGGCCACGGCCCCCACCCAGGCCGGCCACGACAGCCGTCCCGCCTGCGTGTACGTGGTGCCGAGCACCGCGACGAGGCCGAAGAACACGAACACGCCCACCTCGCCCAGCCCGCGGTAGCCGTACGGGTTCTTGCCGCCCGTGTAGTACCAGGCGGCGACGATCGACGCGATGCCCAGCAGGATCAGCCACCACTGCCCGGACAGGGCGACCAGCCACAGGCCCAGCAGCGCCGCGACGCCGAAGCACGCGAACGCCGCCGTCTTGACCGACCGGGGGGTCGCCGTGCCCGACGCGGTCAGCCGCATCGGTCCCACGCGGTCCACGTCCGTGCCGCGGATGCCGTCGGAGTAGTCGTTCGCGTAGTTGACGCCCACCTGCAGCGCGAGCGCGACGCCGAGCGCGAGCAGCGCCCGGCCCAGGTGCTCGGAGTCGAGCTGGGCGGCCGCGCCCGTGCCGACCAGGACGGGCGCGGCGGCGGCGGGCAGGGTGCGCAGGCGGGCGCCGGCAACCCAGTCGTGGGCGGTCGTCACAGGGTCCTCCGGGGAGTGGGGTCGGTCAGCTCGCGGACGAGCGCACGGCGGTCGGGCTTGCCGATGCCGCGGTGGGGCAGGTGGTCGCGCAGGACGAGCCGGCGCGGAGCGTGGCGAGGCCCCAGGCGGGCGGCGACGAGGGCGCGGACCTCGTCGAGCGTCGGAGGGGCGCCGGCGGGCACGACGGCCGCCACGACGGCGTGCCCCCACTCGTCGTCGGGCACGCCCACGACGCACACCTCCGCGACGCTGGGCAGGGTTGCGACGACGTCCTCGACCGCGGCGGGCGCGACCTTGGCGCCGCCCGTCACGATGACGTCGTCGACGCGGCCGAGGATCCGCAGCACGCCGTCGTCGAGCGTGCCGAGGTCCGACGTGCGCAGGTGCCGCCCGCCGTCGCGGTGGACGAAGGCCTGCGCGTCCAGGTCGGGCCGACCAAGATAGCCGGTGGCCAGCACGGGGCCGGCGAGCTCCACGACGCCGTCGTCGAGCGTCACCTCGACGCCGTCCAGCGGGACGCCGTCGTAGACGCAGCCGCCGCAGGTCTCCGACATCCCGTAGGTCGTGACGATGCGGGCGCCCGACGAGCGCGCGGCATCGAGCAGCGCCGCCGGTGCCGCCGCACCGCCGAGCAGGACGGCGTCGTACGTGGCGAGCGCGGCGCGGGCGGCCTCGTCGTCGAGCAGGCGGACGAGCTGGGTGGGGACCAGGGATGTGTACCGAGTCCCGGCGCCCAGGCGTGCGGTCGCGGCGACGAAGCCCGCCGACCGGAACGGGCCCGCGTCCATCACGACGGGCGTCGTGCCCGCCAGCACGGACCGGACCAGCACCTGGATGCCCGCGACGTGCTCGGCCGGCAGCGCCAGCAACCACCGGCCCGGGCCCGCCAGGCGGTCGTACGTGGCGCCCGCCGACGCGCGCAGCGCCTCGCCGCCCAGCATCACCGCGCGGGAGTCGCCGGTCGAGCCGGACGTGCGCACGACGACCGCGACCTCGTCGGGCACGCCCGGGGCCTTCGTCGCGTGCGACGCGTCGCGGTGCTCGTCGGGCACGGGCGCCACCGCGGGCCCGCGACCGTCCAGAGCCGGCTCCAGCGCTGCGAGCAGCGGCTCCGCCTGCGCGGGCACGTCGCGCAGCGGCCGGGTCATCCCACCAGCGTAGGCCGCGCTGACGGTAGTGGCGCGCAGTCGTCGTCACGGCGCCCGGCTCCCGCCGGGGACTCACGCGGACCCCGTGCGCGACGTGCGCCAGGACTCGCCCGGCGTGCGGCGCGGTGATGGCACGGTCGTCGCCCGGCGTGTGTCAGCCTTGTCCCCGGGCGCAAGGCGCCCGACCGTGCCAGTCCCGTGACCCGCCTGACCGGTGCCCACGTGCGCACCGAAGCCAGACCGAACGCCCAGGGAGAACCGATGACCAGCCGGACCGTGTGGAGCGCCGCCGCGTTCGCCGGGGCAGCAGCCCTGACCCTGACCGCCTGCAGCGGCGGCTCGGACTCCCCGGCGCCCACGGCCTCGCCCGTGACGGTCGCCCCGACCGTCGTCGCGGACAAGACGCCCGCCCCCACGCCGTCGATCGCGCCCACGTGGCCGCTGACCGGCGTCGAGGGCAAGCCGGTCAACCGGCCCGCGCTCGCGGTGAAGATCGAGAACACGCACCAGGCCCGCCCGCAGACGGGGCTCGACCAGGCCGACATCGTCTGGGAGACGGTCGTCGAGTTCCAGGTGTCGCGCTTCATCGCGGTCTTCCAGTCGAAGGTGCCCGACGAGGTGGGCCCCATCCGCTCGGTGCGCCCGATGGACCCGATCATCCTGGCGCCCATGCACGGTCTGCTGGCGTTCTCGGGCGGGCAGAAGGGCATCCTGCCGCTCGTCGCCGCCAACGGCATCCAGCCCATCAGCCACGACGCGGGCGCGGCCGGCATGTACCGCACGTCGGACCGGGCCGCGCCGCACAACGTCTACGGCACGCCCAAGACGTTCTGGAAGAGCGCCAACGACAAGCACCAGGACGCGCCCGGTCAGCAGTTCCTGTTCGCGCGCTCGGCCGACGAGGCCGCGGCAGTCGGGGGCGGCAAGGGCACCTCGAAGATCTCCTACGCCCTGTCCGCTGCCGCGCACCCCTCGTGGACGTGGGACGCCAAGGCCAAGAAGTGGAACCGCAGCGAGGACTCGACCCCGGCGACCGCCCGCGACGGCAAGCGCCTGACCGCGACCAACGTGGTCACGATCGTCGCGAAGCACCCCGACTCGGGCTTCAACGCCCAGGGCGGCGCCCCCGTCCCGACCTACGACCTGGTCGGCTCCGGCAAGGGCCTGGTCGCGACGGGCGGCAAGACGGTGGCCGTCACGTGGAAGAAGAAGGCGAAGGACGAGCCGCTGCGGCTGTTCCTGTCCGACGGGTCGCCCGCGCTGCTGGCGCCGGGGAACACGTGGGTGGAGCTCGTCCCGAAGGAGGACGGGTCGTTCAAGGTGTCGTCCTGAGGTCTGACGCCGGCGCGCCCGCGGTCTGACGGCGGGCGCGCCGGGTCGCGCCCCGGGGCCGATGCCCGGCGCGGCGACCGCGGACGACGCTGGTCGCATGACCACGACGCAGCCGGACCACCACGAGCACGACACCTCATCGCTGGGCGCGGTCGTCGTGTCCGGCCTGATCCTGCTGGGCCTGGTGATCGGCGCTGCCGCGCTCGTCGCCCAGCTCGTGGGCCTGGCCTCCTGGGCGATGGCGACTCGCTAGAACGCGTAGCCGAAGCCTGACCAGTCCGGGTCGCGGCGCTGCAGGAACGCGTCGCGCCCCTCGACGGCCTCGTCGGTCATGTAGGCCAGCCGCGTGGCCTCGCCGGCGAAGACCTGCTGGCCGGCCAGGCCGTCGTCGGCCAGGTTGAAGGCAAACTTCAGCATCCGGATGGCCTGCGGGGACTTGGTCGCGATGATGCGCGCGTACTCCAGGCCGGCCTCCTCGAGCTCGGCGTGGGGGACGACGTCGTTGACGGCTCCCCAGGCCAGGGCGTCGTCGGCCGAGTACTCCCGGGCCAGGAAGAAGATCTCTCGCGCGCGCTTGTCTCCCACCTGACGGGCCAGGAGCGCGGAGCCGTAGCCGCCGTCGAACGAGCCGACGTTGGCGTCGGTCTGCATGAAGCGCGCGTGCTCGCGGCTCGCAATGGTCAGGTCGGCGACGACGTGCAGCGAGTGGCCGCCGCCCGCGGCCCAGCCTCCCACCAGCGCGACGACGACCTTCGGCATGGTCCGCATGAGGCGCTGGACCTCGAGGATGTGCAGCCGACCGGCGCGGGCCGGGTCGACGTCCTGCGCCTGCTCGCCCTCCGCGTACCTGTACCCGTCGCGGCCGCGGATGCGCTGGTCGCCGCCGCTGCAGAACGCCCAGCCACCGTCGCGCGGGCTGGGGCCGTTGCCGGTGAGCAGGACGGTCCCGACGGACGACGTCATGCGGGCGTGGTCGAGCACGCGGTAGAGCTCGTCGACGGTGTGCGGGCGGAACGCGTTGCGGACCTCGGGACGGTCGAACGCGACGCGGACGACGGGCAGGTCGCGCGGCTCCGCGCCGGTCCGGTCGACACCGCGGTGGTAGGTGAGGTCGGTGAGGTCCTCGAACCCGTCCACGGTGCGCCACCGCGTCGGGTCGAACGTCTCGGACACGCGGTCGGGCAGCGGTGCGTTCACGGGGTTCAGCCTAGTCGGGACAAATCTGGTACGGTCGTACCAGAAAGTGCGCACGACGGCGGACCTGTCACCCGGTGCGCGCTCGAAAGCTTGAGGTGTGTCATGGCGTGGGGCGTGCTGGTCGTGTCGGGTCTGCTGGAAGCGGGCTGGGCGTTGTCGCTCAAGGCCTCCGACGGGTTCAGCCGGTTGTGGCCGTCCGTCTCGTTCGTCGTGCTGCTCGCTGCGAGCATGGCCGGACTGGCGTTCGCGCTGCGGTCGCTGCCGGTCGGGTCCGCGTACGCGGTGTGGGTGGGGATCGGGGCCGTGACCACCGCCGTGCTGGGGATGACGGTGCTGGGCGAGCCGGCCTCGCTGCTCAAGGTCGCCTCGATCCTCCTGATCATCGCGGGCGTCGTCGGCCTCAACCTGTCCGGGTCGGCGCACGCGTGAGCGACGGTCGGCGGGCGCGGGGAGCCCTGCGTCGGGACGCGCTGGTCGCCGCGACGGTCGAGCTCCTCGTCGAGCAGGGGCCGGGCGCCGTGAGCCACCGGGCCGTCGCCGCGCGCGCCGGCGCGTCGCTCTCCGCGACGACCTACTACTTCGCCGACCTCGACGAGCTGCTCGCGGCGGCCGGGCAGGAGGTCGCCCGGCGGTGGGCCGAGCACGCGCGCGCGACGGTCGCGGGGCGCGCCGGTGCGGCGACGGGCGACGGGTCCGACGACGGGTCCGACAACGGTGCCGTCGGCGTGCTCGTCGACGCCGTGCTGCCGGTGGGCGACGTGAGCAGCCACTACGTGCACCTCGTCGGCGCGGGTGCGTCGGCGACGCTGGCTGCCGCCTACGCCGAGGGCCGGTCCGGGTTGGACGCCGCCGTCGACGCCCTGGGCCTGCCGCTGCCGGCCGCCGTGCTCGTCGCGCTCGTCGACGGCGCCGCGGTGGCCGCCCTCAGCGAGGGGCGGGACGTGCGCGCGCACGCCCGGACCGTCGTCGCCGCCGCGCTCGGACGCTGACGCGTCGCCTACCGTGGGGGACGTGCTCGTGTACGACATCCCCCTGCGCACCCGGTTCCGCGGCCTGCTGCGTCGCGACGGCGTCCTGCTGCGCGGCGACGCCGGCTGGGCGGAGTTCAGCCCGTTCTGGGACTACGACGCCGCGGAGTCCAGCGCCTGGTGGCGGGCGGCGCGGGAGGCGGCCGACGAGGGGTGGCCGGCGGCCGTCCGCGACAGCGTCCCCGTCAACGTCACCGTTCCTGCCGTGGGCCCGGAGCTGGCGCACCGCATCGTGACCGGGTCCGGCGGCTGCCGGACCGCCAAGGTGAAGGTCGCGGAGCGCGGGCAGAGCGTCGACGACGAGATCGCGCGGCTCGAGGCCGTCCGGGACGCGATCGGGCCCGACGGGGCCATCCGGGTGGACGCCAACGCGGCGTGGGACCTGGAGACGGCGGTCGAGCGGCTCGCGCTGCTGGACCGTGCCGCCGGCGGCCTGGAGTACGCCGAGCAGCCCGTGCCGGCGGTCGACGAGCTGGCGCGGCTGCGTCGTCGCACCCATGTGCCGATCGCGGCCGACGAGTCGATCCGCCGCGCGCAGGACCCCCTCGCCGTGGCACGGGCCGAGGCCGCGGACGTCGTCGTGCTCAAGGTCCAGCCGCTGGGCGGTGTGCGCGCGTGCCTGGAGCTCGCCGAGCGGATCGGGCTGCCCGTCGTCGTGTCGTCGGCGCTCGAGACGTCGGTGGGGCTGGCGGCGGGCGTCGCGCTCGCCGCAGCGCTGCCGGACCTGCCGTACGCGTGCGGCCTGGCGACCGCCCAGCTGCTGACGGCCGACGTGGTCGCCGAGCCGCTGCTGCCCGTCGACGGTGCGCTGCCCGTGCGTCGGCCCGACGTGGTCGCCGCGCGGGTCCCGACGGCCGACGACGACCTCGCCGCGCAGTGGGTCGCGCGCATCGGCGCCGTCGAGCACCATCTGCGCGCGGACGGCGACGGCGTCGACCACGCGCGCGACCAGGCATGATGGCGGGTGTGACCACGCACCCGGCGACGACGGCGGCGCGGGTGCTGATCCAGGCGCTCGCGGTTCTCGGCGTCCAGGACGTGGTGCTCGCGCCGGGTTCACGCAGCGCCCCGCTCGCCTACGCGCTCGCGGACGCCGCGCTGCCCGACGACGCGCGCCCCGCCGGTTCCCCCGCGCTCAGCGTGCACGTCCGCATCGACGAGCGGTCGGCGGGCTTCCTCGCGCTCGGGCTGGCCCGCGCCCACGCGCTCGGCGAGGTGCCCCGGCCCGTCGCGATCGTCACGACCTCCGGCACCGCCGTCGCCAACCTGCACCCGGCGGTGCTCGAGGCGCACCACGCCGGGGTCCCGCTGCTCGTGCTGTCCGCCGACCGGCCGCACGAGCTGCGCGGCACCGGCGCCAACCAGACCACCGAGCAGGTCGGCATCTTCGCGGGTGCGACGCGCCTGGTGCTCGACGTCCCGGCGCCGACCGGGCTGGCGCACGAGGCGCGGGACCTGCGCGCCGTCGCGGTCCGGGCCGTCGCCGCCGCCGTCGGAGCGCGCACAGGTGACCCCGGTCCGGTGCACCTCAACCTCTGCTACCGCGACCCGCTGGTGCCCGGCGACGAGCCGTGGCCCGCGCCGTCGGGTGACGGGTTGGCGCACGTCGAGCGGCGCCCCGCGCCGGCAGCCGTCGCCGCCCCCGATCCGGACCGGCCGTTGATCCGGGCGGGCCGGGCGGCCGCGACACCCACGGTCGTGGTCGCGGGCGACGGGGCCGGCCCGGCCGCGCGCCGGACCGCGGAGGCCAACGGCTGGCCGCTGCTCGCCGAGCCGTCGTCGGGTGCCCGCGCGGGCGCCAACGCGATCGCCGCGTACCGGCTGCTGCTGTCTGCCGACGCGCTGGGCGGCCAGGTCCGCCGCGTCGTCGTGTTCGGCCGTCCCACCCTGAGCCGCCCGGTGCAGGCCCTGCTGACGCGCGACGACGTCGAGGTGATCGTCGTCGCCGCGTCCGGGGCGAGCTGGGTCGACGCGGGACGCCGCGCCGACCAGGTGCTGCTCGAGGTCCCGCCGCGGATGCGGACGGGACGGCTGGGCTCGTCGGTGGGCTGGCTGGAGTCCTGGCAGGCTGCCGACGAGGCCGCGAGCCGAGCGATCGACGCTCTGCTCGACCCGCCGCAGCGCGGGATGCGGACACGGGCCGGCGCCCGCGTCACGGGTCCGGTGCTCGCCCGAGCGGTCGCGGCGGCGTCGTCGGCCGACGACGTGCTCGTCGTCGGCGCCTCCAACCCCGTGCGCGACCTCGACCTGCTGGCCCGCTGGGACGTCGCGCCCACCGTCCTGGCCAACCGGGGGCTGGCCGGCATCGACGGGACCGTCTCCACGGCCGTCGGCGTGGCCCTCGGGCTGCCGCACCGGCGCGTGCGCGCGCTCGTCGGCGACCTGACCTTCCTGCACGACGTCGGCGGCCTGCTGCGTGGACCGCTCGAGCGGGGCGCCGATCTGCAGATCGTCGTCGCCAACGACGACGGCGGCTCGATCTTCGCCACCCTCGAACCCGGCGAGGTTGCGCGTGCCGACGTGTTCGAGCGCTTCTTCGGCACCCCGCACGGCGCCGACCTCGCCGCGCTGTGCGCGGGCTACGGGGTGCGGCACACGCGCGTCGGCGACGTCGACGGGCTGCTCCCGGCGCTCGCGGCACCGGGGACGGGCCTGTCCGTCGTCGAGGTGCGCGTCGACCGCACGTCGCGCCGCGCCCTGAACGAGGCCATCGCCGCGGCGGTCACGGCCTCGCTCCCCACCTGAGACCTTGCCTTCCGCCCCATCACAGGTGGACGAGCCAGACCTCTGCGGGCGAGACAGGCGTCTGCAGAGGTCTGTCTCAGCCGCAAGGGTCTGTCTCGCCGTCGGTCCGGCGGGCGGACCGACGGGGGCATCGGCGCCTCCTGCAGAACTCGCAGGGAACTCCCAGGTTCCCTGAAGGGTCCCTCCAGTGCGACCTAGTTGTATGGAGACATACCAAGGAGGCCGTAACTGATGACCACGCCTGAGAACCAGCACCCGCAGGACGACGCGACGCAGCCCATCCCGCCGGTCGCGCACCCCACGAACCCCTTCGTGCCGCCGCACCCCGCAGCCCCCGCCGACCAGCGCGCCGCCTACGAGGCAGCCCAGCGCGAGGCAGCCCAGCGCGCCGCGACGCAGCAGCACGCCGCAGTCCAGCCGACGATGCAGCAGCCGACCATGCAGCAGCCGACGATGCAGCCGCCCACGATGCAGCAGCCGCAGGCGCACCCCCAGACCACCCCGCTGCCGTACGTCGCCGCGTCGAGCACGGCCACGTCGAACGCGGCGCCCGCCGGCTCCGGTGAGTACAACCCGTGGGGCATGGCCGAGCAGTCGGTCGCCACGGCGCCGGCCCCGGCCCGCAAGCGCCGCCTGTGGCTCCCGGTCACGGCCGCCGCGGCCGTCGGCGCGATCATCGCCGGTGGTGCGGTGTTCGGGATCGCCGAGTCGGACAACAACGACGGCACGTCGTCGGCCTCCATCGCGACGATCGGCCAGACGTCCAACGACGCCGTCCCGGTGTCCGGCTCCACCTCCGACGACCCGGACTGGCAGGCCGTGTCCAAGGCCGTCTCCCCGTCCGTCGTCGCCATCCAGGTCACGACGGCCGACGGCAGCGCGCAGGGCTCGGGCGTCATCATCGACACCAAGGGCCACATCGTCACCAACAACCACGTGGTCTCCGGCGCGCAGGGCAAGGCGACGGTCACGCTGACCGACGGCCGGATCTACGACGCGACCGTCGTGGGCACCGACCCGACCACCGACCTCGCGGTCATCAAGCTCGACAAGGTCCCCGACGACCTGACGCCGGCCGCCATCGGCGACTCCTCGGACGTCGTCGTCGGCGAGGCCGTCATGGCCGTCGGCAACCCGCTCGGCCTGGCCAACACCGTCACCACCGGCATCGTCTCCGCCGTCGACCGTCCCGTCTCGACGCAGGGCGAGAACGGCGGCGAGGGCACCGTCACCAACGCGATCCAGATCGACGCCGCGGTCAACCCGGGCAACTCCGGTGGCCCCCTGTTCGACGCGCAGGGTCGTGTCGTCGGCATCAACTCGTCCATCGCGACGCTGTCCAGCGAGTCCGGCTCGATCGGCCTGGGCTTCGCCATCCCGTCGAACCTGGTCAAGAACATCGCCAGCCAGCTCATCGACTCCGGCACCGCCAAGCACGCGTTCCTGGGCGTCAGCCTGAACGACGGCACGGCCACCGCCGACGGCGTCACGCGCCGCGGCGCCGTGGTCGAGGGCGTCACGGACGGCTCGCCGGCTGCCGACGCCGGTGTGCAGAAGGGCGACGTGGTCGTCGCGATCAACGACAAGGCCGTGGGCGGCGCCGAGTCGCTGACCGCCTTCGTCCGCTCGTACGCCGCCGGCGACGAGGTCAAGCTGACGGTCGTCCGCGACGGCGACGCCAAGGACGTCACCGTCAAGCTCGCGACCAAGACCGACACCGCGTCAAGCCAGCAGACGACGCCCGGAGACGGGTCGCAGGGCTCGGACGGCTCGGGCCAGCAGGGCGACGGTTCCGGCCAGCAGGGCCAGGGTCAGCAGGGCACCGACCCGTTCGGCCAGGGCGACGGCTCGCAGCAGGGTGACGGTTCGCAGCAGGGTGACGGCTCCCAGCAGGGCGACGGCTCGACCCAGCAGGGCGACGGTTCCGGTTCCGGCAGCCTGGACCCGAACACCATGACCCCCGAGCAGCTCTGGAAGTGGTTCCAGGAGCAGCAGGGCGGCCAGGGCTGACCTCCCCAAGCCGGCCGGCGATCGGGCGCACCCCCCTGAGTGCCCGGTCGCCGGCCACCTCCCCGCGGCACGCACCCCCTGTGCCGCGGCGCGGTCCGATCCGGACCGCCTCCGGTCACCCGACCCCCTGCGGGTGACCGGAACCCCCCTCGCGCCCGCGCGGACCGTCCGATCAGGACGGGACCCCGCGGGCGCGAGCGCGTCCCGGCGGGCGCGCGTCGGTTACGGTCGGTGCGATCCGCTCGTCGGCGGGTCGGACGACGAAAAGAGGCGCGTGGTGGAGTTCTCGTTCGACGCGTTGCGTCGTCGACCGGACGACGAAGCCGTCGCCGGTCCGGGCGCGGACGACGAGCCCGCCGCCGATGCGACCGACCGGCTGGTGCTCGACGAGGCGGCCTCGGCGCTCGCCGCGGCGGGACCCGGTGAGGTGGTCACGATCGGTGACCGGTACGGAGCGCTGACCCTCGGTGCGGTCGCGCTGCACGGCGCCCGGGGCGTCCGCAGCCACCAGGACCTGCGCTCGGGCGAGCGCGCGCTGGCCGCGAACGCGGACCGGCTCGGCCTCGCGGGCACGTTCGTCTCCGGCCCTCTCGACGCGACGACGCTGGCCGGCGCGCGCGTCGTGCTGGCGCAGCTGCCGCGCTCGCTGGACGCGCTCGACGAGATCGCCGGGTTCGTCGCCGCCAACGCCGACCCGGGCGTCGCCGTCGTCGCCGGGGGCCGCGTCAAGCACATGACGCTCGCCATGAACGACGTGCTGGGCCATTGGTTCGGCCGCGTCGAGCCGCACCTGGCGCGGCAGAAGTCGCGGGTGCTCGTCGCGTCGTCGCCGCTGCCAGGCCCTTCGGCGTGGCCGGCGAGCGAGTGGCACGACGACCTGGGCCTGACGGTCTGCGCGCACGGTGCGGCGTTCGCGGGGACGAGGATCGACATCGGCACCCGTCTGCTGCTGGGCGTGCTGGACCAGGCGCCCCGTGCGGGGTCCGCCGTCGACCTCGGCTGCGGCACCGGCGTGCTGGCGACGGCGCTCGCGATGCGGCGCCCGGACGTCCGCGTGGTCGCGACCGACGACTCCGCGGCGGCTGTCGCGTCGGCCACCGCGACCGCCGCCGCGAACGGCGTCGCGGACCGCGTGCGGGTCGTGCAGGACGACGCCGCCGGGACGCTGCCCGGTGCGAGCGCGGACCTGGTGCTGCTCAACCCGCCGTTCCACGTGGGTGCCGCGCTCGACACGGGCGTGGCGCACCGGCTGTTCGAGGCGTCGGCCCGGCTGCTGACCCCGGGCGGCGAGCTGTGGTGCGTGTGGAACTCGCACCTGCGGTACCGACCCGCGCTCGAGCGGACGGTCGGGCCGACGCGTCAGGTGGCTCGCGACCGCAAGTTCACGGTCACGGCCTCGACGCGGCGGCCGTAGCTCGGTCGTCGTCGTGAGACCGCGTCCCGGCACCTGCTGCGAGGCGTGGACAATGGCGCCGTGACGGAAACCTCGCGCCCCCGCATCGCGCTGCTCGGCTCCGGCAGCGGCACCACGGCCGCCCGCGTCATCGACGCGACGCAGGACGGCACGGTCGACGCGGTCGCCTGCCTCGTCGTCGGCAACAACAGCCGGGCCGGCATCTTCACGGTCGCATCCGACCGCGGCGTCCCCACCGCGCACCTGTCGTCGGCCACGCACCCCGAGCCCGACGACCTCGACGCCGCGATCCTCGCCGCGCTGCAGGACGCGGGCGTGGACGTCGTCGTCCTGGCCGGCTACATGCGCAAGCTGGGCCCGCGCACCCTGGCCGCCTACGAGGGCCGCATCCTCAACACCCACCCCGCGCTGCTGCCCGCGTACGGCGGGCAGGGCATGTACGGAGACCGCGTGCACGCGGCAGTGCTCGAGGACGGCGCGACGTGCACGGGCGCGACGGTTCATCTGGTGACGGCGGAGTACGACGAGGGCCCGATCGTGGCGCAGGCCGAGGTGCCGGTGCAGCAGAGCGACGACCTCGACGCGCTGCGGGCGCGCGTGCAGGCGGCCGAGAAGGCTCTGCTCGTCGACGTGCTGCGGCGGTGGCCCGAGCGCTGAGCGTTCAGTCGCGCGCGAGCGCGTGCCGCATCGGCACCAGCTTGGCCTCGGACTCCGCGAGCTCGGCGGCCGGGTCGGACGCCGCGACGATGCCGCAGCCGGCGAACAGCCGCACGCGACGCGGGTCGTCGTGGTCGATCTGCGCCGAGCGCAGCGCGATGCCCCACTCGCCGTCGCCGTCCGCGCCGAACCAACCGACCGGCCCGGCGTAGCGGCCGCGGTCCATGCCCTCCACGCGCGCGATGAGCGCGCTCGCGGCCTGCGTGGGCGTGCCGCAGACGGCCGCGGTGGGGTGCAGCGCGGCGGCCAGCGCGAGCGACGACGGGTGCGCGGCGTCGGTCGCCGTCAGCACGCCGGTCACGTCCGAGGCGAGGTGCAGGACGTTGGGCAGGTGCAGCACGAACGGCACGTCGGGAACGTTGGTCGACGAGCAGAACGGCTCGAGCGCGTGGGCCACCGACGTCACCGCGTACTCGTGCTCCTCGAGGTCCTTCGAGGAATGGGCGAGGATCGCGGCGCGGGCCACGTCGGCGTCGTCGTCTCCCGTGCGCCGGATGGTGCCCGCCAGCACGCGTGAGGTGACCAGGCCCTTCTCGGAGCGGACCAGCAGCTCCGGCGTCGCGCCGACGAGCCCGTCGACGCTGAACGTCCAGCACGACGGGTACTGCGCGGCCAGCCGGTCCAGCGCCCAGCGCGCGTCGACGGGGTGCTCCGTGGTGGCGCGGACGTCCCGCGCCAGCACCACCTTGTCGACGTCGCCCGCCCGGATCGCGGCGATGCCCTGCGCGACCACGTCCTTCCAGTCGGCTGCGTCCTCGTCGTCGTAGGCCACCGCACCTGGGTCCGTGGGCGGCACGTGCGCGGCAGTCACGTCGGCGAGCGCCGGAGGCCCGACGAGCTGTGCGCCCGTGCTGATCGTCGTCAGCCAGGTCCGTCTGCCGCGTCGGCCGACGACTACCTGCGGCACCACCACGACGCCACCGGTGGGGGACTCGTCGTCGAACGCAAACGACCCGAAGGCGACCGGACCCGTGCCGGGCAGGCGCACCTCGTCGCGCACGATCGCACGCGTCAGCACGTCCTGCCAAGCCCGCTCCGCGTCCGCGAACCGGCTCGCGCCGCCCACCTCGACGCGCAGCGCCTCGCCCCACCCGACGAGACCGTCACCCCGGCGTACCCACGCGAGCGGTGCGTCGGAGGGAAGCAGGTCGAGCAGGTCCGCAGGATCGGGGGCGGAGGTAGTGGCGTCGTCGGTGCCGAGGCCGTCGAGCGCGACGGTCCGCACGACGAGCGGCTGCGGCACGTCGTCCGCGGAGGTCAGCGTGCTCATCGGTTCCAGGGTATGCCCGCACGGGCGCCGCGCCCGGCTCCGCGGCGTGAGGCTCGCCACGTCGGGCGTTGCGCGCCGCGGTCGTCGTGGGAGCCGGGTGAGCGGGTGGCACCCTGGGAGGCAGCCGACTGCGGAGGTGTGATGTGGCGTCCGACGCCGACGAGGAGACGAACGTTGCAGGCGGCCGAGCTCGACCGGCGTGGCTGACGTGGACCGTGCGCGTCGTCGCGGTGGCGGGCCTCGTGGTCGTGGCCTGGGTCTGCCTCACGGAGTGGGGCGCCGTCCTGCACGGGCACCCCCTGTACCCGATGCTGCTCGGGCTCACCGTGGTGGGCGGCGTCCTGGTGCTGTGGCGCAGCGTGCGGCGCCGATCGGCGCACGCCGGCTGGCGCCTGGTCGGCGACCTCGTGCTGGTCGCCGTCGCGATCGGGTGGGTCGCGACGATGGCCTGGCTGCGGCCGTTCACCGCGGTCGAGCCGGCGCTCGCCGCGATGCGCTCGGACGCCGCGGTCACGGTCACCGAGTCCGCGACGCGGATCTCGCTGGAGCCCAGGGGCGAGGTCACCGGCACGGCCGTCTTCTTCCAGCCCGGCGCCAAGGTGGAGGCCCGTGCCTACGCCGCGGTCCTGCGCCCGCTGGCGGAGTCGGGGCACCTGGTCGTCATCGCCAAGCAGCCCCTGGGCATCGCCTTCCTCGCCACCGGCGCATTCGACGACGCGCGGTCGGCCTTCCCGGACGCCCGGCGCTGGGTGGTCGGCGGGCACTCGCTGGGCGGGGTCGTGGCCTCGTCCGAGGCCGACGCCGCGGACTCCGACGCCACGGCGCCCGTCGTCGGGCTCCTGCTCTACGCGTCCTACCCCGCCGGCGACGAGAGCACGTCGCTGACCGCGAAGGTCGAGTCGATCTCAGGTTCCCAGGACGGGCTGGCCACGCCGGCCAAGATCGACGCCGCCAAGCCCGACCTGCCGGCGCAGACCCACTACACGGTGATCGACGGGGGAGTGCACGCCTTCTTCGCCGACTACGGCCCGCAGCCCGGCGACGGCACGCCGACGATCTCCCACGACGACGCCCGCGCGCAGATCTCGGCCGCGTCGGTGAAGTTCGTCGACGCGTTCGACTCGTTGGACTCGTAGGCACGACGGCATCTGTCGACGCGCCTGCGCACCAGCCGTGCGCGGTGGGTCGATCCTCGTCGCGACCGCAGCACGCCCGACGCCTACCCCAGGAGCACGTGATGACCCTCCCGAGCGAACCAGCAGCACGCCACCGTGCGGTGGCCGCCACCTTCACCGCGCGGGTGCGCGGCGCGTCGGACTGGGACGCGCCCGCACCGGTGCCCGGCTGGCAGGCGCGGGACGTGGTCGCCCACCTGGTCGAGTGGTTCCCTGCGTTCCTGGAGGCCGGTACAGGCTTGGCGCTCGACCGCGGCCGGTCGCCGCAGGTCGACCCGGTCGCGGCGTGGGAGGTGCACGCCGACGCCGTGCAGCGGCTGCTCGACGGGGCCGGGGCCGATACCCCGTTCCGGCACCCGATGGTGGGCGAGATGCCGCTGCCCGAGGCGGTCGACCGGTTCTACACCACCGACGTCTTCCTGCACACGTGGGACCTCGCTCGCGCGACGGGTCAGGACGAGCGGCTCGACGAGCAGACGTGCGCCGACCTGCTCGCCGGGATGACACCGATCGAGGACCTGCTGCGGTCGTCGGGTCAGTACGGCCCCGCGGTGCCCGTCCCCGACGACGCCGACGTCCAGACCCGCCTGCTCGGATTCATCGGCCGCGACCCGCTGCGGAGCGGGGGCTGACAGGCCCTCGAGATGCCGGGGACGTGACGGCTTGGCACGCTGACGTGATGCAGACGGCGACGGTGGCAGTGCACGACGAGGCGACGACGGGGGACCGGGTCCGGCAGGTCACGGTGCTCGTCGGGGCCATCGTCGCCATCGGTGGAGCTGCTGTCGGCTCGGGTGCGTTCGGCGGGCAGGCGATCGCCGACGCCGCGGACGGCGCCCTGTCCGCCACGGCAACCCCGCTGGCCCCCGACACGCCGGCCTTCTCCATCTGGTCGCTGATCTACCTCGGGCTCGCCGCCTTCGCAGTGGCCCAGGCCCTCCCGCGGCAGGCCGCGGACCCGCGCCTCCGCGCGGTCTCGTGGTGGATCCTCGCGTCGATGCTGCTCAACGCGCTGTGGATCGGGGTCGTCCAGGCGGGATCCGTCGGCGGGAGCGTCGTGGTGATCCTCGCGCTCCTGGCCGTCCTCGCGGTGATCTTCGTCCGGCTCGTCCGCACCGCCCACACCGGCGCCGCGACCTCCTGGATCACCGACACGACCCTCGGCCTCTACCTGGGCTGGGTCAGCGTCGCGACGCTCGCGAACATCGCCTCGTTCCTCTCGGTCGCCGACGTCGGCGAGCTCGGCCTCGGGGCCACGGGCTGGTCGGTGGTCGTGCTCGTCCTCGCCGCGCTTCTCGCGATCGCCTACGCGGTGTTCGGGCGCGGCCGACCGTCGGTGACGATCCCGATCGGCCTCGCCATGGCGTGGGGCATCGGGTGGATCGGGCTGGGCCGCACCAACGGTCCGCTGGTCGACGACACGGTCGCGACGACCGCGTTCGTCGTGGCGGCGGTCGCGCTGCTGGCCCCGATCGCGACGTCGGTCGTCGGGCGGCGGCCGGACAACAGATAGAGGCGGAGTGTAAGAACGGCTCCCTGCCGGACACTTCAAGGCATGGGAACACAGCAGCCTGGGCAGCCGGACAGCATAAGCGTCAGCTCCGACACGGCGGCCGCGGCCTTCCAGGCGATCTGGTCCGCTCACTCACCCCGAGTCCACGCGTACGCCATGCGGCACGTCGATCCTGACACCGCGCAGGAGATCGTCGCCGAGACGTTCCTCGTGGCATGGCGCCGGCTGGCCGAGATCCCCGGTGAACCTCTGCCGTGGCTCATCGTCGTGGCCCGCAACACGATCGCGAACGCGCAGCGGTCGCACTATCGGCAGCGAGTGCTTCACGACGAGCTCGCTCGCCTCGCGTCGGTCTCACCGGCGCCTGCGCCTGGCGCGGAGGTCGAGGCGATCGAACGCACCACGATGCTGCGCGGGCTCGCGGCACTCTCGGCGGTGGATCGCGAAGCGCTGCTCCTCGTCACCTGGGACGGCCTGACGCCGGCTCAGGCCGCGGCCGTGCACGGGGTCGCGGTCGCGACGTTTCAGGTGCGTTTGCACCGAGCCCGACGAAGGCTCGCGGGGCTGTTGGACGCGCCACCCGCCGACTCGCCCGACGACCGATCAGCCGCCGATGGGGGCGCCGATCTCAGTACTCGCATCTTCGACCTGGCCCGGAGGACGCAGTGAACACGCCCACGATCGACGAACGGCTCACCCGGATCGGCCCCGCGGGATCTCCCGACCCCGACGCGCTGGTCGGCGCCTACGCCCTGCTGAGCGCTCGTCTCGACCCGGACGTCGACCGCGCCGGGACTAGCGGCGCACGTTTGCTCGACCGGCGACGAGCGCGCCGGCGCGGACTGGTCGCCCTGGTGGCCTCAGCAGCTGCGGCGGCCATCCTCGCTGTCCCCGCGCTCGAGGTGGCCGGCAGCGATCCTGCATCGAGCGCGAGCGCGGCCGAGGTCTTGCGGCGCGCTGCCCAGGGTGCGGCGTCTCAGACGGGGGACGCGCGGGATGCCGCCTACTGGCACACCACGTTCGTGTACTCGGACGAGCAGGCCGGAGCGAAGAAGGAGCGCGTGGAGGAGTGGGCCGGCCGTCGTGACTGGAGCGTGATCAGTCGGTCCTCGGTCGAGGGCGGTACGCCGTACCTCTCGGGGCACTCTGCGTTCGGCGCCGATCTCACGTGGGCGGAGGTCGTCGCGCTGCCGACCGACCCGGGGTCGCTCGAGCGTGCCCTTCGGCGCATCCTGCAGGCTGACGACCGGAAGCCCGTCACAGACGGAGCAATGTGGTCCGCAGTCGTCGACCTCCTCACCGCCAGTCCGGCGCCGCCGAAGCTGCGGCAGGGGCTCTGGGAGGTCGCTGCTCAGCTCCCGGGTGTGCGGAGCGGAGGAGAGATCACCGACAGCACGGGCCGTCCCGGGGAGCTGGTCATCCACGACCGCGAACGGCTGATCCTCGACCCCGCGACGGGGCTTCTGCTCGAGATGGTCTGGGACTACGGCAAGGACATCCCGCCGTACCGCGCGACGTACCTCGATCAGGGGCCGACCGACACCGCTCCTGAGGCGTCCGCTCCCGACCTTCCCCCGGGGTGCTCGCTCGACGAGCACTGCGACGGCGGCGACGCCGTCGCAGGGCAGGCGCAGGGCTGACCGGCGGCCCAGCTGCCTGCGGGCCCCGACGATCTCCGCAGGGCACGAGCCACACTGCGCCGTGCCCACCACACGCCTGATCCGCACCGAGGACGCCGAGGAGCTCGCGGCGCTGCTGCGTGAGAACCGGGACTTCCTCGCCCCGTACGAGCCGCTGCGTCAGGACGAGCACTTCACCGCGGGCGGCCAGCGGGCGGACGTCGTCGCCGCGCATGACGACGCTCGCCTTCGACGACCTGGGGCTCCACCGCGTCCAGGCCGAGACGCTGCCGGACAACGGGCGCTCGCAGCGCGTGCTCGCGCGCAACGGGTTCGTCCGGTACGGGTTGGCGCCGCAGTACCTCAAGATCGCGGGGCGCTGGCAGGACTTCGAGATGTACCAGCTGCTCAGCCCGCACGAGTGACGCAGCACGACCCAGACCTGCGACGATGGGGGCATGTCGCGCGCCAGCCTGGAGAAGGACCCGCACGAGGTCGCCGCGATGTTCGACGCCGTCGCACATCGCTACGACCTGACCAACGACGTCATCTCGATGGGGCAGGACCGTCGGTGGCGCAAGGCGACGCTGACGGCGCTGGACGCGCAGCGGGGTGAGACCGTGCTGGACCTGGCCGCGGGCACGGGCACGTCGTCCGAGCCGCTCGCGGACGCCGGGGTGCGGGTGATCCCGTGCGACCTGTCCGAGGGGATGCTGGGCGTCGGCAAGCGTCGTCGGCCCGACCTGCCGTTCGTCAACGGTGACGCCCTGCATCTGCCGTTCGCCGACGAGTCGTTCGACGCGGTCACGATGAGCTTCGGGCTGCGCAACGTGAGCGACGTGCCGGCCGCGCTCGCGGAGCTGCTGCGCGTGACGAAGCCCGGCGGGCGGCTGGTCGTCTGCGAGTTCTCGACACCCACGTTCAAGCCGTTCCGCGCCGTCTACAGCAACTACCTGATGCGGGCGCTGCCGCCCGTGGCGCGCGCCGTCTCCAAGGAGCCGGACGCCTACGTCTACCTGGCGGAGTCGATCCGCGAGTGGCCGAACCAGCACCAGCTCGGCGTGATGGTCAAGCGCGCGGGCTGGGGGAGCGTGGCGTACCGGAACCTTTCCGGTGGCATCGTCGCGCTGCACCGGGCGACGCGTCCGTAGCCCTGACGAGAGCCGGCACTCGGGCGACGAGCGGCAAGGGCCGCCGACCCCGGCGCCACGTCGGCCCACGCGTCCGGGGTGTTGCGCAAGCGTGTCGACGCGCAGGTCACAGGGGTACTTTCACCCGGCCCGGCCGATGATCACGGGCCTGCACCCTGCAGGTTAGCCATACCTTCGCAGACAGCCCCAGAAGTCGTGGTTATGCTCGCCAGAGGTCGATAGTGAACAACGTCACAAGTGGGGTCACTGGTGGTGGAAATCGCAGGCGATGACGCGGACGTCATCGTCGTGGGCGCGGGGCCGACGGGTGCCTCCGCCGCGTTCCACTGCGCCTCCGGCGGCCTCGACGTGCTGCTCCTCGACAAGGCGTCCTTCCCGCGCGACAAGATCTGCGGCGACGGCCTGACGCCCCGCGCGGTCGCCGAGCTGGTCCGCATGGGCCTGCCCACGCGCGAGCAGGACGGCTGGATCCGCAACAAGGGCCTTCGGGTCATCGGTGGCGGTCACCGCCTCGAGCTGCCGTGGCCGGAGATCTCCTCGTACCCGTCGTACGGGCTGGCCAAGGCGCGGATGAGCTTCGACCACACGCTCGTCGAGCACGCGCGCGCCGCGGGTGCCAAGGTGCACGAGCGCACCAGCGTGACGGGTCCGGTGCGCGACGAGCGCACCGGGCGGATCCTCGGCGTGGCGGCGCGGCCCGTGGACGACGCAGGCAAGCGAGCGGGCGACGACATCGTCTACCGGGCGCCCGTGGTCATCGCGGCCGACGGCGTGAGCGCGCGCCTCGCCACCGGCATGGGCCTGAAGAAGCGGGACGACCGTCCGATGGGCGTCGCGGTGCGCACCTACTTCCGCACCCCGCGGCACGACGACCCGTGGATGGAGTCGTGGCTCGAGCTGTGGGACGGCGAGCCCGGCCGCTCCAACCTCATGCCGGGCTACGGCTGGATCTTCTCCCTCGGCGACGGGACGGCCAACGTCGGCCTGGGTTCCGTGAGCTCCACGGCCGCCGCGACGAAGGTCGACTACAAGGCGCTGTTCGCGGCGTGGATGAAGAACGCGCCGGCGGAGTGGGAGTTCACCGAGGACAACCAGCTCGCGCCCGTGCGCGGCGCTGCGCTGCCGATGGGCTTCAACCGTGGCCCGCTGTACGGCAACGGGCTGATGCTCGCCGGCGACGCCGCCGGCATGGTGAGCCCGTTCAACGGAGAGGGCATCGCCTACGGCCTGCAGGCCGGCCGCGTCGCCGCCGACGCGATCGCGCAGGGCCTGGCGCGCGGCACGGTCGCCGGGCGGGAGCGGGCCTTCGCCACCTACCAGCGCCGCATGAAGGACGACCTGGGCGGGTACTACACGCTCGGCCGGCTCTTCGTCCGGATCATCGAGCACCCGGAGATCATGAGGATCTGCACGCGGTACGGGCTGCCCCGGCCGCTGCTCATGAAGTTCGTGCTCAAGCTCCTGGCCGACTGCTACGAGCCGCGCGGCGGCGACGTGGTCGACCGGACCATCGCGGCCCTCGCCAGGATCGCACCCGCAGCATGACCCCCCGAAGCTCGACCACGACGAAGTGGAGTGACGCACGATGAGCAACCCGTACGTCCCGCTGCTCATCCTGATGGGCGTCGCGGCGGTGCTCGCACTCGGCGGCGTCGGCACCAGCGCGATCATCGGCCCCCAGCGGTACAACCGCGCCAAGCTCGAGGCGTACGAGTGCGGCATCGAGCCCACGCCGCACGCCATCGGCGGCGGCCGGTTCCCGATCAAGTACTACCTCGTGGCCATGACGTTCATCGTCTTCGACATCGAGGTGGTCTTCCTCTACCCGTGGGCCGTCAGCTTCGCCGACCTGGCGACGTTCGGCCTGCTCGCGATGCTGCTGTTCCTGGTGCTCATCACCATCCCGTTCGTCTACGAGTGGAAGCGGGGCGGTCTGGAATGGGACTGACGCAGGTGTCGAACCGGAAGGAGGCCTGACATGGGCATCGAAGAGGCACCGTCGGGCTTCCTGCTGACGACGATCGAGGACCTGGTCGGCTACTTCCGCAAGGGTTCGCTGTGGCCGGTGACGTTCGGACTCGCGTGCTGCGCGATCGAGATGATGGCCGCCGGCGCGCCGCGCTTCGACCTGTCCCGGTTCGGCATGGAGGTCTTCCGAGCCTCGCCGCGTCAGGCCGACCTGATGATCGTCGCCGGGCGCGTCAGCCAGAAGATGGCGCCCGTCGTGCGGCAGGTCTACGACCAGATGTCCGAGCCCAAGTGGGTGCTGTCGATGGGCGTCTGCGCGAGCTCGGGCGGCATGTTCAACAACTACGCGATCGTGCAGGGCGTCGACCACATCGTGCCCGTCGACATCTACCTGCCCGGCTGCCCGCCGCGGCCGGAGATGCTCATCAACGCGATCCTCACGCTGCACGAGCAGATCCAGAACGAGCCGATGGGCGTCAACCGCCAGGAAGCCGCCGCGGCCGCCGAGGCAGCGGCGCTCGCAGCGACGCCCACCTCGCACATGACGGGCCTGCTGCGATGACGGACGAGAAGCAGGATGCTGCCGCGGCCGTGAAGCCCGGCGACGCGACCACCGACGCGCAGAGCACGAGCAAGGCCGCGCTCGAGGCCGGCTCGCAGACGCCCGGCGACCGCACCGCGTTCGAGGTCGTCGACGTCCGCCGCGGCCTGTTCGGGGTGCACGGCAGCGGGGACACCTCCGGCTACGGCGGGCTCGTCACGACCATCGCGATGCCCGGCCCGTCGCAGCGTCCGTACGGCGGCTGGTTCGACGAGGCCGTCGACGTGCTGGCCGAGATCCTGGGGGAGTCGGGCACCGGGTTCGACGCGGCGGTCGAGTCCGTCGTCGTCGACCGCGGCGAGCTGACCCTGAACGTGGCGCGCGAGCACCTGGTCGAGGTGGTCCAGGCGCTGCGCGACGACCAGGACCTGCGCTTCGAGCTCAGCCTGGGCGTCAGCGGCGTGCACTACCCGCACGAGACGGGCCGCGAGCTGCACGCGGTCTACCACCTGTTCTCGGTGACGCACAGCCGCGCGCTGCGGCTCGAGGTGTCGGTGCCCGACGAGGACCCGCACCTCCCGTCGTCCGTCGGCGTGTACCCGGCCAACGACTGGCACGAGCGCGAGACGTTCGACTTCTTCGGGCTGATCTTCGACGGCCACCCCGGCCTGGCCCGCATCGAGATGCCCGACGACTGGCCCGGGCACCCGCAGCGCAAGGACTACCCCCTGGGTGGCATCCCCGTGGAGTACAAGGGCGCCACCATCCCACCCGCTGACCAGCGGAGGTCCTACTCATGAGCACCACCCACTCGACGGCTCGGATCGTCGACGACGCCGATCTGCCGATGTTCGAGGCCTCGGGCGGCGACTGGTCGCAGATCGCCGAGGAGGCTGCGCGCCTGGGCGAGGAGCGCATCGTCGTCAACATGGGACCGCAGCACCCGTCCACCCACGGTGTGCTGCGCCTGATGCTGGAGATCGACGGCGAGACGGTGACCGAGGCCCGGGCGGGCATCGGCTACCTGCACACCGGCATCGAGAAGAACATGGAGTTCCGCACCTGGACCCAGGGCGTGACGTTCTGCACGCGCATGGACTACGTGGCTCCGCTGTTCCAGGAGGCCGCGTACTGCCTGGCCGTGGAGAAGCTGCTGGGCATCACCGACGACGTCCCCGAGCGCGCGTCGGTGATCCGCGTGCTGATGATGGAGCTGAACCGCATCACGTCGCACCTGGTGTGCCTGGCGACGGGCGGCAACGAGCTGGGCGCCACGACGATCATGACGGTGGGCTTCACGGCCCGCGAGGAGATCCTGCGGATCTTCGAGATGGTCACGGGCCTGCGCATGAACAACGCGTACATCCGCCCCGGCGGTGTCGCACAGGACCTGCCCCCGGGGGCGGTCCGCGCCACGCGCGACGCGCTCGTCGAGGTCAAGCACTACCTGGCCCAGCTCGAGGAGCTGATGCTGGCCAACCCGATCCTGCACCTGCGCCTCAAGGACGTGGGCTACCTCGGCCTGGCCGGCTGCATGGGCCTGGGCATCACCGGGCCGGTCCTGCGCAGCGCCGGGCTCCCGTACGACGTGCGCAAGGCGACGCCGTACTGCGGCTACGAGACGTACGACTTCGAGGTCCCGACGGCCACCGACGCGGACTCGTGGTCGCGCGTGGTGCTGCGGATGGAGGAGATCCACCAGTCCATCCGCATCGTCGAGCAGGCCCTGGAGCGGCTGGAGAAGAACGCCGGACCGGTCATGGTCGAGGACAAGAAGATCGCCTGGCCCGCACAGCTCGCGATCGGCGCCGACGGCATGGGCAACTCCCTGGACCACATCCGCGAGATCATGGGCACCTCGATGGAGGCCCTGATCCACCACTTCAAGCTGGTCACGGAGGGCTTCCGGGTCCCGGCCGGCCAGGTGTTCCAGACGGTCGAGCACCCGCGCGGCGAGCTGGGCGTCCACCTGGTCTCCGACGGCGGCACCAAGCCCTACCGGGCGCACTTCCGCGACCCGAGCTTCAACAACCTGCAGGCAACGTCGATCATGTGCGAGGGCGGGCAGGTGGCCGACGTCGTCGTCGCCGTCGCGTCCCTCGACCCGGTGCTGGGAGGGGTGGACCGCTGATGTCCGTCGAGGCGGGCCGGACACCCGGCCAGACCCACCGCACCGCGTACGACGAGCAGACGCACGCGCGCCTGGCCGCGGACGCCGCGCAGATCATCGCGCGCTACCCCCAGGAGCGCTCGGCGCTGCTGCCGATGCTGCACCTGGTCCAGTCCGAGGACGGCTACGTGAGCCCGCGCGGCATCGCGTTCTGCGCCGCGACGCTCGGGATCAGCACCGCCGAGGTGTCGGCAGTCGCCACGTTCTACACGCAGTACAAGCGCCACCCCAACGGCGAGTACACGGTGGGCGTCTGCACCAACACGCTGTGCGCGATCATGGGCGGCGACGCGATCTGGGAGCACCTGTCCGACGAGCTCGGCATCGGGCACGACGAGACGACGGACGACGGCGCCATCACGCTCGAGCGCATCGAGTGCAACGCTGCCTGCGACTACGCGCCCGTCGTGATGGTCAACTGGGAGTTCTTCGACAACCAGACGCCGGAGTCGGCGGACGAGCTCGTCGGGAAGCTGCGGGCCGGCGAGCCCGTGGCTCCGACGCGCGGGGCGGACAGCGTGTGCTCGTTCAAGCAGATGTCCCGCGTGCTCGCCGGGTTCCCGGACGGGCGGGCCGACGAGGGCGTCGGCGCCGGCGGTCCGACCGTGCGCGGCACCGTGCTGGCGCGCGAGAACGGCTGGGAGGCGCCCGCGTTCCCGGGCGACGAGCCGGCCGAGGAGCCCGTCGAGACGAAGACGGCGTCGTCGTCCGCCGCGGCGTCCGGCGCGACCGCGACGCCGAAGGCCGGGGACGAGCAGTCCAGCGCGGAGCGCCCGGCGGCCACCGCCGCGGACTCGTCGGCCGCGCAGCAGGAGAACAAGCAGGCGTCCGACGAGGCGAAGGAGTCCTGATGGCCACCACGCTCGCACCGGTGCTGACGGCCCACTGGGACGCCGACAGGTCCTGGACGCTGGAGACCTACGAGGCAGGCGGTGGCTACCGCGGCCTGCGGCGCGCCCTGAACATGCAGGCGCCCGACGTCGTGACGATGGTCAAGGACTCGGGCCTGCGCGGTCGCGGCGGGGCCGGCTTCCCGACGGGCATGAAGTGGGGCTTCCTACCCGCGCCCGACGGCGGCCCGCGCTACCTCGTCGTGAACGCCGACGAGTCCGAGCCGGGGACCTGCAAGGACATCCCGCTGATGATGGCGAGCCCGCAGCACCTCATCGAGGGCGTCATCATCACGTCCTACGCCATCGGCTGCCACCACGCCTTCATCTACGTGCGCGGCGAGGTGCTGCACGTCTACCGCCGCCTGCTGCGCGCGGTCGAGGAGGCCCGCGCGGCGGGCTACGTCGGCAGCGACATCCTGGGCTCCGGCTACGACCTGGAGATCACGGTCCACGCCGGCGCGGGTGCGTACATCTGCGGCGAGGAGACCGCGCTGCTCGACTCGCTCGAGGGCCTGCGCGGTCAGCCGCGCCTCAAGCCGCCGTTCCCCGCCGTCGCCGGCCTGTACGCGCGCCCGACGGTGGTCAACAACGTCGAGTCGATCGCCTCGGTGCCCGGCATCGTCGTCGGCGGCGCCGACTGGTTCAAGCAGATGGGCACCGAGCGCTCCACCGGCCACGGTCTGTTCAGCCTCTCGGGCCACGTGACCAACCCGGGCCAGTACGAGGCCCCGCTCGGCATCACGCTGCGCGAGCTCCTCGAGATGGCCGGCGGGATGCGCGGCGGCCGGGCGCTGAAGTTCTGGACGCCCGGCGGCTCGTCGACGCCGATCTTCACGGCCGAGCACCTGGACGTGCCGCTGGACTACGAGTCCGTGGGAGCGGCCGGCTCGATGCTCGGCACGCGCGCGCTGCAGATCTTCGACGAGACCACGTCGGTGGTCCGGGCCGTGACGCGCTGGACCGAGTTCTACAAGCACGAGTCGTGCGGCAAGTGCACGCCGTGCCGCGAGGGCACGTTCTGGCTGGCCCAGGTGCTGCAGCGGATCGAGCGCGGGCAGGGCACGAGCGCCGACATCGACCTGCTGCTCGACCTGTGCGACAACATCCTGGGCCGGGCGTTCTGCGCCCTGGGCGACGGCGCGACGAGCCCGATCACCAGCGCGGTGCAGTACTTCCGGGAGGAGTTCGAGGCGGGTTGCCACACACCGGCCGACGTCCTGTTCCCGCCCGAGCGCAGCGCCCTGTTCGACTACCGGCCGCGCAGCGGCGCCCAGCTGGCGGGAGCACACTGATGACGATCACGTCCGCAGCGCCGACGACGCCGCTGGTCCCGGCTGCTCCGCCGGCCGTCCCGGAGGCACCGGCCGACGAGGTCACGTTCAGCATCGACGGCATCGAGACCTCTGCCCCCAAGGGCACGCTCGTCATCCGCGCCGCTGAGCAGCTCGGCATCCAGATCCCGCGCTTCTGCGACCACCCGCTGCTGGCCCCGGCCGGCGCGTGCCGCCAGTGCTTGGTGGAGGTCTGGGCCCCGGGCCGCGACGGCAAGCTCGCGAAGATGCCCAAGCCGCAGGCGTCCTGCACGCTCGAGGTGATGCCGGGCATGGAGGTCAAGACCCAGCACACGTCGCCCGAGGCCGACAAGGCGCAGCACGGCGTGATGGAGCTGCTGCTCATCAACCATCCGCTCGACTGCCCGGTCTGCGACAAGGGCGGCGAGTGCCCGCTGCAGAACCAGGCCATGAGCAACGGCCGGGCGTCCACCCGGTTCGTCGACGTCAAGCGCACGTTCCCCAAGCCCATCGCGGTCTCCACGCAGATCCTGCTCGACCGTGAGCGGTGCGTGCTGTGCCAGCGCTGCACCCGGTTCTCCGAGGAGATCGCGGGCGACACGTTCATCGACCTGCAGAAGCGCGGCGCCAACCAGCAGATCGGCACCTTCGACCCCGCGGTGCTGGGCATCGAGGGCGATGTGCCGGTCGGTGCGGCGACGACGGACACGACCGGCAAGCCGTTCGCGTCGTACTTCTCCGGCAACACGGTGCAGATCTGCCCGGTGGGCGCGCTGACGTCGGCGGCATACCGGTTCCGCTCGCGACCGTTCGACCTGGTCTCGACGCCCGGCGTCTCCGAGCACGACTCCAACGGCTCCGCGCTGCGCATCGACCACCGCCGCGGTGTGGTGCTGCGCCGGCTGTCCGGCGAGGACCCCGCGGTCAACCAGGAGTGGATCAGCGACAAGGACCGCTTCGCGTTCACGTGGCAGTCGGCCCCCGACCGTCTGACGACGCCGTTGGTCCGCACGCGCAACGCTGACGGCACGCGCGGCCCGCTCGAGCCCACGAGCTGGGTCGAGGCGCTGGGCGCCGCGGCGGCGGGTCTGCGCGCGGCCGGCGCCGTCGGGGTCCTGCCCGGTGGGCGCCTCACGCTCGAGGACGCCTACGCGTACGGCAAGTTCGCGCGCGTCGCACTGGGCACCAACGACGTCGACGGCAGGGCGCGCCCGCACTCCGACGAGGAGGAGGCGTTCCTCGCCCACCGCGTCGCGGGTCGCACGCTCGAGGTCACGTTCGGTGACCTGGACCGGGCACCCGCCGTGCTGCTCGTGGGGCTCGAGCCCGAGGAGGAGGCGGGAGTCCTCTTCCTGCGGCTGCGGCAGGCCGTCGTGCGGCACAAGACGCGCGTCGTCTCCGTCGCGGCGCTGGCCAGCCGGGGCGTCGAGCGTCTGTCGGGCACGTTGCTCGCTGCGGCGCCCGGCACCGAGGCGGAGGTCCTCGACGGCATCGTCGACGGCGCCGCCGACGAGCTGGGCACGACCGCGGAGGCGCTGGCCGCCGACGGCGCCGTGATCCTGGTCGGCGAGCGGCTGGCCGGCGTGGCCGGCGGGTTCACCGCCGTGCTCGCGCTGGCCGAGCGCACCGGTGCGCGGCTGGCCTGGGTCCCGCGCCGGGCGGGGGAGCGTGGCGCGGTCGAGGCCGGCCTGCTGCCGTCGCTGCTGCCGGGCGGTCGCCAGGTCGCCGACGGTGAGGCCCGCGTGGACCTCGCTGCGGTGTGGGACGTCGACAGCCTCCCGGCGGCGCCGGGTCGTAGCACCACGCAGATCATCGCGGGGGCGCGCGACGGCAGCCTCGGCGCCCTCGTCGTCGGCGGACTGGAGCCTTCGGACCTGCCGGACCCGACGCTGGTGCGCGACGCGCTCGATCGCGTGGGCTTCCTGGTCTCGCTCGAGGTGCGTGCCTCCGAGGTGACCGACCGCGCCGACGTGGTGCTGCCGGTCGCCCCGCCGGTCGAGCGCTCCGGCACGTTCGTCACGTGGGAGGGGCGTCCGCGCCCGTTCCCGCAGGCCCTCGCCTCGCACGCGATGCCGGACCACCGGGTGCTGGACAAGCTTGCCGACGAGCTGGGCGTGGTGCTCGGCCTCGCGACGCTGGCCGACGTGCACGCCGAGCTCGACCAGCTCGGCGGCTGGGACGGTGCACGGGTGGCCGCCCCCGCGGTCACGGCCGACGAGCCGCCCGCGGTCGCGCCGGGCACCGCGGTCCTGGCCACCTGGCACCAGCTCCTGGACGCCGGCCGCCTGCAGACGGGCGAGCCCCACCTGGCCGGCACGGCCAAGCGGGCCGTCGCCCGGGTCTCCGCCGCCACCGCGGCCGCGGCCGGTGTCGCCGACGGCGGCGCGCTCGCGGTCAGCACGGACGCGGGCACGATCACGCTGCCCGCGGCGGTCACGGACATGCCGGACCACGTGGTCTGGCTGCCCACCAACGCGCCCGGCAGCGCCGTGCGCGACACCCTGCACGCGGACGCCGGCGACGTCGTCCGGATCGCCGCAGGATCCTCGGAGGTGGTCTGATGCTCACCGCAGCCGTCGCGCCCGTCACGGCCGACTTCAGCCAGGAGACCTGGTGGATCTCGGTCATCAAGGCCGTCGTCCTGGTGGTCTTCCTGCTGACCAGCGTGCTGTTCGCGATCTGGTTCGAGCGCAAGGTCGTCGCACGCATGCAGGTGCGTCCCGGCCCCAACGTGCACGGCCCGTTCGGTCTGCTGCAGTCGCTCGCCGACGCCATGAAGCTCCTGTTCAAGGAGGACATGACCGTCACGGCGGCGGACAAGATCGTCTACTTCGTCGCGCCCATGATCGCGGTGTTCTGCTCGCTGCTGACGTTCGCCGTCATCCCCCTGGGCCCGGTGGTGAACCTGTTCGGCCACCAGACCCCGCTGCAGCTCACCGACTTCCCCGTGGCCGTGCTCTACATCCTGGCCTGCGCGTCCGTGGGCGTGTACGGCATCGTGCTCGGCGGCTGGGCGTCCAACTCCACCTACCCGCTGCTGGGCTCGGTCCGCTCCACGGCCCAGGTCATCAGCTACGAGCTGGCCATGGGCCTGTCGCTGGTCTCGGTGTTCCTTGTGGCGGGCTCGATGTCGACCTCGCAGATCGTCAGCTCGCAGACGCAGATCTGGTGGTTCATCCCGCTGATCCCGGCGTTCGTCATCTACGTCTTCTCGATGGTGGGGGAGACCAACCGCCTGCCCTTCGACCTCCCCGAGGCGGAGGGCGAGCTGGTCTCCGGCTACATGACCGAGTACTCGTCGATGAAGTTCGCCTGGTTCTTCCTGGCCGAGTACATCAACATGCTCAACGTCTCGGCCGTCGCGACCACGCTGTTCCTGGGCGGTTGGCGTGCGCCGTGGCCGATCTCCGCGATCAACGACGGGATGTTCAACCACGGCTGGTGGCCCGTGCTGTGGTTCCTGGTCAAGCTCTGGGCCGTCATGTTCTTCTTCGTCTGGGTCCGCGGCTCGGTGCTGCGGTTCCGGTACGACCAGTTCATGAAGCTGGGCTGGAAAGTGCTCATCCCCGCGGCGCTCGGTTGGCTCGTGCTCGTCGCGCTGGTGCAGGGCATGCGCAAGTTCTGGGAGATCGACCGCAGCGTGCTGTTCGGCGCCGCCGGCGTGCTGGTGGTGTTCATCGTCATCACGGCGTTCCTGCCCGAGCGCAAGAAGCCCGAACCCCCACCCCCGGCGAAGCCCGAGCCGTTCGACGCGTTCGCCGGTGGCTACCCCGTGCCGCCGCTGCCCGGCCAGGTGCTGCCCCCGTCGCCGCGCCGCGACCGTCAGCGGGCCTCCGTCGGCGCGCAGGCGCAGGTCGCCTCCAGCCCGGACGCCCCCAGCGAGACCGACCCCACCACCCCGGAGGTGCACGGTGGCTGAGCCGCGCAAGAACCCCCCTGCGTCCGGCGGCTCCGGCAAGCCGCCGGCGAAGCCTGCCCGCCCGGCGGCCTCGTCGGGCGCCCGGCCGCAGACGAAGGCCGTGGCGCGCCCCGCCGCCAAGCCGGCACCGAAGCCGAAGACCGAGGTCGAGCGTCGCTCGCCCGTCGGTGACGTCGGCGCGCCCGACAGCTACACGCCGCTCATGCAGCCCGGCTCGGGCATCAAGGGTCTGCTCGCCCCGGTGGGCGGGTTCGGCGTGACGCTGTCCAACATGTTCCGCAAGACGGTCACCGAGGAGTACCCGTCGGAGAAGGTGCCGGCCAAGCCGCGCTACCACGGCCGCCACCAGCTCAACCGGTACGCGGACGGCCTGGAGAAGTGCATCGGCTGCGAGCTGTGCGCGTGGGCGTGCCCGGCCGACGCCATCTACGTCGAGGGTGCCGACAACACACCCGACAACCAGCGCTCGCCCGGCGAGCGGTTCGGCGCGGTCTACCAGATCAACTACCTGCGCTGCATCTTCTGCGGCCTGTGCATCGAGGCCTGCCCGACGCGGGCCCTGACGATGACCAACGAGTACGAGCTGGCCGGGCCGACCCGCGCGGGCATGATCTGGGAGAAGCAGGACCTGCTTGCCCCCCTGCGCGAGGGGATGCTGGCCGCGCCGCACCCGATGGTCGAGGGCACCACGGACACCGAGTACTACCGCGGCGAGGTCACGCACGCGACGGACGCCCAGCGGGCGTGGGTGCGCGAGCACCGGCCCGACGACCCGACGCTGCCGGAGGGCGACGGCATCGCCGCCGCCAACGAGGCGGCGCAGGGCGAGACAGCGGCCGAGATGGCCCGCCTGGTGGCCGGCGCGAACAAGCAGGGCAGCCGATGAGCGCGCTGGCGGCAGTTCCTGCTGCGCTTCCCGCGACGCTCGCGTCCACCGGACAGACGTCCGGCGGCGAGGAGGCCCTGTTCTGGATCCTGGCGCCGATCATGGTGATCGCGGCGCTCGGCCTGCTGTTCGCCCGCAAGTCGGTGCACGCGGCGCTCTGCCTGGTCGTGGTGATGATCTCGCTCGCGTTCATCTACGTCGCGCAGGGGGCGGTGTTCCTGGGCGTCGTCCAGGTGGTCGTCTACACCGGCGCGATCATGATGCTGTTCCTGTTCGTCCTCATGCTGGTGGGCGTCGACTCGGCCGACTCGCTCGTCGAGACGATCCGCGGCCAGCGCTGGATCGGCTGGCTCGCGGGGCTCGGGCTCGTCGCCGTCGTCGTCGGCGTGATCGGGACCGCGGTCTACCCGAACCCGGTGGGTGTCGAGGAGGCCAACGAGGCGTCCAACCCCGTCGGCATCGCCCACGCGATCTTCGCCGACCACGTGTTCGCGATGGAGGTCGTCGGCTCGCTGCTCGTGACTGCCGCGCTCGGCGCGCTCGTCCTGACGCACCGTCGTCGCCTGACCACCAAGCGGGACCAGAAGCAGCTCGCCGACCTGCGCGTCGCGGGTGGTCACCACCTGGCGCCGCTGCCGGCGCCCGGTGTCTACGCGCGGCACAACGCGATGGACGTCCCGGCGCTCGACCCGTTCGGCAACCCGATCGAGTCGTCCGTGCCCCGCGTGCTGCGCGTGCGCGGCCAGGAGGCCGACGCCTCCGAGTACGCGGCGCGCATCGACCGCGTCCTGGCCGGGAGGTCGGCGACCGAACCGCCGGCCGGGCCGGACGTGGAAGGGGAGGACGACAAGTGAGCCTGACCCACTACCTGGTGCTGTCGGGGATCCTGTTCTCGATCGGCGCGGCCACGGTGCTGCTGCGGCGCAACGCCATCATCGTCTTCATGGGCGTCGAGCTCATGCTCAACGCGTCCAACCTGCTGCTGGTGACGTTCTCCCGGCTGCACGGGACGCTGGACGGACAGGTCATGGCGTTCTTCGTCATGGTCGTCGCGGCGGCGGAGGTGGTCGTCGGGCTGGCGATCATCGTGGCCATCTTCCGGACCCGACGCTCGGCCTCGGTCGACGACATCAACCTGCTGAAGAGCTGAGGGGCGGATCGTGCACACCCTGACGTCCTGGGCGACGAGCGTGCCCTTCACCGACATCGCGCCCGTCGCGGCCGAACCCGTCAAGCACGGCATCTACGCCGTGGCGCCCCTGCTCGTGGGCCTGCCGCTGGCGTCCGCGGCGGTCCTGCTGCTGGCCGGGCGGCGGTCGGACAAGTGGGGACACTGGCTGGGCGTGCTCGCCTCGGCCGGTGCCTTCGTCATCGGCCTCATCACGTTCCTGCACCTGCTGGGCCGCGACGCGAGCAGCCGCATCCTCGACGTTCACCTGGGTACGTGGATCGACGCGGGCGCGTTCCACGTGGACGCCGGCATGCGGCTGGACCCGCTGTCGATGACGTTCGTGCTGCTGGTGACGTTCGTCGGCACGTTGATCCACGTCTACTCCGTGGCGTACATGGAGCACGACCGCGACCGGCGCCGGTTCTTCGCGTACCTCAACCTGTTCGTCGCCGCGATGCTCATCTTGGTGCTCGCGGACAGCTACCTGCTGCTGTTCGTCGGCTGGGAGGGTGTCGGTCTGGCGTCCTACCTGCTCATCGGCTTCTGGAACCAGCGCACGCCGTACGCGGTGGCGGCCAAGAAGGCGTTCGTCGCCAACCGCGTCGGCGACATCGGGCTCATCGTGGCCCTCGGGCTCATGTTCTCGACGTTCGGCGGGGTCGACTTCGACACCGTCCTGAACCACGACATGAGCGGCGTGTCACAGGCCACGCTCACCGGCATCGGGCTCATGCTGCTGCTGGCTGCCTGCGGCAAGTCGGCGCAGTTCCCGCTGCAGTCCTGGCTCGGTGACGCGATGGCCGGCCCGACGCCCGTCTCGGCGCTCATCCACGCCGCGACCATGGTCACCGCCGGCGTCTACCTGATCGTGCGCTCGTCGACGCTGTTCGACGCGGCACCCACGGCACAGCTCGTCGTCGTGATCGTCGGCGCCATCACGCTGCTGTTCGGGGCGATCGTCGGCTGCGCCAAGGACGACCTGAAGAAGGCGCTCGCCGCCTCGACGATGTCGCAGATCGGCTACATGATCCTGGCCGCGGGCCTGGGCCCGGTGGGGTACGCGTTCGCGATCTTCCACCTGGTGACGCACGGCTTCTTCAAGGCCGGCATGTTCCTGGGCGCCGGATCCGTGATGCACGGCATGGACGACCAGGTGGACATGCGCCGGTTCGGCGGCCTGGCTCGCTACATGAAGATCACCTACGTGACCTTCGGGCTCGGCTGGCTCGCGATCCTGGGCATCCCGCCGTTCTCCGGCTACTGGTCGAAGGACAAGATCATCGAGGCCGCGTTCATCCCCACGGACGGGCACACCTGGCGCGCCTGGGTCTTCGGCATGGTGGCGTTGCTCGGCGCCGGGATCACCGCGTTCTACATGTCGCGCCTGTTCTTCATGACGTTCGAGGGCGAGCGCCGCTGGTCGACGAAGGCCGACGGCAGCGAGCAGCACCCGCACGAGAGCCCGGCGCTCATGACGTGGCCGATGATCATCCTGGCCGTGGGCTCGGCCGGGCTCGGCATGGTGCTGGGGATCGGCAACCGGTTCGTCGACTGGCTCGCCCCGGTCACCGGGCACACCGAGCACGGCGAGCCCGTGATCCAGCCCGTCGTGCTGGTGATCCTGACCCTGGTGCTCGTCGTCGCCGGCGCCGTCCTGGCCTGGCGGCGGTACGCGATCTCGACCGTGCCCGTCGTCCCGCCGCTCGGCACCGCGCTGACCCGCGCGGCCCGCGTGGACCTCTACCAGGACGTCGTCAACGACGCGCTGCTGGTGGAGCCCGGGCAGCACCTCACCCGTTCGCTGGTCTACACCGACAAGGCGGTCGTCGACGGCGCCGCGGTCGGTGTGGGCCAGACGGCCGTCGGACTCGGCGGCCTGCTCCGCAAGACCCAGACCGGTTACGTGCGTTCCTACGCCGCGACCATGCTCGTCAGTCTGGTCGTCCTCGTCGTCGTCGTCCTGGTCATCCAGAGCTGAGGAGCGCACAACACGATGTCCTCCGACTTCCCCTGGCTGACTGCCCTGATCGTCGTCCCCCTGGTGGGGGCCGCGGTCCTGTGGCTGATGCCCGCCGGAGCCCGCCGCCGCACACGTGCCGTCGCGCTGACCGTCGCCCTCGTCGAGGTCGCGATCGGCGTCGCCACCCTCTCCGCGTTCGACACCGGCGACGCCGGCGTCCAGCTCAAGGAGACCCACCAGTGGATCCCGTCGCTCGGGGTCTCCTACGCGGTGGGCGTCGACGGCGTCGGGATCGCGCTGATCCTCATGTCGATCGCCCTGGTGCCGCTCGTGATCCTGGCGGGCTGGCGCGAGCAGGGTTCCGACGACGCGCCCACCGACCGCCTGCGGCACTTCCTGGCGCTCACGCTCGTGCTCGAGGCCTTCATCGTCGCGGTGTTCGCCGCGCGGGACGTGTTCTTCTTCTACGTCCTGTTCGAGGCGATGCTGATCCCCGTCTACTTCCTCATCGGCGCCTTCGGCGGCGCCCAGCGGCGGTACGCGGCGATCAAGTTCCTCATCTACTCGCTCACCGGCGGCCTCATCATGCTGGTGGCCGTCATCGGGCTGTACCTGCAGGGTCCCGGAGGCAAGGACGGCTTCCTGACCGACAACCTCACCGGCCTGACCATGGACCCGACGCTGGAGAAGTGGCTGTTCGCCGGCTTCTTCCTGGCGTTCGCGATCAAGGCGCCCATGTTCCCGGTGCACACCTGGCTGCCCGACGCAGCGCAGAACGCGACGCCCGGGACGTCCACGCTGCTCGTCGGCGTGCTGGACAAGGTCGGCACGTTCGGCATGCTCACACTGTGCCTGCCGCTGTTCCCGGCGGCCTCGCGGTGGGCGGCCCCGTTCGTCATCGTGCTCGCGGTGATCTCGATCATCTACGGCGCGCTGCTGGCGATCGGGCAGAAGGACCTCATGCGGCTCATCGCCTACACGTCGGTGTCGCACTTCGGGTTCATCGTGCTGGGCATCTTCGCGTTCACGTCCACGTCGGTGGCCGGCTCGTCGTTCTACATGGTCAACCACGGGCTCTCGACCGGTGCCCTGTTCCTCATCGCGGGCTACCTGGTGGCCCGACGAGGGTCGCAGGACATCGCCGACTTCGGCGGACTGCAGCGCGTGGTGCCCGTGATGGCCGGGACGTTCCTGGTGGCCGGCCTGTCCGCGCTGTCGCTGCCCGGCCTGTCGACGTTCGTCTCGGAGTTCCTGGTGCTCGTCGGCTCGTTCGCCCGGCACCCTGCCGCGGCGATCGTCGCCTCGACGGGCGTGGTCCTCGCCGCCGTCTACGTGTTGTGGACCTACCAGCGCATCTTCACCGGGCCGGTCAAGGACGGTCTGGAGACGATGCCCGACCTGCGTCCGCGCGAGACCTGGGCGATCGCACCCCTGCTCGCCGCCATGATCGTGCTGGGCTTCGTGCCCGGTCCGGCCCTCGACCTGGTCCGCCCGCCGGCCTCGGTCACCCTGGAGCAGGTGGGCGTCACCGACCTACCGGCCGCCGCTGAAGGGAGCAACCCGTGACGTTCACGGCCCCCCAGGTCGACTGGGCGCACCTGAGCCCCGTCCTCGTCGTGCTCGGCGCGGCCGCGATCGGCGTGCTGCTCGAGGCGTTCGTCCCCGAGCGCCGCCGTCGGGTCGTCCAGCTCGCGTTCTCGCTGGCAGCGCTCGCGGGTGCGGTCCTGGCGGTTGCGCTGCTCTGGAACGGCGTCAAGCGCACGGGCGGCGTGCGGGTGCTCGGCGACTCGCTCGTCGTCGACGGCCCGACGCTCGTCCTGCAGGGCACGATCGCGCTCCTCGCGATCGTCGCGCTGCTGACCGTCGCCGACCGCACCAGCACGGGTGAGGACGCCTTCGCGCCCACCGCCGCCGCGGTGCCCGGGTCGGACTACGAGGAGCTGGCGCGCCGCCGCGGGCTGCAGCAGACCGAGGTCTACCCGCTGGTCCTGTTCGCCACCGGAGGCATGCTCGTCTTCCCCGCAGCAGGTGACTTCCTCACGCTCTTCGTCGCGCTCGAGGTCCTGTCCCTGCCGCTCTACCTGCTCACAGGTCTGGCCCGTCGCCGTCGCCTGCTCTCGCAGGAGGCGGCCATGAAGTACTTCCTGCTCGGTGCGTTCGCCTCGGCGCTCATGCTCTTCGGCATCGGGCTGCTCTACGGCTACAGCGGCTCGCTCACCTACGCGCGGATCACCACCGCCGTCGCCACGCCGACCGGCACCGACTCCCTGCTGCTCGTGGGCTCCGTCCTGGTCCTGGCCGGTCTGCTGTTCAAGCTCGGTGCGGTGCCGTTCCACAGCTGGACGCCCGACGTCTACCAGGGGGCCCCGACGCCGATCACCGGGTTCATGGCGGCCTGCACCAAGGTCGCCGCCTTCGGTGCGCTGCTGCGGGTCTGGTACACGGTCATGCCCGGGCTGAAGTGGGACCTCGACGTCGTCCTGTGGATCGTGACGATCGCGACGATGGTCGTCGGGACCGTCATCGCCATGACGCAGACCGACATGAAGCGGCTGCTCGCGTACTCGTCGGTCGCGCACGCCGGGTTCATCCTCACCGGCATCGTCGCGCTCGACGCGCAGGGCGTCTCGGCCGTGCTGTTCTACCTGCTCGTCTACGGCGCCGCCACGATCGGCGCGTTCGGCGTGGTGTGGCTGGTGCGCGAGCGGGACGCCGACGGCATCGTGCTCGGCGAGGCGACGCACCTGTCGCAGTGGGCCGGCATCGGCCGCCGGCACCCGTGGCTCGCGGGGTCGTTCGCGCTGTTCCTGTTCTCGTTCGCGGGCATCCCGCTCACGGCCGGCTTCATCGGGAAGTTCGGCGTGTTCTCCGCGGCGGTCGACGGCGGCGCGTGGCCGCTGGCCCTGCTCGGCGTGCTCGCGTCGGCGGGCGCCGCGTTCTTCTACGTGCGCATCGTCGTGCTGATGTTCTTCAGCGACGCACCGGCGGACCAGACGGCCGACGAGGCCGACGACGCCGCCGCCGCTGCTCCGGTCGAGGCAGGCGACGACGTTCCGGTGGACGCCGACGGCGGTGCCGTCGCGACGCTCGTCGCGCAGCGCGCACCGTCCGTCACCACCACGGTGGTCGGGACCGAGGGCTTCGCGACGGTCGCGATCGCGGTGTGTGCGGCGGTCACGCTGGTGCTCGGCGTGTTCCCGACGCCGGTGCTCGACGCGATCTCGCACATGTCGACGTTCCTGCCGTGACGCCCGTCGGTGCCGGGGCAGGCGCTCGCGCGGGATAGGTTCGTCCTTGTGACGACGACGACGGCCATCCCGCTGGCCGATCCGGACCTGGCTGCGCGCCTCACCGACCGCCTCGCGCTGGTCGAGGAGCGGCTGCGTGACGCCGTGTCCCATGCGGACTCTCTGGCCGACGAGGCCTCGCGGCACCTGATGAACGCCGGGGGCAAGCGGCTGCGGGTGGTGCTGACGCTGCTGGCCGCGGAGCTGGGCGACGGTGCGCGGCGCGAGGTGCTCGACGCCGCCGTCGTCGTGGAGCTGACCCACCTGGCCACGCTCTACCACGACGACGTGATGGACTCGGCTCCCGTGCGTCGCGGCGCCCCGACCGCCCACCAGGTGTGGGGCAACTCGGTGGCGATCCTGACCGGCGACCTGCTGTTCGCGCGTGCGTCGTCGACCGTCGCCGGTCTGGGCCCGGAGGCGGTGCGGATCCAGTCGGCGACGTTCGAGCGCCTGTGCCTGGGCCAGCTCCACGAGACCGTCGGGCCGCGCGCCGACGACGACCCGGTGGAGCACTACCTGCAGGTGCTCGCCGACAAGACGGGCTCGCTCATCGCGACCTCCGCGCGCCTGGGTGCGATGTTCGCGGGCTGCACGCCGGACGTCGTCGCGACCGTTGCCGCCTACGGCGAGAAGATCGGCGTCGCGTTCCAGCTCGCAGACGACGTCATCGACCTGACCTCGGCCGGCGCGGTGACCGGCAAGACGCCCGGCACCGACCTGCGTGAAGGTGTCCCGACGATGCCGGTGCTGCTGCTGCGGGCCCGCGCGGCCGGCCCGGACGCGACGGACGAGGATCGGCGCACGCTGGCCCTGCTCGACGCCGACTTGTCCGACGACGACGCCCTCGCGGCAGCCGTCGCGGCGCTGGCGGCCCACCCCGTCGTCGACGAGACGCGCGAGCGGTCGGTGGCCCTGATCCGGGCCGCGACGGCCGAGCTCGCCCCGCTGCCGGACGGTCCCGTCAAGGAGGCGCTCGTCGCCTTCGCGGACCTGCTGGTGGACCGCGCGTCCTGACCCTGCGACCCGCGTCGCGCCGGGGGCCTCCGCTCTGGCACGATGTGCCGCGCGGCCACGACGGCCGCCGACCAGGAGTGGGGGTCACGTGAGCAGCTCGACATTCCCCGGGGCCGGGGTCCCGGTGAGCCCGGGCACCGTCGCACCCGTCGGCGGTCGCGTCGGCGCGTTCGTGATCGACGGGCTCGTGGGGACGCTCGCGTACTGCGTCGGGCTCCTGCTCGTCGCGGTCACCGGGCAGCCGAGCTACCTGATGGTCGGGCTCGTCCTGGCGGTCCTCGTCGGGATCGGGCAGTGGTTCGCGGAGGCGTTCACGGGCGCGACCGTCGGCTCCGCGCTGCTGGGCTACCGCACGGTGTCCACGGAGACCGGTGCACCGGCCGGCCTGGTCAAGATCCTCGTGCGCCAGCTCGTCGTCGCCGCCGGGTCGCTGGCCTGCGGCGTCGGCGCCCTCGTCGTCGTCGCGTCCGGCGCCTTCGACGACGGCCCCGCGCAGCGCGGCTGGCACGACAAGGCGGCCGGCACCCTGGTGCTGCGCGCCTCCGCCCTGAGGCCGCGCAAGTCCGGAGCGGGTGCGTGGAACCAGGCCGTCGAGCGGGCCGTCGGGGGTGGGGCGGCCCCGGCGCAGCAGCCCGTACGCCCGCTGCCCGTCGTCCCGCCCATGCCCGAGCAGCCCGAGGGCGTGGCATGGCCCGCACCCGTAGCCCGATTCGAGGCGGCGCCGGGCGCCACGGACGGTCCGACGAACGGCGCGGCCCTGGCGGCAGCGGGCGCGCCCGACTGGAGCCGCCTGCCCGAGTCGTCTCCGACGCCCCCGGCGGCCCCGTCCGCCGCGAAGCCGGAGCCCGCCCCGCCGGTGCGCCCGCGCGGTGGCCCCGTCGCCTCGGCGTACACCGAGCGGCTGGCGGCTGCCCAGGCCGCCGAGAACCCGGCGGCGTGGCAGGAGACGGTCGCGGCGCAGGAGGCGGCCTCCCAGGCGTCACAGAGCGGCGCGGCGGGTGCTCCCGGTGCTGCCGACCAGGAGCCGACGCCGGAACCGAGCCCGGCCGCGGACCCGAAGCCGGCCACCGCACCGCTGATCACCGGCTACCCCGGTCAGCCGGGCGTCGTGCCGGTGCCGCGGGCCGAGGACCTGGGCGACCTGGAGTACACGCGGCTGCGAGAGAGCATGCCGCAGGACCGCGAAGCCGTCCTGCGGATGGTCTTCGACACGGGCCAGCAGTTCGACGTCACGGGTGACGGGATCGTCGGGCGCAGCCCCGAGGGCGAGATGGGGATCGTGCACGTCGTCGTGATCGACGACCCTGCACGGTCGGTCTCGAAGGTGCACGTCTCGTTCGGGCTGACCCCGGCGGGCGACGAGCTGTGGGTCATCGACCGCGCGTCGGTGAACGGGACCGTGCTCGTGGACCCCGACGGCGTGGCAGCGACGCTGCCGGCCGGCACGCGTGCGCTGGTCGGGCCGGGTTGGACCATCCGGTTCGGGCAGCGCAGCGCGAGGGTCGAGCGCCGCTGACTATGCTGGGCCGACGACCTCCGGAGCCGGCCCAGGGAGCACGATGAGCATCGCGCGCACGTCGGCGGGGACGACCCGGTGACGGCGGTGCGCGTGGCGGTCGGCGTGGCCACGGAACGTGCGGGGCGCGCGACCAACGAGGACGCGCTGCACGCGGGCGGCGGCGTGTACGTCGTCGCGGACGGCATGGGCGGCCACGAGGCCGGCGAGCTGGCGAGCCGCACGGCCGTCGAGGCGTTGCGGGTCCTGGGCCGCGGCACGCCCGACCTGGCCCGCGCCCGGCAGGTGATCCGCGCGGCGCACGCCCGCGTCCGCGCCCTGCCCGCCGACGACCCCCTGCGGCGCCCGGGCACCACCGCGACGGGCGTCGTGCTGAGCGAGCACAGCGGGACGCCGTGCTGGCTGGTCCTCAACGTCGGGGACTCGCGGACCTACCGCATGGCCGGCGGCGTGCTGGAGCAGGTCACGCAGGACCACTCCGAGGTCGCCGAGCTCGTCGCGAGCGGCGTCGTCCCGCCGCAGGACGCCGCGCGCTACCCGCGACGCAACGTCGTCACGCGCGCCCTGGGCGGCGGCTCCGAGACGGTCGATCCCGACGTGTTCTGGATCCCGGTGAGCCCGGGGGACCGGATGCTCGTGTGCTCGGACGGCCTGACCGACGAGGTCCCGGACAGCCGCATCGAGGCCGAGCTCAAGGCGGAGCCCGACCCGCAGGCGGCCGCCGACCGGCTGGTCGAGGCCGCGCTCGCCGCAGGCGGTTCGGACAACGTCACGGTGCTGGTCGTCGACGCAGAGACGGCGGCGGCCCGATGACCGTCCCGGTCGCGACACCCGTCCCGATCCTGGCTCGACGACTGCCCCGGTACCGCGGTGTCGTCGCTCGTCGTCGGTGTGGCGATGCTCGTCGTCCTCGGTGCCGTGGCCGTCGTCACGGTCGTCTCGCGCGGGTGCACGGACACGGACCGCGCACTGACGGCTTCGATCGTGGCCGATCCGATGTTCGCCGTCGCCCCGCCGGGAGCCGACGCGGGCGCCGTCGTGGCGGGGCCGTGCGACGAGGACGAGGACGCCGCGTCGGCGGCACAGTCGATCAGCGACGGCTCGGCGGACGCGCTGGCGTTCTATGCGGACCGCGCCAACCAGCTCGGCTGGGTCCGTGGGATGGGGGAGTCGGATGCAGACGTCGAGCTGTGCCTGTCGCGCCCGTTCGAGGGCACCACGGCGTTCCTCGTCGTCGACCGAATCGCCGACGAGCTGGACGTCTCGATCCAGGCCGACGTCGAGGAGGCGTCAGGCTGCTGACCCCGCAGCGCGTTCGTCGGCCCGGCGGGCGAGCTGCTGCGCCCGCGAGTGCCGCAGCGCGTCAGCGCTGAGCAGGACGAGCGCGACCCACACGAGACCGAACCCCCACCAGCGCGCGGGCGGCATGACCTCGTGGAAGACGAGGACGCCGATGAGGAACTGCAGCACGGGCGTCAGGTACTGCAGCATCCCGACGACGGACAGCGGCAGCCGCCGGGCGGCGGACCCGAAAAGCAGCAGCGGGACCGCTGTGACGAGGCCGGCGGACGCGAGCGCCGCAGCGTGCCAGGCCCCGTGCGTCGTGAACGAGCCGGTGCCCTGCCACTGCAGCACCAGCAGGTAGCCGAGCGAGAGCGGCGCGAGCGCGAGGGTCTCGGTGGCCAGGCCGGGCAGCGCCTCGACCGAGCGGCCCACGCGATTCTTGAGCAGCCCGTAGAGGCCGAAGCTCAGCGCCAGGGTCAGCGCGATCCAGGGCAGGCGGCCGTATCCGACGGTGATGACGACGACGGCCGCCGCGCCGAAGCCGAGCGCGACCCACTGCGTCGGGCGGAGCCGCTCACCCAGCAGCGCGACCGCGAGCGCCACGGTGACCAGCGGGTTGATGAAGTAGCCGAGCGAGGCGTCGACGACGCGGTCGGACAGCACGGCGACGACGTAGACCAGCCAGTTGACCGCGAGCAGCACGGCCGCGAGAGCGAGCAGACCGAAGGCCCGTCGGTCGCGCAGCGTCGCGACGAACGCGCCCCACGAGCGGGTGGCGAGCAGGGCGACGAGGCAGACGACGAGCGACCAGACGACGCGGTGCGCGATGATCTCGACGGCGCCGGCGGGTTCCAGCAGTGGGAAGTACAGGGGGAAGACGCCCCAGAGCGAGTAGGCCGCGATGCCTGCGGCGAACCCGGCGCGGGTCGAGGTGGTCGGCACCCAGCGACTCTAGGTGACGTCACCACGCGGCAATTCCCACTCACCTTGTCCGCATTGTGGCCGGGGACTGAGGCAAGACTCACCTGGAGTCCTACACTGGTCCGCAGACCAGCCCTGCCCCGTGACGCACCCGGGCGGGCTCCCCGATCGGAAGGCACCGCACCCGTGAGCACCCCGACCCTGCGCGTAGCCGTGGTGGGCGCCGGCCCGGCCGGCATCTACGCCTCGGACATCCTCTCCAAGAGCGGCCTCGACGTCAGCATCGACCTGTTCGAGCGACTGCCCGCGCCCTTCGGCCTGGTCCGCTACGGCGTGGCACCGGACCACCCGCGCATCAAGCAGATCATCGTCGCCCTGCACAAGGTGCTGGAGCGCGGCGACATCCGTCTGCTCGCCAACGTCGACTACGGCACGGACCTCAAGCTCGACGACCTGCGCCAGTTCTACGACGCGGTCATCTTCTCGACGGGCTCGTTCCGCGACGCGGCGCTGCCGATCCCGGGCATCGAGCTGGACGGCTCCTACGGCGCCGCCGACTTCGTGTCCTGGTACGACGGGCACCCCGACGTCGCGCGCACGTGGCCGCTGCACGCGCAGCAGGTCGCGGTGCTGGGCGCGGGCAACGTCGCGCTCGACGTGGCGCGCGTGCTGGCCAAGCACGCGGACGACATGCTGCCGACCGACGTGCCGGCCAACGTCTACGCCGTCCTGAAGGCCTCGCCGGTCACCGACGTGCACGTGTTCGCGCGTCGCGGTCCCGCGCAGGTGAAGTTCTCGCCCTTGGAGCTCCGCGAGCTGGGTCACGTCCCGGACGTCGACGTCATCGTCTACCCGGAGGACTTCGAGTTCGACGAGGGCTCGATGGCTGCGATCCACTCGTCGAACCAGACCAAGCAGGTCGTCAAGACCCTGACGGACTGGACGCTGAAGGACCCGGAGGAGAACTCGGCCAGCCGCCGCCTCCACCTGCACTTCCTGCACAAGCCGGCCGAGATCGTGGGTGAGGACGGCAAGGTCGTCGGCCTGCGCACCGAGCGCACGGCGCTCAACGGCGACGGCAACGTCACGGGCACCGGCCAGTTCCACGACTGGGACGTCCAGGCGGTTTACCGCGCGGTCGGGTACTTCGGCTCGCCGCTGGTGGACATCCCGTTCGACGACGTCGCGGGCGTCATCCCCAACCGCGAGGGCAGGGTGCTCGACGTGGACGGCGAGCACATCGACGGCGTGTACGCGACGGGCTGGATCAAGCGTGGCCCCGTCGGCCTCATCGGCCACACCAAGTCGGACGCGTCGGAGACCATCCGCCACCTGAGCGAGGACGTCGAGGCCGCCGGCGAGGCGTTCTACACGGCGACCGACCGCGACCCCGCGGCGATCGTGGACTTCCTCACCGAGCGTGGCGTCGACGTCATCCAGTGGACCGACTGGGAGCTGCTCGACGCCTACGAGAAGACGCTGGGTGAGCCGCACGGCCGCGAGCGCATCAAGGTGGTCCCGCGCGACGAGATGGTGCAGGTCGCGCTGAACCGCGCGTCGGTGAGCTGACTGGCGCCTGCTGCGGCGCAGGGAACTGCGAGAATCCTCGGGACGTTGGCAGGTTCGACATCTCGAGGAGGACGGACGCATGGGGCACCAGCACTACAACGGCCTGAAGACGGCGGCCCTGTTCGGCGTCATGTGGGCTGTGCTGCTCGGGATCGGCTGGATCCTTGGCGGTGGGACACCCCGGTACCTGCTGATCTTCACCGCGCTCGGCCTGGTGATGACCTTCGTCGGCTACTGGAACAGCGACAAGATCGCCATCCGTTCCATGCGCGCCGCGCCGGTCAGCGAGGCGGAGCAGCCGGCGATGTACCGGATCGTGCGTGAGCTCTCCACGTCGGCCAAGCAGCCCATGCCGCGCCTGTACGTCTCGCCGACGATGGCACCCAACGCCTTCGCGACGGGCCGCAACCCCCGGAACGCGGCGGTGTGCTGCACGGCGGGCATCCTGCAGCTGCTCGACGAGCGTGAGCTGCGCGGCGTGCTCGGCCACGAGCTGCAGCACGTCTACAACCGGGACATCCTGACGTCGTCCGTCGCGGCAGCGATCGCAGGGGTCATCACGTCGCTGGCGCAGTTCGCGCTGTTCTTCGGCGGTGGGGACCGGCGGGACGGCGGCAACCCGCTCGCCGGGCTGCTGCTCGTCTTCCTCGCGCCGCTGGCGGCGACCGTGATCCAGCTCGCGATCAGCCGGACGCGGGAGTACGACGCCGACGAGGACGGCGCCAGGCTGACGGGCGACCCGCTCGCGCTCGCGTCGGCCCTGCGCAAGCTCGAGCAGGGCACGGCCGCGCGTCCGCTGCCGCAGGACCAGAAGCTCGAGAACGTGTCGCACCTGATGATCGCGAACCCGTTCAGCGCCAAGGGTGCCGCCCGGCTCTTCTCGACGCACCCGCCGATGGCCGAGAGGATCGCGCGTCTCGAGGCTCAGGCCGGTCAGCAGGGCGGCATCACGCGGTACTGATCCACCGCGGGGGCGGTAGCCGCCGGGTGATTCTCGATCGTGACCTGAGGAAGCAGGACGCATCGGGCGGCACGAGGCAAGATGCCTGGATGAGGACACATCGTCTCGCGGCGGCCGTCGGTGCCGCAGCGCTCGTCGTCGCGGTCGCCGCTCCCGCGCTCGCGGACCCCTTCCCGGTGGACGAGCCCTTCGCCGGCTCGTTCGCGAGCCCCGACTGGGTGCTTCCGGAGCCGGCGTCCAACTCGGCGGTCCTCACGGCCGACGCGCTGCGTCTGACGAGCGCCTCGCCAGGTTTCCAGGTGGGCAACGCGACGCTCGACGACGGCTTCCCCTCGGACGTCGCGTTCTCACTCGACTTCGACTACGCCAACTACGGCGGCGGCAACCCGGGCGACGCCGCGACCGTGTTCCTCATGGACGCCGCGCAGGCTCCGAACCTGGGGCAGAGCGGCGGTGCGGCGGGATACGTCTCCATCCAGGGCGCGTACCTGGGCATCGGCTTCGACAACGACGGCAACTTCGGGGCGGGGAACGGGTTCCCGAGCACGCCCAACACGATCACCCTGCGTGGTGCCGCGGCCGCGCTCCCCACGGCGTGGCCGGTGCTCGCCGACACGGACGCGCCGGGCGGCGCGCTGACGGCCCTGCCCACGGCGCCGCGTCACGTGCACGTCGAGGTCGAGCCGAGCGGCACCGACAGCCTCTTCGTGACCGTGCAGATGAATGCGACGTCGGGCGGTCCGCTGCAGACGGTCTACAACCGTGTGGACGTCCGCGGGCTCGGGCAGGGGGAGCCCGCTCGGCCGGCCCAGCTCAAGCTCGGCTTCTCCGCGGGCACCGGCGGAGCCACCAACAACTACGAGATCTCGAACTTCGTCGCCACCGCGGACGCCGACCTGTCCGTGACCAAGACCGGCCCGGCGACGGTGAACGCGGGCGACCAGGTCGCGTGGACCATCATCGCGAGCAACGACGACATCAACCCTGCCGCCGACACCGTGGTGAGCGACACGATCCCCGGCGGTCTCCAGGACGTGACGTGGACGTGCACCTCCGACGTGTCGACGGCCTGCCCGGACCCCGCGAGCGGCGACGTCACCGGCAGCACGCTCGACGTACCGCTCGCCCTCCAGCGGGACGAGTCCGCGACGATCACCGTGACCGGGACGACCACCGACGCGCTCGCGGGCAGCGACCTCGCCAACACCGCCACGATCACCGCCGCCCACCGCAGCGAGCTGACACCCGCCGACAACACCGCGACCTGGACCACCCGCGTGCGCGCCCTGCCGGACCTGGCACCGACGGTCGACGTCGCCACCGACCCGATCTTCTACGGGCAGCCGGTGACGTGGACGGTCGACGTCGAGAACCTGGCCGCACCCGACGGTGACGCACCGGACGCCGCCGTCTCGGTCACCGTCCCGGCCCTGATCGACCGGTCGAGCATCGTCACACCGGCCGGGTGCACCCCCAGCCCGGCGGGGTTCCTGTGCAGCCTGGGGGCCATCGCCGCGAGCGGTGCTGACACGTTGTCGTTCACGGGCGACGCCTCAGGCGGCCTCGACGCGTGCCTGGCTGGTGATGCTGCGTTCAGCGCGACGACGTCGACGTCGCTCACCGACGCCGACCCGGACAACGACACCGACACCGTGCGGGTGCCGTGCACCGTCCCGGTGGACCTCGCGATCACGAAGTCGGGTCCGGCCACCGCGACGGTGGGGGACCAGGTGGCGTACACCGTCGTGGTGACGAACGCGGCAGCGGTCGCCGCGCCCGCCACAACGGTCGCGGACGCCCTGCCCGCCGGCCTGGACGACGCGACGTGGACGTGCGCGGTGTCCGACGGGTCGTCGTGCGCACCGTCGTCAGGCGGCGGTGACGTCGACGCCGTGGCCACCGTGCCCGCGGGCGGTTCGATGACCGTCCAGGTGACCGCGACGGCGAGCGTCGCTGGTTCGGTGACGAACACCGCCGTCGTGACGCCGTGCGATGCGTGCACCCCAGGCGCCGCCCGCACCGCGAGCGCGACCACGCAGGTCGAGGCGGCTCCCACCCCGTCGCCCACTCCGACCCCGACCCCGTCGACCACGGTGAGCCCCACGCAGGCCCCGACCCAGAGTCCGCAGCCGAGCGCCTCCCCGACCACTCCGGGCGGCGAGCTCTCGCAGACCGGCTCGAACGTCGCTCCGGTCGTCGTGGGTGTGGCTGTCCTGCTGCTCGCGGGCCTGGTGCTCCTGCTCGTCGCGCGCAGGCGCAACCAGGGCTGACGCGGGCGGAACACGTCGGGTCCTACGTTCGTTGTCGGGTAGGTACCCGAGGCAAGGAGTTTCACCCGTGGACCCGATCTACACCGCATCCGCCCTCTCGACCGGTGACGGCCGCAACGGCCACGTCCGCACGTCGGACGGCACCCTGGACGTCGACCTCGCCGTACCGAAGGAGATGGGTGGTGGGGGAGGGGCGCTCAACCCCGAGCAGCTCTTCGCCGCCGGCTATGCCGCGTGCTTCCACTCGGCGCTGCGCGGGGTGGCCCGCCAGTCCGGGGCGACGCTCGCCGACGACTCCGTGACCGCCGAGGTCTCGCTGCTCAAGCAGGAGGTCGGCTTCGGCCTGGCCGTCGTGCTGCGCGTCGAGCTCCCCGGCGTCGCGCAGGACGTGGCCGACGACCTCGTCGCCAAGGCCCACCAGGTGTGCCCGTACTCCAACGCGACGCGCGGCAACGTGGTCGTCGACCTGGACGTCACCGTGGGCTGACGCCCCTGGCACGCCGCAGGCGCCGCTCCCCGAGGGGTGCGGCGCCTGTCGCGTCCTGGCCCGTCAGCGGTCGACGAGCGCGGCCACGGCCTCGGCGACCGGCGTCGGGCCGTCGGTGAGCTCGACGATGCTGCGCCGCAACCCCGGCGTGTGGAGAACCTCGGCGATGAACGCCGCGACGTGGTCGCGCCGCACGTCGCCGTACTCGATCGCCGGTCCCGCGGTGACGTGCCCGTCGCCCGGCTCGTCGACGAGGGTGCCGGGGCGGACGATCACCCAGTCCAGGTCGGTGCCGACCAGGTGCACGTCGGCCGACTTCTTCACCCGCATGTAGTGCTCGAACGCGTCGCCGGCGCCGGCCGCCCGACCGGCGTCGGGGAACACCGACACGAGCACGAACGTCCGGACGCCCGCCTGCACCGCCGCGTCGGCGGCCTTGCGCAGGCCCTCACCGTCGATCTTCGTCGTCGCGTCGGTCCCCGTGCCGTGCGCACCCGCGCTGAAGACGACCGCGTCCTGGCCGGCCAGGCGCTCGGCGAGCGTCGCCACGTCGTCCGCGACGAGGTCACCGGTGACGGCCGTCGCCCCAGTCGCCTCGATCACGGCGGCCTGCTCCGGGCGCCGGTGCATCCCCGTGACCTCGTCACCGCGCGCGACGAGCAGGGCCGACAGCCGCTGGCCGACCCCGCCCGCCGCTCCGATCTGGAAGACGCGCACGATCAGCGGTAGTTCGTGAACTGGAGGTCGGCGTCCACGTCGGCGCCCTTGAGCAGCGCGATCACGGCCTGCAGGTCGTCGCGGCTCTTGCCCGTGACGCGCAGCTCGTCGCCCTGGATCTGCGTCTTGATGCCCTTGGGGCCCTCGTCGCGGATGATCTTGGCGACCTTCTTCGCGGTCTCGCTGCTCAGCCCCTCCTTGATGCCCGCCTCCAGGCGGTACTCCTTGCCCGACGGCTTCGGCTCGGGCCCGTCCTCGCCGGTGTCGAGGGACTTCAGCGAGATGCCGCGCTTGATGAGCTTGGTCTGGAAGACGTCCAGCACCGCCAGCACGCGCTCGGAGGAGTTGGCGACCATCAGGATCTTCTCGCCCGACCAGGCGATCGACGCGCCGACGCCCTTGAAGTCGTAGCGCTGCGCGATCTCCTTGCCGGCCTGGTTCAGCGCGTTGTCGACCTCCTGGTGGTCGACCTTGCTGACGACGTCGAACGACGACTCGCTCGCCATGGCATTCCTCTCCTGTCCGGCGCGGTCCCGACTTGTCGTCGGCCCTTGCCCGCCGGGCTGTTCCTCGTGCTCGTTGCGCGGTCACTGCTGCTTCGTCGCCACCGGGCCGCCGCGATCCCGCGAGGCCGGTGACCACCCGTTTCGCTCTGGGCGCCCGGGTGTTGCTATCCTTCCACGGCACGCCACGGCGGTGCCGCCCGAGCGGCGGTCCACCCGGTGCGCATCCCCGGCGGGTTACCCGAGTGGCCAAAGGGGGCTGACTGTAAATCAGCTGGCAACGCCTACGGGGGTTCGAATCCCTCACCCGCCACGTTGCCGAAGGGGCCGTCCTGACCAGGACGGCCCCTTCGTCGTCCCACCGCGCCCGCGCCAGGACCGCGCCGCCGCAGTGATCGACGCCACCGCGTGCGGCACCCGACGTCGCCGGTGGCGCTCCGTCGACACCGACCGCGGGTCCGCCGGCGCGGGCGCGTGCTGCGGGCGACGCGCGGTGGTGGCGGGCGACCCGCGGGCGGGCTCGGGGCCGATTTCGCTTCCGCGCTGGTCGCCGTGTAACCTAATCCGCGCTGCCCCGATAGCTCAGTCGGCAGAGCGTCTCCATGGTAAGGAGAAGGTCAAGGGTTCGATTCCCTTTCGGGGCTCTGTGGTGTGTTCGGGGCCCGCGCGTCAGCGCGGGCCCGGACCCACTGACAGTGGCGGGGTAGCTCAGCTGGTTAGAGCGCACGACTCATAATCGTGAGGTCGCGGGTTCGAGCCCCGCTCCCGCTACCAAGACGAACGAGAGCAGTGCGTCGGCCGGCGCACCGCGACAAGCAGATGCAAGCGCCTCGGGCGCGAGAGGTGGCAAGACCATGGCCAGCAAGAGCTCGGACGTCCGTCCGAAGATCACGCTCGCGTGCACGGAGTGCAAGGAGCGGAACTACATCACGAAGAAGAACCGTCGGAACGACCCCGACCGTCTCGAGATGAAGAAGTTCTGCCCCCGCGACAACCGCCACACGGTTCACCGCGAGACCCGCTGATCTCGGCCCCGACAGGGGCTCACAGACGTCAGGCACGCCCCGGCCCAGGCCGGTAGGCGTGCCTGTGTCGTACCAGGACTCGGACCAGACCATCAACGACGCTGGGAGCGAACGATGCCCGTCGACACGAGCTATGCGGGGCGCGAGTACCCGCCGAACGCCGTCTACGAGGTGAGCCGCGTCAAGCTCGCCGAGTTCGCCGACGCGGTCGGCGCGAACCACCACGCGCACACCGACGAGGCCGCGGCGCGCGCCCTCGGCCACGCCGACGTGATCGCACCGCCGACGTTCGCGGTCGTCGTCGCGCAGCGGGCCGAGTCCCAGCTGTTCACCGACGAGGCTGCGGGCATCGACTTCTCCCGCGTGGTCCACGCCGACGAGCGCTTCACCCACCACCGCCCCATCATGGCCGGCGACCGCCTGGTCACGGTGCTGCACGTCGACTCGATCGTCGAGCGCGCGGGCCTGGCGATGATCACGACGCGCTGCGAGATCGGCACCGAGGCCGGCGAGCGCGTCGCCACCGTCGTCTCCACGCTCGCCGTCCGTCCGGAGGAGGCCGCATGAGCCCCGCGATCGCCGACCTGAGCGTCGGGGATGAGGTCCTGCGCGCGCAGATCGTCGTCGACCGTGCCCGCCTGGTCCGCTACGCCGGTGCGTCGGGCGACTTCAACCCGATCCACTGGAACGAGCGGGTCGCGACGGCCGTCGGCCTTCCCGGTGTCATCGCGCACGGCATGTGGACGATGGGCGCCGCGGCCGGGCCGGTCGCCGACTGGGCCGGTGACCCGGGCGCCGTCGTCGACTACCAGGTGCGCTTCACGCGTCCGGTCCCCGTGCCGGACCCCGGCTCGGCCACGGTCGAGGTCGTCGGTGCCGTCGGTGCGCTCGACGAGGACGCGCACACCGCCCGCATCGACCTGACGGTCACTGTCGAGGGCGCGCGCGTGCTGGGCAAGGCGCAGGCGGTCGTCCGTCTGGGCTGATCGTCAGGAGGGCGCGGGGCCCGTGGTGGTCCCGACGCGCAGCGTGACGGGCAGCTCGCGGTGCTCGGGCTCGGCACCGGCCAGGATGTCCTCGACCAGGTGGCCGACGGTCGCACCCTTCTCGGTGAGCGGCTGGACCACGGTCGTGAGCACGTCGGGCGCGAGCCACGGCAGGTCGATGCCGTCGAAGCCGGCGATCGACACGTCCTGCGGCACGCGCAGGCCGAGCTCGCGGGCGGCGAGCACGACGCCGGAGGCGAGCAGGTCGGACTGGCAGACGACCGCCGTGGGGCGGTCCGGGCCGGAGAGCAGGACCCGGCCGGCGGTAGCGCCGTGCTCGACGAGCGAGGCGGGCGTCTCGTAGACCGCGACGGGCGTGACGCCGGCGTCGTGGATGCCGGCGAGGCGCCGCCGGGTGATCTCCCAGGCGGGGTCGGCCAGTCGCTGGCTGGTCATGAGACCGTCGCGACGCTCGTGGTCGAACGGCAGCGTGACCGACGCGATGCGCGTGTGGCCCAGGTCGAGGAGGTGGCGGGTGACCTGCTCGATGCCCCCGCGGTCGTCGATGCCGACGACGCTGACGCCCGGTGCGAGCCGACCCTCGATGAGCACGGTGGGGATGCCGCGCCGGGCGAGGCCTGCGAGCACGGGGCTGTCGCCCGCGCCGCCCCACATCACCACGGCGACGTCCATGGCCGCGGACTCGAGCAGAGGGTCGATCGTCGTGGTCGTGGGTCCGGATGCGCTGGGGATGAGCAGGACGCCCAGGTCCAGGGTCCCGAGGTGGCCGACGAGGCCGTCGAGCACCTGCGTGGTCACCGGGTCACGGAACGCGCGGCTCAAGGCATCCCCGACGACGACCCCGACGATGCCCGACCGGCCGCGTCGCAGCTGACGGCCGAGGGGGTTCGGACCGGCGTAGCCGAGCTCGGCGGCGGCATCGTGCACCCGCTGTCGCGTCGTCGCGGCGATGGGGCCGGCCCCGGAGAACGCGAGCGAGGCCGTCGACACGGACACCTTGGCAGCTGCCGCGACGTCGGCGAGCGTGGGGCGCTGGGAAGACAGGGGACACCTCCGTGTCGGGCCGGGGGACCCGGGACGAGACCGTCGACATCGTTGCTGGTCGGTGGCTTGGCGGCCTGTTTGACGCCGCGGTCAGCGTACCCGCACAATGGCATCGTCCCTCAAATCGATTCGACCGTCTCGTTCGCTGACATATCGAAACGATTCGACCACGGCCTGTCCCGGAGTCCGACGTGTCCCATCCCGCCCCGACCGGGCACCCCGAGCTCGCCCGGGCCCGATGGCTCCTCATGGGTCTGTTCGCGCTCACGGGGATCACGTTCTCGAGCTGGCTCGCCCGGATCCCCACGGTCCGCAGCGACCTCGGCCTGTCGACGGCGGAGCTCGGCGGGATCCTCCTCGTCGGCTCGGTCGGTGCGCTCCTGACGGTCACCGCGTCGGGGATCGTCGTGCAGCGCTTCGGCAGCCGTCGCGCGATCGTCGCGTCGACCGCCGTGCTCGCGCTCGGGTACGTGCTGATGGGCGTGGGGCCCGCGACGGGCTCGATCCCGGTGCTGGCGGTCGGCATCTTCCTGAACGGTGTCGCGATCGCGCTCGGCAACGTCCCGATCAACGTCGAGTCCGGCCGGATCGAGCGTGCGATGGGTCGCACGGTCATCCCGCAGTTCCACGCCGCCTTCTCGATCGGCGCGGTGACGGGCTCGGCGCTCGGCGCGGCTGCGTCGCACCTCGAGGTGCCCGTCGTCGTGCAGTTCTCAGTCGTCGCCGGCGTCGCGGTCGTGTGGCGACTCGCGTCGCTGCGCGGGGTCGTCCTGCCCTACGCGCCCGACGAGGCCCCGACGAAGTCGCGGCCTGCGGCGCCGGCCGGCGCGGGCCGTCGGATCGGGTCGACCCTCGACGCCTGGCGCGAGCCGCGCACCCTGCTGATCGGCGTCGTCGTGCTCGCGGCCGCCCTGTCCGAGGGGTCGGCGAACGACTGGCTCTCGCTCGCCGTCGTCGACGGCTTCGACCGGACGGAGGCGATCGGAGGGCTCGTGCTCGGGCTGTTCGTCGCGTCGATGACGGTCGTGCGGCTGCTCGGCACGCGCCTGATCGACCGCTTCGGGCGCGTCGTCGTGCTGCGGACCTCCGGCCTCGTCTCGCTCGTCGGCCTGCTGGTCTTCGGCTTCGCCCCGAGCCTGCAGCTCGCCGGCACCGGTGTCGCCCTGTGGGGCTTCGGCGCGGCGCTGGCTGTACCGGTCGGCATCGCGGCCGCCTCGGACGACCCGTTGCGGGCTGCGGGACGCGTGTCCGTCGTGTCGTCGTTCTCGTCGGTCGCGTCGATCGCGGCGCCACCGTTGCTGGGCCTTGCGGCCGAGTCCATGGGCGCGCGGCACGCACTCGTGCTCATCGCGGCGGCGATGGTGGTCTCCGTGAGCCTCTCGCGTCGGGTCGCCCCGGAGGCTCCGGCCCTGGTCGAGGCGACGCGCCGGCCCGACGAGGCCGCCGAAACCGCCCGGCCGATCGAGGAAGAGCTGTCGGTGCTCGTCGGCCAGAGCGCGGGCGAGCCCGCTCCGCTGCGGGTGCCCTGAAACCCCATGAGACCATCCACCACGACCACCGAGGACGATCGATGACGACCGACACCCTGAGAGGGGCTATGACACGCCGCCCGACCGCGCAGGCCTCGTCCTTCGCCGTCTTCGCAGTCTTCTTCCTCAACGGCTTCAACTTCGCGACGTGGGCGTCGCGGCTGCCCGCCGTCCGTGACGGGCTGTCGTTCTCGCAGGCGCAGATGGGCCTGCTGCTGCTGGTCATCGCCGTCGGCTCGCTCGTCTCCATCCCGCTCGCGGGGCTCGTCGTCGAGCGCCTCGGCGCGCGTCGCACCGTGACGATCTTCGCGCTGCTCAACGCGGGTGGCCTGATCGTGGCGACCAGCGGTGTCGGCATCGACTCGGTGCCGCTCACGGCTGCGGGCCTGCTCGTGTTCGGCGCCGGCACCGGCGTGTGGGACGCCGCGATGAACCTGGAGGGTGCCGCCGTCGAGCAGAAGCTCGGGCGCACCGTCATGCCGCGCTACCATGCGGGCTTCTCCTTCGGCACGTTCGCGGCCGCAGCGATCGCGGCGGGCGCCGCCGCGCTGCACGTCGACGTGTGGGTGCACGTGCCGGTCGCCGTCGTGATCACGTCGGTGCTGGTCATCGTGGCCGTGCGCTGGTTCCTCCCTGCCTCGGAGGAGCACGTGCTCACCGTGACGCCCGGCGACGAGCCGGCCGCGACCGCCCCCCGTGGCGCGCGGGGCGCGCTCGCCGCGTGGACCGAGCCGCGCACGCTCATGATCGGCCTCATCGTCATGGCCGCAGCCCTCACCGAGGGGTCGGCCAACGACTGGGTGGGCCTCGCGGTCGTCGACGGCTGGGACACCCAGGACTCGCTCGGGGCGGTCGCGTTCGGTGTCTTCGTCGGCACGATGACGACGGCACGCTGGTTCGGCACGCGGGTCCTGGACCGCTACGGCCGGGTCGCCGTGCTGCGCGCGTGCAGCGCGCTGGCCATCGTCGGTCTGTCGATCTTCGCGCTGGTGGGACCGCTGTGGCTCGCCGCGGTCGGCATCGTCCTGTGGGGCGCCGGTGCCGCGCTGGGCTTCCCCGTCGGCATGAGCTCGGCGTCCGACGACCCCGTGCGCGCCGCCGCGCGCGTCAGCGTCGTGTCCACCATCGGCTACACCGCGTTCCTGGCGGGTCCGCCGCTGCTCGGGCTGCTCGCCCACCACGTCGGCTACCGGCACGCGTTGCTGGCCGTGCTGATCCCCACGGTCCTGGGCCTGCTGGTGACCAACGCCGCCCGCCCGCTCCGGCCTGCGCAGGGCGACTAACCTGGGGTGGTGCCCGACGTGACCACCGCCCCCGCCCTCGCCGACCTCACGACCCTGCGCGTCGGCGGCCCGGTGGGCCAGTACGTCACGACGAACACCGAGGCGGAGCTCATCGACGCGGTTCGCACGACCGACGAGGAAGGACGACCGCTCCTGGTCCTCGGCGGCGGGTCCAACCTGCTGGTGGCCGACGAGGGCTTCGACGGCGTCGTCGTGCGCGACCTGCGCGCCGGCATCGACGTCCCGGACCACTCCGCGTGCGCGGGCGTGACGTACCAGGTCCCTGCGGGGACGCCGTGGGACGACGTCGTCGCCGAGGCGACGAGCCACCGCCTGTACGGCATCGAGGCCCTGTCCGGTATCCCGGGCTCGACGGGCGCGACGCCCGTGCAGAACGTCGGCGCGTACGGGCAGGAGGTGTCACAGACGATCGCGACCGTCCGGGTCTGGGACCGCGAGCGCGCCCGCGTGCGGACGCTGCCGTTCGTCGACCTGCAGTTCGGCTACCGGACGTCGCTGCTCAAGCGGTCGATGCGTGCGTCGGTCGACGACCCGCGCAGCCCCTGGCACCCGACCCCGCGCTACGTGGTCCTGGACGTGACCTTCCAACTCCGGCAGGGGACGCTGTCGGCGCCGATCGCCTACGCCGAGCTCGCGCGCACGCTCGGCGTCGAGGTGGGGGAGCGGGCGCCGCTGCTCGACGTCCGCGCCGCCGTGCTCGCGCTGCGGGCCGGCAAGGGCATGGTCCTGGATCCGACCGACCCCGACACGACGAGCGCCGGCTCGTTCTTCACCAACCCGATCCTGACGGCCGAGCAGGCCGCGACGCTGCCCGACGAGGCTCCGCGCTTCCCGGCCGCGGACGGTGCCGTCAAGACGAGCGCGGGCTGGCTCATCGAGCACGCCGGCTTCACACGCGGCTACGGCGCGCCCGGCCGGGCGACGCTGTCGACGAAGCACACCCTCGCGCTCACCAACCGCGGTGGCGCGTCGGCAGCTGACCTCGTCGCCCTGGCCCGCGAGGTCCGCGACGGCGTGCGAGCCGCCTACGGCGTCACCCTCGAGGCCGAACCCGTGCTGGTGGGCCTCTCGCTGTAGTCGCCGCGACGGCTCGTTCGCCGGACGGCGAGCACCGGGCTCCGATAGCATCCCCCGACGCGCCGTCCGCCCGGATGGCCTTCACACCGGGAGCACCGATGACGATGCCGCCTCGCCTCACGCCCGCCCGCACGTTCTGGACGGGGGTCGTCATGCTCGCCGTGGGGTTCGTCGTGAACGTCTGGCTGCAGTTCCGCAGTCCGTTCGACGGCGAGGTCACCCTTCGCTTCTTCATCGTGCTCAGCCAGGTGCTGCAGATCGGAATCGTCCTGGGCGCCGCGCTCGTTGCCGCTTCGCTCGTGCTGCGGCACGTGGCAGACCCGGAGAAGCGGGCGCAGGCAGATCCGGTCGAATGGGTCGACGAGGCCGAGCGGCGCTAGCCCGACGAGCGCGCAGGCGTCGCGAGCCAGTCGTCGACGCCTGCCAGCAGGCCCCGTTTCGTCGTGTCCGACGCGCGGCTCGCTCGGATCGACGAGCGGGCCAGGTCGGCGAGCTCGTCGTCGGAGAAGCCGAGCACGGTGCGCGCGTCCTCGTACTGCGCGAGCAGGCGGGAACGGAACAGCAGCGGATCGTCGGCGCCGAGCGCCACGGTCGCGCCGGCGTCGACGAGCGCGCGCAGCGGCACGTCGGCGGGGGACCGGTAGACGCCCAGCGAGACGTTGGACGCGGGGCAGACCTCGAGGGCGATGCCGTCGTCGACCACGCGTTCCAGCACGCGCGGGTCCTCCGCGGAGCGGATCCCGTGCCCCAGTCGGTCGGGCACCAGCGAGTCGACGACGGCCTCGACGTGCGCCGGCCCCAGCAGCTCGCCGCCGTGCGGCACCGATGCCAGGCCCGCTCGGCGGGCGATCGCGAATGCAGGCCCGAACTCGGCCGTCTCGCCGCGCCGCTCGTCGTTCGACAGCCCGAAGCCGATCACCTCGCCGTGCCCGTCGCCCGCGTACCGCGCCGCGAGCCGGGCCAGGGTGCGGGCGTCGAGCGGGTGGCGCATGCGGGAGGCTGCGACGACGACGGCCACCTCGATGCCGGCCGCGTCGCCGGCCTGGCGCGCCGCGTCGAGCACGATCTCGATCGCGGGAGTGATGCCGCCGACGAACGGCGCGTACGACGTGGGGTCGACCTGGATCTCCAGGCGGCCTGAACCCTCGGCGGCGTCGTCGGCCGCGGCCTCCGTGACGATGCGCCGCATGTCCGCCTCGCTGCGCACGCACGCGCGCGCCGCGTCGTACAACCGCTGGAACCGGAACCAGCCGCGCTCGTCCGCGGGCACCTTGAGCGGGTCGTCGTCGAGCAGCGCCGACGGCAGCCGCACGCCGTGCTGCGCAGCCAGGTCGGCGAGCGTCGACGGGCGCATCGAACCCGTGAAGTGCAGGTGCAGGTGCGCTTTGGGGAGTTTCGCCAGGTCACGCACCCGGCCAGTGTGCCAGCAAGTCCGAGCGCTTCACCCGGACGGGCGGCGTGGTGGGCGCGTCGCCACCCCTAGCCTGTGAGCTGGCTGAGCGCGACCCGCGCCGCCGAGGGGGAGGTCCACATGCCAGACGACGCGGCGCTCGCGGCGCACCCACAGGCCTCGGCGGCCGACCTGGCGCGGATCGTCACGCAGCGTCCCGACCTGCGCCCGGTCGTCGCCGCCAACCCCGCCGCGCACCCTGGCCTCCTCGACTGGCTGGCTGCACTGCGGGACCCGGCAGTCGATGCCGCGCTCGCGCGCCGGTCGGTGTCCGCGACGCCGCCGACCGTGCGACCGGGCGCCGTGTTCCACCCCGACGGTGCCCCCGCGCGGACCACGCCGGGAGGCGGGTCCGCCGCGGTCGGTGTCGCCCTGGACGAGCAGGCCGGCACGCCCGAGGCTCCGGGGCGCTCGAGGCGCGGAAGGTCGGTCGCGGTCGCGGTGGCCGTCGTGCTCGTCGTCGGACTGGGGGCCGGCGCCGCGTGGCTGCTGGTCCTGAGCAAGCTGGGCGGGTCGTCGACGCCCGAGGCGGCCGTCACGCAGCTCGTCGAGGGGGCGGCCGCGAAGGACGGTGTCGCGGTCTACGGAGCCATCTCACCGGCCGAGGTCTCGACGTTCACCGACCTGGTCGAGCCCTTCTCCGAGCTCAGCGGGGTGACGGGGCAGGAGGTCTCCGCGCAGAAGCTGCTGGGCGTGCTGGACACGCTCGACGCGGACCTGAGCGGGTTGCGGCTGCACAGCGAGTCGATCGGCGACGGCCTGGCGAAGGTGACGATCGTCGGCGGCTCGCTGACCGTCGACGGCGACGGCGCCGCGATCGTGGACGCCCTCGCGGACGTGTACGGGCCGCTCGCGACGGCCGGCCTGTCGGCCGAGGACGTCGACGCGGGCTGGGCGGAGGCCACGCAGGAGATCGACGCGAAGCTGCCGTGGACGATCACGGCCGACGAACTCGTCGCGCACTCCGAGCGGGGGGACATCGAGCCGTTCCTCGTCGCCGTCCGCGAGGGCGACGCGTGGTACGTGAGCCCGCTCATGACGATGGGCGAGTACGCCACGGCCGAGCGGGGCACGACGCGTGGCGCGATGCCGACCGGGCCGGGGACGTTCGTCGGGACGCCCGAGGATGCGGGCGAGGCATTCGTCCGTTCGTTCACGGACGCGGCGTCGGGTGACCTGGGCCCGCTCGCGGACCTGCTCCCGCCCGCCGAGCGCCGGTTCGTCGCGGTCTACGGCCAGGTATGGGCCGACCAGGACGAGCCCGACGCGATGGACGTCCCGACGATCGAGGAGGCGCGGTTCACCAGCACGGCCATCGACGGCGAGGGCGACCGCGCACGGCTCGTGGCCGCACCGGTGGTCGTCACCACCCCGGCGACGGACCGCGACCCGGTCCGGACGACGATCGAAGGGACGTGCGTGACGCAGGACGACGGGCCGCGCGAGTGCTTCGCCGACCAGCCGCTCGTCCGGCAGCTGGGCCTCGACGACGCCGGTCTGGTCGCCGTGCGCGACGACGACGGCTGGCGCGTCTCGATCCTCGCGACGACCGCGGACATCAGCAGGCTCGTCGCGCACCACGTGCGCGAGCTCAAGGCGTCCGGGGACCTCGACGACGGCGAGTTCCTGCAAAAGCTGTGGATGGACGCGTTCTCCGAGCAGCTCGAGGGGGTCGACGACACGGCTCCCGGCGACACGGACTCGGTGTGGCCGCTCCCCGAGACGGACGACGGTGACGGGCTGGGCTCCGACCTGCTCGAGCCCGACCCGTGGGCCGGGTCCGGCTACTCGTTCGACTCGGACGGCGTCCTGCACGGACCCGACGGCGAGGTGGTCGAGAACTGGTCGATGCGCAACGACGGAAGCCTGCTCGACGAGGACGGCACCGTCCTCGCGGGGCCGTAGCCCTCAACCGTCGTCGCGGCGCCTCCAGCGGAACGTGCGCACGCCGAGCACCAGGCCTCCGACGAGCCACACGAGCAGCACCGCGGCGACCATGCCCAGCTGCCAGGAGCCGCCTACCTCGAGCTGCTCGGCCGCGTCGGGGAGGAACACCGACCGCATCCCCTGCGCCATCCACTTGAGCGGGAACAGGGCCGCGACCTGCTGCATCCAGGCGGGCAGCTGGTCGAACTGGAAGAAGACGCCGGAGATGAACTGCAGGACCAGCACGACGGGCGTCACGACCGCGCTCGCGGCGCGTCCGGAGCGGGGGATGCTCGAGTAGGCGACGCCGCACACCGAACCGGTGGCCGTGCCGAGCACGAACACCCACGCGAAGGTCGCCCAGCGTGCCGCGTCGGCGGGCAGCGGGACGTCGAAGACGACACGGGCGACCGCGAGCAGCAGCGTCGTCTGCAGCAGCGAGCTGAGCAGCACCTGCCCGACCTTGCCGACGAAGTACGACGCGGGCGGCAGAGGCGTCGCCCGCAGGCGCTTGAGCGCCCCTTCGTCGCGTTCCACGGCGATGGAGATCGCGAGGTTCTGGAAGCTGGACAGCATGACGCCGGTGGCGACCATGCCGGGCAGGAAGTACTGCGCGAACGGGATCCGCACGTCGCCGACGTCGACGCTGGCACCGTCCTGCCCGAACACCGTCGCGAAGATCGCCAGCATGATCACGGGGTAGGCGAAGATGAACACGACCGCGTCGCGCTCGCGGAAGTACGTCCGCAGCTCGAACCGGGTGCGTTCCCAGCCGAGCCGCAGGGTGCCGGGCAGTGGCGTCGTGACCTGCGTCGCGGTGGCCATCAGGACCGCTCCTCGTCGTCGGGCGTGGCGTCCACGAGCGCGAGGTACACGTCCTCGAGCGTCGGCCGGCGCACCTCCAGGCCGGGGACCTCGCCGAGGCGGGCGCCGAGCTGCGCGACGAACGCCGTCGGCGTGTCGGTCCGTTCCTCGCGCACGCCGCCGCCCTCCGACCACCGGACGACCGCCTGCCGCGCACCGCGACCGCCCAGCTCCTGCGGTGCCCCCTGGGCCACGACCGTGCCCCGGTCGACGACCACGACGCGGTCGGCCAGGTGCTCCGCCTCCTCGAGGTAGTGCGTCGTGAGCAGCACCGTGGTGCCGTCGTCGCGCAGGCTGCCGATCAGGTCCCAGAAGGCGCGCCGCGCCTGCGGGTCGAAGCCCGTCGTGGGCTCGTCGAGGAAGATGAGCTCGGGCGAGCCGACGATGCCGAGCGCGACGTCCAGGCGGCGGCGCTGACCACCGGAGAGCTGGCGGGCCCGGACACCGACCTTCTCGCGCAGCCCCACCGCGTCGACCACCTCGTCGGGGTCGCGCGCGTGCGGGTAGAAGCGCGCGAAGTGCCGCACGAGCTCGCCGACCGACGCCTCGGCCAGGTCGTTGTTCGTCTGCAGCACCACGCCGATGCGCGAGCGCCACGACCGGTCGCCGCGCTGCGGGTCGACGCCGAGCACGCGGACGTCACCGTCGTCGCGGTGCCGGAACCCCGTGCAGATCTCGACGGTGGTGGTCTTCCCGGCGCCGTTGGGACCCAGCACGGCGACGATCTCGCCGAGGTCGACGTGCAGGTCGAGCCCGTCGACCGCCTGCTTGTCGCCGTACCGCTTGCGCAGCCCGATCACCTCGAGGACGGCGCCCGGCACGGCTCTACTCCGCCTCGGCGAGCAGCTTCTGGATGCGCCCGACGCCCTCGACGAGGTCGTCGTCGGACAGCGCGTACGACAGACGCAGGTACCCGCTGGGCCCGAACGCCTCCCCGGGCACGACCGCGACCTCGGCCTCGTCGAGGATCACGGCGGCCAGGTCCGCCGACGAGCCGATCGTGACACCGCGGACCGTGCGACCGATCAACCCCTCCACCGAGGGGTACGCGTAGAACGCGCCCTGCGGGGCGGGGATCTGCACACCGTCGATCGCCGCCAGCATCTCGACCATGGTGCGCCGGCGACGGTCGAACGCGGTGCGCATCTGCTCGACGGCGGCGAGGTCGCCGGAGAGGGCCGCGATCGCCGCACGCTGCGAGACGTTCGCGACGTTGGACGTCAGGTGGCTCTGCAGGTTGGTCGCCGCCTTGATGACGTCGGCCGGCCCGATCATCCAGCCCACGCGCCAGCCCGTCATGGCGTAGGTCTTCGCGACGCCGTTCAGGACGATGGTCGTGTCGGCGAGCTCGGGCACGACGCGGACGATCGGCGTGAACACCGCGTGGTCGTAGGTCAGGTGCTCGTAGATCTCGTCGGTGATGACCCAGATGCCGTGCTCGAGCGCCCAGCGTCCGATCTCCGCGGTCTGCTCGGGGGAGTAGACGGCCCCCGTGGGGTTGGACGGCGAGCAGAAGAGCAGCGCCTTCGTCTGCGGGGTCCGGGCCGCCTCCAGCTGCTCGACCGTCACGAGGTACCCCTGCTCGACGCCGGCGAACACCTCCACCGGCCGCGCGCCCGTGAGCGAGATCGCCTCGGGGTAGGTGGTCCAGTACGGCGCCGGCAGCAGCACCTCGTCGCCCGGGTCCAGGATCGCCGCGAACGCCTGGTAGACGGCCTGCTTGCCGCCGTTCGTCACCAGGACCGAACCGGGCGAGACCTCGTAGCCCGAGTCGCGCAGCGTCTTGGCGGCCACGGCCTCGCGGAGCGCGGGGAGCCCGGCGGCGGGGGTGTACCGGTGGTTGACCGGGTCCTTCGCGGCGGCGACGGCGGCGTCGACGATGTAGCCCGGCGTCGGGAAGTCGGGCTCGCCGGCACCGAACCCGATGACCGGGCGGCCAGCGGCCTTGAGGGCCTTGGCCTTGGCGTCGACGGCCAGCGTCGCGGACTCGGCGATCGCGGCCAGACGGGCGGACACGCGCGGACGGGAGGTGGACTCGCTCACGGGCACCATAGTGGCAGACGTCACGTCCGGTCGACGTCCGAATTTCGGTCGGTGGACGGGGGGCGGACTGCTCCGGGAGACGCGGTTCGACCCATGGCCTCGCGTCGCGTACAGTGATCCGTCGGCGGTTGACGAACGCCATGATGGTCTGCGCCCTGCGAGGGGCCGTCGGACCGGTCGTGGCGGCGTGGACCTCGAAGGGTAGTGGCGCAATTGGTAGCGCAGCGGTCTCCAAAACCGCAGGTTGCAGGTTCGAGTCCTGTCTACCCTGCGCACGCGGTCCGTCCCGGGAACTTCGCAGTTCCCGGGCGGACGCGAGCAGGACCGCCGGACGGTCCGGCGCGAAGCGTCGGCCTGACCGCAGCGTCGACCCCCGCACGGGGGATCGACCACGACGAGACGTAGGGGCCAGACGTGAGCGAAACCGCAGCTTCCGCAGCGCCGGGTGCCGACGCGCCGCGGACGCCGTCGTCGAACTCGTCGAAGGGCGCGAGCAAGACCGCCAAGCGCGGCCTGTTCGCCCGCATCGCGCTGTTCTTCCGCCAGGTCGTCTCCGAGCTCAAGAAGGTCGTCCGCCCGACGCGCTCGGAGCTGATCACCTACACGTCGGTCGTCCTCGTGTTCGTCGCGGTCGTCATGGCCTTCGTGACCGTGGTCGACCTCGCCATCGGCAAGCTGACCTTCTGGGTCTTCGGCGGCTGACCGCCGTCACGGGCAGACATCGTCCGTCGTCACACGCGGGGCATCGCCCCGCACCACACGCTGAGAAAGCAGGTTCGTACGTGTCGCAGGAGTCGCAGGAGCCCACGCCGGCTGCCGCCGAGCTCGAGGACGCCCTGGCGTCGGTCGAGGCCGTCGAGGCGCCCGAGGGTGACGTCGCGCCCGAGCACGAGGACGACGAGGCCGAGCAGGCTGAGGCCGAGCAGGCCGACGAGGCTGAGCTGGCGGACGAGGCTGAGCTGGCGGACGAGGACGAGCAGGCCGACGAGCCCGACGTCGACGAGGACCCCGTCGCGGCGTTCAAGGCGCAGCTCAAGAGCCAGTTCGGCGACTGGTACGTCATCCACTCGTACGCGGGCTACGAGAACCGCGTGAAGGCGAACCTCGAGAACCGCACGCAGAGCCTCAACATGGAGGACTTCATCTACCAGGTGGAGGTCCCCATGGAGGAGGTCGTGGAGATCAAGAACGCGCAGCGCAAGGTCGTGCGTCGCGTCCGGATCCCCGGCTACGTCCTGGTGCGCATGGACCTGACCGACGAGTCGTGGGGCGCCGTCCGTCACACGCCCGGCGTGACCGGCTTCGTCGGCCACACGCACCAGCCCGTCCCGCTCACGCTCGACGAGGTCTTCTCGATGCTGGCCCCGACGCTCGAGGTCAAGGCGCCCGCCGCCGCGGCCGGTGGCGCCAAGGCGGCCCCCAAGATCCAGGTCGACTTCACGGTCGGCGAGTCGGTCACCGTCACGGACGGCCCGTTCGACACGCTCCCCGCGACGATCTCCGAGATCAACGCCGAGAACCAGAAGCTCAAGGTCCTCGTCTCCATCTTCGGCCGGGAGACCCCGGTCGAGCTCGCCTTCAGCCAGGTCGCCAAGATCTGACTGTCACGCCCCGGTCCCGGGGCGTCCTGCAACCGGGTCATCGCCCACGGCGTCGGTCCACGAAGAAGAAACGGAAGGCATCATGCCCCCGAAGAAGAAGGTCACCGGCCTGATCAAGCTCCAGATCAAGGCCGGCGCCGCCACCCCCGCGCCGCCGATCGGTCCGGCGCTGGGTCAGCACGGCGTCAACATCATGGAGTTCTGCAAGGCGTACAACGCGGCGACCGAGGCCCAGCGCGGCAACGTCATCCCCGTGGAGATCACGGTGTACGAGGACCGCTCGTTCACCTTCATCACCAAGACGCCGCCGGCCGCCGAGCTCATCAAGAAGGCCGCTGGTGTGGCCAAGGGCTCGCCGACCCCTCACACGGTCAAGGTCGCGACGCTGACCTCCGCCCAGGTGCGCGAGATCGCCTCGACCAAGCTCGAGGACCTCAACGCGAACGACCTGGACGCGGCCGAGAAGATCATCGCCGGGACCGCGCGTTCCATGGGCATCAAGGTCGAGGGCTGACCAGAGCGCAGTGATCGGTGGGGGCGACGCCTCCGCCGATCACGGAGCGGCGGTCAGCCCGAGAAGAAGGAACAGTGGGCAAGGCGACGTCCGAGACGGGCCGAACCGACTGAGAACGAAGCACGAACCGACTGAGCAAGAAGTTCCAGTGGCAGGGCCAGTGCGGCCCGTGAAGACCACGACTGCTGACAAGGAGAACAAGCAGATGGCTAAGCACAGCAAGGCGTACCGCAACGCCGCCGAGAAGATCGAGGCGGGCAAGCTCTACAACCCGCTCGAGGCCGTTCGTCTGGCCCAGGCCACGTCGACGACCAAGTACGACGCGACCGTCGAGGTGGTCTTCCGCCTCGGTGTCGACCCGCGCAAGGCGGACCAGATGGTCCGTGGCACCGTCAACCTGCCCCACGGCACGGGCAAGACCGCCCGCGTCATCGTCTTCGCGACGGGTGAGCGTGCCGAGCAGGCCCGCGCGGCCGGCGCCGACGAGGTCGGTGGCGACGAGCTCATCGACAAGGTGGCCAAGGGCTACACGGACTTCGACTCCGCCGTCGCGACGCCCGACCTCATGGGCAAGGTCGGTCGACTGGGCAAGGTGCTGGGCCCGCGTGGTCTGATGCCGAACCCGAAGACCGGCACGGTGACGATGGACGTCGCGAAGGCTGTCGCCGACATCAAGGGCGGCAAGATCGAGTTCCGTGTGGACCGTCACGCGAACCTGCACTTCATCATCGGCAAGACGTCGTTCTCCGACGTCCAGCTGGTGGAGAACTACGCTGCCGCTCTCGACGAGGTCCTGCGTCTGAAGCCGTCGGCCTCGAAGGGTCGCTACATCGCCAAGGCGACGATCTCGACCACGAACGGCCCCGGCATCCTGTTCGACCAGAACAAGACCCGGAACCTGACGTCGGAGGACGACGCGGCCTGATCCAGGTCACGCTCGGCTGAACGTACGACGAAGGCCCGATCCCCCCTGCGGATCGGGCCTTCGTCGTACCCTGCCTGCCTGCCTGCCTGCCTGCGTCGGTCCGACGTGGGCCGCGGTCTGGTCCCCCCTGCGGATCAGCCCCCGGGCGCCACGAGCGAGAGCGGGCGTCCCCACAGCCCGGCGAGCCAGGCGAGCTCCTCCTCGTCGGGCTCCTGCAGGACCGCGAGCTGAGCGGTCCACTCGACGGCGGTCGTCAGCGTGCGGGCGGCCGCCATCGCGCGGGACGGCAGCGCGTCACCGCCGTGGGCCCGGTAGCGCGCGACGAAGGTCGCGGCAGGGTCGATGCCCCACACCGGGTCGAGCGCCGGATCGAGCGCGCACGCGAGCCAGTCGACGACAGTCGCGACGTCCCAGCGCGGGTCGCCGAGGACGCCCGCCCGCGCCGATCCGGTCGGTGTCAGCCGCGCTTCCACCTCGGCGGCCGAACGGGTGACGTCGACGGCGTCGCCGGTCGGGTCACCGTGGGTCAGCTGGACCGCGGACCAGGCCCGGCGGGTGTCGTCGAGCGCCCGCCGGATCGCCGGGTGAGCGCGGACCGCCCACACGGGCCCCGCCTCACGGGGGAGCTCGTCGAGCCACGCCGGCAGGCCGTCGGCCAGCACCCAGGGCAGCTCGCCGACAGGCGTCAGCATGGTGACGCTGCTGCGGTGCAGGCCGACGAGCGCCTGTGCCCAGCACCCGAGCAGGTCCACCAGGTCCGACCGCAAGCGCGCCGTGGCACCGCGCTCGTGCATGGCGTCGGTGAGGTCCTCGAGCTCGCGGACGAGGGGCCGTGCAGCGTGCACCGCTGCGCCGTCGCCCGGCAGGAGCCGCAGGCTCCGCCGCAGCGGGACGGGCACCAGGTCGGTGTCGTCGACTGACGTGGTCGGGATCGTCATCGTCCTCTCCTGTCGGTGGGCGGGCGCCGGCCCGCGGTGACGGGCCGGCTGGTGCGGTCCGTCACCGCGCTCGTCGCGTCGCCGCGGCGATGAAGCCCGCCCAGAAGATCTCCCGGGCCCGGATCGCCGCGATCACGCGGGCCTGCGTGCGCGGCGAGGCGGACGCGAGCGACGCTGTGAATGCGGTGCCGGCGGACTCGGTGAACGGCTCGGTGAAGGGTTCCGTGAACGGTTCGGTGAAGGGCTCGGTGAAGGGTTCGGTGAAGGGTTCGGTGAAGGGGTTGGTGCCGAGGGCCTCGGTGAACGGTTCCGTGAAGGGTTCCGTGAACGGTTCGGTGAAGGGCTCGGTGAAGGGTTCGGTGAACGGGTTGGTCCCGAGGGCCTCGGTGAACGGTTCGGTGAACGGTTCGGTGAAGGGCTCGGTGAAGGGTTCGGTGAACGGGTTGGTCCCGAGGGCCTCGGTGAACGGTTCGGTGAACGGCTCCGTGAACGGCTCGGTGAAGGGCTCCGTGAAAGGTTCGGTGAACGGTTCCGTCGACGCGCCGTCGTGCGTGCGAGCGCTCCCCGTCGGCCGACCCGGTGCCGCACCGTCGGACGACGCCGCACCCGCGGCAGGGGACGACGTCCAGGTCGGGCGGAACGTCGGCCGGGCTGCAGCCGACCGGCTCCGCGCACCGGCGGGCGGCCGCGCGCCCCAGGTCGAGACACCCCGGTAGACGGACGAGATCGGGGGCAGCGACGCCGCCCACGGGCTGATCGCCTGCACCTTCCGGGCGCGCGCGGCACGCGCCTGGGCGGCCAGCAGCGCCCGGGCCGTGCGGACGTCGAGGACATCGATCCCCAGAGTGTCGAGCACGACCGCGATCGGGCTGGCCACCGAGAAGCTGCCGTCGTCCTCCCCGGCCCACAGCAACGCCACGACGCGCCCCTCCTCGTCGACCACCACGGACCCGGAGTCGCCCCCCGCCGAGAAAGCCTGGCCGCCGGCCTCGGGCTCGACGCGGACCTGATCGCGCAGGGTGTGCCAGCCGATCCCCGGGCCGAAGTCCACCGACGTCGTGTAGTCCACGGACGTGACGACGCCCGTGCGCAGGCCCGTCGTGCGCCCGCTCTTGCGGACGGTCGTACCGGTGACGGCGGGCGCGGCACCCGTCACGGCACCGATGCCCACGATCCCAGGCAGCCACGGCGCTCCGGGAGCGATGGCCACGAGCGCGGCGTCGATCCGGTCGGTGAGCGTGCCGCGCACCAGCGCGCCGACGCGGTCGGAGCGCGGGTCGCCGTCGTCGGCGAGGGCCGGCTGGATCCAGGTGCTGCCGAGGTCCTCGAGCCCGTCGCCCGCCGCCACGTGCCAGTTGGTCAGCGCCATGAGGCGCCCCGTGTGACGCTCGACGACGAGTGCGCCGAGCGTCCCGTTGACGGTCCGGCGCTGCGCGATCCCGTCGACGGGGATCGTCACGGCGTCGGCGGGACCGAAGCTGAGGCCGCCGGCCAGCGGCCGCGTGCGCCGGCGCGTCGTCGGTCCTTCGTCGTCGACCTGCGGCGGGTCGGACTCCTGGACGGACAGGGGGCGCACGACCCGGGCAACGACGTCCGTCGGGATGCCGTCGAACGACGGCGGGACGAGCTCGTCCGCCCCCAGGTCACCGTGGTCGCGCTTCGCGACCACGTGCACCACGATCGCCTGCTGACCGGTCGGACGGCCGTCGGACCACTTCTCGGCGATGTCGACACCGACCACACCGGGCCTGGCCAGCAGGGCATCCTCCACGCGGCGCTTCGTCGGTCGGATCTGGTCGGCGGCGTCCGCCGGCGTGGCGCTCTCGTGCTCGCTCATCTCGCGGTCTCTCCTGGCGTCGGGCTCGAACGGGGCGTGCTGCACGCGGTCTCCCGGGGGTGCGGCACCAGGTCAGGAGCGCGCACGACCGGCCCAGATACACCGCGGCGCAAGAAAGAGGGCAGAGATCGTGGACTGCATGTATCTGGTGGCCGGGTGCGTGCTCCTTCCCGGCGTTCCTGGTCGAGGAGCGTCTGTCCATGCCGCCTGCCCGCGCTGCCGCCCGGGCACCGGCACCCGGGCTGCGCGCCGTTCCTTGTCCGGGTCATCCGGGTCGCCCTAGTCTGAGCAGGGCGGCCGCCCGACGAGGCCCGCTGTGAGGGGTTCCATGATGAGTGACGACCTGGTGGAGCCGGTGGACACCGCGCTCCGCGACCAGGGGGATGGGTTGGCCGACCAGGCCGCCCGAGCGGTGCTGGCCTACCGAGCCGGAGACCGCGGCCAGCTCGCTGCGCTCGTGCAGGTCATGACCCCGCTGCTCTGGCACACGGTGCGGGCGCAGGGTGCCGACCCGGAGCAGGCCCAAGACATCGTGCAGAACGTGTGGCTCACGCTGGTGCGGGACATCGAGCAGATCCGCGACCCCCGCGCCACGTTGCAGTGGATGCTCGTCACCGCCAAGCGCGCCGCCTGGCGCTCGGTCCGGCGCAGCCGCGACGAGCACGTGCGGCAGGCGGCCGACGAGAACGCGACCGAGTGGCTGACCGCGCCCGTCGAGGACCTGCCTGACTCGGTCGCGGTCCGCAGCGAGCGCGACCAGGCGCTGTGGAACCACGTGCGGGCGCTTCCGGACCGGTGCCGCAAGCTGCTCGGGCTCGTGGCCCTCGTCGAACGCCCTGACTACACGGTCGTCTCCCAGGCGCTGGGGATGCCGGTCGGAAGCATCGGCCCCACGCGTGGCCGGTGCCTCGGCAAGCTGCGCGCCGCCCTCGACGCCGACCCCACCTGGAGCCTGTCATGAGCAACGACGACGCCACGGTCGCCCTCCTGGCGGCAGGAGTGCTGGACGAGCTGGACCGCGAGGTCTTCGAGAGCCTGGCCCGGATGGTCGAGGACACGGATCCCGTGCCGGCGGGCCTGGTCGACCGGATCGGCATGGCCCTGACGATCGAGGCGCTGCACGCGGACGTCGCCGAGCTCCGCCTGGACGGCGAGCTCGCGCTCGCGGTGCGCACCGACGAGACGAGCATCGAGGCCGGCACGATCACGTTCACGACCGACGTCCTGACCGTCATGATCTCGGTGCACGCCGAAGCCGGCCGGGTGCGTGTCGACGGCTGGGCCGCCCCGGCCGAGGCCATCGACGTCGAGCTGCACCAGGGCGCGGAGGTCATCTCCACGATCTCCGACGACGACGGGCGGTTCTCGTTCGTCGACATCGAGCGCGGACCTGCCAGGCTGGTGCTGCGTCGTCTGTCCGAGCCCACCGTCCCCGTGGTGACGCCTCAGATCGAGCTGTAAAGGAACCCATGCCCGCGAAGCACGGACCGGCGGCCGCCGGGCCGTCGTCCCTCGACGCCGTCGTCGGGGCGGTTCGTCGTGCCGAGAGGGACAACGCGGAAGGGCGTCCGGAGAGTGCGCGTCGTCGCCTGGGTGTCGCGCTCGAGCAGCTCGACGGCATCGACCCCGCGGATCGTGCCGAGGCGGTGGTGCGCGTCCGCGCGCGGGCCCTGACCGAGCTGGCCAAGAGCGAGACGGAGACGGGCAGCCGGACGCGCGTGGCGGAGGAGCGGCTCGACGCGATGCTGGCTGCGGGGGCGGCTGACGTCTGGCCCGGTCTGCGGCCGGCGGTCGACGGTATGCGCGGGCTGGCCGCGGTGCGAGCGGGGCGGCACGACGAGGCGTTGCGGCTGCTCACGGCGACGGTCGACGCCTCCGCGGTGGCCGATGCCGTCGACGTCTGCCGAGCCCTGCTCAACCGCGGCGTGCTGCAGCTCGAACGCCGGGAGATCACGCTCGCGCGCGCCGACCTCACGGAGTGCGCGCGTCGGGCGGGCGAGGGGGGCTTCGAGCTGTTGCGGTTCAAGGCCGAGCACAACCTCGGGTACGTGCACTTCTACGCCGGTCAGCTGCCTGAGGCGCTCGCGAGCATGGAGGAGGCGGCGCGCTCGCTGCCCGGACCGCCCCGACCCACGGCGCTGCGGGACCGCAGCGACGTCCTGCTCGAGGCGGGTCTGGTCAGCGTCGCCGACGCGACGCTCGCCGAGGCCGCCGCGATGTTCGCGCGACGTCGTCTGACCCGCGACGTCGCGGAGTGCGAGCTGGGGCGCGCGGAGTGCGCGCTGCTGCGCGGCGACCTTCCCGCGGCGCGGGCTTTCGCGGCGTCCGCGCGGCGGCGGTTCCGCCGGCGCGGCGACGAGGCGTGGGCCGTGCGCGCCGCCCTGCTGGGGCTGCAGGCCGACGCCGCCGACTTCGCCGCAGGTCCGGCAGGTACGCGGGCGGCCTGGACGGCCCTGGCGCGTCGCGCGACCGAGCTCGAGCACCTGTGCGCACAGACCGGGCGGCGGGTGTGGCAGGACGCCGCCGCCTACGTCCGCATCGAGGCGGACATCGCGCGTGGTGCCATGCCCGATCCCGGCGGCCTGCTCGAGGACCTGGGCCCGGTGCGTACCGACGACCCGCTGCCCGTGCGCCTGCACGGCCGGCGCATCCGGGCGATGCTCGCGCTCGCGGCCGGCGAGCGGATCAGCGCCGGCGAGCACGTCCGGGCCGGTCAGCAGGACCTCGAGATGCACCGCGCCCGGTTCGGCTCGCTGGACCTGCGTACGGCGGGTGCGGTGCACGGGTCGGCGCTCGCCGACCTCGACATGCAGATCGCGCTGAGCACCGAGCGGGCGGGTGCGGTGCTGGAGGCGACCGAGCGGGTGCGGGCGGTGATCGGAGGGTCGCCGCGCGTGCGGCCGCCGTCCGACCCGGAGACCGCGACGCTGCTGTGGCAGCTGCGCCGGCTCGTCGACGAAGGTCGCGCCGCGCCGTCGCTGCCCGCGAGCGACCCGGTCCGCGTGCAGCACCTGCGTGAGGAGCGTCGCCTCAAGCACGAGATCCTGGCCCGGTCGTGGCACGAGCAGGGCAGCGCGCGGGCCGAGCGTGCTCCGCGGGCGCCCGCCGTGGTCGAGGCCGTCGGCGAGCGGGGCGACGTCGTGCTGCTCGACGTCGTCGAGCACCGGGGTGAGCTGGTCGCGGTCCTCGTCGACGGCCGGGTGGCGACGCTGCACGAGCTCGGTCCCGCGGCCCACGTGGCGGAGCAGGTGCGACGCGTGCACGCCGACCTCGAGGTCGTCGCGAACCCGCTGGTCCCGGCCGAGCTGCGCGCGGTCGCCGACAGGTCGTTGGACGCGTGCCTGGCGCGCCTGGAGGAGAGTCTGTCGCCGGTCCTGCCCTCGTCGGGCGAGCTGGTGGTGGTCGCGGGGGGCTGGTTGGGGGTCCTGCCCTGGTCGCTGCTGCCGTCGCGGATCGGCTCGTCGACGGTGGTCGCACCGTCGGTCCACCACTGGATGCGGTACGCCGGCTCGGCCGCCCTGCCGCCGGTGCGCATCCGCGCGGCGGCCGGTCCCGGCCTGCGTCACGCCGAGGCCGAGGTCCGCGAGGTCGCCGACCTGTGGCCCGGGGGAGAGGCGGTGGTCGGCGAGGACGCGACCGTCGCGCGCATGATCGAGCTGCTCGCGTCTCCCGGGATCGTCCATCTCGCCGCGCACGGTCGGCACGAGCCCGACAACCCGCTGTTCTCGTCGGTGCGACTGGCCGACGGCCCGCTGTTCGCGCACGAGCTCGACACGGGCGGGTCCGTGCCGGACCTCGTGCTGTTGTCGTCCTGCGAGGTGGGCCGCGCCAGCATCCGCGCGGGGGGAGAGGCGCTCGGGATGGCGAGCGTGCTGCTGCGCCAGGGCGTCGGGTGCGTGGTCGCGGCGTTGGCGCCGCTGCCCGACGAGACCGCGCGGCGGGTCATGACGCGCACGCACCAGCTGCTGCGCGACGACGTCCCCGTCGCTCGGGCGCTCGCCCAGGCGACCAGCGAGGACCGCGACGCGACGGGCGCCCTCGTCCCGCTCGTCTGCTTCGGCGCCCCGGTCTGACCCGCCGGCCGGGACGCCGACGGTCACGTCCGAGCCGGAGGTTCCGGCTGCACTCGTGGACCCTGGGGTGCCGGGGGTACACCGGGGGTACAGCACCGCCCCGCTGACCTGCGGCGTCAGCGAGGCGGTGGCTCGATGGCGGGCCGACGACGATGGATCATCCGTGGTGGTGGCCGCCACCCAGCCAGCTGACGGAGTGCTCCGAGTGCGGCACCGCGTGGGCGCCTGCGTTCGTGGCGGCCAGGCCGGGCACCGTGACGGTGGCGACCACGAGTGCGCCGGCGGCCATGACGGCGAGCTGGCGTCCGGCGCCCACGGCGACCGGTGTCGCCGCTCCGCCGGTCGCGCGGTTCCCGCGACCCGCGCCGACGCGACCTGCGCGCAGGCGTGCGGCCAGGAGCATCGCGGCCGCGAGCTGGAGGACGACGACGGCGAGGTCGGCCGTGCCGATCGTCGTCCGGGTGGCGGGCTGGACGACCACCCATCCGGCGGCGCCCACCAGCAGGACGGCGAGCGCGGACCGGGGCAGCGGTGCGGGACCGCGCAGCGCGAGCACCGCCCAGAGCGTCTCGGCTGCGCCCCAGGTGATCAGGATCGCGGCGAGCACCACGTGGTCGCCCAGGTGCTCGGCGCCCAGTGCGAACAGGACCAGGCCGGCGCCGAGCGCGGCGTCCGCGGCCCACGTCCGGGCGGCGAGGGCGCCGGTGCGCTCGGCACCGGCACCCTCGGCCGCCACGAGACCGGCTACGCCCGCAGGGGCCGGCGGGGTCGTGCGGGCGGTGTGGTCCGCCGCGCGCGGGCCCGCGCCGGTCCGCAGGGGGTGGGCGATGGTCATCGGGACGTCACGCCGTCCGTGCGCCGGCCGTGGTGCTCGCGACCTTGTCCGCGCCCAGGCCGACTCCCAGCAGGAGCACGGCGCTCGCGAGGTGCAGTACGTTGTCCGCGCCGTTCAGCGCGATGATGTTGGCGCTCGACCCCACCAAGAACAGGCCGACGACGCCCACCAGCAGGTAGACGGCCCCGACGGTCGTGTTGACACCCTTCGCCGCCGGCACCGACCGGGTGGCGGCGAAGAGCAGGGCGGCACCGATCAGCAGGTGGATGATGTTGTGCAGCGGGTTGACGTCGAAGATGATCAGCGCCTTGCCGGTCGTCGCCGCGAACGCGACACCCGACGTGACGAAGAAGCCGGCGAGGCCGACCAGCAGGTAGACGGTGCCGAAGACGGCTCCGAGCAGGCGATTCGGTGACTGGCTCATGGGATGTGGCCTTCCGTGCGGTGGATCCCGGCGACGGCCGGGGTCGGTCGCACGTGGTTCGACGCCGAGCCGCGTGCGGATGGGTCCGGCCCGGCGCGTGGCGGGCGATTTGGTCGTCGCGCGGATGTCACGTACGCTGGACGAGCCCAAGACCGCCGGTCGTCGGCCCGATTCGTCGGACCGCCCGAAGTCCCGCAGCACGCGGAGGCCAGCGCAGGTGAGAGTTCACGTCCCGGAGCGATCCGGATGCGAGCCCCGCGCCTGCGCGGGGCTCTTTCGTTTGTGGGGACCAGGACCGGTGGCACCACCACTGGAAGGATTGCCATGGCGAGGCCGGACAAGGCAGCCGCAGTCGCAGAGCTCACGGACAAGTTCCGCGAGTCGAACGCGGCCGTGCTGACCGAGTACCGCGGGCTCACCGTCGCGCAGCTCAAGCAGCTGCGCGTCGCGCTCAGCGGCAACGCAACCTACGCCGTGGTGAAGAACACGCTGACCGCGATCGCGGCCAAGGACGCTGGTCTGACCGGCCTCGACGACGCGCTCGCGGGCCCGTCGGCGATCGCCTTCGTCAACGGCGACCCGGTCGAGGCCGCCAAGGGTCTGCGTGACTTCGCCAAGGCGAACCCGGCACTGGTCATCAAGGGCGGTGTCCTCGACGGACGCGCCCTGACCGCTGCTGAGGTCACCAAGCTCGCGGACCTCGAGTCCCGCGAGGTTCTCCTGGCCAAGGCGGCCGGTGCGATGAAGGCCAAGCTCTACCAGGCTGCCTACGTCTTCACCGCGAACACCGCTCAGGCCGCCCGTGTCATCGATGCCCTGCGCCAGAAGCAGGAATCGGAAGCCGCAGCTGCCTGATCCCGGCTCCTGCCGAGGTCGCGCACCGCGCACACCCACACCCTGCGCAGGCGCGGGACGACCCCGCTGCCTGGCACCGAAGAAAGGACGCCTCTCATGGCGAAGCTCAGCACCGACGAGCTCATCGAGCAGTTCAAGGGCCTCACCCTCATCGAGCTCTCCGAGTTCGTCAAGGCGTTCGAGGACGTCTTCGAGGTCACCGCGGCCGCCCCGGTCGCCGTTGCCGCCCCCGCCGCTGGTGGCGGCGCCGCCGACGCCCCGGCCGAGGAGGAGAAGGACTCGTTCGACGTCGTCCTCGAGGCCGCCGGCGACAAGAAGATCCAGGTCATCAAGGAGGTGCGCGCTCTCACGTCCCTCGGCCTGAAGGAGGCCAAGGACCTCGTGGACGCCGCTCCCAAGGCCGTCCTGGAGGGCGCGAACAAGGAGACGGCCGAGAAGGCCAAGGAGCAGCTCGAGGGCGCCGGCGCGACCGTCACCCTCAAGTGATCTGAGCTCCGGAGCTCTCGCGTGATCTGAGCACCGGAGCGCACCGAAGGCCCGCACCCCTGGGGTGCGGGCCTTCGTCGTCCCCCCGGCGACCGGCCGGCAGCGGCGCCCTGGGCTTGGCGCGCGCCGTGACTTGTGCCACCATGGCGCCCGACGACGACGAGGTCGTCCACCGGGCGGTGACGTCCGGCGCGGCCCGGCCCGTCGGCGGGGGTGGACTTTCCCCCACGGGCTGAGTATGCTAGCGCTTTGCGCTGGCCTGTGCCCGCGATCCCGTATAACCCCAGCCCTCACGCGCCGTACGTGCGCGACGCGGAGTGCTGCGAGGCCGGGGGGTCGCGACTCGCCAGGTTCTGGCGCAGCGTGCAATCGATCCGCAGGGAAGGACCCCTCTTGGCTGCCTCGCGCACCCCTTCTGCTCCGTCCGCCGACGCCATCGCGAACCGCACCGCATCGCGCCGCATCTCCTTCGCCAAGATCCACGAGCCCCTCGAGGTCCCGGACCTGCTCGGTCTGCAGACCGAGAGCTTCGACTGGCTCCTGGGCAACGAGCGCTGGCAGGCCCGTGTGGCCGCCGCTCTCGAGGCGGGACGTCAGGACGTCCCGGAGACCGCCGGCCTCGAGGAGATCTTCGAGGAGATCTCCCCGATCGAGGACTTCGGCGGCACCATGTCCCTCTCCTTCCGCGAGCACCGCTTCGAGCCGCCCAAGTACACGGCCGAAGAGTGCAAGGAGAAGGACTTCACGTACGCCGCGCCGCTCTTCGTGACCGCGGAGTTCGTCAACTACACCACCGGTGAGATCAAGAGCCAGACCGTCTTCATGGGCGACTTCCCGCTCATGAGCGAGCGCGGCACGTTCATCATCAACGGCACCGAGCGCGTGGTCGTCTCGCAGCTCGTCCGCTCGCCGGGCGTCTACTTCGAGCGCACCGCCGACAAGACGTCCGACAAGGACATCCTGACGGCCAAGATCATCCCGAGCCGCGGCGCCTGGCTCGAGTTCGAGATCGACAAGCGCGACAACGTCGGCGTCCGCGTCGACCGCAAGCGCAAGCAGAACGCGACCGTCCTGCTCAAGGCCCTCGGCATGAGCGAGGCGGAGATCCGCGAGGAGTTCGCGCAGTTCCCGGCCGTCATCGACACGCTGGAGAAGGACCACGTCCAGACCCAGGACGAGTCGCTGCTCGACCTGTATCGCAAGATCCGCCCGGGCGAGCCGCCCACGGTCGAGGCCGGTCGCGCGCTGCTCGAGAACTTCTACTTCAACCCGAAGCGCTACGACCTGGCGAAGGTCGGCCGCTACAAGCTGAACAAGAAGCTCGGCATCGACGTGCCGCTCGCCGACTCGGTGCTGTCGCTGGCCGACGTCGTCGCCGCGATCAAGTACCTCGCCGCCCTGCACACCGAGGTCGGCACCCTGCCCGGCCAGCGTGCCGGCGAGGCCGTGGACGTGCGCGTCGAGACCGACGACATCGACCACTTCGGCAACCGTCGCATCCGCGCGGTCGGCGAGCTCATCCAGAACCAGGTCCGCACGGGCCTGTCCCGGATGGAGCGCGTCGTGCGCGAGCGCATGACGACGCAGGACGTCGAGGCCATCACGCCGCAGACGCTGATCAACATCCGCCCCGTCGTCGCCTCCATCAAGGAGTTCTTCGGGACGAGCCAGCTGTCGCAGTTCATGGACCAGAACAACCCGCTCGCGGGCCTGACGCACAAGCGGCGTCTGTCGGCACTCGGCCCGGGTGGTCTGTCCCGCGACCGCGCCGGCATGGAGGTCCGTGACGTCCACCCGTCGCACTACGGCCGCATGTGCCCCATCGAGACCCCTGAGGGCCCGAACATCGGCCTCATCGGCTCGCTGGCCACCTACGGGCGCATCAACCCGTTCGGCTTCGTCGAGACCCCCTACCGCAAGGTCATCAAGGGCAAGGTCAGCGACGAGGTCCACTACCTGACGGCCGACGACGAGGACCGCTTCGTCATCGCCCAGGCGAACGCCGCGCTCAAGGCCGACGGCCACTTCGCGGAGGACCGCGTCCTGGTCCGCGTCAAGGGCGGCGAGATCGAGTACGTCGCTGGCGAGAACGTCGACTACATGGACGTCTCCCCGCGCCAGATGGTGTCGGTCGCCACCGCGCTGATCCCGTTCCTCGAGCACGATGACGCCAACCGCGCCCTCATGGGTGCCAACATGCAGCGCCAGGCCGTGCCGTTGGTCCGCTCCGAGGCGCCGCTCGTCGGCACCGGCATGGAGCGTCGCGCGGCCGTCGACGCCGGTGACGTCATCGTCGCGAGCAAGCCCGGTGTGGTCACCGAGGTCTCGGCCGACCTGATCACGATCGCCAACGACGACGCCACGACGTCGACGCACCGCGTCGCGAAGTTCCGTCGCTCCAACCAGGGCACGAGCTACAACCAGCGCGTCCTGGTCGAGGCCGGCGCCCGCGTCGAGCCCGGCTCGGTGCTCGCGGACGGTCCCGCCACGGACGAGGGCGAGCTCGCGCTCGGCCGCAACCTGCTGGTCGCGTTCATGTCGTGGGAGGGCCACAACTACGAGGACGCCATCATCCTGAGCCAGCGTCTCGTGGCCGACGACGTGCTCTCCTCGATCCACATCGAGGAGCACGAGGTCGACGCGCGCGACACCAAGCTCGGCCCCGAGGAGATCACGCGGGACATCCCGAACGTCTCCGAGGAGGTCCTGGCGGACCTCGACGAGCGCGGCATCATCCGCATCGGTGCCGAGGTCGCGGCCGGCGACATCCTCGTCGGGAAGGTCACGCCCAAGGGCGAGACCGAGCTCACCCCGGAGGAGCGCCTGCTGCGCGCCATCTTCGGCGAGAAGGCCCGCGAGGTCCGCGACACGTCGCTCAAGGTGCCCCACGGCGAGTCCGGCACGGTCATCGAGGTGCGCACGTTCAGCCGCGACGACGGCGACGAGCTGCCCGCCGGCGTCAACGAGCTGGTGCGCGTCTACATCGCCCAGCGCCGCAAGATCACCGCGGGTGACAAGCTCGCCGGCCGCCACGGGAACAAGGGCGTCATCTCGACGATCCTGCCCGAGGAGGACATGCCGTTCCTCGCGGACGGCACGCCGGTCGACATCATCCTGAACCCGATGGGTGTGCCCGGGCGCATGAACGTCGGCCAGGTGCTGGAGGTCCACCTCGGGTGGATCGCCGCGCAGGGCTGGGACATCTCCCTGGCCACGGAGGGCGACCTGTCCTGGAAGGACAACGTCCCCGCGATCGCCGCGAGCAGCGAGCCGCGCAACCCGGTGGCGACGCCGGTGTTCGACGGTCTGCAGGAGAACGCCCTGTCGGGGCTGCTCTCCAGCACGCTGCCCAACCGTGACGGTGTGCGCACCGTCGGCGGCGACGGCAAGGCGTTCCTCTTCGACGGCCGCTCCGGCGAGCCGTTCCCCGAGGCCGTCTCGGTCGGCTACATGTACATCCTCAAGCTGCACCACCTGGTCGACGACAAGATCCACGCCCGCTCGACCGGCCCGTACTCGATGATCACGCAGCAGCCGCTGGGTGGTAAGGCGCAGTTCGGTGGCCAGCGGTTCGGCGAGATGGAGGTCTGGGCCCTCGAGGCGTACGGCGCGGCCTACACGCTCCAGGAGCTCCTGACGATCAAGTCGGACGACGTGCCCGGCCGCGTGAAGGTCTACGAGGCGATCGTGAAGGGGGAGAACATCCCCGACTCGGGCATCCCGGAGTCCTTCAAGGTCCTCCTCAAGGAGATGCAGTCGCTGTGCCTGAACGTCGAGGTGCTGTCCTCGGATGGCGTGTCGATCGACATGAAGGACAACGACGACGAGGTCTACCGCGCAGCGGAGGAGCTCGGCATCGACCTGTCGCGCCGGCCCAACGCCAGCAGCATCGAAGAGATCTGACGCCGAGCCCCGCCGCCCTTCCGTGAGGGCGGGCGGCGGGCGCCCGCACCCCTTGCACCATTTCCGTCCGCCGGACAACCCGGCAAGCGAAGGAAGTAGGACCCCCCTTGCTCGACGTCAACGTCTTCGACGAGCTGCGTATCGGCCTGGCCTCTGCCGACGACATCCGTGCCTGGTCGCACGGTGAGGTGAAGAAGCCCGAGACCATCAACTACCGGACCCTGAAGCCGGAGAAGGATGGCCTGTTCTGCGAGAAGATCTTCGGCCCCACCCGGGACTGGGAGTGCAACTGCGGCAAGTACAAGCGCGTGCGCTTCAAGGGCATCATCTGCGAGCGCTGCGGCGTCGAGGTGACCCGTTCGAAGGTACGTCGTGAGCGCATGGGCCACATCGAGCTGGCCGCGCCCGTCACGCACATCTGGTTCTTCAAGGGTGTGCCCTCGCGTCTGGGCTACCTGCTGGACCTGGCCCCGAAGGACCTCGAGAAGGTCATCTACTTCGCGGCGTACATGATCACCTGGGTCGACGTCGACGGTCGGCACGAGGACCTCCCCAACCTCCAGAACGAGATCGACCTGGAGCGCAAGGAGATCTCGGACCGCCGCGACAACGACGTGAACACCCGTGCCGCCAAGCTCGAGGCCGACCTGGCCGCGCTCGAGGCCGAGGGTGCCAAGGCCGACGCACGTCGCAAGGTGCGCGACTCGGCCGAGCGCGAGATGGCGCAGATCCGCAAGCGTGCGGACCTCGAGATCGACCGCCTCGACACGGTGTGGGACCGCTTCAAGAACCTCAAGGTCGCGGACCTCGAGGGCGACGAGCTGCTCTACCGCCAGCTGCAGGACCGCTACGGCAACTACTTCGAGGGCTCGATGGGCGCCGCGGCGATCCAGAAGCGCCTGGAGGCCTTCGACCTCGAGGCCGAGTCGGAGTCGCTGCGCGACATCATCAAGAACGGCAAGGGCCAGCGCAAGACGCGTGCCCTGAAGCGTCTGAAGGTCGTCAACGCGTTCCTCACGACCAGCAACTCGCCCACGGGCATGGTGCTGGACGCCGTCCCGGTCATCCCGCCGGACCTGCGTCCGATGGTCCAGCTCGACGGTGGCCGCTTCGCCACCTCCGACCTGAACGACCTGTACCGCCGCGTGATCAACCGCAACAACCGGCTCAAGCGACTGCTCGACCTGGGTGCGCCGGAGATCATCGTCAACAACGAGAAGCGGATGCTCCAGGAGGCCGTCGACTCGCTGTTCGACAACGGCCGCCGTGGCCGTCCGGTGACGGGTCCGGGCAACCGCCCGCTCAAGTCGATCTCCGACATGCTCAAGGGCAAGCAGGGGCGTTTCCGCCAGAACCTGCTCGGCAAGCGCGTCGACTACTCGGGCCGTTCGGTCATCGTCGTCGGCCCGCAGCTCAAGCTGCACCAGTGCGGTCTGCCCAAGCAGATGGCCCTCGAGCTGTTCAAGCCGTTCGTGATGAAGCGCCTGGTCGACCTGAACCACGCGCAGAACATCAAGTCGGCCAAGCGCATGGTCGAGCGCGCCCGCCCGGTCGTGTGGGACGTGCTCGAGGAGGTCATCACCGAGCACCCGGTGCTGCTGAACCGTGCACCCACCCTGCACCGCCTCGGCATCCAGGCGTTCGAGCCCCAGCTGGTCGAGGGCAAGGCCATCCACCTGCACCCGCTCGTCTGCGCGGCGTTCAACGCCGACTTCGACGGTGACCAGATGGCCGTGCACCTGCCCCTGAGCGCCGAGGCGCAGGCCGAGGCCCGCATCCTCATGCTCTCGAGCAACAACATCCTCAAGCCGTCGGACGGTCGTCCGGTGACCATGCCCTCGCAGGACATGATCATCGGTCTGTTCCACCTGACGTCGGACAAGGACGACGCCCTCGGTGCGGGCCGGGCGTTCAGCTCGGTGTCCGAGGCCGTCATGGCGTTCGACCAGGGCAGCCTGGACCTGAACGCGGTCGTCAAGATCAAGTTCGACGACCTGGTGCTGGCCGAGGAGGACGCACCCGAGGGCTGGACCGAGGGCGACTCGCTGGCCTTCGAGACGACGCTGGGCCGCGCGCTGTTCAACGAGCTGCTGCCCGTCGACTACCCGTACGAGAACGGCGTCGTCGACAAGAAGCGCCTCTCGGTGATCGTGAACGACCTGGCCGAGCGCTACCCGAAGGTCGCCGTCGCGGCGTCCCTCGACGCGCTCAAGGAGGCCGGCTTCCGCTGGGCCACCCGCTCGGGCGTCACGATCGCCATCTCCGACGTCGCGACGCCGTCCGCCAAGGCCGGCATCCTCGAGGAGCACGAGGGCAAGGCCGCCAAGGTGCAGGGCCAGTACGACAAGGGCCTGATCACCGACGACGAGCGTCGCCAGGAGCTCATCGAGATCTGGACGCAGGCCACCGACAAGGTCGCCAAGGCGATGCAGGAGAACTTCCCTGCGCGCAACACGGTGTACCGGATGGTCGGCTCGGGTGCGCGTGGTAACTGGATGCAGGTCCGTCAGATCGCCGGTATGCGTGGTCTGGTGGCCAACCCGAAGGGCGAGATCATCCCTCGTCCCATCAAGTCCAACTACCGCGAGGGCCTGTCCGTCCTCGAGTACTTCATCGCCACGCACGGTGCCCGCAAGGGTCTGGCGGACACGGCTCTGCGGACCGCCGACTCGGGCTACCTCACGCGTCGTCTGGTGGACGTCTCGCAGGACGTCATCGTCCGCGAGGAGGACTGCGGCACGGAGCGCGGCCTGCCCATGCCGATCGGCACGCCGGACGGCGCCGGCCTGCGCCGCCACGACAAGGTGGAGACGAGCGTCTACTCGCGCACGCTGGCCACCGACGTCGAGGTGGACGGCGAGATCGTCGGCCACGCCGGTGACGACGTGGGCGACGTGCTGCTCGACCGCCTCATCGAGGCGGGCGTCGAGTCGCTCAAGGTCCGCTCGGTCCTGACGTGCGAGTCGCGCGTCGGCACGTGCGCCAAGTGCTACGGCCGTTCTCTGGCCACCGGCAAGCTGGTGGACATCGGCGAGGCCGTCGGCATCATCGCCGCCCAGTCCATCGGTGAGCCCGGCACGCAGCTGACCATGCGTACCTTCCACACCGGTGGTGTGGCGTCCGCCGACGACATCACGCAGGGTCTGCCGCGTGTCCAGGAGCTCTTCGAGGCCCGCACCCCCAAGGGTGAGGCGCCCATCGCGGAGTACTCGGGCGTCGTGACGATCGAGGAGGGTGACCGCTCGCGGCGGATCGTCCTCACGCCGGACGACTCCGAGATCGAGCCTGTCGCCTACCCGATCACCAAGCGCTCGCGCCTGCTGGTCGGCGACGGTGACCGGGTGACGGTCGGTACGTCGCTCGTCCAGGGAGCGGTGGACCCGAAGAAGGTCCTGCGCATCCTCGGCCCGCGCAAGACGCAGGAGCACCTGGTCGAGCAGGTCCAGGAGGTCTACCGCTCGCAGGGCGTGGACATCCACGACAAGCACATCGAGGTCATCGTGCGGCAGATGCTGCGTCGCGTGACCGTGCTGGACTCGGGCACGACGGACCTGCTGCCGGGCGAGCTGGCCGAGCGTGGGCGCTTCGAGGACGCGAATCGCAAGGCCGTGTCCGAGGGTGGCCAGCCGGCCTCGGGTCGTCCGGAGCTCATGGGCATCACGAAGGCGTCGCTCGCGACCGACTCGTGGCTGTCTGCGGCCTCCTTCCAGGAGACGACGCGCGTCCTCACCGAGGCCGCGATGTCGGGTCGGTCCGACCCGCTGCTGGGCCTCAAGGAGAACGTCATCCTCGGCAAGCTCATCCCCGCCGGCACGGGCCTGCCCCGCTACCGCAACATCGCGGTGGAGCCCACCGAGGAGGCGAAGGCCGAGCTGTACCCGACCTTCGGCTACGACGAGATCGACTTCCCCGCCCTGGGCCTCGGCTCGGGCGAGGCGATCCCGCTCGAGGACATCGACTTCGGCGACTTCCGCTGATCCGATCCACCGGGACTCGCGTCCCAGCCCGAGGGGGCTCGCCGTTCGCGGCGGGCCCCCTCGGGTCTTTGGTCCCTGGTGCGCGGCGTCACGAAGGCGTAGCGTCGATGACGTGGTGTGACCCGCGCACGCGAGGCGAGGGGCCGCTGGTCAGCCACTTTGACGCCCATCGAGGTGGCAGGTAGCGTAGGACACCGTGCCCGCGCCGTCGGGCCCTCGTGCGTGCACACGATCCGGACTCGTCCGGGGACGTGCACCGGGTGGAGAACCGCCGCCGAGCGAAGCCGAATCAGCCAGGTCTACCTGGATGGCCGGTGCCGCCGGGGAGCGGGGCGACACGCCCGGGCGCGGGGGTCGGTTCGGGACTCCAGACCACCGAGGCAGCCGCGCGACGGGCGGCACTCCTCGAACATGCCGGCCGTCCAGGGTGACGGGATCCGGTCGACCAGAGCTCATCCAACAGACGGAGACGTAGTGCCTACGATCCAGCAGCTGGTCCGCAAGGGCCGGCAGGCGAAGACGAACAAGTCGAAGACGCCTGCCCTCAAGGGCAGCCCCCAGCGACGCGGTGTGTGCACCCGCGTCTACACCACGACCCCGAAGAAGCCGAACTCCGCCCTCCGCAAGGTCGCGCGCGTTCGCCTCTCGAGCCAGGTCGAGGTCACGGCGTACATCCCGGGCGTCGGCCACAACCTGCAGGAGCACTCCATCGTGCTCGTGCGCGGTGGTCGTGTGAAGGACCTCCCCGGTGTCCGCTACAAGATCGTCCGCGGCGCCCTCGACACGCAGGGCGTCAAGAACCGCAAGCAGGCGCGCAGCCGCTACGGCGCGAAGAAGGTGGGCTGATGCCTCGCAAGGGTCCGGCCCCCAAGCGGCCGCTGATCGCTGACCCCGTCTACGGGTCCCCGGTCGTCACGCAGCTGATCAACAAGATCCTGCTCGACGGCAAGAAGTCCGTCGCCGAGTCGATCGTCTACGGCGCCCTCGAGGGCGTCCGTGAGAAGACGCAGGGCGACCCGGTCGTCGTGCTCAAGCGCGCGCTCGACAACGTCCGCCCGTCGCTCGAGGTGCGTTCGCGCCGCGTCGGTGGTGCGACGTACCAGGTGCCCGTCGAGGTCCGTCCGGTCCGCCAGACGACGCTCGCGCTGCGCTGGCTCACCGACTACTCCCGCGCCCGCCGCGAGAAGACGATGACCGAGCGCCTCATGAACGAGATCCTCGACGCCTCGAACGGCCTCGGTGCCGCGGTCAAGCGCCGCGAGGACATGCACAAGATGGCCGAGTCCAACAAGGCCTTCGCGCACTACCGCTGGTAATCCCGGCAGCCGCGGCCCGTCCGCCCCGATGCGGGCGGGCACGCGGCACCTCCACGAGCCAACCGACAAGGGGCAACCAACGTGGCACTCGACGTGCTCACCGACCTCACGAAGGTCCGCAACATCGGCATCATGGCGCACATCGATGCCGGCAAGACGACGACCACCGAGCGGATCCTGTTCTACACCGGGGTCAACTACAAGATCGGTGAGACGCACGACGGTGCGTCGACGATGGACTGGATGGAGCAGGAGCAGGAGCGCGGCATCACGATCACGTCCGCCGCGACGACCTGCTACTGGAAGAACAACCAGATCAACATCATCGACACGCCCGGTCACGTCGACTTCACGGTCGAGGTCGAGCGCTCGCTGCGCGTCCTCGACGGTGCTGTCGCCGTGTTCGACGGCAAGGAGGGCGTCGAGCCCCAGTCGGAGACCGTCTGGCGTCAGGCCGACAAGTACGACGTCCCCCGTATCTGCTTCGTCAACAAGATGGACAAGCTGGGCGCGGACTTCTACTTCACGGTGAAGACGATCGTCGACCGCCTCAAGGCCAAGCCGCTGGTCATCCAGCTGCCCATCGGCGCCGAGAACGACTTCATCGGTGTCGTCGACCTCGTCGAGATGCGCGCGCTGGTGTGGCGCGGCGAGACGGCCCTGGGCGAGAAGTACGAGGTCGAGGACATCCCGGCCGACCTGCAGGAGAAGGCCGAGCAGTACCGGGCCGAGCTGCTCGAGGCCGTCGCCGAGACGGACGACGAGCTGCTCGAGAAGTTCCTCGGTGGCGAGGACCTGACGGTCGACGAGATCAAGGCGGGCATCCGCAAGCTCACGGTCGCCAGCCAGGCCTACCCGGTCCTGTGCGGCTCGGCGTTCAAGAACAAGGGCGTCCAGCCCATGCTCGACGCGGTCATCGACTACCTGCCGACGCCCCTGGACGTCCCGGCCGTCGAGGGCCACGACGTCAAGGACCCCGAGGTCGTCGTCGAGCGTCACCCCGACGCGACGGAGCCCTTCTCCGCGCTGGCCTTCAAGGTCGCCGCGCACCCCTTCTTCGGCAAGCTGACCTACGTCCGGGTGTACTCCGGCAAGGTCGCGCAGGGCGCCCAGGTGCTCAACGCCACGAAGGGCAAGAAGGAGCGCATCGGCAAGCTCTTCCAGATGCACTCCAACAAGGAGAACCCCGTCGAGGAGGCCACGGCCGGCCACATCTACGCGTTCATCGGTCTGAAGGACGTCACCACGGGTGACACCCTGGCCGACACGTCCGCGCCGGTGGTGCTCGAGTCGATGACGTTCCCCGAGCCGGTGATCGACGTCGCCATCGAGCCGAAGACGAAGGGTGACCAGGAGAAGCTCTCCCTGGCCATCCAGAAGCTCGCCGAGGAGGACCCGACCTTCCGCGTCAAGCTCGACGAGGAGACCGGCCAGACCGTCATCGGCGGCATGGGCGAACTCCACCTCGACATCCTCGTCGACCGTATGCGTCGCGAGTTCAAGGTCGAGGCCAACGTCGGCAAGCCGCAGGTCGCGTACCGCGAGACGATCCGCCGCACGGTGGAGAAGATCGACTACACGCACAAGAAGCAGACCGGTGGTTCGGGCCAGTACGCCAAGGTGCAGATGACCTTCGCGCCGCTGGACCCCGCCGAGGGCGAGCTGTACGAGTTCGAGAACAAGGTCACCGGTGGCCGCGTCCCGCGCGAGTACATCCCGTCGGTCGACGCCGGTATCCAGAGCGCGATGCAGCTCGGTGTCCTCGCGGGCTTCCCGCTGGTGGGCGTCAAGGCCACGCTGCTCGACGGTGCCGCGCACGACGTGGACTCCTCCGAGATGGCGTTCAAGATCGCCGGCTCGATGATCCTCAAGGAAGCGGTCCGCAAGGCCGACCCGGTTCTGCTGGAGCCGGTCATGGCCGTCGAGGTCCGCACCCCTGAGGACTACATGGGCGATGTCATCGGCGACCTGAACTCGCGCCGCGGCATGATCCAGTCCATGGAGGACGCCACGGGCGTGAAGGTCATTCGCGCCCAGGTTCCGCTCTCCGAGATGTTCGGCTACGTCGGCGACCTGCGTTCCAAGACGCAGGGTCGTGCGGTGTACTCGATGCAGTTCGACAGCTACGCCGAGGTTCCTCGGAACGTTGCCGAGGAGATCATCAAGAAGACCCGGGGCGAGTAGTCCCACAGGTCGAACCCTGTAGTTCCATCACATAAACCGACCCGTAGGACGCGCGCCTGGCAGGTACCGTTCGGTATCGCAGACGGGCAATCTCTACCAAGTCCTGAGGAGGACACCCAGTGGGCAAGGCGAAGTTCGAGCGCACCAAGCCGCACGTCAACATCGGCACCATCGGTCACGTCGACCACGGCAAGACGACGCTGACGGCCGCCATCTCGAAGGTGCTGCACGACAAGTACCCCGAGCTGAACCCCTTCACGCCGTTCGACGAGATCGACAAGGCGCCTGAGGAGAAGCAGCGCGGCATCACCATCAACATCGCGCACGTGGAGTACCAGACGGAGAAGCGTCACTACGCTCACGTCGACGCTCCCGGTCACGCCGACTACATCAAGAACATGATCACGGGTGCGGCGCAGATGGACGGCGCCATCCTCGTGGTCGCCGCGACGGACGGCCCGATGGCCCAGACGCGTGAGCACGTCCTGCTCGCCCGTCAGGTCGGCGTGCCCTACCTGCTCGTCGCCCTGAACAAGTCGGACATGGTCGACGACGAGGAGATCCTCGAGCTCGTCGAGGTCGAGGTGCGCGAGCTCCTCTCCTCGCAGGGCTTCGCGGGCGACGACGTCCCCGTGGTTCGCGTCTCGGGCCTCAAGGCGCTCGAGGGCGACCCGGAGTGGGTCAAGTCGGTCGAGGACCTGCTGGACGCCGTCGACGAGAACGTGCCGGACCCGGTGCGCGACATCGACAAGCCGTTCCTCATGCCGATCGAGGACGTCTTCACGATCACCGGCCGTGGCACGGTCGTCACCGGTCGTGTCGAGCGTGGCTCGCTCAAGGTGAACGAGGAGGTGGAGATCGTCGGTATCAAGGAGAAGGCGATCAAGACCACGGTCACCGGCGTCGAGATGTTCCGCAAGCTGCTCGACTACGCGGAGGCCGGCGAGAACGTCGGTCTGCTCCTGCGTGGCACGAAGCGCGAGGAGGTCGAGCGCGGCCAGGTCGTCGTCAAGCCCGGCTCGATCACGCCGCACACCGAGTTCGAGGGCCAGGTCTACATCCTGGCCAAGGACGAGGGTGGCCGTCACAACCCGTTCTACGGGAACTACCGCCCCCAGTTCTACTTCCGCACCACCGACGTCACCGGCGTCATCACGCTGCCCGAGGGCACCGAGATGGTCATGCCCGGCGACAACACGGAGATCTCCGTGACGCTGATCCAGCCCATCGCCATGGAGGAGGGCCTCGGCTTCGCCATCCGCGAGGGTGGCCGCACCGTCGGCTCGGGCCGCGTCATCAAGATCATCAAGTGATCTGAGCCCTTCGGGGTAGGAACACCGGGAAGGCCCGGGCGCTTCGGCGTCCGGGCCTTCCTGCGTACCCGCTCGCTTTCCGGGCGGATCCCGCAGAGCGGACAAGCGGGTGAAAAGCGGGCGTGGGATCGCTACCATCTCCGCCATGGATACCCCCGACCGCAACGACGCGGGAACGGGCGAGTCGAGTACCGGCTCGTCGACGATGACCACCCGACGATCCTCCACGCGGAGCAGTCGGCCCCCCGCGCGCACGGCCTGGATCGTCGTCGCAGCAGCCGTCGCGGTCGCCGTGGCGATCGCCCTGATCGTCATCAAGCCGTGGGCGGGCGATGGCGACGGCCCCACGGGGGACCCGGTCCGCATCGACCGCGGCAGCGCCACCGAGGCGACGCTCGCGATCGACGGCTCCGTCCGAGCGCTGACGATCACGGCAGACGCCCCGAGTGCCAACCTGCTGACGGCCGACGCGACCACGGGGCAGCAGCCCACGGCGGACGGCGCCGACAAGCTCCACCTCGGCTCGGGCGACGAGGTCGCGCTGCGGCTTGCGCCGGACGTGGCGTGGACGCTGGAGATCTCCTCGAGCCTGGACACGCTCACGGCCGATCTCGGTGCCGGCAAGCTGACCGACCTCACCCTCGCCGGCGGTACCCGGACGATCGAGCTCACGCTGCCCAAGCCTGACGGTGCCGTGACGATCGACCAGCCGGGCGGTGCGCAGGACCTGGCCGTGCACCTGCCAGACGGAGTCGGCGCCCAGGTCGACGTCACCTCGGGCATCGGCACCGCGACCGTCGACGGCAAGGCCACGCAGGGCGTCGGGAGCGGCACGACGCTCAAGACCGAGCAGCTCGGCGACGACCGCTACGAGCTCAAGGTGGGTGGTGGCCTGTCCACCCTCACCATCGACCACCCCTGACGTGCTCCATCGATGGGCCGGTCCACCGCGGACCGGCCCATCGCCACGCCCGCACACCGGACCGCGACGGCGGGTCGTCCGTCGCCGGCGTGCGTTGTATGCGCCGCGCGTCGCCGCCGCCGGACCCGCGGTGGGTCGCGGCCCACGTTGCGCGGGTGCGGGCGGGTGGGCCGGTCATGAGATGTGCGGCGCTGTGGATGACCGCCATCGTGACGGATCCAGCGGTGCCACGGTGGCCTGGTGGATGACGAGGCGGTGCGCGCGCTGGCGCGCAGGGGTGTGGTGCTGACCGAGGATGCGCGCGCGGCAGGGCTCGACGACCGCGCGTTGAGGACGGCGCGCGCGGCAGCACTGATGACGCGGATCCGCCCGGGCGCGTACGTGGACGCGCAGGTGTGGGCGGCGATGTCCGACGAGGCTCGCTACCGGCAGACCGTCATGGCCGCCGCGCGGACGCTCACCGCTCCGGTCTTCTCCCACTACTCCGCGGCGGCTCTCTGGGGCCTGCCGTTGGTGGGCCGATGGCCGGAGTCGGTGCACGTCGTGGCGCGCGGCGCGAGCGGCGGGCGTTCCTGGCGGGGTGTGGTCGTGCACGGGACCGACCTCGACCCGCCGACAGACGTTCGCGACGGCTTCACCGTCACGGATCCGGCGACCACGGTGCTCGGTGTCGCACGCGTCGCACCGTTCGCCACTGGCCTCGCGATGGCCGACCACGCGCTGCGCGCCGAGCTGACGACGTCAGACGCGCTGGCAGCGGGGGCCGAGACACTGGGGTCGAGGCGGGGCGCTGCACGCGCACGGCGCGTCGTCGCTGCGGCCGATGCTCGTGCGGAGTCGGTAGGGGAGTAGCTCAGCCGCGCGCGGATGATCGAGCTCGCGGTCTCGCTACCCGACCTGCAGCACGAGGTGCGCGTCGACGACCGCCTCGTAGGTCGTGTCGACTTCTACTGGCCGGCGCTCGGGCTCGTGGGCGAGTTCGACGGGCGCCTGAAGTACCGCATGGACGGGATCGCCGATGGGCGCCCGCTCGAGGAGCGACTCTGGAGCGAGAAGCGGCGCGAGGACGCGATCCGCGCGACCGGGCTGGGCGTCACGCGCTGGACGTGGCGAACAGCGCTTGACCCGGCGCTTTTCGCGGCCCACCTCCGTAATGCCGGCGTGCTCGTCGACGGATCGCCTCGACCGCGCGTCTCCCGCGTCGACCGCGCGTCGAGCGCCACGCGCGGTCGTGCCGCCTGACGCGCGGTCGCGCCGCCGGGGGTGTGGGGGAGATCACGGGTGTCGGTGCGGGCGGTGTGACGCAGGGAATTGGCCATTGCTGGGTGTCTCTGGCAGACTAGTCAAGTTGCCCGCTGAGGTGGCGCGTTCGTGCGCGCTCGGCCAGCTGGGCTGACAGACGTGGCGAACGGCAGGACCCCGGGGTCAACCCGGTGGTGGACGTTCGACAACAACCACCGACCTCGTGCCTGACGGTACGCAGCGCAACGGTGTGGCGCGAAATGCGACACGCCCGAGTGCGGGGGTCGGACGGATCGGTTCGAAGAGAGAGATTGAGACGACGCCATGGCGGGACAGAAGATCCGCATCAGGCTCAAGTCCTACGACCACGAGGTCATCGACAGCTCGGCGCGCAAGATCGTCGACACGGTGACTCGCGCTGGTGCGTCGGTCGTGGGTCCGGTGCCGTTGCCGACGGAGAAGAACGTTTTCTGCGTCATCCGGTCGCCCCACAAGTACAAGGACAGCCGCGAGCACTTCGAGATGCGCACGCACAAGCGGCTCATCGACATCATCGATCCCACGCCGAAGGCCGTCGACTCGCTCATGCGTCTCGACCTGCCCGCGGACGTGAACATCGAGATCAAGCTCTGACGCTGGGAAGGAACTGATTTCTATGGTTACCCAGCAGAACGAGCGCCCCGTGAAGGCACTGCTCGGCCGCAAGCTCGGCATGACCCAGCTCTGGGACGAGGCCGGTCGCCTCGTCCCGGTGACGGTCGTCGAGGTCGGTACGAACGTCGTCACCCAGGTGCGCTCCGCTGACGCTGACGGCTACGCTGCGGTCCAGCTGGCCTACGGCCAGATCGACCCCCGCAAGGTCACCAAGCCGCTGAAGGGCCACTTCGAGAAGGCCGGGGTCACCCCGCGCCGGCACGTGGCCGAGATCCGTACGTCCGACGCTGCCGAGTTCGCGCTCGGTCAGGAGATCACCGCGGCGGCCTTCGAGGCCGGCCAGATCGTCGACGTCATCGGCACCACCAAGGGCAAGGGCACCGCCGGTGTCATGAAGCGCCACGGCTTCCACGGAGTCGGCGCGTCCCACGGTGCGCACAAGAACCACCGCAAGCCCGGCTCGATCGGTGGCGCATCGACGCCGTCGCGCGTGTTCAAGGGCATCAAGATGGCCGGTCGGATGGGCGTCGCCCGCCAGACCACCCAGAACCTGACCGTGCACGCGGTCGACGCCGAGCGGGGCCTGATCCTCGTCAAGGGTGCCGTTCCCGGCCCCAAGGGTGGCGTCGTCGTCGTGCGTTCCGCTGCGAAGGGTGCGTGAACACGATGAGTGACACGCTGACCGTCGACGTCCTGGACGCGAAGGGTGCGAAGGCCGGCCAGGCCGAGCTTCCCGCCGACGTCTTCGACGTGCAGACCAATGTTCCGCTGATCCACCAGGTCGTCGTCGCGCAGCTCGCGGCGGCTCGCCAGGGCACGCACGACACGAAGTCTCGTGGCGAGGTCCGTGGTGGCGGCCGCAAGCCGTACAAGCAGAAGGGCACCGGCCGCGCCCGCCAGGGTTCGACCCGTGCGCCCCAGTTCGCCGGTGGTGGCGTCGTCCACGGCCCCACGCCGCGTGACTACAGCCAGCGCACGCCCAAGAAGATGAAGGCCGCGGCGCTCCGTGGTGCTCTCTCGGACCGCGCCCGCGCCGGTCGCGTCCACGTGGTGTCGGGCTTCGCGCCCGGGACCGCGCCGTCGACGAAGTCCGCTCTGGCCGTGCTCGAGAACCTCTCGGGTCGCAAGAACGTGCTGGTCGTCGTCGAGCGTTCGGACGAGATCACGTGGAAGTCGCTGCGCAACGTCGAGCGGGTCCACCTGCTCGTCGCCGACCAGCTCAACACGTACGACGTGCTCATCTCGGATGACGTCGTCTTCACGCAGGGCGCGCTCGACGCGTTCCTCGCTGGCCCCGTCAAGGGCGCGAAGGAGGAGTCCAAGTGAGCGACCTCGGGAAGAACCCGCGCGACATCCTGCTCGCCCCCGTCGTGTCGGAGAAGAGCTACGGCCTGCTGGACGAGGGGAAGTACACCTTCCTCGTCGACCCGCGTGCCAACAAGACTGAGATCAAGATCGCTGTCGAGCAGGTCTTCGGCGTCAAGGTCGACTCGGTCAACACCGCGAACCGACAGGGCAAGTCCCGTCGGACCCGTTTCGGCACCGGCCGCCGCAAGGACACGAAGCGTGCGATCGTCACCCTCCGCGAGGGAACGATCGACATCTTCGGCGGTCCGGTCGGCTGATCGAAGGACTGAGAACTCATGGGAATCCGTAAGTACAAGCCGACTACCCCGGGCCGTCGCGGCTCGTCGGTCGCCGACTTCGCTGAGATCACGCGCTCCACGCCGGAGAAGTCGCTGGTCCGCCCGCTGCACAAGACCGGTGGCCGCAACTCCACCGGCCGCATCACCACCCGTCACAAGGGTGGCGGTCACAAGCGTGCGTACCGCGTCATCGACTTCCGTCGTCACGACAAGGACGGCGTGCCGGCCAAGGTCGCGCACATCGAGTACGACCCCAACCGCACGGCGCGCATCGCGCTCCTGCACTACGCGGACGGCGAGAAGCGCTACATCATCGCGCCGAACAAGCTGTCGCAGGGTGACGTCATCGAGAACGGCCCCGGCGCCGACATCAAGCCCGGCAACAACCTGCCGCTGCGCAACATCCCGACCGGTACGGTCATCCACGCCATCGAGCTGAAGCCCGGTGGCGGCGCGAAGATCGCCCGCTCGGCTGGTGCGTCCGTGCAGCTCGTCGCCAAGGACGGCCCCTACGCCCAGCTGCGTCTGCCGTCCGGTGAGATCCGCAACGTCGACCTGCGCTGCCGCGCGACGGTCGGCGAGGTGGGCAACGCCGAGCAGTCGAACATCAACTGGGGCAAGGCCGGCCGCATGCGCTGGAAGGGCAAGCGCCCCTCCGTCCGTGGTGTCGCCATGAACCCGATCGACCACCCGCACGGTGGTGGCGAGGGCAAGACGTCCGGTGGACGTCACCCCGTCAGCCCGTGGGGCCAGTCGGAGGGTCGTACCCGCCGTCCGAACAAGCCGAGCGACAAGCTCATCGTGCGCCGTCGGCGCACCGGCAAGAACAAGCGCTGATAGGAGCCTGAGATGCCACGTAGCCTGAAGAAGGGCCCGTTCGTCGACGGTCACCTGCAGAAGAAGGTCGATGTCCAGAACACGGCCGGCACGAAGAACGTCATCAAGACGTGGTCGCGCCGTTCGGTGATCACCCCGGACTTCCTCGGCCACACCTTTGCCGTGCACGACGGACGCAAGCACACCCCGGTGTTCGTGACGGAGTCGATGGTCGGGCACAAGCTCGGCGAGTTCGCCCCGACGCGGACGTTCCGCGGCCACGAGAAGGACGACCGTAAGGGCCGTCGCCGCTGACCCCGGTCAGCAGGTGACGCCCGAGCGGCAGAGACAAGAGAGCAGGACAGCAATGGAAGCCAAGGCGAGCGCGCGGTTCGTCCGCGTCACTCCCCAGAAGGCCCGGCGCGTCGTGGACCTCATCCGTGGCAAGCAGGCCGGCGAGGCCGTCGCGGTGCTGAAGTTCGCACCGCAGTCTGCAGCGGAGCCCGTCCTCAAGACGGTGCAGTCCGCGATCGCGAACGCGGTCGAGGGTGCCAAGCGCAACAGTGAGCGCCTCGACGAGGCGGACCTCTACATCTCCGAGGTCTTCGTCGACGAGGGGCCCACCCTCAAGCGGTTCCGCCCCCGGGCGCAGGGCCGTGCGAGCCAGATCCTCAAGCGTTCGAGCCACATCACCGTGGTCGTCAGCGAGCGCCAGAGCACGAAGGGACGGACCCGATAGTGGGACAGAAGGTCAACCCGCTCGGGTATCGCCTGGGCATCACCACCGATCACCGTTCGCGGTGGTTCGCCGACTCGACCAAGCCGGGTCAGCGCTACCGCGACTACGTCCGCGAGGACGTGCAGATCCGTAAGCTCATGGGCACCGGCCTCGAGCGTGCGGGCATCGCCAAGGTCGAGATCGAGCGCACGCGTGACCGCGTTCGCGTCGACATCCACACCGCCCGCCCGGGCATCGTCATCGGGCGTCGTGGCGCGGAGGCCGACCGCATCCGTGGCGAGCTCGAGAAGCTCACGGGCAAGCAGGTCCAGCTGAACATCCTCGAGGTCAAGAACGCCGAGATCGAGGCCCAGCTGGTCGCCCAGGGCATCGCCGAGCAGCTGGCGAGCCGTGTCTCGTTCCGTCGCGCCATGCGCAAGGGCATCCAGTCGGCGCAGCGCGCCGGCGCCAAGGGCATCCGCGTGCAGGTCTCCGGCCGCCTCGGTGGCGCGGAGATGAGCCGGACGGAGTTCTACCGCGAGGGTCGTGTGCCGCTGCACACGCTGCGCGCGAACATCGACTACGGGTTCTTCGAGGCCCGTACCACCTTCGGTCGCATCGGTGTCAAGGTCTGGATCTACAAGGGCGACATGACGGAGAAGGAGTTCGCCCGCGAGCAGGCGACGCAGGCTCCTCGTCCGTCGCGCGGCCCGCGTGGTGACCGCGGCGAGCGCGGTGGAGACCGCGGTCCCCGTGCCGGTGGCCCTCGTCGTGAGCGCACTGAGGCCCCCGCGGCCGAGGGTGCCGTCGAGGCCAACCCCGAGGCGACCCCCGAGTCCGGAACGGAGGCCTGAGCCGTGCTTATCCCGCGCAGGCTGAAGCACCGCAAGCAGCACCACCCCGGGCGCTCCGGCGCCGCGACCGGTGGTACGTCGATCACGTTCGGTGAGTACGGCATCCAGGCCCTCGAGCCCGCCTACGTCACCAACCGTCAGATCGAGGCTGCTCGTATCGCGATGACCCGCCACATCAAGCGTGGCGGCAAGGTCTGGATCAACATCTACCCGGACCGTCCGCTCACCAAGAAGCCCGCCGAGACCCGCATGGGTTCCGGTAAGGGTTCCCCCGAGTGGTGGATCGCCAACGTCAAGCCCGGCCGAGTGATGTTCGAGCTCGCCGGCGTCCCGGAGGAGCTCGCCCGCGAGGCCATGCGTCGCGCGCAGCACAAGCTCCCCATGAAGACCCGTTTTGTGGTTCGCGAGGGTGGTAACTGATGACTATCGGAACCAAGGACCTGGCTCCCACCGAGCTCGACGCCTTTGACGACGAGAAGCTGGTTGCCGAGCTGAAGAAGTCCAAGGAGGAGCTTTTCAACCTCCGCTTCCAGTCGGCCACCGGTCAGCTCGAGAGCCACGGGCGGCTCAAGGCCGTGCGCCGCGACATCGCCCGGATCTACACGATCCTGCGCGAGCGTGAGCTCGGCATCCGTACCGCTCCGACCGCGAGCGAGTGAGGCTGACATGAACGACAAGCACACCACCGCCACGGCCGAGCACCGCGCGTACCGCAAGACGCGTCGGGGCTACGTCGTGAGCGACAAGATGGACAAGACCGTCGTGGTCGAGGTCGAGGACCGGGTCAAGCACCCGCTCTACGGCAAGGTCATCCGACGCACCAGCAAGGTCAAGGCGCACGACGAGCAGGGCTCGGCGGGCGTGGGCGACCTCGTGCTGATCATGGAGACGCGGCCGCTCTCCGCCACCAAGCGGTGGCGTCTGGTCGAGGTCCTCGAGAAGGCCAAGTAAGCCCAGCACCACCCCAAGTTGCCCACGGGCGGCGGGGGCCGACGCAAGAAGGTCCCCGCCGCGACGTGTGCATCACGGCAACTATCCGTTCGGCCAGGCTGCTCGCGAGAAGCGCGGCGCAGAACCCGCCAGACGACAGGAGTAGGTAGATGATCCAGCAGGAGACGCGACTGCGCGTCGCCGACAACACGGGTGCCAAGGAGATTCTCTGCATCCGTGTTCTCGGTGGCTCGGGCCGCCGTTACGCCGGAATCGGCGACGTCATCGTCGCCACCGTCAAGGACGCGATCCCCGGCGGCAACGTCAAGAAGGGCGACGTCGTCAAGGCCGTCATCGTGCGCACCCGCAAGGAGCGGCGCCGGCCCGACGGTTCGTACATCAAGTTCGACGAGAACGCCGCAGTGATCCTCAAGAGCGACGGCGAGCCCCGTGGCACGCGCATCTTCGGCCCCGTGGGCCGCGAGCTGCGCGACAAGAAGTTCATGAAGATCATCTCGCTGGCACCGGAGGTGATCTGATCATGGCGAAGATCAAGAAGGGCGACCTCGTCGTCGTCATCTCCGGCCGTGACAAGGGCCGCCAGGGCCGCGTGCTCGAGGTGCTCACGGAGACGCAGCGCGTCGTCGTCGAGGGCGTCCAGCGCGTGCAGAAGCACGTCAAGGCCGGCCAGACCCAGCGCGGAACGCGCACCGGTGGCATCGAGACCGTCGAGGCTCCCATCCACATCAGCAACGTGATGCTCGTGGACCCGGAGACCAAGAAGGGCACTCGCGTCGGCTACCGCACCGAGCAGGTCGAGCGTGACGGCCGCACGCGCAACGTTCGCGTTCGCGTCGCCAAGCGCTCCGGGAAGGACGTCTGATGACCGAGACGACTCTCGAGGCCCCGGCCCTGCCGCGCCTCAAGACCAAGTACAACGACGAGATCAAGCCGGCCCTGTTCAAGGACTTCGGCCACGCGAACATCAACCAGGTCGCGCGGCTGGTCAAGGTCGTCGTCAACATGGGTGTCGGTGACGCCGCCAAGGACTCGAAGCTGATCGAGGGCGCTATCCGCGACCTCACCCAGATCACGGGCCAGAAGCCGCAGGTCACCAAGGCCCGCAAGTCGATCGCCCAGTTCAAGCTGCGCGAGGGCATGCCGATCGGCGCCCACGTCACGCTGCGCGGCGACCGTGCCTGGGAGTTCCTGGACCGACTGCTGTCGACCGCGCTCCCGCGCATCCGTGACTTCCGCGGCCTGTCGCCCAAGCAGTTCGACGGCCACGGCAACTACACGTTCGGCCTCACGGAGCAGTCGATGTTCCACGAGATCGACCAGGACAAGATCGACCGTGTCCGCGGTATGGACATCACGATCGTCACCACCGCTGACACGGACGACGAGGGTCGCGCTTTCCTCAAGCTCCTCGGCTTCCCGTTCAAGGAGAACTGACCATGGCGAAGACCGCTCTGAAGAACAAGGCGGCTGCGAAGCCCAAGTTCGCGGTTCGCGGCTACACGCGCTGCCAGCGCTGCGGCCGTCCGCACTCGGTGTACCGCAAGTTCGGCCTGTGCCGGATCTGCGTGCGGGAGATGGCCCACCGCGGCGAGCTCCCCGGCGTCACCAAGAGCAGCTGGTAATCACTCAGTAGTACGAGCGTCGGTAGGTCCCGGCCAGCTCCCTGCACAGCGCAGAGCGGGCCGGGATACCCCGGCGAGAAAGGGCGGAAGCCCCCATGACCATGACCGACCCGATCGCAGACCTGCTCACGCGGCTGCGGAACGCGAACTCGGCGCACCACGACGAGGTCTCGATCCCGTTCTCGAAGTTGAAGTCGCACATCGCGGAGATCCTTCAGGCCGAGGGGTACATCGTCGGCTGGAAGGTCGAGGAGGCCACTGTTGGCCAGAACCTCGTCATCGAGCTGAAGTACGGCCCCAACCGCGAGCGTGCGCTCGCCGGCGTCAAGCGCGTGTCCAAGCCGGGCCTGCGCGTCTACGCCAAGTCCACCAACCTGCCCAAGGTGCTCGGCGGCCTGGGCGTGGCGATCCTGTCCACGTCCTCCGGTCTCCTCACCGACAAGCAGGCCGCCAAGAAGGGCGTGGGTGGGGAAGTCCTCGCCTACGTCTGGTAATCCCGAGACGGAAAGGAGCTAGCCAATGTCTCGTATCGGCAGAATCCCCGTCCCGGTCCCGGCCGGCGTGGATGTCAACATCAACGGAGCCGTCGTGACGGTGAAGGGCCCCAAGGGCACCCTCGCGCACACGGTCGCCGCCCCCATCGAGGTCAAGAACGAGGACGGCACCCTCGTCGTCTCGCGTCCTGACGACGAGCGCGCGTCGCGCTCGCTGCACGGCCTGACCCGCACGCTGCTGGCGAACCTCGTCACCGGCGTGACCGAGGGCTACGTCAAGAAGCTGGAGATCGTCGGCACGGGTTACCGAGTCGTCGCCAAGGGTTCGGACCTCGAGTTCGCCCTCGGCTTCAGCCACCCCGTCGTCGTCTCCCCGCCCGAGGGCATCACCTTCGTGGTCGAGGCCCCGACGCGCTTCTCGGTGCAGGGCATCGACAAGCAGCAGGTCGGCGAGGTCGCAGCGAACATCCGCAAGATCCGCAAGCCTGAGCCGTACAAGGGCAAGGGCGTGCGGTACGCGGGCGAGAACGTGCGCCGCAAGGTCGGAAAGGCCGGTAAGTAAGCCATGGCGATCAAGATCATCGGCAAGGGCAAGCGGAAGGCGCGCCAGCGTCGTCACCTGCGTCTTCGCAAGAAGGTTCAGGGTTCGGCCACGCGCCCCCGTCTCGTCGTGACGCGCTCCGCGCGCCACATCACCGCTCAGGTCGTCGACGACGGCATCGGGCAGACCGTGGTCTCGGCCTCGACCCTCGAGGCGAGCCTGCGGACCGCGGACGGCGACAAGACCGCCAAGGCGAAGAAGGTCGGCGAGCTCATCGCCGACCGCGCCAAGGCAGCAGGCATCGACGCGGTCGTCTTCGACCGCGGCGGCAACAAGTACCACGGCCGGGTGGCCGCGGTGGCCGACGGTGCCCGCGAGGGTGGTCTGGCGCTGTGACGACGACGAACCGGAAGAAGAGGACTCACTGATGGCTGCTCCTCAGCGCAGCAACACCGGGGCGCCCGCGGGCGGCACCGGGACGGGCGGCGGTGACCGTCGCGACGGCGGTCGTGGCCGCGACGGCGGCGGCCGCGGAGGCCGCGACGCCGCAGAGAAGAGCGCGTTCCTCGAGCGCGTCGTGACGATCAACCGTGTCTCGAAGGTCGTCAAGGGCGGCCGCCGCTTCAGCTTCACCGCGCTCGTCGTGGTGGGCGACGGCGACGGGACCGTCGGTGTCGGCTACGGCAAGGCCAAGGAGGTGCCCGCGGCGATCGCCAAGGGCGTCGAGGAGGCGAAGAAGAACTTCTTCCGCGTCCCCCGCATCCAGGGCACCATCCCGCACCCCATCCAGGGTGAGGCCGCTGCCGGTGTCGTGTTCCTGCGTCCGGCGTCGCCGGGTACCGGTGTGATCGCCGGTGGTCCCGTGCGCGCCGTCCTGGAGTGCGCCGGCATCCACGACGTCCTGAGCAAGTCGCTCGGCTCGTCGAACGCGATCAACATCGTGCACGCGACGGTCGAGGCCCTGCGTGGCCTCGAGCAGCCCGAGGCTGTGGCCGCTCGTCGTGGCCTGCCGGTCGAGCACGTCGTCCCGGCCGCGCTCCTGCGCGCCCAGGCCGAGGGTCGGGCGAAGGCTGCCGAGAAGGTGGGTGCGTGATGGCCCGTCTCAAGGTGACCCAGAAGAAGTCCGGCATCGGTGGCAAGCAGAACCAGCGCGACACGCTGCGCACCCTGGGCCTCAAGCGGATCGGCGACGTCGTCGTCAAGGAGGACCGTCCTGAGATCCGCGGCATGGTCCGGACCGTGCAGCACCTGGTCGCGGTCGAGGAGGTCGAGTGACCATGGCTGACGACAAGAAGGCCACGGAGTCCACGGAGGACGCCCCCAAGGCGACCGCCAAGAAGGCTCCGGCAAAGAAGGCTGCTGCCTCGGAGGCTGCGGCCCCCAAGGCTGCTGCGAAGACGACGGCTGCGAAGAAGCCGGCTGCGAGCAAGACCTCGGCCAAGTCCGAGGCTGCGAGCGAGTCGGCCGAGAAGCCTGCCGCCAAGAAGCCCGCCGCCAAGAAGGCCACGGCCGCTGCGCCGAAGGCCGAGAAGTCGGCTGCCGCGGTCGCGGCTGCCGAGGCGGCTGCTGTGCCCGGCAACGGTGGCACCCTCAAGGTGCACCACCTGCGTCCGGCCCCCGGCGCCAAGACCGCCAAGACCCGCGTGGGTCGTGGTGAGGCGTCGAAGGGTAAGACGGCCGGTCGCGGTACCAAGGGTACGAAGGCCCGTTACCAGGTCCCCACCCGCTTCGAGGGTGGTCAGATGCCGCTGCACATGCGTCTGCCCAAGCTTCGTGGCTTCAAGAACCCGTTCCGCGTCGAGTACCAGGTCGTCAACCTGGACAAGCTCTCGGCGCTGTACCCCGACGGTGGCGACGTGACGGTCGCCGACCTGGTGGCCAAGGGTGCGGTCCGCAAGGGCCAGCCCGTCAAGGTGCTCGGCACCGGTGAGCTGACGGTCAAGGTCTCCGTCGCCGTGGACGCCTTCTCGGCGTCGGCGAAGGACAAGATCGTCGCTGCCGGCGGCAGCGTCTCGCAGGACTGACAAACCGGTACGAGGCCGGTGGTGCGTTCTCACGCCCACCGGCCTCGTTCCGTATCTCGACCTCGATCGGCTAGGGTGCCCCGGGTGCCTGTGCGACAGCCGGGCGACGCGGCCGGAACGACCCGGTCGCACGAACTGCCGCGACAGCGGTACAGGAGGATCAGGTGCTAGGCGCATTCGTGCGGGCGTTCAGGACGCCCGACCTGCGGCGGAAGCTGCTCTTCACGATCGGGATCATGGTCGTGTTCCGCTTCGGCTCCTTCCTGCCGACGCCGGGGGTGTCCTACCCGAACGTCCAGAAGTGCATCGACGCGACGGCGGACAGCAACCTGCTGGGGTTGGTCAACCTCTTCAGCGGTGGTGCGCTGCTGCACCTGTCCGTCTTCGCGCTCGGGATCATGCCGTACATCACGGCGAGCATCATCGTCCAGCTGCTGCGCGTGGTGATCCCCAAGTTCGAGGAGCTCCACAAGGAGGGGCAGTCGGGCACCGCGAAGCTCACGCAGTACACGCGGTACCTGACGATCGGCCTGGCGATCCTGCAGTCGACGACGATCATCACGATCGCGCGCAGCGGCAACCTGTTCCAGGGCTGCTCCTTCGACGTGATCCCCGACGACTCGTGGGTCACGCTGCTGATCATGGTCATCACCATGACCGCCGGTACGGGCCTGATCATGTGGCTCGGCGAGCTCATCACCGAGCGCGGTGTCGGCAACGGCATGTCGCTGCTGATCTTCACCTCGATCGCCGCGAGCTTCCCGGGCAACATGTGGTCGATCGCCGGCTCGAACAACGGTGTCAGCAAGTTCATCGTCGTGATGGCGATCATCATCCTCGTCATCGGGCTCGTCGTGTTCGTCGAGCAGAGCCAGCGCCGCATCCCGGTCCAGTACGCGAAGCGGATGGTGGGGCGGCGCATGTACGGCGGCTCCAGCACGTACATCCCGATCAAGATCAACATGGCGGGCGTCATCCCGGTGATCTTCGCGTCGTCGCTGCTGCAGGTGCCCGCGCTGATCGCCCAGTTCGGTGACCAGAACTCCGAGTGGGTCCGCTGGGTCTCCCTGAACCTGGCGAGCACGAGCGCGCCGCTGCACCTGGCGATCTACGTCGTCCTGATCATCTTCTTCTGCTACTTCTACACGGCCATCACGTTCAACCCGGACGAGGTCGCCGACAACATGAAGAAGTACGGCGGCTTCATCCCCGGCATCCGCGCGGGGCGCCCCACGGCGGACTACCTGAACTACGTCATCTCGCGCATCACCGCGCCCGGCTCGATCTACCTGGCGCTCGTCGCGCTGATCCCCACGATCACGTTCATCGTGCTGGGCGTCGGCAACAACATCCCGTTCGGTGGCTCGTCGATCCTCATCGTCGTCGGCGTCGGCCTCGAGACGGTCAAGCAGATCCAGTCGCAGCTCGAGCAGCGGCACTACGAAGGGTTCCTCCGGTGAGCGCGCGTCTGGTCCTCCTCGGTCCTCCCGGAGCGGGCAAGGGCACCCAGGCCGCACGGCTCGCCGAGCGCCTGGGCGTGCCGGCCATCTCGACGGGCGACATCTTCCGCGCCAACATCAAGGGCGGCACGGAGCTGGGCAAGCTCGCCCAGTCGTACTCCTCGCGTGGTGCCCTGGTGCCCGACGAGGTCACGAACGCCATGGTGCGCGACCGGCTCGCCGAGGCGGACGCGGCCGAGGGGTTCCTGCTCGACGGCTACCCGCGCAACGTGGCTCAGGTCGCGGAGCTGGACACGATCCTCGCCGACGCCGGTCTCTCGCTCGACCTCGCGGTCGAGATCACGGCGGACCCGGAGGTCGTGACCGAGCGGTTGATCAAGCGCGCCGAGATCGAGGGACGCGAGGACGACACGGCGGACGTCATCCGCCACCGGCTCGACGTGTACGCCGAGCAGACCGCGCCGATCTCGGCGGTCTACGCCGAGCGCGACCTGCTCGCGCAGGTTGACGGCCTGGGTGAGGTCGACGAGGTCACTGAGCGGCTGCTCGCGGTGATCGGCACGGCTGCGCGCTGACGATGTTCGGCCGGGAACGGATCGAGCTCAAGTCGCCCGAGCAGATGCTGCTCATGCGGCGGGCCGGACTCGTCGTGGCCGACGCTCACGCGGCGGTGCGCGCGGCGGTCGCCGTCGGCGTGACGACCGCGGAGCTCGACGCCGTCGCGGCGGGCGTCCTGGCCGAGGCCGGCGCGGGCTCGTCCTTCCTCGGCTACCACGACTACCCGGCGGTCTTGTGCGTGTCGGTGAACGACGAGGTCGTGCACGGCATCCCCGGCGAACGCGAGCTGGCAGCCGGGGACGTCGTCTCGGTCGACTTCGGTGCGGTCGTCGACGGCTGGCATGGTGACGCCGCGTTCTCGATGGTGGTGCCCGGGGCGGTCGACGACGGTGACGATGCGCTCGTCGCCACCACCCAGGCCGCCATGTGGGCCGGCATCGCCGCCCTCGCCACGGCCGACAGGCTCGGTGTGGTGGGGGAGGCCGTCGAGGACGTCGTCGACGCCGCGCACGAAGCGGGTCTCAACGCAGGCGTGCGGTACGGGATCGTCGAGGACTACGTCGGGCATGGGATCGGGACGCAGATGCACCAGCCGCCCGACGTCCTGAACTACCGGACCCGAGACCGTGGTCCACGCCTGCGGCCGGGGATGTGCCTCGCCGTCGAGCCCATGCTCGTCCGTGGCGAGCAGGAGAGCGACGTCCTCGAGGACGACTGGACGGTCGTGACGCGGGACGGGTCCCGCGCGGCGCACTGGGAGCACACCGTTGCGCTCCACGAGGGCGGCATCTGGGTGCTGACCTCGCCCGACGGTGGAGCCGAGGCGCTGGCCGCGCTCGGCGTGCAGGTCGCCCCGCTCGGCTGACCAGCTCCTGCCCGCCGTGGGCGGACGTGACGCCGGGGTGACATCCGACCGGGGCGTGCGCGTCCGCGCGCACCGAGCGGCGCGGATGTCCCGCACGTCACGTCCGAGCCGGTTTCGTCTGCTGGGAGTGATGGCGTACAGTTGTCCGTTGGGTGTGTGCGCCCTGTCAGTCATCCGATGCCGAGCCGGTCTGCGACCGAGCGGGTGTCCGGTCGAACGGCATCAGCACCCGCTCCCCACGTACGTCCGCCATCGGTCGGCAGTCGCCGGTCGTTCGCGGTCGCCGTGGGTTGTTCCAGAAGACCGACAGTTAGCGGAGGACATGGCGAAGAAGGACGGCGTCATCGAGATCGAGGGAAGTGTCGTCGAGGCGCTCCCCAACGCGATGTTCCGGGTGGAGCTCACGAACGGCCACAAGGTTCTCGCGCACATCTCGGGCAAGATGCGGCAGCACTACATCCGGATCCTCCCCGAGGACCGCGTGGTGGTGGAGCTCAGCCCGTACGACCTGTCCCGCGGTCGCATCGTCTACCGCTACAAGTAATCACCACATCAACACGCCGTCATGTCCCCGTGCACCGGGGAACGAAACGGCGGCGGAGGAACACGCGATGAAGGTCAAGCCCAGCGTCAAGAAGATCTGCGACAAGTGCAAGGTGATCCGCCGGCACGGTCGCGTCCAGGTGATCTGCGAGAACCTGCGCCACAAGCAGCGCCAGGGCTGATGCCCTGACGCTCACGGCGTCTCGCTCCACCCGCAGTACGACGACCCCACGGGGTCGGCACAGCGCACCACCACTCCGGAACCGGCCCGCAGGGCCGGACCGGCGAACCCTCGGTCGGAGGCCGGGGCCCGCAGTCAGCGGGGAGATGGTGCGGAAGACCTCCGACGCAGTTCAGGAGCCACCAGGCACATGGCACGTCTTATCGGAGTGGACCTCCCCCGCGAGAAGCGGCTGGAGATCGCGCTCACCTACATCTACGGGGTCGGCCGCACCCGCGCCAAGCAGACCCTCGCCGCCACCGGCATCTCCGGTGACCTTCGCGTGAAGGACATGGGCGACACCGAGCTCGTCGCCCTGCGCGACTACCTCGAGGCCAGCTTCAAGCTCGAGGGTGACCTCCGCCGTGAGGTCGCCGCCGACATCCGCCGCAAGGTCGAGATCGGCTGCTACGAGGGCCTGCGTCACCGCCGCGGCCTGCCGGTGCGCGGTCAGCGCACCAAGACCAACGCGCGTACCCGCAAGGGCCCCAAGCGCACCGTGGCCGGCAAGAAGAAGGCCGGGCGCAAGTAGCCCTGTCCGCCGCAGCGCGCACCGTCCGCGCAGCCGGACCCTCGATCCTGTAGAGAGAAGAAGACATGCCTCCCAAGACCCGTTCCGCCGTGCGCAAGCCGCGCCGCAAGGAGAAGAAGAACGTCTCCCACGGCCAGGCGCACATCAAGAGCACGTTCAACAACACGATCATCTCGATCACCGACCCGTCGGGCGCCGTCATCGCGTCGGCGTCGTCGGGCCAGGTCGGCTTCAAGGGCTCGCGCAAGTCGACGCCCTTCGCCGCCCAGCTCGCCGCCGAGGCTGCCGCTCGTCGTGCGCAGGAGCACGGCATGCGCAAGGTCGACGTCTTCGTGAAGGGCCCGGGCTCGGGCCGCGAGACCGCGATCCGTTCGCTGCAGGCGACCGGCCTCGAGGTCGGCTCGATCCAGGACGTGACGCCCCAGGCGCACAACGGCTGCCGCCCGCCGAAGCGTCGCCGCGTCTGATCACCCGTACCCCGGGGGTGGCTTCGCCGCCCCCGGGGGTTTCGCCTGTCCCGCCCCGGTGGACCGAGACCGCGGCGGCCTGTAGTACCTGCGGCGTGTCATATGGCGGACGCCCGCTGAGAGGAATCACACCGTGCTGATCGCACAGCGCCCCACCCTGACCGAAGAGGTCATCTCGGAGAACCGTTCGCGCTTCTCCATCGAGCCGCTCGAGCCCGGCTTCGGCTACACGCTCGGCAACTCGCTGCGCCGTACGCTGCTCTCCTCCATCCCCGGTGCCGCCGTCACGTCCATCCGGATCGACGGCGTGCTGCACGAGTTCTCGACCGTGCCCGGGGTCAAGGAGGACGTCACCGAGATCATCCTCAACATCAAGCAGCTGGTCGTCTCCTCGGAGAACGACGAGCCCGTCGTGATGTACCTGCGCAAGCAGGGTGCTGGTGAGGTCTCGGCCGCCGACATCGTGCCCCCGGCCGGCGTCGAGGTCCACAACCCGGGTCTGCACCTGGCGACGCTCAACGACAAGGGCAAGCTCGAGATCGAGCTGACCGTCGAGCGGGGCCGCGGCTACGTGTCCGCGAACCAGAACAAGTCGTTCGACGCCGAGATCGGCCGCATCCCGGTCGACTCGATCTACTCGCCGGTCCTCAAGGTGACCTACAAGGTCGAGGCGACGCGTGTCGAGCAGCGCACGGACTTCGACAAGCTCATCGTCGACGTCGAGACGAAGGCCGCGATCAGCCCGCGCGACGCGCTCGCGTCGGCCGGCAAGACGCTGGTCGAGCTCTTCGGCCTGGCCCGTGAGCTGAACGTCGAGGCCGAGGGCATCGAGATCGGTCCGTCGCCGACGGACGCCGCGCTCGCCGCCGACCTGGCTCTGCCGATCGAGGACCTGCAGCTGACGATCCGGTCGTACAACTGCCTCAAGCGTGAGGGCATCCACTCGGTGGGTGAGCTCGTGGCGCGTTCCGAGGCCGACCTGCTCGACATCCGCAACTTCGGCGCCAAGTCGATCACCGAGGTCAAGGAGAAGCTTGCCGAGCTGGGCCTGTCCCTCAAGGACAGCCCGCTCGACTTCGACCCGACCACGGCGGCCTACTACGGCGACGACGAGGGCGACTTCGTCGAGGACGAGCAGTACTGATTCAGCCTCAGGACCGACCAGTACTGATTCGGTACTGACGATGAACTTCCAAGGAGAATGACCATGCCTACGCCCACCAAGGGTCCCCGGCTCGGTGGCGGACCGGCGCACGAGCGCCTGATCCTCGCCAACCTCGCGACGCAGCTGTTCAAGTACGGCCGCATCACGACGACGGAGGCCAAGGCCAAGCGCCTGCGCCCCCTGGCCGAGCGCCTGATCTCGTTCGGCAAGCGCGGCGACCTGCACGCTCGTCGCCGCGTCATGACCGTGATCAAGGAGAAGGAGGTCGTCCACGTCCTCTTCACCGAGATCGCGCCCGCCATGGCCGAGCGTCAGGGCGGCTACACCCGCATCACGAAGGTCGGCCCCCGCAAGGGCGACAACGCGCCCATGGCCGTGATCGAGCTCGTCCTCGAGCCCGTCTCGCCGAAGCAGGCCGTCGTCCGCGAGGCCACCAAGGCGACGCAGAAGTCGGCGCCCAAGGCCAAGCCGGCCGAGGAGCCCCAGGCCGAGGAGACCGCCACGGAGGCGTCCGCCGACGAGGCGACCGAGGCCGAGGCGACCGAGGCCGACAAGGCCTGACGCCCGCAGCACCCCACGAGGGCCCGGACACCGCACGGTGTCCGGGCCCTCGTGCATGCGCGGCGTAGCGTGAGGCTCAGTGTCAGGGTGACGGTGCCGCTTAGCGGTGGTTGGGTCCTGTCACCGGGGCGTCTGACTCCTAGCGTGACTGCCTTCGTGGCTTGCATGCGAATTGCCGGCGCCCCGGTGGGAGGACCG